>CAVQPV010000013.1:0-368131 GCA_963714715.1 Pirellulaceae bacterium | reverse complement strand
GGCCTCGAGCACGCCTTGGTGGCCAAACGTTTGCTATCCCTACTGATTCTTCCGCAAAACGAAAGTCTTTCTGACGCGTTGGCATACCGATCGTACAAGAAAATTTGTCGTCACCGGAAACCATCCGATGGGCCGTATGGAGTTATAGGTCGTCCTACTTTTGATGGGACTTTACTTCGTGAATCGCGGCAACGGAAAAAGCTCGCTACGAGTGCGCCCGGGACGGCGTAGCCCAAGATGGCGGTGTACAGGAGGCCGGGACCAGGGGACCCGGCCCGTTTGCTTCACCGGTGCGCCCTACCGCGCACACCCCTCCATGCATCCCGGAGACGATCCGCGCTCAATTCTTCGCACTTTGCACTGTCCCGTCCGGGGCGAGCGCGCACTGCACGGTCGCCAGCTCCACCCCGGTCATCACCCGGATGGTGATCCGTCCGGCGACGGCGCGCTCGATGCCCTCGTACTGGGTTCCACTGGGAAGGGAGGCGATGTGGCTGTCGAAGCAATCCTGTCCGATCTGGGGATCGACATCGATTGCGGGTTCCCCCTGACCGCAGGAATTCAGCAGGGGCATTGCCAGGGCAAAGATGATGATCGCGCGGGAGCTGCGCATGCGGGCCTCCTTTCGGAATACGGGCGAAGCAATCCGAAGGCAAAGGGGCGAAGAGTGCGTCACCAGGGCAGGCCTGTACCATCGTAGCGAAAAAATGCGCCGCTCATCCCCGGGATTGAAGCGGTCGGCGCGCGCCGGCATGTCCCGGACGCTTTCCGCAGAACTGAGCGGCGCCGACGTTCGGAGCGCAAGAAAAACGGGCAGGAGCAGGCCCAGAGAGATCGCCAGCAAGGGCCTTGCCGTTCTCCGCAACGGAGTACCCACGATTCAAGCGAAGGCCGCTTTCTCACCTGGGGTCAGCCAGTGGCAGTGGCCTGTTGACTCCGCACCTATTCGGGTCTGCTGCTTTCAATTGATGTCCGCCTCCCGAATCAGACGCGAGGTACCAGAGTGCAGGAGCCGTGCGGGCACCTGAGTGGCCGTATTTTGGAGAGTTGCGTATCGCCCCTGCTCGAGACGTCGTACGAGCATGCTCTCACCGCGATGCATGGCGGAGGCGAGACGGAAAACCGTTTCTTTCGGATCGTGTCGGAGCCCTCGTACTAAAAAACGTGGTTAGCGGAAGTCATCTTTAGCAGAGACAGCAAGTTGATCAGGTATTATTTGTCATGAGCAATGTATTACGTATCGCACTAGTAGATCCCAACGATGGATCTCGCGAGTCGCTGAAAGCAATGCTTTTGGGGATGGATACGGTCTGGCTGGAAGCGGACTGTTCGCGATATGAGTTCTATCCAGATGTGATCGAGCAAACGGCGCCCGATGTTGGCGTGATTGCGCTTGACGACGATCCTGATCGCGCGATCCAGTTGATTGAACGATTGGTTGCCGAGGCACCCGATACGGCGATCTTGGCTGTTAGCGAAAACACGGACGGCCATCAGATCCTGCGCACCATCCGTGCTGGTGCACGAGAATTTTTGACGTTGCCCCTTTCCACCGAAGATCTTGCCACGGCGCTGGGTCGGGTGAGCCAACAGAAATTCGGCGCCTCCGACAGCGGCAGCCGAGCTTGCGAAGTGATCGCGGTGGCCGGCGCGACGGGCGGCGTCGGCACAACCAGCGTGGCTGTCAATTTAGCCTGCGTGCTGTCTTCCGATTCAAAGAATAGCGTGGCCCTGTTGGATTTGGACCTGGCGCTCGGTGACGCCGACGTGTTTCTCGATGCGATTCCCGACTACACCTTGGCGGACGTTGTTCAGAATGTCTCGCGATTGGACATCCAACTCCTCAAGCAGTCGTTGACGAAACATTCCAGCGGACTGTATCTGCTGCCGCGACCAGTGGAACTTCACGACACGGCCGCCATCACCGACGAGAGCATTCGAAAGGTGATCGGATTGCTGAAAGCGTCATTTTCGCATCTGATCATCGATCTGTCGAAGACCTATAGCCCCGTTGACATGGCGGCGATCGAGAACGCAACGCGAGTCATTCTGTTGACGCAACTCGATTTGCCTTGCTTGCGCAATGTTGTGCGGTTGATGATGAGCTTCGAGGAAATCGAGGGCCTGAAAAGCAAGGTCGAAATCGTCGTCAATCGTGCCGGCTTGGACTCCGGACAGATCAGTTTGAAAAAGGCAAAGGAGACATTGGGTCGCGAGATTTTTGCTTTGTTACCCAATGACTATCGAACGATGGTCGAGGTCCGCAACAATGGTGTGCCGCTGATCAATCAGGCCCCCAAAGCTGCCATCACGCAAGCCTTCCGCGATCTCGCCGCAAAAGTATTGGGCGATCTCGACGACGAAGGCGCCGGCGTTTCCGCCGCCGAAGCTACCAGCGGCTGGAAAAAGTTTTGGCCCGGCGCCAGCAAGTAGTTTACTGCAGCCGCAATTCACTTGAGCCGATGCGCTGGCTTTCTTGCCGTGCTTCTTTCGCTCCCGATCCTCCTTGATCGCCAGTCTCCGCCTGCCGGATGCCCTCGCCAAATTCGAACAAGAACCCGATTGCCGGATTGCCGTCGCAAAGGCACTTGGTGCTCTGGCCGGCGCGGTGAGATGCCAACATCGACCGATCTGGATTACTTGCCGAAATCGATTGGCGAGTACGAGATCATCCGGCCGCTGGCACGTGGTGGCATGGGTCACGTCTACCTGGCGCGTCATACCAAATTGGGACGCGAGGTGGCACTCAAAGTGCTAGCGGGCCACCGGCTGGCCGACCCGCGGATGCAAGAAAGATTTGAAGCGGATCCTGAGGCTCGCCCGCAAACTCCGGCAGCCGTCGCTGAGAAGCTGGCTACCTTGACACCAGGAAGCGACGTCAAGTTTGAAAACGTTACCGACAATGCGCAAGCCAAACAAGCCGCTCCTGCGGTGCAGAAGATTGCTGAAAAAGTCGATCACAGATACGCGCCGCTGGCCTTCGGTATTTTGATTGACGAGGGCGAACAGTTCTCGGCAGCGATCAAGGCGGCGAGACAAACCTTACAAGCCAGCGATGGTGGCGATTTTGTTCGCACGGATGCCGGGACCTGGCATCGAATTCAAGGGGACGTCCAGGCACCTTGCACGGCACTTCACGACAGCCACCTCTACGCTTTAGTCGACAATGACAATGACGATCGGATCCGTTGGGCTGATCTGCAGGGACATATTATCAGTGCGCAAGTCGGCGTGGGTTCGGGCAACATCCGGCTGCAATTTGACGATCAACTCGCTCAGCGAATGTCGGACGTCACTGGCAAGAACCTCAACCGTCAATTAGCTGTGATCGTTGACCACCGCATTGTGGCGGCGCCCTATATTCGGTCCCGGCTCCTGAATGCGGCGGAAATTTCCCTTAGTTTGTCGGCGGAGGAAACGGGGTTCTTGATCCAAGCCATCAGTGGTGGCCTGGTGACTCCGGTTGCTCGCGATAATGGACATGCATCTGCTCGGGCTGCAGTCAACGCTGCCAAACAAATTCGCGATGCGCAAAACGTGACACGCAACAACATGAAGCAAATCGGAATCGCTTTTCATAATTTCCACGACGTCTACAAAAAGCTGCCGGGTTCGAGCAACAAACTTGAAGGTGCGCACCGCGACGACGCGGACAAAAAAGTCCATCCGTTCAGCTGGCGAGTCGCGATCTTGCCCTTTGTTGAGCAACAGCCGCTTTTCGAGCAGTATCGTTTCCACGAGCCCTGGGACAGCGAAGCAAACTTGAAACTGCTCGAGCAAATGCCCGCTGTCTATCGCAGTCCGTTTGCACCGGCGGATCAACCGGCCGGCCACACGAACTATCAAGGCTTTGCCACGGACCAAGGCCTGCTCGGCAGCAAAGACGGCCAGTCTTTCCACGACGTCACGGACGGAACATCCAACACGGTATTGGTAATCGAATCATCCGCTTGGGTGCCCTGGACCAAGCCGCAAGACCTCACAGAAATCCCAGACTTCTTCGCGGGCCAACCGATCAACATGCTGCTGGGCGACGCCTCTGTGCTGAGCAAAGACGAACTCGACGAGGCGGAGTTGCAGAAAGCATCACCCGCGACGGCGGCGAAGCGATCGAGTGGTGAGGAATCGCATGGCGAAAGTTCCAAGTAAGTGGTCAAATCGAAGGCATTTTCATCGACCCTTCTTCGATTCACTCAGTGAGATCGTTTTGACCCTACGATTATCTTTGTCATTATCTCGCTCTCGCCCCGTTTCTTTGATCAGTAACATCACCAGCGGGTGTAGAGTGGAGTCACTGGTCGGGAGATCCTCCTCTACTCCCCAACACGGCCGTCCGGTCGATTCCCCTTCCTTACGCCGTTCGCTGTTGTGCGGCGTCGCGTTCTTCTACACAGGGAATCGACGATGTTTGGTAATAAAGTCCCGGATAAAGATCTGTTAAAAAGCATCAACAAACGTCTGGTTCGCATTGGTGCGCCGACGAAGGTCATGGCTGAAGTGAGCCAGGGCGTGATTACCCTGACGGGCCAGTTGAAGTACGATGCCCAGCGGAAGCAAATCGTCAAGGCCGTAGGGGCGACCTCGGGCGTTCAGCAAGTGATCGACCAAATCCAGGCGGCACCAAAGCAAAAACCCGAACACATGTGATTCAAGGCAAAACGCCGAGATAATATAATGGCTCAGCTGGCAAGACTGAACCGTTGAGTTTTTTGCAATGACGAATCCTTTATCGGCCTTGCGCGACCGGCTTCCCAATGGCCGACTCATCGCTGCAAGTGCATGTTTTTTCGCCGCCTCGTTTGTCTGTTCGTTGGCCCCGGCGACGGCGCAAGACTTCGCACAGTCGCTGAAACCGTTCTTCGCAAGTTACTGTAACGATTGCCATGCCGACGGCACGGACGAAGGTGGCTTACAGCTTGACGAACTGAGTGCCGACCTGAATGACGCTGCAACTTTCGCCAGGTGGGAACGGGTCTTTGACCGCGTGCAAACCGGTGAGATGCCTCCGGAAGATGCTGAGCAGCCGACCGATCAAGATCGCCAGGCATTCGCCAAGATTCTCAGCGGACCACTGACCAGCGCGGACACCTGCGCAACAAGGGACAGTGCTGCGCCGACTGAATCGTCGCGAATACCAAAACACGATGAACGACTTGTTCGGAACCAATCTGGACCTGGAGAGCCTGTTACCGAAAGACGGCCGAGCACACGAATTTGACAACGTCGCTGAGGCTCTGAGTATCTCGTTGGTGCAACTCCAGCGATATATGGAGGCGGCCGATCTGGTGCTGGACGCGGCGATCGCCAAGTCAACAAAGAAACCGAAGGCCGTGATCAAGAAGGCAAACTTCGCAGAAACGAGCGAGGGACTTAAGCACATCGGTAAAGCTTGGAAACAAGCCGACGATGGAGCGGTCGTTTTCTTCCGGCCCCTTGGCTATCCGAGCGGAATGCTGCGAACAGCGAATGTACGTGAAACCGGTCGCTACAAGATCCGTGTGACCGGTTACGCCTATCAGTCCGATCGGCCTGTCACCTTTAGCGTGGGCGGAACGACCTTCCAGCGTGGAGCGGAGAAACCAACGTTTGGCTACTATTCGTTTCCACCCGGTGAGCCGAGCATGATCGAATTGGAAGCCTGGATCGAGAACAATTACATGATCGAGATCACGCCATGGGGGATCAGCGACAAGGAGAATGAGATCCGCAAGAGCGGTGTCAACAACTACAAAGGGCCTGGCCTGGCGATCAATCACGTCGAGCTAGAAGGTCCGCTTGTCGATGAATTTCCCAGTCGCGGACACCGTCTCGTTTTCGATGGTTTGGAACGCCGTGAGATCGAGCCGAGCAACCCCAGCGTTAAGGAAAAATCATGGTACGTGCCCTCGTTTGAACTGATCTCGGAAACCCCACAAGCGGATGCGATCAGCGCGCTGAGGCGAATCGCCAACAAGGCCTTTCGTCGACCGACATCCGTGAACGATATCAAAGACTTCGTCGAACTATTCGGCGCCCAGATGGACGACGGTGCATCGTTTGAGGAGGCCTTGCGGACCGCCGTGAACGCCATCTTTTGCTCGCCCGACTTTCTTTATCTGTCAGAGCCCAGTGGTTGGTTGGATGACGACGCGATCGCCGCGCGATTGTCATACTTCCTGACTCGAACCACACCCGATGAGGTGTTATTGCAGGCGGCCGGCAAAAAACAGTTATCGAACGATCCGCAGGTGCTGCTGGCACAAACGCGACGTTTATTGAATGACCCTCGTCATGAACGCTTTATCATCGACTTTAGCGACGCCTGGCTCAACCTTCGCGACATCGACTTCACCAGCCCGGACAAGAACCTGTTTCCTGAGTTCGATCCGTTCCTTCAATACTCGATGTTAGCCGAGACTCGGGAGTTTCTCGCTCTTTTGCTGAGGGACAACGCCAGCGTACGCAACCTGGTGAAATCCGATTTCGCGGTGTTGAACAATCGCCTGGCAGAACTGTACGAGATCGAAGGCGTTGATGGGCCTGAACTGCGTCGCGTGCCTTTGCCGTCCGAGAGTGTCCGCGGCGGCCTGCTTAGTCAAGGCAGCATTTTGAAGGTCTCGGCGAACGGCACGAACACTTCACCGGTCGTGCGAGGTGTGTGGGTGATGGAACGCATCGTGGGAAATAGACCGCCGCCACCACCACCGGGCGTGCCCGGCGTTGAACCTGATATTCGCGGCGCTTCGACGCTTCGCGAGTTGCTGGACAAACATCGTGACAGTGATTCTTGTCGTGCCTGTCATTCGATGATCGACCCACCTGGATTTGCTCTGGAGAGTTTCAACCCGATCGGTGGCTGGCGAGATCGATTTCGCAGCCTGGGCGAAGGCGAACGAGTCAACTTGGAAGTGAACGGACGCAAGGTGCGCTACAAGGTTGGGCCGCGAGTCGATTCTAGCGGCGAACTGGAAGACGGAACGAAGTTCACGGGTTTCCGAGAATTCCGTGACTTACTGGCGAGCGATGAAGATGCGTTGGCAAGAACGTTCGCGACAAAGTTGCTGACCTTTGCAACCGGACGGGAGATGGGGTTCTCCGACCGCACGACGATTAACAACATCGTGCAGCAATCGAAGAAGAAGGGGCACGGTTTGCGAGATCTGATTGAGTTGGTCGTGCTCAGCGAGGCGTTTCGACATAGGTAGCGAGTTAAGGTGATGTGGAGTGAATGGGGGCCGGGATCTGTCCTGGCGACTGAATTGACGGCATTGCCAGGACAAGTCCTGGCCTACACTGACTTAGAAAACCAACAAGGACCCGAGCATGCTGCTGCCAAATAAGAGACTCCACCGTCGTCATCTGCTTCGCGGTGCCGGAGCCGCGGCAATCGGGCTGCCGTTTCTCGAAGTCATGGGGCCGTCGCTCGGGCAGCAAGTGCTCGGCGCCACACCAAGCGATTCGTCACCAAAACGTTTTGTCGCGATGTGTGCGACGCTGGGTTTCCATACACCGTTCTTGTTCCCCGATCAGGAGGGCAGCGATTATCAGCTGACCCCGTATCTTTCCACGCTCGCCGATCATCGCGACCAGATGACGGTTTTTTCCGGTTTGTGTCACCCCAACCAGCAAGGCAATAACGGACACGCTTCCGAGTTGACGTGGCTAACTTCGGCACAACGGCCCGGCTTAGCTGGATTTCGCAACACGGTTTCCTTAGACCAGGCGATTGCCGAAAAGATCGGGATCGAAACTCGTTACCCCTACCTCGCACTCTCCACCAGCGGTCGATCGATGTCTTGGACGTCCAACGGTGTCGAGATACCGGGGCTGACTTCACCAGCCAAGCTATTCAAAGCGTTGTTCATCGACGGGTCGGAAGCAGAAGTCGCAGCCGAAATACGGGGACTGAAACGCGGCCGCAGCATTTTGGACACCGTCGGGGGCCGGGCAAAGAAACTTGAGACCAAACTGGGTTCTCAAGACAGACACAAACTGGATGAGTATCTGACAGCGGTGCGAGATCTGGAGTCGCGTTTGCAACAATCCGAAGGCTGGGTTCAGCGCCCGAAACCGAAGGTGGACGTGCCGCAGCCGCAAGACATCACCGACAAGAATGACGCGATTGCAAAGCAACGATTGATGTACGACATGATCGCGATGGCGCTACAAACCGATTCGACCCGTACAATCACTTTCCAATTGAGTGGTATGAATGCGGTGCCAAACATCCCGGGTGTCAGCAGCGATTGGCACGGTCTCTCGCACCACGGCAAGGACCCAGCCAAGATCGACGAGTTGAAGATCATCGAAGAAGCCGAGTTTGTTGCCTTCAACGAGTTCCTGACACGAATCGGCGGCATCGAAGAAAACGGCAAATCGTTGCTCGATCACACCGCCATTCTGTTCGGCTCCAACTTGGGCAATGCGAGCGCGCATGACTGGCATAACTTGCCGATCATCCTGGCAGGTGGAGGCTACAAACACGGATCGTATGTCGCTCACGATAAAAACGATAACACGCCGCTGGCCAATTTGTTCGTCGCGCTCGCGCAGCGAATGGGGGTGGAGATCGATCGATTCGGCAGTAGCACGGCCGAGAGCGTTCGGGGGCTGGAATAAGCGTGGCGCGATTTCTCTCAATTGCGCTGTTCGTCAACCTCGCACTTCGACTCGTAGTGAGACGATTTACATGAGCAGCAACAAACTACCTGGCACGCACGATCGACGCAACTTTCTTGGGATCGCCGCCGCTTCGGCGACCGCCTTGGCAAGCCGCCCAGTTCTGGCCGCGAGCGGTCGTCAAAGCAGGAAGAAAGGATTTTGCAACGTGGTCCGCGGCGATCGACAATGGCTGAAAAATATCCAAGCACTTGAGGCAAGCTGGTTCTATTCATGGGGTGCAAAGAAACCGGCAGACGTGCCCGCCGAGATTGAATTTGTGCCGATGATTTGGGGTGCCGGCAAAAATCTTGCGGCGACCCTGAAAGATATCGAGGGCTTACGTAAGAAAAACGAAATTCGCCACTTGATGGGTTTCAATGAACCCGATCAACCCGAGCAAAGCAACATAAAAGTCGAGCGGGCGTTAGAAATTTGGCCGCAGTTGATGGAGATCCGGGTGCCGTTGGCCAGTCCCGGTTGCGTCCATCCGGATCGCCAGTGGATGATCGACTTTATGCAAGGCGTCCAGCGACAGAGGCTCCGCGTGGACTTTGTGTGCGTGCATTCTTACGGGGGCACGAACGCCGGGGCTTTGCTTTCGCGACTGCAACGTGTTTATCAAATGTTCGGTCGCCCGCTTTGGATCACTGAATTTGCCGTCGGCGATTGGCAGGCAAAATCAATTAAGGAAAACAGGCATCGTCCGCAGCAAGTTGCGCAGTTCATGCGCGAGGTCTTACCGCTGCTGGAGCAAGCCAGATTTGTGCACCGCTATGCTTGGTTTTCCGCCAAACCAGATAATCGCGCACTCGGCACGTCGGCGTTGCTGGACGCCTCGGGAAAGCTGACGGAACTCGGAAAAATCTACCGTTCGGTGTAGCCCGCCCTGCTCGCGGGGATCGGAATTTTCCTTCGACCTTGCTAACCCAGGGCGACCGTGTTGCTCGCAAGACGCTGCAAAACGTTGCCCTGGGCTAGGCAAACGCATGCAACGTTGGTGCGAAGAAGTCTCGGTTTCAGACTACGATTGACCCGCTGATTCGCGACGTTGGCGGTAATTGCGGGGCGATTCACCCATGACCGCGCGAAACTGACGACTGAAGTAGTTGCTGTCGTTAAAGCCGACGGCCATCGCGATTTCGGTGATGCTGCTCTCATCTCGCCGAAGCAACTCCGATGCTCGCTTGATCCGCAGGCGGATCAAGTACGTGATGGGTGGGCATCCCATCGTCGACTCGAACGCGCGTAGGAAGTTTCGCCGTGACATTCCTGACATCGCAACCAACTCCGCCAGTGTGATCGGATCGGAGTAGTGGCTCTCGATGTGCGAGATCGTTTCGGCGATTCTCAGCAGAATTTTGCTCTGTGGATTTCGAGAGCGGCTGTAACAGCGAGAGAAAAACGTCGCGACTTGCAGGAACAGTGACGTTGCCATGACGCGAAAACCGTCGCCCCGCACCCTCAGTTCTCGATCAAGTTGGTCGACCAGATGGGTTGCTTCCACCAAATCGGCTGGCGAAAGGCGTAAACGGCTGCTGAATTGGTGACGCTTCCGCCACGCCGGCTCCAGCGTGAACAAGGCGTGATAACCGGGCAGCAATTGCAGGTCGCCCGTCGACATGGGCAGCTCGGCAGGATCGAACAGAATGTTGATCAGCCGGAGCGACTGCATATTCAAATAGTCGTGCGGACGCGAACCGCCGATCACAAATGTGTCACCGGTGGAAAGTTCGTATTGGTCCTCGCCGGTAACGTGCTGACCTTTTCCTCCCGTGATGATCACGATTTCGGCGAATTCGTGGGCATGCAGGCCAAAGGGTTCCTGTGGATTACGGCGTTCCACCGCAATGGGGAAGCCGTCTTCGTGAAACCAATCTTTCTTGAGCAACGTGCGGATCATGCTGGCACTATCGTGCTAGTCCCTGGCACGATCGTCAAGGACAAGGGTGCAGAATTGTGTATTCTATTTCCTTCGACGGAGCCGAATTGCCCTTTCCTGAGAGACAAAACCGTGACCAATCCGACTGATCGTGTCGAACAAGCGTATCAAATTGCTCGCGATACTTATGCCGAATTGGGTGTTGATGTTGAGTTCGCGATCGAGCAAATGAAGCGAGCCCCGATCTCATTGCACTGTTGGCAAGGAGATGATGTCGGCGGTTTTGAGAACGCCAACCAAGAAATCGGCGGCGGTCTGGCGGTCACGGGCAACTATCCGGGCAAGGCCCGCACACCTGACGAGTTGCGCAGCGATTTGGAAATGGCGTACTCATTGATTCCGGGGAAGCATCGATTGAATTTGCACGCCTGTTACGGAGAGTTTCAAGGCGCGCCTGTTGATCGTGATCAGGTCGGGCCGGAACATTTTCAAGGTTGGATTGATTGGGCCAAAGCGCAAGGCATTGGACTCGATTTCAATCCGACCTTCTTCGCACACGAAAAGGCGGACGATGGATTCACGCTTTCGCATCCGGATGCCGCTATTCGCCAATTCTGGATCGACCACGGCATCGCCTGCCGTAAGATCGGTGCTGCCATGGGTGCCGCACAAGGATCACCGTGTGTGACCAATGTTTGGATCCCGGACGGATTCAAAGACACGCCGGCCAGTCGCAAAGCGCCGCGAGAACGATTGGCCGAATCTCTGGACGCCGTGTTCGCCGAACCGATTGATCCAAGCGTGAACTTGGACGCCGTCGAATGCAAGCTGTTCGGACTGGGCAGCGAAAGTTATGTCGTCGGCTCGCACGAGTTCTACCTGGGCTACGCGATCACGCGAAACAAAGTGCTTTGCTTGGACGCGGGCCACTTTCATCCGACCGAGGTCATCTCCGACAAGATCTCGTCGGTCATGATGTACGTTCCCGAATTGCTGCTGCATGTTAGCCGCGGCGTTCGCTGGGACAGCGACCACGTGGTCACGTTGACCGATGAGCTGCAAGCGATCGCAACGGAACTGGTTCGCGGCGACTATCTCGATCGCGTTCACATCGGCTTGGACTTTTTCGATGCCAGTATCAACCGAGTCGCCGCCTGGGCGATCGGCACACGAAACATGTTGAAGGCATTGTTGCTGGCGCTGCTGGAACCGACGCAGCGACTGCAAACGCTTGAACTCGAAGGCGATTTCACGCGTCGATTGGCGCTGATGGAAGAACTCAAGACTCTGCCCTTCGGCGCCGTTTGGGACTACTACTGCTTGAAATCGGATGTCCCGGTCGGATCGTCGTGGTTGGACAAGATCGCCGAATACGAAACCAATGTGCTTTCGGCTCGCACAAACGAATCAGCTACGGTTTAGCAAAGGGAGGCGGATGTGAGCGAACAGGAAACCGATCAACCGGGCGGCGAATACGAACGCGAGCCCGTGCCCGAACAAGCGCTGTTCGGGCGCCGGCAAGTTTTGGGGCATGTACGCGGGCGAGCATGCGGCAGGCACCGAATTCATGATCGGGCCGTTGTTTTTGGCCGCCGGTGCCAGTCTCCAGGATTTGATCCTCGGACTGCTGTTGGGAAATGTACTCGCAGTCCTGACCTGGCGATATCTCGTCACGCCAATCGCGATGGCGAAACGGATGACGCTCTACTACCAGCTCGAACGGATTGCCGGCGGATCATTGGTGAAACTCTACAACGTCGTCAACGGTGTGCTGTTTTGTTTTCTTGCCGGGGCGATGATCACCGTTTCGGCCAGTGCTGTGGGGATTCCCTTCGGTATCAATTACGAAGTGCCCGAAGCGACCTTTGGGCTGGGAGCCCCATCCTTCACCGGGCTGGTCTTGATCGTCGGCATCGTGATCGCCGTGGTTGCCGCCGCAGGTTATGAAACGGTGGCACGCGTCGCCAACATCGCCGCACCCTGGATGATCGCTATCTTTGCCGCTTGCGGGATCGTCTCGCTCGTGCAGATGGAAGCAACCAGTACTGCGGCACTGACGGAAGGCAAGTTCTGGAGTGACGCGATTGCGTTTGTGCAAGGAAACGAGAATGGACCTCGCAGGAATTCGGCTTTCTGGCAGATCGTGGTCTTCGCTTGGCTCTGTAATGGAGCAATGCATTTCGGCATGGCGGATCTTTCGATCTTTCGTTTCGCACGCAGTAAGTCATCCGGTTGGGCACCGTGCGATCGGCATGTTTCTCGGGCACTACATGGCGTGGATTGCCGCCGGACTGCTGCTGGCAGCGTTGATCAAAGTCCAACCCGAACTGGCCGTCGGACCGGACGGCAAAGTCCAGCCAATCCCGGACTTCTTGCATTCCAGTCTCTGGGCTGGACCGGCATCATCTGCGTCGTGATCGCAGGTTGGACAACCGCCAACCCGACGATCTATCGCGCGGGGTTGGCCTTTCAAGGTGTGTTGCCGAAAAGCTCGCGAACCGCCATGACACTCGCTGCCGGTGCCGTTGCCACCATCGCCGGCGCGTTTCCAAATCTTTCTGCTCAGCTGCTTGGGTTCGTCGGTACTTATGGCACCGTTCTCGGGCCGATGGGAGCCGTGGTTTTCGTCGACTACTACTTAATGAAGAAGTTTGGCCTGAGCGACGAATATGCGCATCAAACCGGATCGGCATTCAACGTTGCCGTGTTGATCGCTTGGGGGTTGCCAGTCGCGGTCGGGCTTTACTTGATTTTCATGCACGACATCTTTGCCGCTTACGCGGTGATTCCCGCCTGGATCGCCTGCGGAGTGATTTACTTGTTGCTCAGCAAGGTCACACAGCAGACCGCCTTAGAACCGGCAACCGCGTCGAGGATTTAGAAATGCAAACACCCGCTAAGCTCGTTTCGCTGATCGCGTTAGCGGCGACCATCATTCCCAGCGTGCTTTATTTCAACGGCGCCATCGAGCACAACTTTGTCAAGACGGTCGTACTGATCGGGACGATCGTTTGGTTCATCGCCACACCACTCTGGATGGGCCGCGAGTTGCCAGTCGATGCGACAGAAGTCGAAATCTAAAAAACGTAGGCCAGGACACCTGGAGCCAAGCACCGTGAATCGAATCTTGATGACCGCAATCGCTGGACTCGTTGCCTTGACGGCTACCGTCGTTGCCAACGACTCCCTGCACGCGACGGCACTCCGCTGCGAATACCTGCAAGATCCGCTCGGCATTGACGATGCGAAACCTCGCTTGATGTGGCGAGTCGAATCGGACCAGCGTGGTCAAAAGCAAACCGCCTATCAGATTCTGGTGGCCTCATCGCCGGAAAATCTGCCAAGCCGATGAAGGCGACCTGTGGGACTCGGGCAAAGTCGAATCCAACCGCACGATCCACATCGAATACGCTGGGCCGCCCGCTGGTTTCGCGGCAAGCATGTTATTGGAAAGTCAAAGTCTGGGATCGTGACGGCAGTCGCGTCCGAGTGGAGCGAGCCAGCGACTTGGTCGATGGGATTGCTGCAAGATTCCGATTGGTCGGCCGACTACATCAGCTATCGCGATGACACGCCGGTCTTCAAAGATCGAAGACCCATTTTCTGCCGCCCGCACGTCACTATCGCAAGGAGTTCTCGCACCGAGAAAACGATCCAGCGCGCGACGGTCTATGCCACGGCGCTGGGCATCTACGAACTGGAGCTGAACGGCCAACGCGTGGGCGACGCCTACTTTGCGCCCGGCTGGACCGACTATCGCCAGCGGGCTTACTACAACACCTACGACGTCACCGATCTGGTCGAGCACGGCGAGAATGCGATCGGCGCCTCGGTCGCCGACGGTTGGTACAGCGGCTACGTCGGGCTTCGGTCTGCTGACCGGAATCGGCACCGAGAAGATCGGTCGGTACACGTACGGCAAGACGCCGGCCTTGATGGCGCAACTGGAAATCGAATACGAAGACGGCTCGCGGCAGATCGATCGCGACCGACAAGTCGTGGAAAGTCACCGGCGACGGGCCGATCCGCGCAGGCCGATCTGCTGATGGGCGAATCCTACGACGCCCGGCTGGAAATGCCGGGCTGGTCGAAGCCCGGCTTCGACGACAGCGGTTGGGAAGCGGCGATCCTGGCCGAAGAGAACGGGCGCGCAGCCAGCCACGTTCTACGAGTGTCGCAATCCGCGCAGATCCGGCGGACCCAAAGATCGAGGCCGTGAAGTCGATCTTGGGATTCCAGCGCCGAAGCTGGAAGCCTTTCCCGGCGTGCCGGTTCGAGTCACCGAAGAGATCCGGCCGATCGAGTCACGAAACGCGACGAAGGCACCTACATCTTCAATCTCGGCCAGAACTTCGCCGGCATCGTGCGTCTGAAGGTGAAAGGGCCGGCCGGGCATCGAAGTCACGATTGCGATTCGGCGAGATGCTGCATCCCGACGGTCGGCTGATGACCGAAAACCTGCGAAGGCTCGGGCCACCGACTATCTACGTCTGCAAAGGCGGTCGAGACGGCGAAATCTATTCGCCCGATTCACCTTTCACGGATTTCAATACGTCGAAGTCTCCGAACTTTCCCGGCGAGCCGGACCTCGACACGATCACCGGCTTGGTGCTGCACTCGCGACACGCCGCTGACCAGCACGTTCGAGTGCTCCGACCCGATGGTCAATCAGCTGTTCAGCAACGTCGTCTGGACGCAGCGGGCCAACTTCCTCGACCTGCCGACCGATTGTCCGCAGCGCGATGAACGAATGGGCTGGACCGGCGACGCACAGGCCTACGTCGCCACGGCGGCCTACAACGCCGACATCGGTGCGTTCTACACGAAGTGGCTTCGCGAGTTGATGGAATCGCAGCGGCCCAGCGGCGCGTTTCCCGGTTACGCTCCGTTTCCGTTTCAGCACGGCTGGGACTTTGGCACCGCCTGGGCCGACGCCGGCATCATCTGTCCGTGGACCATCTGGCAAGCCTACGGCGACACGCGCGTGATCGATCGACTGCTGGGAACCGATGACGCGGTTCATGCAGTGGCGAAAGCGAACCAGTGTCGACGACCTTGGCATCGCTCACGGCAACGCCTGGGGTGACTGGTTGGCGCAAGGTGCAAAAACGCCGCTCGACTACATCGACACCGTCTACTTCGCGATTTCGTCACGCATGATGGCCGAGATGGCGGAAGCGACCGGTCGCGATCGACGAAGCAAAGGGCTATCGAGAGCAGTTCGAACGCACCAAAGCGGCTTTCGTCAAGAAGTACCTGGCAGCAGACGGCAGTGTGCGAGTCAACACGCAAACCGCGCACGCCCTGGCCCTGTTCGCCGAACTTGTCCCGGACGAGATGCGGTCCGAAACGGCTCAGCGACTGGCCGAAATGATTGAGTCGAACGGCAATCACATGGCAACCGGCTTTCTGGGCACGCGACCGTTGTTGCCCGTCCTCTCATCAGTCGGTCAACACGATCTGGCGACGTTCTTGTTGCAAAGCCACGAGTTCCCGTCGTGGGGCTACGAGATCGATCAGGGTGCCACGTCGATCTGGGAACGCTGGGACAGCTACACCAAGGAAGACGGATTCGGTCGTCACAACGCGGCGATGAATTCGTTCTCGCACTATTCCTTTGGCGCGGTTTGCGAGTGGATGTTCCGAACGCTGGCCGGCATCGAATCGGACGGTCCCGGATATTCCAAAATCATCATCCGCCCCAATCCCCCGTCGCCCGGCAGCAACGCTCAACACGAACCGATCGACTGGGTGAACGCTTCCTACGATTCGATTCACGGCGTGATCGTCAGTAATTGGAAAGTCGACGGCGATCGGTTTCTACTTGACGTCACCATTCCAACGAACACGACGGCAACCGTTTTCATGCCGGCGGTTGATGTCAACAACGTTACCGCAGATGGCAAGCCGATCAGCGAAGTCAAACATGTTCGTGTGATCGGCCAACAAAATGACCGAGTCGCGTTGCACGTCGAGTCCGGCCGCTATCAGTTCGCGTCCAGCGGCGGAATCTCGCCGGCGAAGGTTGCGTTGAAAACATCCCAGCCAGCGGACGTGTCGATCAACCCCGAAAATATCGATCTGAACGGTGCAAGAGTCCTGGCCAGCTGGGACTTCAGCCGTGATGAAGACGTCGCTCGGTGGCCAATGCGTCACAACCTGAAGATCGAAAAACGAGATGGCAAAGTGTTCTTGGTCGGCACCGGTGGCGATCCGCAGTGGGTGACGATTCTGCCGGAGCCGATTCTGGGGCAATTGGCGATCGAACTGAGGGCTCGTCCCGCCAAAGGCACATCAGCACAATTCTTCTGGGCGTCGCCGGCGGGTGGTTTCAACGCAGGGCAGCAAAACCAGCGGACTCTCAGCCCCGCGGACCATGTCAACTCGTATTTGTTCCGCATCGGTGATAACCAGCCGTGGCAGAAATTGCGTTTCGACCCGTTCGCCGACCGGGGCGAGATGGAGATCGAGTCCCTGAAGATCTATCAGACACAGTAGCTAGGCGGCGTCGCGAAGCTCCTCGATCTCATCGTCCGTGCTGGTTTGAAGCGTGAGCGCCGCATCCTTTGCCATCGACCGAATATGCAAATCTCGTTGCGGGAACGCGATCTCGATACCGGCTTTGCGGAACGATTGATCGATCGCGGTGTGAAGTTCGTGGATAACTTGCAAACGATTTTCCAGTGAAGGCAGGAACGTCCGCAGCACGAGGTTGAGCGAGTTATCGCCAAAACCTTCAAAGGTCGCCATGGACGCCGGGTCTTTCAAGACAGCGGGATGGTCGTTCGCCACTTGCAATAGGAGTCCGCGAGCTTGTTCGGTGTCAGATCCGTAAGCCAATCCGACTTCCACCACCACACGGTTCACCTTATCCGATAGCGTCCAGTTGAGTAACCGACCGGTAATGAACTCCTTATTGGGAACGACGTACTCCTTGCGGTCCCAGTTCGTGATCGAAGTGGCCCGGATACGAATCCGCGAAACAACACCTGTCACATCATCGACAGTCACGATGTCACCAACTCGAATCGGACGTTCCAGAAGAATAATCAGACCCGCCACGAAGTTGGCGAACATTTCTTGCAGTCCGAATGCCAACCCGAAGGTCAACGCGGTAGCGAGCCACTGAATCTGTGACCATTGCAATCCGATTGTTGAGCAAGCCGCGATGGTTCCTATCATGACGATCGCATAACTGACCAACGTGGTGATGGCGTAGCGCACGGAAGCATCGAACGGCAATTGTTGAAGGACCGACATTTCCAGTAGGCCCGGTCCGTTGCGAAACAGCACCAAGGTGACAACGACGATCAAGATCGCCAGCGCTAAATCCGACAACGTGACTGAGCTGTTGGTCACGTCATCATCCAGCATTGCTGCGGATGCGGCAGGCGTGGTCGTGCCGGCGGTGGCGTTTGCCAACGGCGCCATTGGCGTCGCCGGTTCGGTCGTCGCTACGGAGTTCGTCTTTCCCCATAGTGAATAGTTGCCAACCATGCTGAGTGCGGGCAACACCTGGATCCAGATCATCCACAAACCGACCAATGCGACCGCCGTCATGGCGGTTCCGACCAGCCGACGTGATTGCAGGCTGTGAGCCGAGATATCGGCCTGCTTGTTTTCAGTCACGATCCCCGCGACAGGTGAAGATTCAGCGGTCGATTCGCTTGCATTTTGAGCCGCTGCGGCGCGCTGGCGAGCTTGTTCCATGCTCAGGTACCGGCGTCGCAACAAGAGCATGCGGAAGAACACCGAGCGCACAACAATCAGCGACGCGACAAACGCGCATGTTGCGAACAACCGCCAAAACAGCGTTTGAGCGGTATAAAAGTATCCGGCCGTAGCGAGCACGGCCAATGAAGTGGGGATGCTGGCGCCAGCGATAGGAAACAAGTACCTCAACCGCTCGACGATCCCGTTTCGGTGAGCCGAGAGATAGTCGCGTAGCAAGCCCCGGGGACGCAGCAGCCTGAAAGCTGTGAAGCCGGCCACCGCCATGCCGAACAAGAAGGCAATGCGTTGAATGTCGCTGCGTTCGTGCACGCCGTCGCTCGATGCCAGAGTCGCCGTAATGAATACGATCGGAAGGGCAATGCAGATGCAGCGTTTTAGTTCGCGTCGAAAGGTGATCGTACCGCCCGGCGCCCAGCCAAAGTGTGATTCGCCAAGTCCCTTGTTTCGACACGCTTGACGCATCCACTCGACGGCAGCCCAGAGCACACCCAACATTTTGAAGCCGTTTCCGATTGCCGACGCGAATTCGGAATCGCCGGCACCATCACTTAAACGCCATCCGACGAAGACGCACAGCAGCGGCAGTGCCAACGAGAGGATGCTCGTCAGGAATAACACTCGAATCGTCGGGCCAATCGATCGACAGTTTGCTTTTTGCGCCCTAAGCCTACTTCAGTGATTAAACGACGAAGTGACCGACCGCGTATCAGCAACAGCGCGATGATGCCGAGGCAAAACGTGTAAAGGATTGGATTAGATTTCGCATCCCTGAACATCAATCCTCCTGCGTCCGTCCATTTCGCCGGTTGCAGCAACCAGGCGTCCGATGCTTCCAATTGCACACCGCTCGTTAGTGGTCGCCCGCTGCGAATCCAAAGGACGCGTTCGTCGATGTACTTTTCATACTCGGCCTCCAGATCGATCACTTGTCGATCGACCATGTCCAATTCGATCAGTGCGTCAAAGTACTTTTCGGTGCTGCGAACCAGGTCACCCAGATATGTCCGCTTGCGAGTCATCAGATCACGTGCGGCCGATTCAAGCAAAGCCACGTTTTGTGTCACGTCCCGCGATGTGGATTCGAGGATTGTCTTGATCGTGCGATCTAGCTCGGCAAGTTCCTCGTGTTGCTCCTCGTACTCGAATAACTGGAACTGAGTGTCGTTGATAAGCGTCTGGCGGTTGGCGACCGCTTGGCGGCGAGCATCAACGTCGGGCAGCGTGGTCATCTGCTTGCGCAGCAGAGCTCCCACAGAACTGGTCAAGCCCACCGCATCGACTTTCTTTCGGGTTTGGGCAAACTGGCGAACCAGGGCTTCATGCGCAGCGGTCGCGGCTGTCAGGGCGTGCTCAGTTTTGGCAATTGCTTCGGCGATTGCCTTGGCATGCTCGGCCAGTTCCTGATTCTGTTCAGCGTAAATCCTGAGCGCCGGCGCGGCTACAATGGCTTCTCGTCGGGCCCGCTGCACCGCCTGCTCTGCTGCCGCCTCGCGACCAGCGTTGATACGTTGTTGCAACAACGCAATCAGCTTTTCCATGTAGGCGGCGTTGCACGCGGCCAAGTCCATTCTCAGGCGGACCAAGTCAGCTGACTCTTCGGCATCGAATTTTGTCAGCTCGGCTTCCAACGCAAGCGTTTCCTTCTCTAGCGTCAGACGACGTGAAGCGAAGCGAACCGCCAACGACTGGCTTTGTCGTGTCGGTTCGACGGTCGAGAGCGACCGAAGTTGCGTCTGCGCGTCGGCGACCTTTTCGTGAATGGTAGCCATGCGTTCACGGATTTCTTTTCGCCGTGGCGAGCGGGCTTGCAGTTCCGCCTCGGCAGCGGCCCTCGCTTTCTTGAACGTTGAGAGCTGCAATTCGGTTGGCGGCAAGAGTTGCTCAAGTTCTTGAAGCGATGAGTCTGCATCAAGCGTGGGCTTCTTGTCCTTCAACTCCGCGCGTTGTTTCTTGAACTGTTCGGCCCGCTGGGCGACCGACTCGGTCTCAGCAATCAACGCCTGCAAACGAGCGTCGCTGGCTGCGGCCGACTGCAGATTCTTGATAGCGGCCTTGTAGTTGTCGGCAGCCTGCAGTTTCACGTCGACCGCGATCTCGCTGCTCTGTTCCAACTCGGCTAGCGATCGCTCAACGTGCTCGAGCGAAAGTGGCGAAGCCAATGACGCATCAATGGCCTCGGCTTTCTGCGCCGCTGTATCGTCCGCAGATACGACGCTGACACTAGCAATAGAAGAAATCGCTAGCAGCACGACTGCCGTCAGTCGTGAAGGTGTCCAGAACCTCAATGTCGGCCTCCTGCCGTTGATCTATTTTGCTTCTTGCCACCCGCTACGCAGGCTGATCGCGACAATACGAGGATCTGCCGCATGACGACAATGCGGTTTCGGCATCGCAAAAAAACATTCTGCAAACTGTTCGTTCCACTCCGTGCCGGTAAATAGAATGATTGCACGGTCGGTGTGTCGGATACGCACACACGCACCATGCTCCCCGTGCCAAGTTACCGCAAATATTCGTCGCTCAGGTCAGTGGCACAGTTATTGCTTTCGTTTGGAAATTGACTTGCCGCCGGCATACCGGCGACAAGTCGATTTCAGGTTTTGCAAATGTGTTGGTGCATGAAGGGGAGAACTGTCATGATGTCTCGTACTGTTTCCGCGCTGCTTGTTGTCAGCTTGCTTTCCGGTGTTACGATCGCCGCGCAGCCTCACAGCAACGTGATTCGGCCAAAGCAGGTCGACGCGAAAGTCAACGGCTGCCGAGTCTCCGAACCGGGAGAATACACGGCAACCGCTGGAGATCTGATTGAGCTCGAGTACACCTTTCCCGTCGTCCCTGCGACAATGCCGACGGAAGTGGATCGAAAGACCGATAAAGGGGCCATTTACACCTCAACCTTGGGCATCCGGAATCTGATTGTGCCAAACATGGTCGGCACCCAGACGTACCTTTTCTACTTCGAGGCGAAGCATGAGGGCACGGGCACGGCTTTTCTGGTGGTTGACGATGTTGAATACGAGTATCGTTTCGAGGTATCCAAGAGCACGTCGAACGCGCCCGGTGTGGCCGACGGACAAGGCGACGAAAACCAGCATCGCCCGCCACTCGAAGCTAAACTCTATGTGGAGGTCGATGCCGATCTGGAGATCAGTTGCCAATTCCAGCTGAGTGGCGGCAACGACCAAGCGTTTCAAAATTCGGAATATCGATATGCGGTACTGGATCAACATGGTCTGCAAGTCGATGGGGCCTTGAGCATCAAAACGGTGCTGCGTGCTATCTTGCTTCCCCAGAACATGCGTTCTGTAACGGATCCGACGGACGCAATTTTCAACGCAGGTGAGTTGCAGCCGGGGCAGAAGTACTACCTGGTGATTGCAGTGCGAAACCTGATCGGCTTGGCTGAGTTCATGGCACCCTGATTCTGTCGAGTTCGAACGTGTTTTGGAACGTGAACCGCAGGCACGAGCCTCGGGGCTGCACGCGTCGCGGCGTCGGCTCTCAAGATGCAGGTGACTTAGAGGTCGACACCGCGTCGGGTGCCTATCGCGGTTTGCCAGCGACAACAATCAGTAGCCGTCACGCTCCGCCGTGACGATGCCCGACCGAGTGGCGAACCATCAGATTTATTTGTGTCGAACAGATCGCTTGGTCGCGGTCGAGCTACGATCCATCGTGATTTCCCTTGAAAACGGTTCGGTCGCACCTACATCGCGACGGAGCGAGATGTGCACCCCACCGCGTCAACGACCAAGAGTTCGCCCAAAAGACCCGCGCTGGCCTCCGACAAGCCGTGTCTTGGGGGGAGTCGATGATGACCGAACTCGCAGAGTTCGGCGACACGGGGCGGCGTTGCGACCCCGCGTGAAACTCGCCTGCGAATTGGGGTTTCCTCATGTCCCCCGAAAAACGTATCCCTGACCAGCTAACGCGCTGGGGGTCGATTGCTGTGCTTTGGACTGACAGCTGCACCACCGGCAACGAAGGAACGTTCGACGGGGATTGGGATGTTTTCGCATTGGCAACGGGCTTCAGGGATGGAAGCTCACGAATATGATCAGATTCGCTCGGTCAGAGACCAGACGATTGACTCATGGCAGTTAGAAGACGCATTGAACGCGCTCAAGCAGACGGAATCCCTAGTCGCCTCGCTGGAAAATAATCACGCCCGAGAAACCGAGCAGCTTCACACTGCCATCGCCGCTCTGGAACACACGACCAAACAACGACAGTCCGAAGTGGAACAACTGGAAGTTCAGGCCAGAATTCAACAAGAGGATACGGAACAAAAACTCGCGTCGGCAAATTTGAATCTCAAGAAGATCCAAACAGCCAGAATCCATGAGACTCGCCAGTACGCAGCTGAAAACAACAAGCTGCGCAGGTTTAATCCAAGCCAGCAAGCGTCGCATCAAATGGCAAGCCGTCACCTTGGCTGATCTTGATCACTTGTGTGACCAACGCGAGGCCGAAATTGCCGACGGTCATCGCGAGATTGATGAATTAAGAACGCAGCTCAAGAGATTAGGGCAACAGGCTGTTGATGATACTGCGCAGCTGCAGCAGACGATTGAGAAACAACAACAGCGTCTGGAAGCGAAAGAACGAGAGATTAGCGAACTCAAGGCTCAGTGCTCCGAAAAGGATGTTGACGTTGTTGACGCTTTGCGGCTTTGTGATCAAACGGAAAACAAACTCGCCACTGCGATCAAAGAGCACGGACGCGAAGCAGCACAACTGCAACTCACGGTGAATCGGCTCCAAAACACGCTTCGCGAACAGCAGACGCGAGCTGGCCAGTTGCAACAACAACGCGACGACTTGGAGAAAGAACTCTCGGTTCGTTTGACTGATCTGAAGGAAGAGTCGCAACAAAAGATCGCCGAGGCCCAACACCGCTACGAAAGTCAATTCGGTAGTTTGCAGTCGAAGATCGGCGATTTGGAGACACTCGTCAGCGACCGCGCGTCGCAAGTGCAGCAACTGAGTGCGACCCTTGTTCGGTTGAAAGACGATCACACAAAGGAAATCACCTCCACCCAGGCGTCTGCCAACAAAGCGGTGGAAATGGTGAAGAGTGAACAGCAAGCCAAAGTCCAGCAACTGAGTTCGACGATTGTTCAGCTGAAGGACAATTACACAAAAGAAATCACCTCAACCAAGGCGTCCGCCAACGAAGCGGTGGAAATGGCCAAGCGTGAACAGCAAGCCAAAGTTCAGCAGTTGAGTTCGACCATTGTTCAATTGAAGGACGCCCACGAAAAAGAGATCGCTGCAACGCGGGCTTCGGCCGACGAAGCGGTGGAAATGGCCAAGAGCGAGCATCAAGCCGAAGTTCAACGCCTGCAGTCCGTGATGGGATCGCTGGAAAAAGCATTCGAGGCAAGCATTTCTGAGAAACGAAACGTCCAAGCCAAGGCTAAGGAATTGCAGCGCCAGTGTGAATCGCTGCAAGACAGTTCCAGTCGTCAACAAGCCGATCGCTCAGAGCAAGTGAAACGGCTGGAAGCGTCGATTCGCGCGGGACAAGATCGAATCAAGGCGGAGAAACTGAAAGAAGCAAAACGGCTGAAAGTGGAACTCGCGGAGTTGAAGGCACAGATGGCCGCACGGGAAAATGAAAAAGTGCACTTCAAGCAAGAGGCACGAAGATTAGCGAGACGGCTATCACAGCATTTGGCTCGCCACGCGCGAATGCGAGACTATCTCTATCACCGTGTTGCGACGCTGCAAAATCAGCTTGACGAACTTCGCGGCAGCGGCGGCGGGCGGGCGGCCGCCTAAGGCTTGATCGATCAAGGCCCGCTATCTGAAGCGAGACACTGAGGGCCGACGGGCAGCACCGTTAAGGATTTTCTTCGCTAGGCCAGGACCTGCTCCGAAGTAGGCCGAAACAAGCTTCGCGCAGTTCCGGCAAACTTGGGTCTGACCCCACTTTATGCCGCACTTGCACCACTCGTTCCAGCCTACAAGTAGCCAGTTCGCCCCCTCTCTTTTGTTCCCGCTGGCAAACCGCGGCTACACTCCGGCCTCCAACACCGCGAGGCCGCGCCGCCGGGATACAATTGGGGCCTCTCGTATCGTTGGCACTTTTCAACCAAGAGTCGGTTCATGGTTTCCTTGAGATTTAGCGCGTTGTTTCGATTCGGGCTGCTGGCGTGCATGGTCATGGTCGCCTTCGCAGTCCCTGGACAGGCGTCGGAAAAGCCGAATGTTCTTTTCCTGATCTGCGATGATCTGAACTGCGACATTGGTTGCTACGGGCACTCGCTGGTCAAGACACCCAACATCGATGCACTGGCGACTCGCGGCGTGCGGTTTTCAAACGCTTATTGTCAGTACCCGTTGTGCGGACCGAGCCGCGCTTCGTTCATGACCGGGATGTACCCCGATCAAACGTTGGTGAAGCGCAATGCCATCTACATTCGCGAACACATTCCCAACGTCAACACGATGTCACAGATGTTTCGCGACGCCGGTTACTTCGCGACACGTGTCGGCAAGATTTATCCACTACAACGTCCCCAAGCACGTTGGCACCGGGGGACATGACGATCCGTATTCGTGGGATCGAACGATCAATCCGCGTGGTCGGGACAAGGATGAAGAAGACAAGATCTTTAGTCTCAATCCCGGCAGCTTTGGTGGGACCCTCAGCTGGCTAGCCGCTGACGGCAAAGACGAAGAACAAACCGATGGGATCGCGGCGAGCGAAGCGATTAGGATTCTTGAGCATCATCGTGATAACAAGACACCTTTCTTTCTTGCCGTTGGACTCTACCGTCCGCACACGCCCTACGTCGCGCCGAAGAAGTACTTTGACACTGCATCCATTGGACCAGGTCAAGGTTCCGACGATTCCCGACGGTTATCTCGATTCCATTCCGCTTCCGGCCCGCAATTCAGTGACGCGAAAGAAAGAGCAAATCAATCTCGATGTCAAGGTCGCCCGTAAAGCGATCCAAGCCTATTACGCTTCGATCAGTTTTGCTGACGCTCAACTGGGTCGTATTCTTGCGACACTGGATGCGACCGGTCTGTCAAAGAACACGATCGTGCTGTTTACTTCCGATCACGGTTACCATATGGGGGAACACGGACATTACCAGAAGACGACTTTGTTTGAGAACGCGGCGCGAGTTCCGCTGATCGTGGCTGGTCCGGAAATCGTTGCAGGTAAAACCGCCGGCACCATGGCGGAGATGGTCGACTTCTATCCAACACTCGCCGAGTTGGCCGATTTGCCCACTCCGAAGTTTCTCTCCGGAGTCAGTCTCGCTCCAGCACTGCGTGATCCGTCGGCAACGCCGCGTTTGTCGGCACTGACGCACTACGCGAATGGTTACAGCATCCGAACTCAGGATTACCGCTTTACACAGTGGGGCGAAAACGGCGTTGAAGGAAACGAACTGTACGATCATCGCAACGACCCCGGTGAAATGAAAAACCTGGCTGATGATCCCCACTACGCCCAAATCGTTGAGGAGTTGGCGACAACATTGAAAACACGAATCGTTGACGCACAGAAACCACCCACCGGGATCAAGCAAAATCGATTCGCCGATACCAGAAAAGTGCCGCAGCGCTGAAGTGAGAGCTGATGCCGAGGACACACCGTCAAGACGCGCTGTGCACGGGTCTCCCGACGTCTGACCCGGGATTGATGACGGCGAGTTCAGAGGTAGCACTGGTCTCCCGACCCGTCTATTCACGGTGTTGGGAGTCGGGTCAGGGAGACCCGACCGACAACTACTTCGGCTGCTCGTCTTCCGGTCTCGTCTTCTCGATGAAGTTATTCAGGATGCTGAAGTAGCCCTGCAGCGCGGCGCCGTCTTGTCCCAAGTCATCCATGATCTCACGCAATTGATCTCGCGCACCGATCGCGTCTTTGCGAATGTCTTGGATCGAGAGTGACCCTTTCATCAAACCATCGACACGATTGTTGAAGTAGCCTTGCACCTCGGGGGTCCCGAATCCGGGCAGCATCATGTGCAAGCTGCGTTTCAACTCAGGATCGACGCCCTCACGACGCAGTTGCTCGACCGCGTCGCGCGGTGTCATTTGCCGCTTCGCACCCTGCTCCAATTCCTTGATCGATCTGGGGCCAAAATCCTTATTGACCAGACGATCAATGATTTGCTTGGGCGTTTCCTGCTCCGCTTCGCTGCCATCTGGTTTAAGCTTCTTGGTATTTCCGGACTTCGGGTCACGCATCACGATCGCGTGAACTCGCGCCCGCGGGATGTCGACTTCGCCAAAGATCTCGTGCCGGATCCTAAGCGTCTTTTCGGTAACCTGTAAAAGCTCCGCCTGGATGATGTCGCCGTTCTCCAATTCGATGATTTCGGCACGCACCGTCTGTTGATGGATGCACGATGTCGCAACGAAGGCCGCGACCATGAGGGTGGCGTAACGAAACATGAAACTGCCTCTTTGGGACCGATGGGGATAGCGACGCCGACAGCGTTGCCCGAACCATTATTTATAGGGTTTCTGTGAGGAAATGTCGAACGAATGGGCGAGGCTCGTGAAGATCTCAATCGAGACCGCGTGAATCCGTTATTCTGATGCTGTTCGCCATCCGTCTCTCACACCTGCCCGCCCCGGATGCACCCACTCGATATTGCCGCCGTCGTCATCTACTTGTTGCTGATCCTCGGTTTGGGCTTCTACTTTGGGCGGCATCAGTCTCGGCGAGAATTCTTCGTTGCGGGCGGTTCGATGGGTTGGCTGGCGGTCGGACTGAGCGTGATGGCGACGCTGTTTTCATCCAACAGTTTCGTCTTTTATCCGTCGGCCGCGTTTGGTGACAGTCTGCGGATCGGGCTCTCGTTGATCGCGTTTGCGTTGATGACGCCGATTGTGATCTGCGTATTCATTCCCGTTTACGCGCGGTTGGATTTAGAAACGGCTTACGAATACCTCGAAAAGCGGTTTCACGTTTCCGTTCGCATTCTTGCCAGTGGACTGTTCGTGTTGCTCCGCATCGGTTGGATGGCTTCGGCGACCTACGCCGCATCGGTGGTCGTGTCGAGTGTTTCCGGGGTCTCGCAGACAACAGTGATCGTGGTGCTCGGCATCGTTTCAATCGGGTACACGATGATCGGCGGACTGAGGGCGGTGATGTGGACGGACGTGGTTCAATTCTTCATCTTTGCCACCACGATCTTGGTGACGCTGGCGTTGATCCTGATCCAAGGGGAATTAACGCCCAGCGAGACTTTTCATACCTATTTTGACGGCCGCGAAGGCCTGGTAGTCGATTTTGATTTGTCGATGACTCTGCCGTATGGCAGCTGGGCGATCTTGATCGGCATTTTCTTGGAGGGGCTTTCAGCCTTTGGTGTCGATCAGGTTGCGGTCCAGCGCTACTTGTCGGCAAGATCCGAACGCGTTTCGCAAATTGGCGCCGCCATCAACCTGGCTGCGATGTGGATTGTCATTCCTGGTTTGTTGATGATTGGTGTCGGTCTGTACGGCTACTTCACAAACCATCCTGCAGAACTGGGAAAAGGAACGCTCACGGAGATTCTGGCCAGCCCGCAGATTCCCGGCGAACCGAAAGTCGCAGACAGGGCGATGCCGCAATTTGTGCGTCTTCATTTTCCGCCGGGTTTGGCCGGACTATTTCTGGCAGCCCTGATGGCGGCCATCATGTCCAGCATCGACTCGGGGGTCCATTCCGTGACCACGGCTTTGATCGTTGACTTTCGGGATCGGCTGTTCCCCTCGCTTCGTCCAGAAAACGACCGAAGTGAATTGCGTTGGATCCGAATCATGGTGGTGGTGATCGGTGCAATCGCGATCACGCTTGCTTGTTTTGTCGGTCCACTAGGAAATGTATTCGACATTGGCAAGAAACTGACGTCAGCATTCGGGGGACCGCTCCTGGCAATCTTTATCTTGGCCTTGTTTTCACGGCGAGCAACTTCGTTGGGCGTGCTGGTCAGCGTTTCCATTTCCACCGTGCTGACACTTTATCTGATGTACACACAAGATTGGTTTTCGGTCTGGTATTGGCCGATCGGGTTCGGCACCGCGCTGGCGCTGGGTTACGTCGTCAGTTTCCTGCGGCCTGCGAAGCCAACCGAGTATACGTATTTCCAGATCATGAATCGAACAGCATGACCGATGAAATTTCATGAAATGACATCGGCGCAGCTGGCTCAGGTCGATCGCGATCAGACGCTTGTCATGATTCCCATCGCAGCCGTCGAGCAACATGGGCCGCACATGCCAACCGGCACCGACACGATCATTTGCTCGGCGGTGACCGACGCTGTCGAAACGCGTTGCTCAAAACAGCTGCTTCTGACGCCGACACTTTGGCTGGGAGCCAGCGCGCATCACTTGCGATTTGGATCGACGTTCAGCGCGGAATTACCGACCTACATTGACACGCTTGGTGATATCGCACGCTCACTTCTGAACGATCGTTATCGGCGTTTGTTTTTTGTCAACGGTCATGGCGGCAATATTGACCCCATGCGGGTAGCCTTGCGCCGGCTTCAGCCTGCGTATCCGGGTGCTCTGATCGCGGCCGGCTGCTACTGGTCCGTTGCGGATGACTTGCTTCGCGCAGCTCTCGAAGGCGATCACAAGTTTGTGGGACACGGATGCGAATTCGAGACGTCGATGATCATGCATTTGCGTCCGGATCTTGTCGACCGCGATCGACTGATGGGCGCGGAACGATTGGTGACCGATCAAATCGATGGTGCGTTTCTGAGCCGTGACATGCGACATCGAACTCGCGAAGGTTTCAGCGGGCGTCCCGATCTGGCTTCGGCCGAAAAAGGAAAACTGCTGTTTGACGGTCTCGTTGGCCGACTGGCATCCACGGTGGAAAAGTTGCTGAATGAGCCCCTGGGCACTGAGTACAACGACTTTGTTCGCTGATGGAAGTGGCGAAATTGGGAGGATGTTTGCGGGGCTGGCTGCGCCCTCAGCGGACGGCACGGCAACTTCTGCGACACCGGTGACGTCCGATTGACGGCGCGGCTCTGGTTGGGTCGGAGCCATCAAGGGATTCGTGAAACAGTTTTTTTGTGCCGTTTTTAAGGCTTTTTCCGGCGGATTGATCGTCACGAGCGCTGAAGTTTCACGTTTGGTGTGGCGTTTGCCATCATTCATCCCGCTAGTGGGTTGACCCTGCGAAAGAGCATTTCGCGGCCCACCTTTCACGAATCAACGGAGACTCAGAAATGTTCGCACTCACCAAGTGGATTGCTGCCCCAGCTTTAGCCCTCGGCCTGACCCTTGTCGGCGATGCCCCCAACGCAGCAGCACAGCATGGTTGCTACGGTGGCTATGGTGGCGGCTATGGTTATGGCTCATACAGCGGTATTGCCATCAGCTTTGGCAGAGGGCACCGAGGATACGGAGGAGGGTACGGCTACGGCAGTTATCGAATGCCGTATCCGGGAGGTATCTATTCCTCACGCTACGGTGGTCGTGGAGGGTTCTATCACGACACGACGCACCTTGACTGGCACCCCACGGAAGTCCGTCGGCACGGGAATCACCTTCACGTTCAACCAGGGCACTATGATGTCCACCACACGGGCCACTGGCATCATTGATGCGGTCACCTCGCGAATCGACGCAGGAATGTTGCGTCCGGTACTGACGAATACGCCGCTATGCCATTCGACTGCCCTGGAAAGAGACGTTCGGGTTAGCGCGCGAGAAACTTCTAACCGCGTCAGCCACCGTATTTGCAGCCGAGTTGCTCCGCAACTCGGGCGGGAGTCGCCCAGCGACTCCGCTACCATTGTGCTCAGCCTGCAAACGGCCATCAATCTTCGCAATCTGACCCTTGAACGCACTTGAGCTGGGCTGCAGAATGGCTGAAGGTTGTCGGCACGCCCCGACCGCTGTCTGACTCTCGCCGGTCCGGTTTTCCCGCCATGAAACTCAGAATCCTGTTGGCCGCCCTGGCATTGCTATTCGCAGGCGATGTCGCTCCTGGCGCAGACCAACTCGATTTCGGGCGCGACGTGCGGCCGGTTCTTTCCGACAAGTGCTTTCATTGTCATGGCCCCGACGAGGCGCATCGAGAAGCAGATCTAAGACTGGATGTTGCCGCTGCGGCACTCGAATGGGCGATTGTGCCGGGAGATGTCGACAAAAGCGAGTTCATTGCGCGAGTCATTTCGGAGGATCCTGAACTCCTGATGCCGCCGCCCGATTCGGGAAAGAAACTGACGGGCGAAGAGATCGAAACGTTGCGGCGTTGGGTCGCCGCTGGAGCGAAGTACCAGACGCACTGGGCGTTCACGCCGCCAGTCCGCCCACCGATCCCGGAGGTCAAGCAGACCGCATGGGTCGCGTAACGAAATCGATGCTTTTGTGCTAAGCAAACTCGAACGTGAGCAACTCGCGCCGTCCCCAAGAGTTGATCGCGTGACTTGGCTGCGGCGTCTCAGTCTGGATGTCATTGGCCTGCCGCCGACGATTGACGAAGTTGATGCCTTCGTAGCGGACAACTCCAATGCTGCCTACGCGAAGCAGATCCAACGACTGTTGAAGTCGCCGCACTACGGAGAACGTTGGGGACGCATCTGGCTGGACGCGGCGCGTTACGCGGACTCGGACGGCTACGAAAAAGACAAGCCGCGTGAGATGTGGTTCTATCGCGATTGGGTGATCGACGCTTTGAATCACGACACTCCTTATGACGAATTCATCATCAAACAAATTGCCGGCGATCTGCTACCGCAACGCACGCAGGAAGATCAAGTCGCGACCGGCTTCCTCCGCAACTCCATGGTCAATGAAGAAGGCGGCGCCGATCCCGAGCAATTCCGCATGGAAGGAATGTTTGATCGGATGGATGCGATCGGCAAGAGCGTGCTGGGGCTGACAGTCCAGTGCGCGCAGTGCCACAGCCACAAGTACGACCCGCTGACCCAGCAAGCCTATTACCGGATGTTCGCGTTCCTGAACAATACGCACGACGCGATCGTGCCCGTCTATACAGCGGATGAACAGCGACGCCGCACGGAGATTTTGGACGAGATCGCCGCGATCGAAGCTGACTTGAAAGAATCATGTCCGGACTGGGCCGAGCAGATGTCAGCGTGGCAAGCTTCGGCGCGGCAAATGTTGATCGATTGGGAAGTGCTCAAGCCGGTTGAACTTCCCTACGAAGGCCAAAAGTTTCATGTCCTCGATGATTGGTCGATCGTCAGCGAAAGTTATGCACCGAAAGCTTCGACGCCGATGTTCGTGATGCACACCAACGCAAAGAACATCACCGGCTTTCGCTTGGAGTTGCTGACGCATCCCCAATTGCCGCGTAGTGGCCCGGGCCGGTCGGCACGCGGCACCGCCGCTCTGACTGAAATCAAGATCGACGTTGCACCGCTGGATGATCCCGGCAAGCGGACGAAACTGAATCTGGTCGCTGTTAGCTCCGACGTGAATCCAGACAAAGCTCCTCAGCCCGATTACTTGAAAGACATCCAAGCAAAAGAGGGCGACCAACGCGTCACTGGCCCCGCCGAGTTCGCGATCGATGGTGATCAGAAAACTGCATGGACGACCGATATCGATCCTGGCCGCCGCAACCAGCCGCGGAAAATCGTTTTCGTGCCCGAAGAACCGGTTGAAGGATTCTCCGCAGGTACAGCCATCTCATTCCAGCCGGCAATGAATCACGGCGGTTGGAATAATAACGACAACCACAATTGTTTGATGGGTCGGTATCGTTTTTCTCTGACAACGGCGGCTGATCCGGTTGCCGACCCGCTGCCAACACGGGTGCGAGAACTGCTTGACGTTGCTGCGGAAATACGGACTGCCGATCAGCGAGACACGGTGTTTCGATACTGGCGCACGACCGTCGACCAATGGAAGGATGCGAACAACCGAATCGAATCGCTGTGGAAACAGTATCCTGAAGGGACGACACAGTTGGTGCTGCAGGAGCGGGACAGTCCGCGAACCACGTCGGTGTTGCAGCGCGGTGATTTCCTGAGCCCGGAGAAACAGGTCGAGCCAGGTGTTCCCGATTTCTTGCATCCGCTGCCCGAGGGTGCGGACAACTCCCGGTTAACATTTGCAAAGTGGCTGGTCGACGAACGTTCGCCGACGACGGCGCGATCGATCGTCAATCGTCTCTGGCAGGCCTATTTTGGAGTCGGTTTGGTGGAGACCAGTGACGAACTGGGATCGCAAAGCACGCCGCCTTCGCACCCAGAATTGCTTGACTGGCTGTCAGTTGAACTGATGGAAAACGACTGGAGTTTGAAACATTTGCACCGGCTGATCGTATCGTCGGCGACTTACGGTCAGTCTTCACATGTCACGCCCGAGTTGTATCAGCGTGATCCGTACAACCGACTGCTGGCTCGCGGGCCGCGCTTCCGCGTCGATGCGGAGATAGTTCGCGATATCACGCTCACGGCAAGCGGTCTGTTGAATCGAAAAATCGGCGGTCCGTCGGTTTATCCGCCGGCTCCGCGTTTTTTGTTCGATCCACCGGCGAGTTATGGCCCCAAAACCTGGAACGAGGAGACCGGCGAAAACCGTTATCGCCGCGGCCTGTACACTTTTCGTTTTCGTAGCGTGCCGTATCCGATGCTCGAATCGTTCGACGCCGTTACCGGCAACGTGTCGTGCGTTCGACGCAACCGATCGAACACTCCGCTGCAAGCACTCACTTCGTTGAATGAACCATTGTCGATGGAATGCGCGAGGGCTTTGGCGGCTAGCATACTGAAAGACGGCCGCGACACCGATGAAGATCGCATGATCCATGCGATGCGCCGCTGCGTTTCTCGAACGCCGGACGTGGACGAAGTTGTCACGTTGAAAGGACTGCTTGATAGGCAACGCCAGCGCATTTCCAACGGTGAAGTCGATGCCAAGAAGATCGTCGGCAAGCCAACAACGGTAGATGAACGGTTAAACGAACAAGCAGCATGGACGTTGGTTGCACGTGTGCTGCTGAGTTTGGATGAAACAATTACGAAAGAATAGTCGCCGTGTTCTCCGAATTCGGCACGCTCCTGCTGTTGCCGAAATCGGCATTGCCCCTGCTGTTTCCGAACTCAGAGAGTTCGGCGACGATATCAATACCGTGCAATGAAAAACAAATCGCAATCAATTGCCTTCAGCGCCCCAACTTCCACGATCGATGTTCGCCGCCATGGCGTCTCCCGCCGTTGGTTTCTAACAGACTGCGGTGTCGGACTCGGCGCGATCGCAGCCGCGAACTTGCTGGCTGAGTCGGCATCGGCGGCGCGGTACGATCCGCTGACTGCAAGACCGGGACATTTTCCGGGCAAGGCAAAGAACGTTATCTTTCTGTTCATGGCCGGAGCACCGAGCCATTTGGAGATGTTCGATTACAAGCCGCAGTTGGCGAAGTTCGATGGCACATTGCCTCCGCCCGAATTGCTGCAAGGCTATCGTGCAGCCTTCATCAACCCGAATTCAAAACTCCTTGGTCCTAAATTCAAATTTGCCAAGCATGGTCAGTGTGGCGCGGAGATCTCGGAACTTTTGCCTCACACGGCCCAAGTCGTCGATGACATCGCGATCGTCAAATCGATGAAGACCGATGCGTTCAACCATGCACCGGCTCAGATCATGATGAACACCGGCTCCCAGTTGTTCGGCAAACCAAGTATGGGAGCCTGGACGTTGTATGGTTTGGGCAGCGAATCACGCGACTTGCCCGGATTCGTTGTCTTCAGTTCAGGAACGAAAGGGCCAAGCGGCGGCACCAGCAACTGGGGCAGCGGTTTTCTGCCGACCGTCTATCAAGGCGTTCAACTCCGCAGTGTCGGCGATCCAGTGCTGTATCTTTCCAACCCACCGGGCATCGACGACACCGCCCAGCGCGATTCACTGGATGCGATCACGTCGCTGAATCGAAAACGGCTGGAGGTGACGGGTGACCCGGAGATTGCCACGCGTATCAACTCGTTCGAGATGGCGTATCGGATGCAGGCGAGCGGCCCGGAATTGATGAATCTTTCGTCGGAACCGCAGCATGTGATGGAAATGTACGGGGTGAAACCAGAAGAGTCCTCCTTTGCCAAGAATTGCCTGATTGCTCGTCGTTTGGTCGAACGCGGAGTTCGCTTTGTTCAGCTATTTCACGAGGCCTGGGATCAACACGGCAATCTGAAGAAAGATCTGCAAAAGAACTGCCTGGCTACCGACCAGGGCTGTGCCGCTTTGATCAAAGACCTGAAACAACGCGGCATGTTGGAAGACACGTTGGTGATTTGGGGCGGCGAGTTCGGGCGGACACCGATGGTTCAAGGCGGCGGTGACGATGGCCGCGATCATCATCCCAATGCGTTCACGATGTGGATGGCCGGCGGAGGCATCAAGCCGGCAGTCACCTTCGGCGGGACCGACGAGTTCGGCTTCAATACGACTCACGACGAAGTTCACGTCCGCGACCTGCATGCGACCATCTTGCATCTGTTGGGCTTCGACCATCACCGTCTGTCAGTCAAGTTCCAAGGACTCGATCAACGGTTGACGGGTGTTGAGCCGGCTCGCGTTGTGAAAGAACTGATCGCCTAGCGGAATCCAGGATGCAACTGGTTTGTTGCAAACGGCAATTGCATCAGGTTAAACAACTCAAAAAGCTGGCGTTTTCCGGCTTCGTCTTAGCTTCGTGGTCTTCCGCAGAAGACTCATAACATAAGGACATTCGATATGTTTCAAGTCAACATGCTTCCCGCGACGTTTGGCGATTCGTTTTGGGTTACTTACCAGGACGGCGGCAAGGAACATCGGATCCTGATCGATGGCGGCACTGCAGGTACTCGCAACAGGATTCATCAACTGATTAAGGATCTGCCGGAGGATGATCGTCACATTGATCTGGTCGTCGTGACGCACATCGACAATGATCACATCGCTGGAATTCTTACGATGCTGCAGCGACAAGAAGTCGAATTGGATTTTGGTGATTTCTGGTTCAATGGCCGCAAACACTTGCCCAACACCGAGGAAGGGACCGACGACGACGAGTTCCTGGGGTCTAAACAGGGCGAACAATTGACGGACGCAATCGAGGACTTGGGATTGCCTTGGAACAAGGCGTTTGATGGCGATCGCGTTGTGATTCCAGACGGCGGCGAGCTCCCTGTGATCGAGCTTCCCGGTGGCATGAAATTGACCCTGCTGTCGCCAACGCTCAGCGCTTTGCGGGATCTGGTTGACGACTGGGACGATGAACTCGCCGAAGCAGGATTGTTATCCACGGGTCCGATGCTGATGGATCTCGAAGCAGGCGAATTCCCCGCTGATGACGATGATGACGACTTTCTTTCGGTGACATTGCCTGACATCGACGCACTCGCTGACAGTGACTTTGGCGGCGACGGCTCGTCGGCCAACGGCAGCAGCATTGCTTTCATGTTGGAGTTCGAGGGCAAACGCGCTGTATTTGCCGCGGATGCTCATGCACCACAAATGGTCGAAGCGTTCAACCAGCTCAAGCCGGATGGGAAACTGAAGGTTGATTTCTTCAAAGTCTCGCACCATGGGAGCAAGGGTACGACCAGCACTGACTTGGTCGACAAGGTGGCCTGCAAACGCTACGCGATCACCACGAACGGATCAAATTTCCACCACCCCGATGAAGAGACCATCGCACGCATTTTGAAGAAAGGTGGCAATGATTTGGAACTGCTGTTCAACTATCGCAGCAAGCACAACAAGATTTGGGACAACGAAACGCTGAAAAACGACTTCGGTTACACGACCGTCTATCCGGATTCAGATCAAGGCGGCCTGGTGGTTGACGTCTAGTCTTCGCTGCTTCCCCATTCGTCAGGCTGGATGTCGATTTGGTCCAGGATGTGACTCTCGATGACGGGATACATTTCGCCAAATTCTGCGTACTCCTTGGCTAGTCTTTCGTAACCGCCGCTGTCCCTGATGGCGGATTGTTTCCGGGACGCTCCGCTCGTATCTTCGCCAATGAACAACATGGTGGCGAATTGCCGATATCGGAGTAGCTGTCGACGACCAGCGTAGACCGCGAAGTTGGTGTCGTGATCGGAGATATTGGAGAGACGATCCATCGACCGCAGCCATTCAAGCATTTTTTCAATGCCGTATTCGTTTTTCAGGCGGAAACGGACTCCTTTCTCTGACCTATAAGAGAATCTTCCTATCAACGTTCGCAGCAGTCCCAACTCCAACCAATTCGTTAATTGCCATACCTGCTGCTGTGGCTCTATTCTCGCGGGAAACCGTTGCATGGAACAGATGTAATAGGCACGAAACCAGTCGGAATAAAGGCTGCGTTCGGTGTTGTCGACCGCCTGTTTTTTCGTGTCGTCGTCTTGCTTGGTCAGCCTCATGTATTTCGGCGCACCTTTATAAAAGGAGATGAACCTTTGCAGGAACAAGGTCTGCACGAAAGCCCAATCCTGATTGGTGTCCCTTTCCGTAACGTTCAGGTAGCGGCGGTAAGATTGCCATATGAACTTGAGCCAATCATCAATAACGGAGTTCCCGTCGCTGCCCTTGTCAGCACCCGGTTTGGCAGCCGTGTCATTGGCATCATCACGTTTGTGCCCCAAGAATTGTTTCGTCCAGAGTACTTCGGCAGCGCGTTTGTTGGCACTTGCGGAAATCCCCAAAAGGTCGATGTACTCGTTGCTTTGGCTTCTTTGCTCGTCAACAAAGGCGTCGAATCTTCTCACCTCGTTCTTAATATCGTTGGCGTGCGTCTTCACATATTCTGTCCACGCATCCTTTTGCGACTTGACCTGCGGATTGATTCGTATCTGCTCCATTAGCCGGTCACCAGAAATCAGCTTGAGGTCCATTCGCATTTTCTGCTGTGAGCGTTCCAGTTTCTTCGACTCGCGTTCAATATTCAGTGGGAAGGCTGCGAAGACAACGATCGAGGCCCAGTCATGTCGCCCTTCGCTATTGACTTTCAGACGTTCGGCACACTGTGACAGCAGGTCTCGACGTGCTTCCCACAGACAGATCCGCGGATCGCAGCCTTCCAGCAATTGCCGATAGATGCTGTTGGTCAGTACAACGGAGCCGCCCTTGGTAAGCTGGAACTGCGACCCGACGACCATCGGGATTCCCGCCTCATGGATGTGGAAGGCGACGCTGGCACCGGGGCGGGCGACATCAAATCCTGTATTTCCCGAGTCACATATCGCTAGCGTGACGACGTTGGGCCGCACCGTGTCGGTATTGAGTCTCCGTCGTTGTCGGTCGTCCGCTAACTTTCCGGTAAACAACTGCCCGAGTCTGACACCGTCAACCGCGTCGACTCCGGATTGGTTAGGGTGATGCAGTGCGACTCCATAACTCTCGTCTTGATTGGGAAGCGGGCAGCCGTGTGCCAAGACATGGATATGGGTGAACGGCTGATTCTCGTCAATCGCCTGATAAATCGTGTCGCGGATCGATCGGATGTTGGCGTCTTTCAGCAGTACCAACCTTTTGCGAACGTGCGGAAGCACTTGGTCTGGGCTGGTTTCATCGACGGATTCTGGTTTACGAACGTCTTTGAACACCCACGGGTCGATCAACTCGCGCAGCAACGTGTAATGCGAAGTCAGCGGAATATCGCCACCGGCGTCCGAGGCAACCATCAGAATGCGTGGCGTGACATTCCAATCCAGACTGTCAAATCGAACTTTACGACTACGACGAGTGATGCAGACGGGAAACTCGGTTTGCAGGCTGAGCGAACCGCCCGACCCAGGAAACCCAGGCGGCGAATGAGCAAGTTCAAACGGTACCAGCGACAACTCACTGGCCGTTGTGGCGATGCTCAAATGAACCAACGATTCGGCAATGGAATCACGATGCCCAAGTTCTGAAATCAGGCCCGGAACGTCCGCGAACATGCCGGCAACGACACTCGCGGTCTCAAATAGCTGAATCTTTCGCGTTTCTTCGCTGTCTTTGTAACGGAGTGCGTGAAGCCTGACTTTCAGCGACTGATGCTCGAGCGGAAAATTCAACGTGGTATTGGGATGGTCACCGCAAAGCGCGAGATAATCTGTTAGCGGCGACAACAACTGGTTGTGTGGAGGCCCCTGCCGCAACAGCTGCAGTTCCACGGTTCGAATGCGTTGACCATTCATGCCATTCCCCTTAGAAACGTGAGACGATGACGCCGAGACTTTCAAGTAACGTCAGATCGTCGTTTCAAACTCTTTGCCAGACAAATCCTGTTGCTTCAGATTGCCGTCCAGGTCGACATGCTGGAGGCTGAGCAACGCGTCCGTACCTTTCTTCTCAAGTACCGCGACCGGGCATTCCCTGGTATGCCACTTCGATTTCACCAACTCTTCGCGATCGCCGGCCATCAGTAAGTCGTAAATCCGGCGGAAGGCATTGGCGTCCTGCACATCCGCTTCGCCGAAATGCATCAGCCCTGCCCAGGTGCCTGTATTGACCAACCAACCCACGTTGGAGTCGATCGAACAGAATCGCCTGGCATGCGTGTGCCCGGTAAAGACAACGTCGTATTCGCGTCGGACTACCTTCAGCAGATCTTTGTCAGATTTGCCCGGGATCCGTACTTGCGGGGATTCATCGCCCAGCAGCGGCATCAGAGATCGCCTTAACACTCCCGCGTGCGTGTCTTTGGCGGCATCACGCATTTGATCGCGTACGTCACGAGCCACGTGGACGCCGCGATCAACCAATTCTGAAACGGCATTTCTCGCCGCTTCGACCCAATCCGTTAAACCGAGCGACCCTTCATCGACGCCGTAGATCAACTCGTCTTGGTTCAAGTCGGGATTGGAGACATATTCGTTGGCTAGCATTTCAATCGCGGAACTCCGCCGATTCACTGGCTTGGGGCTGCCCGGATCGAATTCCAAAAAGCGTCGTTCCGATGCCGGACGCTTGATTTCGTTGACCGCCGCGGTAGCAACCATCGATGCAAACTCGTCCGCAACGGTGAGATTCTTTGGAGCAAGAATCACCAGCGTCAAAAAGGTGACCTCTTCGGGTTTCAACAAATCTACGAAAGGGAAATTTCGCTTGATCTTGTTGATTGCATCAATCACGAACACTGTGCCGGCGCTGGGCTTCCAATTCGCGGCGGTCTCCGACTGCCCACTGACACTCAACTCGCGAATGATTTGACTTAACGTATCGAAACGAGTGAAGTTAAATTTGTCGACCTCATTGCCATGCGTCGCCAGTGCGGTGGCCCCGGCAACCTCGAAGCGGTAGCCTTCACCGTCAAAGGCAAACTCGATCTTGGACCGCAGGCTCTCATCACCGCGCGTGACCAAGTTGATGAACTGTTCCCTGACATCCGGCAGTGCCAACTCGATATCGTGATTGCCGAGCACGACGACCAAGTGGGCGCCCTTGTTACTAACGAAGTTCGCGAGACCATCAAAGACAGGTTTGAACGCTCGGCGGCGGGCAATGTTGGAGAGATAACACTCCGCGATTTCACCGTTCCAGTAATGCGCTTCCGGTTCGGCAAGAAAGTCTACAAAGTCGCCGTTGATCAACAGTAACGTCGGCTTGCTGCTTTTTGTATCCGCTGAGATGGTCTCGCAAAACGCATTGAATTGGTCGCCCGATGAAAACATCTGGAATCCGCGTTTTCCACCCAGATGCAAGTCACTGACAACAAAGGCCCGATCAAATTGCTGTGCCACAGTTAGTACCCCGAACCACGTAAGATCACCAGACGCAACACCTGCATCATAGTTGCATTTCTTGCCAACCTCACAAAAAATGCATTGCAGCCCTTAATCCCAAACAAGCGAAGTTGCTGTGATGACTGATCGGTCAGCGGTGTTCAGGCAATCGGCACGCGCAAACGTGAACAATGTTTCACCTGTTTTTGGCGAGGTTCTTGTGCCGCAGCGAGACGGCTGGCCTGATCGATTATCGGCATGATCGGCCGCGAAAAGTGCCTGATCGTCGACGTTCGCGTTAACCGCTAAGCTGGAGCTTGTCGTCAAGTTGTCACCAGCAACAATCAGAAGGACAGTCATTTGCCCCAGGTATGGAATCATGTTGTTTGCCCTGGCTGTGGTTGCTTGTGTGATGATATTTCGCTCACCTTGGACGAGCACCGGCTGATCGACTTTCAGCCACGATGCGAACTCGGTCGAGAATGGTTCGCGGCTCAAACTGCGCCAGGCGACGTCCGTGGCGGAAGTGTCGGGTGAACCAGTGGACCTTGCCAGCGCGATCGCTCGCGCGGCGGAGTTACTTCAGCGCAGTGACTATCCGCTGGTTTACGGACTTTCGCGAAGTTCGACACCGGGTCAACGTGCCGCCGTGGAACTGGGGGAATTGCTTGGCGGAGTTGTTGACACGACCGCCTCGCTTTGCCACGGACCATCGATCGTTGCCCTGCAAGAATTCGGTGAAGTGACATGCACGCTCGGCGAGATTCGCAATCGAGGCGATTTGGTGATCTTCTGGGGCTGCAACCCGGCCGATTCGCATCCGCGACACGCGGAACGTTATTCGGTCAACCCGAAAGGCAAGTACGTTCCGGGCGGTCGGGGCGATCGCAAGGTCGTCATGATTGGCGATGCGAATCAGATCGATGATTGGCGGCTGGATCATGAGGGAACGGAACCTGACTTGAAGATCGCGGTCCAACCCGGCAAGGACTTTGAGATGCTGTCGTTGCTGACCACGATGCTACAAGATGCGTCACTGCAAGATGTTCCCGACGATTTGCGTCAACTGATGTCGCTGATGCGAAGTTGCAAATACGGTGTCTTCTTTTTCGGGCTCGGCCTGGCGGAAACCGGCTCCTGGGGAGGGACGCCGCGCACGGGGACTGGGCATGTCAACGTTGCAGCCTTGCTGCACCTGGTCGCGGAGTTGAATGCGGTCACGCGTTTCACGGCGCGGCGGATGCGATTGCAAGGCGACGTCTCCGGCGCGGACAACGTGCTGTGCTGGCAGACAGCCTATCCCTTTGCCGTTGATTTCTCCCGCGGCTATCCGCGTTACAACCCGGGCGAATTCACAGCAAATGAGTTGCTGGAGCGTGGCGATGTTGATGCGGCGCTGTTGGTAGCGCCGAAACCGTCCCCCATTTCACGCCGCAAGTGCGCGCGTACCTGAAGACAATTCCGACAATCATTCTCGACTATCCCGTGCGGCGAGACCCCTGATGGCAGACGTAGGTTTCACCACTGCCGTGTATGGCATTCATGCACAGGGAACCGCCTATCGGATGGACAATGTCCCCATCACCTTAAAGAAGTTAATCGATACGGACCTGCCAACCGACGAAGATGTGCTGCTGCAGTTGCTGAACCACTTGAAAGAGCCGCAGGCGACGTCGCAAGGTCAACCGGCGAGTTGATGGGACGGTGGCCGACGACGAGGCGATCCCAATTGACCCCGACAATTGACTCTACTCCCATGATTATGAATGATCGCGCGTGTGGATATAATGGAACTTTTGACTCTCGATTCGTACGAGAATTCAGGTGCAAACAAACTTGATGCCGGCGTCACGCTGCTGTCTGTTCTTGTCGCTCGCATGCCTGGTGCTAATCAATGGCGTGCGTGCAAATGAAGACGGACCGGCCGTCGACTTTAACTCGCAGATTCGCCCGATTCTGACTCAGTACTGTTCGTCTTGTCATGGCGGCGTGAAGCAGGCGGGAGATCTGTCGTTCATCTACCCCGAGCAGGTGCTGCCGCCGGACGGTTGGGTGGTCGAGCCTGGTGACCCCGATGCATCGGTGTTAATCGAGCGTGTGATCACCGATGACCCCGATCTGCGGATGCCGCCACCGGACGAGCATCCCGATCCGGTCCCGGCGGAGAAAGTCGTATTGCTGCGGCGCTGGATCGCTCAAGGAGCAAAATGGGGTGGTCCTTGGTCGATGGCGCCCCTGCTGGATGCCGCTGCAGGCCTGAACAACCCGACGAGTGCTTGGGTACGCCAACCTCTGGACCACTTGGTCCAATCGCGCTTGAGGTCCGAAGGGTTCACGCCGGCAACTGATGCCGCGCCCGCTCAATGGCTGCGGCGAGTATCGTTTGATTTGATTGGGTTGCCTCCGACGCACGAGCAAACAACAGCGTTTGTCGCGGCCTGCGCAGCGGCGTCTGGACGATCGCAAGTCGAACGAGTCTACGCGCGAGAAGTTGACCGACTGCTTAACAGCGAGCACTTTGGCGAGCGTTGGGCCTCGGTGTGGATGGATTTGGCGCGCTACGCTGATTCAAAAGGATTCGAGAAAGACCCGCATCGTGACATGTGGCCTTACCGTGATTGGCTGATTCGGGCATTCAATCGTGACCTGCCTTACGACGAATTCACGATCAAGCAACTTGCCGGCGACCTGTTGCCATCGGCGACGGCGGATGACTTGATCGCGACCGCTTTTCATCGCAACACGCAGACCAACACGGAAGGCGGCACGGATGACGAAGAATTTCGTGTTGCGGCGGTGATCGATCGGGTCAATACCACTTGGACCGTCTGGCAAGCAACGACGTTTGGTTGTGTCCAATGCCACTCGCATCCATACGATCCCTTGAAACAGGAAGAGTACTACGCCTGCATGGCGCTGTTCAACAATGAACAGGACGCCGATCTGGATGACGATTATCCGACCCTGAAAATCCCCAGTGATCCGGCCCAGCGTGAGGCCGCCGTCGCAGCATGGCTTGGTTACGAGTCGTTGCGACAGGTTCGCAATGACCTTGGATTGCAGGTTGCGAAGCAGGTCGAGTGGAAACCGCTGACGCCCACCACCGCGGAAACGACAGGTGGACGGCTGAAGATCGAGGAAGACCAGGTGCGCAGCGACGGCGGTACGTTTCCCGTCGGCGTGAAGTACACCATCGACGTTGCCGCGGTACCGATGAACGCACTGCGCATTGAAATTCTTCCGCTGTCGGATGACCCGCTGAAGTGGCCCGAACAAGGTTCCGTGCTGACGCACCTCGCTGTTTCGACCGTGACCGCCGAGGGAGAAACCGCGGCAGTCGAAATCGCGGATGTCTTTGCCGATGCCCTGACCGGTCCAATGGACCCCCAATCCTGTTTGACGGACAACAACCAGGGAGTCGGCGAGTTTCCCAAGCTTCATGGACCGCGAGCAGCCTACATGGTACTGAAGGAACGATGCGATCCAGCAACGGGAGCCAAGCTTCGCATTGAAATGGCGCACAAGGCCAACACGACCGGAAACGTTGCCACGCCGATTCGCAAGTTTCGTTGGTCGTCGACTGATGACTCGCGATGGAAGGAACTACTGAACTCGGAAGAACTTTCAAAAACCCAATTAGAAGTCAACGAAGCGAAAGCAGTCGCTGATAAGATCAATGGAGCCAAGCTGCCCATCGTCTTTTCGCGGCCGACGGCGGCGGCGCGGTCCACGCGAGTTTTCATGCGGGGAAACTGGCAGGCACGAGACAAAGAGGTCGCCGCCGCGATTCCGAACGCGTTTCAACCAACCGACGTGAATTCGGCTATCGATGTTGGTAATCGACTACAGTTTGCGCGTTGGTTGGTATCAAAACAGAATCCATTGGCGGCGCGCGTGTGGGCAAATCGCGTGTGGGCCGAGTTGTTCGAGCTTGGTTTGGTCGAAACGCTGGAAGATTTTGGATCCAGTGGTTTGCTTCCTTCACATCCTGAGCTACTCGATCATCTTGCGATCCGCATGCGGGACACGTACAGTTGGCATTTGAAGCCATTTCTTCGCGAGCTTGTTTTGTCGTCAACCTACCGTCAGAACAACGCGACGCCCGAGGCGCTACGTGAGCGTGATCCGCGAAATCGCTTGCTGGCCCGCGGCCCACGGACCCGATTGTCCGCGGAAATGATTCGTGACCAGGCCTTGCGCGTCTCCGGATTATTGACCGATCAGGTCGGTGGCCCCTCGGTCATGCCGCCGCAACCCGATGGCGTCTGGCAAACGGTGTACAGCGGCGCAAAGTGGAAAACCGCCGTTGGTCCGCAGCGGTATCGTCGAGCGATCTATACCTATTGGCGACGCACCAGTCCCTATCCAAGTCTCTTGATGTTCGATTCGCCGACGCGAGATCTGTGCTCGGCAAGGCGAATCGCGACCAACACACCGCTGCAAGCTTTGGTCACGCTCAATGACCCGGTCTATACCGAGTGTGCCCAGGCTTTCGCGGGGCGGGCCAGCGACGTCGCGGGTGAATCGGTGAATGAAGCCATCACTTGGATGGTTCGCGCTGCGATTGGCAGTGACCCCACCGACTTGGAAATGAACCAATTGCAAAAGCTGTACGCGGACCTCTGTGAAGAAGACTCTGATGCTGAATTCGACCGTCCCGCAATGGCGATTGTGGCAAACACGATCCTGAATATGGACAAGGCGTTAACAAAATGACGAACTCCAACGATCAGTGCCGACATGCGTTTGCTCAATATGCGACGCGTCGCCATTTCTTGAAAGACTGCGGCATCGGCTTGGCGGGCATGTGGCTGGGCAGCCGGGCGGGTTCCCGCGATTCAATAGCTTCCGAAGCGAGTGCCGCCGCGATGCAGTTCCCTGCCCGCGCCAAACGTGTGATCTTTCTGCACATGGCGGGCGGGCCGAGCCAATTGGAATTGTTCGACTACAAGCCCGACCTGCAGTCTTTAGATGGCAAGGATTGTCCCGCAAGCTTTTTGGAGGGCAAGCGATTTGCCTTCATTCAAGGCGTCCCCAAAATGCTCGGTCCACAGTTCCCTTTTCAGCAGTGTGGCGAAAGTGGGGCTTGGGTGTCGGACCGATTCCCAGAGTTCCAGAGGGTTGTCGACAAAGTTTGTTTCGTCAAATCGATGCACACGACGCAGTTCAATCATGGACCGGCACAGTTGCTGCTCCATACCGGCAACCAGAATCTTGGCTCTGCATCGTTTGGCGCTTGGACGATGTACGGACTTGGCAGCGAGAACGAAAACCTGCCAGGTTTTATCGTCCTGGTCTCCGGCGGCAAGACACCGTCGGCCGGAAAGAGCGTTTGGGGGTCAGGGTTTCTGCCTTCGGTCTATCAAGGTGTGCAGTGTCGATCCAAGGGGGATCCGGTTCTGTACCTGTCCAACCCCGAAAACGTCTCACAGCAGCAACGTCGACGAGCGCTCGATGCGCTTGCGCGGATCAACCAGGCCGCTTTCGAGGAGACCGGTGACCCGGAGGTGTTGACTCGCATCTCGCAGTACGAAATGGCGTTTCGGATGCAGACCCACGCCACCGAGGCTTTCGACCTATCGCTGGAGCCCGAGCAAGTTCACCAGATGTACGGGACGCAACCGGGACAAGAGTCGTTTGCCAACAACTGCCTGCTAGCGAGACGCTTAGCCGAGCGTGACGTGCGTTTTATTCAGCTGTTCCATTGGGGCTGGGATTCGCATGGTGCGGGCCAAAACGAAGCACTCAATGCCGGATTCCATGACCGCTGCAAGGAAGTCGATCGACCGATGACTGCCCTGTTGCAGGACTTGGACCAACGCGGATTGCTGGACGATACGCTGGTGGTTTGGGCCGGCGAGTTCGGACGCACGCCGATGCGTGAAAACCGAGGTGGTCGAGAAATGAAATTGATCGGCCGAGATCACAATCCCGGTGCCTTTACGATCTGGATGGCCGGCGGAGGCGTGAAGTCGGGCTTGAGTTTTGGGGAAACGGACGAGCTCGGATACGAAGCGGTCGTTGATCCCGTTTCACCTCATGACCTGCATGCGACGTTATTGCATTTGCTGGGGATCAACCATCGCCGGTTGACGTATTTCCACCAAGGCCTCCCCCAACGGCTGTCCAACGTGACTCAGCCCTCACGAGTCGTCGAAGAACTGTTTGCTTGACAAAAAAAACCAGGACTGAGCGCACCTTGCGGTTCGCAAAGTTGCACGGGGCGGCGATCAGTCGTCGACTTTGTCTGACTTTAACGGCGTTTCTTCGTTGGCCTTCAGCTCAACAATCCCCAGCCAATGATCCTGCTGCTTGGTCGCCGACTCGGCGTGCAGCGCAAGCTGCACATCGCACGGCATTTTTTTAAAGTTGTAGTAACCTTGTGCGTCCGTTTTTACTTTCACCATTTTGGCTTCAAAAAACGGCGAACGATTGAAATGGTCCCCATCCCGGTCGTCGACGCGAATGTGTGCTTCGACGTTTCTTCCAGCGATTGGCTGGTTATCTTGATCGAGCAATCGTCCTCGAAACTGCTTTGTCGGTTGCAGCTGAATTCGTAGCAAACGTCGTGGATTCTTCACGATGATCACCCCGGCTGCAGAACCATCTTTGGTCATCGCAAGTACACCGACGCTGGTCGCCATCGTTTCGAATGAAAATACGCCATCGTCACGGACACTCAGCGTTTGCGTTCCCTGTGTCTCGCCGTCCACCGATCCGGCGATGACGGTGACGTTTCGGAAATCGATCGGCACGTCCTTGTTCTTCATCACGATACCAAGAACCACTCGCGGTTTATCAAACTCGCGGTGGAGTTTAATTTGGTTCGGCTGGCCCTCGACGACAGCGATCGTTTTGCTTGTTCGCCAGTCCGGGTTGTAGATACTGACCTCCAAATCCTTGTTTGGTTCTGCGTTGACAATCGCCTTGCCATCGTCGTCGGTCGTCGCCCAGAAATCACGGCGCGGAGCTTCCGAATTTCTGTTTGCCATCTTCCAGCCATTGATAGGAATGTGTTTGTCGCAGATAGAGGGTCTGATTGGAGATCGGATGATTGTTTTCGCCGGCGGTCAACTGCACTTCGACGGGCACTGCTTTGGCGCACATTGAGTGTCGCAATCGGCTTTTCTGAATCGTCGGATGGAAATGGGATCAAGTCGAACATTTCGCTAACGTAGTCTGCGTCGTTGATGAAAACGCAGTAGGTCGCACCCGCCATCACGTTGGCCGAAAACCGACCTTCGCGATCTGTGACCGACGTGAGGTGATCGCTCGTTCGTTCTTTCTCGCCCTGGAAGCTCCTCCACAAGACATGGAATCCCGCTTTCGATCCGACCGCCCGATTCAGGACTCCGACGACCCTGTGCCGCGGTTTCTTCGCTTTGACTTTGACTACATAATCGCCGTTGACCCAAGTGGCTTTGCCATCTTGCACCCAGCGGTCATCGTCCAGATCGACGTAGCAATGAATGTCTTCCCAGTCCGGAAACCACTGAAACACCGCTTCCCCATTCTCGTCCGTCACCATGTGAGACGCATCGATCGATCCCAAGTAGTTGTAATTGGGCGGCGGAGTCGCGACCTGCAGATCCATCGCGACATCAGACAGTGGACGACCCTCGCCATCGACGATGCGAATGGTCTGATCACGGCAGGAGGCAAGCTGGACGGTCTGCGACTGAGCGTTGGGATCACGGATAGGTTCGCGATCGAATGTAAACCCGCCAAATCGATGGTCGTCCGTCCAGACGGTGAACGCGCGAATCTGTTCTTTCGGCAGCAGATCGATTTTCAGAATGCCGTCTGCAACGGTTTTGTCCAGCAGCACAAAACCGCCTTTCATTTCGACCTTCACGTTGGCATCGGCAACCGGTGAGCCTTGGTGGATCACGTTCAGCGAGACCGTTCGAGTGCTGTGCTGCAGCTGGAACGTCAAACCGTCGATTGCGGTTTGACGCAGGGACTCGCGGACGATACCGACGCTGCTGCGTTGGCGTTTGTCCTCGGACATCGCATTGATTCGCATCACGCGCCAATTCAGACGATGAACCGGAACCCAAATTTCAAATCGGTTTCCGTCAAGAGTTACGGGAATCGGCTCCCATGCATTGTTCGTGCTCACACTCGCGGACAGCGTTGGCTGTTTTGCAGGTTCGCCTGACGACAAAAGGATTTCGCCCTGGATCCGCATCTCCATCGTCTCGCCCGTTCCACGAATCCATTGCTCGGCGTCTTCGTCACTTCTCAGCTCGGCGGCAACGGCAATCGGCGTCGTGATCGCGACCCACAGCACAGCAAGCCTGCAGCTCCGTGGTGCAGCAACGATGAGGGCTTGCTTCAGCATTGTCATTCCAGCCGTGAGCGTTCGAAGGGCAGTATCCTCATGGCCTTTTCTTCCTGGCCGGCTGCTTCTTTGGCCCGCCGGGTCGCTCGGGTGACAACGCGTCCGCTGGCCTGACCATTTCGGCAGTCGGACGCTGGTTCGCCTTGATCTCCGCGACGTGAGCATCGTAGGCAGCTTGCAGGCGATTCACGACTTCAGGGTTCTCGGAGGCGACGTTGGTCGTTTCCCCGATGTCGGCCAGCGTGTCGTAAAGCTGGACCGGGTACGGCGACGGTTTCCACGTGGCGTTGTCGCGACTCTGTTTGCCTTTCCCTTCTTGCCAGGGATAAAACTTCCACTTACCCGAACGGACGGTGCCGGGTCCATGCATCAAGACATACGCTTCGTGAGGGCTCTTCGCATCCTTGGCGCCGCTCATCAGTGGCCAGATATCTTTGCCGTCGATCTTTCGCTCGGGCAATTCGCCGCCGCACAGTGCCGTGAGCGTTGGCATCATGTCGATCGATGCCGCCACTTCGGAGCAGACCGAACCGGCGGGAATTTTCCCGGGCCACCACATCAGCGTTGGCTCGCGAATACCGCCGTCGTAGACGCTGCCTTTCTTCGCACGAAGTGGCAGGGAAGAACCGACGGCGGCACCGTTGTCACTGGTGAAAATAACCAACGTGTTGTCGGCGATGCCTGCCGCTTTGACGGATTTCAGAATCTCGCCGACCGACCAGTCGACTTCCTCGATGGCATTGGTGATCAGTTCGTTGTCGGGATTGTCGAATGCCTTGGACACCGCCAGCGGCAGGTGAACCATGGTGTGGGGCAAATACAGAAAGAAGGGCTGCTCCCGTTTTTCGTTGATGAAACGGATCGCCTGTTCGGTGTAGCGCCGCGTGATCGTGGTCTGATCGGCGGGATATTCGATCACCTCTTCGTTGCGCAGAATGGGCACCACGTTCTTTGCTTTGTGGCCCGCTTTCAAGTCCGCCAGCGTCAATCCTTCGCGAATGACAATGTCCGCAGCGAGCTTGTTGGCAGGATCGATCCACATGTCGTTGCTGTAGGGAATGCCCCAGTAGGAATCGAATCCCTGGTAGGTTGGCAGGCAGGGCGGCAGGTGCCCGAGATGCCACTTGCCAACACAAGCGGTCCGGTAGCCGGCGTCCTTCAGCATGTCGGCGAGAGTGACTTCGTCGGGATGAAGCCCCCGGTCGCTGTTGGGGAACAGCACGGCGTTCATGCTGAGACGCTGGTAGTGACAACCCGTCAGCAGCGCGGTTCGCGAACCAGAACAGACCGCACAGCCGACGTAGAAGTCGGTGAACTTCATGCCTTCGGCTGCCATCTGATCGAGGTTCGGCGTCTTGGGAACGGTGGCGCCATTGAATCCGACATCGCCGTAACCCATGTCGTCGATGAAAATCAGAATGACATTGGGCCGGAGTGCTTCGGCAGAACTCGCGATACTGGAGAAACTTCCCAACGCGGCGACGATGAAGGTGACGAGTGTTTTCATGGAAACCGATTTTATGGAGGTCTTTGTGGAGGTGATGGATTGCCACTGAATTGTAAAGGTTCCCATGTTTCAGTGCGCCGTCGATTGGGCACGACTGAACGGGGAGTGAATAAGCAGAACGCGTTCGGCTTCGGGCCTTGTTGTTATACACAAGTCGGGAGGACGTTTTTCGCCCTGAAAGGCCTTTCAGGGCAATTGCAGTTGGCACGTTGATTCGCGCGTTAAGATGGTTGCTGCTTGAATAGCTGCAAGCCTGCCAGATTTCTCGCGCGTGCGGAATTTGCTGTTCATCGTTTCGCGTTTCGTCCGGAGCTGCTGGATTGACTTCCCCTGCCGACAACACGATTCCAGCCACGCAGGAACGTTCAAAACCAAATCGCACCGGCCGGTGGATCGGCATCGGCTTGGTGCTGGGTCTGCTCTGCGGCGTGACATTTGGTGAGTATTGCGGGGCATTGCAAATTGTTGGCCAAGCGTACGTGGGCCTGCTGCAAATGACGGTGCTACCGTACCTGGTCATTTCGTTGATTGCCAAGATGGGGCGGCTTGACGCGCAACAGGCGCGTCAAATGGGTTCCGTGGCGATCCTCGTGCTGCTGGCTCTGTGGCTGATTGGGATCGTCCTGATCGTGTTGGTGTCGGCCGTCCTGCCTCCTATCCAAGGCGCTTCGTTCTTCAGCCCCACACAACAGCAGGCGGCTGGCGAGGCGGATTTGCTGACGACCTTTGTTCCAACCAATGTCTTTCGTTCATTGTCGGACGGCTTGGTGCCAGCCGTGGTCGTCTTCTGCCTGTTCTTCGGCGCCGCCCTGATCATGGTGCCCGGCAAGGAGCCTTTGCTCGATTTCCTGGACCTCTGCTCCGAAGGGATCGGTCGCATCAACCTGTTCATGGTTCGTCTGGCGCCGCTTGGACTGTTCATGTTGACGGCGTCCGCGGCGGGTACGCTTCAGGTCGATCAGCTATCAAGACTGCAAGGCTATCTGATCATCTTTACCTTGGCCTGCCTGCTCGCCACGTTCGGATTCCTTCCCCTGTTGGTCAGCAGCCTGACCAGCATTCGCTACCGTGACGTGCTGAAAGCCGCTCAGGAACCAGTGTTGATGGCGATTGCGACCGGCAAGCTGTTCGTGACGTTGCCGCAAATTGTGGAAAATTGCGAGAAACTGCTGAAACGCGAAGACGAAGCTTCGTCCGGTAGCGAGTCGACCGCGAGCGTGATGGTGCCGCTGGCGTATCCCTTTCCCCACCTTGGCAAGATCCTGGCGTTCGTTTTCATTTCCTTCGCCGCGTGGTACAGCGGACGCGGTTTGACGCTCGGTCAGACCACGGCGATGGCGGCCTCGGGAACGATCTCCAGTTTTGCCAGTCCGCTGATCACGATGCCCTATCTTCTGGACCAGTATCGGATTTCCCAGGACCTGATGGCGCTGTTCATTCTGCCCGGATTCATCACGATGCGACTGGGTGACGTTGTCGGCGTGATGCACCTGATGGCGATCACCTTGATTGTCGACCAAGTACTACGGGGGCAACTTCGACCGCGGTGGCGACGACTCGTTGGCGGCGGTGTCGCCTTGCTGGTGTGTCTGTGCTTGCTGGGCGGAGCCAGCCGCTGGTATTTGGCGTCGACGATGCTCGATTACGATCTTGATGAGCGTTTTTTGGCGCTCGAGTTACGTCAGCCGCACGAGAACGTGGTCGTCTACCGATCTCGGGACGATGTGCCCAATCGGCCACGCTTTGACGGTTCGACGCTAGAACGAATCAAAACGGAAAAGCTACTGCGCGTCGGCTACCATGCCGATCATCTGCCTTACTCCTTTTTCAATCGGCAACAGCATCTGGTTGGTCTGGATGTGGAATTGATGCATCGCCTGGCGGTCCGCCTGGAGGTGCAATTGGAGTTTGTGCCTTATCCCTACGATACGGTTGTCGAGCAGCTTGACTCGGGCGAAATCGACGTCGCGATCGGTGGTCTGATCATGAAACCAGAGCGATTGCTGCTTGCCGGGTTCACTCAGCCGTATCAATCCGCGACGATCGCAGTCGTCTTGCCGGACCATCGACGCAAAGAATTTGATAGTTGGGACGATCCCCACATGCCGACCGATTTGCGGCTGGCCGTTGCCGTGGAGGACTTGGCCGTGGCGGCACGAAGGCGATTACCCAACGTAGAAATCGTGGTGATCGATTCGATCAATTCGTTCTTCACTGAGCACCACGACGATCTGGATGGTCTGATCATCGCTGCCGAGGAAGGGGCGGCCTGGAATGTTCTCTATCCCGATCATGCGGTGGTGATTCCGAAACCTGTGGTGCAGAGACCGGTTAGCATGGCCGTACGTTCTGGCGATATCGATTGGTTGCGGTTTCTTGATCGCTGGCTGGACTTCGAGCGTTTGGACGGCTCACTCGATCGGCTGCGAACCTATTGGATTGAAGGCGGCGGCACCACGGAGCGGAAACGGCGCTGGTGCATCGTCCGCGATGTGTTGCATTGGGTTCCGTGACTTCCAGCGGCACTCAGTTGGCTGGCGTTTGAGAATGCTATCATCTCGTTACCGGTGGCCTCGATCTCACTGGAAATCGATTCGGTCGCCCTACATCACGACGGAGCGTGATGGGTACTTTGCAAACCGCGAGGTGCACTCAAGAATCACAGTTCGTGCCACCTGCTCTTGACTTCATGCACTGTTTGCTGATCATTTCCTTCCAGATCGATTGGAATTCTCGTGGCCGGCGTGGCAAAATCGCGTAATTTCGATAGCGTGATCTTGCAGATGATCGCAACAGTGGACACACTCTCGCAGCAATCGGTTACCAACACGGCCGTCCGCTGTGTGTCAGATGGTAGACCATCCCTGTAACGAGCAAACAAATGAACCAAACAACTCTCCAGCGTTGCCCCGAAGAAATCGCAGAAATCGAAAAACACAAGTATTTTTTGAGCGAAAAAGCCGGGTACGACGTTGGCTGGGAAGCTGCCGAGCAGGACTGGGATTCGAATTATGCTGAGCAGTATCGGCAGTCGACGAATCCCGATTCAGAGGCACCCGCCTCCGGAGGAATTGGCACGTTCTTTGTGCGAGTGCTAGCAAAGGCCCGCAAGCGCTGAGCTGACAGAGTGCACCTTGCGATTTGCCAGCGGAACAAAAAAGTTGCCGTCACGCTCCGCCGTGACGATGCCGACCCCCCTGGCGAACCATCCGATTTTCTTTGTCGAAGAGTTCGTTTGGCCACGATCCAGCTACGATCAACCATGATTTCGTTGAAAAAAGGTTCGGTCGCACCTACATCCCGACGGAGCGAGATAACTACTTTGCAAACCCCGAGCTGTACTCGATTGCGGTGCTGACTTAGTCGTCGCTTTCGTGGGGGCGATACGCCGCCACCACTTCCTCCTGCACTTGCGGTGGTGTCGGTTCATCGTGGCTGTACTCAAACGTGAACGAGCCCGCACCCCCAGCCATGCTTTTTAGGTGAGTTGCATACGTCTGCAACTCGCTTAGCGGGGCTGCTGCCTTGATCATGCACGTATCATCCAGCATCACGGTATCACTGACGCGTCCCCGTCGGGCGATGATGTCACTGGTGATATCACCCAGGAACTGCTCGGGAACGGTGACTTCTACATCCACAAACGGCTCGAGCAAGATCGGGCCAGCGTTCTTGACAGCCTTAATGAAGGCTTTCCTTCCTGCTGTAATGAAAGCAATCTCCTTGCTGTCGACCTCGTGATGTTTGCCATCGAAAACCTCGACACGAACGCCGGTCATCGGATATCCAGCGACCGCACCATCGCCGAGCACTTGCCGAACCCCTTTCTCGATCGAAGCCATGAACTGCTTGGGAATGGAGCCGCCAACTGTCTTGTTCTCGAACTCGAATCCTTCTTCATGATCGTCCGGCAGGGGTGCGATGCGAAGATAAACCTCTCCGAATTGTCCGGCGCCACCGGTCTGCTTCTTGTGACGATGATGTCCCTCGGCGCGCCGCGTGATCGTTTCCTTGTAGGCGACCTTGGGAGGCCTGGTTTCCAATTCGATACCGTATTGCTGCGATAGTTTTTCGAGGACCACGCGCAAATGCAACTCACCCAGTCCACGGATCACGGTTTCCTTGGTGGCCGGGACACGTTCCAGGATCAAACAAGAGTCCTCGGCCTGGAGCCGACGCATGGCGTTCGAGAACTTGGTTTCGTCAGCATGGCTTTTCAGTTCGATTGCCAATCCGTACATCGGCTTGGGCAATTCCAACGGCAGCAGCAGCGGCGGGTCTTCGGTCGTCTCCCCTTCGTGCAAGACGCCGTCGAAATGAATCTCGTCGATTTTCGAGATCGCACCGATTTCACCCGGGCCGATCGCGTCGGTTTCTTTGTGTTCTTTTCCTTGCAATCGCATCACGTGGGCAATGCGCAGTGGCTTGCGCTGGTCATCGATGTAGAGTTCGGATTTGCTGCGGACGACGCCCTGGTGGACCCGAAAGATTCCCAGTTTGCCGATGTGCTTATCGGTCGCCACCCGAAAAACGTGGGCGATCGTCGGTTTGGTCGCGTCGAATTCCGTGTGCAGTGGTTGGTCGCCGCGGACGAACGGACGCGGGTTGCCTTCCAATGGACTCGGCAACAAAGATGCAGTCACGTGCAACAGGTGTTTGATCCCGACGCCAGTTCTTCGCCGATGCAAAGACAATCGGAACCAGGTGACTTTCGCGGAGCGCTCGCTCGAAGGCATCGTGAACTCGCTTTGGATCAAGTTTTTCCTCACCGGCTTCGAGGTATTTCTCCGTCAATTCATCATCGACTTCGATCACCTGCTCGACGATCTGGGTATGGGCGGTCTCTGCCGAGCTGAATTCTGTCGCCTCGTGCGCATCGGTCTCAAAGACTTCGATGACAGCCGATCGATCGGGATTCGGCAGGTTGATCGGCAGGCAAATGTCTCCAAAAACTGATCGGATATGGTTGGTCAGCGACTCCAAATCGGCTTCTTCGACATCGATCTTGTTCACCAAGATCATGCGAGGCAAATTTCGCTCGGTCGCAATCCTCATCAGCCGTCGTGTTTCGCTCTCGATGCCCTTCACCGCATCCACGACGATCACCGCCGTTTCGACGGCGGGAAAACAGGCGATCGCGTGTCCGATGAAATCGGACATCCCGGGCGTGTCGATCACGTTGACATGATGCCCCTCGTGATCAAAGTGGACAACGCTGGGCTGCAGCGAGTGTAAATACTGTCGCTCTTCCTCGGTGAAGTCGGTCACCGTGTTCCCGTCTTCGACGGTGCCTTGTCGACTGATTTCACCGGCGGCAAACAGGAGTCGTTCGCACAGAGTGGTCTTGCCCGATCCCGTCTGGCCGCAGAGACAAAGATTTCGAATCACGTCGGGATCAGGTATGGGCATCACAAAGTTCCTTTTTTCGTCGTTATGGCGCACCGAGGGTGGAAATCCGAGCAGCCCGAGGGTCTCGCGATGCGTCTCAAATCACCCCGGAAAGATCCACAGTTTATCGTGCCGAAGCGATGTTATGGAGGCCCCGTTGCGGTCGCCAAATGTGGCGTCGTCAACGGTTTCTGTTTGTCCCGGCCGATTGCCAAATATCAGCGGACGCGGCGGCAATCGCGAGTTCGGCGAGCAATGACCAAGCCCTGGGATTTCGTGATTTCGGGCCTTGCCACGAAGAAATGCTTCACCGCGTTGCCCTTGGGGCTTCCTAAGCCGGTCGCGCTCTCGAGCCCGTACACCGGCACTCGGCGACACCCCTGAAAACCCTGGCTTAGCGGCGCGTCGATTGAATCAGCCGCACGGCGTTAGCCGCGGTTTTCCCCGCCACAAAACCGGGGCTATTAACGCCCATCGGCTAATCATTACAGTTCGCGAAACGACTAAATCGACAAGCCGTTAGCGCCGAGTCGCGATCGATTCCAATAACCGCGATTGGTTGGCGAATCTCAGGTATCCCGGGTTTTTGGGGCTATTGCTTCGGTGGCGCGTGGTTCTTGGGCAATTCCGCATAGCCATTCTTGATGAACAGCGAGACAACTTTCGCGTGCTCCTGAAGTAGCTTGACAACATAGGGATCGTGCGAAGTCTCGGTCACGCGAACGCCATGATCGGTGTGTTCGACTTCCATCTTGATCTTCTTCGCATGGGCGAAGATTTCCCGGAACAAGGGGTCTCGCATGCGGATCGGGTTGACCTGCTCCACACGGTCGTACATCGCTTCGACATGCTCTTGAATGGTGCTTGCCACGTCAGCAGCGTCCGACTCAGTCAACGTTTCGATACCGTCAGGCAGGTTCTTCACGGTGCGACGAATCGAATCGCGATGGTCGATCAGGAAGAAGAAATCGTTGTGATCCTTCTCGAACTGCGAGTCATCGGCGTGGCCGCGCCCCATTCCTCGGCCACGCCCCATGCCTCGGCCAAATCCCATGCCTTGACCACGTCCCATGCCTTGACCTTTGCCGGGCGCGACGGCAACATCGCTTTCAGTGGCTGCGTTCTGTGCTTCCAAACAACGGCCACAGCCGCCTTTGCCGCAGCCTGGGCATTGACCGCCGGCAGGGCATGTTTGGTTCGCTGGAGCCTGTGCAGTTTCGGATGCTGCGACTTGGGCCGCTGCGAGGGCCTTGCAGCACCTCGCCGGGTTATTCGAACTTGCACCTTCTGCATCAGCGTTCGCCTTGGTCTTGCCGGCGAGTACGGTGGCTCCTTCTTTGCCCTGAGGACAGCAGTCGGGTTTCGTTTTTTCGGCCGTAGTCGTTTTCGCTTCCACCGATTGCTCGAGGCAACATTTCTTGGCGGGTTTTGCGGTCGCTTCGTCTGACGCCGTCGTTTCACCGATCACGGCCCCCGTCAGGGCAGTCACCAGAATCGCGACCGCGGCAATCGTGGTTGCGAGCGGGATGATCTTGTTCATTAGTCAGTCTTCCTTCTACGTAAGCTTCCGAAATACCGGAATAAATTTTGAGTCCACGTACCCCGTCGAGGATACTCCGATGCATCCTCATCGGGCCACGCCTGATGTTGCTTAGGCCGATTGCAAGCTTCGTGCCGATCAGACGCAGCACGCCGCAATCTTGCTTCCGTTTTTACTTTGTTTCGACCTGAAAACGTGTCTTTTCCGTGAAATGAGCGTGTTCCGCGGGCGTGATTCTACGACCGTTGGCGAAATGTTCCGAACGAAAAACAACCTGGCTTGCGAAGTGCGCAAATTTTGCAGGGTCCCAGCCGGCCGCTCATGCACAAATTGCAGTAGCCACCCCCGTGCTTCGTCACGTCTAGAAAGTGGCGTAAGCTTCCAGCTTGCGAATTCCATATGAAAAAGAAATGGCAAGCAGGATGCTTACCCCACTTTTTCGCTGTGACAAAGCACACGCAGGAATGAGGCGTCTCGTTGCGATTTCCAGACCGTCCAGCGCCGGCGGTATTTCATTTGCATGGGAACAACAATGGAAACGAAACCCCCTGCATGAAATGAAAAGGTGCTTGTCATGAAACGCTCACTCATTTGCCTGACCGCCGCCCTGCTGGGACTGACCATGATGACGCCGGCTCTGATGGCGCAGCAGAGAAAAGGAAATGGTGCGGGAAACGGCCGTGGCCCACATGGCGCCGGCATCCAATTGCGAGGCGGCAACCAGGGTCAAGCTGCGCAATTGCAGCGAGGGTATCTGCGTCGGCAACCCTCTGATCTTCGCACCACGGATACAAACGCAGCCGATCTGCTGCGCATGTGGGAAGAGGAGAAACTGGCTCGCGACGTCTACGTGAGTTTGGCGAAGACGTCCAGACAACCGATGTTCAGCAACATTTCCGCCGCCGAAAGTCGACACATGCAAGCGGTCGAGCGATTGATCCGTGCCGGCGGAGCAAACGCCAACCTGCCTGACGACGCTCATGGCGTCTTCGTCTCTCCTGATTACCAACAACTTTTCGAGACTCTTGTCGCCAGCGGGAGCCGCAGTCCGTTGGATGCAATGATGGTGGGAGCTAAGATCGAAGAAATGGACATTGCCGATCTGAAGCGATTGTTGGACGCAACAACGGACCCCCAGACGCGACAGGTCTTGGAACACTTGAGGCAAGGTTCGCGGAACCATCTCGCGGCGTTTGCTTCACAAATTGCCCAGCAAGGCGCTACCTACAAGGCCGAGTTCCTGACCCAGGCGGAATTCGACGAGATCGCGAATAACGCGGGCATGGTGCCTGGAAATAGCGGAATGCGAGGACCGCTGGGACGAGCCAACGGAGCCCGGGGCCAAGGCCGAAAAGGTGGCAGCGGAACAACTGGCGGAGGATTCGGCCGAGGTCGACAAGGTCGCAGCTGAACCTTTGCCTGAGGGGGTGTGCGTCAACGAGCCACCGTGAAGAAGAGAAACGATGCAGGAACCGAGTCTCAAACGCATGCCCAAGCCGCGTATCGTTGGGCTCGGTTTCCTTTTCGTCTGCTGGCTGATGTTTGCTGCCTGGCAGTGGACCGAGTACGTTCACCAAAGCGAGCTGATTCGTGATTCGCTTGACTCGCAAGCGGATGCGTTGTCCAGCGCGGTAGGCAACAGTGTTCAATCGCATCGCTGGTTCAGCCCGTTCGTTCAAAAACAACTTCCAGAAACACTCGGTGTACTCGCGAAGTCGAAACACGTCATTGCGATTGCCTTGGTCGTGAATGACGACGCAGACGATGTGTACTATGCCGGCAGCAAAGAGCAAGTTGATTTCAGCCTGCCCGTGGGCGAGCATTCTCACGCCAATACGCTTCATCTCGTACGCCGCTTTACGATGCGGAACGATCCACCGGGGATGCATGGTGAATTGAGCGACTTCGCCGATCTGCCCGAAAGCGATGAATTTCGATCGATCATTGTCCTTGATCGCTCCGATACGGTTGCTCAGATTTATCGTGAGGCAAAAAGCCGGGTTCTGATTTTCGCCTTGGGAACCCTGCTGCTGCTGGCTGCCGGTGCCGTCTGGCAGTTCACCGTCCGGCTAGCGCAGTCCGAAGGAACGACGCGTGTCTTGAGGGCGGAAACGAGACACCTTCGTGAACTGGGGCAGGCAGCAGCTGGGCTGGCACACGAAACTCGCAACCCCCTGGGGCTGATTCGTGGCTGGACGCAGAGGCTGGTTGAAACAGGTCTTCCCAGCGACGATCAGCAGGAACAGGCCGAGGCGGTGCTGGAGGAGTGCGACCGGGTGACGGCACGAATCAATCAATTCCTTGCCTTCGCACGTCAAGGCGAAGTGACCCTTGGACCGGTCATCGTGGCAGAGCTTGTCCAAGAATTGCAGGCGCTGTTGCAGTCGGATTTGGATGCCAGGGGACTCGACCTGGAAACGATTGGTCTCGATCCGCCCAAGACGATCCAAGCCGATCGAGACCAACTTCGGCAAGTGCTTTTTAATTTGCTTCAGAACGCCATTGCTTTCGCACCCGAGAACAGCAAGATTAACGTCTCGCTCTGCAACTCGAGTGGCGGAAGATTGCTCTTGGAAGTTGCCGATCAGGGACCGGGAGCATCCGCAGACATTGCCGATACACTTTTTGAACCGTATGTCACGAAGCGTGCCGGAGGAACCGGCTTGGGTCTTTCGATCGTACGCCGCATCGCGGTTGCCCATGGTTGGGAAGTCGGCTATCGGCCCGGCTCCGAAGGTGGCGCTGTGTTTTGGATCGACGGCATCCGGAGCGAGTAGTGACAGCGATCCAGCCTTGGCGACGATGATCAGCACGCAATTGGAATCTGAGCGACGATGACACGAGCTTCGGGAAGCGAGCAGGTGCTGATGATCGTCGATGACGAACCGTCGCAAAGAAAGTTGCTTGGCGGCTTCTTCGCGGGCTTCGGGTTCACCATCGTCGAGGCTGGTTCCGCAGAGGAAATGTTGGCGACCCTGCGGCGACAATCACCCGACATGATCTTGTTGGACGTGCGTTTGCCGGAGATGAGTGGCATCGATGCATTGCCGCAGATTCGTGAGTTGCTGCCGACAATTCCAGTCGTCCTGATCACGGCTTACGCGGACGTCCGGCAGGCAGTCGCCGCGGTCAAGAGTGGCGCCGACGATTATCTTTCCAAACCGATTGATCTGGAAGAATTGAAAGTCGCGGTCTTCGACGCCTTGGCCATTCGCCCGACAGAGGAGACGCAAGGCAAAGTTGCTTTACCAGAGTTGCCGGCAGAGTTCATCTTGGAGAGCCGCGCTATGCGACAGCTCGTCGAAACGATCGCGGTGGTCGCTCCCTCGGACGCCCCCGTCTTGATCCAGGGGCCCAGCGGTGCAGGGAAAGAGCTGATCGCGCAACTGATTCACGGCTGGAGCAAGCGAGCGACGAAACCGCTGACGACCGCTAACTGTGCCAGTTTTTCGGCGTCGCTCGCAGAAAGCGAACTCTTCGGACATCGCAAGGGAGCGTTCACCGGAGCGGCCGAAGATCGCAAAGGTTTATTCCGTACCGCCAGCGGCGGGAGCTTATTTCTGGACGAGATCGGCGAGATGCCGCTCGAGCTACAACCGAAACTGTTGCGGGCACTTGAGTCGCACCAGATAACGCCCGTTGGCTCCGACGTGCAAGTTGATGTTGATACACGATTGATCGCAGCGACAAATCGTAATCTCGCCGAGGAGGTTCAGGAGGGCAATTTTCGCGAAGATTTGTTCTACCGGCTCAATGTGGTGGAACTGGTCGTGCCACCATTGTCACAGCGGCGCGAAGACATCATGCCTTTGGCGAAGCACTTTGCCAGTCAGTATGCGAATCGCCAGGTGCGTTTGTCGCCGCAAGCTGCGCAGGCCATCATCACGCATCCTTGGACGGGAAATGTACGTGAGTTGCGCAACGCCATGCAGCGAGCCTGTTTGATGTGCCAAGGTGATGTCATCATGCCCGAACATCTTCCAGGCAACATCAAAATGCTGGCATCCGACGCGGTCGACATGACCGATACGTCACGGTTGTCGCAAGTGGAGCGAGCCACGATCCTGGCAACGCTGGAAGAGTGTGACGGGAACCGAACGTTGGCAGCGAAAAAGCTGGGGATCAGTCGACGGGCGCTGATCTACAAACTCCATGACATTGAGAAAGAAGACTCGTAGTACTTGATGAGGATGGTTCATGATCCAACTTGGCAAAGTTCTTTTGTGTTTCGGCCGTCGCTCCGCGGGCTTGTTGGCGTTGATAACGCTGAGCATCTTTGTCACGGGATGCGCGGACGAGTCGGCGGGACCGAAATCGGCACCACTCCGATCGAACGTGGAAACGATGGGTGACCAGAAAAATGCAGCGTCGTCCGTCGCTGGCCGGCAGAACGCAACCGCTCAGTGGTCGCGGTTTCGTGGTCCAACCGGGATGGGAAAAAGCGATTCGAGCGAACTACCGCTCACATGGATCGCCGATCAGAACATCGCCTGGAAGACGCCGCTGCCGGGGCCGGGCGCATCGAGCCCAATCGTCTTTGGCGATCAAATTTATCTGACCTGCTACAGCGGCTACTTGGTGCCGGGGGATTCAAGCGGCAGTCAGCAGGACCTGAAGCGGCATCTGATCGCGATCGATCGAAACGATGGTTCGATTCGCTGGGACAAGTCTGTTCCAGCTAAGTTGCCGGAGGAAGAAAAGATACGCGATCACGGGTTTGCAGCCAGCACGGCGGTTGCTGACAGCGATCATGTTTACGTGTTCTTTGGCAAGACGGGCGTCTTCGCGTTTGATCACGACGGCAATCAAAAATGGCAAGCCGATGTCGGGGACAAAACGCACGGCTGGGGATCCGGTGCGTCGCCGGTGCTCTGGGACGACTTGCTGTTGATCAATGCGAGTGTGGAAAGCGAATCGCTCGTTGCCCTCAATCGCATCACCGGAAAAGAAGTCTGGGCCGCGAGTGGCATCAAAGAAGCGTGGAACACGCCGATGGTCGTGACCTCTCCCTCGGGACGCGAGGAAGTCATTGCGCCAACGCAGGGAACGGTCTACGCGATTGCGCCGCGAACCGGTCAGCAGCTCTGGTCGTGCAAGACCGACATCGGTTGGTACATGGTGCCGAGCGTCATTGCCCATGAAGGAGTGGTCTACAGTTTTGGCGGTCGTTCGGGGGTCGCTTCGTTGGCGATTCGCACTGGAGGAAATGGCGATGTGACATCGTCGCACCGCATTTGGACAAGCCTGAAAGGTACGAATGTTTCATCGCCGGTTTATCACCAAGGTCATCTGTACTGGATGCACGAACAACGCGGTGTCGCCTACTGTGCCGTGGCTGAAACAGGCGAAGTCGTCTACGAACAGAGACTGGAACGAGCGGGGCAAGTGTACGCATCGGCTCTGCTGGCTGGCGATCGAGTCTATTACCTGACTCGCGGCGGCAAGACATTCGTACTCGCCGCGAAACCGGAATTCAGGCAACTCGCCGTCAACGATCTTCGCGATGGAGGCGTATTCAACGGCGGCCCGATTGTCGATGACCAGCGACTTTTGATCCGCAGCGATAAGTATTTATATTGCATCCAAGAGTAGGTACGCACGCCTGACCCCCGCGCAAACTCAAAAGATCCACATCCGCTGAAGAAAATCAATCGCGACCAGACTAGCGAACATTGAAAACAGGAAAACCAGAGACCTTCCAATTTCCTCACCCTGAACGAACGATCGCGCCTTCGGCGCAATGAATCGACAAAAGGCATATCCAGCAGCAAAGCAAAAGATCAAACCAATGAAAGCGTGCATTGTTCGAAACGACGCGAATAGAATCGGATCAGGAACATACTTCGCCGAAGACTGCTCCATACGGATTCTGTTCGTATCTTCTAACTTATACATTACCCAAGCAAAACCAATCCATAATCCCCATGCAACGAGTGCCGTCGCGACAAAGGCGATACGATCCCTTGAACTCCACGAGCTATCTACGTGAACATCAGTTGGTTCGTAAGGATTTTGGTTCAATGCTGACATTAGCTGCTCGACGCACTGACTGTCCCACCTGCCGCGCTGTTCTGAGAACCCCTCGGTACGGTGTGCCGACAGGTATGGCATTGGGTCGCGCCGCACGCTCGTGCGGTAAAACAATCGTCCCAAGTGCGCCAGCGGACCCCAGCCAGCCGACATCCATTCTACGCGACCCTGGGCGCTACCGTCGTGACGTACGTCTCTGAACGCCAGCGCACCAAGTGAGCGATAGTTCCTTACGCGGAACTCTGCTGCTGTCGGAGTAATGGTCGTCGTTCCGTCTTCATAGCCCAGTCCTAAGCTTAGGCTTGCGACCTTGTTTTCGGCCTGCATGCAAGGTCCGCCCTCGCACGCTGCCCGCCAAACGCCGTGTTCAGCCAATGTTGTTTGACGAGAAGTCCGCGAAAAGGATAGCAATTACCGAACAAAGACGGCCAATGTGTGGAACGGTTCGTACGGCGAGGGTATGCTCTGAGCATGTGGTCCATGTTTTATGTGCGCGATCACGTGTCCCTGCGATCATGGGATCCAACACGATCAGGAAAGCAGTCATGTCGAAAAAGAAAACAAAAACCAAACTTCCTCGGCGTCGGTTTTTGAAGTCCGCCGTCTCGACCGCCGGTGCCGCCGTGCATGGCACCGACGATCATCCCCAGTTCGGCGCTTGGGCCGGGACGGTGCCGTCGCTCCCAGCGAGCGGATTGTGGTCGGCGGCATCGGCATCGGCAGACCGGGGAACCTACGACCTCGGCTGCTTCCTGGAGCAAAAGGACGTGCAGTTCGTGGCGGTCTGCGACGTGAAGGAAAAACGCCGCGTCGCGGTCAAGAAGATCGCCGACGAGCAAATACGGCAATCAGAACTGCGAGACCTATCGCGACTTTCGCGAACTGCTGGACCGCAGCGATATCGATGCGGTGCTGATCGCCACCGGACCGAACTGGCATGCGACGGCGGCGATGACTGCCGCCAAAGCCGGCAAGGACATGTATTGCGAAAAGCCTGTCACGAAGAACATCGCCCAAAGCCTGATCCTGGCCGAAACGATGCGCCGCACCGGACGCGTGTTCCAGGCCGGCACGCAGCGACGCAACCTGCCGCACTTCGCCTTTGCCTGCGAGCTGGCTCGCACCGGAAAGCTCGGCAAGCTCAAGAAGGTCTATCGCCCACCCGGCGGGGATGCAGGCCATGATGAGTGGCTGGCTGCCTGCCCGAGCCCGAGCCGGATCAAGGAAGTCGTCGACTGGGACATGTACCTCGGACCGGCTGCCTGGCGTCCGTTCAACGAGAAGCTGCTCGACGGTTTCAATTTTGAAAAGGGCGGCGGACTGGTTGGCGGCGGCGTGCTGGAATGGGGCTCGCACTGCGTCGACCTCTGCCAATGGGCCGTCGGCGATTGCCCGCCTCCGGTCGAGTACAACGCGCCGAAAGACGGGCAGCTGGTCGCGCGCTACGAGAATGGCACCGAGTTGATCTTCCGCGAGACGGGCTGGATTCCGCTGGGTTCGTGCCCGGTGCGGTTCGAAGGCGAAACGGGTTGGGTCGAAGCGGGCGACAGCGGCAAGCTGGTGTTGAGTTCGCCGGAATTGCTCGCCGGGCAGAAAGGTCGCCGAAATCGGCGGCTATCCGGCGACGTTCCACGTCCGCGATTTCCTCGACTGTGTGAAGACGCGCAGCCAGCCGAAGGGCAATGCCGACGCGGCCTGCAACGCGCACATCGCCTGCCACGCGGCGAACATCGCGCTCCATCTGGGACGCCAAGTGAAGTACGACAACGCAACACACACGAGTTCATCAACGACGAACAGGCCAATCGTTTGCGATCCGAAGCACTGCGAGAACCGTGGCGGCTGTAAGTCTTTCGTGGCGCAGGCTCCAGCTCGCGCTGCTATCAGTAATGGCACCCTGGAAGCCTACCCCACATGAACTTCTAACGATCTGGACCCATCACATGCATACGACTCGACATTTCACTCGCACTGATCGTTTTTCTCGCAGCGTTGATTGTCGTGGCCGCCACGTCGGCCCGAGCTGACGACGACTCCGAACTCGTCATCGGAAAAAGAACAAGAGTTGCTCGCCGTCCTTCGCTCCGACGCGCCGGCAGGCAGACAAAGCGATCGCCTGCAAAAAGCTGGCCATTTACGGATCGAGCGAAGCGGTTGCCGAGCTGGCAAAGCTGCTGCCCGACGCGCAGTTGTCCTCGTGGGCGCAGGATCGCGCTGGAAGCGATTCCCGGCGACGGCAGCCGACGAAGCGTTGCGGACGGCGACCGACTCGCTCGAGGGCAGACTTCTGGTCGGCACGATCAATTCGATCGGTGTCCGCCGCGATGCGAACGCCGTCGATCTGTTGACCACGCGATTGCAAGACGATGACGCCGAAGTCGCGTCGGCCGCCGCGGTTGCTTTGGGGCGGATCGGAAATGCGGCCGCCGCCAAGTCACTGCGACAATCACTGGCTGACGCTCCCGCCAATGTTCGTTCGGCGATTGCCGAAGGCTGTGTGCTGTGTGCCGAGCGATTCCTGGCCGAAGGCAAGTCGGTCGAAGCGACCGAGATCTACGACGAAGTCCGCCATGCCGATGTTCCCAGGCCAGCGAATCCTCGAAGCGACTCGCGGAGCGATTCTCGCTCGCGGACCAGGAGGGCATTCCGCTGTTGCTGGAGCAATTCCGGTCGCCGGAAAAGGCGATGTTCCAGCTCGCGTTGGGCACGGCTCGTGAGTTTCCCGGTGGCGAAGTCGACAAGGCCTTGGCGGCCGAGATGGTTCGCGCGACACCCGAGCGGGCTGCGCTTGATGATTCAGGCCATGGCCGACCGCCCGGAGACCGTCGTCTTGGCCGCCGTGTTGAAAGCCGCCGAGCAAGGCGACAAACAAGTGCGATTGTCCGCCATCGACGCACTCCGGCGCGTGGGAGACGATTCGTGTCTTGCTGTTCTGCTGGAGATTGCGATCGAAGCCGACGCCGATTTGGCGGAAACGGCAAAAGAGACGCTGGCGGATCTTCCGGGCGAGAACGTTGATGCGCAAGATTGTTCAGCTGTTGCCCCAATGCCGAGGGAGAAAGTTACCCGCTGCTGATTCAAGTGGTCGGGCAGAGACGCATCGACGCCGTGCCTGATCTTCTCAAGGCGTTGGACCATTCCGATCAGACGGTGCGCAATGCCGCCTTGATCGCCTTGGGTGAGACCGTCGATCTCGATCGTCTGTCCGTGCTGGTCGCGCAGGTCGTTGCTCCGAAACATCCTGAGGATGCGACGGTGGCTCAACAGGCACTGAAAGCAGCCAGCATCCGCATGCCGGACCGCGAGGCGTGTGCCGCCGAGCTCGCGACCGCCCTGCAGCGTGCTCGCCGGCGCGACGAAAACGATCCTGTTGGAAATCCTGGGCGATGTGGGCGGGACGAAGGCCTTGGGACGCTTGCCGGCGGCCGCCAAGCAGTGACGATCCTCAGCTTCAAGACACGGCAGCCGTCTGCTGGGCAAATGGAATAGCGTGGATGCGGCGCCGGTGTTGCTGGATCTGGCGAAAACCGCCCCGGGGGAAAAGTACCAGATCCGTGCGCTGCGCGGTTACATCGGTCTGGCGCGGAAGTTCGCCATGCCGGAACCACAGCGCGTCGAGATGTGCCAGCAGGCGCTCGAACGCTTCTCGCAAGACCGCCGAGCAGAAAGCTGGTGCTGGATGTACTCCAACTGCATCCGAGCATCGATGGGCTCAAGCTGGCCATCGAAGCCATGCAGGTTCCCGAGTTGAAAGAAGCGGCCACGCAGGCCGCGCTGGTCATCGCCCAAAAGCTTGGCGGCAAGGGAAACGACGTGGCCCAACTGCTCTCCAAGGCAGGTTTCGCCAAGGTGAAGCTGGAAATCATCAAAGCGGAATACGGCAGCGGGTCCACTCAAAAGGATGTGACCGCGGTGCTCCGGAAGCAAGCGGGTGACTTGCCCCTGATCACCTTGCCGTCGCAAGTTACAACGCCAGCTTCGGCGGCGACCCGTCGCCGGGAGTCGTGAAGCAATTGAAGATCCAGTACCGCATCAACGGCAAGGCCGGCGAGGCGTCATTCGCCGAGAATGCCCTGATCATTCTTCCCCAGTGATTTCGACCAAGGGACTATGTGGCGTCGCCTGTCAGGGCGTCAATCCCACAAGTAAGAATCAAACGGAAAATAAGTGCGGGACGGGTGCCGAATTGTTGCGTCAGTTCGTGGTACTGAGCGATGTCGGTGCTGAAGTCGGCGTCAGAGGTTTGGCAGGAAAATGGAGGTAGGAAAATGAAAACTTTTCGGAGGCGGGTGTGATGCCAATTTGCCTTGCGTGCGATCCATTGGATCAACATCGCCCGCCACGAAGTCACCTTCACCACGATCGCCGCTGATCGGTGAGTCTTCTCACATTTTCCTACCTCCATCTTCCTACCAAAAGTTCCCCGTGTTGCAGGCGACCCTACGTGTCACGTTTGACAAACGACTGCCGTATTGGAACGATGCTGAAGTCGGCGTCAGAGGTTTGGTAGGAAAATGGAGGTAGGAAAATGAAGATTTGCCGGAGGCGGGTGTGATGCCAGTTTGCTGCAGCGTTTCCATTGCCAAGCTTTCAACCGACGAGCTTCGGGAACTCGATTACCGGGTGATGCGGCATGCATTTGACTCGCAGAACGAATTGGGACGATTGGCGGACGAGCGAATCTACCAAGCGGATCTGGCTGCCAGGTTACAGGCAGCGGGGATGAAGGTGAGCCGTGAGGTAGAGGTTCAACTTTTGCATCGCGAGTTTTGCAAATCGCTCTTCCTTGATCTGATTGTTGCTGAGCAAGCCGTCTACGAATTGAAGGTCGTCAAAACGATCACTGACGCCCACATCGGACAACTGCTGACGTACTTGCAGCTGCTCGATTTGCCCCGCGGGAAACTGATCAATTTTCGTTCAGCCAAGTGTCGAGTCTCAATTCGTTAACGCGCCTCTCGATTCAGTGCAGCGCCGTTCATTCAACGTCAACGAAGTCGAATTCGACGGAGACGATCGATTTCGAGATCTCGTCGTTGGCCTGCTTCGCGACTGGGGGACATCGCTCACCTTGTCGCTCTATCAAGAAGCAGTCGTGTCACTACTTGGCGGAATCGAAGTTGTCGAAGCGATGCTGCCGATCAATCGAAACGGCATGTTTCTTGGCACGCAGCGTTTTCATCTGGCCGCGCCAGATACCGCATTCAAAATGACCGCGATGAACCGCGATACGTCAGCGTATCGAAGTCAACTTGCCCGGCTGCATCCAATTCAGCCCCTTGCGTGCGATCCATTGGATCAACATCGCCCGCCACGAAGTCACCTTCACCACGATCGCCGCTGATCGGTGAGTCTTCTCATTTTCCTACCTCCATCTTCCTACCTCCATCTTCCTACCAAAAGTTCCCCGTGTTGCAGGCGACCCTACGTGTCACGTTTGACAAACGACTGCCGTATTGGAACGATGCTGAAGTCGGCGTCAGAGCTTTGGCAGGAAAATGGAGGTAGGAAAATGAAGATTTGCCGGAGGCGGATGTGATGCCAATTTGCCGTGCGTGCGATCCATTGGATCAACATCGCCCGCCACGAAGTCACCTTCACCACGATCGCCGCTGATGTCCATTGGATCAACATCGCCCGCCACGAAGTCACCTTCACCACGATCGCCGCTGATCGGTAAGTCTTCCCATTTTCCTACCTCCATTTTCCTACCTCCATTTTCACATCGGACGGCTTTGATTCATGGCTTCAAAGACTTTCCGGGGGACATCGCCGGTACAGCGACAAGACTTGTCTTGGTGACGGTTGCTCCCGTCAATGAAGCTTCGATGACAATTCACCGCGGGGCAGATCGTATCGGTGGAGCCGGAATAGCTTCCGAACTCTCTTTCTGTGAGTGGACAATGGCATCCCCTGTATTGATAAGCGTTTTGCTGCCACACGCTCCCTCCATCTGCTTGGTAGAGCCATGGAACCGGTCACCCTCAAACGAATCCGACCATTTTTCACGATTCTCAATCTCGTTGTTGGCTGGCATTTGTTGTACGAAGGCGTCGCCAAGATTCTCGATCCAGCCTGGACGTCCGCCCCTTACTTGGCCAATGCCCAAGGACCGCTGGCCCCTTGGTTTCAGAGCCTCGCGGAATCATCCAGCTTGTTGTCGATCGTCGACATGTTGAACGTGGCGGGACTGACGCTGATCGGTCTCTGCATCATCACCGGTGTGTTGACGCGTTTTGCTGCCGTCGCCGGGGCGGCGCTGATCGGTTTGTACTATCTCGCCAACCCGCCGATGATGGCCACCAGCGTCGGTTACGCAACCGAAGGTCATTACTTGATCGTCAACAAGAACTTGATCGAAATCGTCGTTTTGTTGCTGATTGCCGTGGTCCCACCCGACTGCTACTTCGGCCTTGGCAAGCTGCTGCCAAAGTTCCCTGGCAATGGGTTCGGACGTATTGAGGTGCCGGAGGAAATGAACCACACTCCGGCGGAGCCATTGATGCAGCGTCGTGCTCTGATGACCAATCTGGTTTCGCTGCCCGTGCTCGGCGGATTTGCTTTCGCGGTCGCCAAGAATCATGGCTGGAAGAGCTTTGAAGAAGCCGACCTCGCCAGCGCGGTGGACGGCGAAAGCGGGCCGACGATCGTGATCAAAGAAGCGGTCGACTTGAGGCAGTTAAAGAAACCGATCCCTCAAGGTCGACTCGGAGACCTGGAGATCGGCCGCATCATTTGCGGCGGCAATCTGATCAGCGGTTTTGCTCACAGCCGCGATTTGATCTACGTATCCCAGTTTCTGAAAAACTATTTCACCGAGACGAAGGTGATGGACACGTTTTGGCTGTGTGAACAATGCGGGATCAATGCGACCGCCGTCAGCGTGCGACCCGAGCCGGTCAAAATCTTGAACAACTATTGGAAACATGGCGGAAAAATGAAATGGGTTGCGCCGGCACATCCCAAAGAAGACGACTATAAAACCAATATCGATTTCGCGATCGACAACGGCGCCGGGGCGGTCATGATCATGGGCAATGTCGGGGACAATTGGGCGCGCGCCGGCAAGTTTGAGTTGATGGCCGAGGTGATCGACTATATCAAAAGCAGAGGCGTTCCTGCTGGACTCGCCGGACACGAACTCGACACCATCAAGGGCGCCGAACAGCACAACGTTGGCGCGGAGTTCTACATGAAGACCCTGCACAGTCGCGACTACTGGTCGTGGAAACCTGAGCAGGAAAAAGACAAGATGATCATCGACAACTACTCGATCGACAACTACTGGGAGCGGACGCCGGAAGAAACGATTCAGTACATGGAGAGCCTGGACAAACCATGGATCGCTTTCAAGACGCTGGCCGCTGGAGCCGTTCACCCCAAGAAAGGTTTTCGTTACGCCTTTGAAAACGGGGCCGATTTTATCTGCGTCGGCATGTTCGACTATCAGATTGTCGATGATGCCAACATCTTGACCGGGATTCTGGACAGCGCGAATTTCAAACGCACGCGAGAATGGATGGCGTAAGGCCCGCGTTAGCGACCGAGGAGACTCCCGATGCCTTTGTTCAGCTGTTTTTGGAGATAGTTTTCGGCCGTGTTTCGAGCCGCCTGGGAACCAAGTTGCATGACGACTTCGCGAACACCGGAGGAATCGAGCTGCGGCCGATTGAGTGTCCCACGGACAGGCAGAGCGACCGGTTCTCCAGCCAGACTTCGCAAATCACTACCCAGCCAGCTTGCATCCAGCGGCACCTGTGCAACCAATTCCAGTCGACCATCCAATCCAACTCGACCGCTGGTCATGATTTGAGCGCGGTCGACTTCAAAGAACAGCCGGTCGTGCTGAACAAAACCTTGCTGGACGGCGAATTCAACCGTTTGTGCCGGCATCGAAACCAACTTTGTGTCGTTGCCGATGGCTGAACCAGCCGCACCACCCAGGGCGTTGGCGTTCAGCTGCGCGATCGCCCTGAGCTGATTGACACCGCCGATGATTTGATTCGCCAGTGGTCCCGCATACATTTGGGCACCTTCGATGATCAAGCGTCCCCGCACACGGCTTTGCTCAGGGTTATCGATCACGATGATCGCTTCATCGATTTGAGCACCGATGGTTCCGTCGATCCGGGTCGCGTTGGCTGCCAGCGGCGCCAAGTATTTCAACCATTGGCTGGTCATTTGTTGGGTCAAGCGAATATTGCTCGCCCCAACCCCCGATCGTGTTCGCAACCAAACCGGTCCCGGGCGATAAAATACGTCGCCTGCCAAATCCAACCGTCCTTGGTCGACCGGGATCACGACGGGTTCAATTTGGACCGCGGTCTCGGTCAGTCGAACGGGCACCGATGCGCTGCCAAAGCGTACGCCCCCGATCTCACCACTGTCCCAGCCGAGGTTACCGGCAACAGAAAAGGCGACTTCAGAATTGTCGCCGCGATTGACGTGAATCGCCAGCGGCGTTTCCTGGACACCGGCAACCTGGATGCTTGTCCCAGACAACGTGCTGAGTCGCCGGGAGATTTCGTCCATTCTCAGCCGCGCGGGGCCAGTCAGGGAAACGTCACCGGCTGCTTCGTTCCAGATCACTTTTCCCGACAGCGTGGTCGCCAGCCAATCGGTCGACAATTGAACTCCGTCGGCAACGACTTCGCCGGACTTGGTGTTGTAGTGAGTGAGTCCGTTGAGTTTTAAATTCGGCTCCGACCAAACAACTCGCGATCCCTGGTTGGTGGACGAGCCGGCGGCACGGTTAAAGGTGACCGTCGAGCCTCGCGGCATCGGGCCAACGGTTTGGGATTGGGCACTCGCGCCCGGTGGTTGCACGATCGCGAAGTTCTTACCGGTCGTGTCCGACTGGATATCGAGAATATGATCGTGACTTTTGATCGTTACCTTGCCATCGCAATCTCCCATCAGCAACCATTCTTCTGATGCGGTGGCGGCTTGGGGTCGAAAACTCGCTTGACGGAAACTCGTGCCGGTTCGTGTCTTGACACTTCCTTGAATTCGATCCAACTTGGCTTTCCAAGCCAGTTCCAAATCGACGGTTTCGGCGGTCGCCCGGCCTTTGACGGCTAACGACACCGCGGCACCAGCAACCGTCAGAGAACGGCTTTCGAAATCGCCCGATGGCCAAGCATATCGGCCATCAAAATGGGCCTTCAAATTCGGCTGTTGAAACCAGCGGTTACCGTATGCGATCTTGGGATTTGTCAGTTCGACGGTGCCACCGTTCAGTTGCCCGGCAAGGCTGGACACGTCGACATCGGCGTTGAGTACAAATCCGCCTTCGGCATCGTGCCATTCGCTTGGCAGCCAGGGGCTGAGCGTCTCGGCGAGCGTCTCGATCCGGCCGCTGCCGCGAACCTTGATCGGCATCGCAACATTCGATGTTGGATTGGGCACCGCGCGTGCCAACTCGGCTCGCAGGTCCAGGCCGTCACTGAGCACGGTCAACTTGGCACTGGAAAGCTGCTCAAGTGCGTGACCACCCCATCTGCCGACCGCGTCCACATCGGCTCGCAACGCTGACCGCTTCCATTCGTGGCCAGCGGGCAGAGAAACCAATAAGTTGGCAGCGTCGCCGTTGCCCGTCAGACGCCAGATGTTGTCGTTGGAGGCATTCCAGCGAACATTCCCACGGGCTGAGCCGCCGAGCGTCGTTTGGGACATGTCAATCAGCGGACGAAGCATGGCGGCAAGACGACCAAAGTCGATTTGGAAATCAGCTTGCCCCGCTTGCATGCTGCCTTTACCAACTGCCGATGCAAATGAACTGGCGAGTTTGAACTCCTCCGCTTTGACGACACCGCCGCGATTGCCAACGGTTGCCTCGACCTCGATTGGCTCGATCACGACGGCCCGCCCGTGGGCGCGGGCACGAATGGGGTCGCTGCGAACAAACAGTTGGCTGCGATTGGTGCCCTCACCTGGTAACGAGCGAACACTAGCGGTGGCTCGCCCCGAGATGATTTTTGCCTCATCACGCAGCGGTATGACACCGGGAAGCGCAGCGTCCAACATCGCCAGGTCGATCTCGATACTTGCGGCACCATCCAGAGCGTCCAGCCATTGCAGCGGATTGTCGTCGGCCCCGACCAGCGTCAATGAGCGAGAGAAGGCCCCGTTGAGCGTGGCAGCGGCAAAGTCGGTCGTGGCGGTCAATTTGTTTCCGACGATGCGGTCGCCTTCGATCACCAGTTCACCACTGAGTGACGCCAGTTCATTCGCCCAAACGCGAGAGCCTGGGCGGCCATCCGATGCGACCAGGCTGCGGACTTCTAACGCTGCAACGGAAGATTCGATCGTTCCACTGGCCAATCCGGCGATACGGATCACGCCGGTGGCGTCACCCGCGAATTGCGTCGGCAGCGAGGCGGTAGCGGTTGGGAATCGGAGGCGAATCAGGGAAAGAACTGATAGCGGCAACGACTGTGTTTCCAACTCCAGTTGCCACGGTGTCCTCGCTGCGACACTGGAATCGATCGAAACGGATCCTTGCAGGGAGCCACCGCCGCCGCCGGGATCAGCCAGCACACCCGCAAAGGAAGCTTGCAGTTGATCTGCGTCGATTTCAACATCAACGTTGGACTGTGTCAGCGTCCAAGATTTGCCCTGAGTGGTATCGGTAACGGTGATCGAGGCGTCTTGGACTTGAACGATTCCGCTGGAGCTACCGCCTTGATCGGAGGGTTGCAAAAGCGCTTGCAAATCGTCTTCCAAGCTACATCGTCCCTGCGACACGCTGCAGGCAATGCTCACGCCGCGGACGACGACCGAGCCGAAGTCGCCACGGTGTCCGGTCAGCATTTTGCCGAGCGTGATGCCGCTGTCGACTTGATCGATGCTGATCTTGCTGCCAGCTTGGACGCCTTCGACTTGGAGTCCCGTCAGCCGAAGCGGCGTAATCCAACCGATTCGTGCTGACGCGGCTTGAGCATTCAATCCGTAGCCTGCGGCTGTTCTCGCGATCAGCGAGCGGCCGATGGGCGAATGGCTCAGCAGGCTGGCGCACCAAGAATCAGCAGTGCAAATGAAATCAGGCCTATCAGCAGATAGATCCGCCGACGTCGTGAACGTCCGTCACGTCGCCGCCGCGTTTGGTGAAGTTGCGAACGCTCGACTTGATCAAGCAAATAGTCATCGGTCGCCACAGTCACATCCTTGTCAAACTGTACACCAAGCGGAGAAGATACTTGGTGAGTCTAGCGATAATGAGCAGTTGATCCCAAGAGGTATTTCCGCGCGCCCTCCAGGCGAATGCGCCTTGCGGTCTGCAAAGTAGCCATCTCGCTCCGTCGAGATGTAGGTGCGACCGAACCGTTTTCCAGGGAAATCACGGTGGATCGTAGCTGGACCGCGACCAGGCGATCTGTTCGATACAAAAAAAATCTGATGGTTCGCTACCCGGTCGGGCATCGTCACGGCGGAGCGTGACGGCTACTTTTTGTTGCCGCTGGCGAACTGCGATATGCACCCGGCGAATTCCGTGAAACAGCGGGGCGACAATGGTTTGTCGACGTTGTCGCTGTCTGTTTCACGCCTTACCGTATGCTTTCCCCGACGCGACCCTGAAACGATTGACGCGATTTTCATTCGCCCAAGCAAATTCCCCTGAGGTAAAGTCGCCGATTCCATGCGTATTTTTGTTACTGGAGGGACCGGACTCCTTGGCAATAATCTCTTACGAAAACTGCAGGAGGCGGGGCATGACACGCTGGCTCTCGTCCGCAGCGAACCCGATCCAGCGGTCTTCGAGGGAATCAAAACCGATTTTGCTCGCGGCGACCTTGGTGACGTCGAGGTGATCGACGCGGCGGTCGCGGAGTGTGATGCTGTCATTCATTCCGCCGCCCTGCTTTACATTGGTTGGACGCGTTTGGCAGAGTCGATGCGAATCAACCGAGACGGCACGCGAATCATTGCGGAAGCCTGTTGGAAGCACGATCGCAAACTGGTCCACGTTGGTACGGTCAACGTGCTCGCGATTGGCAGCCGCGACAAACCGGCTGACGAAGAAACTCCGCTGGATAACGAGGGTGGACAAGTCCCCTGCTCGTACGTCGTCAGCAAACGTGCCGGCTGTGATGAAGTCCGCCGCTTGGTCGACAAGGGATTACGGGCGGCGATCGTGCATCCCGGTTACATGCTCGGACCTTGGGATTGGAAGCCGAGCAGTGGTCGGATGATGTTGGAGCTGTCACGCGGCTGGGTGCCCTTCTTTCCGGCGGGGGGATGTAGCATCTGTGATCCTCGCGATGTGGCCGAGGGAACGATTGCGGCACTCGAGAAAGGGGGTGACTCCGGACGCGACTACATCTTGGCGGGCGAGAACTGGACCTACAAAAAGCTGTGGGCGGAGATGGCGCAGCGAATGGGCAAGAGCGCGCCGGTGATGCCGATTGGACCGCTGATGCGCTGGTTCGCGGGTTGGTCCGGTGACTGGGTCGGTGCGATGATTGGCTGGGAAGGTGACATCAACAGCGCGGGAATGAGAATCACCAGCGATTTTCACTGGCACGACAGCTCACGCGCGAGGGTCGAATTGGGGTACCAGACCCGTGACCCCGCGGAGAGCCTGGATGCGCTGGAAAAGTGGATACGTGAACACCACTTGCCGTGATTCAGTCCGAGTTTTTTTGCGGCAGATTATTTTCCCTTGTCAGCCGTGACTTTGGAATTCACGCACTTCTTACGTGGTTTCGATTGCCACAAGAACGCTGTTCCGGCGAGCCCTGGAGAGGTAAGGAATTGACAAAGGACCCCGGGTCGGACCACTCTGACGCCCCGATTTCACCGGTTCGCTGACGTCTGGGCGAACAGGCCCACCCGACGTTTCCGCGGAGGCCCCCACTGGGCGTCTGCGATCGGCCCTTCGTGACTCCATGAGAATGAATGAATGTCGGCAAAGCTCGATGCCATTGGAGAGGCGGCACCATCCGTACTTCCCAGCCTTCTGTTGTGCGACTTCGGCGACCTGAAGTCGGAAATCGCGCGACTGGAAGATGCGGGCACTCGCGTCTTGCACTTGGACGTGATGGATGGGCACTTCGTCCCCAATCTAACGTACGGCATGCCGATCGTTGCAGGTCTGCGGCGTCATACCGAGATGCCGCTGGACGTTCATCTGATGATCAGCGATCCGTTGAACTACGCCAAGCCGATGGTAGACGCGGGCGCGGATCTGCTGACGTTTCATGTCGAAGCGGTTGACGATGTGGCAACGGTGGCAAGCGAGATCAAGCGGTTGGGCGTCGGCGTCGGCGTCGCGCTCAATCCTGGCACAGCACTCCAATCGCTTGATCCCTGTTTGGATCTGGTCGATCTGGTGTTAGTGATGAGTGTCGATGCCGGTTTTGGTGGTCAAGCTTTCAATCCGGTCGCCTTAGCGAAACTGAGCCAGTTGCGGGCCTCTCGGCCGGACTTATTGCTGCAAATCGACGGCGGAATCAATACGCAAACCATTGCCGCGGCTCGTCGGGCGGGGTGCGATCTATTCGTGGTCGGTTCGGCGATCTTTCAAGAGGACGATTACGTGAGTGCGGTTCGCCAGTTGGACGACGCGATCGCCGGGGCCAAAGAGTCGACGGAGGCGAGCCGATGATTTTAAAGTCACCTACGATTTCCCGCGTACTTTTGATTCGACCGGGTGCGACGGAGTTTGATGAGCAGGGTCGTATCAAAGGCTCGTTGGACATGCCGCTCAGCGCCCAAGGCCGTCGGCAAGCGTCGTCACTTTCCAGCGAGTTGGCTGACGTGCGTTTGAAGATGATTTTCACGTCCCCGTGTCAATCCGCTCGCGAAACGGCCGAGCAATTGGCCCAGGGACGGGAAACTCGAATCAAACTGATCGAAGGATTCCGGAATATTGATCACGGCCTGTGGCATGGCAAATTGATCGAGGAAGTTCGCCGCAACCATCCGAAGGTCTATCGTACTGGACAGGATACGCCCAGCGAGATTTGTCCTCCCGAGGGTGAGCCGATCAGTGAAGCTCAGACGCGGGTCAAGAAATCGTTGCGAAAGTGCTTGCGGAAAGGCGGCCAGGACGTGGTCGCATTCGTGATCCCCGATCCGATGGCCACGGTGGTCCAGGCGCTGTTGAGCGGCGAGGATTTTCAGGATTTGTGGAAGGCGGAGACCGACTCAGCCCAATGGCAGTTGATTGAGTCCAAACTCGGCTGAGCGACAGATGGCCGCTTTCCTGAGCCAAAGATGGCGGATCAATGTTTGACTTTTCCCGATAAACGCGCCGTTTCCTGTTAGCGTCACGGCGTGAGCGGTACGGATCTCTCGGTGACCGGTGGGCTCGCGCCAGCCGCTCAGATCTTGAAATTCGCCGGAAATAACGCTTCACCGCGTTGCCTGCCGCGGATTCTCGTCAATCTTTGTTGGCGACATTCCCGCCAAATAGAATGTGGTTCGGGTACATTTGCGCCTTCGGCCCGTTTCCTGATCAGTCGCCCGAATTCCTCCGCATCAATTCGCCATGAGACCATCCACGCTACTTTTCTCTCGATTGGCTCTCGCCGTTTCAGCAGTCACCACGCTGACGGCCGTGTGTGCGGTAGCGGCGGACGTACCGGCTCAGGTGGCATCCATCGATGATGCGGTCCAGCAGGTGTGGAAAGACTACAGCATTCGTCCGGCTCCGGAAGTTGACGATCGAACCTGGTGTCGTCGTATTTTTCTGGATGTGATTGGACGCATCCCCAACTCGCAAGAGCTGAAGGATTTTGTCGCTGACCACGACGGTAACAAACGAGCCAAGCTGGTCGACAAACTGCTGTATGACGACAAGTACACCGAAGAGTATGCAGGTCATTGGGGCACGATCTGGACCAATCTATTGATCGGACGAAGCGGCGGAAACGATCGTCGGTCGCTGATCAGTCGCGACGGGATGCAGAAGTACCTGCGTGACACGTTTGCGATGAACAAGCCATACAACACGATGGTGTATGAACTGGTCACGGCCGAAGGGGCGACCAAACCGGGAGCAGACGGATTTAACGGCGCGGTCAACTTTTTGATCGACAAGGTCAACGAAGAGAAGGCCGTTCTGGCCGCCAGCAGCACCTCGCGAATCTTTCTCGGCCAGCAAGTCCAATGCACTCAGTGCCACAACCATCCATTCAATCAATGGAAGCAACAAAAGTTCTGGGAGTTCAATTCGTTCTTCCGTCAAACGCGTGCCTTGCGACGTTTTGTGGACGGGACGCGTGACATCAGTTTTGCCGAACTGGTGAACGAAGACTTCGCCGGCGAAGCGAACGATCCCGAAGACGCACTGGTGTTTTATGAATTGCGAAACGGATTGACCCGGGTTGCCTATCCGGTCTTTACCGATGGGACGGCGATCAAGGTCAGCGGCTTTGTTAGCGATGTCAATCGCCGCAACGAACTCGGCCGTTTGATGATGGAAAGCGAGTACCTGGACAAGATGATTGTCAATCGCATGTGGTCTCATTTCATGGGTCATGGGTTTACCAAGCCGATCGATGACTTGGGGCCCCACAATCGTGCTTCGCATCCCGAACTGCTCGACACGCTGGGCCAGGAGTTTCGCAAGTCCAGTTACGACCTGAAGCAACTGATCTCCTGGATCACGCTCAGCAAGCCTTATCAGTTGGCGGCGGTGTTGGGCAGCAACAACGAGATCGATGATCCGTCGATCGGCGAGATGCCTAAATTTTCGCGGTTTTATCTCCGTCAGATGAGTGCCGAGCAACTCTACCAGTCGCTGCTGACGGCAACCAATGCATCAGGTGCGGGTAGCTACGAAGAACAAGAGCAAGAACGGCGCAGTTGGCTCCAGCAGTTTGTGGTTGCCTTTGGCACCGACGAAGGCGACGAAGCGACCACCTTTAACGGCTCGATTCCGCAGGCCTTGATGTTGTTCAACGGCGACTTGACCAAGAAAGCGGTCGACTCCGGCAAAGGGACTTTCATCGATCGCGTCTCACGGATTGGTCGTTCGCCAACCGAGCGGGTGTCAGAATTATTCATGGTCGGATTGGCGCGACGCCCGTCGAAGAACGAACTGACGATCGCCAGCAAATTGCTGGTTGCCCGCAAGGGAAATGAAAAAGAGATGCTGCAGGATATGTGGTGGGCGATCCTGAACAGCAATGAGTTCATCATGCAGCACTGATGGACCGCGAAAGACGAATTTAACCGACTTCAATTCCTTTCCCCGAAAGGCTCTTCAAAGATGGCGAACTGGAAAACTCCCGCCGGCATGAGTCGCCGGCACTTTATGAATCACCTGGCTGGCTCGACGGCGGCGGCTGGCGCCGCGTTGACGCTGGGTAATTCGATCATGGCTCACGCCGATACACTGAAGAAGAATCGCAAGTCTGCGATCTTGCTCTGGATGGGTGGTGGTCCACCCACGATCGATATTTGGGATCTGAAGCCGGGGGCGACGACCGGCGGGCCTTTCCAGCCGATCTCGACCACCGGCGACATGCAGATCAGCGAGCACATGCCGTTGACGGCTCAGCAGATGCATCACTTGTCGATCGTCCGCAGCATGTCGACTCGCGAAGCCGATCACAATCGTGGTCGCTACTACATGCACACCGGTTATGTGCCCAATCCAAACATCGAACACCCCAGTTATGGGGCAGTGCTTTCACACGAGTTGATTGATCAACGACCGGAGCTTGAGATTCCGCCATTTGTTTCGATCGGCGGTGCCAGCACTGGACCTGGATTCTTGGGGATGGCTTGGGCGCCGTTCTCGGTGACCAGCAACGGTCGTATCCGTAACCTGGACATGAAAATCGACGACACGCGTCTGATGCAGCGGATGGCGGCGTTGAACATGATCGAAACGGGATTCGCAGAAGCGGACCCGTGATTTGCCCGCTGCCGAGCACGCCAAGGTGCTGAAGAAGACGTTGGACTTGATGACCAGCGAGCAAATGAAGGCGTTCCGCGTTGAGGAAGAGCCCGATGAAGTGAAGGAACGATATGGCACGGACGGATTTGGGCAAGGTTGTTTGCTGGCTCGTCGGCTGGTCGAAGCGGGGGTGCCGTTCGTCGAAGTCGACTTGGGCGGTTGGGACCTCCATCAGAACGTCCACCAAACGCTCTCGCAAACCAAGCTTCCGCAACTGGACAAAGCGATGAGTGCGTTGGTTGAGGATTTGGCTCAACGTGAATTGATTCAAGACACGGTGGTGATGTGGATGGGTGAATTCGGCCGTACGCCCCGCATCAATCAGAATGCGGGGCGCGACCACTGGGCGCGATCTTGGTCGGTGGTGGTCGGCGGTGCCGGCATCAAAGGCGGTTTGGCCGTTGGTGAAACCAGCTCCGACGGTACCGCGGTGGAGACCGAGCCGTTTAGCAGCGAAGACTTGATGACGACCGTCTGCCGCGGTCTTGGCATATCCACCGAAACGACCTTCACCAGCAAGAACGGTCGGCCGATGAAGATTGCAGGCGGTGGCAAAGTGATCACCGAACTGGTGGCCTAAGAACGTGTTCTAAGACAGAGAGCCAGATTGAAAGAGCCCAGATCCTGGGAGGGCTCCTTGCCTGAATCGCTTGAATCGTCTCCTGACGACCCGCCCGTCAAGCTTGACTCCGAAGCCTCGGAGTCGGGCGTCGGCGAGTCGACGGAAAATACTCAACCGTTGGATCCGAGTGAATTGATCACCCGGCACCAACGCGGTGTGTGGCGATATTTGCGCGATTTTGGGCTGTGATGCGTCCACTGCCGACGATTTGACGCAGGAGACGTTTTTAAGGGTTCTTCGTCAGGATCATTTCGTTCAACACAGTGAGGCGGCGACTTCGAGTTATCTCAGACGCACGGCCCACAACTTGTTGGTGTCTCGGCACCGCAAGCTGGGGCGCATGCAAACGGTCGCCGAGTCGTCGGTGTTGGACGAGATTTGGAATCGCTGGGCCGGGAAAGATTTAACGGGAGACATAGCCGTCGACGCCTTGAGGTTCTGTCTTGAAGGATTAACGGACCGAGCGAAACTCGCGCTGCGGATGCGGTTTGCTGAAAACGCGAGCCGGGTTGAAATTGGCGACGCACTTGGGATTTCCGATCACGGTGCAAGAAACTTGATGCAAAGGGCTAAGCAGCAATTGCGACAATGCGTTGAAGAAAAGCTGCAGCAAAGAGACCAATGAATAAGAAATTGAATGCAAACGAAGAGCAGGCAATGGATGCCTTGCTCTCTGAGATCCTCGGCGAATCGAGCCCGCCCGATTTGTCGCCGCAGATCTTGGCGAAGTACAGCGGCAGCGTAAGCACGAATGTCGTCGTTGACTCGCAAGCTGCCACGCGGGGCGCGAGCAAAAGAGGGGCTGTCAGACCGTTCATCACCGCCTTGTCGGTCGTGACGGCGCTGGCCGCGTCCGTGTTGCTCTTGGTCTGGCTGCAAGGCCAAGCGGTCGATCAGCCTGACGACGGCGAAGCGATGATTGCTGCTAATCAGCTCGATTCGACGAACACGGCTCCCATGGAATCCGTCGTTCAAGAGACGACGCCAGCTCAGTCGCCGCGCGAGCTTCCTGTCGAGTCACCGAGGCCGCGACAAATCCCCAAAGGCATTCCTTTGATTGTGAGTGATGGTGATAACAACAAGCTCGACGCCAGCGACGACGTACCGACGGCGATGGAAGGTCCCGACCGCGTCCGTGATCCCGAAGAGATTTTGCTGGTTTCCAAACGTGTTGATGCCGAGTTGGTTGGCTACTGGAAGTCGGTTGGTATTCAGCCCACCGAGGACTCGGCGCTGCCCGACGTGGCGGCCCGCTTGACCGAGCGGCTTGGTGTGAAGATTTCGCCCACAGCACTTTCTGATCCCGAATCTTTGCGTGCGGAGATGATTCAACCGGGAACGGCAAATCAGATTGCCCGCCGTTGGCTGCTGGAAGTCACCGGCGGCGGCCTGTCGCGGGTCGATGCTGAAACGCAACAACGATTGGTCAGTGAGATTGCCGAGGCTTTTCAGGCCAAGCGTCGGTTGGACGTGACCCTGGCTCAGTGGTTTGGCGGTGACAACCCGCACGCTTCGGATTGGTACGCAGCTTTGGCGGCCTCAGGACGCGATTCGATGGTGCAGCGGATCGCTTCGTTGTCGATGAACGTCGATCTACGTTGCACGCAATGCCACGACGCATTCATTGATGGCAGTGGTCGCCAAGAAGACTATTGGTCGTTTGCATCGCTGGTTCGTCAAGGCGTGCATCGCGATCGTGACGGCCAGTGGACTGTTGCTAAGGTCAAATCGCCTGGCAAGCCTATGTTTTATGAACTGCCCGATGGCCGCCAACGAATGGTCCAACCGTCCGTCCCGGCAGCGTGGATCGCGGGCCAAGGCGATCAACCGATCCAAGACGTCCGCCAATGGTCCCGGCAGCTGGTTGCGTCACCCGAGTTGGCTCGCGGCATTGTCAATTCGTTTTGGAAGTTGATTCATCAGCGGCGGCTTCGCGGAGGGGTGGTCGATACGATGACCGCACCACACAGTGAATCACTTGAGCAGATGGAAGTTCAACTTGTGGATGATTTATTGAACTCGAACTTTGATGTGTCGCGTGCCTTGGCGCTGGTCATTCATTCGCCGGCAACACGTCGCTCGGTCCCCACAGCCTTGCAGCCGGACAACGCGCTGCTGGCAAATGACTCGGAACTCCGCGCCGCAAGAGACGTTGTCGATGCCTTTGCCGGTTCGTTGCCGCTGCAATCCAAGCCTTCGATCAATCGGCGAATTGATCTGGCGATGCGGTCGACGGGTGGCTCGCTTCAGTCAATTCGGGAGGGCAATTCGATCAACGCTCAAGGAGACGGTTCGCCGGGCGGGCGTTCGCCCAATCCGCGGCTGCCGTCGGATGATGACGCGGGCGGATTCCCGATCACCGCGGGCGACCTCCCCGTGCAATGGCTCACCTCCGTCAAAGGATTCGACAATCGCGTCGAGCATCTGGGATATCTGGCGGGCTGGAATGAGGTGCCCCAAGAGGTTCGAGTGGCTGCCAGTGCGATGGAAAATTCGCGGCAAATCAGCGAAGAATTGGCTCTCCAACGTGTGTGGTGGTTGCTCAGCCCCTGATAGAGCGTGGGGTCGATGATCTGCGGTCCCGATCGAGTATGATGGAGGGCCGCTACGGCGACCAAACCACCACCTTTTCTCTGTTTTCGTTCTCGGGTCAGACTTTCGATGGGCATTCATTTTGCCTGCCATGTTTGTTCAAAGAAGTTGAACATCAAGCAAGAACTCGCGGGTCGCCGTGGGATCTGCCCAGCTTGCTCGGCCAGATTCCGGATTCCGCTGCATGACACCGACAAGTCGGCCCCGGTCGATACGCCATTGCCAGCCGGCGATGCGCGGCCGACAAACGGCCAGGGGCGAGTTGGTCGGGCGGAAACTGACCGTGCCGAGTCGGTTGCCACCATCCAGGCCAATGCGGTCGGACAATCGATCGAGTTGATCGAAGACGATCCGAGCAACAATTGGTATGTCCGACCGCCCAGCGGAGGCCAATACGGCCCCGCGACGGGAGAAATCCTGCGGCAGTGGATCAGTGAAGGGCGCGTCGCCGCGACGTCATTGTTGTGGCGCGAGGGTTGGCCACAATGGCGTGAAGCCAAAGAAGCTTTACCAGAACTCGTCGATAAATTGCCGGACTCGGTCTCGGACCCCACTGTGTCCCGTCGCGTCAGTTCGCGAGAGGCGGATGAATTTGGTTTTGGTGATTCCCTGATCTCCGGGGTCGGCGAGATAGCTGTCTCCACGAACGATAACACGCCTTTGACAAAAGGACGCTCTGACGTTGGGGCGGATCGACGTTCGCGCTCCGATCATCGGACCTTCATGATTGTGGCTTTGGCCGGTTTGGCGTTATGTCTGATTTTTGCCTTAGCTTTCATTCTTTCGCGGTAAAACGCAGGGTTCTTCGCTAACTCCGCGACGCCTTCGCGGGCATCTCCGATCCGTGCTCGGCTGGTGCGATGCCTGGAACGCATAGCAAAATCAAGTATGCTACGCTCCTCGATTGTCATCCAACCAAATTGCCTGAGAGGAAGATTCCATGCGTCCATCCAAGATGCGTTGTTTGTTAGTGTCCGTACTGTGTTTTGGTGTCGTTGGTCTTGTCAGGGCGGATGACGCGAAAGGAAAGCCCGAGCAAATCAGTGTCTTCAAATCAGGGACACTGATCGTCCCAGCGACTTTCAAGCGTGTGCCTGTCAAATCGCGAATCATCGAGCATGAGTTCCAAGCGCAAGCAGGCGAGGGTGACGATGCCAAGACGGCGCGTGTCACGATGATGGCAGCTGGTGGCGATGTCGAAGCCAATATCGCCCGCTGGAAAAGTCAGTTCACCGGAGTGGATGAAGAAGCACAGAAGACCGAGGAGTTGAAAATCGGGGAATGGAAGGTCTATATCGTCGATGTTGCAGGCAGCTTCAAGGACAGCATGGGTGGCGGACCATTTTCTGGTGGTCGAGTTGTCGAGCGCACCGATTATGCGATGGCCAGTGCGATCCTTGTTCATCCCGAGGGCCGCAAGTACTTCGTCAAGATGATCGGTCCCGCGTCGGTTGTGAAGGAGAATCGTGAGGCGTTTGTGAAGATGATCAAGTCGATCGGAAAGTAACGGCCAGCCGGTAGCGGCAATCCACCTGAGCTCCTCTTGGCAGGAAACGACGATATGAACATTCAAGGTTTCCTGGAACACCATGGAATTGTTCGCAATCCTTTTGCCGAAGAGGATGCCCAGACCGACCCCGTTTTCAAAGAGCACTGCATCAGCAGCGCGTATCATCCCATTTGGGACAAGGTCTACGGCGACCCAACCGAACCATCGACCGCGATCATTTTCGGTCCCAAGGGTTCGGGCAAAACCGCGATGCGACTGCAGATCGATCGCCACCTGGAACGATATAACGAGCAGAATTCTGGTCGGCAGGTGTTCGTGATTCGCTACGATGACTTCAATCCATTCCTGGATCACTTCAGCGAGCGGATGAGTTGGCGGACAATCAAAAAGCCCGAGCGAGTTCTGGACGCCTGGAAGCTTTGGGATCACATGGATGCGATCCTTTGTTTGGGTGTGACGCATTTGGTGGATGACGTTGTTAAGTCGAGTAAGCTTTCTACAACCAGCGAGGTTCCGTTTTCGGCGATCCAAAAGTTGGATCGCACGAGTGCACGAGATCTCTTGTTGTTGGCTTCGTGTTACGACCAGTCGTCGGAAGGATCGTTTACGGATCGTTGGAATTCGCTACGTAAGAAGCTCAGGTATCACAACTTCACCGCCAAGTTCAGCGGCTGGTTTGCCGTCTTTTGGACGATCGCCGTGATTGGTTTCTTTGCCTGGTTATTCTTGGCCGCCCCCAGGTCCCGGCGGCAATCAGCACAAACCGAGACAATGGCTCAGCAGGTCCAGACATTCGATCACCACGTTTACCTGGTCAGCATGATTCAAGAGCCGGACGCCGATCTTGCTGCCGAGTCGGTCGCCGCTGTCGAAACTGCGCTCGCGAAACCCAGCCCGAAGCTATTGTGGTTGGCTCCGTTGTTGATCATCGCTGGCTGTCTTCCCTACGTCAGTCGCTGGACGAAGTGTTATTTTGCTGCCCTGGGAATTCATAAACGCATGCGTGTGGGCAAACGGGAGGTCGGTTCGACTCGTAAGGTGCTGCAATGGATTCCAGCGAAAGAATTGGCCAGCCAGCCATTGCCAAGGCATGACCGGACCGACGATCGTTACGAATTGATGACGAAGTTTCAGTCGGTACTGGCTCAACTGGGATTCAGCGGAACGATCGTGTTGATGGACCGTGTTGACGAACCTCACCTGCTAGGTGGTAAGCCGGAATTGATGCGACGATTCGTGTGGCCGCTGCTGGACAATAAGTTGCTCAAGCATCCGGGCTTGGGTTTCAAGCTGATGTTGCCGCAAGAGTTGTATCGAGACATGGAACGGGAGACGCGGGAATTCCACGAGCGAGCGAGAATGGACAAACAGAACGTGATTCCATCGTTTCAGTGGACCGGTGAATCGCTATACGATTTGGCTCGAGCTCGAATGATTGCCTGTGCTGAATCTGGGCGGAGTCCGGAGCCGAAGGACTTGTTCGACGAGAACATCGAATACCAACGAATGTTGGCGGCGTTTCAATCGCTGCGCGTGCCCAGGCATCTGTTCAGGTTTCTTTATCGTGTGCTTGTCGATCATTGCAATCGCCACACTGACGCTGATCCGGTCTACAAAATTGACGCCCAGACCTTCGAGACGGTGTTGGCGGTGTACAGCCGAGAAGCCGATCCGGCGATGAATTAGTATGGAATTCGTGGTTCCGCCTTGACGTGGGAAATGCTCGCCTGAAGCTGGGACGACAACCCCATAGTGACGCCGTTGAATTTCATTCGCCAGAACATCCGGACCATCGCAATCATCACCCCCTTGGTCGCGTTCTTTCTGCTGGGTGCTTTGATTCCGTATCAGAATCCCAGTGCGGACGTGCCCAGCGGTTCGGTGGACGTGAACCGTTTTCTGGTCCTGGTGGTGACCCGAGTCTTGGTCATCGGTGCCATGCTTGCTTTGTTCTGGCGGATCTACGTCGCAGACTTTCCTCTCAAGATTGACCGTTGGGGCTGTGTCGTCGGATTGATTGGCGGTGTTTTGTGGATCGCAACCTGTAGCTTGGGAGTGGAAAAAGGGATCGTTTCATCGCTGGGAATATCCGAGTCGATCTTGGGAACTCGCAGCAGCGTCGATCCGTTCGCGGCATATCCCAGCGCAGCAACTCGCACCATCTTTTTAGCGTTTCGATTCACGCTGTTGGTGATCATCGTGCCGGTCGCGGAGGAACTGTTTCTGCGCGGCTTCTTGATGCGCGTGGTCGATTCCGATCAGTGGTCGGAGCAACCACTGAATCAAATCGGCAACGTCGGTTTGGCTAGCGGGACAATCTACGGCGTGCTCACCCATCCAAATGAATTCGTCGCCGCGGCACTTTGGTTCTCACTGGTCAGCTTGCTAATGCTTCGAACCGGTCGATTTTGGAATTGCGTCCTAGCGCATGCGATCACGAATTTGATGCTTGGACTGTATGTTTGCTACACCGGTAGCTGGCGGCTTTGGTAATGAGTCGAGACGCGGACGCGCCGAATCGGAATCCGCAAATCGATTGTCGACCAGGCACTTTTGAGCGCTACGTTCACGTTTTGACGCTGATGTGGTGCGCCGGCAACGCGATTTCCCGGCTTGGTTAGCCCGTTTGTGGGCAAAAGCAGCGTTGATTCGACTTGTCCGTGACCCCGGTTCTGGTACGCTATGGGCCACGAACGAGCGGTCGGGGGTGTCCCCGAATTTGCGCAGACTGATCACTCGATGTCGGACGGCACTCCGTTTCCGACCAGCCATTGGAGACTGAACTAGGTGGGAACGAAAAGAACAGGAAAAGGGCGAAGAAAAGTAGGACGGAAGAAGCGACGCATGCGAGCCAAGATTCGCCATCGCAAGAAGTAGCAGACGATTGCACGATGACGACCCAACGAATTCGGCCGAGTTCATTCAACTCGGCCTTTGTTGCTAGGTGACTGTTGGGAAAGGTCGATCCGGTCGGTTTCTTAGGATCTCTGGTCGTCCAAGCCTAGCTTAGCAAGCCACCGTCTGGCGCCTGTCACGCCTGCCCTTCGGTCCTCTTCGGCTTCTCGACGCAAGTGCGCCAATTGCTCCTCGAGTTCCTCGTTCTTCCTCGCCAGTTGACGTCGTTCGCGTGACAGCTTCGCTCTTTCCAGTGAGGCAGCGATCTCGTCCTGACGGAATCGTTCCTCCCACTCGACTCGCAGCGTCTGCAGCCGGTCACGTTCTTCGCGTACCAGATCGTCGGCGTCGACCAGTTCAGCAATCGCCGCGTTGTCGGTGACATCGCCTACAGTCGTCTTGGATTGTTGTTCAAGCAGGCATTGCAGTTCCGTGATCTCGTCGTCCCGCTGTTGAAGTTCCGCATGCAGTTGTTCGACGTGAGCAATCGGGTCAATGGTCTCGTTGTCCACGTCGCTTGCCAGGGTCGCGATAAAAGCTTCCGGGTCGAACGTATCTTCTTCCATCTGTTGAAGGATCATTGCCTTGCGGTCTTCCCAAGACAGCGCGCCGCCGTTGCCTGATTCAGCCTTCGATACCGACTCGCGAACATTTGGTCGGGCCCGCGAGCAGTTCCTCGTTCTGCTGCCGCATTTCGGCCAACTGTGCTTTCAGTTCGGAAATTTGTTGGCGAAACTCACAAATATCCGCGTCACGGTTGGATTGATCAGCACGGCTGGATGACGGTGATGGGTGCGAAGCGACCAAGTGGCTCAGTTCACGGAATTGATCAACCAACTGATTCAGTAGTGTGCTGCTCGATTCAATTGCGTTGGCAAGCATGCGGTCGTCCATCGACGGTGGTGATGCGTCGGTGTCGACGTCCACCGTTGATTGGCCGGTGTCTGCGGCGTAATGATTCCACTGCGAAGCCTCCTCCTCGGCCGGTTCTTCGACGAACTGCGCGTCCTGCTCGATTTCTGCCGTCGAGGGACTATCGCAGGCAAAATCGGCTGATTCGAAGTCGGACAGAACCGCATTCGACCCTTCGTTGGTCGAATCGCCGGAACAACGCTGGTGTGACGTACGAGGCATTTTTCCGATTGTTGGGATCAGACCGAGTTAGGACCAACAGAATCCGCATCATCCTCACCCCGCTTTTTCAACGGAGGTGACGGCGCTACAACTCACTAGCTATTCTCTAGGTTGCAGTTCTCACGTTGTCAAAACATGCTCATGGCTAAGAAAAAACGTAAGGCAGTCGGCGACAAGGACGAACGTCCTGGCGTGGACTCCTCCATTGACTTTGAACAAGCACTGGCGGACGTCGAGTCGATCGTGGGAAAACTGGAAAGCGGCGAATTGGGGCTCACGGATTCGCTGCAGCAATACGAAAGAGGAATCAAGCGTTTGAAGCAGTGCCACGCCTTACTGCGACAGGCCGAGCGTCGTGTCACGCTGTTGTCTGGCGTCGACGACGAAGGAAATCCCATCACGGAGGCCTTCGATGTTGATGAGAACGGCGGCGTTTCCTCCGGTAGCCGAAAATCTGCGAAGAAAAGACCTCCCCGCGGGGGTGGTCCTGACACCCAAGATAGCGTGGACGATTTGCCCGGTCTGTTTTAGAATCTGGAGGTCTGCCCGACCGGGCGATCAAGCGAATGCTACTTGTTGCGACCACTTTGCTGCTGAACGCCGCCCTTCGTGTCACAAATTCCTGCATCTTTATCAGCCGAATCGATGGCGAAAGCCGACGATACGACCTCGGGCCTCGCGGATTTGATCCCCGAGATTGAGCGGGCATTGGAACGCGCTTGCCAATTCGGTCCGCAATGTCCACAGCGACTGGCCGACGCGATTCGCTATGCCTTGCTGGCTCCGGGAAAGCGATTGAGGCCCGCGTTGGTGCTGATGGCCGCCGAAGCATGTGGCGGCAGTCGCGACGCCGCGATGCCGGGTGCCGTTGCCGTCGAAATGATTCACGCGTATTCCCTGATCCACGACGACTTGCCCGCCATGGATGACGATGACCTGCGTCGCGGCCGCCCGACGGTTCATATCGCATTTGACGAACCGACGGCGATTTTGGCCGGCGATGCTCTGCAGCCGGAGGCGTTTCGCCATCTGAGCGAAAATGTGTCGGACCCGCGGAAAGCCGTTGAGGCGGTGCGGATTTTGGCGACGGCTGCGGGGGCCGAGAATTTGGTGGGCGGCCAAGCGGACGACTTGGCAGCCGATTCGGCCTCGAAAACCATGGATTCGGCGGCAAAAACCATGGATTCGGCGGCAAAAACCGCCGATTCCCCGTCCGGATTTGAATCGTCGTCGCCCGCTCCTGCTTTACCACCTCGAACAATTCAGCACCTGGAATCGATACATCGCCGGAAGACGGGGGCGTTATTTGCTGCAGCATTGGACTTGGGGGCCGTGCTCTCTTCGGCCGATAATCAGTCCCGCGAGGCACTTGGCAATTACGCTAGGGACCTCGGACTCGCCTTTCAGGTGGTCGATGACTTGTTAGATCATCTTTCGGACTCGGACACGCTTGGCAAGCGAACCGGGAAAGACGCCGATCGAGGCAAGTTGACCTATCCAAGCCTCTTGGGTCTGGAAGGCGCCCAACAAAAAGCGCAGCAGTTGGTTCAGTCGTCACGACGGCACGTTCAATGTTTTGGGCGAGCTGCATGGCGTTTGGATTCCCTGGCAACCTATGTACTACACCGTGCTTACTAAGGATCGGGCGGTAAATAAGTGTCCGGCACCTTTTGCAAAGCACTCGCCCTTTGGGTGCTTCGCACAAAAGTTACCGAACACTTATTTACCGCTGATTGCTAACCACACCGATCCGATTGAATCAAACTCCCTTTTGAGTGCAGATCTTGAATAACGAAAAACATCCGCTGTTGGCGAGTCTGGACAACGCATTGCCGCTGAGAGATTTTTCGCATGAGCAATTGGAATCCGTTGCCTCCGAGATCCGCGACGTCTTATGCAATCTGCTCGCGACCAGGACAGCGCATTTCGCGTCCAATCTAGGCGTCGTCGAACTCTGCCTGGCACTTCACTGTGAATTCGACTTTCGCAGCGACCGACTGATTTGGGATACCGGACATCAAATCTATCCTCACAAATTGGTCACGGGTCGCTATCACGAATTCCCCAGTATTCGCACCAGCGGCGGCTTGATGGGTTATCCCAATCCGCAGGAGAGCGAGTACGACCTGTTCATGACCGGGCATGCCGGCTGTAGTGTCAGCACCGCGGTTGGACTTCGTAGCGGTGACATTCTGGGCGGTCAAGCGGATCGACGCACGGTTGCTGTGATCGGCGATGGTGCCTTTCCCAGTGGAATCGTTTTTGAAGCGATGAACAACGCCGGCGAGTTGGAGGATGACCTGACGATCGTTCTGAACGACAACAAAATGTCGATCTGCCCGCGTGTCGGTTCGGTGGCAAGCTATTTGGATCGGCTCCGCAGCAATCCCTTCTACACCGGACTGAAACACGAAGTTGTCAAGTTGCTTGACCACGTACCGATGTTTGGCGATCCGGCCGAACGCTTTTTGGCGCAAATGAAAGAAGGCGTCAAAGCGGGCTTTTTGGGAGGCATGTTGTTCGAGGAATTAAACATTCGTTACGTGGGGCCAATCGATGGGCACGACATCGGCTTGCTTCGTAAGTACCTGTCCATGGTTCGCCAGATGAAGGGCCCGGTGCTACTTCATGTCGTCACCGAGAAGGGTCATGGTTATAAACCGGCTGCGGCCGATCCCGTCTTTTTCCATACGCCACCCGCGTTTGAGGATCAAGGCGGCCAACCCGTGACTCGGCGCAGTGAGGGGTTGCCACCGTTCACGGTGCACGCTCGAGAAGCGATTCGAGCTGCGATGGCCGAGGACGAACGCGTCACCGTGATCACAGCTGCCATGTGCCAGGGCAACAAACTGGAGCCGGTTCGCGAACAGTTTCCCGATCGATTCTTTGACGTCGGCATCTGTGAATCGCACGCGGTTGCCTTTGCGGCCGGCCAATGCAAAACGGGACTGCGACCGATCGTCGATATCTACAGCACATTTCTGCAACGCAGCTACGATCAGATATTCCAAGAAGTCTCGCTGCAAGATCTGCCGGTCGTCTTCATGCTCGACCGCGCTGGATTGACCGGCCCTGATGGGCCGACGCACCATGGGTTGTTTGACATTGGCTACATGCGGGTGTTCCCAAACCTGGCACTGATGGCTCCGGGTTACGCAGGCGAATTGAGTCTGATGTTGTCAGCCGCGCTTCAACACAACCATCCCTGTGGCATTCGCTATCCAAAAGCTTCGGCGCTCGAGTTCGATCGTGATCCGACTCCTGTCCAGATCGGCAAGAGCGAAGTCATTCGCGAGGGGACCGACGGCACGATCGTGGCCTATGGGGCAATGCTGGAGCAAGCGATCGAGGCGGCCGAGACATTGTCGGATGAACTGGACATCAGTGTTGTGAATGCTCGATTCGTGAAGCCGATCGACGCGGAGATGGTCCGACGCACAATCGCAGACGGCCGCTTTGTCGTCACGGTCGAAGAGGGCGCGACACTCGGCGGTTTCGGGTCCGCGTTTTTGGAGTGTGCCAATTCTCAGCGACTCGATACGCGATGCGTAACAACGCTGGGTCTACCGGATCAGTTCATCGAACATGGGGACCGAATGCAATTGCTGGACGATCATGGACTGAGCCCCCAGGCGATCGCAAGAATTTGCCGCGAGGCCGCCAGTGTCGAAAGCGTGCCAAGATAGATGAATGACGACAAGCCGATGAAGTGGATGCGTGGTGAGCGTTCGCGGCCTCAAATTGTCATTCTCGGTGCCCCTGATCGCGACCAGATTCGTAGCGAGTTGGAGCGACTAAGGCCAGTGATCGCTTCCAAGGCAGACATCGTTGCTGAGGACCTGCGATTCGAATACGACTTTTCCGACAGCGACCCGGATTTGGTCATCGTGCTGGGCGGGGATGGTTCGATTCTCCAGGCCGCGCGTCAAATGGGAACCCGTCAATTACCCGTTTTGGGAATCAATTGCGGCCGACTTGGGTTTCTGGCGGCTCTTTCGCCCGACGATTTCCTGAATACTTGGCCAGAAGTTTGCGAAGGCGGTTTCGACATCGTCTCGCATCTCATGCTGCGGGCAACTTTGGTGCGCAACGGCGAGGATGTTGCGACGCAGTTGGCACTGAACGAAGTCGCCATTTTGGGAGGACCACCGTTTTCGATTTTGGACATTGATCTGTATGCGGATGGTCATCTGGCAACTCGCTACCGTTGTGACGGGCTGATCATTGCCACGCCGGTCGGATCGACAGCCCATAATCTTTCCGCCGGCGGCCCGATTCTGAGAAAGAACCTGCAAGCGATCGTCATTTCGCCAATCAGTCCTCACACGCTGACCTATCGACCCTTAGTCGACTCGGCCGAGACCAAGCTGGAATTGGCAGTCACCGAGCCGAATGAGTCAACGAGTGTGGTCGTCGACGGTCGGATTCTGAGCGAGCTGCATGCAGGAGATCGGGTCTGCGTTTCGGCTGCGGAGCAGTCCTTCAAGATGCTGAGTGTTCCGGGCCAAGACGACTATCGAACGTTGCGTGACAAGCTTGGCTGGAGCGGATCCGCACCGGGCGCTCGATGAAGGATGAAGTCGCGTCGATGGTGTCCGACGGCGAGAACGATTCGGCTACTTCGCCCTCGTTTGCCTGCCGGATCGTTCAATGTGTCGTCAGCCTCTGCCAGGCTTTGTCCGTGGTCCTGATTGGTGTGACGGTTGCAACCGGGTTTGCACGGTACCATTGGTGGGCCGACCTGTTGGCGAATCTGAGAGTACAACAGGTCTTGGTGCTTGTCGGCGTTTTGATGCTCTTCCTGATTTCCCGTCAATGGAAGTGGTGTGTTGTCGTCGGCTTGATGATCGCGATCCACGTGCCATGGTTCGCTTCTGCTTTTCCAGTTCGATCCAAGGTTCAGCCTAACGCGAGCGACCTGCGAATCACACTGGCCAATGTGTTCACACGAAATGGTCGACACGACAAGATTGCCGCCGATATCGTCAGCCGGAATCCGCACGTCATCGTCATTTTGGAACTGAGTTCATCGCTGGCCCAGAACTTATCGGACGAGCTGGGAGAATCGCATCCCCACCGAATTCTCTATCCAGATGATGCGGGTAACTTTGGGATCGGGCTCTTTTCTGCGCTCGCCATCAATGAATCCAACCTGTTCGACGTCGACGAGTCGATTGGGGTCAAGTCGATCGAGGCAGCGATCGGCGGCTATCGAATCTTTGCAACCCACCCATTGCCGCCGATGAGCCCAGTTGGTTTTGCGGCTCGCAACCGGCATCTCAGGCAACTCGCATCAAGGATTGGTGACCATCAGCGGCGTTTCCCTAAGGAACCGATCGTCTTGGTCGGTGATCTGAATGTGACGCCGTGGTCCCCATACTTTGCCGACTTCGAGGAGCAGAGCGGATTGAGGCGGGCCATCGGTGGGATCGACTTCGTGCCAACGTGGTATGCGTTTGATTGGTTTCCGCTGGGACTGGTTCTCGATCACGCGATGATCAGCCGGGGTTTTCGCTGCGTGGATCATCGTGTTGGGGCAAAGATCGGATCAGATCATCGATCGGTGACGGTCGACCTCGTGCCGGCAAAATGAGACGTACCGCAGCGTTGCGCCGCTTGTGGCCGGCAAACAGCAGAAATGCCGGGCTTTCAGTCGGCTACCAGATTGGAAAAACTTGACGCGGGCAACACGTAGCGTGATACTCATTCACCCGCTGAAATGAACATTATGAGCACGATCCCGCAGTGATCCATCGAAAGAAAAAGCGATTTGCTGGATTTACTCCGGTAGAGTTATTGGTTGTCATTGCCATTATTGGGGTTCTCGTCGGCCTGCTGTTACCCGCGGTTCAGGCTGCACGCGAAGCGGCTCGCCGCGTGAGTTGCAGCAACAACCTCAAGCAAATCGGATTGGGCATTCACAACTACCACAGCACGTATAAGCAGCTACCGACGCACAAAACCGGTACAGGCCTTAACGGTGCGTATGGTTGGTATTTTCCGAACGACAATGGCAACTGCGAAGAGCTGAGTTTTATCGTTGGTACGTTGCCATTCATTGAACAGCAGTCTCTTTGGGAACAGATTAGCCATCCTTTGGACACCGCGCAGCAAGGAGGCTCGATGGTCTATCCTGCGATGGGTCCAACGCCCTTTCACCAGAGAGATAGCAACGACCCAGACCGCTACACACCCTGGTTTGCAGAAATTCCTACGCTTCGTTGTCCCAGTGATCCTGGTGCGGGACCACCCAGCTACGGGCGCACCAACTATGCAGCCTGTTTGGGAGACAGCACATTCTATTGCTCCGCGGGCGGCACAACGTATGATCTAAAACGCGACGTCGCGAAGGAATTGTCGGCTCGCGCTAGTTTGCGTGGACCATTCGCGGCGCGTCACGTGATGCAATTTCGCGACATTCTTGACGGCTTAGCGACCACCATTCTGGTTGCCGAGATTGCCACGAATCTCGGTGACCGTGACACACGTACGGATCCTCGGTTATATGTCTTTCTTGGTACGAATTCCTATGGACCCAATGTTTGTAAGAACGAAATCGATCCGGAACGCCCGCGGTTTTGGAGCATGACCGCGAAGTTATTAACGAGCGTCCATGTGGTTCATGCCCGTGGCTACCGCTGGGCGGACGGGAACCCTTGCTTCACGGGCATGAACACGATGTTGCCACCAAATGCGCCCACTTGTTTGACAACGGCCTCCTACACACATGCATATAATCTGCCGGGAGTACTGCCGCCAAGTAGTCATCACCCCGGCGGTTGCCACGTTTTGATGGCTGACGGCGCGGTCACGTTTGTGACCGACTCAATCGAGGCTGGCGACGGTAACCGTGCCGAAGTACGTCTTCATGGGAGGCGCACGGTCGCGACGGACGGGTATTCCAATTGTCCCGGTTCAATCAGCCCCTACGGCGTTTGGGGTGCATTGGGAACGCGAGCTTCCCATGAAGCCATCAACATAGAACTCTAGTTTTTGCGGCCGCTTCCTTGGTAATCTGAATTTTTCCGACGCACCGGTCACAATGTTTGGGTCCGAACAATCGAGACTGAAGTGGGTTCAGATCCGTTTGGAAAAACTCTCTTGCCACGAATCCCGCGATCTGCGAGTTTCACGTCGTCTGGATAACTGCCGCCATTAGTGACCGTGGATGGAGACCACCCTCATGCACCGATTTGTCTTGGCCGCCCTGCTGCTGACCGCTGCTTTCTTCTCTCCGGCTGAAGCCAATGACTCTGAAAAGTATCTGCTTCGCTATCAATTGAAGCCGGGCGAGCAGATTCACTACGAAGTCACGCACGTCGCCAAAACAAAAACTCGGCTGAAAGGCGCCGAAGGGGTCTCGCAGGTGCACACGGTCAGCAATCGTCACTGGGCCGTGGGAGAAGTGCGGGGAGAGGAGGCGACGTTTGACCACGTCATCGACGCTGTCGAAATGACACAACAACAAGACGACATGGAGGAAGTTCGCTGGAACAGCAACTCAGGCGAGCAGGCTCCGAAAGTCTTCGTGCGTGTCGAAGAGCAGATCGGTAAGGTACTGGCAACGGTTACTGTGAATTCGCGAGGCCAAGAACTCAGCCGCGAAGACAACGGTGGCACCAAAGCAACGCTTGGCATGGGCTCGCTGACACTTGCCCTGCCCGAAAAAGCGATGGCGGTCGGCGATTCTTGGTCCGTTCCCAGGGAGGTTAAGACGCGAACCGGAGACGGCTTGGTAAAACCAATCAAGATTCGAGAGGTTTACACACTGGAAAAGGTGAAAACAGGAGTCGCCACTCTGTCGTTGCGCAGTGAACCCTTAACGCCGATGGCGGACGAATCGATTCGTGCGCAAGTCGTCCAGCAATTAAGCAACGGCACGATTCGGTTCGACATCGACAACGGCAGAATGCTTAGCAAGCAACTCGATTGGGATGAGACCGTTGTCGGCTTTCAAGGTGCCAATAGCCTGATGGAATACCGAGCCCGATTGACCGAACGGCTTGTCGACGGCGTGCAGCGGACAGCACAGCGACCATAGTAGCTCGCAGACACTCGCTTTCCGCTCCCTGTTCAACTGATGTCATTCAGCCAAGTGATGAGCCGGTCGATCACTCGCTCGCGACCAACATCGTGGAACAGAGCGTGCCGCATCTCGGGCCACAGAACATACCTGGCCGGCGCACCGATCCGCACCGCGAGATGTTCGCAGGCACTTTGATCAATCAATTCATCCTCATCGCCATGCATGATCAATGTTGGGACCTCGATCTCGGCGCATGATCGATCGCCCAGCGGCCTTGTGCCAGCAACTGCGTAGCGAGATGGATGCTGATCTGTGTGTGGGTCAGCGAATCATCCTGAATGGACGAAGCCTCGCTGAGATCATTGGACAGTTTTTCTTTCGGAACTGATTTGCCGAAGCGCAGCCACGGAAAGAGATGGCCCGTCAACCAAGCGGCAAACACGTGAGGCCTTTGAGGCGGGTTCGGCGGCAGAATCATCGGGCTAAGTAGCACCAATCCCGCCAGTTTTGCCAAGTCGGTTTCAAACTCGGTTGTCCGAAGCGCGTAGTTCAACGCCAGATTGCCGCCCATGCTGTGGCCCAGGAGAACTTGGTGAACGCCTCCCAGCTTTTCCTGGACGGTTGACCGTGCCGCAGCGATGTCAGCCAACAGGGTGTCGTACTTGTCGATCTTGCCGCGCGTTCCTGGTGACCGGCCGTGCCCTTGCAGATCGAAAGCAAACAGTGCCCACTGGGCCTCGCACAGCTCTGTTGCGACCCCCGCGAATCGCTGGCTGTGATCACCCAAGCCATGAATCGCAATCACGACACCGCGAATTGGCTGATGATCGGCGGTCCATAGTTTGCCGTGCAGTCTTCCACTGCGTCCAGTCAACAAAACTTCATCCTGCACAATCAACTGCCCTCACTGCAGCGGCCAGGTCCTACCGGCGGCAACGATCGATAGTTACCGATCAAACCGAGAATCGTCGAATTCTATCGCCATACCTACCATTCGGCACAGAAACTGCGACGATTGTGAACCCGGCAAGCGTTTTTTGCCAAGATGACGGACGTGACAACGAATCACGGCCAATACTACCTGAGGTCCAAAGAGATGTTACTTCGATTGCTGGCGGCATTCATTCTGGTGCCGCTGGTCGAGTTGTATTTGCTGCTGCAACTGTCGCAAGTGACCAGCGTGGCGGCCACGCTAGCGATTGTGATCGTCACCGGTGTCATCGGAACCTTCTTGGCTCGACGCGAAGGTACGCTGGCTTGGTCCCGGTTTCAGGCAGCGCTCTCAGCCGGCCGCATGCCCAGCCGCGAAATCCAGGACGGTTTGATGATCGTTTTTGCGGCAGCCTTGTTGTTGACTCCGGGGTTGTTGACCGATGCACTCGGTTTCGCGCTGCTGATACCCCCAGGACGCAGTTTGATCCGTCGCTTCGTGTTGTCACGTTACCTTCGTGGATTCAATGTGACGGTTGTTCGTGATCGAAATGAATCGGGTGTCGATCAATTCGAGGTTGATAGCGATTCGCGTCGTACCATCGATGCGAAGGCGGTACATCGAAGCCACTGATTCCGGAAGTTCCGCAATTCGTTGACTTACGGCCAAGCAGATGTCTGCCGATCACCGGTGGCAGTAAAAATCGCCCGATCGAGTAGAATAGGGAATCGTTCTCGATGTGTGGTTTTGAAACCAATTTCCCCCGTTCCTTTCTTGCTCATGACCCCAGTTCGTATCGGACCACGGCTCACCGTTCTGTGTTGGCTCGTTCTTACCGGTTCAGTGTTTGCCGATCAAGCTGCTGACGAGGCAACGTACCGCGACACGCTATTGCCGCTGTTGCGCACCTACTGCTTCGACTGTCACGGCAGCGGCGACGAGATCTCGTCGGCAGATGACGGATCGGCCTCCGCCATGCAAAAAAATCGCAAACGCTGGGTCCAAGCTCTCACCATGGTGAGACTGAAATCGATGCCGCCCGAAGACGGCGAACGATTGGATGAGAGACACGCGGGCAGCTGGCTGATTTGATCGATAGCCTGGCCAATGCCGTCGATTGTGTTCGAAACCCGAATGCGGGCAGAGTCGCGCTGCGACGTCTGAATCGCAACGAGTACCGAAACACGATTCGTGATCTGACCGGCGTTGACTACAAACCGGCCGAAGGATTTCCTGGCGACGATGTCGGCTACGGTTTTGACAACATCGGTGACGTCTTATCATTGCCGCCAATCTTGATGGAAAAGTACCTGGATGCAGCCGAATACATTGTCGGCAAAGCAATTTACACACCGCCGCCGCCCGAGATCTATGAAATCGAGCGTGCACCTAGCTCCTTGCTTGGTGCTGACAAGTTCGGTGCCGGTCGAGGTCGACTGACAATGGCCAGCCACGGTACCGTGACGCTGCAAGTCGAGGTGCCGTTCGCCGCGTTTTACACGCTGACGCTGCATGCGTCCGGCGATCAAGCAGGCGACGAGAGCGTCAAGATCGAGGTCAAATCGGGGCGTGTCAAGAAGATCGTCGAGATTCCAGCGGAGCAACCGACCGATTACGAATTGCAGTTTCGCCTGGGACGTGGTAAGTGCAGCATCGAAATCAGTTTCATCAATGACTATTACGTCGCCAACAAAGCGGACCGCAACTTCCATCTTCATCACGTCAAGCTGTCAGGCAGCGAACAGAAAAAGCAACCGCCATCGAGTGAAGTCGATCTACCGTCGAGCCACAAGAAGATCATCTTTGCGGAGCCTGGCGAAAACATGTCGGCTGACCGGGCGACCGCCGAGGTGATGGGACGTTTCGCCAGCCGCGCCTTTCGACGTCCGGCGACCAACGATGAAGTCGGCCGTCTGACCAAACTCGCTGCCCAGGTACGCGAGGAAGGTGGCAGCTACGAAGAAGCCATTCAAGTCGCCATGCAGGCCGTCCTCGTGTCGCCGCATTTCATCTTCAAAGTCGAACAAGCTCGTCAGCCTGACGCCACCGGCGTGATGCCTGCGTTGAGCGATTACGAACTGGCGACGCGGATCTCGTATTTCCTTTGGAGCAGCATGCCCGATGACGAATTGCTGCTGATGGCCCACCGAGGCCAACTTCGCGATCACACAAAACTACTGGACAAAGTCGGCCGCATGCTCCGCGACCGACGTTCCAATCAATTCGTCGAAAACTTTGCCGCCCAGTGGCTGCAACTTCGCAATCTGGATTTGGTCAAACCGGACACGCGCACCTTTCCCACTTACAACGATCAGATTCGCGATTTGATGCGACGCGAAACACTCACGTTCTTTGCCGGCGTGATGCGTGAGAACCTCCCGGTCACGGTGCTGCTGGACGCGGACTTCACCTATTTGAACCAACCGCTGGCGGAGTTCTACGGTATCCACGGCGTGACCGGCGACCAGTTTCGTCGCGTCTCACTGAAGGGCACGCCGCGTGGTGGCCTGTTGACACACGCCAGCGTGCTAACGGTTACCAGTAATCCGACACGCACCAGTCCTGTCAAACGCGGCAAGTGGGTTTTGGATAATCTGTTGAACACGCCGCCACCGCCGGCACCGGCGAATGTTCCCGAATTGGAACGCGGCAAGTTAACCGGGACGCTGCGCGAACGCATGGAACAACATCGAAACGATCCAGCCTGCGCGGCCTGCCACAAGATGATGGATCCCCTCGGTTTTGCACTCGAAAATTTCAACGCGGTCGGCTTGTGGCGGACGCGCGACGGACGCGAAGACATCAACGCCAAGGGAACATTCCCCGACGGTAGCGAGTTCGATGGCGTGGACGACTTGAGACGCTTGCTGTCGACCCAGCGACGTGATCAGTTTACGCGGTGTTTGGCCGAAAAAATGCTGATTTATGCGATCGGCAGGGGAACGGAGTATTACGATAAGTGTGCCATCGATAAGATTGTTGACGACGTCAAGAAACAAGACTATCGATTTGCTTACCTGATCGCGGCCATCATCGAAAGCGACCCGTTTCAGAAACAAGGCGTTCGGGAGTAGGCGAAGTCGAACGGATTTCTATCCGTTACGACCGTCTTGGCATCGGGGCAGGACTCGGTTCTACAGCACTGGAAATGACGATGACACCAAAAACACTTTCACGACGAACCGTGCTCCGCGGTACGGGAGTCGCCATCACGCTGCCACTGTTGGACGTGATGTCTGCGACACGTCTGTTATCGGCCGCGGGTACCGCTGCAAGCACGCCGCTACGAATGACCTTTTGCTACGTTCCCAACGGTGCGCACATGCCCGACTGGACACCGAAGCAAGAGGGCAGCAAGTATCAGTTGACGCCAACACTTGAGCGTCTGGCCGATCACAAAGAGCACTTCAATGTGCTGACCGGATTAACGCTGGATGGTGCTCGGTCGCACGGCGATGGTGGCGGTGACCATGCCCGCAGCGTGGCAGCTTTCTTGACCGGCGCACATCCAAAAAAGACAAACGGGGCTGATATCAAGAACGGTATCTCGGTTGATCAGGCAACCGCGCAATCCGTTGGCGACGCGACACGGTTCGCGTCGCTGGAACTGGGCTTAGAAGCCAGTGCCCAGGCAGGCAACTGCGATAGCGGGTACAGCTGCGCGTACGCGTCCAACATGTCGTGGCGTGGCCCAACCAATCCGATGGCCAAGGAGACGGACCCGGCTGCATTGTTCGATCGGCTGTTCGCAGGAAAAACGGTTAAGGAAACCAGGCGAACCAAGAGTGCCCGTGAGAAATATCGCAAAAGCATTCTGGACTTTGCCCTCGAAGACGCCCAACGGCTCCACCAGCAATTGCCGGCCGTTGACCAACGCAAGCTGGACGAATACCTGTACGCCGTCCGTGACGTTGAAAAGCGACTCAACGGCGTCGAGCGTTTGAGGATGACCGAGGACGGCGTGCCCGATTTCCCGCGGCCAAGTGGAGTGCCGAAGGGACTGAAGGATCACTCCGAGCTGATGATGGACATGATGACGTTGGCGATGCAGACCGACAGCACGCGGATCATCTCCTTCATGTTCACCAACGCCGGCAGTAATCGCAGCTATCCCGAAATCGACGTTAGCGAAGGCCACCACGAGCTGTCGCACCACGGCAAGAGCGAGCACAAGCAACGTCAAATCGCCAAGATCAATCGCTATCACCTTGATCGATTCGCGTACTTCCTCTCACGGCTGCGCCAAGTCCACGAAGGCAACGGAACATTGCTGGACAACAGCATGATTGTGTACGGCAGCGGGATCAGCGATGGCGATCGTCACAACCACGACGACTTGCCGATCATCTTGGCGGGTGCGGGCGGCGGACGCATCAAGACCGGCCGCCACATCCGCTATGAGGACGGCACTCCGCTGTGCAATTTGTACCTCTGGATGATGCAGCAAATGGGAGCCAAAGCCGAAAGTTTTGGCGACAGTAAGTCTCGCCTTGACAAGTTGGGCTAAAGTCGAACGATTCGTCTCAAATCGCTCATCACCGATGACTGCTTTGTGTGCCGGAACTTCGTCGCAGTGAATGACGAGTCGTTGATTCAGTTCCCCTTTTTCAGCCGACACTTCGCTTCGATCCACTGGCGGAATCCGGCATCACGAAACGCCTTTTAGCATCGACCACACCAGATCCCGGCCTCCATGGACGCCGGATTGCGAATATAACATGCTGCAAGTGGACATCTTCCCTGCCTGGAAAAGGACTGCTGAAACATGCGACCTTGGATCATTGGCGTCATCGGGGGCTGCTTCATCGCAACCATCGTTGCTTACTTCTACAATCGTCTCGTCCGTCGACGACTGCTGGTGCGAGAGGCGTTCAGCGGCATGGATGTGCAACTGAAACGACGGCACGATCTGATTCCCAATCTGGTCAGCGCCGTGCAAGGATATGCATCGTTTGAGAGGTCTGTGTTGGAGGATGTGACGCGTCTGCGTAGCCAAGCAACCCACGCAACCACACTCGATGAACGTCAGGATGCGGAAACGGGTTTAGCGGCTGCTATGGGAAAACTGTTTGCTCTGGCCGAAGACTATCCTGACCTGAAAGCGGACACGCAGTTTCTTGATCTGCAACGACAGTTATCGGAAGTCGAGGATGCGATCCAGAAATCTCGCCGCTACTACAATGGAACGGTTCGTGATTACAACATCGCTATCCAATCGTTCCCATCGATGATCGTAGCGGCACTGTACGCTTTTCACACCGAATCGTTTTTTCAACTGGCGCACGAAAACGAGCGTGCAGTCCCGAAAGTGAAATTCGAGCGTTAGAGCGATGCGAACGAGCATGAATATCCGTTTGTTTGCCTTGGTAGCCGTGGCGGCGTGTCTGCAAATCAACGGACACGCCGTGATCGCCAAAGAACGCATCCAAGAGTTCGACGCGGAGATCTCCATCACCGCAGACGGTAAGATCAACGTCACCGAGACAATCGTCGTCAACGCGCAGCAGAACAAAATCAAACGAGGTATCTATCGCGATTTCCCAACGCTTTACACGTCGAAGTATGGAGTGAAGATTCGTTTGCCGTTTGACCTTAGAAGTATCACTCGCGACGGCAACCAGGAGAGCTTCCGTACGGAAAACCAATCCAATGGCGTGCGTGTCTACATCGGCAACGAGAATGTCTTTTTGAAGCGGGGCACTCACCGATACACGATCAGCTACGAAACGAATTACCAAATCGGCTACTTCGACACTCATGACGAGTTCTATTGGAATGTGACGGGTAACGGCTGGGACTTTCCGATTGACAAAGCGCGGGCGACCGTGTTGGTCCCCGCTGAAATACCACGCCAACAGATGACTGCCGAAGGTTACACCGGCCCTGCGGAATCGACCGAGCGCAAGCTGACGGCGGAGATCGATCCGCAAACGGGTGCTGCGGTCTATGCAACGACAAACCCGTTGCCACCGCACCATGGCCTGACGATTGTGCTGACCATGCCCAAGAATTTTATCCGTGAACCAACCGCGGCCGAGCGGCGACAGCTTTATTTGCAGGCCAACCAGTCGCTGTGGGTCATCGTTGCTGGGGTAGTCGCCGTTGCTGGCTACTACCTGTTCGCTTGGTACCGCGTGGGCCGCAACCCAACGAAGGGAACGATCATTCCTCGTTTCCAGCCGCCGCAGGAGATGTCGCCCGCCGCCGTTCGCTACTTGAAGAAGATGGCGTACGACAAAAAGTGCTTTACCGCGGCCGTGATCAACCTAGCCGTTAACAAAGTGCTGATGATCGACGAAGACGGCGGTGAGTTTACACTCAAGAAAGTCGAGGATGTTGAGGGACCAGCGCGACCGCCCCAGCGACCGCTTTCAGGGGGCGAGACGATGATCGCCAAACAACTGTTGCCGGGGAATTCACTCAAGCTACAACAATCCAATCATGCGCGGATCAGCGGTGCGATCACCAAGCTTGGAAAGAAGCTGGATGATGAGTATCACGGCAAGTTGTTCTTTCGTAATCGTCGCTGGTTGATTCCGGGCTGGATTCTTTCGGCCCTTGCCGTCGCGATCGCCGCGCTCACCAGCGGTTGGGAGTCCCTGCCCGTCGTCGGGTTTCTTTGCCTTTGGCTTTCTTTCTGGACGATCGGTTCGGCTTTTCTCGCCGTGCTCGTGTTTTCTGCCTGGCACTCGGCATTGGCGCTGCGCAGCGGAACGGCCAACCGGCTTGGATCGCTTGGTGGCGCGATCTTTCTGACGTTGTTTGCCACGCCGTTCATCATTGCCGAAGTCGTGGTGACGGGGATTGTCGTCTACCACACGTCGATTCTGATGCTGCCGCTGATTCTGATCGTGATCATCTTCAATTGGCTGTTCTGGCATCTGATCAAACGACCAACCGATCAAGGACAACAGATCCGTGACGAAATCGAAGGTTTCCGCATGTATCTCGCGACCGCCGAGCAAGAGTTCCTGCGGCAGATGCATCCGCCCAAGAAAACGGTCGCACTGTACGAAGAGTATCTGCCGTACGCATTAGCGCTCGACGTCGAAAACGAATGGGCCGAAAACTTCAAAGAAGTGCTGGCTGCGGCAGCCACAGCCCCGAGCAGCGGCGATTCCGGAGTGCACGCTTACCATCCAACCTGGTACCACGGAGAAGGCTGGAACAACTTCACGACCGGTGCCTTTGCCAGCGGATTGGGAGCCGCGCTTGGTTCGGCGATTTCCTCATCAGCCACCGCGCCGGGCAGCAGTAGCGGTTCGTCTAGTTTCGGCGGCGGAGGCGGTTTCTCGGGAGGCGGGGGCGGAGGCGGAGGCGGTGGTGGTTGGTAACGCCATCCCAGGATCCTTGCTCCCGTTGCATCCTGGACAGCTTGCTCCCATGTCGGCGTGCTTGCGCAAGAAATGTGCAGTCAAGCGCAATTCGCTTGCATGACACGTGATTCCTTTTTTGGTCTTTCGCAAGGCGAACAAAAAGAATTGCGGATTTCGATCGTCATTACAAGCCTGTTCGGGAAGAGCAGGCCGTCGATCGCGTGCTCGTGGTCCGCCTTGGCGCGGAATGTGCGTTTCAAAGTGAAATTTATGCCAGACATGAGGATGCCACGTTGGGATTCCGCGAAGAACTCGAATTCGATCCGATCAGCAGCTTGCAACTCCGCAACGCGATCGTCGTTCATCGATACACGTTGGTGCGTGCGGCGGTCGCCGTGATGCGTGCCCACTCGCTGGGGTGTGCTGTCATTGTCGATCAAGTTCGTAAACCAATCGGGTTGTTTACGGAAAAATCCTTGCTGGACGTGCTGGTTCAAAACGCTTGCCTGGACGATCGCCCCGTCTGCGATTTCGCCGAACGCGAGTTTTTATCGTTCAAGTCAAGTGAGCCGATTTCCCGCGTCTGGGACGCCGTCGTGCGTGATGGGGTGCGGTTCATTGCCGTTACCGGTGAAGACGGCAAACTGATTGGCATCACCGGACAACGCGGCCTCGCTGAATATATCTCGGAATGCTTCCCGCGGCAGACCGTCGTACAACGACTCAGCAGTAAACCCTGGATGCGACAACGCGAAGGAGCCTGACGATGAAAGACGTATCGCCAATCCCGCTGGATGCTTTCCTGGACCCACCCAATGATTTTCGGGATCCTGTCAGTGACTTTCGGGATCCACTAAGTGATTACGAGTCGCCGGAGTACGCAAGCGAACTCCAGCGGGCTCTGGGGGAGGAGCTGGTGTGCGAGATTCAGTGCCGACCCTATGTGCATGTGCGGGCTTCGGCTCCGATTCGCCAAGCGGTCCAGGCGCTGCACGGTTCTCATAGTTCCAGCTTGCTGGTCGTGGACGACGGCAAGGTGGTTGGCATCTTCACCGAACGTGATGTTCTGGAAAGGGTCGCGGAGCAGTTTCAAAAACTGGCAAGCCACCCAGTGCGGGAAGTAATGACGTGCGATCCCACCGTTGTCTACGAAAGCGATCCAGTGGGTACAGCCTTGGCAGCAATCGCAGTTGCGGGGCACCGGCACGTTCCAGTTCTGAAGGTTGATGCAACGCTTGACGGAATTGTCAGCCCGAGACGTGTGTTCCACTTTCTTGAAAAGCATTTCGAGGATGCGCCGGCGGTCGCGAGATAATTGACGAGTGGGAAATCTGGTTGTCGGCCGCAACGCTATCGGGGACCAGGCGAAGCATTCGATGGTCACAAGCAACCAGAGGGCTGAGCGATCAGTGGCGGCAGTTGGAAAAACGGCTTGCAGCCGATTTCTGAGGGCAGAATTCATCCGCTCCGGAAACTGGGCCAGCTAAATCACTCAGGCCCAAAATGACCTGTGGGAGGGATCGATTTTGGGAGATCCCAAGCGATTCCCCGCGTATCGGCCTTTCGATTTGACAGTGGACCTCTGCGGTGAAAGACTGGAGGAGTCGAGATGAGCGGTGCTCGCCGAATTTCGTCATGCCGATTGCCGTGATGACTCTACTCCCTTGGAGATTCCGATGGCTCGAACGCTTCTGTTTTTTGCTGCATTTCTGCTGCTCGCCTCCGAGGTAGACGCGCAGGGTCGAGGCGGCGGTGGTGCCCCAGGCGGTATGAGAGCGGGAGGCGGTATGAGAGTGGGGGGCGGCATGGGAGGTTCATCGATGCGAGGATCTTCGTTGCGCGGTCCGTCGTCTGCCATGCCCGGCCCGTCCGCGTCGATGCGTGGCCCGTCATCAATGATGCGTACTCCGTCGCTATCGATGCGCAGTGGGTCGTATTCTTCTTTCCGGCATCCCCACGACATCGGCCGATCGCATTCGTCTTATCATCACGGATCACGTTCGTCGATCTATCATCGACCGCATTCGTCGTATTATCACGGCACGATTGGCTCGCTCTACGCTCGCCCATCCTATCCCTCGACAAGTTACGGTTTACACCTGCGAAGCTATCCGAGCTACGCAAATCGATATCTTTACGGCGGCTACTATCCGTACGGGTACTCTGCGTATTCGTCGTTGCTGGACAGCAGACTCTACGTAGCTCCTTCGGTTGTCGTCGTCCCGTCGACTCGTGCGTACAACAGTCCCAGTCCAACAATCTCTTCCGCGGCGATCGTGCCGCGAAGTCAACCAACCTACGATGCGGCCTCCGGCCCCGACCGTTTAGCGCGAGTCTTGCCGGCCGCTCGGGCGGCGAAGTGTGGCTGGAGTACCTGACTCCCGGCCGCGTGAACGAGTTGATCATGAGTGACAATGCCGCCACGCTTGCTGCTGAACTTGTCCAACGTTACGACGGTGTTCACAATAATCCGGAATTGGCGTGGATCGCAAACCTGAATGGATTTGCGGAAACACGAAGTTTGCTGCATCAATATGCCAGCCCATCATCGCCAGACGACGAACCGAAACCCGTTCCACGTCCAACGATTGATCCGCCAAAAAAGGAAAAAGTTGAAGACTTGCCACTTCCGGCTCCCAAGACGGACGCAACAGATTCCATTTGAACGGCGAGCTTCGTCGCTGAGGATTCTCCGTAACATTCATCCAGCGGATCGTGCCGTCAGAACTGCGGATCAACAGCAAACGGCGGTACGTTACGACGTGGTGGTTTTGCCACGGGATATTCAAGAACCCGAAAGGTTTTCAGGAACGGCTGAGTGGAAACGCTTCGCAGCAACGATAGCCTTGGGCCGCATCGGACTGACGCTCGTTTACCCCAGGCCGATCGCAAGACTTGCCACGTCCTTCCTACTGTTTTATACCTTTCCTCATGAAAACACTCCATTGCTTCATCGGCCTTTCCCTGTCCCTCGTTGCCTTTTCCGGATTCGCGGAGGAGACGTCCAAACACGTTGGTGTCGGCGCGAAGCCGATTGCAGGCGCCGAGATGATCATCGACGGCACGCGGGAGATGTTGGATGAGAAATGGACGTATTGGGAGGGTCCGCGCTTCGGCTCGTCGCTGCCAATCAAGTGGAAGATCGTGGAAGACCCGGTCGACGGCGGCACTTGTCTGATGACCGACGACCGCGCCGCCGACGGTGGCAAATACGGGGCGGCGGATATCGTGACGAAAAAGCCGTATCGCGATTTTCGACTGCACGTCGAGTTCCTCATCATGAAACCGGGCGGGAACAGCGGTGTCTATCTGCAAAATCGTTTTGAAATCCAGGTGCTCGATGGCGACAAGACGAAGCATGGTATGGGGGCGGTCATCAATGAAACGGAATCTCCCTATCATGCCTACAATGGTGTCGGAAAATGGAATGCCTACGACATCGTCTTCCGCGCGGCGAGATTCCAGGAAGGCAAAATGGTCGCTAAGCCTCTGGTGACCATGTATTTCAATGGCCAAAAGGTTCACTCCAGCCAGGTCATCAACAAGGTCTGGGGCGGACCGAATTCCGGCGTCGACGGGGGCAACGACAATGGCTTCGGCATCACCGACACGCCTCAGGGTCTGAAGCTTCAATGCGAAGGCCATGACGTGCGTTATCGCAATACCTGGATCAAGGAACTCGATCTGTAAGCATCTCAGACGGATTTCGGATGCCGCATATTGATAGCATCAAAAAGCAAAATCTCTTTACTTGCTTTGCCTCGTTTTCGTAGTCTCTTCAGCGTTGCCTGCGAGCGAACGCCGGATTACCAATCAAGATGACTGCGGAGTAAATGACATGTCGGCAAACGTGCTGTGTATCAAGTGGGGAACGAAGTACGGCAGTGAATACGTCAACCGATTGTATCGGGGCGTCCGCAAGCAACTCTCCGGACCATTTCGATTCGTATGTCTCACTGACGACGCCAACGGAATCGATGCGGATGTCGATGTTCAACCCTTGCCCGTGACTCCCTTTGATGAAGACGCGTTTGACTCGCGTAAAGGTGGCGAAACGTGGCGTAAAGTCGGTTTGTTTCAACCCGGCCTTGCCGACTTGGATGGAGACACGCTGTTCTTGGATCTTGACATCGTGTTGACCGGTTCGCTGGACGATTTCTTCACTTACCAGCCCGGTCGCTTTTGCGTGATCCAAGACTGGCTGGAAAAGCGCCGCGCATGGATGCCGGGCCGCGACGGTCGCGTGGGTAACACATCCGTCTTTCGCTTTCACCCGGAAAGACATCGCCGAGTGTACGACCATTTTGTTGATCGCCAAGCGGAAGTGCTTGATTCATTCCGAATCGAGCAACAATACGTCAGCAACGCGTTGGCGGACGACCTGGCTTTTTGGCCCGAGCAATGGGTACTGAGTTTCAAGCGACACTGCCGGCCCATGTTCCCGATGAACATGATCCTCACACCGCACCAGCCAAGTGAAATGCGAATCCTGGCATTTCACGGTTATCCGTTGCCGCAGCAAGCGATCGAGGGCTATTCGGCCAGCGTGTTCAAATCAACCAAGCCAGCCACCTGGCTGAAAAAGCATTGGAGCGACGCGGCGTAGCGTACCGATCTTCCACATCCACGGCGACGTCGACAAGATCGTGCCGATCGATGCAAATTCGGGCCTGGTGGCGAAGCGCTACAGGGACGTGGGCGGCAAGATGGTATTGAAGATAGCCCAGGGGCAGGGACACAACATGTGGAAAGGCTTTTTCGAGTGCCAGGAGCTCGTGGACTTCGTGATCCAGCACGCCACGAGCCCGGCGATGAGCAAGGGCGATAAGTCTTGACCGTAGGTCAAAGACACCCAACTCGATTGGCGAGAAGATTCGGGGAGGGGTGGCTGGAAGCTAGTAGATCTGACAAAGCACTAGCGGCCTGTTGATTTAGTGAGCCGCGACGCGTAAGCGGCCGGGCATACGTCATTGCCCGGTGCCTTACGGCGCTTACGCCCGCGGCTCACCCTTGCAATTCACATTTCGTTTAAATCAGCCCTAGGCCTGAAAACCGAAAACCTAGCCTGAACCCCGGCGAAGAGCCCCCTGACTTGGGCGTCAACAAATACGTCTTCCCGGCGTCGGTCTCGAACTGGATCGATTGATCGTCGTGGCGGACCACTTCGACCGGTCTACCCGATATGGTAACCGCGATGTCGTCGGTCACGCGAATCCGACAAGGCTGACCCTGCTTTGAGCGGATCACGGCTTGCGTCAGGATGCCACGCTGCCAATCGATGTCCAGCTCAAAACCTCCACGTGCTCGGACACCGTGAATCTTGCCGTCGGGCCAAGCCTTTGGCAGGCTGGGCAGCAAATGGATCTGACCCATGTGCGACTGCAACAGCATCTCACAGAGGCCGGAGGCATATCCGAAGTTTCCATCGATCTGAAACGGCGGATGAAAGCCAAACAGATTTTGGTAGTAATTGCCGCGGAGCTGTTCCGATAGCAATTTGTAGGCACGGTCTCCGTCGTGAAGGCGAGCCCAGATATTGATCTTCCAAGCTTTGCTCCAGCCGGTCGCTCCATCGCCTCGGGCATTCATGGAAACTTTGGCCGCCGCTGCCAATTCGGGTGTGGTGAGGGGCGAAATCTGACGGCCGGGATGAACGGCAATCAGATGGGACAAGTGACGATGCTTGTCCGTGGGATCATCCCGATCGACCATCCATTCCTGCAACTGTCCCCATTTGCCAATCTGTGGGCCCAAAAGATGAGGCTTCATGGAGGCAATCTTTCGCTGCAAATCACCGTCGACGCCGAGTGTCTGAGATGCTTCCAAGAAGTTCGTAAACAGGTCCCACACCAACTGCTGGTCAAAGGAGACACCGTCTTCGTGGGGTCCGTGTTCCGGAGAAAAGCCGTCGGGTGATACCAAGCTGCCGTCGGGCAGCTGCTTGAGGTGATCGACCCAGAACTCGCAAAGTTCCGTCATCACCGGATAGGCGCGCGTCCGGAGGTAGTCGACATCTTGGGTGAAGGCATAGTGGTCCCACAGATTCTGAGCCACCCAGGCAGCGTCGCCCTTGGACCATTTCCAAGTCGAGCCGCCAAAGACGCCGTTCTCTGCATGCGTCAACCACCCACGCGTGTTGAAGGCCGCCTTGGTTTCTGCTTTGCGAACTTCACGAATCGAATTCACCCATTCGGCAAGAGGTTGAAAACATTCCGATAGGTTGGCCTGATCCACAAACCAATAGTTCATCTCGATATTGACGTCGGTATGGTAATCGCAGCGCCAGGGTGGCTCGTTGCTGTTGTTCCAAAGCCCCTGCAGGTTCGCCGGCATGGTCCCCAGACGCGATGAACTGATCATCAGATAGCGAGCGTAGTTGAAGACCAGTTCCTCCAGATCAGGATCGGGCTTCATCTGCTGGTAGGCTTCAAGACGTTGATCGGTGGGCAACTGTCCGGTCGCGGTTGGTGCTGTTCCAACATCCAATGTCAATCGGCCATAGAGACTCTGGTAGTCTTGGATGTGCTCGCGGAGCAAGGTGTCGTAGGGTCGCTGTGACGCGGCGTTAAGTTGGGCTTCGATCCGGTTGTGGGGATGCTCACCCTTCCATCCCCTTTCTCTTTGATTGACATAGTCTGTGCCGGCGGCGAGAAAAACCGTGAAGCTGTCCACGTTTGTAAGTTCAATGCTGCTGCCTTGCACGGCCGCAGCGCCACCGTCATGGCGGACCCACATCTGGGCTTCGTAGTCCAGGGCAAGTGCATAGGCGTTGGCCTTCGTCCCCCGACCCGATCCTGACTTGTAAACGTATCCAGCCAACGAACCGGCGATTCCAAGTCGCTTGTCACTGCTGGTAAGCGTGCCTTCGTGGCTATCCTGCAAAGACAATTTGGCATCATAGGCGCCCGGGCGATCCGCCGTGAAATGACAAACGATCACGCCCGCCCCGCTGCTCGCAAAACACTCACGCTCGTAACGAATCCCCTTGTTCTCATAAGTGATCGTGTGCACCGCATTGCTTAGATTCAGCATGCGTCGATAGTCTTCGCCGTGGTCGTGCCCCAGTTCAACAATGATGTCGCCAAATGCCTGGTACGCCCCCGTGTCGGTCTCGTCACCTATCCACAGCGTATCTTCATTGAATTGGATCTGTTCCTTGTCGGTGCCGCCGAAGATCATGCATCCGAGCCGGCCGTTCCCGAGCGGTAATGCCTCTTCCGACCATTTCTGCGCGGACCTCGTGTACCACAGCACGTGCTCGGCTGAGATATCGTTGGCGAATCCAGGTAAGCCTCGTGAAGCGACCAGCGATGTCACCAACAAAACGAAGATCACGCGATGAGTTGTCGTGGTATGGTTCATAGCTAAAATGTCTGGCGTATGAGGCGAGCGTCCGCTTCAAATGTACTCTTACCCGAGCGGGCGGATACCCTGGCAACCCGTTTTCTGGCAATACATCACTGCCGGCTGCTGCGTCGCTGTCGCGCCTTGGTCCGGCCTACGCGAAGTTGGGGGACGAGCACTGTGTCTCCGTGCCCTCTGTGGTTCAATCGGCCGGGCAACCCTTTCGCCAGCACCCGGTCTTGAACGAAGGTGTGGTCGGCATCGCCCCCGGCGGCTTCACCATTGGCAACAGCAATCGAGCACCGCTTTCGCGAGCGTGAATGACTGGCATCATGGACGATTTGGTCGGCGAGTCGATTCGCCAATGCCGCGTGGTGCTTCGATTGGAGCAGTCAACGCGACAGAGCATTCGAGGCAAGAAAGCGATCGTGGCGGCGTGCAACGTGTGATCTTGAGCGTTGCTACGCAGCGACTTTCATCAATTCACGCCGTGATTCGATCTCGTCAACGGCATCACAGACGTGCCGAACCGTGATCGCTTGCATTGCCGTGTTGTCGGCTTTCCGCCGGTGACGTTCGCTTCCTTTTTCATAGGCTTGCTGTACCGCGATCTGACCATAAGGGCCTGACCTTCCTGGCAGCGTCGCCCCATAGAGTCCGATCGTTGCTGTGCCGACTGCGACCGCCATGTGCATGGGGCCAGTGTCGCCGCTGATAAAAAGATCGGATGTCTCGATCAGGGTCGCCAAGTGTTGCAAATCTGTTTGCGGCGCGAGCACCGCTGTACCTCGGGACGCGTCAACAATCAATTCCGCGCAGCGGAGTTCCTGGGCATTTCCCCAAACCACTACGCTGGTGTATCCATATTGCGCACGCAAATAGGAAGCGGTCTGCCCGAAACGTCTCGGCTCCCATGCTTTTGACGGCCAAGTCGCGCCGGGATTCAAAACCGCGACGGCATGCGCTGGCACCGTACGCCTCCACCGCGAAGCCCATTGTCGCGCTTCCTGCTGCAGGGGCAGCTTCCACCGCACCCGGGGCGTATGAATGCCCAAGGGCGTCAGCAATTCAAGTGTACGATCGGTCAGATGGGGAAAGACGGGCGTCACATGGGTGTTGTTTGCCAGCCGAATCATGTGTCGTCTCCCGTTGGTGGCGAAGCCAATCCGGCGCGGGGCACGTGACAGTTGGGCTACCAACGCTGACTTTGCATCTCCCTGGCAATCGATCGATATATCGAATCCGTGAGACCTGAGTTGTTGTTTGACATTCAGAATACCCCGAACCGATGTGCACCAATGCGGCTCCAGCTCGATCACCCTATCCAACGCTTCGTGGCCCCGAACGACCTGTGCCGCCGGCTTCTCCACGACCCAAGCAATCAGCGAATCGGGAAAGTGGTCTCGCAACGCGCACGCCACCGGCAGCGTCAGGATGGTGTCACCAATGGGCCCGAGACGTGAGATGAGTATTCGAGGCGATCCTTCACCGGACATGTCCGCGATCCTTCGCGAGAGTAGAAACAAGCCGGTGGAGTCTACCGAGCCACAAAACAGGAACACCAGACCGTTTACCGAGATAATTCCGGCAATGGACTCCAACGCCGGGATCTGCACCCCTGGGCGTTTACGGAGGTGAGCGGCAGAAGAAAACTCAACGCCCCTTCCCCCCCCGCTGTCCCGTTGTGTGTCCGAGAGCGTACCGCCTTTAAAGTGTTCGTTTGCTGGGCCTTGCAAAACCCTCTCTCTGGGCATTGGTTTCTACACATCTCGGCGTTTTGATTTGGAGGACGTGGCCCCCTTTCTCGAATCGCGGAGCGATGATGGCCGACAGCCTGGGACGCAAGTCCCAAGAAATATCCGCACATCAAACCTGCCCCCGCCCGTCGATCGGCCGCTTTGCGGCCGATCGGACCACCCGGGTAGAAGACATACGTTCTCGATTCCTGGGACTTGCGTCCCACGCTATCAAACGCCGTGCCCTTGGGCGCTCACTTTGCAACCACGTTCAGCATCTTGACCAACTCGGATCGAATCGCGTCTTCCGCGCCGACCTCCAGGAAACTTGATCGCGCCGGCCACGTTTCATAACCGCCCAGTGCATGTTGCTCGCGGGTCGGCAAGTAACCTCCGTAACCGTTGGCAAGTTCCATATTGAAGGTGTTCTTCAGCGGACTCGCCTGCTTGATCGCCAAACCAGTCTCGGCGAAGACTTCGCTGGGAGCACTCGCGATCGCGATGTCACCGATGCGGATGGTCTGCAGGATGATGCTTTCGGTGTCCGGATATTCAGCAAGATATTGTGCTTCCTGAGCGTAGATCCTTGACCAGCGATGTGGTTGCTTGGCGTTTGGGTCGGCGAGCACATTGTCGGCCCAAGCCAATCGTGCCGCGTTCGGCTTTCGCACGGTGAGTTCGATTTCCTTCTGCATCATCTCGATCGCAACACTGCTGTGATGTTCCATCGACGCGATTGCCTTGCTCGATTCGTCAGCCAGCAGTTGTCCGTAGTATCGGATTCCTTCGAACGGCGCGAGCTTTTTTCCGCCACGTTGAAACGAACCGGTGTTGCCACTCGTTCCGTTGGACATGATGCCAACCAATGGCGGATGCTTTGCTGCAGCGGACGAGGCTTCGATCGCCTTGCAATACGCACCGAAGTAATCGGCACTCACGGCGCCGCGCCGGTAACCGCCACAGTAGTGCACGCTAAAGTTGCCCAGCACACACAGTGGCGTGCCGTCAGCATGCTTGATCGAGACCACTGAGAATTGTGGATCGATGGGGCCCGCCGGTTTGATCACCTGACTACTACTGCCGGCAACCGACTTGATCTGCTCACCGAGTTCACCAAAGGGGTTCTTGCCAACACTCCCTTTTTCGCACAACAAACGGCGGCATGCGATTAAGTCAGGAAGTTCAAACGATCCGTAGCCGATCGACGCGGGAGCGAGATTCTTGTTGGCGGCGATGACCGCTGCGGCAGTTTTTTCGGCAAGTTCGACGTGGTACTGGTCGTCGCTTCTTTCGCGGCCGATGTGAATCGTTCGCGGTGCGGCGTGCGTGTGCGTTGCCGCCATCAGCATCCGATCGGCGCGAATGTCGGTTGCTTTGGAGGCGATTTCTTTGGCACGATCGAATATTTCACGAGCCGTCATGCATTGATCGACAACGACGATCGCGATCTTCGTTCTCCCATCGCCCAGCACCAACGCTCGGGCATGCAAGGGATCGTGCACCGAAGTCACCGGGCCGTTTTTGCTGATCGAACCGTCCAGTGAAACGCCGGCCTCAGGCGTGATGTCAACTTTCGCCGCACCGGCAACGAAGTCTGCGGATGCGGTTTGGCTGAGCAGACATGCAACGGTCACTAAACGAAGAATTTGCGGCAGTTTCATGGGCTCCAGCATGATTCGACGGATGCGGATTTCACTGTTAGCATATCATTTGTTGGCGAAGCCTTTCAATAAAACAGACCCTTGGAACAGCATGACTCGTTTCGATCCAGAACAACTGGCCCATCTCATCCGCCACCGACGGACCATCAAACCAAAGATGATGTCGGACGAACCGGTCGATCGTGCCGTGATCCACGAGATGCTTGAGAATGCGAATTGGGCACCGACGCACGGGATGACCGAACCATGGCGGTTTCGGGTTTTCACCGGTGCTGCCCGCAGCCGGCTGGCCGAGTTCCTGGCGTCGACTTACGAGAAACTTGCGCCGCCGGAGAGCTTTAAGCAGAAGAAGTATGACAGCCTGCTCGCCAATCCGTTGCGAGCGCCGGTGGTGATCGCCATCGGGATGAAGCGACAAGAGATTGAGAAGATATCCGAGTTGGATGAAATCCAGGCGGTCGCCTGCGCCGTGCAAAACATGCACTTAACGGCGGCCGCTCATCGATTGGGTGCTTTTTGGTCCACCAATGTTGCTGCTGTCAGCAACCAACTGCGTGACTTGATGGGCTTGGGGCCAAAAGACCGTGCGATTGGATTGTTTTACGTCGGCCATCCCGCTAATCGTTGGCCAGAGTCAACACGTCAGCCGATTGATGAAAAGGTTCAATGGACTGAGCAGTAGGCGGGACGCCTACTCCCCCGCGCTCGGCGCCGGTCTCTGACCGCGCCGTCCCCGTGACCGCGTCGCGCTCGGCGCCGGTCTCTGACCCCGCCGTCCCCGTGACCTCGCGCTCGGCGCCGGTCTCTGACCGCGCCGTCCCCGTGACCGCGGCTCGGCGCCGGTCTCTGACCGCGCCGTCCCCGTGACCGCGCTCGGCGCCGGTCTCTCGACCGCGCCGTCCCCGTGACCGTCAGGTCTCCACGTCGGCCTCGCATGCACAGGTCTCCATTCTGCCAGCCGCGAGTGAGACCTACGGTCGGAACTGGGTGCGGTCGGGAGGCCCACACACAGCGCGGGTAGCGGAGTTGCCAAGTGTGCCGATTGCCGAAAAAACACTGCCACTGCGCCCCCCAAAGCTTCTTTTTGCGGCCTTTGATTCAGAAACGATATAGTGGACTTGCGTGTCCGTGACAGAAATCCCTCCCCTGCAAAGCTGTTTCCTTGGAATCCGGTCGGGATCAAACAACCGAAAGCTCTTCACCAGGCCGGCCCGCTGGCATCGCGGTGCGGTTACTTGGCCCTGACCGCCCGCTGGCCTCGGCGGCCGTGGGCGCTGCGTTGCTGGCCGCATTGACGTATCTCGTTGTTCTGCGCCCGGAACCGGTTCCGGTCATTCCCACTGCGCCGGTCAAGACTGCACTAGGGGAACCTGCCCCGCCGATCGCGAAGCCCGAAGTTCAACGCGCCCATTTCTACGATGCAGAAGTCGAACCCCTGATCGAACAGACCGATGCGCTCAATCGTGAAGCAGCTGAACGTTGCGTCAAGAGGCTTGAGCGTGTTTTCGCCGGCTACCATGCAGGCGTGCGGCCATTCGTCGAAGATCTGACCAGCATTTCCACGCGTTTTGGTATCGTCCGCCGCATGCCCGGCAACTGGTGGCGTGAAGACAATCGTATTCAGGCTTATGTGCAGACCAAGTTCGAGCACCATCTGTTTTCGGAGCGGCAACTCTTGGATGACATCACGGCGGTGTTGGATCAGTTTCGCAATGATGTCGATGCGAATCAAAAACGGATGGTGATCAGTGTGCAAGCTGCCTTGAGTACTGCCGACTTGCCCGACGTCAACGTCGAAGAGTACCAACCGTTTTTCCAGGCGGTTGCTCGGCAGTTGCAAGGCTACGCGGCGAAACAAGGCACGACGAGCGTGATGAATGCTTTGGGGGTCTTCATCATCAGCGAGGCAGGTGTGTTCACGGCCCGATCGGTGATCACTGGCCTACTGGCTCGATTTGGAACGGCGGCGGCGGTTGGTGCGGCAGCCGGTGGAGGTGCCACGGCGGGCGGAGCCGCTGCCGGTGCTGGAGGCGGCACGTTGGCTGGGCCCCTTGGGACGGCCGTCGGGCTCGGCATCGGATTGGCCGTCGGCCTCGTGATCGATTGGTGGATGACCGAAAAGTTCGAAGCTCAGATGAGTCGCCAAATGAACCGCTACATCGATTCGCTCAGCGAAACGATTCTGCATGGTAGATTGGCGAATACTCCCGCTGACTCTGGGGGCCTGGCAAGGAACCAATCTGGAATCGTCGACGCGTTGCCCGTCGTGTGTGATCGTTTAAGGGAAGCGTACCGTCAGCGTTTCTATCAGCAAATCGTTACCAGAGGATCTTCGTCGTGAATCGGAATGAAGTTGTTTCCGCCGCATTGCTTTGTATTGTGCTTACCACTCCGCAGGCCCAGGCGCAAGTCACGACATCGGTTACCCGGGCAATCACGAAGTATTTTGCCAGGCAGGGCAGCGAAGAAGGCGTCGAGTACCTGGCCAAAAAAGGCAGCAAAGAACTCGTTGCACGCGTGACGCGCGCGGCTGCCAGAGAGGGAGGTGACGAGGCGGTGGAGCAAGTCGCCAAACTGTCAGGCAAGTACGGCCCGGAGGCCCTCTCTGCGCTCGACAACGCTCCGTCGATCATACCGGTACTATCGGCGCTGGATGAAATCCCCGAGGCGCAAGCCAAGGCCGCCCTGGCGCGCCTGGCCGCCGGATCGGCGGGTCGAGAACTCGCTGAATCGGTCACCAAATACGGTGCCGCGGCGCTGCGCAGCGAATTGGCGCAACCCGGTGTCGGGATGGCTTTGGTTCGCAGTTTGGGTGACGAAGGAGCCGACTTGGCAGCGAAGTTGTCCGGCGACCAAGCGATCGCGGTCGCCCGTCACGCCGACGACATCGCCAAATTGCCACAAACACAGCGAACCGGAGTGCTGGCAATGTTACGAAGCGACACCGAACAAATGGTCGGCTTCCTGGGACGCTTCGTCGAAAACAATCCGGGCAAGACACTGTTCACCGTGGCGACAACGACGGTGATCTTGTCGGAACCCGATCGGATTCTTGGTGGCGACGAAGTCGTTTTCGACGCGGAGGGCAATCCGATCGTTGTCACCAAAACAGGGCTCGTCGATCGTGGCATGTCTGCCGGCGGCGAAGCCGCCGCTCACGTTTCCGCTCAATACCTTCGTCCGCTGTACCTAACCGCCATGGTCTTCGTCGGCAGCTTCGCAGGACTGTGGATGCTGCTCAAGCTCTGGCATCTGAACCGCCGTGAAAAAATGAAAACGAAAACAGTCGAAGACAAAATCACCAACAGTGATTGATATTGGAGTTCGCGGCTTCAGCGATCGGCACGAACGTCTGTTGTCGCAAGACGGCGGCGCCGATCTGGTCCAGCGGGAGGGTCACGTCCACGACGCCCGCCTGATTTGCTGCGCCGGGCATCCCGTAGACGACGCAAGAGTCTTCGTCTTGGGCGATCACGTAACCCCCGCGCGAGCGCAGCGTGTCGAGACCTGCGACGCCGTCATTACCCATCCCTGTAAGAATGACGGCGATCGAGCTGCGTCCAAAAACACGGCCCACCGACTCAAACAAAAACGTGGCTGAAGGGCAAAAGCCTCCAATCGGTTGTTCGCTCGACAGCAGGGCATCCCCATTGCCCTTGACGCCCAAGTGTCGGTTCTCAGGCGCCACGTAGACCACCCCAGGTTGCAATCGCTCGGTTTGCTCCGCCTGCTTGACGCTCAGTGGCAGCGAGACATCCAGCCAGGAGACGAAGCCGTCGGTGAAGCCGTCGGCAATGTGTTGCACGATCAGGATTGGGGCGGGAAAGTCGACCGGCAGGCAAGACAAAACTTGCAGCAACGCCGGGGGGCCGCCGGTTGACGCGGCGATGGCGACAGCCCGCACAGCGCGACTGGCCGTGGGCGGGGTCGTTTTTACCGACTTGTTCTGTGCGTCCAAACGATTACGCCGGCCGACGACTTTTACAGCGGCCATCGCTTTGACTGTTTCGATCAGCTCTTTTGCCGTGGTGGCGAAATTGGGCACGTTGGGACCGATCGGTTTCATCAGCAAGGTCAACGCACCAGCCTGCAAAGCTTTCATCGCCCACTCCACATCGTGGATGCGCGTGGTTGATGAAATAATGACAATCGGCGTGGGGCAGGTTGACATGATCTGCTCAGTGGCATCCAAGCCGTTCAAGATCGGCATGTGGATATCCATCGTCAGCACGTCAGGACGCAGCTCGCTGGCCAACCGGACTGCCTCCTCTCCGTTGCTTGCACAACCAACGATTTCAATCTCGGGGTCACTCTTTAGGATCCCCGTGATGAGTTCGGCGCGGTTGGCGAATCGTCGACGACTAGGACTCGCAGCATAGAGTATTCTTACAATAATTCCGAGATGACTTGCAGTAATCGACTTTGATCGAAACCGGATTTCACGAGGTACGCGTTCGCACCAGCCTTGAGTCCGCGAATGCGGTCCTCTTCCGTGCTGCGGGCGGTTACCAGGACAACGGGGAGTTCGGCGCTGGCGGATGTCTTGCGGACTTCCTGAGTCAAGCCAAATCCATCCAGACGTGGCATGTCAACATCACTGACAATAAGATCAAACGCCATGCTGTTGACCATCTCCAAGGCCTGCAGGCCATCGACGGCAACAGAAACGATATAGCCGGCAGCGTCAAGGATACTGCGGAGCAGTGTCCGCGACGTAACCGAATCATCGACCAGCAACACTCTCCGCTTGACTTCTTGTTGGCTCGGCTTCGATTTGGCAACGGAGAATCGCTCGCCCCTGCCAGCAGCGGTGCGGATGAGATTGGCAACGTTCAACACCAGTGCAATCTCACCAGATGGACGTAACGTCGCGCCGGAAACATGTTTCAGTCGCCGCACATGAGGCCCCAGACTCTTCACAGTCGATTCGACCTCGGAGCCTATCTCATCGACAGCGAAAGCGGTGCGCTGATTGCCGGACACCAAGACTGCCGCGAACATCTTCTGATCAGGCGACAGTTGCCACGTTTGTGAAAGGCCCAAGGTTCTGGCAAGACCTGTCAAGGCAATGACCGACCCGCCAGCGCGGAGCACACTTCGCCCACCAACCGTGGCGTGATCCGTTTCGTCAAACCGCACAATGCGGTCAATGCTGGCCGTTGGGATTGCAAAGGTTTGCCCGGCGGCGTTGACCATGACGGCACGGATCGTTGTCAGCGTCAGGGGAACGGTGAGCGTAAAGCAAGTCCAGCAACCCGATTCGAAGGTGACATCGACGGTTCCGTGCAGTCGCTCGATTTGCGAGCGAACGACATCGAGGCCGACGCCGCGGCCCGACAAGTCCGAAACTTCCGCGGCAGTCGAGAACGCTGGCATGAAAATCAAGCGGGCCAAGTCTTGCGGCGACTGAGGAATCGCCATGCCTTTGGCAGACGCTTTCTCCGCGATCCGCCCAAGATCGATTCCACCCCCATCATCCCGAACGCGAACGTCGACGCTGCCGCCTCGCAGTGCTGCTTCGATCGTAATCGTCGCTTCCTCGCGTTTGCCCGAGCGTTTCCGCGCATCAGCTGATTCGATGCCGTGATCAACCGCGTTGCGAACGAGGTGCAGGAGCGGATCTTTCAAGCCTTCCAGTACCGAGCGATCGACTTGCACGTCCGCGCCCAGCAGTTCCAACCGCACCTGTTTGCCAACTTTCGTCGCGACATCTCGGATCGCCCGGTCTAAACCCTGGCAGGACTCTGCGAAGGGAAGCATCCGAGCCTCGTGCACATCAGTCTCGATGTGCTCGCCAATCTGGTTCAAAGACCGTTCATTCGACTGCGCGCTGATGACCAAACGATCCAGCTCACGTTCCAGGTCTCGTATCCGATCAGAATTTTGATGAATTTTTGCGAACGCTGTTTTGGTTAGCGATAAGCGGTTCGGACCTGCACCGGTCAAACGCGCTCTTCCGCGAATATCTGTTTCCACCTCACGCCAGTCTCGCCTCCAGTGGGCAACGGTATCACGTAAAGATTCCAACTCCTTCACCCCTAACTCGATGCGCTGACGCGCTACGAGCAGCTCGCCTGCTTCGGCCAGCAGGGCATCCAGTTTTTCTGAGGCGACGCGAATACTGGCGGCCGCCTGCGGACCTGATTTCCGTCCCCCCGCCGCCCGCCAATCTTCTTGGACATTCGCTGAAGTTTCGTTGCCGACGGCGACCGACCCGACAGCGACCGCCAGGTCCGGCAATTCCTCACCGACAGGTTCGTCGTCTTGTTGTGGAGTTTGCTCTATGGAATCAATGGATGAGGCCCACGCTTGGATTTGAGGCAACAATGCTGCGATCGGCGCATCCTCAAGACTTTGTTCTTCGCGTAGTCGCATGCCGGCCTCTTCGATGGCATCGGCGAGACGAAAAAGCAACGTGAAGTGGTCTTTTCCCAGTTTGCGATTGCCATCGCGGACGACTACCAACAAATCTTCCAGTGCGTGACACGCCTGTTCGATCATCCCCACATCAACGGCTCGCGACGCTCCCTTCAAGCTGTGTGCAGCCCGAAACAGCGAATGAAGCAGCTCAACTCGCACCTCCTGTGCTGGATTCTTTTCCAGCGACAGGAGGTCACGATTGAGCGTTGCCACGTGCTCATCGAGTTCGTCGAGGAAGGTGGCCATGATGCGGCGGACAAGTTCATTCTGGTCCATTTCTACTCCGCTCCAGCAGTGGATGTCAAAGACGCAAGTTCATGACTGAGGCCAGTCAGCCGAGTGGCGGCTTCTTCGATTTGATTGATTGCCACGACGTTCTGCTTGGCAACGGTGTCGATATTCTTAATGCCCAGGTTTAATTCGACGAGTCCGGCCGCCTGTTGATTTGCGGAGGCAGAAATCTGCATCGCCAAACGAACCGATTGAGTGAGTGTTTCGGTAAGAGAGCGGATTGTATCGCCGGCTGCGGCTACCACCTCTTCGGCTGTGCTTGTCGACTTGTTTCCTTGTTCGGTCGAGAGCACCGTTTGGTTCATCGCTTGTTGGATTTCGCCGAGAATTTGGCGTACTTGGACGGTTGCTTTTTTCGACTGCTCTGCCAGCGATTTGACTTCGCCGGCAACGACAGAGAAACCTTTGCCATGTTCGCCGGCGCGTGAAGCTTCCACCGCGGCATTCAACGCCAACACATTCGTCTGTTCAGCAATATCGCTGACGGTAGCAATGATCTCGCCGATCGCTTGAGCGCGTTCCGACAGCGCCAGAATGCTTTGCGCGATCGATTCAACCTCGATCTTGACTTGCCCCATGGCGGCGACCGAATTCTGCACGGCCTGCTGGCCATTCTGACCGACTTCTTCAGCGCGTCGTGCCGATTGGGCGACGACATTAGCGCGTTCAGCGGCCTGCTCAGCAGTCTGTGAGATTTGTTCGACGGTAGCGACCGTTTCGGTGATCGCCGTGGCTTGTTGCTGCGACCCGGCCGCTTGCTGTGCTGTCGTCGACGTGATCTCTTGACAGGCGTCGGATAGCCGATTCACGGCGCCCCGGATCGCATCAAATAATCGATTGCGTTCATGCTCGGCTGCTTTCTGCGTAGTAATGTTCTGTACGGTTCCGATGTAACCTTGGCTGCTTCCCTGCGTGATCTCTCTGACTCGTAGCGATATCGGAAACACGCTGCCGTCTTTGCGAACTGCTGTCAACTCGCGGTCGGCATTCATGATGTGTGCTTGGCGGGTACGTTGATATCGTTCCAGATAGGAATCATGTTCTTCGCGATAAGGTGAGGGAGCTAAGCGCGATACGTTGGATCCAATAACTTCGTCCGCGCGATAACCAAACATCTCCTCAGCGGTTGAGTTAAAGGCCTGGATGATTCCACTCTTGTCGATTGTAACGATCGCATCAGCCGTGGACTGAAAGATGGCTTCGGATTTTTGCTGCTCATCGATCACTTCTTCGATCGTATCACGCAGACTGCCAGTCATCGCCGCAAACGATTTGTACAATTGGTCGACTTCTCCGACATGACGTGCGTCTGGAAGTTCTGCGTCAAGATTTCCGTTGGCGATGCTGTCGGCGGCCGTCGCCAGTCGGCGTAACGACGCCGTCAAACCGCCGGCCGCGAGATAGGTGATGATGGCGGCGGCGACCAGAACCAGCACTCCTAGCAGCAGAAATAGCGTGACCAGCCGGTTGACCGTTTGCATCGCCTGAGCGGCCGAAACGCCAGGTGCAATCGCCCAGAACCGTGACCGATCCTCGGAGGCGTAGTAGACTTTTTCGTAGGCAGCCAACAAGGAAACGCCATCTGGTTGCTGATGCCCGGGGATGTAATCGGCGTAGTTGTCGTGATCGCTGTCCATTAGCAGCGCAGCCCGCACAGGCCTGGCTTGTGCATAACGATCACGGCTAAGTGGTGTCGCGGGGCTGGTTTCATCATTGGAGAACAAATACATCCCTTGTTCATCGACAATGTCTACCCAGCCATTTTCGATGGGGATCGCTGCTGCACGCAGAAGTTGATCGCCATCCAGGCCGATCACGAACACACCTCGTGCCGGTCCTGGTGGATCGGCAAAGAAGGGGGTCGCGAACCGCAAGATCAGCGATTCGTTCTGTTGCTCCAGCGGACTGACGTGAACTTGATCACCCTGAAGCCGCATCGCCTCGGTAAAGTACGGATGGGCGCTGAGGTCCGCGCCGTCATCAACCCGCTGAATCAGCTGGCCACGTCGCTGGATCCGCAGGATCTCTTTTCCCGTTTCGTCAATCACAGCACAATGCGACTGTACGGGATTGGCCTTCATCTGAGCCTGCAGGATGGTCGAGAGTCGATCCAGCCATTTCTCGGTCGTGGAGCCTTCATCGATCGGGTCGTTGCCGTCGTTGTCCCAACACCGGACCAACCCTGGAATCGGTGGAAATTCAGGTGTCGTTGCCGTGTACACTCGCGCTCGCTGTAACGAGGACTCAACAAGCTTTGCCGCGTCGCTTGTCTTGGCAACGAGTTTATCCAGCGTCAGATCTCGAGCAAGCCGACTGCTACTGCGATAAGTCACCCAACCCATCACGAGCAAGGACAATGCAACTGCGGCCATCGTTAATGCGAGATCTGCCACCGCAAGGACAGGCCTTGAAACCAACGTGTGGCTGACATAGTAGCATCTCACTGTTGTGTGGTGATCGTGGTCAATCGTCCTGTTCGTCAATCCATAATCGCGGATCGTCCCGCAGACGCTCCATGTCCAGTACGATCGTGGCGCAAGGGGTGACGCCGCGCATCAATCGACGCGTGGAATCGGGCAGCGAATCGGGTGGGTCGACGATTTCGGCGATGTCAAGTGTGGCAACCTCCTCGGTTGCATCGGTCATCAAGCCGAACTCGGCCTGCGCGTCGCCGATCACGATGATTCGCGCTGGTTCCGCCAATCCTTCCGCGGCAAGTTCCAATAACTCGCGACCATCAACGATCAGCAACGGCCGCCCGCGCCGATTCATCATTCCCGCGATGAAACTTTCTGTTCCTGGCAAAGGCGTCAGGGTTGATGGCTGGATCACTTCGCGTATCAGCGTTGTTTCCAAGGCGTAGCGTTCTCCGGCCAGGCGAACGATCATCACTTCGATACTGCTGTCGGTCTGCTGATGCTGTTCGGTGGACTCGGCCAGTCGTTGTGCTCGCTGACGCAAGATCGTCTGAGCCTCGCTGGCCGTCACTGTTTCTGCCAGCGCTAGCGTTTTGCCGAGTTCAGAGATCCGCCGTTTGATTTCGTCCCAATCGACGCTGGATGATGAATCAGGTTTCATGCTCGGACCCTGATCGCCTTCTCGATGGCTGCAAGTTGTAGTTGGATCATTTTCAGCAAGTCGCCGACGCATTGGTCTTCGCCCAGCGGTACCAGGTCGCTTGGATCAGCGACAACGCAAAGTTCTTCTGCGAGCCGGAATTCTCGCCGCGCATCCACAAAACTCCCCAGCGTGCGAAACACCGTCCCCAGCGAGTAATGTGCCAAAGCCAGCGTCCGATCCAGATAGAGCACTCGCTGGAGTGCCTCTGCCGCGTCCGCGTGTCGATTTAAATCGATCAGCAGAATTGCGTGTAGGTAGTGCAACTCTTCGGAAAGCGGCTGCTTTTTCGTGGCCGCTTCGCAGGCCTGCTCGGCTCGAAAAACATCGCGGTTGGCGAGTGCCTTAATATGAACGCTTGCTGCCTCGTCAAGCTGTGACAACTGTGCTGCGATCGCGACTGCCTGTTCATATTCACCAGCCTCCATGGCTGCCTTCGCTGCTTCCAGCCTGGCGGCGCTGTCCGGGGCCGCGGAAGTCGCAGAGGATGAATTGGTCGCAGCAATGACGGATGAAAGCTGTTCTGTGGAATGATCGTCCGTCAGTGAGGGGGCGGAATCTGCCTGGCTGAACGCAGGAGCCCGTACATCAACCGAGGTCGTTCGATCAGCGGATTCCCCTTTGCGAAAGACCATGCCATGATCCGTCGATACGATCTCAAACAAATCGTACTCATGGATGGGAGGATCGGATGCCGCCGTCACCAGCCAACCACCCGGTGCAAGGCAGCGATGAAACCGATGGACGATGGAGTGAATCGTCTCTTGATCGAAATAGATCATCACATTTCTACAGAGAATCAAATCCACGCCGCGTGTTCCCGTCGCTGTGGACGGATAATTGCCGAGTGCCAGATTCAGGTATTCGAAGTGCACGGATTTGCGGATCTCGGCATTCACACGGTAACGACCGTCGAACTCGTCCAGATACGGTGCAGCGAATTCTTTGCCTCTGCCACGTAGCGACCATTCGCGATAGGTCGCCTGATGAGCCAGGTTCAACGCATCTCGCGAAATATCGGTTCCCAATACCGATGCTCGCGACAGCAGCCTCTGCCGGCTCAGCAGCATCGCCAGCGAATAGGCTTCTTCCCCCGATGCACAGGCCGCGCTCCACAGATGCAATGTATGGTTTGGATCACGACGATTGCAGATGTCAGGAAGAATGAGCTCGCTGATGACTTGGAATTGGGCGGGGTCACGAAAGAAATAGGTTTCGCCAACGGTCGTCTGCACCAACAAATTGTCAAGCGATTCAGCGTCTGATTCCAGGCGGTGCAGGTAGGTTGTCATGTCCGACATGCCGTCGCGAGACATCGCGATCCGAATCCCTTGCTCGATCGACGGTCGTTGACTTGCGCGGAATGTCAAGCCTGCCCGAGCACCAGCAAGCGAGCGATCGCCTCATATCCAGAATCACTCCATGGGGTGCTTTTCATGATTCCCTTCCCGCTGATGAAGATCGTGAAGCAATGGGTTCGCAGGCCGCGAACAACTCGTCGACGTCGAGGATAGCCGTTGGACCGTTTTCGGTGCTAACGACCTGCGTGACGAACTTGCCACGCGAAGGCGGTACCGCGAGATCATCCTGCGATATCACGGTCAGTGAGATGGCACGATCCACATGGATCGCGATGCTGCGTGCTTGAGCCCCCAGGACGATCATGTGATCGGCCGGATCGATCGGTTTCCTGTCGCGAGACAACAGCGCGCGACCGTCGACAACCGGAACAATCTCACCACGCAAGTTCAGGCCGCCGGCGACGAACTCGGGATATTCGGGAAGTGGAAAGAGCGCAGCGGCCCGCAAGACTTCGCGAACACTGCACGTCGGAACGCCGAAGGTGCCGTTATCGAGCTCGAAGAGTAGCAGTTCTTGGGACATGTCCGCCCTGGGGCCTGTCGACAGATAAGGGCGCGGGAAAACGTCGTCGGCCTCTTACTTGTCCACAATAAATCAACCCTTGTTATTGTAAGCAAGGGATCCGACGAACGAGTGACTGGCCGAGCAAAAAGTCTTCAATACGGGCAAGACGAAGCCGACTCTGAGGCCGGTGGCGTCGATCGCAAGCGCGCAATGCTGGCGATCCGGGAAAACCCGCAGCGGAGTCCGATTCAGACTGCTGCAACGTGACGTGGCGAGACCGTCAACGGAAGGACACGAGTCTTGGTCGCGACGAATGTTGCCAATTATCAGTGTCCACTTAGCGACCCAAGAACGTGCGCCGCAGCCACGCGTTCTTTCGACGTTCCAATTCAATCAACCGGCCGAACAGGCCTGGACGTGAACGAGAGTAGCTTGAGGAGGTGCTGTAGACGGGTGCCGAATAGTTATGAGTGGGAACCGCGTACGACGAATAGATTGGTGTGGACTGAACAACGACGCCCGACTGGTAAACAGGTTGCTGGGCGTCAGCACTGTGGGAGGCAAAGATGCCAAGCCCCAAGACAAGGGCAGCAGCAAGAGCTTTCATAAGTGGTTCCGGTTGGTATCGAGGGCAACGAGACCCGCATGCGTCAACATGCAGAAAGGAACCAGCTTAATTGCCGCACGAAAGATTCCCGCCGCCGACAAGCAAAGCAGCGACGATTGAGATCAAGTTGACCCGTCAAATCGCTTCAACCGACACGACCCGCCGCCCGGTTCGCTCGACGACCGTCCTCTTTCCGGCGAGCAATTTCTTCGAGGCCTCCGTTTTCTGTTGTGGCCAGGGAGGGAATGCGAAAACCGACGTAGGGTTGAAGCGGCTCATTCCAAGATCGCCCGTCTAGAGAATCCGATATGAAATGCGAAACCTGCCTGGGTGCTCTCACCAAGATCCACAATCAAGACTACCATCATTGCGCGGGGTGCAATTCCTACCGCTTTGCCGCGGAGCTGGCGTCATCGGTCGATCCTATTGTTGCGGTTGGGAAAACCGTCGAAGCCGAATGCCCTCAATGCGATGTCACGCTACAGTTGGGCTTGATTCACAACCGCTGGAACGTCTGCTACTGCCAGAACTGCCGCGGGTTCTTGATCGAAAGTGGCGTGCTCCAAGTTGTTACTCACGAATTGCGGGCAAGTTACAGCGGCGAAGACGATCTGCCCGTAGCGATCGATCCGAGTGAGCTAGCGTGCAAGCGAAGTTGCCCCGCATGTCGCGGACAATTTGATACGCATCCCTACTATGGGCCCGGCAACGTCGTGATCGACAGTTGCCATCGCTGTGCGTTGACTTGGTTGGATCACGGCGAGCTAGCCACGATCATGCGAGCGCCCGGCAAACGCCCAAGTCCCGATTCCTCGCCCGTTGTGCCAACGTACACGCACTTTCCTACCGACGCTGTGGCCGAAACGACAACGTTGGTGATCAAGACTGCGCTCCGGTTCATGGTGGGGTAGTAGGGTCGACGCGTCGCGTCCGGCTTGGAGAGGCGTTTGCTTTCGACTGGAACAACCGCGAAGTGGTTTAAGAGATTAGCCGGGGGTAAGCCTTGTCTTTACCCACATCTCTTGATCCCTTCGGGATCACATCCTCGTGAGAAACATTGCAGCTACTCGATGGGTATTTCTTGGTCGCCGTTTTTCATGAACGGTGGGCGGACTTGTTCGCCGGTTGCCGGCTTGAATTCTCGCACCCAGATGTTTCGGAAGCGGACCGGATTGCCGTGGTCTTGCAGGGAAATTGGACCTTTGGGGCCGTGTGCCTTGTAGGTCGGCGGTCGGTTGAAGGGTGTGTCGCCTTTGAGTTCAAAATGGTTCAGGATCAAAACACCATTGTGCGTCGCCGTAATGTAGGCGGGTGACTTCAGCGAACCGTCGTCGTTGAATCGCGGTGCCGTCCAAAAGATCTCGTAGGCGTTCCACTCGCCTGGTTTTCGCGTCGCGTTCACGGCGGGTGGCGTCTGCTTGTAGATCGCGCCGGCTTGTCCGTCGTAGTAGGTCTCGTTTTCATACGAATCCAAAACTTGTATTTCGTATCTCCCCATCAGAAATACGCCGCTGTTACCGCGTCCCTGACCAGTGCCCTTGGGCGGCGTCGGTGCGGACCATTCAATGTGCAACTGGCAATCGCCAAACTCGTCCTTGGTGGTGATTGGTCCTTTGCCAGTAATCGCATTGCCAGCTTCGACTTTCCAGGTGTCGGCGTTGTTCCATTGGGACAGATCGCTGCCATCAAACAAGACGATGGCATCCGAAGGAGGATCGGCGTCCGTCGCTCCTGGTGTTACAACCGCTGGCTTTTCCCATTCGATTCCGTTCAGGTATTCGCCTGCGGAAAGAGTCGTCGAAACGGATAGAACGCCTGCCGCGGAGAATAGACCAAATAGAACTATGTGAGACCTCATGATCAGATGCCTTTTGTTTTGTCGGAGGATTGCCAGTTGTCTGCGAAGATTATGGTCGGACGCTCGCTGAGGTTCAAACCTACATCCGGTATAAAGCCTTTCTATTGCTCGCTCCTCGGAAATGGAATCCGTCGTTATGAACGCTAATTCAGACGCCGCACCTCAAGAAAATCTCGCGCTCGTTCGCACTGACCTGGCAAACGAACGTACGTTGCTGGCCTACGCGCGTACCGCTTTGATCATCGGCGGGACGGGCGTTTCGCTGATCGAGTTCATTGCTGAATCGCCGTTGCTGCTGGGGCTTGGTTGGGTTTTGGTCGTCGTCGGCATCGGTGTCGGCGTGATCGGCGCGGCGCGGTTTACTCGGTTGTATCACCGCTTGCATCCCAAGGACCGAGGTGCGTGACTGCTAGGCGAGTGTTAGCCAGCAGATGGTCGTGATCACCACCGCCCCAATCACGTTCAGGGCGAAACCTTCGCGTGCCATGGTGCGAATCGTCAATTTCTCGCTGCTAAAGACAATTGCATTTGGCGGCGTGGCAACCGGCAGCATGAAGGCAAAACTGCAGCTAATCGTCGCCGGAATCATGATCAGCTTGGGATCGATTTTGGCAGCCAGCGCCGAGGCAGCCAAGATTGGCAGCAACAGCGATGCGGTCGCGGTGTTGCTGGTCACTTCGGTTAGAAATGTCACGACCAAACAAATGCATAACAGGAGAACAATCGGTGGGACATCCGACAGAACTTCTAGCGAGTTACCGATCCATTGACTGAGCCCGGACTCTTGGAAGGCGGCGGCGATTGCAATCCCACCACCGTAAAGTACCAAGACTCCCCAAGGAATCTTCACCGCCGTTTCCCAGGTCAGCAGCGTTTCGCCTTTGCCATTGGGAATGATGTGCATCGCGACGACAGCTAACAAAGCAACGCTGGCATCGTTGGCTCCCTCCAGCCCCGTCCACCCACTCCAGCCTCCGAAAGGTTCTTTGCGAGTGATCCACAGACAAGCCGTGATCACAAAGACGATCAGCGTACGAATCTCTTCACTGCGCCACGGTCCAACCTCGGGCAGTTCGAGGCCTGCTTCGCGTTTCAGTCCGCGCGTCAACCAAATCGCTGCCAGCGGCAGCATCACGAAGACAACGGGCAAGGCCCAAGTCATCCATTGTCGAAACGTCGGTTCAGTGCCGCCTGCTTTGACATAGTTCTCGAAGAACAGCAAGTTGGGCGGCGTGCCAATCGGCGTGCCAATGCCACCGATACTGGCGGCGTAGGCGACGCCCAGCAACAAACAGGTTTGCATCCGCGGGTTACGTGATCGTTCCACGACCGCGGCAATGATGGGCAACAACACCAGGGTGGTGGCTGCGTTGGAGATCCACATGCTCAAGAAGGCCGACGCGAACATGAAGCCGAATACCAATCGCCGGCCGCCGCTGGATCCGCCGAACAGCGAAACCATGTTCAAGGCGATCCGGCGATGAGCCCCACTGCGTTCCATCGCGGTCGAGAGCATAAAACCGCCCATCATCAGCAACACCAGTTTGTCGCCATAAGCCTGGCCGACCTGTTTGCCGCTCAAGACGCCGGCGAGCGGAAACACGGCCAGCGGGATCAGCGACGTGGCCGGAATCGGGATCGGCTCAAAGATCCACCAGACGGCACAGAGCACCACCACCGCTGACGTCCAGACAATGTCGCTCGATTGACCCGCGAGGTGAGTGGCAACGCCAACGAGGATCGCCGCCGCCAAACCTCCCGCAAGTACCCAGTGTTTCATGTTGCCAGAGTCACGGTTTCAGGTATCTGGAATCAGGTGCTGCGCCGTGCGAGGTCTTCTGAGCCGTACGGTCGGGTGCTAATCACGCCTTCTTCGGGGCTGCTGGCCGTACCGTAAAGCCGTCGTGGGAATGCGCCCGGCAAGATAGGCATCGCGACCAGCGATCGCCGCGTGCTTCATCGCCCGGGCCATGCGAACCGGATCGCGAGCGTGAGCGATGGCGGTGTTCAGCAGCACGCCGTCGGCGCCCAGCTCGAACGCTTCACTCACATCGCTTGCCGTACCGACACCGGCATCGACGATGACGGGATAGTCGGGATCGTCTTCCTTCAAGTACTCCAGAATGATCCGCAAGTTATTCGGATTCAGGAATCCTTGTCCGCTGCCGATCGGGCTGCCGGCAGGCATCACGCTGGCGGCGCCGACCTCTTTCAGTCGACGCGCCGTGACCGGACAGTCACTCGTGTAACAGAGGACCGCGAAGCCTTCGGCCGCCAATTCTTTGCATGCGGCGACTGTTTCCGCTGGATCGGGCAACAGTGTTTTGCTGTCGCCCAGTACTTCCAGCTTGACCCAATCGGCACCCGGATTGCCAAGCGTGCGAAGAATCTCGCGGCCGAGTTTTGCTGCGCGAATCGCGTCGGCTGCGGTGTAGCAACCTGCCGTGTTGGGCAGCAGAATGAACCGATCGAGATCGACAAAATCCAAAATGTTCTTGCCCGCGCGATCGTACAGACGTTCACGCCGGACAGCGACCGTCACGCAATCGCTGCCAGATGCAGCAAGCGAGTCACGCATCTGCTCCATCGTGTCATAGCGACCGGTACCGACGATCAGCCGACTGCGCAAAGTGTGACCGCCGACAATCAGCGGTTCTTCGTTGTGAGTGGTTTCTTCGGTGCTCGCAGTGATGGACAATTCTGGCTGCCGTACGCGGATTCGATTTTTCGTAGCGGAACTCGGAAGAGTTCCGAGTACGATGCAGTTGATCAATCGATGGGTTTAGGACTCGTCTGTGCCAACGTGATCGGAAGTCTTCCGACTTCCGCTACAGCTCAGCCGCCGCCGACCAGGGTGACGACTTCCACATCATCACCAGGGCCGACCACCACGGTGGTGTACTTTTCGCGCGGAACGACTTCGGCGTTGACTTCGACTGCCAAATAGTTCGGAGGAACATCAACCGTGTCAAGCAATTGCTCGACCGTCATGGAAGTTTCGATTTCGACGCGTTGGCCGTTCACGGTGATTTCAATCATGGTCGCGCTCGACCGGACAAACGGTACTCAATTGGCTTCATCAAAGGCCGCATCAAAGGCGCGTCCGCTGGGCGAAAAATCAAGCTTCTTCGTAAACTCGCATGCCTCTTTGGCGCCGGCGGTTCGTTCCATTCCGCTATCTTCCCATTCGATCGATAACGGACCTTCGTAACCGATGTCGTTCAGTGCGCGGATGATCTCCTCGAAATTCACACCGCCACGACCCGGGCTGCGGAAATCCCAACCGCGACGCGGATCGCCGAAGTTCAAATGGCTGCAGTTGATGCCGCTGCGACCGTCCAGGGTGACAATCGCATCTTTTACATGCACGTGATAAATCCGATCGGCAAAGGTGCGGATGAACTGCACCGGATCGACGCCTTGCCAAATCAAGTGACTGGGGTCGAAATTGAAACCGAACTCAGGCCGATGATCCAGCGCCTCGAGTGCCCGCTGGGCGGTGTAGATGTCAAAGGCAATTTCCGTCGGATGGACTTCCAAGGCAAAGCGCACGCCACATTCGCCGAACACGTCCAAGATTGGGTTGAACCGTTCTGCCAACAGGGCAAACCCGTCGTCGATCATGCTGGGCGGCACCGGCGGGAACGAATAGATCAAATGCCAGATGCTGCTGCCGGTAAATCCATTGACAACATCGACGCCGAATTTCTGCGCGGCGCGAGCCGTGTTCTTCATTTCTTCGATCGCCCGTTCGTTGACGCCGGCCGGAGTCGCCGTCGCCCCAAACGTAGTCGGGCAAGATCGCTTGGTGGCGCTGGTCGATGTTGTCCAACACCGCCTGGCCGACCAAATGAGCGCTGATCGCGTGGCACTGCAGCCCGAGATCGTCCAGCAGTTGCCGTTTCCTTTCGCAGTAGTCGTCTTCCTGCAGTGCCTTGTCGACCTCAAAGTGATCGCCCCAGCAAGCCAGTTCGATTCCGTCGTAGCCGAACTCGGACGTCGTGCGAGCCATCTCATCGATAGGCAGGTCGGCCCACTGGCCGGTAAAAAGCGTGACGGGTCGCGCCATGGAGGTCTCCGCGATAGATAAATTGATCGGGCAAGGTGAAAGCGACACGTATTGTGATAACGCGGCGCTGACACTGCAACATCCCGAAGAAATTCGGCGAAAATGCCTCAGCTGATCTGGAACGCCAAACGGCGTGCCTGGGCGCTCAGTTGAATGCGAAGGGCGTCGATTGCCTCCTGCTGACGGTCGAGTTCCGCGGCGGATTCCTGCTGCCGAATCCGAAATTGGCGCTCACGCACATCTTGCTGAGCCATCGCGGCGTTCAATTGAGCCTGGCGAGCATCCAAGTCGGCAGACCAACGCTGCAACCGCTCGATCAGATCCCTGGCCTGCAGCCGCAGCCAGTCGTCGCGGTCGGCGGGATCGACCGCGTTCTCGTCCGCATCTGCACGGGAAACTTGTCCCCGACTCGTCTGCTGCTGGTGAGCATGATCGATTCGCCGGAATTCGTCTTGCCCGGCACGTGATGTGCGTTCGGGGGCCGTCGCGAAAACCGCCACGGGCTGTTGCGGGCCGAGACGCGGTGGATCGATACGCTGCGTTGAGGAGGAAAGCGGCGTCACGGAGGCTATGGGTACAATCGGGGAAAAGAGGTGATTGGCGGGGGATCCGACAGCTGCGTCGGATATTTCGCCCAAGATCGCACTTCTTTCTTTCGGAACTGGCAACGCCCGCACTGCATGTTTCGATGACCCGCGGATAAAATGCAGTGGCAACACTGGCAGTTTGCAACGACTATTCGGCTTGTTCCCCCCGCGGGCTCGAGTACGCGACTCACTCTCGATTTTCAACTTTCCCATCCAACAAAACCTGGAACTGGAAGATGCTCCGATTCACACCGATCGTCATTGTGCTTGTCGCAACCACCGCCTGGATGGCGAACGGGCATGCGGATTCACCAACCGCCGCCGAAGTTGACGCCCAGATCGATCGCAGCGTCAACCGCGGGATCAGCTTTCTGATGAATCGTGGTCAAGCCGAAGACGGTTCGTTCAGCAGCGAAACCGGTGTTGCCGTGACCGCCTTGTGCGTGCGTGCGATTTTGGAACATCGTCCAGACGCCGTCGAATTGCCGTCGGTCCAAAAGGCATTGAAATTCATCGAGTCGAAGATCCAATCCGACGGTGGCATTTATTCCCAGGGCTCGAAGTACCGCAACTACGAAACGTCGGTCTCGGTCATGGCGTTGATCAAAGCCAACAAGAATGATCAATACGAAAGTGCACTGAAACGAGCCGAAGCGTTCTTGAAGGAACTGCAATGGGACGAAGGCGAGGGTGTCGAGTCTTCTGATCCGGCATTCGGAGGTGCGGGATACGGGAAACATCAGCGTCCCGATTTGTCGAACACCTCGTTTTTTCTTGAAGCACTCCATGAACTGGGTAATGACCCCGACGACGAAGCGATCCAGAAGGCCCTGAAGTTTATCGTGCGGACGCAGAATCTTGCCGGCCAAGGCAATGACACCGAGCATGCCGGCAAGGTGGGCGACGGAGGCTTTTACTACACCCCGGCAGCGGGCGGCCAAAGTCAAGCCGGCGACGATGGTGGCGGCCTGCGCAGCTACGGATCGATGACCTACGCCGGTCTGAAAAGCATGATCTATGCTGGCGTCAGCGCAGACGATCCTCGCGTGATCGCCGCCATGGACTTCATCAAAAAGCATTACTCGCTAAACGAAAACCCAGGCATGGGCCACGCGGGGCTGTTTTACTACTACCACACGTTCGCCAAAGCGCTTGATGCGGCGAAAATTGAAGTTCTGGACGATGACGATGGCGTCCCGCATTCGTGGCGCACGGAGCTGGCGACTCAGCTGATCAAGATGCAGCAATCGGATGGTTCCTGGGTCAACTCGGAAAACGAACGCTGGATGGAGGGTGATCGACAACTCGTGACGGCCTACGCGCTGCTCGCATTGGCGTTTTGCAAGTCCTAGCGGGTTCGGCAGCGACGTACATCGCGCCAGCGAATTCCGGTAGAATCGAGGCATTCTCAACCGCCCCCCTCCTCTCAATCGTCGGATCGACTCGATGAACCGAATGCGATCACTTGTTTCTTGTTTTGTCGTAATGGCTACCGTCGCTGGAAATGTCGCCCACGCGGATCACCACGAAAAAAAAGCTGAAAATCAACAGACCTGGGTGACCTCCATCGCTCCCATTGGTGACTCCGACCAATTCGCCGCGGCCACGGCCAACGGTTTGCTGCTGCGTGAAGCAGCGGTCACAACGTTCAACGCCAGTGACCCAACCTATTTGACTCCCATCTACACGCATCCGGCTGCTGTCTGGTGCGTGACAGCGACGAGCGATGGCAACACGATCGCCAGCGTCGACTACCGAGGCAACTTGGTCACCTACGACACAAAAAGCCAAACGGCGACGACGCACGAAAAAGCATTCGAGCGATGGTGCCAAGCCATGGTGGTTGCACCAGACAGCCAACACCTCGTCGCAGGTAACGAAGCAGGCAAGCTGATCGTCTGGAATTTGGCGGAGTCAAAGGCCGGGAACTCGGTCGAGTTGGATGGACACGCCGTAACCGGATTGGCGTTTTCACCCGACGGATCGCAGCTGGCTGCCAGCGATGGTGGCGGTCACATTCACCTGATGAAATGGCCCAGTTTGGAGTCGGCCGCAAAGATCGACGTCAGCAAGGAGCCGCTCTGGTGTGTCGCCTTTGTTGACGATGGTAAAAAACTGATGGCCGGCAGCGGCGACCGTCAACTTTACCGCGTTGATGCGAAAGCGGATGCCCAGGCCGAGAGTGTCGCCAAAGGTACCGACTGGATCACGCAGCTTGCCGTTTCCTCAAGTGGCCAGGTCGCCGCGGCCGAAGTCGGCGGCCGTCTGCATTTTCCCAACCTGGGTGGAACCGATTCCATGAATGCAGCCAGCGGGATCTGGTCGCTGTGCTGGAACGGAGACGGGCAACTGTTTGCCGGAACGCGCAAAGACGGCATCGTGATCGCCGGTCGTTCGTGGAAATGGACCGAAGTCAAAAAGCCGAAAGCTGAAAAACCAGCCGAGGCAAAGGCGGAAGAAAAACCGCTGGATAAAGCGAAGCCAGAAGAGCCTGCCGCGGAACAAAAAGCAAAGGAAGCAGCAAAACCCGCTGAAAAGAAACCGGAAGAAAAGCCTGGTGAAGAAAAACCAGCCGACAAGAAACCCGACAGCGAGCCCAAACAGGATGAGTGACCAAGCGGTCGCCGCCGATAAGCCAAGCCGTGAATCGAATCAACTGGAGTATGTCGTCCGCTTCGGGGCGATGCGACTTCTGGGTGTGATGACGTCTCGGAAGGAATTCCGTTATGGCGACGAAGTTGTCGCGCGGACGAGTCGCGGAACCGAAATCGGTACGGTCCTGTGCGAGGCGACGCCGGCAGCGATCGATTCGATGCCGGAGCCCACCGAAGGCCGGATCGTTCGTCCGCTCAGTGACGATGATCGCGGCCAGTGGGAGCACATTGCCGTGACCACCCGTGAAGACTTGGGAATCTGTCAGCGATGTGTCGACGCGCTGAAGCTGGAGATGGAGTTGATCGACGTCGAGCGTATCCTCGGTGGCGAGCGGGTCATCGTCTACTTTTTGGCAGAGGGACGCGTTGACTTTCGGCAGTTGGTCCGAGATTTGGCCAAAGAGTTCCAGACGCGGATCGAAATGCGGCAAATTGGGGTACGGGATGAGGCGAAATTGCTTGCAGATTACGGTGATTGTGGTCGGCCGATTTGTTGTGCCACCCATCTGAGCAAAATGCCGCCCGTGTCGATGAAAATGGCCAAATTGCAGAAAGCGACCCTGGACCCATCGAAAATCTCCGGTCGATGTGGTCGACTTAAATGTTGTTTGCGATACGAATTCGACACCTACCAGTCACTGGCCGCGGAGTTGCCGTCAGCCGGTAGCGTGATTCTGACTCGTGAGGGCACCGCGACGGTATTGGCTCAAGACATTCTTTCGCAGCATTTGATGATTGAAACGGAAGACCGCCGGCGCATCATGGTTCCGGCATCGGACGTGATCAAGGTGACGCGGCAACCGCAAGAGCCGTCAAAAAAGCAACGGCGGAACCGTCAGCAGAACAGGAACAACGAATAGAATGAGAGATCAGAAATGAAATCGCCGTTGCAAGCGATGCGTGAGCTTTTGGAAGACGATACGCGATACAAATTCGAGGCCTACCAATTTATTCGCGAATCGTTGCAGTACGCGCACGAACACATGAGTTTGCCCGATGTGGCCCACGCATCGGAAAGCTCCGACACGCCTTCACCGCCGTCACCCAAACACGTGACCGGACAACAATTATGCGAGGCGTGCCGGCAATACGCATTGGACCAGTATGGTTTCATGGCCAAGACCGTGTTGGCGAGTTGGGGGATCTGTTCTACCAGTGATCTTGGTGAATTGGTCTACAATTTGATTCGTATCGAGCAGATGCGAAAAAGCGACACTGACCGACGCGAGGACTTTGATGGCGTGTATTCTTTCGACGATGCGTTCGAACCAGAGTTTGAATTCGCGCCACGCAATGACGACTAACTGGTTTGCTTGCGTCGGTGCAGCGTTGCTGTTCTTCGTTGCCTGCCCAACGATGGCGGTGGCACAGCTTGCCATCGCCGAAGAGGCCGCTGTTGCGGAGGAGACGGTTGCCACCGAATCCGATCCAACGCAATCGGAACATCGCCCGAAACCCGAAGGTGAAAAGCCTCGCAAGACCTATTTGGGACGGATCGTTGCCAAACCGATGTCCCACTTGGGGGCACCCTGGTTAATCCGGCCCGAACGTGATGCCGAGGAAAACTCGTCGGAGTCGTTTCGATTGCTGGAACTTGCCGAAGGCATGACCGTCTGTGATCTGGGTTGTGGCAACGGGTACTGGACGCTGCCGATGGCGAAAAAGGTTGGCGAATCCGGAAAAATTCTCGCTGTCGACATTCAATCGGAGATGCTGCAGAAACTCCGCGTTCGATCCGCCAAAGCAAAGCTCAACAACATCGAGCCGGTGTTGGGTAAGGTCAACGATCCTAATCTGCCGGTCGGCGAGGTCGATCTGTTGTTGATGGTGGACGTGTACCACGAGTTCTCTCACCCCGAATCGATGCTGTGGGGGATTCGTCAGTCGTTGACGCCAACGGGCGTCGTGGCGCTGCTGGAGTATCGAGAAGAGGACCCTTCGGTGCCAATCAAACCACTGCACAAGATGTCCAAGACGCAGATCATGAAAGAGTACGAGGCGAACGGCTTCAAGCTCGTTCGCGAGCACAATCAGCTGCCTTGGCAGCATCTGATGTTCTTCGCTCGTGATGACAGCCCGCTGGCTGAAATCAAACCGCTGCCGGCACAACAGGTGCTGAAGGATCTGGAGTAGAATCTGGGCCCAATTCCGTCTCACTCACACATATCCAATCAAGATGATGCCCACCGTGTTATTGGCCGACGCCGCTGGTTTCTTGGATAGCGTGAATAGTTTTCTTACTTTCGTCACGACGCACTGGCAATTCTGTCTGCTGCATTTCCTGGAATTCGCCATTTGGGGTGCCTGGATTGTTGTCTTGGGCAATTTGCTCAATGCACGCGGGTTTTCGCGCAAGGAGATTGGCCGCATCTACGGCACGATGCCGATCGGATCCATGATCTCACCACTGATCATCGGTCCCTTGGCGGACAAGGTTTTCAACACCGAGATTCTGATCGGTGTTTCGCATCTGATCGGCGCGGTCCTGCTGTTCATGATGGCGCGGGCCAAGAACCCACGGCCTTTCTATTGGTGCGCCTTCCTCTACGCGCTTGCCTACGCACCCACGCTGGGTCTGGTCAATTCGATCGTGTTTTCCCACGACGAAGACATTTTTGGCGGCGCCGCCGGCGAGGGTTTTCCTTGGATTCGCGTGTTCGGCACGCTGGGCTGGATTGTCGCGGGACTCTCACACGCATTCATTCTGAAGAAGGACGAACCGGTCAACGAGAAACCACTGCTGCTTGCCTGCGGGCTGTCAGTCATTCTCGGTTTGTTCGCCTTCACCCTGCCCGCAACACCACCGGCAGGTTCGCGCAGCGGCGGACGCCGCTGCCGAGATGGTCGAATCGGACGGCACGGAAACGACTCCGGCAGCAACCGAGAAGACCGATATCGGAGTCATTGAAGGCTCGGTGCAGATGCTGACCCGGCACCCGATTTTCTTTGCGGTCACGTTTGTGGCTTCGATGGCGATTGGGCTGTACTTTGCCTTCGCCGCTTTGTTCCTGGAAAAGACCGGGGTTCGTCCCAATGTGGTTGCACCCGTGATGACGATTGGTCAATGGATCGAGATCTTCTTCATGCTGTCGCTTCCTTGGTTCCTCGGGCCTGAAAACAGCCGCATCAATCTGGTGATGTTAGTAGGTCTTTGCGCATGGGCTTTGCGATTTGGGCTCTTCGCAATCGGTCATCCGCTGCCGCTGGTGTTGTTCGGAATCGCGATTCACGGCATCTGTTTTGATTTCTTTTTTGCGGCGGGCTTTATCAACGCCGATCGAATTGCACCGGAAGGTTTGACGGCCACGGCTCAGACGTTGTACGGCTTTTTGGTGTACGGATTGGGAATGTACTTGGGGTCCGAAGGCTCGGGCTGGTTGAATCAGTACTTCAGCAAGACGGTCACGGGCGAGGACGGCAGCGAAGAAACGGTGACGAACTGGCGAGCGTTCTGGCTGATCCCGTGCGTGATCATTGCGATTGGAGCTGGCTTGTTTTGGTTGTCGATCGCGCCCTTAGACTTCGGAACTGTGGTGAAATAACTTTTCCTGCTTCACCCTCTCGCCTGCGACTCGGTACCCTCACCCTTCCGCGCAGCGGGAGGGTCGGACGCCGTAGCGGCCGGGGAGCTCTCCTTGCGGGAGAGTGAATTGCGGAAGTTGATTCCGGACGAGTCGTTAGTGCGTCAGGGCAAGCGTCCGCATCGCTTGCGTGGGATCATTTTCCGCGAGCGCTGCCAGCAAATCGTCAGGTGCCTTGAACGACTTGGTCGTTGCCGCGAAACGATCGATCGTGCTGAGAATTTTTGCACTGCCTACCGATTCAAAGAACTGCAGCCATCCAGCGGCGGATTGATAGCCCAATCCGCCGCTCATCGCTAAGTCGAATTGCTCGATCGGTTGGGCCACCCCTTCGCGAAACGCCAACGCTGCTTCGATCCACATCGGAATCGCCAGCAACAGCATCACGTCGTCGTCGGATAGGGCAAGTGATTCGCCGCGCCGATAACGATTGCAGATCTCATTTGTCGCCGAAGACAATTCGTCGCTGCGTTGGCCACCCTCGTAGTCATAGCAGCCGCGACCGCATTCCCGTCCAAATCGTTGGGCTTTGACCAATGCCGGCAGAATCGGCGACGGCTCAAAGCGGCTGGGAAACGATTGCCAAAAAACCCGCCCGGCATCAAACATCGTACGCGTACCGATCCAGTCCATCAGTTCGAGCGGCGACATTGGCATGCCATACTGGATCGCAGCCCTCTCAAGCTGCTTAGCGGTGACTCCTTGGCTTAGCAGGAGCAAGGCTTCATTCAAGTACGGACACAGCAACCGATTGACAATGAAGCCGGGGCCGTCGGCGACAACGATCGGTGTTTTTTTAAGTGATCGGACGTGTTGCACACAAGCTTCGATTGTCTCTGCGTCGGTCTGCTCGCCGCGAACGATTTCCACCGCATCTCGCTGATCAACCGGCATAAAGAAATGCATGCCGCAAACACGGTTCGCGTGGTTCAGCTTGCAAGCGATATGATTGATGCGCAGCGTCGATGTGTTGCTGCACAAGATCGTCTGTTCATCGAACAGCCGTTCGGCAGTTTGAAACAACGACTGCTTCAGATCCAGTCGTTCGCTGATCGATTCGATGACGAACTTCTTCCCCGTCTCGAAGCCGCTCTCGCCTTGGATTTCCACTGCGGCCAAGCGGCCGAGCCTGGTTGGCTGCAGGCGGTTGCTTTCGATTTCCAACTGCTCGATCGACTCGCGCAGCAGAATCTCATTCTGATCGGCAACGCAGATCGGGATGTTGGCGCTCAGGTGGGCCTTCAGGATTTCGCGACCGACAACGCCAACGCCAATCAGATAGACTCGCACGACAAGCCCTCGGGAATCAAGCTGCGGAGCGTCTTTGTACCGCGGAAGTGTCAATCGGCTGGTCAGCCGTGTGCAGCATCGACAACGGAACGTTGCCGTAAAACGAAGCCCAGAGCGTAAACGTGCTGGGTGGCCCTATCAGTAGATCGGTGTTGGCAAAACTGTAAAGGTCTTCAATCACATCGCCGGTCCCGTGCACGATATTCAAATCGCCGAACGCGCCCGACTGGAACTTCGCATTGCTGCAAACCAAAAACGCAACCCGCCGCGGGGCAAGTTGTTCTGCAACACGGCGCATGGCGGCCACATACTCTGAGACCTGATAAAAGTACCGACCGCCTTCGTAGGTTGCATAGTCGCCGTGCCGTATGTGGACACCAACGACGACATCGGCTTGGCCGCGGATTTCTGCGATCAGTTGCTGAACGCGCTGATTGTTTTCGGGTTGGATGCGGAAATGCTCGCGGATGGCAGACGCGTGTTGCCGCAACAGCGATTCGCTGCGGAACAGCCATCCGTCGGCGAGCAGCGGCCGCGACCGCTTCATCAAATCGGCGAATTCGGGGCCCGCCAAATCACACTCAGTGTTCACACCGCGAAGACGAACGATCGAGAACGGATACTTGGTCAGGCCAAGCGTGCTGAAGACGCGTGATCCCAAGTAAACAGACTTTGCCAACAGTCTTCGTCGCCATGGTGTTGGTTTCGACGTCGCCGCCTTAGCGGGATAGCGACACCAAAGATCGTTTTCGGTTGCGGGGAACAGATGGGCATATTCGGCAAAACAGGGATTTGCCAACGTCACGCCATAGTGGCGAGCTGCTGCGATCAGGTGCGCGTACAAGAACAGACGGTTTCCCAGTTGTCCATAACTCTTGGTGATAACGATCATTCGGGATCAAATTCGGCGTACTCAGTCCAGCAAAATCCAGCGACGAAGCGTACCGACCACGTGCGGCCAACGACAAGATCGGTTTTCGGCCAGAACGAGCGTCAAATTCCGCTAGCTGCCGGTTTTGGCGGCGTACATTTCCGCAAAATCGATCGCCCAGGCGTCGATCATCTGATTGAATTCCTCGATATCGACTTCCTGGACCGGAACGTAGTGGTGGCGATTGAAGAGTTCGCGATTCCATACGGTCGATTTGCCGCGCAGTTCCAGCACTTTTAAATCGCTGTAGGGGCGAATCACCATCTCCATTCGGCTGTACCGATTGCTGCGTCGACCGGCTTCGATCCGCAGGTCATCGCGGTAGCAGGCCGCACCCCAGCCGACTTCACCAAACAGGGATTCTTGGCGAAAGCCAGGAAAATGATCCGCCACCTGAGCGATCGCCGCTTCGATGCGATCGGATAGCGAAAGGCGGAACGAAGAGTGCATTCGCCGCAACTCTTCTTCGCTCAGCTCTTTCTGTCGCGTTTCGTCTGCTTTTTGTTGTGCGCGTTGCTTTCCGCGGGCGATCGCAGACTCGAGTCGGAAATTAAAATCGTCACTCATGAAGCAGATGTGTCTGGCGAAGTTGGCAACTTGGCGGCCTCGTCAACCGTCTTCGTGAGTTCGGATTCCACTGGTTCGCTGACGTGCGATGGTGGTGTCGGTTGTTCGCCAGTGTCCGCTTGCTGGGAAGGTCCGTTGTCAGCGACAGGTTCCGCTGCCGGGGCTGAATCCGCTGCCGGGGCTGAATCCGCTGCCGGGGCTGAATCCGCTGTCGGGGCTGAATCCCCCTGGACGTTGGTATCGGGAGTGTCCGCCTTGGGAGTGTCCGATGCTTGGACTTTGGGCTTTGGCTGCGAATCATCGTCCTTGTAGAACTGCAGCAAATCGCCAAACGAGCGGAGTGGTTCTTCGCCCTTTTTCATCGCGTCGGAAATCGGGGCCGATTCCGCTTTGCCCACGACGCGATACGTCTCCGGCTTTTTTTCTCGCTGTCCACCACGTCGCTGTTGATCACGACCGCGACCGCGACCGCGATCACCAGATCCACGACCTCGCGACCGGTCCGGACTTCCGCCCGCGCGTGCTTGCCCTTGCCCCGATGGCTTGCCTGTATCTCGGCTTCGTTGATCACCCCCACCACGCTGCGGTCGTCCAACATTGCCACGCGGCTGCTGACGTTGCTGCTGCAATTCGGCCTCGCGTTCAGGTGAGACCGCACTCAAGGCGACGCGCCGTTTCTTTTGGTCGATGCCGGTGACCCAAGCCGTCATCACGTCGCCAACCTGGATCGCTTCATGCAAGTCCTCGACAAACTTGTCGGAAATCTTGCTGATGTGGATCAAACCGCTGCAATCGGGCGCCAATTCGACAAAGACTCCAAATGGCATCACGCCGACCACGACGCCAATCACTTCATCGCCCGGATTCAGTTCCTTTTGTGATGGCATCTTCGTCAAAACGGCCGGAGGGCGTTCGGAAAGATCGCTATCGCCGAAAGGATCGCACAACCAACTGACCAACTGATTCGCGCGGCGGGCTCCGATCTGCCATTCCTTGATGCATTTGTCGATCTTGGCCTGTTCCGGACGCGGACGCCGCACCGGTTCAGGCGATGGGGAGCCAGCGGTCGCTTCGCCGGCCGATTCGGCACCCGTTGCTTCCGCTTCACTTGACGTTCCCGCCTCTTCCACCGTTCCAGCGGTATCGGTTGCCTCTGACGTGGTTTCCGGTTCGGCTGTCGCTGCCAGCTGGCCGGCCGTTTCTTCGGTGGGCTCCGTTTGCGGTGCGGTTTCTTGTTCTGATTCTGTCGCTCCGCTTGGCTGAGCGGGCTCGACTGCCGGTTCAATGGACTCGTCGGATGCGGCAACCGATTCGGCATCGCCCGGGCTCGCGACTTCCTCATTCGTTGTGGCCACGACATCTTCAGCGAAAGACCCTTCCGCTTTTTGCTCGACTGCCGCCGTGAGGTCTTCGACCTCCGGTCTTTCCTCGGTCTGCGGCGACTCACTCAACGCTGGTGCCGCGGTAGCCTGAAATTCCGACTCGAACGTCGGCGGCTGATAGCCGGGTGGCATCGCCGGCGGCAATTCGATCTCAAGTGACTTGGCGAGCTTCTTGGCCAGTCCATAATCGTCGGGATGAATCAGCGTCCCGTCCAAGACCTCTTCGCTGCCGAAAACCGCGCAGAAATGGCAACGCCTGACGACTTTCGACGACGCTTTGCCAGGCGTCCAGCTGTAAAAGTTCCTGCCGCGACTTGAGCAGCGACCTGCGTCGCCGTGTGTCGATCGCCTGGGCAAGCGCGGGCGTCATGCCCGGCAGTCGTGCCAACCACTCGCTGGACGCTGAATTGACGTCGACTCCGCCACGTGACGCGCCGCTGACAACGACGCTTTCGAGTGCACGCAGCGACCGATTGATCCGACAATTCACGCTGGAAGGAAGCGAGTCGCAGCTTCAGTGGATCGACTTTGGCAAACGCCTGAGCTGGCTGGAGTACCGAAAAAGCAAGCCAAGCTGCCGCCCGGAATCGCCTCGGCGTGCTTCGCATTTCCTGGTTCGCGACGCTGCTACCGGCGTAAACGTCGGCTCCCGTGCGATCGGCCAAAGTCCAGTGAATCGATTTCTCCGGCGACTGCTGAATCAGGTCACTCAAGGCGATCATGCAGCCTCGACGTGCCGGGCCGTTGCTGATGACGATCAGGTCGACATGATGCTGGTGAATCAATTCACCCATCTTGGCGACGGCCTGAGACCGTAACGCCGAAGACAGCTGGCAAGGTAAGTCTTCACAATGCAAAACGCGCCCATCGGCCGATACGATCGCCGCCGCGGCGGTTCTGGGACCCACAGCGTCAATCGACATCACCACTTTGGCGTCCACACAACCACGATTGATGTGGGTGCGCAGATGGTCGGCAACGATTCCAACCAACCGCGCTGACGCTCGTTCATGAAGCTCATCCCACCACGCCGCTTCGGCGGCTTCGCGAATGTTGGCCTCGTGCTCGAGGACGATATCTCTGAGTCGCGATTCGATCTGCCGATTGATTCCGCTGACCGTTCGATGGATCTCTGAGACCAGTCTTGCGGCGTCATACTCGAACGAGCACTGGGCGACCTGGCTCCGCAAGGCGCGCCCCAGCATGACGATTTGGAATGAACTCAGTTTGTTCGCCGCGAAACGCTTTCCTGCCAACGGCTTCAGTACGCTCACCAGCCAGCGCCGTCGACGCTGTCGCGGCGACATTTTCTTAGGTTTCTTGCTCGCCGTCCCGCTCGAACTGGTCTCGGACGACTCGCCGCTTGCGGGCTTGACGGTGGCAGGCGGCTCGGCACTTGTCGCGGCGGCCACGGTCGCCGCGCTCTCTGAACTCGGTTGAGCATTCGCAACTGCAGGCGGCTCGCTGCTTGCAGGCTCGTCGCTGCTGCCGCTGGAGGGTGTCGGTTGCGAACTGGTCGATTCGGGTGTCAACAACGCCCCAGCACTTGATTCGTCGGCGGCTTCCCCAGCCGAGGCAACCGGAGTCGGCGCGTCAGCTTGCGGCTGTTCAGATTCAGTGGTTATTTCCGGTTCGCTGATCGGCTCAGGTTGGCTTGGCAGCGTCTGAGTATCCACTTGTTGGGTGGCCGGCGAAGTGGCCCCGGTTTGGCTCGCCAAGTCGTCGGCTGGAGGTTCGGCAGCTCGGGGTTGGGCCTCAGCAGCGGTGTTCGCGTCGGTCGATTCATCCTTGGGTGATGTCGATTCATCCTTGGGCGATAACGACTCGCTTTTGCTTTTCTTTGCCGGTTTGCCCTTTTCGCTGTTCTCGGTCCCCGGCGCGTGGGGGTCACTGATGTTGGAGATGGTGATTTTCGCGTTCTTCGACAACCACTTCACAGCGGCATTGATCACACGCGGGTCACCCGCCAGTCGCTTGGCAAGCGCCTGGTCCAAGCCCTCGATGGCAGCGCCGGCATCATGCTCGCTGATCGCATCGGTCTTGGTGATGATCTCGGCGATGTCGCCCCCGTCACCTTTGCGGGGATTCAAAAGACGGACCGCCAGATGATCGCTGGGCGACGCATGATCGACGGCCTCCAGTTTCAACCGTCGAGCCAAACGCTCAAGCATCCGATTGGCATTCGACTTGCGGATAGCGTGGCCAATGGACGGATCTGCCAGCGGTGTCGCCTCCCACAAACCACGCAAGTGCTCGCGTTCCGCGGCGATCGCTTGCTCCGCAGTGACAGCGGCAGACAAAGCCCACAAGCTCGCCTCGTCGATTCCGCCTAGCTCATCGCGGCGATACCGTGCTAAGAAAGGAGGCGTATATCCTTGCGCTAGGAGCGGCAGGGCGTTTCGTAGACTTGAAACTTCGCAACGCCCGCGGCGTGCAATCGCTTCTAGATCGACAGTCATGCAAGTCGGTCTCTTAAAAGACGCGTCCAATCCGCAAACCAGATGGGAGCGTCGACATTTGTCGCTACACGGAATCTTTAGACAGCAAACATGCCCTCCGAAACCGATCTTTCCTGGTCCACCGGTTCAATGGACCTTAGCATTGCACAGCGAAGATAGCGCCGCAGGGCGCCGGTGTCAACCGACGACAGATGATCCACGCGAACCGGCAAGCGAGTTTTTGCTTCGATTTTTTCCGGATTTCGCGCACCTTGGGCAACTTACGCTGCTGTTTTGCACGGGTTGTGAAACAGCTTCCTGCGGCTGGAACCGGAAAAATCCGCAGATTCATCTCATCCTCCATAATCGGAAAAGTCGATACCAGTAACGGATGACCAGCAGCGCCGATCGATCGGCACGCGCTGGCCGGTCAAAATCAACCGAATGATTTGCACTGCGAACCTTAGCGAGATTCACTTCATGTCCAAACCGACGCTGAAATTGTTTTCCGCAAACTGCGATCGATCCCCGGAAACGTCCTCTGGGTCCGCTGGGGCTCACGATGACCGCCGCGAGCGGGAACTCGATCGGATCTCGGGGACTGCCCAAGCAAAAACAATGCCGGTCGCCTTTGGAGCGTTCGTGAAATTCCTTTCGCAAGCCATCCAAGACGATGCCGCGTGGCTGGACGATTTTGCGGACGACACGATCCAGATCGATGCCGATTTGCACGAAGTCCTCTTGAGCTACCAGCAGTTGCGTCAACGAAAAGCTGCCTGAGCAGCCATTTATTCAACTCAATTCAGTGAAATGAAAACCAACGACCTGAAAACCAGGGACGGATCGATGCGATCAATTGCCGTAATCAATCAAAAAGGTGGTGTCGGAAAGACGACCACCAGCGTCAACTTGGCGGCCGCACTTGCGGAAACGGGACGCCGTGTTTGCCTGATCGACTTGGATCCACAGGCACATGCATCGTTGCACTTAGGCATCACCGCGGTGAACGACGAGACAAGTATGTACGAAGTGTTGTGTGGTGACGCCACCATCGCACAAGCACGCTGTGACATTAGCGAGCATTTGAGCGTCATTCCCTCGAACTTGGATTTGGCCGCGGCAGAACTTGAACTGGCGGGCGAAGTTGGCCGTGAAATGATTTTGCGCGATAAGCTGCAGGATGATCAGGAACGATTTGATTATTTGGTTTTGGATTGCCCTCCCAGTTTGGGCGTGCTGACCGTGAACGCGTTGGTGGCGGTCAACGAAGTGTTTCTGCCGCTGCAACCACATTTCCTCGCGCTGCATGGGTTGAGCAAGCTGTTGCGGACAATCGAAGTTGTCTCGCGTCGTTTGAACAGCAGCCTGCGATTGTCGGGCGTGATGTTGTGCATGTATGACTCCAACACCCGGCTCGCGGCGGAAGTCAGTACGGACATCGATGAGTTCTTCGCTGTGTGCAAATCGTCCCGCGAGTTTTTTCGTGACGCGAAGTTCTTCGACACGAGGATTCGGCGTAATATCCGGCTGGCCGAAGCCCCCAGTTTTGGCAAGTCGATCTTTCAATATTCCCGAGACAGCAACGGTGCCACCGACTACCACGCGTTGGCCGAAGAGGTGATGGCACAAGAACGCGTCGCTACGGCGGCCCCGTCGAAAGTTGCGGCCTAAACCGCCTATTCGGTGCTTTCGCGACGCATGGATGATTCCGCAACGATCTCACTGACGGCGAAATCAAAGAATCCGGGCACGCAACTGACCGATGCCAGCTCAATGCGCACCCGAACTGTGACCGTTGACCCAGGGTCCGCATTCTCCAAGCTGGCAGGCACCATCTCAACCGCCGCGTTGGTGATGCCCAGCAGTGCGAGTTCTTCATTCACACGGTCACGTATTTCCTGATCTTCGGCCGTGGGCCGAACGGCCACGCGGGCACCCTCCCGGGTGGCTTGGATAGCCGTCTGTTTCACCAGCATCATCCTGCCAATTTCGACCAGGCCAAACGTAAACAGAATCATCAGCGGAGCGATCACCGCGAATTCGACGGCGGCAGCTCCACGGCGTTTTTTTGAAAGTGAACGACCGTTGTGGAACATGTTGGATCTCATCATGCGTGTGGGGGAAAGGGTCGCTCACTCGACCAACATCACGGGCGTGACGAGGTGTGAACTGTAGGTTGTGCCTGAGTAGTCAACGATGGTGCCTCGTGCCAGGACCTTGCAAGGTTGAACGATGACTCGTTTATGCTTCTTCGGTCCGGTCAGCTTCACGTCCAGAATCCGGACTCCCTCGAATCGAACGATGGTGAACATTGCGTTGTTCCCATTGCCTTGAACCCTCGTGAAGATGGGGATGATTCGTGTCTTCCCGATCAGTGTCGCCAACTCATCTTTGATGCCGGCGCTGATGCCGGTGTCGCCATTCAGTTCCAACTCTCCGTTGTCGTCGAAGACGAGTGGTTTTCCTAAATCAAAGAGATCTTGCCGCGAGATTCCGTGCAGGATTTGACGGGACAAGTCATTCGTTGAGTTATTAGCGCCGCCGATATCAACCGTGCCGCGATTGCCGGGAGCCCCCGTGCCTCTGGGGGTACAGATTGGCCTCGGAAACGCCATCGGACCCATTGTCGACGGCATCGCCATGGAACGCAAAGACGTCGTCGGAAAGTCCGTTCACGGCATCCTCCCAAGTGGGCAGGTCGAGCGCAATTGGCAGGATCCCAATGTTCTCACCGCTCTCCGGTTCATTGAATCCAACGATCTGGCTGAACATGGCAGCCGTCGCCGTGGTCCGCAGCGACTGGGTTTCTCTGCCGGTCAACGCGCCGAACAAGAGCGTTAATTCCCCGTTGATCCAAGACTGCCGGCGCAGTGTCACCTGGACAGCATTCCGGTTGGCAGCCAAGTGATCAAATTCTCCGGTCGTCGCGTCATAGGCTCCAGGCAGTACGTCGTAATAGTGGAATCGCGGAGTGCCATCGCCAACAACGTTGTGCGACGTAATATCATTGGCACCTTCCCAGGCCGCCGTGTGCAGCGGCCCGTGACCTTCGACGCCTTGTTGCGATTGGACGTCGTACATTTCCCAACACGCGGCCATGGCGCCGGCATCGGCAGCGCGACGCATTTCGGCCTGAGTGACGCGAATGTTTCCAAAGTCCAGCGTCACCCCCATCAAGACGACCAGACTGATGATCAATAACAAGCCAAACACTGCTGCAGAGCCCTGGCGTTTGCCTGCCTGCTCGCGACGAAATCGCTTCGTCCACGTGTAACTTTTTCTGTTTCCCCTCGTGTCCGATCTGAAAGCATTCATCAACATGATTCATTCTCCGGATTAACGAATGTTTGGAGGAGTTAGGGCTGCTGATTGAGCGGCAGCCGTTGTTTGGTTCCGTCGCTGTAGTGCAGGATTACCGAACGCAGTGTCACGGAGTTGACGCGGTTGCCTCCGAAGCCAATGTCAACCGTCTCCAGGCTCTGCTGTGACCGATAGTCCGACAAGTCCTTCGATTGCGTCGGCATTTCGACCAAGTATTCTGGTCCTCCAAACGGCCCCCAGTCGTTGCAATGACCGCTCTTCACTGCGAAGTAGAGTGTGCCGTCGATCAACGCCATCACATTGGTCCAGCGGACGTGATCATGTGCCGTCGTCAAAGCGACTTTTGTCTGGCTTCGCTCCTCATCAACGATCTCACTCTTGTTGACGGCGGCAACATGAAAGCCGCCGCCCGAGAACCCCTCGTCGGCTGCGTAGTTCATCTGCAACTGGAAATAGCTGTCGTCGCAGTCAGCACACGGGGAAGTGAAGAACGTCACCTGGGGCGAATGACTGTTGGGATCCGGCTCGTTGATCACCATTTCCCAGTCTTCTTCGATCATCTGGACCGCCGGCGTTTGGGCGGCACAAGGCATCGTGAATCCGACGATCAGGAACCCCAGACCTAACGTTCGCAAAAGTCGCGTTGCCAAGGGTTTGCGTTGTGCGCAGCGGTAGCGCCGTTGTGACTGTTCGCTCATGGCGGTCATCCCAAGTTAGATAAGAATTGGCGGAACTAGGGAAGCGCAAGAATCTCGCGTCTCATCATTCGGTAACCTGGCGATCCGTGGCAGCTGCACGGACCCATGGCTTTGCGTCCTGACCTTGCGATCAGTTTGCCTTTGTCGTGTGGAGCAAGGGTTGAATGAGGGTCGGCTAAAAACGTTGCCTTCAATCAAAAACCTACCTCGAATTCTTCTTGGAGGCGGGAAAACGATCAGGATAATAGCCAACTCCCGTTTGACAGGATGCTAACTGCGTTTTACACGCCATGCTTCATGGCTACAAACACTCCGCCGGGATGGTCAACTCGCTTTGCTGTCCGACCGTGAACGACGCCGCTTCACGTCGCAAAAAAAACGGTCACCGCAATAGGGGCAATTATCGCGATGACCTAAGCGAACCAGTAGGGGCTAACTCACTGATTGCCTGTGCGGATTATACCTGAACGAATCAGCGCGTGCCAATTCCGCCGACTGGTTTCCGGGGCACGCCAACAACGACCGAGCTGATGGAGTACGCAAACGGACCCTATTTCGTCGGTCGCGCGATCGTGATATTTCGCGTTATCCCGGCAAATCAAAGCACTTCTTTGATGACTTCCTGGCTGTCCTTGGTCCCCAGTGCTCCCCATAATCCGTAGGGGCTCTCGGCACCGGGAATCCGAGGACCGGTCCCGCCATCCATCACGGTTCCGTGCGTCGACTCACCGGCCTCAATCGAATCGGTAAATGAAGATCACGGCACCATCCGCCATCAAAATGTGCGCACCGCCCGAATGACGACTACTGGGCGGCAAGACCCCGGGTGTTGTGTCGCCAATGGACATGCACGTTTCCTTGTTTGGCGCAAGAATTGTATTGATCGCCGTGTAGGGTTGGCAGCCACTGGCCCAGCGGTAACCACGCCCTTGGTTCGCTGCCAGGAGAGCAGTCACGCTGGGATGCCAGTATTTCGGGCGAACGGGATCGATGTCGCCTCGACAAACTGTCGGGTCGTCTCGAAGCTCTGAAAAACCAGCCAAGGAATGGGCGAGTGTGGAGATGTCGCGGTCACCTAAGTCCGTTGCGATCTCGCCAGCCATGATCGTGTTGGCGAGTCCATCAAGAACGTCACGAAATTTCGTAGTGATTCGAGCAACGAAAACTCCGCGTCCGGCTGCCCGGATGTCCTGATCGCTGGCGCTGTGTATTTCGATTGTGGGGCTGCCACGCAAATCGAAATAGTACGGGCCGTTGTCCGTATAGTGCAGTGCATCACCGAGACAAGCGGCGTAGTTGGTTCGCCCCATCGCAGGCAAGCCGGTACCGGGGTCGCTGGGACAACGCAGCGTTGGAATCTCTGTCATCCAAGGTGGGTAGGCAGTGTTTCGCAGATTGACTCCGCTACCGACCGTGTTGTCTTCATCGGTGGGAGCCGGCCCCATCTGCGGCCAGGGTGGCGTGCGCCGGGTCCCCGGTGCGAATAGATCAACGGCATTCCGCTGGCTGATCTTTTCCCACAAGGCCTGCTGTTCGATGTAGGGCGTCACGCCCACAAAGATACTGAGCATCATATTGTTGCAGTCGTCACCATAGCTATCGAACCAACTACCCGCCGGTGGCAGGCGACGCGTACCTCCCATGTGCATGGGCAACTGCTTGAAAGCGGAATGGTAATTGTGAAGACCAAGGCCGATCTGCTTGAAGTTGTTACTGCAACTCATACGCCGGGCTGCTTCACGTGCGGCCTGAACCGCCGGAAGTAACAGACCAACCAGGATGCCGATGATCGCAATCACGACCAATAGTTCGACAAGTGTGAAGCCCGGCAAAGCATCAGGGAATTTGCGTTTCATGATTGCACCCCTTTGAACAATGAAAAATCACCGCAGCTAATAACTTACCTGCTCAGGCAGAGCATTGTTTTCGGCGGCCCTTCGTTTTGTTCGAGAAAAGCGAAGGTCATTTTCCGCCCGTTACTCAACCTTTGGTCTCTGCACGGTCTTTTGGTAGTCACCAAGATCGCGATTCCGGCGGCTTCGCCGTCAAGAGATTGGGTGACTCGCTCGAGCAACGAGTTGTGTAAAGAACCTGCTGCTAAACAACGCCGAAGCGTCTGAAACGCTGTTTCAAGGCCCCAACGCAGCAAAACGCTCAATTCGACCCCCTCCGCTGCCGTTGCTTGGCCATCTCCTCGGCAATCTGTTCCGCGTTCTCGCGTTCCTGCGCTGTAGGCTGATAGACTTCCGTTGGTTGAATCACTTTGTTGCCCCCGTCCCCACAGCCGGTCCATGAGCAGCACGTCACAACGAGTAACAACAGCACAATTTTGGTGACTTGCAAAGGTTGATCTCCTGGCGAGGAAAAGAGAGCTGACGATTGTAATGCGTCGTCGCGTCTGCAAAACCGCTGCCTGCGATGAATGAATCACGGGTTGCGATCATTCCCATTTACCAGTTTGGTCGGCGAAAATCGCTTGCAGGAAAGCTGGTGAAGATTGCCCGGAGAGACGGCTCCTACTGGAGATCTTTTGACTCGCCGAAAAGCACACCGGGGATGTAGACGACGATGCCGATCACGGCTGCCACCATCCATGGCTCGATCGTGTCACCAAAGCCTGGAATTGGGAAACTGGGACCGAACAGGATGACGATCGTGGCGACGATCGCAAAAGGAGTCATCCGCCAACCAGAAACGAAAGCGGAAAACAGCAGCAAGACGCCGGCGATGCTCATTGATTTCAGTTGATCGGGGATCGTCTGCCAGGCGAACTGATGCGGGTCCACGTTTTCCACGTTGCCCGACTGAGCCGACTCACGGAACATGTCGACCCAACCCACGCGAACTGCGAAAATCCCCAGCAGGATGCAGCCAGCCAACAGTCGTGTTTGGCCACCGAGAGCAAACTTGACCCCTGCCAGTGGGTCACGTTTGCTGGCATACTTTCCGCTTCGCGCTTCCGCCAACATCGCTTTTTGCCGTTCCCGCTTGGCTTCGACGGCTGCCTTGGTGTCGCTGCCTCCGGACGCCGCGATGGCGGCCGCTTGCAGCTTGGCGTCTTGGATGATCGCGGATGCCATCTGCAGGGCCCGCTCATGCGCCTCATGCGGGCTGACGCCTTCGCTGGCCAATCCGCGTTCTTCGATTTTCACCAAACGTTGGTGGTCACGCATTTGCAAATTGGCCTCCGCCTTGGCCGCGAATCTGGCGCAGACGCGATCGCGAATCCCAGACTTTGTCGATCCCGCAAATGTTCGATCTGACCTTAACTGCGCGCGCATCTTGGTCAGCGCGTCGTAACCAAACAGTGCTTCGTAAAGACCCTGCCAATTCTTGCCCGCATAGCGAGCCGCGAATGAACGAATGCCGTCTTCGTCGGCGCCTTCGATGCGTAAATCGCGGATGAATTTCTCCGCTTCGCTGAACGCACCGCTTTGAGCAAGACGCGACGAGCGCCACGAGTGCGGCATGATACGCCGCACCCGCGATGCCACCGAGAATCGCGCCTACCAACATTCCTGGCCAGATGCCGGCCGCGAAAACCACGAGCAGCACCACGAGGACGCCGCACGAAGCGACGACCTTGTCGAACCAAGACAGCGAGCTGAGCCAACGGCGAAAGCTGTTGGATACGGGGCTATTCCCGCCGGCCGCGCCGATCATGATGGCGGTGATCAGACCGGTAACGAACGTGGTTGGTGCCAGCAACAGCCAAGTGATTCCCATCAGCGGCATGGCAATCGTCAGCACGCCGCAGACGGCGGCAAAGCCAAGCAAGGCAGGACCGGTCAATCGCTGGAGTGGTGCCGAGCGATGGAAGTTCTTGACGATCTGTTCCCACTGGTCGGCTTGCCCTGAGGTCGGTGAGAACTCGCCCTCGCCGCTGATCCCGAGGAAGGATTCCATGTCGGCGATCATTTCCGACAACGAGTCGTAGCGATCATCCGGACGTTTCGCCATCGACCGTTCGACAATCTGCTGCAACTGGTCCGGAATGCGAGCATTGATCGCCGTCAGATCAGGAGGTTTTTCCTTGGCATGTTGTTCAAGCACTTCCGAAACAACCGACCCATCGAACGGGGGTCGTCCTGCCAGCAGATAAAACAGGCTGCAACCCAGCGAATAGATGTCGGCGCGATGATCCACGCTGGCAGCATCGATGCCCTGCTCCGGTGCCATGTAGGCGGGCGTGCCCACCGCGGTCCCCTGCATCGTGACTTGCGTGCCGCTTTGCAGACCGCTGACCGACCCGGTGCCGACTTCCGGATCAAGATCGATTTGATCAGGGATCTTGACCAGACCGAGGTCGGCGACTTTGACAACGCCGTCTTCGCTGAGCAATAGATTCGCCGGTTTGATATCGCGGTGCACCATTCCGTTGCGATGAGCGAACTGGAGTCCGCGCGCTGCTTGCAGCGCGTAGCCCACCGCAAGTTTGGGTTCGATGGGGCCCTTGTCGCGAATTAAATCGCTGAGTGGACCTCCGCGCACCCATTCCATGCTGAAAAAATGTTTGCCGCCGTCTTCACCAAAGTCATAGATCTGCACCACGTTGTGATGAGTCAGCTGAGCGGCTGCGTATGCTTCGCGCGTAAAACGTGCCAACGATGCGGCGTTCTCCGCAAGCCGACCACGAATCGTCTTCAGCGCTACCAGGCGGTCCAGTGAGATCTGTCTTGCTTCGTAGACCGCACCCATCGCGCCGCGACCGAGTTCGCGAATGATCTTGTATCCACCCAGTCGTTCCGGGATTGCGGCAAGTTCGCTGGAACTGGAATTCTTGGACTTGGCCGCCGCGGAGCCAGCCGAGGCCGCTGCTTGGTTTGAGACGCCCGCACGAACAACCCTGCCTGAACGCTGCGATGTGTTTTTCGCGGCACCACTTGCATCCGCTGCACCATCCATCGTGGCTTCAGCGTTGCCCGCGGTTTGGGACGCGGACGGTTCTGACGTGACGGAATCGATCGTCGCGTCCACGTTGCCGACGGTTTGCGAAACGTCCGGTCGGGCCGCCATGGTACCGTCTGCCACGGAATCGATCGTGGCGTCGCTGGCTGGATCGACAGGTTTCGTTGCCGGCTTGGCAGCCTCGGGCATGGCTTGCTGTTTCGCAACTGACTGTTTGTTGCCAGACACGGTCGGTTTCGGCTTCAGTTTGCCAATGGCGACTTTCGGTGGGTCACCTTCGCCAACCTGGACAATGAACGCTTTTCCGCAATGTTTGCACTTGGGGCGATAGCGTCCTGGTTTGGGTTGTCCCACCGCCAGCTTGGCATCGCATTCAGGACACTTGATTTGCATCGAATACAATCTTCAGGAGGATTCGAGCCAAAGACCGTTGGGAAGTGTGCCCAACCAAGATAACTGGTTTCCCTGTGCCAGGTGCATTTTCGGACACCCATGGATATCAATTCATCGCGACGGCCGCGTCATCCATTTTGTGAATCGTTGCCCGAAAGACAATCTACAGTTTGTGGAAGGCTCCCTGGAGGGCGCATCTGCCCAACGCATCAACGCGTCACCGATCCTCCCACAGGCTTCGTGCGGGTGTTGATCGGCGATCCCGCGGAGTTGGGGGACCAAATCAGCTGCCCAAGCTCCCGACCAATCAACCGCCTCCGTGACGACAAGTTTGATCACGTCTTGCACATCCAGAAGTTGCCGCCGCGGCCAAGAAGCAAAACCGTCATCGACGTCAAACCAGCGCTTGACGACAGCCATCGCCGCACTGCAGTCGACGACTTGTATTTTTCCATGATGATCGATCAGCAGATTGCGCGGATGGATGCCGCCATGCGCGGCACTCACGCGAGTGCGCCGACTGTAAGGCATAGGCGACCAGTGCCAGCTGTCGGAGTCGTGTTGCTGGACTGGCGACACGCGATCCATGTTGCCAGGGATTGGCAAAGACCCAGTTGCGAATCACGGCGAGATGTCGGTTCTGCACGGCTGCCACCGCCGGCAAGACCCAAGACGGATGACGAACTTTGGCCGCCTGCTCGCACGCATCCATCAACTGATCGACCTGCTGATGAGTGATCTGCACCGGCAATTCGATCACCTTCATCGCCAACGTTTCGCCGCGCTGGGCGTCGCGTCCCCGAATCAGCCAGTGTCCGGGCCCGCTGGCCACACACTGCTCGCCGACAAACCATTCGGGAACATCAATCGGATGCGATGCTTCGGCCATCGATCGGCTTCTAACAACCGATGCCTCCGCGACCGAGAAATCGATCGATTCGCCGCTGGCAGCCTTGGCCGGCGGCGTTGAGGCGGAAACCGGTTGCAGTGATTCACCACCGGTCGGCCAACGAGGCCCGTTTCTGCGGCGCGACTCCGCTTCGGATGATCGTCACTGAACTCAGGCATCCGCACCAAGGCGCCATGACCGAGGGGATCCATCTCCACGAGATCGCCGATCTGCGAGCGAAGATCAGCAAAGCGGCTCGCGAGTTCGTCAAGACGAGGCGATTTTCCCAGTTCACGGTCCACACAGATTTCTGCGTCGATCAGATCCAAACGCGCCGAGTCGTCACGCAATTCCGCAAAGTCTCGCAAGTAGTCTTCCACCGTGACCGAACGACCAACGCGTCGTTGCCCGATCAGGTCGATGCATGCCAACTCCAACAGGTGTTCTCGCGAGAGCGGCTTGTCCTTCAAAATTTCGGCAAGCGGAACCGTGGGGTCTTCATTTCGCCGCTCGCGCAACCACTGAATGATCGAATCGATCGACTGATGGACTTCGCCGACATGCCATGCCTGCTGGGAAGCAGACTCCCTGCCGTGATCACTGCTCAACGTTGTCTCCCGTCAAGCCGAGATCGCGGCGGACTCGATCAAGCGCTCGACGCACTCGCATCCGTGCCGCATCGGCTTGCAGTCCTAAGGCTTCGCCGATTTCGTTCCAATCGCGATTCTCCAGCATCATGTCGATTGCCACCGAGTCGCGTTCACCCAACATGGCCCGGATTCGCGCGATCACTTCGCGGCGAAGCGCAACTTGGCTTGGAGACGTCGCTTGCTGTGGCACACGCATTTCCTCGATCGGTGTCGACTTCGTTCCGCCGAAAGTCACGGCAGTGTCTGGCGAGCGTGCGAAAGGTATCCATCACTTGATTGTCGATGGCACGCATGATGTATGCCAAAACGTCGTCGGCATCCAGACCTCGCGTGTCGACTTGCCGAGCCAGATCGACCATGACGTCGTTACAAATGTCCATCGATTCGGTTTGGCCGGTCAAGCCATATTGCCGCAAACGAGTCCTGGCACGGCGGCGAAATTGAGCCCCGAACTTCTGCCAGACGACATCCAAGGGTGGGGACTCGCAGCTGGATGCGTCCCCCACGTTCTGACCAGAATCGATACTCATCACGCAAACGCCTCCACGTTGATAGGCGTCATCTCGGCCCGGTTGCGAACAATCCAAGCATGTACCGCCCTTAACTCATTGTACGCAATGAGCGGGAAGCGAGCGTGACTAGCAGGCTGTTGATTTAAACGAAATGTGAATTGCCAGGGTGAGCCGCGGGCCGTAAGGCACCGGGCAATGACGTATGCCCGGCCGCTTACGCGTCGCGGCTCACTAAATCAACAGGCCGCTAGACGTCAAAACGTTTTTCTTCGTCCTCGAGCTGATCGGATGCGAAATCATCAGACGTCGCCGCATCCGCAAGATTCGCTATCGCGATCCCTCGGCCGATAGCTCCTGGAACGCGTCCAGTGACGGCTCGTGGCCGGTTTCGTCGCGTCGGCTCGTCGCCAGCTGCGACGGGCTCGTCAAATGGTTCGCCGGACGCTGCTGCAACCTCCGCTTCCATTCCTTCGATTGGTTCGTAGAAGTCACCTTCACCGCTCGCGGTACCCGCGGTTTCTTCGGCTATCTGCATCCGGCGTCGCGCGTCGGTCAGCAACACAAAGCCCTCTTGGGCCAAGATGCCGGCGATCACCAGGATGGCGAGGATCGCTATCGACCTGAGCATGAAACCCCAGTCAAGGAGCACGTAGCAGGCGACGGCGCAAATCAAGGCAACGCCGACCTGGGCAAACTTCGCCATTCCCTTGAGTTGCGTATCACGTGCCTGAATTCGGACACTGCGAGACACGGCGCTGCGTGCGGAATGGTTTGCCAGTTCACGCATCGCTGACAAGTTGTCACCGCGTTCGGGGGCTTGCGACCGCGGGATCAGCGGAGCGTTGGCATCAAATGGTTTGTGAGTCTTCCGCGGGTGCGTCGTCCGATTCTTCGGCCTGCTCAATCGAGGTCGACGTCAAGGTCGATGTGTCAGCCAAGACGGAAGACGGATCGCCTTCGCCTTGGACGCGTTGCAACAAACGATTCATGTAGTCTTCGATCGAATCCTCGCCGACCACAGGTCGGCTGGTGGCGTTTCTTCCAGAGTCTCGTTGGATTCGCTCTCAATGGTATCGTCGAGGTCGGACGAGTCTTCATGGGTGACGGTATCGTCAGCGTCCGTTTCACTGTACATGGACTCGGTTTGCTCGCCCGTGCCATCATCAGCGACATCATCGCTGTGTGCCGGCAAACTGTGATCCCACGCTGCTGTTGCTTCGTAGTCCTCAGCGGGAGCGACCGCCGAGTGCTTGTTCATCACGTACGTGTTCTCGTCGTCATCGGTAATCTCCTCTGACTCGCTCGCTTCGATGTCGCGAATCAGCATTTCCGAGAGTGCGAGGCCGCTCGAGTCGCCCGACTCGCTTGACTCTTCAGCACTCGCTGACGTTTGCTGGTCATCATTGCTGACTCGCGACCATGGATCGTTGGACGCGTCTTCGGTGTCCCGGTCTTCGTCCCAGCCGCTTTCTTGCGATGAATCTTCGTGGGCGTGGTCCGTGTACGAATTGAACGCCGCTGGCTCGCCAGTCTCGCTTTGGTATGCACTTGTGTAGCTGTCGCGCTCGCCATCCTCTGCAACGGCATCAATTGGCTGGCTATCGTCGGTTGCCGGAACTTCGTCATTGCCAGCTGTATTGCGGGGAGTTTCCCAAGCGGGGGATGAGTCGCTGGTCCAAGTGTTGTCCACCGATTCAGTTTGTTGAGGCTCGGTGGTCTCATGATTGACGCTGTCCCAAGGCGTGCCGGCTGAATCCGTATCGGCGATGACTTGATCGACATTTTGCTCGATGTCGTCAATCATCTCATTGATCGAGACTTCGGGTGATTCGTCATCCCAATGCGCCTCGCCGTGTTGAGCTTCCAATTCGGCTTGTGGATCAACACCCTGCTCACCATCGCCGTCCCAGGCCGCAAAATGCCCCGAGGACTCGACCGACTGTTGTGATTCAACCCGCCATTTTGGGTTGTCTTCGCTGGCGTCTGATTCTCGTTCGCTGATGATGATCGATTGCTTAGGGCTGTCGGCCACCGATTGCTCAGGGCTGTCGCCACCGATTGCTCAGGGCTGTCCGCCACCGATTGCTCAGAATCAACCTGCTCGGACGACGTGAACGCAGTCCCTTCGGTGTCACTGTTCCATGCAGGAGACAAGTCCGTCATCTGCATCGTGCTCTCGACGCCTGTGTCCGCCGACTGCTCGCTGGTTTCCTCTTCGCGATCTTGCGAATCGGCCAGCAAATCCTGAACAGACGAGACGGAGCCGACGATTTCGGAATCAACGTTGGTGACCAGATCCTGGCCGGCAAGCGTCGCGGATTTGTAAGTTGACCAGCTGTCTTGAATGTCGTTGGAGTCGCTTTCCCGCTGGGACACTGTCTCCTGCTCGGTTGCGGCTTCGCTGTTGTCCAATTCGGTCGGGCTCACACTGTCCGTAGCAACAGTCGATGCGATGGCTCCCATGACGCCGGAGGCTGAGGCCGCAACGGCACTGGAAAATGATTTCTGTTCCGCATCCGGTTCGTCATCGGCAGGCGGGTTCATTCGCGTCGTCTGATACGACCGCATTCGGATGCCATGCTGGCTGCGGCCGCATCTCGTTCGGCGAGTGCTTCGGCCAGTCGCTGATCGGCGATCTTGCGATCGGTTTCGCGCTGTTCGTCCAACAATTGCTCGACTTCTCGTTGGTCGGCTTGACGTTGCTCTGCCAATCGAGCGAGTGTCTCCTCGTGCTCGCGTTGCATTTCCTCCAGTTGCGATTTCGCCGAATCCAGATCCGCGCGAAGAGACGCAAACGCTTCACTGCTCGGCCGTGACTCCGCATCGGCCTGCGCAGCGTCACGCTGTTGTTCCGTATCAGTAAGTCGCCGAGTCAGCGATTCGTTGGCCTCGCGCAGGTCGCTCAACTCCGCATTGGCGGTTGCCAAATCGATCGACAACTGTTCAACGGTTTTACTTAGTTCATCCGTTTCGGCGACCCAGCTCACGCGATCCTGATGTTCCTTGCTGGACGTTTGGTCGACCAGCAATTCCAGTTGCCGGACGGATGCCAACGCCCCTTCGTAATCGGATCGCAGCTGCGATGCCTCGTTACTCGCTTCGTTGACTCGCTGCTGCAATTGTTCAACCTGTGCCTGCAGCGTCTCGGTGGCCAACTCGCTCTCGCGAAGCTTCTCGTGCTGGTGCTCTCTCTGCTCGCGGACAGAATCAAGTTCGGCGGAAATTTCGGCAGCGCGTTGTTCTGCTTGTTGCCTTCTTGCCTCGCTTTCGGCTTGCTCGCGGTCTCTCTGCTCACGGACGGAATCAAGTTCGGCGGAAATCTCGGCAGCGCGTTGTTCCGCTTGCTGCCTTCTTGCCTCGCTTTCAGCCTGCTCGCGCTCTTTCTGCTCGCGGATCGAATCAAGTTCGGCGGAGATTTCGGCAACGCGTTGCTCGGCTTGCTGTCTTCTTGCTTGGCTGTCAGCTTGCTCGTGCTCTTTCTGCTCGCGGATCGAATCGAGCTCGGCCGAGATTTCGGCAGCGTGCTGCTCGGCTTGTTGCCTCTTTGCTTGGCTTTCAGCTTGCTGGTGCTCTTGCTGCTCACGGAGCGAAGCTAGCTCGGCCGAGATTTCCGCAGCGTGTTGCTCCGCTCGTTGCCTTTCTGCTTCGCTTTCAGCTTGCTCGCTGCTCTCTCTGCTGGTGGATCGACGCTAATTCTGCGGAGATTTCCGCAACTCGTTGCTCCGCTTGCTGCCTTCTTTCCTCGCTTTCAGCTTGCTCACGCTCTTTCTGTTCGCGCATCGATTCAAGTTCGGCGGCGATTTCGGCGACGCGTTGCTCGGCTTGTTGCCTTTGGGCCTCGCTTTCGGCTTGAGCGTTTATCGCGTTGTTGCGAGCCTCTTCTACTTCTCGTTGTTGGACCGAGAACTCCTCCAGTTGCTCATTCAACGCAGCAAACTGATCTCGCATTTTCTGCACCGCCTCGGTTGCCGTCTCGGCTTGCCGTTGCGAGTGCTCGAGTTGCTGTTTGGCTTGGTCCGCATATTCACGGTACTCGGTTTCCAGCGTCCGGTACTGTTCGTCTCGTTTGTCGATTTCTTCTTGGCGGACTCGATTCTCTTCCAGCAAACGAGAGACTTCTTGCTGTTTGGAGTCGTACTCGTCACGAATGTGGATGACAGCGGATTCCTGCGAAATCAATTCGGCTTCGCGTTGCCGCAGATTCTCCGAACGATTCCACAATTCGGATTCGCGGCCTTGGAGGGTCGATTCGCGTTGATCACAGCGACTCTCTCGAGCGTCAAACTCGGACTGTCGTGATCGCCACTGGGCAGCTTCGCGCCGCAACTGTTCCTGCCACGACTGGTCATTCTGTTGTGGAACGTCGAACGGCGCGGAGCCCGCACTCGCCGACACGATGCTGCCTGGAGCCGATAAGAGTTCAAACCGATAAGTGCCCATCCGCATCACATCGCCGACTTGCAGAATCGTCTCGGTCGTCCGAACTCCGTTAACTTCCAGTGGCACGCTGTAGGCACGGACGAGAATCCGAAAAGCGTCCCGAATCAAGACGGCGTGCATGGGCCGCAAAGCGTGATCGTTCAGTCGAATCGAGCAGCCATCGGCGCTGCCGAATGTGTAACGGTTCCCCGTTAAACGCAGACGACGAACGGGAGCACCCGGCCGGATCACGCGAAATTCCACCGCGTCGAGTCGATGTCCCCGCAGTGGGAGGCATGATGTGCTGATTCGACTCGCTCGCTGCAAACTCGAAAGGAGTCGTTTCAGTCGTGGGATTCGTACTCACCGTTTGTTTCCCTTCCATGTTGAACGGATCCAGCGCGATCGACGTTGGATCATTCATTGGGGTGCGTTAGTCGCCCGCAGTTCCGGCCAACTAGATGTCCATGCGATCAAATGTCCGCGCATACCCCGGCGGGCTCGGCAGACTATTGCTCCTTTCTCTTTTTCGGAATCGGCGGCGGGGGCGGACAGTCAATCTGTGGCAACTGGCCAGCTTTTACCTTGGGTCCAGTGGCGAAGGGGACGGCGGGTGTGAACAAAACATCACTAATCCGGGGGTGGGTCCGCGAAAATGTCTGCCTCAGGGGGCGGTCTTTGTCCCAGCCCTCAGAAGCCACAAAGTCTTTGCAATCATCACTTTACGACTGCCGAGGCCGGCAAATCTGGCAGAATCCCGGTGCGGAAAGGGGAATCTTCGCCCGTCGTTTCTATGATTAGGCCGGATTGAGCCACGGACAGGGAAACCACCTCGTTGTTCAGCCCGTATGGTTTCACGTTGGGGGAAACGCTTGATTGACCGTGCATGGTTTTGTCACGGATCGGTTGCTGCTTGGCGGTGGTCACGGTCCAAAGTTTAGCCAGATGTTTCACGAGGCTCGACACATTGAAAGCGAGGTGATGCGATGACCCGAAAAGATTCGATAAAAAAACTCCGAGAGACGCTGATCATTCGTCGCGACGCGATGCGCCGAGCTTTGAAGGGTGACCTGAGTCTGCTGCAGGAGTTGCATCAGCAGAAAACGGGCGATGTGTTGGATGCTGCTGCTGATACCGTTCAAGACGAATTGAACAGTCAGTTGCTTGAGGTCGAGAGTCGCGAATTGCACGCCATTGAGGAAGCGATTGCTCGCATGGATCAAGGTCTGTACGGGAACTGTGAGGCGTGTGGTAAATCGATTCCCATCAGTCGACTGCGGGCTGTGCCGTACGCGACCGACTGCATTGGTTGTCGTCGCCAGGCTGAATCACAACGCAAAATCCGGTGGTAACGGTCACTTGGAATCGTGTGTTCGATAACATCGAAATGGACTCGGTCTGACCGCCATGGACCAATCGCAGTGATCTCCTTGAGGGACGTCGCGAAATTGCGGTCTGGCTAAACATTGATCACATTGCGTCACGAGAACGACTGGACGATTGTCCGGTCGTTTTTTAATGCGCGCCGCATGACGATTCTAGCACATGACCCGACAAGGGATGCCTTTGCTAGCCGCATGAAAAGCTCGCCCGCATCACAGGACGATGCGTAGAATGAGTTTCCTCTCCCAATCCATGGCTCCCTCCACCAACCCAACCTCTCCCATATGCCGTTTCGTTCGCTCTCCTCCTTGATGTTGGGTGTGCTTGTCGCTGGCCCTGTCGTAATCGGTCCGCAGTCTCGCTCATGGACAAGAATCAGGCGTTGCCGTCAGTCGGCAAACGAATCCCGCAGACAGCGTCGTCGACGACGGTCAATCGATCAGTGTCCGCAAGCCATCGCTGGAGAGATCGCCACGCCAACGATCGAATCGATCGGCGGTCAGCGCGAAGCACTGTTCCGCGAGTTAGCCGAAGAATTCAATACGTTTGACCGCTTGGGTAATTTGGTGCGACGAGTTTCCCAGTTGGTCAAACCGAGTGTCGTGCATATCGAGGCACACAAGTCGGAAGAAAAGGACGGGCAGAATGAATCGTACGACGAAGCAGGTAGCGGCATCGTCATTGCCGTCGACAGTTCGGCCTTGGGTGTTGACCAACCGTCACGTGATCATGGGCGCCAAGCCAATCAAGTCATGCTGCGCAGCAACGATGGGCGTGAATTTCGTCCCGCCAAAGTGTTGAGCGATCCGAACACCGATGTGGCAGTGATGCGAGTGGACGGACTGGATTTGCCATCCGCGCGAATGGGTAATAGCAAAGGCACAGAGATCGGTGACTTTGTGATCGCGATTGGCAGCCCCTTCGGATTGAGTCACTCGGTGACGTTTGGAATCATGAGTGCCAAAGGACGCCGCGACCTTTCCTTGGGTGATCAGCGGATCGAACTTCAAGACTTCTTTCAAACCGATGCCGCAATCAATCCCGGCAACAGCGGTGGGCCGCTTCTGAATCTGCGTGGCGAAGTCATCGGACTGAACACCGCGATTGCCAGCAGCAGCGGCGGCAGCGAAGGCATCGGGTTCGCCATTCCGATCAATATGGCAATGCAAGTCGCCGAGCAATTGATTCGCTACGGAAAACTTCGCCGCGGCTACCTGGGCGTCACGCTTGATCCCGAATTCAACCCGGCATCGAGTGCCCAGGCCAGCGTTCGTGGAGCCCTGGTCAAGAACGTGCGCGCCGGATCGCCGGCCGAGAACGCGCATTTGCAGAAGGGGGGATGTTGTTGTCGAATTCAATGGCCACATCATTGATAACGACGACCATCTGGTCGCGCAGCGTCGGACTCAGTGAAATCGGCAGCAAGATCCCGATGATCATCCAACGCAACGGCAAGCTGTATCGCACGGAAGTCGTGTTGACCGACCTGGACTAAGCACGTCCAAGCGACTAGCGCAAGCTCCAGGCTGCTAGCTCCCTGCTCCCTGCTCCCGCTCCAAGCTCCCCGCTCCCTCACACCATCCGCATCCGTTTCCAGCGGCCTCTGCCAAAACGTGCCACCATAGCGAACGCAATCAACCAGATCCACAACGTCACCATCCACCACCACCAGTGAAGTGCGTCGGAGCCGGTTCAAAGCAGATCCCAACCGTGAGCGCAACGACCGACGCCAAGAAGCCGCTGCCCAGTACAAACCAGGTGTCGCCGGCACCACGCAACGCTCCAGCGAGAATCAATTGGGTCGAGTCCAACACGATATACAGGGCAACGAATCCCAACAGGCCGCGAGCCAACGCGATCGCGTCTTTGCGACTCGCTGGCCATCTCGCCCATTTCGTACAGCGACAACAGTTGGCTGGGGGCGATAAGATAAACGATCACCCAAGCCCCCGAATAGACCCAAGCGATGGCGATGCCGCCAACGTGCTGCGAGTCGCCGGTCGGGGTCCACTTTCGATCAAATGTCGTCCCACCAGCACGGAGGCGGCGATGGAAACTCCAACCAACGGGATGAAGGCAACAATGTTGAAATTGATTGCCATCGTCGTCGCCCGCAAAGGTACATCGCCCAGTCGACCGATTCGCAATACGATCGCGGCAAACCCGCCGGCTTCGGTGACATACATCAATCCTGTCGGCAGTCCAAAGAACAGCAAGTTGCGGAGCAAGCCTGCGTCCAACGCGAATCCGCCGCGAATCAGGTAACGCTGTTCGTTCTGTGGCCGCAGCAGCAACCAACCGTAGCAGACCGACTTAAACCAAAATGCGATCGCACTGGCAATTGCAGCGCCGGCAATGCCCATCGCCGGAATCGGTCCGAAGTCCAAAGATCAACAGCAGGTCCAAGCACCACGTTGATCGATCCCGATGCGAGCGAGACCCACATGATGACGCGTGTCCGCTGGGTGCCGCTAAAGAATCCGCTGAGTGCCGTTTCCAGTACCGTGCCCACGGCACCGAGCATCAGTAGTCGCAAATAACCGCCTCCAACGGCACCAGGCTCAGCGGGTTGGCCGGTCGCCCGAAACAAGTCTTCGGCAAACACCGCGACGGCCAGGAACAAGGGGCTCGACAACAGCGATATCCACACCGACTGCCACAAGAATCGGCCGATCTTGTGCTCCTCGCCCGCACCGATGTATTGGCTGACGAAGGCACCCGTCATGGAGGCGATCCCGACCGGCAGGCACACCACCACCCAAAACAAATTCCCGCCGGCCATGGCGGCGCTCATGGATGATCCGTCATACCACAACAGAAACGTGCGATCGGCGAACAGCACCAACGAGAAAGTCCCGGTGCTGACCATCAGCGGCAATGCGATGCGAAACACTTCTGTGACCGCTGGCCAGCGATTGCTCCTTGCCGCTAGCGGCTTGCTCAGGTTGCTGGGTATCAGTCACCAGGCACCATGCACCGCGCGATCACGTCCGCACGCGACCGAAGGCAAGGAAAGCTGCCAGCACGCCGGCAATCAAACCCCCCAGGTGAGCGCCGTTAGCGACTCCCGTCATCGCCGGCGTCATGCAAAACACCAGCCAACCCAGCATCAAAGCAACATTCATGGGGACCATCCGAATCGGGTAACCCGGATCAACCAGCGGGCGAATCCAGAGAAATCCGAATAAGCCATAAACCGCACCGGAGGCACCAATCGAGAACGGCGTGCCAGCCAAGCCGGCCAGTAGGGCGGGCAACGCCTCGGCGGGCGGTAGCACGACTTGCAAGAGTGTCCCGGCAAGTCCGCTGACGAGCACCAACAGTGCCATGAACAAGGACCCGTGCAGCCGTTCGATCGTGGAGCCCAGGAAGAACATCCACAACATGTTGAAGGCAAGATGAAACGTGTTCCCGTGAAGGAACATCGGTGTCACCAACCGCCAGACCTCGCCGCGCTTGATTGCCTCGAACGGATCGCCGGTCTGAACGTATTCGCGTTGGTCCGCAAACGATAACGTGAAATAGATTTTCTGCTCCAGAGAAAATTCTCCCGGCGTACGCGAGGGCCGCGGCCTGGCGAAATTGACGCTAAAACTTGCCAGAATCGAAAGCACAATGATGGCGATCGTGACGGGAATGTTCTGCTGGCGGATGGTGGCCCCCGCCAAGGGACCTGATGTGACTGTCCGCGCGGTCATCGACTTGCCGATGTCTCGCTGATTCTTAAGCCGGCGCTGATTTTCGGCAGCCCGCTGATCACGAATCCGACTTGCTTCGTCGCCGACCTGGTAACGATCAGCATCGGGGGCCTGCTGAAAGGAAGCCAACTCGTCCCGTGCTTGCTGGACATGTTTTTCGTCGCGGATCCAAATCTCCCAAGTGGATCCCTGTTCGCTCGATTCTTCTTCGGCGGCCGCTTCGATCGACAAAGTCACCAGGTAGTCGCAGAATCGCTTTGCGACCGCGTGATCAGGTAGAGAGCCGATTCGCCGCATGAACTCGATTGGGTGTGCTGAAGGAGCGGGTGGGTGATGGACATGTTGTACGCGTCCGGCGAGTTCTTCGCACGCCCAGACCGACTTGGCGAGCCCAACATTTCCACCCCTCGCCGATTCCGGGGACCCTTCAGATCCCGCTATTTCGGGAAAAACGACCGCCAATCCGCCGCTAAACGCGATTTCCCGGCCGACATGGACCTTGCCGTCACGTTGTCAGGGTGAATACTATGTAATGCAGCGGTGAGCCAAAGCTATTCGCAATCCCACCACCAGATCATTTCACCAAATCCGATCGAAGGGCCTGATTTAACAATGGCAGTCAAATTGACCGAACGAGCCGCTCAGGAAGTGAAGCGGTTTCAGGAAGAACATAATTTTAATGACTCGATGGTGCTGCGAATCGGCGTGGCAGGCGGCGGTTGCAGCGGTTTCAATTACACATTGAACTTCGACGAGAGTTTCGACGAAAAAGCTGACAGTAAGTACGAATGCCACGGTGTCGCCGTCGTCGTCGACAAAAAGAGTGCCTTGTACTTGGATGGGACCACGGTCGACTGGTACGAAAGTCTGGAAAAGCAAGGCTTCACTTTCGAGAACCCCAACGCCGTCAAGACGTGTGGTTGCGGTAGCTCATTCCAAGCCTGACGGCGATTCCAGGTCGCAAGCTGACATCGGGCGTCCTCCCCATGGACGCCCGTTTTTAATGTGCGCCCGTTTTAATGCGCACCGCTTTTTCTCAATGGATGAATCAAGATGGCTCGTTTGCTGATCGCTTCGGCGTTGTTGGTTGCCGTGGGGGGAGCCGACCTGTGGGTCGCGGACCTGTACGCTGCTGACCGGCTCGTTGCTGCAACAGAGGATACCGAAGCCGCCGTCGCAGTCATTCTTCGCAGCCAAGTGCCCGTGGATGGTTCGCCGGCCCAATACCAGACCGTCGAAAAACCTGAAACGTGGGCCGTCAGCGAAACCGCCGTCATCGTCTGCGACATGTGGGACTTGCATCACTGCTACCGCGCTGTGCAGCGAGAGAACCAAATGGTGCCTCGCATGAACGAATTGCTCAGCAAGTTGCGACGTCACGGCGCAGTGATCATTCACGCGCCCAGCAGTTGCGTCGAATTTTATGTGGACCATCCGGCGCGAAAGCGAGTTCTCGAGGTCCCGATCGCGGCGCATCCGCAAGACATCAATGCTTGGTGCCGATCGATTCCTGCTGAAGAAGTCGTGAAGTACCCGATCGATCAATCGGATGGGGGCGAAGACGATGCGCCGGATGAACACGCGAAATGGGTCAAAGAACTGGAGGGCCGCGGACGCAACCCGAAAGCACCGTGGCTGCGTCAGCACGAAGGTTTAACGATTGACGGCGACAAGGACTACATCAGCGATCGTGGCGACGAGATCTGGAACGTTCTCGCTCATGAAAAGATCAAGCATGTCATTTTGGTCGGCGTGCATGTCAACATGTGTGTGCTCGGACGCCCATTCGGTCTTCGACAGCTTGCCAAGAACGACAAACAGGTTGTCTTGATGCGTGACCTGACCGATTCGATGTACAACCCGAAAATGTGGCCGCACGTTAGCCACCATGAGGGGACGCAGTTGATCATCCGCCACATCGAACGACACGTTTGCCCGACAATCAGCAGCGATCAGGTACTGGGCGGAGAACCGTTTCGCTTTCAGCCCTTGCCGTGATCGTGGGCCGGCGAGGCTTTTTATCCCGCAGGGATACAAGCAATGACCCGGGGGGAAGCGGCGTGTCGATTTAGTCGTTCCGCGAACTGTCATGATTAGCCGATGGGCGTTAGCCGCGTTAGCCCCGGTTTTGTGGCGGTGAAAACCGCGGCTAACGCCGTGCGGCTGATGAAATCGACACGCCGTAAGCGAGCGGAGCGAGTGCCACCCCCGGCTGATTGCTTCAATGCAGCCACGGCAACATCGCACTGGCCAGTGACAACACCAACAAGAACCCGCACATGTCAGTGATCGTCGTGAGGATGGGGCCTGACGCCAATGCTGGGTCTTGCTTCAGTCCTCGCAACAGCAGCGGCACACAGCCGCCAATGCAAACAGCAATGATTGTGTTGGCGGCTAGCGCCACCGCAACCACGAAGCCGAGCGCAGGGAGTCCTTTCCATAGAAAGGCAACCATTCCCAACAACAGCCCCAGCACAATTCCGTTGATGATTCCTACCATCGCTTCTTTCCACAACACGCGAAAAATCTCGGATGGCTTAACCAACCCCAGCGATAGTTCTCGCATGCTGACCGCCACTGCCTGATTGCCGCTACAGCCGCTCATGTCAGAGATGATCGGCAAGAAAATGGCGAGTGCGATCACTGCTTCCAAAGTGTCTTGATACATCGCGATTACGCTCGCCGCGATCATGTTCAGAACAATGTTGATGCTGAGCCAAGACAAACGTCGAAAGCTGCGTTGCCGCACCGGCATCGTGCGCAATTCTTCCCCGCCCCAGATCCCGGTTAACTTCAAGAGCGTCCGATTCGCCAGTTCCTCCGCTGCTTCACGCACCGCGACTTTGACGCACGACACCGACCAACCTGCCCGACTGATCGACCACGGGAACGCCAAAATAAGGATGCCGATCGAAGAACTGTTCCAATTCCTCAAGCGGCGTATTCACGTCCACCGACACGGGGTCCGCAATCATCAAGTCTCGGATCGGCTGGTTGGGATCGGCCAGCAACATCTCTCGCAGTTGCAAGACTCCGACCAACCGCCTGCCGCGTGATGTCACGTAGGCATATTGAACTTGATACTTGGCGTATTTCTTGGCGTTCCTGCGCAGATCAATAAACACATCATCAACGCACAGGCCGTCCGCGTAATTCAAATACTCGCTGATCATCATTCCGCCGGCAGTGTCGCCGGCGTACTGCATCAAGCGTCTTGCATCGGCAGCCTCTTCGGGCGCCATCTCATCGAGGATTGTTTCGGCGGTCTCCTGGGGCAACCGGGAGAGGATGTCTGCCTGTTCGTCGCTCTCAACTTGGTTCAGAATTTCTGCGGCTTGGTTGACTGGCAGATGCTCAACCATTTGCGCCGCCTCGGACTCGGGCAGCTCCTCGAGCAAATCAGCCGCCTGATGATTCGGCAGCAAAGCCAACAAACGTGATTGGTCGTCCTGGTTCAGACGCAAGACGGCTCGCACTGACTCGGCCGGCGAAGATTCCTCCAGGACTTCATCCGCCGCACGAACATCGCTGTTCGCAATCGCTTCGCGCAGTTCGTCAATCCGTTGGCTGGGAGGTTCGTTGATCATGGCAGGCTTTCCCTGAGCTTAGAACTGTTTTAAAAAGGGGTCTGACCCTTTGTGGGCGAGAGGTGACTGCAAGCTAGACTTGGTAGCGGACACTTTTTTCGTTTATCAAGATCGGTTCGAGAGTGGGTCAGACCCCTTTTGAAAACACGTTCTACGGGATGGGGCCAATAAGGGGCGCTGTGGCGTGCAGATTGCTGTCAAGGCTTCCCGGTCAACCCAATTGAGTATCTCGGCTGCGCCGCTTCACATCAGGGGTGTCGCTCGCAAGCCTACTCTAACAGCCACGATGCGACGTCAGGGCAAACGCTGAGAATGTAATTGTCCAATAGCTGCTGGATTTCAGACGTTGTCCGCCGTTTGAGTGTTTCCGAAAGAATGTCGGTGCATTGCGGCATCGTGACGTGACTTGCCAGATCGCGAATGGGACGAATGAAGGCTGGGCTCATGCTGAAGTTTTGCAGGCCCATGCCGACCAGTAATGGGAACGCGCGAGGTGAGCCGGCCATTTCTCCGCAAACGGTTACTTCCTTGTCCGCCGAGCGGCAGGCTTGGATCACCGATCGGATGACGCGGATGACGGCCGGACTGAGCGCGTGGCACAGATGCCCCACTTTGGGATTGTCGCGATCCGCTGCGGTCACGTACTGGGTTAAGTCGTTCGACCCGATCGAGACAAAATCGACTTCCTCCAGCAGATGATCAATCATGACGGCTGCGGCTGGAACTTCGATCATGGCACCCACGGCAACATCGCGATACGGGCAACCTTGCCGGTCAAGTTCATTCCTGGCATCGTCAATGAACTTGCGCGCGAGTCTTAACTCCTCCAACTCGGTGATCATCGGTAATAAAAGTCGTATTGGTCGTGTCGTTGTACCTGCCGCACGAAGGATCGCTCGGATTTGCTGGAGAAAGAGATCGGAGTGCTCAAACGACAGCCTGATCGATCGCCATCCCATCAGCGGATTGGCTTCTTCGGAGTGCGGGAAATGGGAGATCGTCTTGTCTCCGCCAATGTCGAGTGTGCGGATGGTGATGGGACCTTCGGGTCCGGCGTTGATGACGGCTTGATATTCGGCAACCTGGTCGTCTTCGCTCGGCATTCCCGACTTGGTGAGAAAATAGAACTCGGTGCGGTAGAGCCCCACGCCACTGGCTCCCGTGCGCTCCGCTTCCAACGCATCTTCGACGCAACCGACGTTGGCCCACAGCTCCAAACGCGTTCCGTCGGCTGTCTGTACCGGCCTGACCGGTTCGTGCTCGAGACGATCGCGAAGACGCTCGAATTTACGTTGAATCACTTGGTACTGGGCGACGGTTTCGGCGGCCGGATTCACAAACAGGCAGCCAGCTCCTCCGTCGATGATTAACGAATCACCCGTTCGGACTGAATCTAGAATCCCAGCGATTCCAGCGACCGATGGAATACCGTAGCAACGGGCCAGAATCGCCGCGTGGCTCGTGCGGCCACCTGACTGCGTCACGATCCCCAGGATGTTATGGTCGGTGATGGCCACGACGTCCGATGGGAGCAACTCCTGAGCAACCAAGATCACCGGTGTGTGAAGCGGTTCCAAAAAGTGTGATTCCACTTTTGTGAGTTGCTTCTCAACACGCCGTAAGACGTCACGTACATCTGCGACACGCTCCCGCAGGTATTCATCCGCCACGGATGCAAAGACTCGTTCGTACTCGGCGGCGACCGATCTCAATGCCGCCTGCGACGTCAACCCTTGCCCACTGATCAGCCGGCGGACTTTCTCCAAGAGTGCTTGGTCGTGCAGAATCGACGAATGTGTCTTGAAAATGGTCGCCTCGTTGGCTCCGACCTGACCGGCGACCTGACAGCTAACGTCATCCAACTCATGCGATGCCCGCTGCACGGCCTCCTCGAAGGCCGACAATTCAACAAGACTTTGGCCCGCGTCAGCGAGGACTTGGTCGCTAATGCTTGGCGGTGGAATGTCGTGGATGCAATGTGCCGGCCCCAAAGCAATCCCTGGTGATGCAGCAATTCCGACATAGCGAACCTCGGGCAACGTGTCCGTGTGAGCGAGGCAATCAGTTTTGCGAGTTGACATGTACCACCGCGGCGGAGCTTTCCTAAGAACGTGTTTTACAAAGGGGTCTGACCTTTTGTGGGCGAGAGGTTACTGCAAGCGAAACTCGGTGCCAGACACTTTTTCGTTTATCGAGATCGGTTCAAGAGAGAGTCAGACCCCTTTTTTGAAATACGTTCTGAGACCAAGACTAACATAGCAGAATGCACGCCGAATTCGTGCCAGGATGCGGATTTAAAAATGCGTAACGGCGTTCAGTGACGGGGTTGCTTGAATAACGGCCGCGACGACCGCCTCCTGCCGCTTTGGGGATTGCTTGAAGAATCGATTGTTGATCTCGATTTCGATCCCCAAATATTGGCTGGGCTGGAAACGGCCGCGAAATGTGGTTGTCAAACCGTCAGCCGTACCGGCATACGGTTCATTCATGCGGGTGCGAAGCTTCGTGCCGGCAATGGAGAGCCGCCGTTGCCACTCGCGGCAAAACGCCGACTCCGGTTTTGCAGCCGGATCGTACAGCAATCCGATGTCGAAGCGACGCCACGCTCCGGCCAGTCGTGGCGTAAACGTATGAATGGAAAGATGAATAGCGGTTCTTTGCTCGTTCACGATCGATTCGATCGCGGTGGCAACCGAATTTCGATAAGGGTTGTAGTACTCGTCAATCATTTTCCGTTTTCTCCCTGCAGGCAATCCTCGCGTGAACTTGGAGTACAGCATGTCGCTGGAAATTGAGCGGTTCAAATCGACCAACAGACGAGTTGTGGTTGACGCGATCAACTGCGAGCCGAGTGCGTTTGCGATCTGCTGCGCCGCTGCCAGCGATCCCGGATCATAGCCGCGATGACTGGCAAGCCATTGTTTGGAATCTTTGCCGTCAAATGCATCAGCGAATTCGCCTGGGACCTCGTGGCCGCCGTGTTCACAAGTCACAAGGAACTGGCCGTCCAATGTGTTCACGGTTGAAACGGTTCCCAGTGATCGAGGCAGTCGGCGACCTCCTCGTACACATCTTTCAGGTCTTCCATAGCGAAGGCATCACCCAGCGCCGTGCAAATTCTCGACGCCAACGTGCCGTGTTCAGCGATGATCTCCAACGGCGCGAACAGACTGTCGAGTGTGATATCTTCGCGTTGCAGATGCTTGAATAAGTGCGCCCACAATTCACGGCCGCGGCATCGCCCTCGCTGGAACCCGAAATGCTTGAGGAAATCGGGCGAGTCGATCCAGGCTCGCTCCGCTCTGTCACTGACGTTGTCGAGGATCCCCCGCAGAACGCTGGTTGGCATTCGTTTTTGGTCTTCCAACGTTGACCATGTTTCGGCCACCAACGCCTTGACCAACGCGATGACGGCGGCACAAATGGCAATGTCCGCGCCGGGGTACTCTTGGACGTCCATCACTCGCAGTTCGATCGAACCACGGTCGAAGCGAGCGATCGCCCCACGGGCGTTCAGGAATTCGCCGTGCAATGCACCATCGGGGTCGTGGGCGCGAAGATCGGCATAAATCCGCTCGAAGACTTCTTTGCGATAGGTCGCCTCGTCAAAAATCGGCTCCGGAATCAGTTCGCCGGTCAGCGACGGAACCACTTGGCAATGTTCGGCGTAGTAGTTCATTCGCGTGTCCAGTTTGCCGCTGTACACGCCCCCGACGATCGGTGAACTGGCGGTCAGTGCCGGCAGCAAAGGCAACACCAATCGCACCGCGGCATGCAAGCTGGCAAACTCAGCGTCATTGCGAAATGGCAGATTCAAGTGAACGCTTTGGACGTTCGCCCAACCTTGGCTGCGGCAATTGAAGATGCGATCATATGCTTGGTAGATTTCGTGATACTGATGCGGCCACAACCTCGCCTCCTCGACTGGGTTCATCCAGGGATGCATCGCGGTCGGCATCAGTCGCAGGTTCAGTGCGTCCAACGCGGGGCGAAGATCGCTGATCGCCGTTTCAAATTGCGAAGGAACTTTGCGAATATTCCTGGCTGGACTTGTCGTCTTCAATTCGAGTACGTGCAAGGCCAGTTCGTTGGACCAGGTGATCGGCCCTGACTCGTGATCGCTGGTGAGTGTTCCGCCGGAGAGCGACGCCAACAGCAGATCGGCGACGGGCCGTACATCGAGCGAATCCCGGTCCACCAGCATGTACTCAAGTTCGATGCCGAACGCATCAAACAGCCCCAGACGCTCCGTTGAAGATTGATCTGCCGTTAACATCATCGTACTTCCGTTTGGCTGCGGCTATTTCGCGATTGCGAGTTGTTTTCGGTTCTCGAAGCGACGGACAAACGATTCCACGATGCGGCGGTAAAGCTCGTCTCGCAAGACAGCGTCTTCGATCCCGGAATCAAGATTTGGGTTGTCGTTCACTTCGACGATGTAGAACTGTCCATCCGATTCTTTAACATCCACTCCGTAAAATCCATTGCCGATCAACTTGGCGGCCTTCAAGGCAACCGCGACGGCTTTCCGCGGCGCCGTCTCGACCGGTAAGGTTTCACATTTTCCAAATTTTGGTTTGATTCCCTCGGTGCCATGTTTAGCGATTTGCCAATGGCCCCGCGCCATGTGGTACTTGCAGGCGAAGAGTGCGCGTTGATCGAGGATGCCGATTCGCCAATCAAAGTCCGTTCGCATATATTCTTGTGCAATCACCAGTTCCGAATCGGTGAAGAACTCGGCAAGCCGTTGGTCAAGTTCCTCGGCATTGTCCGCCTTGACGACGCCCTGTGAGAAAGCACTGTCGGGACGCTTGAGGACACATGGAAAAGACAACTGGTCGGCAAACGCGTCGGCATTTCTGCGATGCACCACAATCGTACGAGGCGTGGGCACCTTGGCGCGGTTCATCAATTCGGCCAGATACACCTTGTTGGTGCAGCGCAAGATGGACAGCGGATCATCCATCACCACCATGCCTGCCGCTTCGGCACGACGTGCAAGCCGGTACGTATGATGATTGACATTAGTTGTTTCGCGAATGAACAACATGTCAAACTCGAACAACCGGCCAGCGTCCTCGCGTGTGATCAGTTCGGCGGCAATCCCCTCTTTCGCCGCGGCCTTGACAATCTTTTTCAGGGCAGCTTCGTCCGAGGGAGCGAGATCGCCTTCGTCGGGGTTGTGCAGAATCGCCATGTCGTAACATGTCGTTTGACGCTTTGGTCGAAGCGAACTGCGCCGGGAAAAATGCCGTTTGGCAGCATCCGCAACAAACTCGCGGTGGTTCTTCGGCACGTCGTTGAGCGCGATAGCCGAAGCTTGACGCAGACGCCACTTTTTGTTTCGCGAGAACTTGAAGCGCAGCAAGGGCGCTTGAAATAAACCATACAACTCCTTGGCCAGGCGGCTGTGTTTCGCAGCGAGGTTTTCGCCAAAATAAACACTCAACACAAACTTGTCGCTCGTCAGCGAATGCAGTGATTTCTCGATCAATTCCTCCAAGGGCTGGGGAATCAAGCGAACGGCCGCCGATCCTCGCAGGTCTTGAATCGCGACGATGTCGGGAACGGCGCGTTGCCCGCGCGCTTCCGCCAACAACGAGACGTAGTAACCCATGCTTTGATACGCGTAAGAGCGGCACAGATTGTAGACTCGGGTCCCCCGACGGCTATTCCAATCGGGTTTGGACAGATAATCACCAGGATCAAGTTTCTGCACGCCCTGAAAATCACCGATCCAGTCATCCCTGGCTTCGGCAACCAGAACAATATTCATCTCAGAGATTCCTTTCTCGCTCTTCGCGAGGTACGAGCGTGAGCAGATTGGCGTCGTAAGTCACGATGCCGAGCAGAATGGCCGATGTCACTTGCGACAATGGAGCTGCGTACTTGTTGGTCGGTGCGATCGGGTTGGGGTGAAGCGGATCGGCGATCAGGACGTTCCCCGACATTGGATCGTAACCATGCAACACCACAAAATGCCCAGTCGGATCACCGGCAATGTCATCCGAAAGGCTGCTTCGCCCCTGCGCGTCGATCGATTGCGGGCGCTGGCGCGGCTCTTGATACAAATAGGTTGCACTCAGGCCACATAAGATCGGTATCTCCTCAATCAAAGTGTCAACGATCAAACACTCGTCTAACGGACGCATCTGGACTCGACCGCCGCGGCTCAGGAACTGCAAATAGTATTCCGTTGCGACGCGCAATCGCTCGACATCAACGTCATCGCGACTCCGTTTCGCGGCCAACTGCTGTTGCAGTTTCTGTGCCAGGTAGTCGTTGGCGACGGAGCCGTCGGTGGAGGCGAACCAAGACGGATCGAAGACGTTCAGGTTGTAGGTCGTGATCCGAGCATCGTATCCTCGGTCCAGCGCGTGACAAGCCAAATGCACGGCCAACGTTCCGCCGCCATCCAGCTGTCTGGTTTCCGAAATCAGCTGCGTCAGGTCGACCTGGTCATTCCAGTACCGATAGACCGCTGCCAGACAGGTCGGACCACAACTGCTGTCGTTCGGTTGCGGCTGGATCTCGAGTTCGAGTGCGTGCTTCATGCCGAGCAGGTGGGGTGGACGAACGAGACAGACACGGACGTCAGATTTCAATCGACTTGCCATCTTCGTTGTACACCACTCGGTACAAATCTCGTCGCCGGTCGTTCCAGTTTTGTACTGATCCGGTCTCTCGATGCCGTCTCAGTTGCTCGAAATCCAAATCGTGAATGATGACCGTTTCCACATTGGGGTTGCACTCGGCAGCCACCGCGTCACGTGCGAATTCGACATCCGCCGGGGTGAAAATCCCCGACTGCGCATAGTGAATGTCGGCGTTTTCAACGAACGGCAGGTTACCGGTGCAACCGGAAATCGCCACGTACATGTGATTTTCGACGCAGCGGGCTTGGGCGCAATAGCGGACCCGCAAGTAACCGTGACGTGTGTCCGTGTTATAAGGCACAAACACAATCTGCGCTCCCTTTTCGGCGGCGATGCGCGTCAATTCGGGGAATTCGATGTCATAGCAGACTTGAATGGCAATCGGTCCACAGTCGGTCTCGAACACCTCGACCGTTTTTCCTGAACTGACACCCCACCACTTTCGTTCGCTGGGAGTGATGTGAATCTTGTACTGCTTGCCAATCGAGCCATCACGCCGAAACAGAAACGCGATGTTGTAAAGCGTGTCATGTTCGACCACGAATTGTGAACCGCCGATGACGTTGATGTCATATCTGACCGCCATATTGGTAAACAGATCAAGGTACTGCGGTGTGAATTCCGCCAACTGCCGGGCGGCCTGCCCCGGACGCGTCGCTTCGACGCATGACAACAACTGCGTCGTGAATAGCTCGGGAAACAAAACAAAATCGCACTTGTAGTCGGACGCCGTGTCCAAAAAGAACTCGCATTGCTGGGCAAACTCATCGAATGCCTTGATCGTCCGCATCTGATATTGAACCACACAAACCCGAATCGGCTCGACAATATGGTGGAATCGACGTTTGGCGCCCGCCACGTAGTCCAGATTGTTCCAGATCAGATGCGTGGCATAACCGCATGACTGGGTATCGGACGGAATGTAGTTGGGGATCAAACCTTGGACGGCGAAGCCGTTGGACAACTGGGCCGTGAGTACCGGGTCATAAATGGCTTTTTCCAGCACACCATCGATGTATTCACGAGCGCTCATGGTGTCGGCATACTTGTGGTAGCCCGGGATGCGACCGCCAATGATGATCTGGGCCAAGTTATGTCGCCGACAAAGTTCTTTACGCGCATCGTACAGACGCCGCGACAGCTTCATGCCGCGGAATTCGGGATCGACCATGATCTCGATCCCGTACAGCGTGTCACCTTTCGGTTTGTGATTGCGGATGTATCCGCTGTCGGCAACCGCTTTCCAATTGTGCCACTCCAGCGTGGAATCGTATTCCAGAATCAGGCTGGATGACGAAGCGGCCAACCGCCCGTCGATTTCCACACACAGCTGGCCTTCGGGAAAAATCGATAGTTGACTTTCGATCTGGTCGCGACCCCAAGGCTGCATTCCGGGAAAGCACTTTTCGGCGACCGCGACCAAATCGTCGTAGTCGTCCATCGTCAACTGTCGAACGTGGGTCTTCCACTCATATTCGGTTAGGTCAAGCGGTTCCATGCGTGTCCGTCCCGTGTATTGGTTGCATTTGTCAAGTTGCCGGATCGTAGGCGGGAGATCGGTCCGGCTATCGTCGGTGCGATCCGAAGATGATCGCACCGCAATTCGACCACGTTCATCAAACGGAATGCCAAACGCGACGAATAGTAACGGAATTTGGGCGAAGGCCTTCGCAAGCAATCAGACCAGGCAAAAGACTATCCAGATATTTTTCCCATTGGCGAATCGTATCGCTTACAAGACTTTGTTGCCACCCCGAAGCGAATCTCGCTTCGAGGGAGCCGCTCGGAAAAATATTTTCCACAGCGACCCGCTGGCTGGAAAAAATTCTTTCACTGCCATCGTTCAAGCCCGTTCCCTCCAGCCCCACGCTGCGGGGTCAAGTAGCGTTTGCCGATCGCTCCGTCGATCGCGGTGCCAGAACCGGCAGAGCGGTCCGCGGCGATTTATCATCATTTGATTCACGAACCTGTCTCGTCAATGCAGGACAGGTCCCGCCCTACATCAACATCTCTGTTTCACCACTCGATTCACTTTGGCACACTTCGTGCGTTCACCACAAGTCAGAAGCCATCGGTAGCGAGTCTTCGTTGTCGACGCGACCTCAACGAATTTGGAAGATGGAACCGCCAGCATTGATCAAGCAAGGGTTACACCTTTGAATGTTAAATTCCTCGTTGACAGAACCGGCTGACGCCGTCGAAGAATTGTGGACGCAGGCTGGCGAAGCGCCTGATCTGAAAGCCTTGTTGGCCGAACATCCCCATTGGTCAGCCCATGAGTTGCGGACTGCGCTACTGTACGATCAGCAGTTCCGCGGTCAATCGACCCAGCCGTGGAGTACCGAGCACTACCTGTCGCTGGCTCAGTCGTTGGCGACGGATGAGGATGCGACTCTGGATTTGATCTATGGCGAGTGCCGCGGGCGGATTCGCCAAGGTGACCCGCCGCAGTTGGAGGAACTCGTTGGTCGATTTCCGCACTTGCGACAGCGGCTGGAACGTCAACTGGAAATTGCCGCGTGGTTTGAAGATACCGACGACGAACTGTTGCCGGATGACGAGGACGGCTCCAGCGAGACCGATTGCGACGCCATTCGCTTCGGCGATTACGAACTGTGCGAAGAAATCGCACGGGGCGGAATGGGCGTCATCTACCGGGCTTTGCATCGGAAGCTGAATCGCACCGTCGCCCTGAAAATGATTCGGCCGGAGCGGCTGAATCGTGCCTCGGATCTGCGCCGATTCAAAAACGAGACGCAGATCATCGCGCAACTGGATCACCCCAACATCATCCCCATCCTGCACGTGGACAAAGTCGACGGCATCCATTTCTTCACCATGCGGATGGTCGAGGGCCGTGACTTGGAACTGCGGCGTTCTGAGTACCTGGATGACGTTCGTCGCGCCGCTGCCCTGGTGTTGGCCGTTGCCGATGCGATCCATTACGCGCACCAGCACGGTGTTTTGCACCGCGATCTGAAGCCATCCAACGTGCTGGTCAACGATTCAGGGGTACCCTTCGTCGTGGATTTTGGGCTCGCCTGCCACCTGCCCGAAGAAACCGCTCTAAAACTATCGGACGAGTTTCTGGGCACACCTTGCTATGCAGCACCCGAACTGTTGCAGGAGAAACCGCAGCCGCCGAGCGTTGCTGTGGACGTCTACGGGCTGGGCGCGATCCTGTACGTGCTGATCACCGGCCAACCTCCTTTCGCCGGTCGCAATTCGTTCGAGGTTTGGAACAAAATCCGCAACAGCCAGCCGCAGCCTCCGCACACGCTGAACGCCCGCGTCGATCCAGAATTAGAAGCTATCTGCTTGCAGGCAATGGAAAAAGAACCGGCATCCCGATACGAGAGCGCCGCGGTCTTGGCGGCAGACCTGCAGCGCTATCTGCTTGGCCAGCCGGTCGCTGCGCGGCCCATCGCCGGGTGGCAACGCCGCGTCCGTTGGATCCGCAAACACCCCATCGGTCCCGCGTTTGCGCTGGCTGCCGTACTTGCAATCCTTGGTCTGCTGACAATGATTGTGGTTCAGTCCATGCAGTTGCGCGAGCAGATTGAAAAGACCGAGGCGGCTGTTATCGAAGCGGAGTCTTTCCGCCAGGCGTGGGAAGTTGCGGTAGAAAAAGCCGCGGACTTGTCAGCGGAACTGCCCTCGCTTCCATGATGCTCTGTTACGTCGCCAGTCTTCTTACCGAAGCGAGTCCGACTCACTGGCAGTCTGGTTTGTTGGGGCTCGTTTACGGCGAAATGCGAGCCGTGCGCGAGTTGGGCTTGGCAGTCGATGTCGAAGCGTACTTGGCTCGTTTTCCCGATCTGGTCGAACCGCTCCGGCATCAAATCGAAGAGGTCCCAGTGGAACACGAAATGCGGAAACGCACCTACTTAACTTGCCAATGACGATCGGATCGTAGAGAATATGGCTTCAAGGCCGCGACGATTTGGCTGCGTCCCGGAGCAATTCATGCAAGGGTGGATCGTACATGGCAACAGGGGACTTTGGCCAATTGGTCAGGCAAGCTCAAGCAGGCGACGCGGATGCAATGGATCGGCTGCTGAAGGAGTACGGCGATTCGATCCAACGTGAGATCCGGTTCTGTCTGTTGGATCAGCGGCTGCGGCGGATCGTTGGCGAAAGCGACGTCTTTCAATCAGTGATCGCACAGTTTGCGTCCAAGCTGCGTGAAGGTCGGTTTCATTTCGACACGCCCAACGACCTTGTCGCTTTGTTAAAGGTGATGGCCCGCACTCATGTCGCTCATTTGGCCCGTTTCTGGAACTCGCGGCGACGGGATTTACGGAAGAACTCGGGTCTGGATGCCAAGGACGTCAGCGAGCCATCCGCCCATCATTCAACGGCCAGCAGTGTTCTCGCGCGGGTCGAGCTACTGAACCTTGCACTGGCACATCTCTCGCAGCGCGACCGCCAGATTCTCGATTGGCGGAACGACGACGTGGCCTGGGCCGAAATCGCACGGCGGCTTTCCGTCCCCAGCGCCGAGGCCCTGCGGAAGCAGCACGAGCGCGCCCTGGCCCGCGTGGCAAAAGCAGTTTATCCGGAGGAAGTAGGCTAGCTGGAGCCACGTAGCGAAGGGATGTTGGCTTTTCCAGCCCGCTGTGTCATCCATTCATAAATCGGGTCAGGACGCCTCCCCTAGGCAAGCATGCTCTTGCGAAAGCGGTGAGCGGACGCAACGGGCGGTCCTTGGAAGGTTCATTTCAGAGCATGTAGGGTGGGTCAAATTCGCGTAAGGACGGTTCGCGAAATAACTGATTGATGGTCGACTTTCGCTCCGCGAAAGATCGCGTTCTTTCGCGGAGAGGCTGTGAATTTATTGTCGCCGAGTTCTCCGAACTCGGTTTTGCGCTTCACTCTCCGGGAGAGTCGGGCTGGGGTGATGAACAAACCCTGAGCGGCGTATCAGTGTGAGCCGTGCCGTAAGGCACCGGGCAATGTGCGATGCCCGGCCGCTCACGCGTCACGGCTCACTTCGTTCAATCACCCCAGAGTCGGCCTCTCAGGCCGGAGAGGGATCGGCGAGTGCTGCTGCCGAGCTCGGAGAGCTCGGCGACTTTCGCGAAAGACGACACTAATTTTGCGAGCGATGCTAAGTCGTTGGTGGGTCAGCGCAAACGGCTCGAACTTGAAATCACACTCTGTCTTACCGGGAGTGCATTGCGCGAATGCCGACCCACCTTTCTTCGATGTTTGCTCGACACCACCCTACGCGGGTGCAATATCCGCGCCTAGAAGGTCCGAGCGTTTCGGCAAAGCTGTCTCGGGCGATACTTTGGCCCCGTGCCGGTGTTCCAATGCATGGACTTGGCGTCGTGCGTAGAGATTGACGCCTCCCAGGCAATCGCGGACATTACGCTCTACGCTCTTTCTGTGCGGCAAACAACACCTTGACTGCATCGCAGCAGCATGAACGAATCACAAACAGAATTCCTGACCACCGAATGTCCCAACGGGCATCGCGTTCGTGGCGATATTGGCTGGCTGAATCGCCAAGTGAATTGCCCTCATTGTCATGCTGAGTTTGTTTTCCGCCGCCCGGAATCACAGCCGAAAGAAGTCCTCGTGGTTCAGGCTCGTGCGAGCGACGCGAATCAGCCACGCAAGGACTGGTCTCCCACCGATACTGGCGTGATGCGTATCCTGGGTGATTACCTGCCCCCGGCAAACGAGGGTGCGCAGCGGCAGTGTCAGCAGTGCGGTGCGACGTTTCCGGCTTGGGTTTCGAGGTGTGAGCACTGCAACCTAGAACTTGCAGCGGCAAACTCGGTCAGCGCCGACACCGCGACTGCCGAGGAGCCTGCTGGGTCGGTGGATTTTCGCGAAGTCGACAAAGTTGCTTTCGACGACGTGACGGTGCGTCGAGTGATTCGCCCGCGTCGCGAAATTATCTTTCTCGATGTCAACGACTCGCTCGAACAGATGCGAAAGCAGGTGCGTCAGACCATGCACTCGCGTTATCCCGTCTGTGACGGTTCGCTCGACAGAATTCTTGGCGTGGTCCACATCAAAGATATTCTGGTCGCTGACCAGATCGATTTCGACATCTGCTCCCTCCTGACAAGCCCTGCTGAAATTCTGGATACAACCCCGGTCAGCAAAGTGCTTCAATCCTTTCAGGCCGAAAACGTCCCGATGACATTCGTCGTCGATGAATTTGAAAACATCATCGGCATGGTCACGCTGAAGGACGTCTTGTCAAAACTGGTCGACCATGTGTGAACGCACGATGGAGCCGGAGCTTCGGTTGCAGTGGTTCGACGGTCGAGGCGACAGCAATTCTTAAAAAAAGCATGGAAGATTTCGTCACGTCACTGAAATTGATGTTGCCGGCAACACCGCGGGTGATGATTCCGACTTAGTGACGGCCAGATTGCGATGGAAGCAGGAACGTGAAGTCATTGGGCTTGATGGTCAGAACCGAGCATTCGACCTGCCGCGTCACCTCTTCGGTGGTGTTGCCAATCCACAATCCCGGGATGCCTTTTCGCGCGACCGAGCCCATCACCAGTAGGTCCGGCTGCACCGTTTGAACCGCCGAGACGATGGAGTCGCTGGGGTCTCCTTCCTCGAAGTGGACTCGATCCGACGGAATCCGCAGCAGGCTGGTGTTGACGACGTGTTCGACGTTCTCCCATGCTCGACGGCGCACGCGCATTCTGGCCCTGGTGTAACGCTCAAAGTCGTCACTATCATGCTCGACTGACGCTGCCGGCGTAAACCAAGCGCTGACGACGTGCAGTTCGGCTTCGTCTTGACGAGCCAACATGGAGGCGAGTCGGATGATTTGCTCGTTCAACTGCATCTCATCATCGTCTACATGCGGGTCGATGGCGGCGAGAATTCGACGTGTTTTGGCCGGAACGCTTGAGTCACAAAGCCACACCGCCGCGGGGGCAAGACGAAGCAGGCGAAGATCCAGGCTGCCAAAGAACAGTTTCTCCGCTTTGCTGTCGGCATCCTTGAGGATCAGGTCGTGCGATTCCTCGAGGGCTTCCTGGATCAAGACGTCAATCGGACGGCCTTCCAGGACTTTCACGTGGACATCGGCATCAGGCATTTCGCCATCCACCAATGCGTTCAAACGTTCCTGTTGTTCCGACGCTTCGGCTTGGAAGGTCAGGGACCTGTCCTCGAATAGATTCTCCCACCAACCGTGTTCTTGCTGGCGAACATCGACCACCGTGACGCGAGCTTGCGTCTGCCGCGCATGGCGAGCCGCGATCCGTAGCGAAGCCGACGCGCCCTGGTCGGCGGCTTGATAAACAAGAATGTTCTTAAAAATCTTCATGAAGGTGCCGGTTCATTTAGGTGCTGGCGTAGTCCGGTGGAAGCGCAGAAGAAATGCCGACGACGGGAAAAATGCCCCATCGTCGGCACGGCTGTTCTGTCGTCGTCATGGAGCCGGACAATGTTGTAACGACCAGCCCTGGGTGGCTCTGGGAAGAGCCGTCGAGTCCTCGTTCGGATCCGAACGAGACACGGAATAAAGAAGTGATCCGACCTCGATAAAGAGTGCATTTTGCGTGCCAAGCAATGAACGAACGGACGCCCGGCAGTTCAGTTTAATCGCGTTCAGTGGTGTCGTTCGCGTTTGGGTGAATGTCTTGCGCAGGACCATCCGACAGCACGAGTACAACCAGAATCGTTTCCATCGGCAACGGAATCACTGAAAGAAAAAGACCACGATGCCGGATTGGACGGCGGCCTCATCAGATTCGTCCGGAAAGACTTTTTCCATGACGCCCGGTTGGCTGGAAAGAACTTTTTCGCTGCCAGTTGGTTCCAACTTGCGCTGCGGGACAACGAGCGATTGCCGATCGCTCCGCGATTGCAGTGCCAGAGCACCTGACCACTCCATCCGTGCACGTGCACGGAGTCCTGGAAAGCTTCATCACAAATGGATCGTCGTTAAGTGGTTTGTCGACACGGCCAGACCTTGTCTTGAGCCCATGCTCGTTCGGCTTGTTGATTTAATCAGCCGCGACGCGTAAGCGGCCGGGCATACGTCATTGCCCGGTGCCTTACGGCCCGCGGCTCACCCTTGCAATTCACATTTCGTTTAAATCAACAGCCTGATCGGTCGCGGGCTCTGACCCGCTGGGAAAGCCGCTTGGCAAGTCGCCCTGATACAGCACTGTGATCCACTTGGAGTGAAGAAGCCGCGCGCGAAATCGCTGAACACGTCGTCGATGTCGCCGTTGGATTCGGCGCGACTCTGCCGCATTGCAACCGGACATGAAGCGGACCAAACTGCGCAGGATGCTACAGATTTCACAGCAAAGAAGTTTCACCATTGTCCACACAAGCGACTGAAAAACAGCCGTCTCCACCCACCAAGTTCGGAACGTTCGGCGGCGTCTTCACGCCCTGCACGCTGACGATCCTGGGCGTCATCATGTTCCTGCGGTTCGGCCAGGTGGTCGGCCAGGCGGGAATCATCCACGCGCTGCTGATCGTTCTGGCGGCCAAGACGATCACCACGCTCACGACGCTTTCGCTCTCGGCGATCGCGACCAACACGCGAGTCAAAGGCGGCGGCGCCTACTACCTGATCAGCCGCAGCCTGGGCGTCGAATTCGGCGGCGCGATCGGCGTCGTCTTCTTTTCCGCCCAGGCGATCTCGGTCGCGATGTACGTCATCGGATTCACCGAGGCGTTCTCGGAAACCTTTCCGCAATGGTCACCGCACTTCACTGTCGATCGCGACTCTGGTCAATCTCGCGACGTTCATTTGCGTCTACATCGGTGCGGGCTGGACGATCAAAGTCCAGTATTTCATCCTGGCGATTCTGGTTGCGGCGCTCGGGTCTTTCTACGCCGGTGCGATCGCTGATTTCAATCCGGAGTATCTGCAAGCGAACTTGTCGTCGAAGTATTCCGACGGCGAGAATCTCTTCACGATGTTCGCCCTCTTCTTCCCGGCGGTGACCGGCATCATGGCCGGTGCGAACATGTCCGGCGACTTGGCGAACCCGTCGAAGTCGATTCCGCGAGGAACATTGCTGGCCATCGGCGTTGACGGCGGTCGTCTACCTGTCGCAAGCGATTCTTGCTCGGATGCGCACGCCCCGCCGACGAGCTGATCAGCAACAACATGGTGATTCGCGATATCGCGATCTGGCCGCTGCTGATCACCGCCGGTGTGTTCGCGGCAACGCTGTCCTCGGCACTTGGCAGCATGATGGGGGCACCGCGAATCCTGCAAGCGTTCGCGCGTGACGAGATCTTTCCGTCGTTGAAGTTTTTTGGTGCCGGGAGCGGGGCGACGAACGAACCGCGACGGGCGACGGTGCTGACGTTTCGTGATCGCACAGGTCTGCATTCTGCTGGGCGACCTCAACGCGATCGCGCCGATCATCACGATGTTCTTCATGATCACCTACGGGCTGTTGAATCTGGCAACTTTCTACGAGGCGATCACAAAGAATCCGAGCTATCGACCGACTTTCCGCTACTGCCACTGGATCACATCGCTGCTGGGAACGATCGGCTGCCTGGGCGTGATGTTCCTGATCAATTGGGTTTGGGCTGCGGTCTCGATCGTGTTCATCGCTGGGCTTCATGGATACATTCGATCCAAGGAAATCGAGTCCCGTTGGGGCGACTTGCAAAGCGGCGTGGTGTTTGAGCGGGCACGCAAGGCATTGCTGCGGCTGGAAGCAGAAGCCTATCACCCCAAGAACTGGCGTCCGGTCATCATGGCGCTCAGCGGAACCGGATGGACGCGATCGCACATCCCGATCTACGGCCATTGGCTGACGTCTGGTCATGGCATTCTGACCTTGGCCCATGTCGTTTGTGGCGATATCGAAGATCACGCCGAACGACGCGACCGCTACGAGAAAGTCCTTCGCAATTTCATTGCCAAGGAAGAGCTCGAAGCATTCCCGGTCGTGACTTGCAATGAAGTGCTCTCCGATGGCATCGAATCGCTAATGCAATGTCATGGCATCGGTGGAATTCGACCTAACACCGTGTTGTTGGGTTGGCCGCGAGAAGAGAAAGCTGACGCGTTTGGAGCGAACATCCGCTTGATCGCGCGCATGAATCGCAGCATCCTGGCCGCACGATTCACTTCTCACCGCCAGGAAGTCAGCGACGAGGAAGAGACCTCTGACGTTGCCGAGCACTGGAGAGTCCCGCAAGGAACGATCGACGTTTGGTGGCGAGGAATGGACAACGGTGCGCTGATGCTGCTATTGGCGCACTTGCTGCACAAAAATCCTGAGTGGCGGGCTAACAAGATTCGCATGATGCGAGTTGTCGACAAACCGGAAGCACAGGGCGAAATCGAGAAGCACATGGTTGAACTCGGCACGGCATCGCGAATCACGATCACACCTACAGTCGTCGTGTCCGACCGGCCGGCAGCGGAAGTCATCCAAGAGGCTTCAGCGTCGGCAGCGATCGTCCTGCTAGGATTTCAAACACCGGACGAGGGGAAGGAAACAGAGCTTTACCACCGCATGGAATCGCTAGCCGGCGAACTGCCGCGAGTGATCTTCATCGCCAGTGCCGGTGGTATGGCACTCGATTCGTAAAGCTGGCCATGAGCTAATGTACTGAAACAGAATCTACGTATGGTCGAGATGGGAGTGGGCAAGAGTTGGTTGGAGGCGCGTTCGCATAGTCGCCATCGTCGCCGAGCACTCCGTGCTCGGTATAACATTGCCGCCCCGGCTTTCGCCCGCGAGGTACCCGGAAAAGCTGGACGCCAAAAATGCTAGCCATCACGGATTCGGACCGGGACCGGCGGCGATTAGCTGCCTTCGTAGATGGTGTCGGTGACGCAAAGCGCGTCTTCACGAATCACGGCGACTGGATTCGGTTGAGCAGTCTCAGGAGATGGCCATCGCCAACTTCGAGTCTTTGTCCAACAGCGCAGGCATCCGGCACCAGCTACTTCGCGAAAGCGGCGATCCTGTTGCACAAATGATCTCGCAGGCGCGACATTACGATTTGATGACCTTCGGACTGCGCAGTTGATGTTGCGCGACTGCGAAAACGAGAACGCTCGTTGGGCGATCACAACGAACCAGAGTGAGCCAGCAGGCATGGCGTCATTGCGGCCCCGACTCTTGCCGTAAATAGTCCAGGATCAACGGAATCATCGTTAGCAGGATTCCACCCACCAGGATCCATCTGTAAGAGCCTGCCCGGGGGACCTCCATCGCGACGACGATCAGATAGCTGGTGTAGGCGACATAATACGCGAGCAACAAAACGCCTTCCCAGCGGGCGACAACGTGTCCGGTTGCAAACATCGGCACACACACGGCCGCTACGCCGATCATCACCGGAATGTCAAGTCCCAAGGCAGTTGTGGACACTTCGAGTCCGTCGACGGCAAAAACCCCTGTCAGTCCCAGCACACACAGAATGTTGAACAGATTGCTGCCAACCACATTTCCGACCGCAATCTCCCGTTCGCCTCGACAAGCAGCCAAAACCGAAGTGGCAACTTCTGGCAACGAAGTCCCGACCGCGACGATTGTCAGTCCAATGATCAACTCGCTGATACCCAAATGGGTCGCGATTTGAACACCTCCCGAAACTAACCAGCGCGATCCAGCGATCAACAAGCCCAACCCAATCGCGATCAACGCAAATTGCGTCGGCAATCGGCGACCAGCGGTTACGTCCGCATCAGGAAGCGCCTCGGCGAACTCTCGTCGGACGTCGTTACTTTCTTGCCGAGCTTGCCGAATGCACCAGTAGATGTAAACCATCAGACCGGCGAACAACAATGCTCCGTCCAGTCGGCTGATCTGGCCGTCGTACCCAAGCCCAAACAGTCCAAGCGATGCCACAATCATCAGTGGTAGTTCGATGCGAATCAAACGACTCGATACCGCCAGTGGGGCGACGACCGCAGAAACTCCGAGAATAAACAGCACGTTGAAGATGTTGCTGCCGACAACGTTCCCCAATGCGATTTCCGCGTTTCCGCTCAGCGCAGGACTGAACCGAAACCGCTAGTTCCGGCGAACTGGTTCCAAAGGCGACGACCGTCAGCCCAATGATCAGCGGAGAAATACGCAGAACGGAAGCTAGACGGGATGCTCCACGTACCAGCAACTCGCCACCTGCCAATAGCAGGACCAAACCCATGAGAATTTGGAGCGTTGGGTAAAACCAGACGTGCATCAAAAAGCTCTCCTTGAAGGCCGCTGGAAGCCGAGTGCGGCGTTTCGAACTGCTCAGCCGATCGAAACCGTATTCTATCGGCGTCATTGCGAATCTCGGACCAATGAAACGAATCACGAGATCACAAGCGACCGATTTGTCGGCATTGCCTGCCTCGTTCAATTAACGCGACGATCAAAGGTGACGGGAAGTCCTCTTGGCAAGTCGTCCCAGGGCGACGCGATGATCGTTCGGCGTCAAATGCACGTTGATCAAACTGACTAGGGTCTGGCTGATGCTCCCCGTCCGTCGATGGTTTGATCAAGCCAGCGGGCGATTTCCTCTGGATCATCCATGACTCGGAATCGTTGAACATCTTGCTTGTCAAGGCAACCTTTCTCCAGCACCGTGGTTTGTAACCAGTCGACCATTGGCCGCCAAAACTCGCTTCCCACCAGTACGACCGGAAACTGCGCCAGTTTTCTGGTCTGGATTAAAGTCAGTGACTCAAAGAACTCGTCGAACGTGCCGAAGCCGCCAGCGAAAATCAGGAAGCCGCGTGCGTACTTTGCAAACATCATTTTGCGGACGAAGAAGTAACGGCAGGTGTACGACGCGTCGCAATAGGGGTTCAAGGCCTGTTCATGGGGAAGGTCGATATTCAGCCCAATGGACGGGCTTCCAGCGTCACGCGCACCGCGGTTGCCTGCTTCCATGATTCCGGGGCCGCCGCCGGTAATGATCGCGAACCCTCGTTCGCCCAACAGCTGAGATATTTGATGCGCGAGTTGGTAGGCAGGATCGCTTTCTGGTAGACGAGCGCTTCCAAACACAGCCACCGATCGACGTCGACCTTCCAAGGCACGGGTCATCACCTCGACGCCTTGGATCAAGTCACTCTGAATCCGCAGCACGCGCCAAGGGTCTTCGTGCAGAAAACTGACCGGGCGACGGGTGGAACCGTCCAGAAATTCCAGATCAGGGTCTTCCGGACAGACGGGAAAAACATCGTCAACCTGTACCGGCTCAACCGCCGATTTACCAGTTACTTCGCTTTCTTGTGTATCACAAATCGGCAGTCTTGTGACAGCAACAACATTAGGCTTCCCGGCGTCGACAAGACTCGGCCCCTCATCAACGAACTCGTGCACTTCAGCGTACATGGGAACGGAGACATCAAAACCGAACCGCGTTTGGATGCTTTTCGTCAGTGCAAGTGCGGCGTGCTCTTCCCCGTGGGTCAAGAACACTTTTCGCGGTGGCCGCTCGAAGTGGTTCAGCCATTGCAGCAATCCAGTGCGATCCGCATGACCCGATAAGCCGAATATCTGTTCGATCTTGGCGTCTACGCTGTACTGGCGGCCGTGAATCCGGACTTCCTTTTCGCCTGAGAGAAGCTGTCTTCCCAATGTTCCTTCGCCCTGAAAGCCCACGAACAGGATCGTTGATTCGGGACGACGAATGTTGCTTCGCAGGTGATGCTTGATACGACCCGCGTTACACATTCCCGCGGGCGCCATGATGATGCAGGGTTTCTTGCTGTGATTGATCGACTTTGATTGATCGACCGTTCGAGTCAGAGTTAACCCAGGAAAGTGAAGCGGCGGTTCGTTTGACTCGACTGCCCGGACTGTTTCATCGTCTAACCAACTTGTGAATCGCCGAAAAATGTTCGTCACGTCGTACGCCATCGGACTGTCAAGAAAGACGGGCACAGCGGGAATACGATTCTTGTGGACCAAACGACTCAGAAAGAACATCATCTCTTGAGCGCGTTCAACGGCAAACACGGGAATCACCAAATTGCCGCCACGCTCGATCGTGTCGTTGACGATCGTTTCAAGCTGTTCTTCCACGTTGCCTCGAGCTTCGTGGTCGCGGTCACCGTAGGTCGATTCCATCACGACATAATCCGCATGCCGAAAATGGGTGGGATCATGAAGCAACGGTTTGTCGTGCTGCCCCAGATCGCCTGAAAAGATGATCGTTCGCTCGCGGCCTGACTCTCGGATCAAGATCTCCAATGACGCGGAGCCAAGGATGTGTCCTGCATCGTGCCACGTCACTGTGACGCCGGGTACGATTTCGGTAGGTACGCGATAGTCGACTCCGCGAAAAAGCTGAATGGCTTTCGCGACATCCTTGTCCGTATAGAGGGGCACCACTTCATGGGGTCCGGTCCGTCCTTCCTTGCGATGACGGCGTCGCTTGTATTTTGCGTCTTCCGCTTGGATCTTGGCAGAGTCTCTGAGCATCACATCGGCCAGAGCCACGGTCGGTCTCGTTGCATAGATTCTGCCGCGGAAGCCATCGGCAACAAACTTGGGGATCAGCCCGATATGGTCGATGTGCGTATGCGTGACAAGCAAGGCATCGATACTGCCGGCTGTGGTTGGGCAGGTCTCCCAGTTCCGCGACAGATGATCGCGTTCCTGAAACAAGCCGCAGTCAATCATCAGCCCCTTTCCGCATGCTTCCAGGCAATAACGTGAACCGGTCACGTTTCGGTTGGCTCCCAGGAATGTGATTCTCATGCTTCGCTCCCTTCGCTGGTTTTGGATGTCCGTTCTGGAGCCACTGGATCGCCGTTGTCAATTGCGGGTACCGCACGCGAGATGCGACGGGTGAGAGTGTTTAGTCGTTTCAGGTTCCCACTGCTTAGGTTTCTCATGTTTGGCTAATAGGTCGATGAGAAATCCCACGGCAATCATCAGCAAACCGTACTTATAGATTCTGAATGCAATGATCTGCGCGGCCACCGTGCTGCCGATGTTCGCGCCGATCGACTGGCTTAGATTCAGAAGGCCCGCCGAGATAAAGCCCACCACCACAACGGTGGTGACGGATGACGATTGAATCACTGCCGTGACAACCATACCGGCGAAGGCCGCCGTGAACCTATTGGCGGTGAGTCGCGCCAAAAAATCCTTCATGCTGCCCCCGGCGACAGTTTTCAGACTCTCGGTCATCTGCCGCATGCCGAACAAAAGCAGCGCAAGCCCACCACCTGACCCTGTGACGAGAGTGCCGAGTTGGATGGATGTAGGCGGCATTAATATCTTCTTTCAGATTGCTTGCCTCGTAACCGTTCAGTAGCGTCCTCAACCTTCGTCTGCGTCATTCGGATCGCTTGTCGTCACGTCATCAATAAGCTCATGGGAATCGCTTTTACGGAGTCGCAAGGGAGCGTCAATCGAGCGAATGTGAAGATCTCGCTGTGGAAAGGCGATTTCGATTCCGGCAGCACGCAGTTCACGATGAATCGTCTCGTGGAGGTCATGGGTGACTGGAAACAGTGCATCCAAGTTGGGAAGAAAGCACCGTAGCGTCATGTTCAAGGAACTGTCGCCGAAAGCATCCATTGCTACCGTTGGCTTGGGGTCTTCCAATACGACCGGATGCCTTTCAGTAATCTCAAGAAGCATTGCGTGTGCTTTCTTCACGTCTGATCCGTAGGCAATTCCAACACGAATCACGATTCGGTGGGTGGTGTCGTTGAGCGTCCAGTTGAGCAGCTTGCCGGTGATAAAGTCCTTGTTCGGCACAATCAATTCTTTGCGGTCCCAATCTCGAATCGTCGTGGCTCGTGTATTGATGCGGACAACCTTTCCACTTGTTTCGCCAACGGTAACAATGTCGCCTGCACGCAAAGGACGTTCAAAGAGCAGGATCAAGCCTGACACGAAATTTGCGAAAATCTCCTGCAAACCGAATCCGAGTCCGACGCTAAGCCCCGCGACAAGCCATTGGATCTTTCCCCAGCCGATGCCCAGCGACCCTAACGCCCACACCATTCCCGTCGCAACCAGGATATATCGTGTCACGGTCGTGATGGCGAAACGAAGCGAGGCGTCAAGCGGAAGCCGTTGCAACAAGACAATCTCCATGAATCCGGGGATGTTTTGCACTGCAATGAACGTCACCAGCACGATCGCCATCGCACCTAGTAGTTGCCCTAACGAGATCGCAAAATAGTCGGCAATCGGGCTGGCCGTTGGCGCTAAGGGCTGAACCGGTGCTGCACCGAGCGGCGGAGTTGTTGTGATGACTGTGGCTGACGGTTGCAATCCCGTCGATGTCGGAAAGAGCGGGACTTCGTCAAGCTGGGCCAGGGCCGGCATCATGCTCGCCCAGACCAAATAGAGGCCAAACAGACTGGCCGCGATTCCTAGGCTTCGCAACATCCGAACCGATTGTGCATTGACCGTGGAAAGGTCAAGGTTTTCAGCCAGCGTGACACCGCCAACGGAATCCGTCGATTGTGTCCGTTCCTTTTCGGACGCTTGCGGATCGGTCGCGCGATCGCGGACGTGAGCAATGCTAATCGCTCGACGACGAAGCATGATCCACCGCAAACCTGAAGCGCTGCCGATATAGATCGCAGACAGCAGTGCGACGGAAATCGAGAACCGTCGCATCAAGTGCGCCGCAGTGTATTGGTAACCGAGAATTGCCAGAATTGCGAAAATGACCGGGATGCTGACCAGCAGCGGATACCACAACCAGCGAAGCTGATCGAGCCAACCACCGCGGTTGAGCACGAGATACTCCTTCAGAAATCCCGAACTGGGCGAAACGAGTCGGTGGACGCAGACCGCAAGCAGGAAGGCAGCGGCCAGAAACAGGAATCTGGCAAGCGATTTTTCATAAACCAAATTCTCGGTCGCATGAAAAACGTGAAACAAGAACAAAGCCAGAATCCAAGATGGCATGAACCATCTCAGGTTCCGTCGCACCAACTGCATCCGCCGTTTCGGCCATTGAAAATGGGCTTCCGCCAATCCGCCAGGTTGTAAGATCGACCGCCACAGCTCAAATGGAAAAATAACCATCGCTACCGCCCCGCAAGCGATCGCCAATGGACGAACGAGTTCACTTCCATTGCCAATCTTGTAGAGATTCCAAGAAATCCAGGCAAAGAATGTTGGCCATAACGCGGTATAGACCAGCGAGTGGAAGAGAGCCTGAACGGTGATCCCAATGTCGCAGCAAACGCGAGACTCAGCCGACTCGCCCAGGTCCTTGATGCGCTGCCTGGTGGGCCGCCTCGTGCCCATCAAACCCAGCAACACAATCACAAACATGGCGTTGGTGAAGGGGTACTGTCGAATCCCCGAACCCCAAAACGATTTCAAGAGTGTTGTCCAGGACGTTGTGTCCAACAACCAGCGAATCGAATTGCCGGTGTCGGCGATATCCGAAAACGCCAACCGCGGGACACTGCGGATCCACATCACTCGCTGATCGATGAATTCCGCATAGCTCTCCGTCAGCGTAATGAGTTGCTCTTCCTGGAAATCCAGATTCGCGAGGTCACGGTAATAGGTTTCGAGGTCGGTCTTCAGTCCATCAAGGGCCGACTTCTTTGATTGAAGTAACTCGCGTAGATCAGGTTCTAAACTCTGTAGACGGCTCGCAGGAACCTCCAAAGCGAGCAATTCAAGTTCCAACTTTGTTTTTGCATCCATGTCAAGCAATGGCCACAATTGTTGCTCGCTATCGATCAACGCGAATCGGATATCGTAAATTGTCGTTTTGCGTGCGTCGCTTGATTCGCGCAGCTTACGGACATTTGGCAAGTCCTGTCGATTCTTGCGAAGGATTTGACCGACCGACTCCGTCACTTGAGTAGCAGGTCCAATCTGCAGCTGAACGCGCTCGAACTGTTCGCGAAGCTGAGTTCCAAGCTTGACGGTTGTGTCCAGCTTCTGTCGCGTTGTTTGGATCGCCTCGCCGACATCTTGTCGCTTGGCAGTCAGGTCAACGATTTCCTCGGCGAGTTCGGTTAACTCGGCGTGCTGTTGCAGCGCTTCTGATGCGGCCAACCTGGTTTGAAAAGCATTGAGGTTTTGTCGCAATCGATCGGCTTCGATACTGTACAACTGGACCGTTTGTTCAAGCTGACTCACCTTGCGTTGTGCCGCGTCGACGCGAATCGGCAAAAGTACTGCGGCAGCATCGTAAAACTCCAGTTCCTGCTTTGCCGCTTCGATTTCAAGCTCTGCATTGGCCTTTCTTGCCGCGAGCAACACGCGTCTTGCCTCGACATACTGCGCGAGATCATCCGACTTTGGACTCGCACCTGCCTCTGCTGCCAATGCCTTGATCCGATTCTGAGTCGACAGAATCAGGCTCGGAATTTCGACGCGGCGATCGGCTCGACTTTTCGGTTCGCCTTGCAACGACGCAAACGATTTTCTCGCGCTTTCAAGCAATGCCTGTTGTTCACTGCGACGAGACTCAATTTGTTCCAGCGTTTGCGTTGCCAATTCAAGCCAAGTCGCGGCATTCTGCGTGGAGGCTGTCAAGCCCGCAATCGCAGCCGAAATCTCGGGATCAAGTTGCACTTTCGCCATGCCGATTGCCTCGATTTCGCGACGAAACACTTCAAGACGGGCCGGGACATCCATGATGTCTTGCTGGAGCTTGGCAATCGAAGCCTCAAGTGACGCCTTGATGTCGAGTTCCATCAGCGTCTGTCGATAGCTTTCTGCGATCCGTCCGCGTTGAATTTCATCGAGCTCCGTCGCAGACTCGAGTGCGGCCAGCTTGGATTGAACCTGCTCACGGCTAATTTGCATCGCAGCCGAGTTCTCGACCGCTTCCTGTGCGTAGGTATCGGGCCACCCAAGTGTGCCACAAAGCAGAGTGGCGGCAAGCAAACAAGCCAAGCGGTGGGAGGGACAAGATGGCATCAACGGCTACTCATGGAGTCGGTCAGGTAGGCCTGGCCCAGAATGGTGCAAACCTCGGACACTCCAGATTAACCTGGAAAGTGAGGGAGGGAACCTAAACGGCGACAGATCAACGCAACTGCTGTGCCGACACCAAGGCAAACACGCTGCTTGTTGCAGAATTCGGCTGTTCGGCACGAAAGCAGTGGTCGGATTTCAGCCAAAAGCGTCTCGCTCGGCTCTGACTTTCAGGATAGTTCGTTCGGTTGCCTCCTCGACGATAAATCGGTAACCGCTGTCGGTCACAGACTCCCCTTTCTTGGCCAGGTGATGGAGACGTGACACCAACATTCCGCCGATCGTGTGGAATTCGGTCGCTGGCAGGTTCAGTCCGAGGCATCGTTGACTTCGTGAATGGGTAGCCGTCCATCGATGAGGTAGACGCCGTCGGCCACTTCTTCGTACTTGCGGATCTGCCGCGGCAAATACTCCTCAAACTCATGGCCGACATCCATTTCACCGACGACTGACTTCGACCAGATCTTCCATCGTGATCATGCCAACCGTCGATCCGTACTCGTCAACGACGATCGCCATTTGATCGTCTCGGTCACGGAGACACTGGCAATAATTCTTCCAGCGGATCATGCGGAGAAACGTAGTGTGCTGGCTTGAATCAACTCGGTGATTGGACGCTTCGCCACGGTCGGGTCCATCAAGTCCCACGTCGTCAAGCGTAACGATGCCGACGACATTGTTCGTGTCGCCTTGGTAGGCGGGCAGCCGATTGAAACCGCGTCGACGAACCAGCTCCACTGCGTCGGCGGTCGTCTTCTCGTTGTCAATCGCCACCATTTCAACGACGGGCACCATTTCCTCGCCTACCGTCGTTTCCGGAAAACGAATCGCACGCTCGATGCGAAACCGGTCAAAAACCGTCGTGTCGGATGCCCGTTCGGCCATTTCCATCACGCTTCTGCAGTTGATCGCGCGTGACGAACAGGTGATGCGAAGTGGCGCCGCCTCCCACCAACCACGCGGCCGATCGAGCGACTTGTGAAAAGAGCACGACCAGCGGCGAAAACAAGCCATGCAAATCCACGAAGCGGAAAGACGACGACCGGTGCAATCCGATCCGATTCCTGCTGGTAGATACTCTTTGGGAACGATCTCGCCAAGAATCAGCAGTAACGGCGTGAAGACGAGAAACGCGTAGAAGTCACCAAGCTCATTGCCGAAGAAATGAATCATCATCAGCGTGCCGAGCGTCGTCAGCACGACCGTCGAAATGTTCGTCCCGATCAGTGTCGTCGTCAGCATCCGCTCGGGTCGTTTAAACAATTGCAGTACTAAGCGAGCACCACGATTGCCCTGTTTGGCTCGATGCGACAACTTGATCTTGTCGGCGTTGACCAACGCGATCTCCGAACCGGAGAAGAAAGCCTTTCAACAACAGCATCACAATCATGACCGGCAACATCCAAACCAAATCCACTGTGCTCATGATTGTGACTCCTTGTTCTGCCTCGGCCTGAATGCGGCCGGCACGTCAATGTGTCTCCAGTTCATCCGATTCGCGTCGTGCACGCGAGCGGAACCGTCCCGTTTTCACCACGCAAAAGGCGCACTCGCGCAGATTCGGTGCGCGTCCATTTCCAGTACGGTGATCGTGATCCCGTCGGTCGTCACTTGATCGCCAACTCTGAGGTAGTCGGTCGAGATGCCGAAAGGCGACTCCGGCGATCGTGGTCATGCGTGGATCATGAAAACTGAGTTTGAGTGACCCGGTTCAACTCTCCCAGCTTTGTATCCCCCGGCTCTCAAATGCATTTGGCCCCGACTTGCGTGACATTGGCAGGGCATCGACTTTGTGACTCAGTGAGCCAAAGATGAATCGCAGCACATCGTTCACGGTGATGAATCCGGCCACGCCTCCAAACTCATTCAGAGCCGCAGCTGCTCGCGCGTTGTTCTTCATGAAGAAATCGAACATCTCGTCCACCGTTTTCGTCAGTGGCACGACGATCGGTGGTCGAACAATGTCTTCGAGTGGCAGCTTGCTCAGATCGACTCCGTCAAGGTGAAACCGCAAGATGTCCTCGGCATGTAGGAATCCGACGAGGTTATCGCGGTGTTGGCGGTACACCGGAACGCGTGAATGTCGAATCTCTCGAAACTGCTCGATCATCTCGGCAGAACCCAGATCAGCATCCAGAAAGACGGTGCTGGTGCGCGGCGTCATCACCTTGACAATCTCGGTCGCACCGGCCGACAGCAGATTGTTGATGAGCGTTCGAGCGGTCACGTCTAACTTGCCCGACTCGACAACATCCTCGATCACGCTGCGGAATTCGTCGATCTGCAGGATGTTTTCGGCGGCCCGCTGCGGCCCACGATCCAGGTCGTGATTCGGTCAGAGACATTGCGGACGACCCAACGCAACGGACCGATAAATCGCACCCAACGTCGCAAAGGTCCGGCCACGATCCCCGCGCTGATTCTTCGAGGATTGGTGACCGCGATCGTCTTGGGTGTCACTTCACCCACCAGCAACAGCAGTGGCAACATCACCAGACGGCAATCCAACCCGCTTTCGCTTCGCCGTACAGCGCCACCAGAATTCCGGTCATGTTGGCGATCGCAGCGATATTGACCAGCTCGTTCCCGCAAAGGATCGACACGATCAAGCGACGAGGTTCGTCCAGTAGAGCTTGCAGTGTCTCTGCATGACGATGTCGCTGCTGACGAAGCTGTTGAAAGTCCAAGTGGGACAGAGAAAAGAGTGCTGTCTCCGAACAGGAAAAGAACGCAGAACCACACAGCAGAACAACTGAACCGCATATCGCACAAGCATATTGAACTCCAACGCTTTCGACGTGTCGAATGCGAAATAGTCAAAAAGAGACGCGAGCGGTGTTTGCATGGTTCCTCCGCGGGTGGCGGATCATCACTGCCGTTGTGTTACTCAAGGCGACGCATCTTCGCATTCGCAGGCCAGCAGTTCCGATACGGCGGCGACCTTGCCGAGTGCAACCAGCACATCGTCAGGGCGGATTGTTGTCGAGCCCGAAGATGGCAGCAAGACTTCCTTCCGACGCATGAAATGTGCTTCCGCGTTTGGTCACGATTCGGTATCGGAATCGGGACTAGCCTAGCCTAGCTGCTGCGACCCGTGGGGAAAAACTTTTCAAGCGTCGTGCGGCTTGGCTTGGGGGTCAGCAGCGATACGGCGATCGTCACCACCGCTGAAGCAACAAAAATGGTCGCAACCGGCATCGTACGGATCGTCGTGTCGGCAAGTGTCAAATCGACCGACCAGTTCTCGACGGCACCAAAGTCCGAAGCTGCAAATAGCGCAAGCCACACCACCGCAGCCGTCGACACGCCCGCGTAGGCACCCCACTTCGTCAGCCCGCGCCAATAGATTGCCATCAGCGCCAATGGAAACAGGCTGCTAAATCCACTGAAGCACCAGATGCCAAGCTGGAAGACCCTTGTTTGCGCGATCGTCGTCAGGCTGAGTAAAAAAGTTACGGCCACGATCGCGACGATGAAACCACGAGAAATCATCACAATCTGGCGGTCCGTGAATCGATCTTCTCCACCGTAGTGAACGATAATGTCTTTGGTGAACATCGTTCCGATGCACAGAAACTGGCTGTCCAAGCTGGACATGATCGCGGCCAGAATCCCTGCCAATAAGAACCCGCCAAGGACGTCGCCCGAAAGCGACTTGACCATGAAGCCGAGCACCTTGTTGGGGTCGCCTGCGACCGGTGGCGGGATGTCGATCAGTCCTGTCGTGGCCCAAACGCCAATCAACACACAAGGCAGCCAAACAATCAAGATGAACACTGGATGCGCCACGACGGGAAGCTTGAACGCATTGGCATTCTTGGCAGTCAACCAGTGCTGAAACAAATGCGGGAACATGCCAACCGAGAACGGGATCAACATGTACGTCAAAAACATCCAGGGGTCCATCCGCTTGCGGGTACGATATTCAATGGGTGCTTCGACCGTTTCAAGCTGGTCTTGCTGGCCGACTTCAGCGCGGACGCGCCGCGCCTTAGGGATCTCTTGGCTGACGATGTGCAGCGAGTCCATCAATCCAGTTGGCGGCTCGGTGCGGACAACACGCTTGCCATTTTGAATCTCGTGAGCGCGACCATTCTCGACTGACTTCGCCGCCAGTCCCGTAGCGATCAGATAAAACGCCACCACGCCCAAGACCATGAAAACAATGGTTTGAAAGGCGTTTGCCCAAGCCGTACCACGCATGCCTCCGAAAAAGACATACACCAGAACGACCGTGCAGATCACCAACTCCGTCAGCCAGGGCGGGATACTGCCCGATTCGGTCCAATTCGGGAAGTCGCCTCGGGTCGCACCTTCGATGGCTTTGCCTGCCGAAATGACGCCGACCAACAAGTAAGGAACGACCAAGCCCACCAGAATCGGGAACAGCACCAAGCCGATCTTATCACTTTCTAGCCGGTCACGGAAAAATCCGATTTGCGTTGTGTAGCCATATTTCTTTCCCCACGCCCAAAGCTTGATGCCGAGCACAAAGAAGCAAAGCGAGTGAATGATACCGGACGAAGATGCGAGCATCCCGTAGACGCCCACACCTTCGGCGAACGCTTCGCCGGTTGAACCGACCAAAGCGAATCCCGTCATCGTCGTGCCGAACAACGACATCAACAACAAGAATGGCCCAATCGAATGACTGGCCAGCAGATAGTCTTTCGCAGTGCCACGAAACACACGCGATGAAAACAACCCCAGGCAAACAAGTGCGGACAGATAGACACCGATGATCAAAACCTTAATCGCACCTGGACCCATCACGCATCCTTTCCTGAATCGGCGGGGCGAGCCGCAGTCAGCTCAGGTTCGCTTAGGTTTTCCGGCCACGCGAATTTGGTCGCAAGCAACCACACGATGCTCGCAGCGATCGAAAGGGCACCGTGGTAAGCTAATGTCACCGGCATGAATCCAAACACAAGCTCTGGATTATTCCAGTTCCAAAGATCATGGTGCAATACCGCCAACAGGATCACAAGTCCCCAAACAAAGTGTTTCATCGCCTTTCGATTACACATTGGAGACCACCAAAACGTTGTCGTTGAAAATTTTTTCGCCACAAACACGTGATCGTCGAGGGTTACACAAAAGCAACTGGTCGGCGAGTGTCGGTTGGCTGACACACTCATTGGGCACTTGAACTCAGGTCGCTTCCTGATGCAGGAATCGTGCCAAGAGAGCGGCGTTTTTTTTGCGACGGCCTCGTTCGCCAAGCAGCAGACAACGCTGACCGTCTGCTCACGCGAAGGTGGCAAAATCTGTGCACGAGACTGGCAAAACTTTTTCCACCAGCCGACTTGGCTGAGCCCGCGAACCGATTCAAGCGATTACCACTTGCCAAGAACGGAAACGGACTCCAGCACGCACGTGGCGACGGCAACGGCGTAAGCATGTCGATTGAAGCGGATGTATCGAATTGGCATGCGAAATGCTCAAAAGAGAATGCTTAGAAGATTTGCTCAGTCGGCAGCTGCGCATTGGCCACATTGAGCTCTTTGCGTGGGCGACCTCCGCACGCGACCGTTTGCCGCATGAATTCGTGATGAAAGTCCCACGCGACAACTAGAATCGAAAGGCATGGTAGCTGCGTGACGCTGCACGGCGGACTCGATTTACACCTTGGATCAATCATGTCTCAAAACCAACGTTCTGCTAGCGCCATCCTTCGCACCCTGTTCCTTGTCACGATAGGGCTTGGCTGGATTGGAGCCGATCCGGCGCTGGCCCAGAACCAAGTCAGTTCCGGGGAGCTCACGCCGCCACCGCCGACTGCCGCTGACACTTCGGCAGCAACGACGGCAAGCGACGTGATCGACCGCGACGCCTCGAAGGACCTTGGATATCGAGAGTTGCTCCAAGGGCCAGTGCACGAAGCCTTTGCATCACATGCCGACTCCGGTTCGATAGTCAATCCTCGCGTCTATCCCGAAAAACCACCAGCGGATGTTCGCGAGCAACCGCCGGAAGCTCGTCCGGATGGCGACAAGTTGTTGTGGATCCCTGGCTATTGGTCTTGGGATGACCACGTCGCAAAGTATGTCTGGGTGAGTGGTGTGTACCGCAAGATGCCGCCAGGGCGAACGTGGGTGGCCGGCTATTGGAGTGATCACGGCGGGGGCTATCGCTGGACAAGTGGCTATTGGTCCAGTACGCGTGCAGGGGTTGACGACCAAGTCTATCTGCCCGCGCCTCCACAATCGATTGATAACGGACCGAGTGTGCCTCCGCCCGGAGATGATTACTTTTGGCTGCCCGGATCATGGGAGCACAACGATGGCGTTTACAGATGGCGGAGCGGCTACTGGACCCGTCACTACGAAGGCTGGGTCTGGCAACCGGCTTGCTATATCACGACACCACAAGGTTGCATTTACAACACCGGGTACTGGGATGTTCTACCGCCTGATCGCGGAATGCTGTACTCGCCCATCGACTTCTATCGTCCGGTGTACCTGAATCCAGGCTTTGTCTATCGACCCCGCTTTCCACTGGCGAGTGCTAGTTCCGCTGCGTTACTGCTGAATCTGTTTGCTCGCAGAGGACATCCAGGATTTTTCTATGGCGATTTCTACGGACCTTCGTATGCGGCGTTGGGTTACCGACCATGGTTTGACCAGGGCGACGGTTACGGCGGCTTTGGATATGGTGCAGTGCCCTGGCTTGCCTATTACGACTGGAACTACGGTCGACGTGGGACCGACTTCCGAGGCAGCATGGGACGCTACAAAAGTTTTTATGACAAAGCCGGCCGAGGTGGCGGCAGTTCTATGAAGTTCGATGCCAACATCGCCAGGTTTGCTGAAAAGCCGAATCCAGGGCGTGGATCGAGCGAGAAAGCCGCGAGGCGTTCATTGGACGACGTTGTGCTTCGTGATTTTGATGGGCAATCACCGCCCCGTGTCGACCGCGGAACCCACGGCAAATTTTTGAAGCACGACAGCAATCTCAATCCCGCTAAAACGAAAAGCGATTTCGACGCGCAGCGCGGGCTGAATCCGAATTTCGCACCTCCAAATCCCAACCACTCAAATCCCAATCACTCAAATCCCAAACATTCAAGTCCCGGCGTGATGGTTGAGAATCAAGGCAAGAAATCGCAAGGAAATCCGAGCTCGCCACAAACGTTCGATCGCGGATCGGCCAAAAAATCGTTCGATCGCGGACCTGCGCAACCCTCTGTCCAGCGCGGACCTCCGGCACAGCGCGGTTCGGATTCGTTTGGCGGAACAGGCAAAGGTGGCAAGTCTGATGGCGGCGGCAACCGCGGACGAGGCGGGGGCGGAAAAGGCAACAGCGGGAAAGGCGGCGGCAAGAAGTGAGCCGACCAGTTGCCGAATCATTCGCATCATCGATCTTTACCCCTAACTGCGGCCCATTCATCCACGTCTGCGGTAATCGCGGCTGCAGTTAGCTCCTCCGGCAGTACGGGTAGTGACGATGCTACGTCGTAGCGTTGCACGCGAAACAGATTGTCTGGTTTGACCGCCACGATCGGGCACTCGATCTGCCGAAGCACGGCGTCAGCGGTATTGCCGACGCGCAGCTGGCGCTTGCTTGTGAACATAGCCCGATGCGCCAGGCTGCATGGAGCGTCGCCCATACAAGCTCTCCTCGGACATAGAGCAGACGATCACGCGAATCGAATCGTCATGCGCCTTGATGCGTTTGACAAGGTTGATGATAAGGACGTCGATTTCTGCATCGCGTTGTTTGCGAAACTGATCGCAAGCACGAGTCAGCGCGTGTCCTGGCTCGCGTGGTAAAAGCGGTATCCCCCGAAGTAGTGGGATAGCTGTGGCGTTCGACATTGAATCATCCTCCGATAGTCGTCACCCAATGGAAAAATCTCGACCGCGCGGTCAAAAAGTTTCCGACCAGCCCGATCCGTTGGACGACGCGGTTCGTTGCACGAGAATTTGCGAAGCAATTCCCGATGATGGAGTGTCTTGAAAACGTCAGCACAGTGCGGCATCGTTGTTGATTCGATTCAATCGGGTCGACTGTTCCGATCATGCGGCACAAACATTGCAGCGTAGTAGCACGATGTTCATGCATCGCCGACGTTTCTTTCCGGGTGTCGGTGATGAAGCTGGTTGTTCGTGGTGCGGTCGATTTTTTTTTGCCTCGGAGCTGTGTTCTTAATCGGCTTGGTTCTCGCGAACATTTCGCTCAACACAAACACTCGGATCCGGCAGGGACCGGGTAATTCAGGACCAAACCTTTGAAGCGTTCACATTCCGGCTCCAGTAACCATCGCCGCTGCCGCCGCGCGATTCTTGAACATCTCGAAAGACGCGATCTGCTTTCGGCCGACAATCCTTTGTTTTCGCCGACGTTGATCGTATCCATTCACGGACAGACCTTATGTAAGGCCGAAGATTCAACCGTTGCGCGGATGCGGAGCATCGCCACCGATGCAGCCGCCCGTGTCAAGAATGCTGACCGCACGGCCGACGTCGTGACCAAGGTCGTCACCTGGAATACGTGTGGCGCTATAGGCTCGCAGGCGAAGACCACGGCGGCGGAAATCAAGCAAATCGTTAACACCGGCGAGAAGTGGGATGTGCTGATCTTCGGTTACAGTCGCGGCGGAATCTATTTGCATGACTTGGCCAAGCAGATCGAGAACGACGCCGAACTGAACGCGAACATCGACTACTTGATGACGGTCATGCTGGATCCCACGGCGGCACGTATCTTCGGAGATGTCTTTCCAACAACCAAATCGTCGGCCGTCGATTTCCAGGTTCAATACGATGACGGACACAAGATGCTGTCCGATCGAAAAACCCAAGTGAAAGGTGCGGCCGCAATAGGGTGCGCGATTAGCTCGGCTAGCTCGCCAGTCAGCATTTTGGGTGAACCATCAGGGGCAGCCGTCAGTTGCGCTCTTGGTGCCTTGGCTGGAGGCACTGTCGCTTCGGTTGCCGCCGGCATTGGCTCCGCATGGGGCCTCAATCTTTCCGATGCATTTGTGGCAGACACTCGCCCGATAGCAGACACGGCTTATCGTGATGTACATCAGAAAATACACGCAGCAAACAAGCTTGGTGAGAATCACGCTTTCGAGTCTCACGCACTCGTCGCCTCCTGGTACAACGACAGCAGTGATTTCGGCCGTGACGTCAGCCGATTCATTGGGTACAAAGATTCGAGCGTCTCGGTAATCACCATCACCAACAACACCCCGGTCGACGTCAACCTGCGATATCGCTGGGATACGAGCCCTGCTTGGAGTGAGCAAACAGTCGATGCTGATTCGACTTGGGTGTTCTTCAATCGTGTCTACTCGCTGAAAGCGTCGTTTCAGTACGACTCACTGATTTCCAGCGGCGTCGAAATCAAAACTCAAAAACTTGTTCGTGCGCGGCACTACGGCGATCTTGATCCTGACCCCGAGGACGGGATCGGCTACTTAATTCACCTGGATGGGGATCGCAGATCGATCATCGCCGATCCAATGCAAGCGGACTTGATTGGGGTGCCAGCGCGAAGCTTCATCAGCAAAACCGAGCCCCGTGGCGATGAAGAAATCACATTGACAGCATTCATTCAGAACATCGGCACGATCCGAAGTCAGCAGGGGATCGTGAGATTCTATGCTGAGCAAATCGGGTCGCCGAACGGCAGTTACTTAATTGGTACGGTGAATCTTAGCCGGCTCAATCCCGCGCAGGCGTCAGCCGTCTCCTGGACCGGGATTGTGCCTCGGGAAATCCCCTTGGGTCGGTATCGCGTCTACGCCGAAATCGATGCAGAACCTGAGTCATCATCATCCAACAACGTCCATTATTTGCGAGATGGCTTTGGCGCGAAAGGGACATTGTTGCTGCTGGACGCGGCGCCAACGATTGACGAGCCGAACAATTCGCTCAGTACTGCAACGTATCTCGCTGATGGTGCACTCGCCGAAGGGCTGCACAACCGTGCCCGTGCTCGCGGGAAGTTCCAAGGCACGATTCATCAACAAGGGGATGTGGATTGGTATCGCATCGAAATGCTCAGTTGGTCGGGCCCCGGTAGTTCTGTGTGGATCGAAAGTCCCGCGGATGCAGCAAACTTTAAGTTACAGCTATTTGACGCGGGGCAGAATCTGTTGGCGGAAGGCTCTGTCGAAGACGACCTGATGCGTCTGGTCATCGCCCCCATTCCGCGGGGCAGCTACTACGTACGAGTGTCGTCAAGCGACAGCGAAGCCAACTATGATCTCAGGTACGACTTTCGGCCTCGAGAGCTGCCTGGCGATGGACGCGAGCCTGACGATGTGACAGCAAACGCCACGGCGATTCCGCCAGCGGAGTTGGGTCGGGGCGTTGCCTATGCTGGATCGATCGAGCGACCAAGCGACGTGGATTGGTTCCGCTTTGACCTCACGGACTGGGCCGCCGCAGGCAGTCATATCACTTTCAAGACCAAACCATCTCAGGGTGACCTGGGCGTCTGGCTGCACACGCTGGAAGGCAACGTTGGGATCACGCCGATAGTCACCACCGACGGTCTCGATCGCACATGGACATTGGACGTTAGCTACCTGCCGCCCGGATCGTATTACATTGGCGTTGCAGCCAACTGGACCGTTGGCGACGAATCGACCTACGATCAATACTACGACGTGGGCTATTACCAGCTAGACGCCCAGGTTCAGACGCTTGGCACGCACAGGGACAAATACGAACCGAATGATCAACGCAGTGATGCAACGGCGGCACAGTCAAAGTTCGTTTACGATCTGCCATCGAATTGGTATCGGTTTGGAATTCCTGACCGGACGCAGTTACCAACGCTGAACACGATCGACGATGTGGACTGGTATCGCGTTTCGATGCCGGGTCACGGTCAGCCAGCCGACGCGATTGAGTTGGTGCCCGGCAATGCCACGGACGTCCGTTTGCAACTGCGGGATTCCGCGGGGCAACCGCTCGCAAGCGGGCAGCGATTGCCCAATGGATCGCTCCTGATTTCGCTCGACGGACGTTTGCCGGGCGAGTACTACGTGCAAGTCGATTCGCCGTCAGGCGCTCTGACAACGTACGAGCTGTTTGTCACCGCCATTGGGATCGCGGATGATGCGTTTGAACCCAATAACTCAGCTTCGCAAGCCACACCTCTGACCACTCCGTTTGGATTTTTGAACTCGTTGTCGATACCAACGTCTACCGATCAGGATTGGTTCCAGTTCACGATCAACTCGGTTGGTAAAACCGCCAACACAATTCAACTGGAGTACGAGCGTGAGCGCCCGGGCGTAAGAGGCGATGGCATTTTGAAAATGGAGCTGCGTGACAGCGGTGGTCGGCTGATCGCGTCTGAGGACGACGATGAAGTTTCACTGCAAGGCTTGCCGGCGGATACGTACACCTTGCAAGTCTCGGGGCGTGCCGGCGCGACGAACACCTACGGTCTGCGCTACGATCTGCTGACCGAACCCCGTTTGCCGGCGATTGTGACCGATGATGGTTATCGGGCAACGCGGCTCAGCTTTGATAAGGCTGCCGACGCCGTGCCGCTTGCCGATGGCACGATCCTCGCTTGGTTGTCGACGCCCGAGTCCGGCGACGACGATCTCATGTATCTGGACCTGGCGCAGCCGGAACCGCGTCCCCGGGTGATTGATGCAAACGATAGCATCAGCAGTTTTCATCTGGCTGATGGGTGGGTCGTCTGGAGCGGGTGGGATGGCGGTGATTTCGAAGTCTATGCCTTTGATGGCGCTCAGACGTTTCAGTTGACCGACAATGTTGCGGACGATCTTGCGCCCGCGTGTCCAAGGGCCAGGTTGTCTGGCAAGGTCCCTCTGGTGGCGCTGTCCGTAACTGGGAGATCTATTCATGGCAGAACGGCACGACGACTCAGGTGACGTTCAATTCTTGGGACGACGAACGACCCCAGATCGACGACGGGATGATCGCCTGGATGGGACGGTCAGGAGACAATAACGTCAACGTGGTCGGCAGCGATTACGAAATTTTCATCAATGATGAAGTTGGCGGTCGCCAGCTAACGTTCAACAACATCAACGATTGGTTGGCCGACACCGCATGCACGGGCGCTTTCTCGGGCTGCCGGCCCGTACAACAAGTCAGCCTTGGTCGCGTCGTGTGGCACACCGGCGAAGCCAATGATTTGCAAATGGTCTATCTGTTTGACGGCGCCGATGTGGTCCCGGTGTTTGAAGGCATGTTCGTCTTTCCGCCCGTATTTGACGACGACTTGATCGCATTCCAGGCTTTGGGCGGCAACGATTTGTATCGTGTCACCAGCGGCGACGAGCATTTGTATTGGGGTGCCGAGGGCGATGCTTACCAAGTCTTCGTGTATGAACACTACCGCGGTCGGAACATGCGGCAGCTGACCGTTGCGGCCGAACCCGGTGATTTGGCCGAATCACCTTGGATCGAGGGCGACCAGGTGTACTGGCAAGAATCGATTGCCGGAGCCCCCGCCGAGATCTATCTGTACGACGGTCAAACGACGCGACAGTTGACAGACAATACCTTTTACGAATACCAGTTTGTTGTCAACGAAGGTCGCGTCATCTGGAGCGATGGAAACATCGACCCCAATGGCGATATCTTCTTGCTGGAAGTGGCACCGAAGCGGCTGAGTATGCAGGTCGATAAGACGACGAGCAGCGAAAACGCGAGCGATCCCGTGATCGTGACGTTGACCCGCGAAAACGTCGCTTCCTATACGCCGCTGAACGTGCAGATTGCAACAAGTCTGACCAACGAGTTGATCGTTCCCGAAACGGTCGTCATCCCCGCGGGTGAAACTTCAGTCAGCTTTGCGGCGATGCCGATTGATAACAACCGTTTAGACGGCAATCGAACCATCACGCTGCTGGCGACCGCGTCCGGTTTCCAGTTTGGCGACGCAACACTGCAGATCCAGGATTATGAACCGCTGTCGTTGGTGCTCGATGCGACTTCACGATCGTTCCCCGAAGATGTTGGGGTGCTGACCTTGATCCTATCCCGAGACGCTGCGGTTTCAGGTGCCGCCCTGCAAGTCAACTTGGCCAGCAATGATCCGTTCGTTTCGGTCACGCCCCAGGTCACGATTCCTGCCGGCGCAACAACGGCGACGGTGAACGTTAGCAATGAAAGTGACGAAATTCTGCGAGGAATAAGAGACGTGCGGATCGTCGCGTCAGCAGTCGGCTTTGTGGATGCCCACGCGGATTGGCAACTGCTTGACAACGAGACCTTGTCCCTGAACCTGGACAGAACGAGACGTCAGCGAAGGGGGTGATTTGAGTGTCACGGTGAGGCGACGTGCCCAAGCCGCGAACGCAGCCTTGGACGTTTCGCTGTACAGCGATGATGAACGTGTGTCGCTGTCCCAAAATGCCATTCGCTTTGAAGCAGGTGAGACCGAGAAGACCGTCGTTGCGCACGTGGCAGACGACAATGTGGTTGACGGCCCTCGCGAGTTTCAGGTAACCGCGTTGGCCAATGAATTTCTCACTGGACACGGCGTCGTCGCGATCGACGACAATGACGAAGCCAATCTCATCTGGTCACTTCCATCGGCGCCCGTAACCGCCCGCCAGCTCGCCGAGGGTATCCAGTTTTCCGCGACGCTGACGGCGCGACCAACAAAAGATGTACGCGTTGAACTTGTTTCGCCCCCTGGGTACGCGTTCGAGCCGGCGATCATTTCGATCACGCCTGATCATTGGAACAATGGGGAATTGGTCAAGGTTCGTCTGTTGCCCGGCAATCTGGTGCCCGGTGGACCATCCTCACTTGATCCAAGCATCACACTGACGAGCGAAGATTCCAATTTCACTGCCGCGATGGTCAACCCCTTGGTAATCAAAGCTGTGAATGCAACGCCGATGCAGAACCCGTTCAATCGCTTTGACGTCAATGGCGACACAAATGACACCGCACTGGATGCCTTGATCATTATCAACGCGCTCAATCCCGACGTGCCCCTTGGCGTGCCACTGTTCAATCGAATGCTGGATGTCAGTGGCGACAACTTGGTCTCTTCGCTCGATGCGTTGCAGGCTATCAACAATCTGGCGAAAACGCGGGCAGAAAAAGAGCAGGTCGTGGCGATCCCGCTGACAGGCTTTTTACCACAGGAACCGTTATTCCCGAGCGACCATACCGGAATACCGGCTCAGGACTTGGAGGATCGCTGGCGCGGATGCGGCAGAAGTTCTGCAGTCCACCTGGACGCTGATTGACCGAACGCAAAAAGTTACCGTTGAGGCTGGTAATTCCAACGCCACCAAGACAACGACGGTTGCTATCGCTGAACAGGAACTCGCGAATCGAAACCAGGAACTCCGCGACGACGTCTTTGCGGTTTGGAGTGCAGACCTGGTGGCTGATTGGTTTGAATGAGCACCATCAGAATTCAATCCAAGGCGCTGTCCGTGATGTCAGTAGGCAGGCTTTGGATTCTTTCGTGTGTGCCTTGCACGCTTGTTACTCGACCGGTTCAACCGAAATGAAAGACGGATCACAGTAGTCCGTTTGCCAGCGCCATCAGCTCAGTCCCGGCTGGATCTTGACTTTGCTCTTCCATCCACTCCAAGAGTGCGGTGTCGACAGGCAGCTCGGTCTCGGGCACAGACGTGGCGGCGACCCATTTCGTGGGAACCGAAAGATCTTCCGGTGGCGGAATCAATCGATCGTCTGGCAGGTGCGCGTCGTCATCGGCCGACAACGGCAACATGCTCAGCGTCCCGATCGACGTGGACGGCGAAGGGACAAGCGAATCAGTTGCCGGGGTCGACTCGGCTTCACCGCTGGGCAGGCTCCCGGGCGATCGGCGAGCGATCGAATTGAGGATTCGCAGAGCGCCGAGCGAAGAGGCATAACCGTTCCCGATCGGGTCCAGGTAGCGATGGAGTACTCCCGCCTGCGGTGTCGGCAACGCAAATCCGCCGTCTGCGAGCCTGGATGCTTCCGTGGAAGCTTCTTGTCCCAGGTAGTTGATGATATTCAGGGCATCGAGCGCTGACTCAATGCCATCTCGGTTCACGTCACCAGCAAGCAGCGGGTTCTTGAACGGTCGATCGCTGTTCACCATCAGCGTTGCCGAACCGTCAATCGATTCCACGACGCTGCGGAAGGAATCGCCGACAAAGATCGGTTCACCGATGCGCCATCCCTCGCCAAACTCGGCGATGTCATCTAGGTCGTACTGCAGTTCGACCATCCGCGTCGCCGGATCGGAGATCGCTGCGATTGCCGCCGGGGACAACTTCAGCCGGTTCGATCCATAACCACGGAAATCGATTTGCTGAACACCGAGAAGCTTGTTTTCCGGTAAGGCGGTTAGGTCGAGATCGTTGCCAGCCGCGGCGAATCGAAGCAGATTTGCCCCACTACCAAGATCGATTTGCTCGAACCGCAAATCGGCCAACCGCACGGGATGATCGAAGACAACCGCGTCCGAACCCGCGCCGGTCTTGATCATGAACGGAGTGTTCAGCGTGCTGGTGTCGGCCGCAAAGGTGATTGTGTCCTCGCCGTCGGTGGTGCTTGTATCGAGCGTCAGCGACTGGCTGCGGAACAGGTGAGCCTGCTCGAAGCCGACCCCGCCGCTGGTTCCCGATATCTTCCAGGCCGGCACCGTTCCCGGATCTTTCAAATCGGACGTCAACGCCGTATTGAAGTCGTCACTGACCAGAATCTTGGAGCCAACACCTGCGGGCTGGATGGTTAACGTTCCGAACCCATCAAAGTCGACGGGCGTGAGCCTGAAAAAGTTGATGGTAAAGTCTGGAAGGCCGGCAAGACCAGGGATGCGAATGGTCCCGTCACCGAAAAACTCGCCCGGTACGTAGCCCGCATCGCGAACGTCCTTGCCATCGATGTAAAGCTTATTCACACCGCCACCGGCCCCACCGTCGAAATCGATGCGGTTGGCACCGTCAAGCGGTGTAATTCCACCACCATTGAGACGATAGGTGCCCGCGACCAGATCGACGTCCAGGGTGTTGTTCACTTCGTCGCCAGCGACGATAGCGGTCCGTTCCGTGGCTGTCGCCGTCACAGACGTGGGGGTGTAATTGAGCTGCAGGAACCGGCCGTTGAACGGAATGGTCTTGTTGTTTGGCAGCCCAGCAAATCTTCCTGTGAGGCCCTGCGTGGTATTGACCAAGGTAAAGACGTCCCCGGCCGCCGGCTCGTGAGCACCGTTGATCTGCAGTACCGCATCGGCGAGATCCACCTTGCCATCGACATTCAATTGATCGTATTGCGTATCGACCGTGGTGCCGTCCACAGCGAGGTGCAGGATCGACCCGGGAGTGATCTTCATCACATTCGAACCGATCGCCGGCACTGCAGCGAGCGTGTTCACGTCGAATCCGTGGTTCGGCGCCGAGATTCCGTTCCCAGTCGTGAACACCCGCAGAGGACCTTCACTTTGAAGGAGTTGGTTCAGCCAGACCTCGCCGGCAGTCAGGCGAACTTCCCTGCTGTTTCCGGAGCCGAGACTGGGGCTCAATAGAGTCGGTGCTTGGGAAACATCGATGGCCGATGTTCCAGCGAATGCGCCCTCGGCAAACGAATTCACGTCAATGCTTCCATCAGTCGTCACTCGCGCCGTAGTTCCATCGAGCCTGACGACGCCGACCAAATCTGAGTTCGGATCAGCGGATGTCGTGACGCCAGTGATCTCAATTCCATTCTCAGCCGTGATTTCCACTGCGGCATCCACGCTGTAGTAGAGTCCCGCGGGGACGATGCCGGAGAGATTCAGGCTGCCCAGAATCGAGACGTCGGCATGGTTTGATGTGATCGTTACATCCACGAAGCCGCCCAAGGATTCTTCAGCCAAAATACCGCGGCTCCTTCCGCCTAAGTCGGTGTCGAAGGTACCAGTGCCACGGACGATGACAGATCCATCTGCAACGATTCGCGTGCTGTTGCTCAACCTTATGCCTATCCCCGGCGAGACTAACCCCGTGCCGTCAATGCTGACCGAATCGTTGACGGATGTAATCCCGCTAAGGCCAGTGGTGACTCCAACCGCACCGACACCGCGAATATCGACAGGCCCGGAAGCGTGAATTTTGGCATTGTCAAGAAATACACCATGCGTGCGCACAATACCTGGCCCCGTCAACGACGTGCCGACCACGACGACCTGTGTGCCTGCATCGATGATGCCCGCTATAGTCATACCGGCATTCCTTGTACTGCTCGCGTTGACGAAGACACTGCCACCCCCGGCATGCAGCGTTCCGATCATCAGGATCGCAATGCTCCCAGTGGATTGACCCGTCAAATGCACATCTCCTGTGTCAGACTCCACGACCGATTCGTCACCCATGCGGATGGCCTCGACGACCCCGGCGGGGGTGAATGTTGGTGGCTGCTGAGCCAGCAATCGAATGTCACCATCGTCACTCTGAATGCGTGCGCGATTCGAGAGCAGAATCGAGTGAGTGGAGTCGATGAATACCTCGCCATTGGCTACCGTCCTGATAGTACTGCTGGAAGAGTTCGGCAGGGTCACGGCGCCGCTTGCGAACACCGAAAGATTTTTGTCGGCACCCAGCAAAACGGCTCCGTCAAACGTTACCTCATCTAGACGTGAACTATCGGCGCCGATGGTCAGGCCCGCCGTGAAGTCGGGAACGGAATCCACTGTCAGATCGTCAGTGGACTGGCCGCGAAGCACCGTGAGAACACCGTCCGGGTTCAAGAATTCCACTGGCGTGATCAGGTCACGGTCGGCACGAAAGCGAGTTAACGCGTTTCCCGTTGTGCCATCATCTTCCAGAAAGAATCGGACGTCACCGCCGGAAGTTGGCAATCCGAGCGTCATGTCCGCGACGGGCGCGACGTTACGCAGCGACTCAATTCCGGCCCAGACGATCGTGCCTACCGCGCTGCGCGAAACCGATCCGCTGACGGGCCCCGTGAAGCTATAAGCGGCTATTCCCTGGGCATCGCCGGATAACTCCAGGTGATCGGCGCCACCCTGGCCATTGATAATGATCTGTTTGTCGAACGCGGCGGCGGGCGCCGATATTTCCTTTCGATCCGCGGACAGCGTCCATCCCGCTGGGGCGGACACGAACGTCTCTTGAACATCACGGATCGAGATCAGACCGCCACTGACGTCCACCGTCAGGCGATTGTTCCGGCCAGCTGCCGAGATATCCGTCACCTCCAATCCACCCGTGCCTGGGTCGATCTCCGCGGAAAGCGTTCCGGAAGGTACCGTTGGATCACCGATCAACCGCACGAACAGCAGATCGCTGGAAGCGCGCCCGGCGGAGTCGCCGCCCACGAGAATGTTGCCGTCTGGTTGGATGAGCAAGGTCATTCGCGGGAACACGTTCCACGCGGCCGAGACGTCTTTCGTGACGACGATTCCGTCCGTTCCCCAGCCTGGATCCTTCGAGCCATTCGCATTCCAGCGCGCGGTGATCAAGCTAGGTTTCCCCTCGACCGGATCATAGCCGAACCCGGTGAGCACGATGGCCCCGCTGGTCTGAACCCCAATGTCGCGGGCGTCGCCTCGATCAACATAGAAATCACTGATACCGGCACTGCCGAACAAAGAATCAACGGTCCCGTTGCTGTTCTGTCGAAAAATTGCCATTCGTTCGATGGCCGACGCGGCGATCAGAATTCCGTCGTTGTGCAGTGCGATTCCCTCAGCGGACTTGATCGGCAGACCAACCGCGGCTCCGTTCTCGATCACTCGCCCGCTGCGAACAACGCCGTCGACGGAACCAAAGCTGGTGTCGAGTACGCCGCCGGATGTGACTCGGGCGATCGCGGCGCCGCCGGGGAAGAAATTGGGATTTTCCACGTAACCGGCCAGCAGGATCGAACCGTCTGGCTGAACCAGAATGCGATTGAGGCTTTCGTAGCTGCCCACACCAAAACCGAACCAGTCTGGAATCCCTTGGAAATCGACCAACGTCGTACCCGAGGCGGTGAAGGAGTGGTCGACTCCGCCCGTTTCCGTGAATGCAGCCAGTGCGAAATCTCGATTCATGTGCGTCGAATCGAAAGACGTTCCCCCCACGTAAATCCGACCGGCATCCGTCGAATAGGCAATATCGCTGGCTCGGCTGTCCCCCAGGCTTCCGGCGAACTCGAATCCAACGAAACCATCCGATATCAAAATCGTCGTCCCGGATTCCGCTCGACGTTAACCGAACGATGAAGGAGCGGAAATCACCGGCCGTGGTATCGGTGCCCCAACCGGTTACCAGAATATTGTCGCCTTGCAGCGCCACGCCCGTCACCTCTTGGAGCTGAAGACCGAATGGTTCCAGGAACAGCTCGAACTTCCCATCGACCCCAAACCCCGCGGTACCAGGCGCAGCCGAAGATACCCGCACGCCAGTCGATGAATACTTGGCCACGACCAGTGGTATCGAAGCCGTCAAGAGAGAGCTTTGTGTTCCCGCTGCGATGATCGAACCATCGCTGCTGACAACCATGTCGGCAAAGCGTTCATTGCCGCCGAGATCCGACAGTCAGAATGCCGCTGGGAATTCCCGTGACAGCGTCAAAATCACCGAACGTCAGATCAAGATCGCCCGCGGCCAGCAGGTGTCGCGGCTCTAGGTGTTCTATCAAGCTATGTCGTCGGGTGCGGTGATGGTGACGTGCCGGACGGGTGGACCAGGAGGGGAAACGTTTCATGGCTTTGACTCGATGCTCTTCCAGCAGGTTTCAACGCTAACGCCAATTCACGCTTCTCTTGCTTGAGAGATAGGCCTCCTGGACGAGAGAGGGGGGCATTGGCCCAATGTCATGCGTCCTCCTTGATCGGCAAACCGCGACAATCTGTCCGCGCTCATTACCAGTTCCGGACAACCATGGGTCCAGTACACGGAAAACTTTTGAAAGTCACGCCAGCTGCGTTGAGACGTCCTCGTTAGAACGTGTTTTGAAATCGGAGCCGCAGGCGCTGGACGCGTCAAATGTCGAGGGAAGGAGCCGCACGCCGTCGCTCAGCAGGATCTAGAAAGCCTGCAGCCGCTCGCCTTCGGAAAGAACGTTCGTCGGAGCGGCCAGCGAATTGATCACGCGCAAGGCACCGAGCGAACTGATAAAACCATTGCCAAGTACATCGTAGTAGAACTTGGACTTGCCACGCGAACTCGATAGCCGGCCATCCGCGTTTACATTCGCCTGGCGACTCAACTCATTGATGATGACAAGTGCGTCTGCGGCTGTGACGTCCCCCGATCCGTTTGCATCCAAGGGGTCCACGAAGTTATGCCACGGCTGATAGGCCAACGTCGCGGGGTTCGTTTGCTTGAAGGTCAGATACCACGGCGTCTGTAGTCCGCCGCCCGAACTGGTCGCCAGAACCAGTGTTTCGAATCCCTTGGTGGCAACGTCGTACGTGCGAATGGATCCGCTGGCCGTGCCGCCGCCAGTGATCGGTACATACAACTCGTCGCCGGGGCCAAACAGCAGCGATTGGGCGAACAGGCTTCCCAACGGAATCGAGTCCACCAGTTTCTTGGCAGCGACATCCAAAACGAGAATCTTGTTGTCGGACGCATCCACGCGAAACGTTGTGACGTACAAGCGGCCATGGGGTCCAAACACGATTCCCTCGGGATTGTGCAGACCCGCGATCTCACCGGTTTGCGGAATCCCGTCGCCATTGTTTGCTGCGACCACGTCGAAATGCGCCGCTGTTGGTGTCAAGAAATCGCAAGACGTAACCCGCCGGATCATTTGACGTGAACGTCTCTTCGCTGAAAACGGACACATACAATTTGCCGTCGGGACCAAAAACGAGACCGCGCGGTCGAAACTCGGCAGCGAATCCTTTGGGCACGAGATCTCCAATGAAAGCACCGCTGGTGGCGTCGTATTTGGCAACTCGCGGCGAACCCATCCCCTCGAAGTCAGCGACGTACAGAACGCCGTCTTTGACAACGATCCCGCGCGGCGCGAAAGGCGCCTGTGAGTCATCGGCTTCGACGACTGGGGCCAGTGGCAAGCCCGACTTGCCGTCAAACCGCAGAACCTCGCCGCTTAAAGACGACTCGTTCGGCAGCATATCGACGTTCTGATTGACAGTCAGCAGGTTGCCCGCATTGAAAACCAAACCGCGTGGGCCATGAAGTTGTCCTGGTGCTACAAAGGTGCTGACCAGCGGTCCAGCCGGGACGTTGACATCAACCTGTTTCACGGTGTCATCATTCGGATCATTAAGGTCGCCCTGATCTGCAATGAAAAGATAGTCGCCTCGCAGCAACGCAACCCGGACCACTCTTGTCATTCGATTGCTTGTGTGCTCGCCATCGTCGACGCGAAATTGAATCGTGCGAGTGTCCGAGACGGGATCATGGAAGCCGGAAGTCTGGAAACGCACGTTGCGCAAAACAGCTTGGTAGTTCGCCAGCGTATCGCTGCCGCTCAGCGTGAGTTTGCCGGTGGTTTGGTTCCAGACGCCACTGATTTTGGCGGTATTGTCAAACAGCAGTCTGTCATGGCCCAAGCGGTAGTTTCTGACGATCGAAACCGTCGCACTCTTGATGGTGGCCGAGTCGCTATCGCTGATCTGAAGTGTCGCCGTGATGGGTACCGTGGAGGTATTGAGCGGTTCTCCTGCTGTGACGGAACCTTCGATGGACACCGGCGTCGTTTCCAGGTTCGACAACACGGGAGGCTCACCAGTCGCGGAAACGACGTAGTGAAGCGTGGCCGCATCGGTCTGTCCAAAAGTCAAGTAATCGGGAAACGTCAGCGGCGGATCAAAAAGGGAGGGGACGACAAACGCAGATGTCTTGCCGCTTGCCGGATCGTAGGTCCACACTCCGCCGGTGGCGAGTCCATCGCTAAGCGACGTTTCTGTGACCGGGATGAACAGCTTGTCCCCGGGGCCGAACAGAATCGCCTGAGCAAAGATCCGAGTCGGATTGTCGGGGCGCGCTGTCGGGGTCAGTGCGATGCGATCCAGTTGCCGTCCCGTCGCCGGATCGATCACCAAGATGCTCGTATTTTCGTCAATCAATGTTGTCTGCTCGGTGCGATTGGACGTCACATAGAGACTGCCGCTGGGGCCGAAGACGAGACCTTCCGGGTTGTGCAGATCGATTTCGCCGGTTTCCGGGACACCATCGCCATCGTTCCGGGCAACAACGCGAAACTCACCCGTCTTCGTGTCAAACCGCAAAATGAAACCTGCCGGATCTCCACTGCTGAACGACGATTCGCTGAACACCGAAACGTACAATCCGCCCTCCGGGCCGAACACCAAGCCACGCGGACGAAACTCGCCGCCAAATCCGCTGGCGACCAGTTCTCCGAGGAAGACCCCGGTCGTCGCGTTGTACTTGGCAATTCGTGGATGGATCGAACCCTCGAAGTCGGCCACATAGGCAACGTTGTTACGAACCACGATCCCGCGAGGTGCGAACGGGGCGTCGCTGCTGAGTGAGGCGACGAGCGGAGCGAGGGCGGCCCCGGTTTGACTGTCGAACCGCAAAACCTCGCCGTTTCGCGACGGACTGCCATCGGTTGGGTCCACGTTCTGGTTGACCAGCAACAGCTTGTCGTCGTGAAAGACCATCCCACGCGGTCCATGCAAGCTGGCGCCGCCGCTCGGAACGAAGGCCCCGATCAGGGCTCCCGTTTCGGCGTCAAATTTTTGCACGGAGTCGGTTCCCGCGTCACCGATGTAAAGAAAATCTGCGGCCAACATGTGACGAGATTCCAAGGCTTCCAACAGCAATCGTCGTCGCCGTGATCGCGGTCTGTCGTTGCGCCATGATGGTTTGGCGGAAATGGAGTCCTTTTTCATGTAATCACTTCGGGGATCTTCAAATAGGTTCGTCAGCCTACCTCTAGAAATAGTTCCGGATGGTGCATGAGCGAGTACACGGATTTCTTTCCGCCATTCCCCAAGCTTGGAAAGCTCGCGCACCTTGGCAGCTCGAAAGACCTGACGACGGGTTCTTAGGCACGAGAATTGCACCACCTCAGTCGTTTCGAAACGAATCGCGCCACGTTGCAGCCAGGCATCAATTGCAGCGCCCCCATGAACCATCAAGCGGAACCACACGATTTGATCCAGCTCGCAACCGCGGGGGATCAGCAAGCGCTGGCTGACTTGTTCGAGCAGTTTCGCGAGCGGCTCGGTCGTGCCGTCCGTTTGCGGATGGATCACCGTTTGCACGCTCGCGTCGATGTTTCGGACGTCTTGCAGGAGGCGTTCATGGACGCGTCCCGGCGCCTGCACGAATATGTGGCCGATCCCGAGGTTTCGCTGTTTGTGTGGCTGCGGTCGCTGACGACTCAGCGGTTGATCGACCTGCATCGTCAGCATCTCGGTGCCAAGATGCGAAGCGTTTGCCAAGAGGTCTCGCTTCGCAACGGGAATGACCTGACCGCATCGCCGCAATCGCTGGCGGAATTCATCGTCGATTCTTCATGCACGCCGGCATCCAAGGTTGTGGGTGCCGAGTTACAACTTCGCGTCCAGGATGCTCTGGGCACGATGGACCCGATCGACCGCGAGGTCCTGGCAATGCGTCACTTCGAGATGATGACCAACGGTGAAGTCGCTGACGTATTGAGTCTGACCAAGGCCGCTGCCAGCAACCGGTACGTGCGGGCCCTACAGCGTTTACACGAGGTGCTGCATGGCGACTTCGATGACTCCTGAGACAAACGACGACATTCCCTCGCCAGTCGACGAGATCACGCAACGGTTTTTGAGCGAATACCGCGGCGGCGAGCTCCCCGACGTCGACGCCTATTGTCTGCAATATCCCGACCTTGCCGCACAGCTTCGCCCCGTACTTTCGATGGCGTTGCTGTTGGAAGAGGCCCGGCCGCTCACGTCGTCCATCGACGGCAGCGTCAATCAACCAGCCTGGGAACGGCTCGGTGACTATCGTCTGGTCCGCGTGGCCGGAAGCGGTGGGATGGGTGTGGTCTACGAAGCGATTCAGGAATCGCTTGGCCGGCGTGTCGCCCTGAAGACACTGCCAGCCGAATTCACACGCGGCCATGCTCAGATCGAACGATTTCTTCGCGAGGCGCGAGCAGTCGCTTCGTTACACCACACCAACATCGTGCCCGTCTTCGCCGTTGGTGAGGATCACGGAGTTCACTACTACGTGATGCCCTTCATCGATGGTATCGGGCTGGAGTCGGTGCTCACAGACCTGAGGTGGCTGGCCAGGCAGACTGGTCAAGTAAAGAACACGGACAGGCCGGCCGATCCTGATCGTGATGATGTGAAAACGGAAACGCAGATTTCAATCGAGGACGGGCATCCTTCTCCTGATTCGACTTGCAACCAGGTGCAATCGGGTGGAGCCTGGTCACCGCTTTCGGTGCGTATCACTAGCGAGTCGGAACGGTCCGACGTTTCCAGAGCGAACGAGTTCTCGACCCAGAAGATTTTTGAGCAATGGAAGAAAGGTGGCGAAGCGAACGCCAACCATTCATCGGCTCGATCATCACGGGCTCCCCCTGGTCGGGGATACTGGCATCTGGTCGCTGGAATCGGGTTGCAAGTCGCCGAAGCTCTGCACTACGCGGACCAACAGGGCGTGTTGCACCGCGACATCAAGCCGTCGAACCTGTTGTTGGATCGTGACGGAATCGTGTGGGTCACCGACTTTGGCTTAGCCAAAGTTGCCAGCAATGCCGATCTGACGGCGAAGGGTGAAATGTTGGGAACGCTCCGTTACTTGGCGCCCGAGCGGTTGCGAGGCATCCACGACGTCCGCGGCGATGTCTACGGATTGGGATTGACGCTGTACGAACTGGTGACGTTAACGCTTCCCTTCGACGCCCGTGAAAAGCCACAGCTCACCCAGCAAATCATTGATCGAGAGCCTGCTCGACCGCGAAGATTGATCCTCGCATTCCACTCGATCTGGAAACGATCGTCCAAAAAGCGATCGCCAAGGATCCGCGCGATCGTTATCAGTCGGCCGATTTGCTCGCCGATGACTTGCGGTTGTTTCTGGACAATCGACCGATCAATGCGCGGCGGATTGGCCTGACGGAACGTTCATGGCGGTGGTGTCGTCGCAATCCTGCGATTGCCGGTTTACTGGGATTCATCGTGATGCTGACGGCCACGACGATCGCTGTCTTGGCGTCGACCAATGCGGAGATCTTGCGTGAGACCTCCGAGAAGACCGCTGCACTGGCCGCCAAAGAGACCGCGCTGGGCGAGCGGGAATCTGCGTATCAGCAATCGCGGGCAAGCGAGCAGCTGGCAAGAAGTCGGTTCTACGCGGCACAGGTCAACCTGGCCGGCCACGCATTTCATAACGGAGAAGTCACGCGGGCGGAGGATCTGCTGAACTCGGTCGTGCCCCAAAACAACGGACCTGATTTTCGTGGGTTCGAATGGGAGTACTTGATTGGCAGACTGCATCAGGGGTTGAAGCGGACATTGCAGCATCCCGGCCATGAGATCACGTGCCTCAGTTTTGCGCCCGATGGTCGCCGGCTGTTGATCGCCGGTGGCAACCTGGATGCGGGCTTTGCGCGACTTGTCGATGTCGAGACGGGGCAGCCGACCTTCGAACTCCCGAACTTGGGCAGTAACGTCAATGGATGTGCTTATGCGCCCGACGGATCGGCGCTGGCCGTGGGACTTGGCGATGGCAGTTTGCAAGTCTTCGACAGCGACACGTTCAGGCGGATTGACGCGAAAGACACAGGCATGCTGATCAAATCCTTGGCTTGGTCACCCGACGCAAAACTGTTGGTCGCAGGTGGCGAACGAGGTGAATTGCGTCTTTGGCGAACGCCAGAATTTATCGAGACGGCGATTCCCGACGCTCATCAAGGCCCGATCCTGCGATTGTTTTTCTCGCGCGACTCGACACGTCTCTATTCCTCGGCCGATTGGGGCGGAGAGGGAAAGATCAGTCGTCAGTGGGATGTGACACAACTGCCGCCGCGAGTGACACGGACCTTTGCGAATCAGGCGATCAGCGATGAATCACCGGATGGGAAAACGTTAGCCGCGATGAACTGGGGCACCTTGCAAGTCATCGATGCCGGTGACGGTCACATCATCGCAGAGAAGCCGATTAGCACAGGCCCGCTGGTCGCGGCAAAATTCCGTTCTGACGCATCGGAGTTAGTGGTGGCTTCGCGTAACGACCGCGCCGTCCGCGCATTTGATCCGAAAACATTGGTAGAGCTGCAGGTCAGCGCAGAGACACACGGTTTCCGCGCTGGCGATTGGTCCCGTCGGGCGCTATTGGGCGGCCGGTGATGCGCGGGGTGAAGTGCGAATTTGGGATTTACAAAGTCCCCACCCGCATTCCGAATTCGTCGATCCCACTGTTCACTCCGCCTTCTTTTTGAATCAACGCGAGCTTGTGCTGGGCCGCTCAGGTGAATCACGCTGCTGGTCGCTGAACGACGGTTCGACCCGCCCCTTCCACCAAGCCCGAGGTCTGCGTGCCATGTCGCGTGATGGAAAAACCTTGGTCGGTGTGCTGCCCGGTGTCGATGATTCAAGTTCCCAGATGATCGAGATCTGGCGTGAAGGTTGGACGCAAGGGGAACAGATTCCAATGCCAAGCCCGATCTACGAACAATGCTTGGCAATCTCCGCGTCCGGTCGTTGGCTCGCAACACGGGCCGCAGGTGAACCAATCGCCTTGCACGATTTGTCGCAATCGCCGCTGCAACAGGTGCGTTCGTTGCAAGCCAACTGCTACCACATCGCGTTCTCGCCGGATGAGCGGTGGTTGGTTGGTGGCGAGCAATACGGCAGCGTCTGTTGTTTTGATGTTGAATCGGGTGCAATGCTGGCAAAGTTCGCTGAATTTGACTCGTTTTGGGCATGGTCGATGAGCATCGCATTCAGCACCAACAATCGTTACGTCGCGTCGGGAAATGAATCGGGAACCGTGAGAGTATGGGAGACGAAGTCGCGGAAGTTGGTCGCAACGCTGCTAGGACAACCGGGCGAGATCCGATCGATCGTGTTCTTTCCCGATGACCGACGATTGGCAGTGGCTGGGACGGGTGACGTGCGGATCTGGGACTTTCAGTCGGGCCAGGAATTGATCGGTTTGCCGGTCGACGATGAACTCGTCACGTCGCTGGCGATCAACGATACTGGGGACGTTTTGGTTGCGGTCACGCCCCGCGGGCGAATCCAGACATGGTTGGGGCAAACCGAAAAAGATTCACCTGCTGTCCCGTCGGCCATGGTGGGAAGCGATTTGCCAGGCGCGACAAACAATTGATCGCGAAGTGTCTGCGATTTTTTTGGGCAACGATCTCGTAGCGCACAGCACGTCCGTGATGGGAAAGCGTCGTTGTATCGCGTCCTGGCGTCGAAATCCTGGGCTTAAGCTGACACCCAGGAATGTCCGATTAACCTTGATACACCCTTTGTTTGACCGCGGACGTTAGGAATTAGGCTCTTTCGGCACCGCTCGTTTGCAAACCAAGCCTGTCTCCGGACCTGATGATTCAATGCTATCGCGCGACGCACTCCTTCCCGTTGGCCTGCTCGCGCGAGCTTGCTTTGCCTTTCTTTTGGTCGCTCACGTTGGGACTACCCACGCGCAAACCACGCCCGCACCGCAAGCCGGCAAGCAGCAGCCCCCGTTTCGCTATTGGACGACGTCATGGTCGTTTGAAGAAATCGATCTGCGTGACCTGACGGGCAAACTGGCGTCGATTGGGGTTGAGTTGCCGATCGAAATGAGTGGTACCGCGTCAGTCAACTTTGATGTCTCGATCCCCTTGAACGGGTTGAAGGATCCCAAGGCCTACAAGTTTCGTGGTTCGCTTTCCAGCCCCCGGCTAAGAGCCGACAACGTTGTCTTGGAGAAATTCGCGGCCAATGTGAATTACTCCGATGGCATCATCCGGTTGACCGATCTTCGCGGCAAACAAGGAAGCGGCAGCTTTGCAGGTTCCGCGACCGGCGATGTTGCCGCGCAGGGGGCGTTTCAGGCCTCGCTGAAGATCGAGCAACTCGATCTGGGACCGATTGCTCAATTGTTGGCGAAATTGGGAATCGGCCGCCAAGACAAGTTGGCAAGCGGAACCATGGATGGCGACGTCAATCTGGCGGGAACGCTAAGCAAAATGAAGGACGTTGCATCGTGGGATGTTACCGGAACGCTTCGTTTGCACGACATTGCGGTCGGCGATTCGGTCCCCTACTCGATCACCATCGACGACTTGGTGCTGCGAGCCGGCCGGCTGGTTGTTCCCGCTGTCAGCGTGCAATCGTCGGCGTTGCCGGAATTTTTCCTGAAGGCCGCTGCCGATGTTCAACTTGATGGCACACAAAAGTTTCTCATCTCACTCCAAGCCGATGACGTCCCCGCGACCGACCTGATGGGCCTGTATTTCGATTCGCCCGAAATGTTGTTGTCGGGAAAATTGGATCTCAAGGGAAACGCCACGGGCGAGTTGAACCCGCAAAACAGCGCATCGCCAACTTTGGATATTCAACTGGAGCTGGCATCACCGTCAATCCAAGTTCTCGGCGTCGACCTCGGTTTGTTGGAGCATCGCTTGAGTTTGACGTCCCGTGCAATCAGCCTGCAACCGCTGCGAACACCTGACACGACGCAACCGCTAACGATCGAAAGCATCGAAGCGAATTACCAAATCGACCCGCAGCAGTTCCAAGTCAAGAATTTGGCGGCCAAGCTGTTTGGTGGCACCTTCACTGGCAACGCCACCTTGGCTCGGCAGGCCAATGGAGAACATCGCTTGGATGCGGTGTGGAATGAATTGGAATTGAATATCCGATTGCCGTTCGGTTTGGGGGGGAATCCAGTTCGCCTGTCGGCTGCAACGACGGGCAAAGCGGAATGGTCCGTGCCGGCGAATAAAGTCGAATTTCCCGCGTTTCACCGTGCGGACGTGGCTGTCAAGGTTGACTCGCTGAACCTGGGAACGGAGTCTCTTGGCTCGCTTGACGTGGATCTGAAGATCAGCGACGCCGGGTTCGATCTTCGCGGTCAGGGCCGGTTGTTTGGCGGGCGGGTCGAATTGACGTCGACTTCGCCGCTGGATCCCACCGTGCGTTGGACCGATGTTCCCAAGTTGATCACGGGCGGACAGTTGTTGTTCAGCGATGTGTCGGTCGCCAACGTGATCCAGACGCTGGCAAAGAAAAATCCGCGGCGATTCTCCGGCAAGATCAGTGGCACGACCGATTTGACGATCGACCAAGACAACAACATCGCAAGCCGTTCTCGTTGGATCGTGCGTAACTTTGGTGTTGACGGAACGTTGCTGTCACGTCGACTGGATGCGGATGTTTCGACGCTTGGAACCGGGGTACACGTTCGCTCGATCAAAGGAAACTATGCCGGCGGCCAAGTGCAAGCGACGGGGCAATGGTCGCTCGCTGGTGGTCCGCGAATCATCGATGCTCGCATGGTGCACGGCGACAGCGATCGCATGCTGCTGCCATTGCATTCGTCTGCTGATCAATGGATCGGCGGCAAGTTCTCAGGACGAGCGTCGATTGTCGGTTATGGCCAAGGTCCATTGGATGATCTTCGTATCAGCGGCGCCGGGCGTTTGATCGACGGCCAAACATTCGATATACCGATTGGCAATGCTCACACGCCCTTTCGAGTTCTCGTCAAACGCAGTCCTCTGTCTTGGCAGGCGGATCTTGCCAAGGTGCGATCGGAATTAGCACAGGGACAAGTTCATGGGGATCTGCATGTCTCGTCCTCGAGTGGATCGCGTCAAGGATTTGATCTGGAGAGTCACTGGCGATTGAACCATGTCGAGTTCGAGCAGCTGTTGCACACGTACGCGGGCACAAAGACGCTGGGACGCGGCCTCGTTGCGGGGCGTTTTGCCTTGTCAGGTCGCAACATCCGCTCCCTGAATGATCTGGAAGGTGAATTTCGGATGACGCTTGGCGGTACCGACGTGACCGCGGTGCCCGGGTTGTGGGCCACAAGTTCGCTGCTGGGCGCAGCCTCCCTGGCAGGAACAAAGTTCAACGAGGGAGAGGCCGTTGGCAGGATCTCTCACGGCAGTGTCGCCTTGGAACAGCTTGTGCTGTTGTCCGATCGATTGAAGGTGATCAGCAGCGGTCGCGTTGGCCTGCAAGGCGGCCGCATTGACATGGTGACGATGGCCACGACAGGCAACTTCAGCGGGCAATACAATGTCCTGGAAGGCATCGCGCCCCAGGCACTCTTGTCCGTCTCGCCAGTCTCCTCTTTCAACCGCTTGATCAGCGATCGCACGGTGATCGTTGATATGGTCGGCACGCTCCGCGATCCGCAAATCCGATTGCGTGCTGGGGAAACATTGCAAGCAAACATGCGTGAGTTCCTGATTCGACAGCTGACGGGCCAGCTGGCCGTCGAATCGGCACTGCTAAAGCAGATCGACTGGTAATCTGTGGCGGTCGTGACGATCGTACGATCTCGGGCGATCACCGCAAGCTTCGGCCGCGCCTGGTGACGATAAAAACGATCGGACGGATTCTTTTGCTTCTTTCATGGACGAAATGATGCCTCGTTTGGTCGCGATCTCGTGCCTGCTGCTGCTTTTCGCAACCGGTCTTGGCTGTAGCACGCTGGGGTTTCCGACGGACCCCGTCGCTCACACGATGACGCGGCAGACCAAGCAGGTACTTGATTCCAGTCCGCTTCATCCAGTCGCGGTACCGCGCGAATTGAACAAACAGGTTCTCGAGACGCATTATTTGGAACCGGGCGACGAACTGTTGATCGAGGCGAATGACATCGACTCCGACGTTCGCATTCCCGCCGACCAACAGGTGTCCGCGGACGGGAGCGTGGATCTGGGCAAGTATGGCCGCGTTAAGATCGCAAGTCTGACCTTGGAACAGGCGGAAGAACTGATCCAGTCAACGATTGCAGCGGCCGAGGAAGCATCGGCAAGCATCAATGTGCGGTTGATTCAATCGGTGGAGAAGTTTTACGTGATCGGTGAAGTCAACTCGCCGGGCGCCTATCCGTTAGCGGGGCATGAAACCGTGCTTGATGGTATCGTCGCCGCTGGCGGGTTGAGTTTACGCGCGTCGGCTTGCGACATCCTGTTGGCTCGCCCAACCGATCCCTGTTCTTGCCGCGTGACGCTGCCGGTTTGCTACCGAGCGATCACGCAGTTGGGCGACACCACCACCAACTACCAACTCAGACCAGGCGATCGAATCTTTGTCGGCCGTCAATCGCTTTGGGAAGAACTGATGCAGTGCTGTTGTTGCGAAAAGAGCTGCGAGCGCTGCTGCAAGCAACAACGCGCGTGCCGTGATCCACTGATCGTTGATCCGGAAAAGCCTCGCTTTGCCAGCGGTAAAGCGCAGGGCGTGCCGATAAATTCCGACCTGCCCGAATCGGAGAGCGACACAGCACAACCAAACATCGCGCCCCAAGACAGCTTTGAAGCCGTTCGAGTCGAGGAATTCCCCGGTTACGAATCAGCCATGCCGAGGGCAGACGCTGCCGACGTCGGACTGGACGGCGAACTGGACTTTGACGACTTGCTAACGCAACCGTAGAACGTCGGCGAGGAACCTCGTGCACTTCGTTGCAGGCGTAGATATTCGGGTGTTGCCTGGCACGATTTGCCGACATTCGCCTCCTCACGATCTGTTTGAGCCACCAGCAAAACCGACTGGTCCTGGTTGGGAAACGTGATTCGTTTTCGTTGAAGTATGGATCTGTTCCGAATACCTGCAAAGTCGGGTCAATCGGACCGCTGATCGTCGTCGGCCACAGGGAGCATCGTTCAGAGACCACTTTCATTGCCAAACATGCCTGCTTGCGGCCTACGGCAAACAACAAACGTTGTACACCTCGACAGGTCTTTCAACTGAGAGGCACCGACGTAGGCGCAGGCACTGCGGATGCCGCCTGCGATTTCTTGGATCGTTTCCTTCACCGGCCCTTTGTGTGGAACGACGACTTCCCGCCCCTCGCAGGCTCGATAGTCCTTGCGACCTCCAGCGTACTTGTCCAGCGCCGTGCGACTCGACATCCCGTAGAATTTCATGCTCGCTGGCTGTCCATCCTCTTCGACCCACTCACCGTCACACTCGTCGTGCCCCGCCAACATGCTGCCAAGCATGACAAAATCCGCTCCGGCAGCAAAGGCTTTGACGACATCTCCCGGGCTGCGGCAACCGCCATCGGCGCAAACATGGCCCCGGAGTCCGTGGGCGGCGTCGGCACACTCGATGATGGCGGAAAGCTGCGGATAGCCCACTGCTGTCTTGATGCGGGTCGTGCAGACACTCCCAGGGCCGATGCCGATCTTGACAATGTCCGCGGCACCTGAAATCAGAAGTTCCTGAACCATATCGGGCGTGGCCACGTTGCCTGCCATGATCGTCAAATCTGAGAACATTTCACGAATGCGTTTGACCCGCTCGACAAAGAATTTCGTGTAGCCGTTCGCCGCATCGACACAGACGAAACGGACGTCCGCTCTTTCCTTGACTCTTCTCAGTTTCTCGAACTCGTCGTCCTTGATCCCCAGCGTGAAGAAAGCGCTCGTCTGCTTATGTTTGCCGTTGAAAAAGTTGATGAGGCTCTGCTCGGAGTAATACTTGTGGAGGCAAGTGATCATTTCCGGGCCGATTGCTTCCGCCATTGCCATCGTGCCCACCGTGTCCATGTTGGAGGCGACGATGGGGATTCCTTTCCACGTCGATCTGCTGTTGAGAAATCGATGCTCGCGCTCAAGGATGATGGCAGATCGGCTGGGTGCCTCGGATCGCTTCGGACGAATCAGCACATCGTCGAAGTCGAGTTTTGGTTCATTGTCGATGCGCATATCGGAACTGCTTTTACGAGGTGCTAGGGTGCGGCTTCGATTCTACCGACATTCAATCACGGTCAGTAGAACGCGACTGTCGCTCGGAGCTTCGTATTCGCTCCCAGGGCTGATCCGGGCCGTCACGCATTGCCTGCCAACCGATCGGCAAGTCGGCGAGTTCGCAGACTGAAGGATGGTTTTCCACGACGTATTGCAGGCACACGACCCGTGCATCTTTGGTGTCATTCGTCGTGTTGCAGAGAAACTGCCAATCGCCCTCATCGTCGTGGGAGACCAGCAGCACCGGGTATCCGTCATCAACGACCTTAACCGTCGTAAAGACCGACGTGTTCTTGGCTTCATCAAACGGCCAGGATGATTTTTGAGCAAGCACCGGCTCCGTTTGGGCTAATTCAGAGTCGAATTTGCTGTCCCAGGGGAAATAACCAGACTCATCCGGCCAGACGCATTGCAGCATTGGGAAATCGTCGCCCTCATAAAACCAACGAGCGTAGCCGAAGTATTCACCGTAAAGACTTCGATCAACGGCCCGAAAGACGCAGGGATAGTTGTCAAGAACATCGTCGCTTGCCTGCCAGTCCTCGAACGTCTCCCCCGACTGCATCAAATCGCCAATCTCATTAACGATTTGCCCCATCACACCGGTGTCACGCAGCCCGAAGATGCAGATTTCTGGCTGCTGGTGTCTGTGATACATCCCGACAGAGAAAACATAAGCGGGTCCATTGGGATCATCATTGATGCCCACGAGATGCCAACCGTACTGTTCGATATCAGAAAGCAGCTTGCGGTCGTAGTCGTCTTCAGCTTTAGTACGAACCATGGTTCTCATTAGTTTGCGACGCGCGACCAGGCAAGCCCGCCCTTCAAACAGGACGTGAGGATTGGATGACGTGATCGAGCAGAGCCGTCAGTTCGAACGGTTCCCACCTGCGATCTTTGGGACACCGCGGTGACACGACGATGAACGGGAAATCTTTTCCCTCGCCGATCAATTTCGGTGGGCCATGCTTCTTGACCAGGTCCAGGTCATCGCCACGGAGAAACGAAGACGGCAACATGGCGGCAACGAGGCTGATCATGAACAGCACTCTGGTCATTGAACTGGTCTCCTTGGTGCTCGATCGAAAGCTTTATTGTACCGGCCTGCCAAAGAGCCAGATAGAATCAGTGATGTCACGAAAGTTGCTGCGGGCCTGGGCATCGTTCACTTCCGGGAATCGGTCTAACGCCCGACGTCTACTTCTTTTTCGACTCGCGATAAGCGGGCGCCTCTTCGAGCGTAAAAATGACGACTTCTTCACCCGTGTGAGTACTGATGTCGTGGTGTAGGCTGCGAGGCTTGATGCCGGTGATATCGCTCAATCACCGTCTCCAAAGTTGGACGTGCCGTCTCGATGAGTTGGATGCGAACCTGTTTCAGCAAATCCCGACCTTTCTCCGCCGGAAGCGTCGTCACCAGATGCTGCTCGGCGGCGGTCAAGACACCTTGCAGTCGAACCACCAGCAGATCGCCAATCAAATGGGCCCGAATGTCCTTCGGGCCCCGTCCCATGTACTCCTGCTCGAAATGGGACATCCCTTTGCAGACGGCAGCTTCGATTTCTCCCTGTGTTTTCACCAAACCTTCCCAATTCAACGAGCAACTATCTGCGACGCTCACTGTCAAAAAACGTGAGTCGCAAACGAACGGGCAAAATGTGCAGACCGATAATCTACCACACGCCCAGCGAGAGCAGCCTGAGATAGGTAGGGTGCGGGCCAACGCCGTTAAGGATTTTGGTGATGCTCTTTCCCGATATTCTTCGTAGACGCGGCATCCTGCCGTGCCAGCATTTCCTTTCCGGCACGGCAGGATGCGGCTACGCGAGGAATATCCTTAACGGCGTTGGGTGCAGGCGTTCACTCCTGGCTCAATTCGGTGTCAAACGCAGGCAAACAGCAAAGCTGTCTCGCTTCGAGATGTGTCTATCGCAAAGAAAAAGAAGCCCAATCCATCACGCCGATGCGTCAGGACGGGCATTGTCGACCTCGTGCCCTTGTTTTCTCAACAGACGCACCGTAACATGAGTAGAGTTGAGGGAACGGCTCAACCAATCGTTCCTCAGTTCAATCACCCGGACGACAAGATAAAGAGCAATCTGGCAAACCCAATTCAATGGGCAGCTCCAGGGGCTCGTTAAAAAGTAAGCCGATGTGGCGGAACACCTTTGAGGTGTTCTACCCCATCGGCTTTTTTTGTGCGCATTTTTGCCGTGTCACGTCTGCCTCAAGCGCATTTGCGACCGGGCTGTGCTCCGAGAGAGACCCAATGAATGAATCCAATGTCGCAGATGACGCAACAACTCGCCCGCGTCGCGGGCACGCTGCAACAGAAGAGAACAGGAGTCGCCCCCAAAGCGGTGACCGCGATCCTCAACGAGAACACGTTGGTCGTGACTTTGGACGATGCACTGACACCCGCCGAGAAGGCCTTAGTTCGTACTCCGCAAGGCGCAGCGCAGGTACAAGAGTTTCACCGACAACTCTTTGCCAGTTCGTCCGAGTCGATGCGAGAGAAGATCAAGACGATCACAGGTCGCGACGTGCGAGAAGCAACCGCGGAAATCGAAATAGGAACCGGCGCCATCGCTCATGCATTTAAGTCGGGTGCCATGGTGCAAGTGTTTTTGTTGACCCCGGAAGTGGATTCGTACAAAGGCAGTGAACGTGAATCGATGGAGCGAGCCGATGATGACGGATTCCATCCGCTGGCACAGGTCGATGCCTCCGATTGATGAACGACAGCTTCATGATTGAGTTTGGAGACAGCTCAATGATTCAGTTCTGATTGAACTTTAGTCATTCACCGACATGGGCAACTATGGCTCAGGTCGCGAAATCGAATGACGCTTTCTCGAACGCCTTTAGGAGGCTGCGATGGGAATTCTACTGTGGATTGCGATGGGACTGTTTGCCGGAGTCCTTGCGAAGTGGATTATGCCGGGGACGGATCCGGGTGGGATCGTCGTAACGATGCTGATTGGCATTGGGGGTGCGATCGTCGGTGGCATGATCGGAACGGCTCTTGGATTCGGAAGCGTGACCGGCTTCGACGTCCGCAGCCTAGTGATCGCCACGGGAGGTGCCGTCGCTTTGCTGTACGGCTACCGAGTCTTGGGCCCCGACTGTGGGCGTCGTCCCGCATTTACGACGACGGTTATGTCGTTTGGGTAAGGACCATCCAACGCGATCCGGTTCGACTTGCATCGTGCCGGTGGGTCGTGGTCCCGAAACTTTGGATCGTCAGCAGGCAAGTTCGACTGACGATCGATACGGCGACCGCCGGCGAGGTCCGCCGAATTAAATGATGGTTGTGTCGGGAGCATTTGTTTTCTCGATAAACCGATAGATGTCTGCCCTGCTAAAGGAGGCAGTCGCGATGGAATTGATGGCAACTTTTGGTTTCCTGTTCGCAGGACAACTGCTGATCGGGGTAGCGCTGATCGCTTCGTTGGTTGTCTTGTTTCTGATCGCGGTTTTCGCAAAGTGGGGATCGTACTGGCTTCAGGCGTACATGTCGGGTGCGGACGTGAGCATGAAAAGCTTGATCGTCATGAGCTTTCTGAGGATTGACCACCGTTTGATCGTCACCGCCAAAGTCATGGGCCGGCAGGCAGGTTTGCGGATCGACCGCGAAGGCGGAATGAGCACGGATCGCTTGCAAGCACATCACTTGGCTGGCGGTGACGTGATGAACGTGGTTCGCGCCATCATCGCCGCGCAGCGAGCCGGAATCGACTTGGATTTTGACCGTGCCACCGCGATCGACCTGGCGGGGCGCGATGTGCTGCTTGCAGTGCAAACCACTGTTTCTCCAAGGGTGATCCCCTGTCCGCGTCAGGATGGTGAAAGCAAGAAATCGCTTAGCGCGGTTGCCAAGAATGGTGTCGAACTTCTGGTCCGTGCGAAGGTAACGGTTCGTACGAATTTGGACCAATTAATCGGAGGGGCGACCGAAGAAACGATCATCGCGCGCGTCGGTCAGGGAATCGTCTCCGCGATCGGCTCGGCGGATTCACACATGGACGTGCTCGAGATGCCGTCGCGAATCTCGAAAGGTGCGATGGCACATGGCTTGGACGTCAAACACCGCCTTTTCAATCGTCTCGATTGACATTGCCGATATTGACGTCGGAGAGAACATCGGCGCACGGCTGCAGACGGATCAAGCCAATGCTGATACTCGCATTGCCCGAGCCCAGGCCGAAGTACGTCGCGCCGAAGCAGTGGCTCAAGAGCAGCAGATGAAAGCAAAAGTGAAGGAATAGCCCAAGCGGAACTCGTGCTTGCCGAAGCCGAGGTGCCCGCAGCGCTGGCCGATGCGTTCCGCGCCGGTCAGCTTCGAGCGAAGACGAGTCCAGGGTCGCATCAGATGCATCGCCAAGAATCAAACCAGGCAACCGCCAAACTTGATCGAAGCAACAGCATGCGAATCGCCAGCGACGACAGAAGATCTTCCGCGATTCCGTTCCCAAAAGCGAGAGACGCACAGGAATGAACCGAAACAAAACGAATCCCCAAAAAGTGCGCCAAGCTGTGCAGAATGATGCGACGATCAACGCTCTCCTCGGCAACACGCCTTGCTACGTTTTGCTTGACGGCAAGCAGCGTCTGGGCCCAAAGTTATTGGCCCTGCCTCCAGGAGTCGAGTACGTGGCGATTTACGGGTTCTCGGACAAGCAACCCTATGACCTGTTTTGTGCCAATAGCGAAATCCCGTTAACACCCTACCCGTTGGTGAAAGGCTACTTGAAAAATCAGATCACTGATTCGGGTGATGCCGTTCACCTTGTTGTGGTTGACGCCGCAGGACCGCAGCAAGCTCAATTGAATGCGGCAACCATGAAGTCTGTCTTGGAAGCCCAGGAACAACAAGCCAATCAAGTGACCATCTCATTCCGGTTGATGCTGGATCAGGAATTACAGGCTTACCGCGCGGAGAAAGCTCCGTCTGGCTTGGACGTGACGCAGAGAACGTAGCAATCTTAGAACACGTTGTTCGGCTGAGACTTGTCCAAGCCTAACGAAACATGAAGCACGAAACGTCAGTTATAGAATTCAAACCAGGAGACGCTCAGATGAAGTGGGATCAAGTGAAACGCGATTGGTTGCCGGTCAGCCAGCAAGTCAAGCTCACGTGGGGCAAGTTCACGGACGAGGACCTTGCCATGATTTCCGGCCAACGAGAGGCCTTTACCCGTTTACTCGCTCAGCGTTACGGACTTGAACAGGCGATGGCCGAAACCAAGGTGGACGCTTTCGTTCTGGGACTGAAATCACAACCGGAACTGCCGAGAATCCTCTCGTGGTCTCAACGTTGTTGGGAAAGCTTCAGGAGCTACATCCATGTCCAACCGCGCAGCTAGATCGACGATGACGGGTGGGTTAACGGAGACGTCAGCGAATTCGCTGCAAACGAGTAGGAAAGAAGAATGACAATATTGGAAGGGAATCCCGTCTCACCTGGTTTCGCGAGTGGGATTGCGATCGTTTACGACTATGAAGTCGAACGTAAGCTGACGTTGCCGGATCGCGACATTCAGCATACCGACGTGCAGACAGAATGCGATCGGATTGATGATGCGCTTGAGCAATCCAAGCGTGAATTGAAAATCGCTGAGCAAACTGCCAGCGGTGATCCGAAACTCGCGGACGCGGCAGCGCTGTTGTCTGCTCATGCGGCGATGGCCAGTGAGATTGCGGCGTCAGTCAAGCAGCAGATTGGATGCGATCTTGTCAATGTGGAGCAGGCTCTTGATTCAGTCATCCGCGATTGGATCAGCCGATTGCAAAAACTCGATAACGAGTACCTTCGGCAACGCGAACAAGACGTCCGTGACGTGGGCCAGCGGATGACTCGCAACTTGGCAGGCATGATGCCGTGGAGTCACGAATCGCTGCCGCCGGGATCGGTAGTCGTGGCCCGCGAACTGCTTCCGTCCGAAGCGGTCGGGCTTGCCAGTAGCGGTGTGGTCGCGATCGTTTCCGAGTACGGAGGAAAGTTCAGTCACACCGCGATCGTCGCCCGATCATTGGGGATCCCGGCGATCTCGGGTATCACCAACGTGACCACACGGATATCGTCCGGCGCAAAGTTGCTTGTCGATGGCTTGTCGGGAGTCGTCACGATTCAGCCGACCGAAGCGGAGGAGGCGAGCATTTTCAGTTCGACAGCTCGAAAACGAGCGGCACATCGCATCACTGGTGTCCGAAGAAAAACAGCCGTGTGTGACGCAGGACGGAGTGGAGATTTCGCTGCTGGGCAACGTCGGATTGCCGGACGAACTCGATCAGGTCGCGGAACATCACTTGGCCGGCGTCGGGCTGTTTCGCACCGAATTTTTGTTCATCGAATCGCACAAGCGTCCGAGCTTCGACTTGCAGTTGAAAGTCTATGGGGAGATGGCAAGCAAGTTAGCCGATTTGCCGATGGTGATTCGGACCTTTGATCTCGGCGGTGACAAACTCCCACCCTTCCTGGCACTCGATGAATTGAGAAATCGCTCGAGCCTTCATCTGCGTGGACTTACGATTTTCGCTGTCTGAAAAGAATCTGCTTGACGCCCAATTGCGGGCGATTGTTCAAGTTGCGCAGACCGCGGATGTTCGCATTTTGTTTCCGATGGTGATCGGAAGTCACGACTTTGCACTGGCAATCGCAGCCGTTGATCGTGCCGTGAAGCAACTCGATGTGCTGCGTCGACCTGCCGGTCGGTGCGATGATCGAAACACCTGCCGCATTGTTTGCCTTGGACGAAATTCTTGGAACTGGCAGACTTTGTCGCGATCGGCACCAACGATTTGACTCAGTACATGCTGGCAGCCGATCGTGACTTGTCCGAGGGAACGGACGATTGCACGGCGATGCATCCGGCCGTGCTACGCGCGATCAAGCAGATTGTCCAGTCAAGTCAGCGGTGGAACCGACCGGTATGCGTCTGCGGCGAAGAGGCGGCAGAAGCCGACTTTGCCCGCTTGCTGGTCGGTCTTGGTGTTCGCGAATTGAGCCTTAGCCCCAGTCGCGGAGCAGCAAGTTCGCCAAGCGATCCGTGGAATCGACTCGCGTCAAGCGACTGAGATTCGCCGAGCTGGCACTTCAATGTCGAAGTCCGGTCGAAGTTCGCGAACTGTTGACGATCCAGGACTGGCGACGCTTCGTCGCCAGGATGTCGTCGGAAACGTCGCCTGACGTACTCCGGCGAGTTGCTATGATTCCTCGACTTTCCGAATCACGATTGCTTTGTCCCGCTGACCTGAAGCCGTCGCGAGATGATTTCGAGGTGATCGGTGTCTTCAATCCAGGCGTCGGTTCGGATTCGCGGCGAAGTCGTCATGCTCGTGCGAGTCGCGGAGAAGCCCGCTTGAGCAACGGCGCCGGTTTCATGGGGATTGCCGCGATGGGAAACGAGTGGCGACTGCGTCATCGACTGGGTTTCCGACGACGATTTGATTTCGGTCGATCCGCGCGTCGTTCAAACCAAGTCCGAGGGCCTATTGCGGCTGACGTCGGTCTCCCATCTTCGTGTGTTTCGCAAGCTTGACGGAAGCGCCGACTGGCTGGTTGCCGGGGCCGGCATTCTTGCCCGAGACTGGCGATCGAAGAGTTTGGCATCGAAGACCCTCGAATTACCAAGATCGATCAAACGTACTGGATCACTTACGTCGCCGTCTCGCGACAGGGAGCAGCAACGGCGTTGGCTTCCAGCGATGACATGGTGACATTCAAGCGACACGGCTTGATTTTTTGTCCCGAGAACAAAGACGTCGTTCTGTTTCCGCAGCAGGTCGATGGCCAATACGTAGCACTGCATCGCCCGAATCCGAATTCGCATTTCAGTCCGCCACAAATCTGGATCGCCCGATCACCCGACTTGTTGCACTGGGGCGAGCACCAAAGCCTGCATCGCGGGCATCAGAACTGGGAAGCGGACCGAGTCGGTGGAGGAACGCCGCCAATTTTGATCGACGAAGGCTGGCTGCATCTTTACCACGGCAGCCAGCGAGTCCAGCAGGATGGTCGTGTCGGCGAATACTCCGTCGGTGCATTGCTATTGGATCGAAACAATCCGGCTCGAGTGCTGGCGCGATCCGACCAGCCGATCATGCGACCGATCGCTGAGTTCGAGCGAAACGGTTTCGTGCCCGACGTCGTGTTTCCAACGGCAATGATCAACTCGAATATCCACGAGCATCGATGACCGACTCAGCGTTTACTACGGCGCGGCCGACACTTCGATCGGCGTCGTCGTTTTTTCAAGACAGGACATCCTGAACGCACTTCATTGACATCCAAACCAGATCACCAAAGGAGCCCATCCATGACCAAAGCTGACCTAACCAAGATCGCTTTCGTTGGCGACTACCTGCCGCGGAAGTGCGGCATTGCAACGTTCACTCACGATTTGCGCGGCGCGGTCGCCAGCGCTTCTGCGGCCCAATGTATTGTTGTGCCAGTGGACGATATTGCAGGCGGCTACGACTATGCATCCGAGGTGAGGTTTCAGATTTCGGAACAGGAAATCGACGCCTATCGTCGCGCCGCCGACTTTTTGAACTTTAGCAATGTCGACGTGATCTCGTTACAGCACGAATTCGGTATTTTCGGAGGCCCGGGAGGCAGCCACATTCTGGCCTTTCTGCGTGACATACGGATTCCGGTCGTGACGACGCTGCATACGGTTTTGTCGGAGCCGGATGCCACGCAGCGGCGAGTCATGGAACAACTAACCGAGCTTTCCACGCGATTGGTCGTGATGACCGAGCGAAGTCGCGAAACATTGTGCAAAACGTACGCCGTCCCCGCAAGCAAGGTGGACTTGATCGCGCACGGCATTCCCGACGCACCGTATGGGAATTCAAGCCGATTCAAAGAACAATTCGGTGTGGAAGGCAAGCGAGTCGCGCTGACGTTTGGATTGCTCTCGCCGAACAAAGGTATCGAATACGTCTTGAAAGCGATTCCCGACGTCGTTCGCGAATTCCCGGACTTCATTTATCTGATTTTGGGCGCGACACATCCCAGTTTGGTACGCAGCGAAGGGGAACGGTATCGAATCAGCCTGGAGCGAATGGCAAAAGAGCTGGGGATTACGAAGAACGTCAGCTTCTACAATCGGTTCGTCGAACTGGATGAATTGACAGAGTTCATCGGCGCCGCGGACCTCTACATCACTCCTTACCTGAACGTGGCACAAGCCGTCTCCGGGACGCTTGCCTATGCGTTCGGCTGCGGACAAGCCGTCATCTCGACTCCCTATTGGCACGCCGAAGAGTTACTCGCTGACGATCGCGGGGTGCTCGTTCCGTTTGCCGATTCGGATGCGATTAGCCGAGAAATGATCGCCCTGCTCAGCGACGACGGGCGACGACAGACGATGCGTGATCGAGCCTACGATTTGGGACGCGAGATGCTCTGGAGTCATGTGGCGGAGATTTATTTGCAGTCCTTCCGCGACGCGCGGGCGAACCAGGGGAGCGAGCGCAAGCCGCTGGCGGTGCGAACGCTGGATGAACAACCGTTGGACCTGCCGCGAATGAATCTGGAACACTTGCAACGGATGAGCGATTCCACCGGCATCATTCAGCACGCCTGTTACTCGATACCCAACCATCACGAAGGCTATTGCACCGATGACAACGCGAGGGCCTTGATCTTGACGGTCTTGTTGGAGGAACTGGGCAAGGATTCGCAAGAACTGCACTCGCTGGCATCAACTTACGCGGCGTTTCTGAATTATGCCTTTGATCAAAAGAGTGGTCGCTTTCGCAACTTTCTCGGCTTCGATCGACGATGGCTTGAGAAAGACGGTTCAGATGATTCTCAGGGCGCGCGGTCTGGGCACTCGGTACCTGTGTCGGTCGTTCACGGAGGCTGGGCTTTCAGGCGTGGGCGATGGAGTTGTTCGCAAAGGCACTGCCCGCGTGTGAAGACACCACGTCGCCGCGCACCTGGCGCTCGCACTGCTTGGTGTTCACGAATACCTGCGTCGGATGAGCGGTGATCGCGTCGTCAGTCAGACCGGCGAGCGATTGGCCGAAAAACTCGTCGATCTGTACGATCGAACGGCGTCCGACGATTGGCCTTGGTTTGAGGATGTCGCTGCTTACAACAATGCCAAGCTATCGCATGCATTGATTCTGAGCGGGCATTGGAGTGACAATCCGCGCGTCACGGAGATCGGTATCGAGTCGCTCCGCTGGCTGTGCGGAAAACAACTGTCGCCCGAAGGCAGATTCCGTCCGATTGGGTGCAATGGCTTTTGTCGCCAAGGTGTGCCCACGGCAATCTATGATCAACAGGCGATCGAAGCACACGCGATGGTGTCCGCTGCGATCGAAGCCTTCAATGCTGACAAAGACCCCTTTTGGTGCGAACAAGCGCACTTGGCATTCGACTGGTTCCTCGGACGCAACGACCACGGATTACCGATTTACAACGCGACAACGGGCGGATGCTACGACGGGCTGGCGGAACATCAGGTCAATCAGAACCAAGGGGCAGAATCGACTCTCGCATTTCTGCTTTCCTTAGCAGAAATGCAACGACTTGAAGGATCGCTGCCGGCATTGCAAACGCTGCAAACCGATTCTGCAACAACGCAGCCACAACCACAGGAAACTGTCAGCGGTAGCTATGTTAGTTAAACGCACCGGGATCGTTCTTTCGCCCGACAACCGCCGTGTTGTGCTGCGCCCGTTTGAGCTGCCTCATGATGACCGAAAACTCCGGATCATCGCTCGCGTGTCGACTCTTTCCGAAGACCAGGTGGCTGCGCAACTGAAGTTGTGTTTTGAAGGAATTCCACGGAAGACATCAGCGACCACGTGAATTCTTTCTGTGCCGCTACGAAGCCATTCGTCACTACTTGCTGACGGACGCACCGCTGACCGAAAACCGCCGGCTGTTACTCGGCGCCTACTTCACTCAGGAGTACGCATTGGAATCAGCGGCGCTGTTCAATCCGTCGATCGTCTGGCATCCCGACCAGTCAAACCTTGCCGCCGGTGCTCGACGATTCGTGCTGAGTCTGCGGGCGGTCGGTGAAGGACACATTTCATCGGTCACGTTTCGATCAGGGGTCATTGATGGCGACAACCGGCTATCGATCGACGAACCGACGAAGTTTGTCACGACGCCCGTATTCGTTCCAGACGCACTGTATGAGAAAGACCTGTTTCTTCGCAAACTGTTCGAACTTGAGTTGGGCAACCCGTTCACGGAATACGTGTTGTCCTCATTGGAAAACGAATTCACGTTGATTCAACTGGAGGACTCGCTGAAGAGCGGCATCCGAGAGAATCCGTCCCGACGTGGCGAGTTAGCGGCGATCGTCGAGCAAGTCGTCACGCTCGCAAAGTCAAACTACGAAATCAACTACTTGCCAGAACACGAGCTATCCGAACGCCTGATTTTTCCCTTTGGCCCAACCGAAACCAACGGGATCGAGGATGCCCGCTTTGTGCAATTTCAAGAGGAAAATGGACCCTCGCGTTACTACGCCACCTACACCGCGTATGACGGAAAAATGGTGCTGCCCCAATTGCTCGAGACGCGAGACTTCCTGCACTTCAAAATGCATACGCTCAATGGTCCAGCAATCGCCGACAAGGGGCTCGCCATGTTCCCTCGAAAGATCAACGGACATTTTGCCATGTTGTCTCGGCAAGACGGCGAGCATCTCTACTTGATGTACTCTGACATGCTCTACTTCTGGCATACCAAAGAAATGATCGTGAAGCCAACGTACCCTTGGGAGTTTATCCAGATGGGCAACTGCGGCTCACCGATCGAGACCGATGCGGGATGGCTGGTGCTCACTCACGGTGTCGGCCCGATGCGCAAGTACTGCATCGGCGCAATCCTGCTCGACCTGGATGATCCATCTCGAGTAATCGGCCGCTTAAAAGAACCGCTGCTAACTCCAAACGAAAATGAACGAGAAGGCTACGTCCCAAACGTCGTTTACAGTTGCGGTAGCGTGATCCACAACGGGCATCTCGTGCTCCCCTATGCCATGTCGGATTACGCCACCACCTTTGCCACGATCCCCGTTGATGAACTGCTAGCTGCGATGATCTGAAGGAAATCGAACAGCCTCGTTCCTGCAGTCGCTGAGCACGTGTTCTAAAAAGGGGTCTGACCCTCTCTTGAACCAATCTCGATAAACGAAAAAAGTTTCCGGTACCGAGTTTAGCTTGCAGTAACCTCTCGCCCACAAAGGGTCAGACCCCTTTTTAAAATACGTGCTTAGAAAGACCACCGCGTCTTGGGCCATCGAGTAGTCCCTCTCCACCGCTGGCGGTCAGATCGACCCTGAGCGGTTCCCTCCTGTTCATTTCTTGGCACTCCGTCCCCGTTTTCATCCGCTACTTCAGCTTGATGACCAGCGCCACCGACTGCCCGCTGGGCAGTGTCACGGTGCGCTGATTGGCACGGTCCGCAGGGCTAACCTTGGCGGCACCGCTGGTGATGGAGAGTTGCCAGATCTCCGATGGCAGCTCCAATACGACGGTTTGCGACTTGGCCGAACTCAAAGTGACCTCGATCCGGTTTCCGTCCCACTGCAGACTCTGGATCTCGATCGCGCCCCGGCACAGCACGCCTTCGATCTGGCCCGAAGGCCAGGCCGCGGGCAGCGCGGGCAGGAGTTGGATTCTCCCGAGGTCGGAAGCCACCAGCATCTTGATGATCACCGCCGGCATGCCGCCGCTGATGTCCATGTTGAACAGCGAGCGGTGGTTGTGCATCGAGGCCAGGTTGTTCAGCCAGAAGCGGTTCACCAGGTGTCTCAGGCAATGGTAGGCCAGTTCGCTCTCACCGAGGCTGGTGGAGGCCTGCCCCAACTGCACCAGCCCGAACGACATGAATCCGCGCTGATTGTTCTTCCAATGTTTGTCGAGCTTGTACTCGATGCTCTTCGTGAATGCCGCCTGCAGCTCGGGGCTCTGCGCAATCTCTTCGCGGCATGCCGTCGAACAGCGGGTAGAGTTGCGAGGAATGGCGGTGGCTGTCCCGGTTCTCGAGTCGGGGTGTCAGCCATTCCTTGATGATGCCGTTGTCATCGATCATGTACTCCGGCATCTTCTCCAGCATCTCCTGCCAGACGGGGATCTTGTCCTCGTTTCTCTCAAGTTCGCGTGAGGCGGAGATCAGGTTTTTCAGCAACTCCCTGGCGACCGCCACGTCCATGGTGGCGTTGAAGGAGCCTTGCGAGTTCGAGTTGCCGGGAGTGTTCTCCGGCGACTGGGTTGGCGAGAAGATGAACTTCCCGTCCGGCCCCTCGTACAGATAGTCCTCGAAGAACAGGGCGGCTTTTTCCATGAAAGGCAGGGCGTGTTCGGCGAGGAACTCCCGGTCGCCGGTGTAGAGGTAGTAGTCGTAGAAGAAGTGTGCCGCCCAGCCCGCGCCGCCGACCCAGAAGCCGCCCGCGAAGGTCGGAGCCAAGGCGTTGTTGAACCCGTTGGTCGTGGATCGCGACGGAAGCACCACGCCCCGCGCACCGAACATGTGTTTGGCATTGATCTCCAGCCAGGGGACGATCGACTCGATGTAGGAGGTGTAGGCCAGCATCAGCTCGGGCATGTTGCCCATCATGTTGGCAGCGATGGCCGAGGGTACGTTGCCGTTGTGGGTAAAGTCGCTCGCCCACCCGGGGACGTAGGTTCCGCCCCAGCACCCCTGCAGCGTCGGCGGCAGCTCGCCGGTGCAGGAGATGATGTTGTAACGTCCCGCATCGAACTCCTTCTCGATGAGTGCCCGGTTCAGTTTCTCGTAGCTCGAGTTCTCCAGCAACTCCTCGGTGGTCCGTTGATGGTCGGCTCCGCCGCCGATGTCCAGACGCATCCGGTTGAACAGCTCGCCATGGATCTTCGCGTGGCCGTCCAAGAGTTTGGCGTAGTCGGCCGGCAAACTCGCGAGAGAGGATTTCATCTCATCCAGCTTCGACACGTCAGGGTCGTAGAGCATCTGGATATCGATCAGGATCAGGACCTGGTCTGCGCCTTGAATGACCATGGTTCCCTCGTCCCTCGGTCGAACGCGTGCCGCCCACCGCCACCACTCGGGCCACGCCTTCCAGAGCCTGAATGCTGCCCGGATAGGCCTTGGTGAAGCGGTTCCGATACGTCAGGCCCGACTCATCGGCGTCCGCCACGATGTCGGCCGACACAGTCCTTGAACACTTCATCGGAGCGTTCGACTTGCTTGGCCTCGAGCTTGTCGCTTGGCCGCCGCGGTTCGAGCGCCAGTCGGCAATTCACCGCGCCGGCCTGCGATCCGCGGATCGACAGGACCGCCACTCCGTCCTTGCGCGAGACGAACAGCCGGCGCTCGAACACCCCGCGCTTGTCCGCCCAGTGCACCGTCGCCTCGCCGGTCTGGAAATCCACCGAACGTGCGTAGTCGCTCAGTTCTCCCGTCGGAGTCCATCCGGATGGTGAGATCGAAGGCCGGCACGAAGGGATCCGGGTACATGAAACCTTCCTGGCCCGAGAGATCGAAGGCCAGTTGCGTAGCCTGCTTGTAGAGTCCCCGGTCGATCAGCCTGCGAATCTCGAACAGTCTTGCCGAGGTGTCGGGCGGCATCATCGGCGGCCCCTGGGGCAGGAAAAGGCGTTCATGGGTGAAGATGATCCGCTCTTTCAGCGGGCGGCTCAGGACGTTGGCGCCGATCGTGCCGTTGCCCGAGATCAGTCCTTCCTCCCAGGTCTCCGCGGGCCGGGAACTGACGAATCCGCGTTCCGGAACCGGCAAGGGTTCTGAAGCTGCCGGGGAAGCCGCGGTCAGGGACAGGGTGGTGGCCAAGGTCATCGTAGCCAGGGAATAGGCTCGTCGCTTCATCATCATTTTGATCAAACGGTGGTTTCCTCTTGGTGGGTCACAACATCCATCTTTGTACAGAAGCTGCGACGAAGGGTCGGCTCATGGGGCTTCGAATCCTCGGTGCTCGGCAAGAGGCTGTTATAACCTCGTCGGCAGCAGACCACCACGTTCACGACGAGAACGTCGGACGGCTGACCGCGGGCGTTCCCAGTGGGGTATCGAAAGAGACGATGTGGATCGCATGGCCAATCACGATGACATTCCACCCACCTTCGCCGCCGTTGCTGGTCGCAGCCCGCCAAGGCCAAAGGCACCAAAGAAGAAAAGGAACAAGAAAAGCAGGAGTAAGTAATCCGGACTTGTGTCTAGCTGTTGAGTGCCGGAGGCAATGCACCACCGCACCTACGCCGCAGACAATCATCATCAGCCTGCCGGAAGAAGGGGCGGTCTTTACTTTCAATCGCAGTGTGCAAATTGCCGAGTCGATGTGTCCGACCTCCGCGAGTTAATAAGGGCAACTGAACGCCGATGTCCAACCGATGGCGAATATCTCCGCCTGGCTCCCCTCTCCCAAACTTGTTTGGGGAGAGGGGAGCCAGAGTGCTGCTTGAACGTCAGCAACGCTTTCCGCTTTCGGCGACGTCGACCATCGGTAGTCGGCTGCACCGCATCCTGAAGGGACTCGGTGAATTGTAGGAGGTGTCGATGACCGATGCGAGTTACCTGTTCCGGTCGATGAAACCGGAAGTAGCAGACGACAGAGCAAGCGTATGGGTGGTAACCGAACTGATGAAATGCGAAGACGCTATCGGCATCTGTTTCCACACGTCCAGCACCAGGCGATGGCGGCCGTGTTCAGCCGATTCAAGGCTGGCGATTCTTCCTAACGCGCTCTGACAATCGGATAGATCTTTATGCCATAAGTTTTCCATTTCCGATGACCTTGACCAACACAATTGGCGAGTTTCGAGACTCACTGTTTCTTCTTGTTTTTGCTCTTCTTGCCTGCTCGGCGATTGGATAACTTGGCTTTCTTTCTCTTTGTTTTCGGTGCCCTTTTACGATTGACGTACTCGATTCTTGCAACAGGATCAGAAGATCCGCAGCCAAATCCATCGCACAGCGCTGGAATTCCTTGACCATTGGAGATGAATGAGGTTGCGTTCGGTCGATGTGATCATCTGCTGATAGAAAGCCAATAACCTCGCGCTTATGTACGATCGGAGCAACTAGCCAGCTCCCGCCAACGGCCTTCTCAAGATCATCACCATTGGCATCAGATGTGCCAAACATGTCCTCGTGCTGGAATTGCGCAAATGGTTCAGACGATGCTCGTCCAACGGTATACGAACAGTATATGTCGTCGCTCGTCGTTTTTCGGCCTGCGTATTTGTCGTGTCTGAAGCAATCTTCGCGCATCGCTCGCGGTGAACACACCGAATGAACCAATTCGAAGACCGCCGGCTTGCCAGAGTCTTGACGCAACCACAATCGTACACGCGTTAGCTTCGTTGTCTCATGCAGCAGAGATTCGAGCACGGCTCTCGTGACGTCGGATCTAAAGTTCGGGTCATCTAGCTGTTGATAATTCCAATCAGCATTTTTGTCGACAGGCTCCAACACGTTGTTCAGGTTCAGGATAAACGAATAGGCGCAACGGTCTTTTGCGGGTAAGTCCGTTTCGCGATCCGGAGAATTCGCGATTAATGAAGCCAAGTTGGAAATTCTAGGACACTGCTTTTCAAAATCGCCTGGATTAAATTTTGCATCACCTGAAGCAAGCCTTGACCAACAAACCAGCACAGCTGACGTGTGTCCGGTAACACGGATCGGCGTCGCAAACACTGGGCCCGCGATCGCGAAGGCGTTTACTCCGTCCGAAGACAAGAAGCCATTTGGACTATCAAGATCATCTGCAGCGCTGGCAAGAAACTTGGCCCTTCTGTTTCTTACTACCCATGATGCAAGACTCGAATCTTCAAATGCATATCCAAAACTAGAGTCCATTAACAGATGCTTAGGCGCAATTACAGACTTATCAAAGTGGGCTTGGATGCGACCTGCGCCGTAATCAATTTCATAAACTAAATAAAGCAAATCGAACGGTCGCAATTGCCGACTCATGTGCATAAGTTCATTAAATACGTTCATTCCACGAAGAAACGGTTTCATGCCGCCGCACATTGCTTGGCGATGCCGGTATTCGACATAAAGAGCACCCGCGGCTTCTGAGAGGGCGTTTAACGCTAGACGATGGCCTTCCGTGAATGCGTCCGGACTTTGGGATTCTGCGATTAACATGCCAACTTTCGCCCCATCTGCACGGACCTGGCAGGAAAGAATGCTCCGCGTGGTCGATGCCGGGGACGCAATGTAAGAATCGCGCCGTTGCGGCAACTCTCCACGAAGAAGATACGCATCTAAGTCCGAAATGTATGCGAATGAATTGCCTACTCCAAAACTACGGAATTGCTGTCCGAAGAAGCTCTCCGGGGTGATCTGCCGACAGTGTTCGGGGAACCCAGATGGTTTGCCAATTTTTTCGGCAGTCTGAGTTACCTGCGTAGCGTGGGCTACTCCAAAAAGAGAGGGCATCGTGGGCTCAGTTACGAATGCGAGCTGAGCATGGTCAGCAGCTAGGTTCTGGATGGCGAATCTGCACAGCTCATCAGACGACGTTCGTAAACTGAAAACTGGGTGCTCAAGTTTCGAGATTGGTATTGCGACCGATGACTGCTGAGCGACCTTTCCTGATAGAACCTTCAAGAATGAGCAGGTTGCCTCTGTTTTCCAATCGGCTGGTGGTTCGTCTGGCTCTTGACAAATAATACAGTGAAGGTTGTAAGCGTCCCGGAGTAGTCTTGAAAGAGACTCATCAACCTCATCGGAAAAAGTCAGCGCGTAATGCGGTCCGAAGTCTGCACCATAAGTAAGCTTAGCCGAATCCATCAACTGAATGAGATCGTGATCGCGCAGCGACGTTCCCACAAACAAGAAAGTTCGCAGGCTTAGCAAACTTGTAAGTGTGTCATTGAAGGCGCGATTCAAATGCATAAGATCACGATACTGATTCTTGGTAAGGACTAATGAAGGGCCATTGCCGACGTCACCATGAATTTTTACGATTGCAAATCGACGATGCTTAATTGAGCTGAAAAGTGCCTCGGGATCCCTCCATGTCCAAACATTTGGTCGCGCCGGGTAGGCCGACTCAAGCAATCGGTCGTAGTTGGTCGTAATCGCAAGTGAGAAGGGTATTCTCGCAATAGCGCGATGAATCTCAGTCGGATTCCTCACGCCACCAAAGCGTTCCCACACGTACTGCTCTAGGGATTGTCCAATTTCACGTTGCAGGATTCCCGCGCTCGTCAGGTAGTCTCCTTCCTCGAGCAATCTTGATGCTCTTAGCCATCGCTGCTTACTTTCGGTTGTTCGCTCTGCGCGGTTCAGGCATTCACGTAAAAAGCCATCCCATCCCGGGAGACCAGCCGGTATTGAAGTTCCCTGCGCCGGTGTATATGACCGCGTTTCCTCGTGAAACGGAATCGGCAAGAGAATTGACGTCAAAGGGAATGCGAACGTTCGGGGAGAGTTCGTGCATTGATCCACCTGTGCCCACGTTGAGATGCACTCGAATCGAAGTGTACTGGTCCTCTAGCAAGGACGTCCAATTCGCGGCATACATAATAACACGCGCAGTTAATCGCGTTGTCTTGCGTGTTCGTTTCGACGTGAATTTAGTTTTCTTTCTGGATCCGAAGTAAGCCATCGTTTTGTATCTGGTACCTTTTTTTGGCTGAGATCATCCATTTCCCCGATCCCGCGTCCGCACTGCCGTTTTTCCGCCCCGATGCGTTCGGTTGCGGCACCATTCCCCGGCGGCAAATCGGCGCGGTCGAGAATTTTACTTCGGCAGTGGTGGTAAGACGCTTAGGAACCGTCCGCAAATAAGTTACCGAATTCAGAGCTATCGCCTTGGCAGGATTTCGTAGTTCCAGTCGCCATGAAATGCATTCCGCTTGATTCGAAGCTTGCCATCTCGGCGTCGGTAATCTTACGTCCTTTGGGATAGTCTTTGCGATCCAAACGGCAGTGAACCTCCAGTCCCTCTTCGGTACGAGTCGAGCTGACAAGATTCACTACCACTTGGTGTCTTTCCAGAGGTACGCCACGCCAGTTTCGCGTGATGTGACAAAACAATCGATGTTCGATCTTGTTCCACTTGCTAGTGCCCGGCGGATAGTGGCAAACTTCGATCATCATTCCAGTTTCATCGGCCAGCCGTTGCAGTTCATACTTCCACAGTCGATTGCGATGGCCGTTGCTTCCACCGCTGTCCGCCGTAATCAGAAGACGCTTCGGTTTCGCGTACCGTTTCTTGCCGAGTTTTCGCCACCAACGCCGAATCGCCTCGACGGCAAACTCACCTGTATCGCGACTGATGCCAACCGATACCCAGGCTTCGTTGGAATCAATGTCGTAGACGCCGTAGGGAATCGCTTTGCCGAGTTCCTTGTCTGGAAAGTCGTGCGTGTCGACCTCCAACGGTTCTCCTTGCGGGCGATACTCCTTGCCAACGTTCGCTTTTTTACCGAGTGTTTCCTTCTTTTTGGTATCAACCGACACCGCCGGACGCTTCCCACGGCAATCGCACGTCGTTGACGTTTTGGTCCAAGGATTGCGTTGACTTCCGTTTCGTCAAGTCGCTTGTCGTTGAGCGACAGTTTCACGGCACGGAAGGGATGAACAATGACCGGACCAGCGGCTCCTGTTGCAAAACACTTTGAAAATCTTACCGATCCTCGTGTAGACCGGGGACAGAATCACGACCTCCACGAAATGCTCTTCATCGCCTTGACCGCAACAATCTGTGGTGCCAATGGATAGGCCGATGTGGAACGATTCGCCAAGGCAAGGATCGATTGGTTCCGGAAATATCTCGATCTTAAGTTTGGCGTACCTTCGCACGATACGTTTGGCCGCGTGTTCGCCAGGCTCGAAATCTCCGAGTTTCTCACGGCCATGCATAGTTGGGTAGATGAATTCGCCGAATCGCTGCGTGGTCAGGGTGTTGCCATTGACGGGAAGACGCTGCGTGGTTCGTTCGATCGAGCCATCGACCAGAACCCGCTCCACACGATTACAGCGTTTGCCACCGAAACGCGGATCGTACTGCGGCAAATGTCCGTTGAAGACAAAAGCAACGAAATTCCAGCTGTACCAGAGTTACTCAAGCTGCTGGAACTCCAGGGCGCAACGGTCACTCTCGATGCGATGCATTGTCAGGTAGAAACAGCGCGGGCGATCATCGATGCCGAGGCCGACTACATTCTGACAGTGAAAGGCAACCATCCGAAGCTGCATGAGCATTTGCAAGAGCTGTTTTGCCAGTACGGGGAATTGAACTACGAAGTCGACGGATTGCGTCGAACGGTGACTGTCAACAAGAGCCATGGTCGCGAAGAACGCCGTGTTTGCTACGCGATTGCAGTACCTGACGATGATGTGTTTGCACGATGGCCGTCGATTCGATCGATCGGCATGATCTACCGCCATAGCGAAATGGGCGAGAAGCATCACGACGAAGTCGCATTCTTTATCAGTAGCCATCAGCCTCGTGTGCGAAAGCTGAACAATCTTCTCCGCGATCACTGGAAGATCGAGAACAGCGAGCACTATGTGCTAGATGTAATATTTGCAGAGGACGCAAGCCGAATCCGGAAGGGATCGGCACCCGAGATTTCGGCTGGCATTCGTCGTATGGCGCTGAACATTTTGCAACGAGACACTTCCCTAAAAGACTCGATTCGCGGCAAACGTCTCCGCGCAGGCTGGGATACGGATGCCCTGGAAGCAATCTATGCCGGTTTTAACACCAAATGAACGTGCGATTGCCGTGCCGGACGTCCGCCTCGACGGCAGGCGCTCACGCGACGTGCAATATGCTCGAACTGCGCGTTGCGGTCGGGATGATCAGCTCCCTCTCGTGTTTTTCGGTTACCTTGCAGCGAGTAGCCCAGTGAGCGAAGTACCTTGGAAATCTTCGTTCGCCCGACGGAGTATCCCTCGGCACGCAGTTCTCGTTCGAGATTGTTCAGGCTCTTGCATGTCCACCGCAGCGGTGATTGAGGATCTCCACGCTCGGTAGGTTCAACAAGTCGATCAATCGCCTCGACCAGATCTTGCTGAGAGTGTTCCAGTGGTTTTCGGCCGCCACCAGGTTTTCTTTGACGCCCACTGGAAACAGGATTCTCGCTACGCAGCTCTTTGATCCCCGTACGAACGTTCGATCCGATAACCCGGTTGCCATCGCCACGGCAGCGATGCCGCCGCGTCCCAGTGCCATCGCCTCGGTCGCCGCCCATCGACGCCTGCCCCGTTCATCGAGGTCTCCAGCGAGCGAGTTGAACTTCAATTCGATTCCTTCGATAATCTTTGCATCAGGCATCCAAACATCTTGGTCGTATACACTCGAAACCACCAAGAGCAATTCGGTAACTTATTTACGGACGAGTCCTTAGCAAGAACCTCTTAGCTTAGTTTGAGTAGGAATAAGGAACGCAATTTTCCAAAGAGATGTCTCGACCTGCCGCCTGAACTCTCTTCAGCTCAACATCTGCGCGAATGGCTTCGGCGAACTGCATTCAGTCTCAGAGACTCTTAGAGACCGACGCGATTTCCGTGTGGTCGCTATCGCGCACCGGTGACTGGCAGTCACCGGAGCAACTTGTCAAGTCCGTCGAGGAACTCCGGTTCGACGCAGCGAACGTATTTCGGAAATCGGCACGCTCGCCACTGGTAATTTGTCACTTGTCCTTCTGCTTCAGCGTTGCGATCAGGTAATCCGTTGGTGACTCGTGCGTCACCTTGGCAGCGCCGGGATAGACGAGTTCGCAAGCCACGCCGATGGCCCTACAGTGTTCTTGGAGCTTGACTCCAAAGTTCGCCGTGTGCGTCGGATCTTTCTCGTTCTGGCCGAGCGCGGGAGGACGAGAGTAAGTCAGGTAGACTGGCGGATCGTCGGCGCTGACGAGCGCATAAGGAGAATACTCGGCGATCCAGGGCAGGATATTGTTGCGCTGGGCAAGAAACGTCGGGAAGCCTTGCAATCCGAAGGCGTGCCCACCGTACCGACTGTTGGGCGTCCACTCGACCATCTGCTTCGGATCAAGCGAAGTCTGCGCCGGTGACTGCGGCGCACCACAGTCGAGTCGACTCGCGCAACGGGATCATCGCTGTTGGGATCGGACAGGTCGTCGTGATACGCCAGCCACAAGCTCGAGCACGCGCCCGCCGAACCGCCCGCGGCGCCGATGCGCTCCTTGTCCAGGTTCCAATCCGCAGCCTTGCTGCGGACAAACTGCAACGCCCGCGCCGCATCGTGCAATGGCGTCTTCACCGGCGGCTCGATGCCTGCTTTCACGGCGTGGCTGACGTAACGGTAGTTGATGGCCACCACCGAGATCCCCGCCTCCAGCAGTGCAGCGGTATCAGCGAACCGGTGCAGTCGCTCCTTGTCGCCACCTTGCCAACCGCCCCCGTGGATCACGAACACGAGCGGCGTGGGCGTATCCGATTCAGCCTTCCAGAAATCCAGGACGTGGCGTTCGTGTGTGCCGTACCGCACGCCAGACAGCGTGGGCGTGGGCACGGACGCATCGTAGCGGGCGTCCTTTTTCGCCGGTGCGGCGTGCTTTTTGGTGGCGGTCTGCGCTTGCAAATTGGCAGGGCATGGTAGTTGGAGGGCCAACAGGACCGTGAGAAAAGGAAGGAGGCGATTCATGGTTTCTTTCCATCAATGGGTGAGGATTCAGCATGTTCAACGCGGGCCCTCGATTGTGGAACAGTTTCAACGTGTTGCTCGGCAATTGCTTTGATGCGTTTTTCATCGCAGCGGCCACCCATCCAGCATAGAGGCCTACTGCAATTGACGAAGCGGTGCTCCAGCTTCGGCCGCTTCAATGGCAGCAATCACCTTCAATAGCTCGGCGTGTCGTTGGTGACCTTTGGCCTTGGGGTCGCGAATTGCTTGCTCAAGTTCCTGTAGTTCTGGCAACACGCTTTTTGCTGCGCCGCCATAGACTCCCAGCACTTTCAAACAGCGATCAAGCCGGTGATCCGCACCCCAGCGGTCCATCTCGATCAGCGAAATGCACAAAGGCAATCCCTCGGCAATGCGATGCTTGGCCAACAGTTCGAGCCCTCGCAGGCGTATCCCGTCCGAGAACATCACGCCACTGGGTGCTTGTTGGACAACCGCGCGATACACGGCGGGCAACATCGCCTCGACCTCTTCGTCGGTCAGCATGCTATAGAGGTTGCCCGCTGCATCACGGACGCGACCGTCTTCGTTTTCCAGCGTCGCTGTTGCTGCAGCGACCAACAGTTCACGATCGACATCGCCCAGCGAGCGAGACAAGAGCCCGTCGCACCTTCAATGCTCGACCTGGATAAAACAAAGCAAAAGCAACATAGCGCTGAGTCATCGCTCGCGGATCATCGTCATCTGGACGGGCCGCCACCAACCGCAACAAGTCGGGCACCGCGGACTGGGCCGGAGCACCGATGGCGGCCAGTGCTTCGGCGGCCTGCACACGCAACCACAAATCATCATCGCCCAACAAATCGGTTAGCGCCGCAACCGCATCCTGGGCTTTGGGCCCTAATTCCTCCAGCGCGGCGCAGGCACCATGCCGAGTCGACGCGTCGGCGCTGCCCGCCATTTCGACTATTTGCGAGACTTGTAAGTGGGGTCGTTTTGCCAACGCAATCGCCGCTCGCTGGCGAACCACTGGCGACCAATTCCCAAGCGCCGCTAACAATTCGTTCGTCGAACGCTGATCGTAGGATGCCGCCTTGGCAATTGGCATCCAGCCAGCACCGTCCGCAATCAAACGAGCGGCGTGATCGCGAGAGATCGGTTTTACAACGCTCTTTCGGCTACCGGTCATTCGTAGTTTCTTCAGGTTGACCGCATAGCCTAGCAGGTAAGCGCCAGTGCAATCCCAATGGCGGTAACTGTGCTCGCCACCCGCCGCCGCGGGTTTGCCGTTGTACGGGAACGAATAGTCCCAACTTCGCGCCAGATCCAGCAACCAGGCAGACTCACCGATCCAAGCTCCCGTCGCTTGCGGTCCCAGACGTGAAACACCCGGCAGAGCCCACAGCATGTTGAAGAAGTTGCCGGTGTGTCCTGTTTCTCTTTCGATCCCGTACGACGCGGTCGCCATCTGGCTAAAGAACGTCGCCGCTTCGGCATCATCGAGATAATCAAACATCACCGCAGCCGCCGAACACTTGCCGTTATCGTCATGCATGTCTAGCCACGGATGATGATCGCCGTAGGGAATCGCACCCCGATTCACGTAGAACCGCAGAAAGGCACGACTCTTTTCAATTGCCTCATCGACTGCGTTGTTGCTGACGCCCGCTTCACGCGCCAGGATCAGCGAGGTGGTCAGATTCAAACCAACTTGGTTCATCGCGCCGTAACCACGCAGGATGCGATTGTGCGGGTACGCGAACCGGTGCCCCCAAGTGCCAACTTGGCTTTGTCCTTTGGCAATTGCCACGCTTAGCTCCTGAAGTGCCGGCATGACGGATCGGTCACCCGTCGCCAAGACATACTCGGCCAAAAAGATATTCACCCAACCGCTGGACCAAGAATGCAAGTCACGTTCGTCGATCTTAAAACGGGCGGCCCACTGCGCTTCTTCTTTGACTATCGGCAAAAACTTGTCGTTCCCGCTGGCGAGGAGCGCCATCGCATTGAGGGATCTGACGATCGGGTGACCACGCCGCGGCCCCTCACCCATCCGGTTGGCCAGACGCTCGCAGCCAACTTCCAGAATTCGCCGCGACTTTTCGCAATCCAGCGGGGCCGTCGGGCAATAGCTACCGAGCGGCTCCAACTTGAGCGTCACTTGTTGTTTCCGGCCGCTTCGCCAACGTATTAGCTTCAGTTCGCCGTCACCCGCCTCCGCTGCCGTGATTGCTTTGGCCAGCGCAATCCGAGCGTCGGCAGCGAATTGCTGTTTTCCGATGCCAAGGATCACATCATCTTTCGCTAAGATGCCGTCGGCCGGGGAGCCAGCATCGATTTTGGTAATCAATATCTGGCGTGATTCGGTCGACTCACCACGCCAGGCATAGACCCACCCACGTGCGCCGGTCGGGCCGAGATTCCAATCGTGGTGCGAGTCCTTCGCCAAGTGGTCGCCGGCAGTGAAGTCAGGCACACGGGGGTTGTCAGCAGCGAACGCGAGCGAAGCAAGGACCAGCGTCAGCCAAACGGTAGAGAATCTCATGGACGTCGTTTCAACCAAGAAGTCAGGGTTTGGGAGCGGCCATCATTCTAACCTGCGAACACAGCTGCTCGGTCCTGCAATCCTTCATCAATGCGGTTCCTTCCACAATGGAGACCACCTTGAACGGAACATGCATCGTTGGTACGACAGCGAGTCGGAACCATTGGCAGGAATCGATTTTACGGTAGCTGGTGCGTGCCGAAGCAGCTCCAGCCTTGATTCGGATTGCAATGATACCCCCCGTTTGTTAGTGAAGTGCGATGATCCTGGCACAGGATGTGCGGTCGCTCCAATCTGCTGGATGACAACCATGACTTGGCGCTGCTAGCTAACCATGACTTCGGTCGGTGGTTACAGGTAGGTCGCCAATTCAGCGACGCGTCGGGCTCGTCCCGGCGCGTTCGTTTTTTTATCCGTGATTATTAGTCGTCGCACCCGTTGCGGGCGAACGCTGGCAGCGTGCAACGGCAACAACTCACGGCCGCTCAGCAGTCAAAACAGCGAACAGAGGTTTTTCCGACTTCCACGGTGCGCGTTTTGCCTTTCAGAGAAAGTCGATCGGCAAATTGCCGCCCCGGACGTGTCAGCCGTCGACGAACAGGAACAGAATCAGGATCGCGATGAAACGATTTCGAGACATCATTGTCATGGCTGGTGGGAAGGACGGCGGGGCGGCCGCAATCGAGCGCGCTGGCGAGGTCGCGAGGCAGAATTCCGCGAAGGTCAAGATCGTGGACTTCGTCGCGCCGCTGCCGGAAAGGCTCGACATGGCTGGCAGCCAGCCCGCACAAATCCATGCGAAGTTGGTCGATGCAAAGCTCGAGAATCTAAACCGTATCGCCGACCCGCTGCGTGAGGCCGGCCTCAAGGTGGTGTACGAATTGATCAATGGTCCGGCAGAGAAAATACTCGAGCGGGTGATCAGTGATGGACACGACCTGCTGATCAAGTCCGCCGAGCAACCGCCCGGATTCGCCCAGCGACTTTTTGGCACCACGGGCCTCAGGATTATGCGGAAATGCCCGTGCCCTGTTTGGATCATTAAAGCATCGGCGCCGAAGCGATTCAGGCGAATTCTGGCGGCGATCGAACCGAGGCCGGCTGATCAAGAACGTGAACCTTTGAATGTGAGGATCATTGAAATGGCAACTTCCCTCGCCCAAACGGATCAGGCCGAGGTGCATGTTCTTTATGTCTGGCCTGATTGGGCAACGGATTCGGGGCCGGCCCTCTTTGGCGAAAAGGAGTCGATCCAACGTGAAATCGAAAGGTTGCAAGCATCGATGTTGAACATGTTGCTCGACCCGTTTCGAGACGAGGGTCACAGCTTTCACACGCATCTGTTGAGCGGAGATCCCGGCGATACGATCGTCGCCCAATGCCAAGCCCTGGAGATTGAATTGTTGCTGATGGGAACGATTCGTGGCCCCAATTTGTTTGGCTTCGTCATGGGCAGTACCGCCGAGAAAGTGCTCAATCAGGTCAATTGCTCGGTATTGACGCTGAAGCCAGATGATTTTTCAACGTTCTCTTCGTGATCGAGCACTGAGTTCCATCTCGCTCATTCGTTGCTGGTCACCGATACGTTGTCGATCATGATTTCAGCATTGGTCGCGTTACCGTAAAGACCTGGACTTCCCTCGGTATTGGCCGATTCATCGGTCGCCGTCAGCATCCACTCGTTCGGTTCGCCTTGGTCGCGTTTCCAAACCTTACCGCGCAGCGTTGCCACGCCTGCGGCTACCGACGCGGTGAATTTCAGCGTGTACCACGTATCGGCTTCCCACGCAAATGAGATGCTTTTTGCCATCCGCAGTTGCGCCGGCCAGGTCCGGATCTGCAACTGTTGTGACTCGCCCATCATGTCGAACGTGTAACGCTGTGCAATCAGCCCGATATCCGGCAGCTTCGCGGTTCCCGCTGCCGCCTTCACGTCAGCGGTGATGGTGTAGTCGTGCAGGTTCGTCGAGCCCATCCATGTTTGGCTGCGCGTGCCCTTGGGGATCGTCGAGATTTTGACGATCATTGGCTCGCCTTCGACCTTTCGAGGTTCGTGACGATATCGAGCGCCGATCCAGGTAATCGGGACGTTCCCGTCGGTGAAATCGAACTTCCAAGGAAGCGGGGGAATGATTCGTATGCGAGACTGTCCAACCACGTTTCCGCTACGAGCGGTCACAACGACCGCGGTGTGCGCGGGTTGATTCTGAGCGACACGAAGGACTCGGTCCTGGTCAATTTGCCCGCCACCGGAGACTTCGATGTTCAAGTCGGCTGGCAGACTATCCAGAGGTTGACCAAACGAGTTGTACGCGATGACCCTGATTGGAAGGGTGTCCGTGGGTACCAGCATCGCTTCGACGGGCACCAGTTGAAGCTGCGCCACCACGGCGTCTTCCGCGACGGCGCGCTCCTGGCTGGGCGCCCGTTTCACCTCGGCCAGTTTCGGTTCCACGTCAGAACGCCCCAGGCAGAACAGGCCGCCAGTGGTTGGCAGATAGATGCGGCCGTGGGATACGATTGGTGATCCACCGACTTCGTGCCCACTGGGCAGGCGGACCTTGAAGACCGATTCCACGCCGTCGTCGGTCGGACTTAGAACGTGAAAGATACCGCTGCCGGTACACGCGTAGATCTTCCCGTCGGCGTAGACCAAACTGCCTCGCATGGACGTGCCTAATTTCAGTGGTCGGCCAATCAGTTCGCCGGTCTCGGCATCCAACACATGCAACCGAGATGAATCTTCCACCGCGTAGATTCGGTTACCAACGAGCAGCGGCGAGCTTTTACCAACCATCAGTTCTTCGGTCCGCCAAACTTCGGCGGAGGCGGAATCAATCACGGCGGCACCCGCATCGATCCGCACGACGGCTCCCATCAACGTCCCGAGGGGATTCTCCTCGCCATGAGTCGCATAAACAACGCCGGCTTCATCAAAGGCGACCGCCGTGTTCACGCCACGCCGTGACAGGGGTTCTTTCCAGAGGATTTTGCCGGTCCGTGGTTGGAAACCATACAGATTGCCGTCGCCCGCGCCGGCGATCATGACTTGCTGCCCGTTGACGACGGTAAAGATCGGCGTGCTGTAGGTGGTGTCTTCGGGCAGCGGCTGAGTGCTGGTCAGCCAAACAAGTTGACCGTCGGATTTGTCGAAAGCCAAAAACCGATGAGCTGGCCGAGCTGTTTCGTCCCAACCCGTCGTCACGCCGCTGATGATGACCAAGTCCGCGAACACAACCGGCGTGTTCGTGCGTCCGCCGTAGGTGCTGAGCATGCCAAACTCTTCGCTTAACGATCGCGCCCAAATCGTCTGTCCGGTTTCGGCGTCGATGCATTGCAGCAGACAACAAGCGCCCAACGCGTAAACGCGATTGGTTTCCGGATCTGCGGTCACATGGGACCATCCCACGCGTTCGGCCGGAACGTCGGACAAGAACACGTTGTAGACGTTTTGCCAAAGCTTCTCGCCCGTTTTGGCGTCGAGGCAGATGACCTTTTCGGCCTCCTGGGGCGTACCGGGAGCTTCACGAACGATCGTGAACAGTCGGTTGCCCATCACGATCGGTGTCGAAATGCCGGCCGCCTCCTGGCTCTTCCACAGGACGTTGCTCTGTTCGCCGCCCTGGGGGTCAAAGCGATCGATCAAGCCGACTTCGTCGGAGATCCCGTTTTGGTGTGGGCCGCGCCAATGAGCCCAGTCCATCGGATCGATGCCCAGCGCGGTCGATCCGAATGAAACAAAAAGAGCGGCACAAAACAGACCGCGAAACTGAACGAGCATGCTGAGACCTTTCCGGTGAAATGGTGGATTGGTTTCGCACACGCAAAAAGCATTCCCGTCGCAACGAATTCTCGAAAAAGACTGAGGCACGTTGGTCGATTAACCACTGGGCTCGTCGTTCGCGGCAGGCTCGGAGCTCTCGAACTCGTCGCCGACTCGAAAACGGAGCTTCGTTGGGCTGTCGTGTTTGACTTCCATGACATCCACCGTCGCACCTTCAATTTCGATTCGATCGCCATGCGAAAGAACGCGTTGCTGATGATCCATCAGCAGTCCGCCAACCGTATCGGCTTCGTTCGATTCCTCCAGCGGCACACCGAGCCGCGTGCGTGCCTCATCGATGGGCGTCGTGCCATTGACCAGGAACTCGCCCGGTCCGGCTGGCACGATGTTTGGATCTCCGCTGTCAAACTCGTCGTCCACTTCACCGACAATTCGTTCCAGGACATTCTCAAGGGTCACCATTCCCGTGATCGTTCCGTACTCGTCGATGACGAACGCCATCAGTTGGTGAGTCGCTTGAAAATGCTTCAAGACACGGCTGATCGGCATCGTTTCCGGCAGTTTCTTGGGCGGTCGCATGTTGCTGCGAATGTCAAACTCGGTGTTGTCCAAGGGATCGATCAAGAGGTCTTTGATGTGAACGACGCCAAGCACCTTGTCGAGGGATCGATCGCAAACGGGGTAACGCGTGTGCTTGGTCCGGCGAACCAGGTCGAACAACTTGTCGATTGGCTCGTTGATATCAAAAAATGCGACATCACCGCGAGGTAGCATGACACGGCGGACGATCAAATCATCAAATTCAAACACGTTGTTGATTAAGGAGTGTTCGGAGCGGGTCAAGTTGCCGTGGATGTGGGCTTCCATCAGCAAGGCCCGAATCTCTTCTTCCGTGTTCGCAACCCCATGTTCGGATGCGCCGTGAATTCCAACCAACCGCAATAAGAACGACGTGACGACATTCAAGACGGTCAGAAAGGGGAACAGGATGACATAGAAGAACTTGAGCGGCGCCGCACACCATAACAGCATCACTTCGGGACGCCGAATCGCGAAGATTTTTGGGAACTGTTCGCCGATGACCAGATGCAAACCGGTGATGACTGAAAACGCGACGATAAAGCCCAGGATGTGAATAATATTTGCATCGTGAATCCCGACGAAACCGAGTACGGGTTCAACCAAACGTGCGAAGGCTGGCTCGCCCACCCAGCCAAGTGCCAACGATGCCATCGTGATCCCGAGTTGGCACGCCGAGAGCGATTCGTCCAACCGTCTGGCAAGCCATCGAGCGGTCGAGGCGAACATCCGGCCGTCTCGGGCGAGTTGCTCGATCCGCGAAAACCTGACCTTCACCAATGCGAACTCGGCGGCCACGAAGAATCCGTTCAGCAAGATCAAAAACGAGGCCAAGACAAGGAACAAGCAGAGTACTTAGCATTTCGTGCCGGTTGTGGTGATTGGATCGTCGCTCAAATCGAACTGTTGCAGCCAGAAGGGATCCATGTACCTAGCATGCGTCTCTAGTGCGGCAGGGATCATCTGGCTACGCAACGGGCCATCGCAGTGGCTACCATGCGTACAGTCCCGCGATCGTCGATTCTCACCTGTGTGCCAACGGGTTTCAGCCTGCAAATCGCAATGAATTTGCCTCTGCTTGGAAGGTCTGTTTCCATCGTTCGGCAAGAAATTTTACGCCCGTATTCGATCGTAACGGTATTCGATTAGCGTTCCAGATTCTCGACAATCTCGCGTTTGGCGATCAGTCGTGTTCCCCGTTTGCGCTCGACTTCACAGGTCAGCCAGCCAGCGGTATCGCAAGTCATCATGAAGGGCCTCGACGACCTTGGCCGTGTGGCCGACACCTGAAATCTTTCCACCTGCCCGATGAGAGTGTCCACCCGCGCCGCCAATACCCTCCAAAGTGTTCGTAACAGCTTCGTGGCATTGCCATACCCGGTTGCGTGCGTGCGGAAATCAACAGGTCGTCGCCGAGAATGGTCGCACACAGGACTCGCCGGATTTGTTCGCATCGAATCAGCATGTCAGCGACTTCGCCAACGATCTCCGCGCCGGACGCTCGAGGCAAGAAACAGATCGCCGCATCGTCGTAGAGAAACGTGCTTTGAAGTGCGAGCAGCAAGTCGGCAAAGTAGTCTCGGGTCAGCGGAGCATTCTCGATCTCGGCCAACAAAGCGGGTTCACCATGCTCGGTCAGCCAAGGAATGATACCGAACGATCAAGGGGCGAAAAGTGTGTTTCGTGACCACAGGTTTCGCTGCGAACCGCGTACAGCATGGCGGTCGCCAACTTCGGTCCCAACTCAATTTCCTGTTCCCGTAGATAGCTGGCAACGATGGTCGCCGACGCGGCGGCGTCAGGCCTGATATCGACGTACGAAGCGTGAGTCGGCAACTCGCCGTTTTCATGGTGGTCAATGATGGCAACAGGTTGGATTTGCTGGCGAGTGACGACGTGATTGGTCGCCTCCGCGCCACAGTCAACCAGAATCGCGGCGGTCCCCGTGTCGAAATCGACATGATCGACCAACTCAATGGGAGGCTCAAGCAAGTCGACCATGTGGCGATTCTCGGCCCGCACAATTGCACCGCCACCACCAAGCGCATCGGCAAGTCCCGAGTTTCTCTTCAATCAGAACCTGAACTCCCCACCCCGATGCGATGGCGTCGGGGTCTGGGTTGTCGTGCATCACAACCAAGACGCGATCGTAACTACGAAGCACCTGCAAAAGTTCATCCGACTTTGACAGCCGAGTCGATAGAGTACCGGGCATAAGCTTGCGTTTAGTCGTGTGAGTAGCTGCTTGGGGAATCGCATCGCCGTTGACGGGAAGGACAGCCTCTATGTTACGCTGAATTGACCAATCAATGAAAGAAGTCTGATTCAAAATGGTTTCAAAGTGCATGATTTGCTGACCGACAGATGTGCTGGTTAGGAGAATTGACTTAGTGTCCACCGCTCAAAAATCGGTTCTTCTAGAACGAATCCGACCTTGGAACCGATGCTATTCCTTTTTTGACGAACTTCGCAATTCATTTCGTATCGTTGATGCGATCGACATTCTGTTGGTGTCAGCTTGTCTGTACGCGATTCTGGTGTGGTTCAAACGCACCGCATCACGAGGGGTATTGATTGGGCTGGCAGCACTGGCGGCTGTCTATTTTCTGGCCCGTGGCCTGGACATGTATCTGACGTCGCTTGCTTTCCATACAACCTTCGCCGTGTTGTTGTTCGTACTCGTCGTCGTATTCCAGGAAGACCTTCGCCGCTTGCTTGAAAGCGTCTCGACGTTTCGGTCGTTGAAGTTTGGGCGAAAGCAAGACGTTTCTATCCGTCTTGAATCACTCGTGGAATCCGTTTTCGAAATGGCAGCTTCGAACACGGGTGCGCTGATCGTGTTGAAGGGGAAGGAACCACTAGAGCGTCATCTCAACGGTGGCATCGCGTTGAACGGACGAATCAGCAACCAGTTGCTTTACAGCATCTTTGATTCTCACACGCCGGGTCACGACGGGGCGGTCATTGTTGAAAACGATCAGATTACGCAGTTTGCGGCCCATTTGCCGATCTCCGAGAAACGCAAAAGCAATCGCAGGACGAGGCACACGACACAGTGCCGCGCTGGGAATCTCTGAACGATCGGACGCATTGACGATTGTTGTTTCCGAAGAACGAGGCGTCGTCAGCATTGCCGAAGCGGGTAAGTTGAGTCGAAATGGCGTCGGCGTCCAACTTAAAGAAGCGTTTGGTCTGTACTTTGATGCTGTGTTTCCCGCGACTGCACAACCGCTTCCGGGGACGATTCATCCTTCAACACGGTCGTACTCAAGATGCTTGTCGCTAATCATCGCAATCGCTGCCTGGTTTGTACTTGCCTATAACCCGCATACCGTCCAGCGGACATTCGCAGTGCCCGTCGAATACCGCAACCTGCCCGAAGCAACTGGAACTTGATGAGACTGCGCCGAGCGAGGCTCGGATCACGTTGAGCGGATCGGAACGCGACTTTCGATTCTTGGATCCCGGCAGCCTCAGGATCTCGCTCGACTTGGCCGGCGTTGGTACCGGGTTTCAAGAAGTCGTCGTCGCTGAACCTAATATTCGGCTGCCATCCAACGTCGAAGCTTTACCGCATTGAACCGCGAATCATGCGGCTTTACGTGCGAGTGCGGATGCCGGCGACCGCACCGCCCAAAGTCAATGGCACCAAGAATTAGCTGGAAGCGAATGGTCAAGCCTTCAATGTTCCTGCTTGTCGGACGCCTGTGCCGATCGCACGATCTGTTCGCACTGGCGAAGCAGCGCAACGGACGCTTCCCGCTCCTCGCTGATCACGATATCAGCGCCGGCCTTGGTCGTACGAGCAATATTGCTTATGTAGCGGCAGCGAACGACAATCGACGCCGTCCGATTCATCTCCCGCAACGCTGACACAATGCGTTTGGCCATCAGATCGTCCGGAACACTGATGACGGCCAACCGACAACCGTCCGCTTGAGCTCGTCGTAACACTGCCGGGTCGCGGGCATCCCCGGCGACCGTGTGAAAGCCCTGTTGCGCAAACGGATGCAAGTTAATTGGGCTCAGGTCGATCATGCAGACATCGACGCCCATGGTTTCCAAGCGGGAAGCGACCTGTCGCCCGATCGGTCCGGCGCCGATCAGCAACGCATGTTGGATCGGTCTGTGATCCCGCTGCGATGGTGCGGCCCCAGCGTTTTCATCCGAGATTCCGCCCGTCCAACGCAGCCCCAGTTTCAATAGCTGCGGCGTCAGGATCAACGTGCCCATCGCGACGAACAACATCCTGCTGTAGTCTTCGCTGGTTAGAATTCCGTGGGTCAATCCTTCGGCGAGTATCAAGAATGAGAACTCGCCGAGTTGCGCCAGCCCAAGTCCCATTCCCAGCGCTGCTTTCCAGTTCAAGTTGATCATCTTCAGCGCGATTGCCGCCGCCATGGACTTCAATAGCAGGATTCCGATCAAGCCAACCGTCAATAACAGTGGTTCCTGCATGAATGCCCTCGGGTTGAGCAACGTACCGAGCGTGACGAAGAAAACAGCAGCAAACGTTTCTCGAAACGGCAAAATGATGGTGTCGACTTGTTTGCTGAGCCGATTTCCGCTGAGCATGATGCCTGCTGCTAAGGCACCGATAGCCGGCGGCAGACCGAGCCGAAACGCACCCCAGCACATGCCGCCCAAAAGGCTCAAGGCGAACAACACGACAAGTTCCACGGATCGAAGCTGTGCTAACTGTGGCACCATCCAGCGACCGACCAACCGCCTCAGCACCACCACTGCCACGATGAAAATAAACGACTTCACCGCCAGCAATCCGTAGGTCACGAGCGTCGGCGAATCGCCGCTGTTGGTAAGTAGCGGTACCAGCAGCATCAGGGGAACGAGGGCGACATCCTGAAATAGCAAGATGCCGATCGCCCGCCGACCGTGGGGCGTCGCAGTCTGTCCCCATTCAGCCAGGGCTTTGAAGACCAGCACGGTCGAACTCAGGCGCGGCCGCCAACCCGGCCAGAATCGCTGTGTTGGGCGCACGCCAAACGCCCAACAGGTAGCCGTCAGGGGCACGGCGACCAATGACATTTGCACCGCACCGCCGATCAAGAAAAAGCGGCTCATGCGAATGAGTTCCTCGAGCGAAAACTCGATGCCAACGGAGAATAGCAGCAGCAATGCGCCAGCGCGAGCCAGATACTCCAGTTCGTGGTTTTCCTGGGCTACCAAATCGAGTGCCCCACGTCCGATCAAGGCACCCACGATCAGATAGCCGACCAACAGAGACACTCCGATCCGCTTGCAGATGAAGCCAGCAACCAGCCCGGCGACCAGGACGGTTAGCAGATCGATCGCAAAGATGTGCACATCCATCGTCAACTCGGCGCTAACGGCTTGTCGATTTAGTCGTTTCGTGAACTGTAATGATTAGCCGATGGGCGTTAGCCGCGTTAGCCCCGGTTTTGTGGCGGGGAAAACCGCGGCTAACGGCGTGCGGCTGAATAAATCGACACGCCGCTAACGCGTGGCGCTTACCATTTGCCGCCGCCAATCCATCCCTTCCTCCAGAAGTAGATCAGCATACCGCTGACGGTCAGCCCCATCGCTCCAAATCGCCGGATATGCCCAGCGGACATGGAGTTCGGGCATGTGTTCAAAATTCATTCCGTAGATGCCGGCCATGAAAGTCAGCGGGATGAAGATGCTGGCCATGATCGTCAGCACCTTCATCACTTCGTTGGTCCGATTGGCGACCGACGACAGGTACGTGTTCATCAATCCTGTCGCCATGTCGCGATACATTTCCATCAACTTCCGCGGTTTGCACACAGTGGTCGTACGTGTCGCGCAGGAACAGCCGCACTTCGTCCTTGATCATCGGGTTGTCGTCACGAATCAACGAATTGACGAACTCTCGCTGGGGCCAGATCGACACGGCGAAGATTGACCAAGCATGTTCTTGGTCCGGTTCAACTCCTGCAGGGTGCGAGCTGCTGGGTGTCGTCCATGACGATCGTCTTCCAAGCTGCTCCAGGTGGTCTCCGATAGTTTCGATCACGGGATAGTAGCCATCGATGATCGTGTCGAACAGCGCGTAGGCAAAGGTAGTCGCGATCCGCTGCGGCGGATCGGGCGGCCTTTCCCGTTGCGAATCCGCTCGCGAACCGGGTCGAGACATCTCCGTAGCGTTCCTGAAAGGTCAGAACGTAGTTCTTGCCCATCAGAATCGACACCTGTTCCATGTCGACGGCGTTTGTCTTCGGTGAACCGGACCATTCGAGTGATGACCAGGACTTGGTCGTCGTAGATTCGGCCTTTGGGACGCTGCGGCATGTTGACGATGTCTTCCATCGCCAGGGGATGGATCGAAAAGATTTCGCCGATTCGCGAATCAACTCTTCGTCGCCGAAACCCTGGACGTCAACCCAAGTGATGTTCGCCGGCTCGAAGGCTCTGCCAGAACGCTCGATGTCATCGATCTCCCGTTCGTCGACCGCGTCGAGGTCGTAGCTGATCATGCGAATCTTCGGGGCCACGGCGTCGTCCGCGATGACCAGCGTTCCCGGACGGGCCCCGATCTTGGGATGGCGTTTCTTGAAGTACGGGCCTCCGACGTCGATCAGTTTTGTCATTGGTTTCGCGCTTACAAAGTGCACATGTCGACATTGTCGAAGTTGCGGCCGTAGTACTGCATGTATTGCACCTTTCGTTCGATCGCTTCGATCACATGGGTGGAAAAGTTGATCTTTCTCGAACTGTTGGGCGCTGCCCAGACCGCCGGGGCTGAAGACGTTGATCTCCATCAGCTTGTCGCCGACGATGTCCAAGCCGACCAGAAACATGCCGTCCTGGACCAGTTTCGGACGCACGATCTCGGCGATGTGCAGTGCGGTGTGGTCGATTTCCGCGGCGGCTTTGATCCCGCCGGCGTGAATGTTGCTTCGCATGTCGCCGCCGCTGCGAACTCGGCGGAAGGCGGCATACTTGCCTTTCACGCGCAGCGGTCGGCCGTTCATGACGAACAACCGCATGTCGCCCTGTTCGGCGGCGGGCAAGATACTCCTGGGCAATCACAAAACCGTCGCGGCTGACCGCGTCGATCATCTGGTTCAGGTTCGGAATGTCGTCCTGGCGCACCAGGAAGACGCTGGCACCGCCCGAACCCTGCAGCGGCTTGATGACGATCGTGCCCTCCTCCTTCGCGAAGTGCTTGATCTCGTCGCGGTCGCGGGTGATCAGCGTGCGTGGGCGGACTTCTTCGGGAAACAGTTGGAAGTACATCTTGCTGGACGCCTTGGCCAAGCCGTTGGGATCGCTCAACACGATCACGCCGTGCCGCATGGCACGTCGCGCGAATTCGGCTGGCGGCCGTCGCTGGCCCAGGGACGCTGACAGATAGTCGTCCGAAGGCACGTTGCGGAGCATCAGCACGTCGAGTTCGTCGACCGTGATCCGACGCTTGACGGCGTTCTTGCCCTGCAAGTCCGCCGTGTAGCTCTCGGAACTGCCGTACTTCTGTTTTGGGCACCGACGTGGCCCGAGCGCGGACCATGTCGTCGGGATCGTAGGCCAGGTCGCCCACCCCCATCACCCAGACTTCATGGCCTCGATTGACGGCGGCCTGGCCCAGTCGGCTGGTCGTGAACTTGCCTTCTTCCGTCTTGACGTCGTTGACAATGAATCCGATTCGCATCATTTACTCCGTTAGCTGTCGATCAGATCAAGAAGAGTTGTTCGCGAACTTATACCCTCCAGCCGCCGCTGCGTCTCTGGCGAATGGAGATATTTTGGGCGCAGCGGCGGCGGGCGGAGGACTCCGCACAGCAGCAACTCGCGCACGATGGGCACATGCTCCACGGCGATTTTTCCGACCAGCAAGGGTTCCAGATCACCATCTGCGGCCAGGTATTCGAGGATCTCGACCAGGCCTCGCAGGTAGAGCGCATCTTTCGTCAGCCCGCCGCCGCGAAAAACTCGCAATGTGATCGTATAAGCGGACCGCGGCTCAAAGCGGAACTCGTCAACCAGTTGCTGAAACACATCCGAGAACGTCGCTCCTCCAGCCATCTGGTTGACGGCGATCACTCGCGCGGCCAGCGTTCGCATACGTGCTGAGCTCAGCCCGCCAACGAGGTACTCCGACAATACGGCAAGGCCTTCCTGCAACGCGTCATAGTCCGCCAACCCAACTTGCAGCAACCGTAGCGGCTGGGCGGCACCGTTGAAATAAGTGACTAGATGAGTTCCGACCTCATGTTGCAGCAAGGCATCGGCGCGATGTTTTGCGATCCGCGTTTGACGACCGATCAACAAGTTTCCCCCTGAGACCAGCAAACCGGTGTAGATGTCATCGCGGGTGACGGCCTGTGCGGCAAAGCTGGGTGATTGATCCCGGTAGTACTTGATTTCCGCTCGCGCCAAACGTGCAAACTTGCTGGCGTTGAGCATGTTGGCATCTTCCGGCGGCTGTTCTCGTTCTGTTAACGCGCGAAGGACATCGCCGGCGAGATCTCGCAATTTCGGTTTCACCGCTCCGTAGACCTGTAAGCTGCCAGGCAGAAACCGGAAGGTCCCGATGTCGGCAAGCATGGTGATCTGGCGATCAAGTTCGTATTGCGTCTGCCGCAGCACGTAAGACAGCGTGGGGTCATCCACGCGTTCGGTGGCGATCTTCATCAATCGCCGCTTCAGCAGCAGCGGGTCGGCATCCAGCGGCCGATACTGGAACACCGGCGCCTGCTGGTAGCCGGACTCGGAGAAATCCTTCCAAGCTCGCTCGGCATTGATTGGAGTGACCAGCAGCAGAAATTTGAATTGCCTGCTCAACTCGGCAAGTTGGCGATCGATGGTCAGCACTTGCTTGGAAAGCCGGCTCGCGCCAAGGGAAAAATAGTGCTCGGGACGAACTTCGGTCCGATTCAGAGCAAAGGAGAAAAACGACTTTTTCAGCGCATGGGAAAGCTGACGGCCAAAGGTGCGCGCCACCCGGTCATACACCTCACCCGATTCGGGATCGCGAAACACCGGCTGAACTTCCAAACCCAACACATGGCATCCAATCTTTGATTCCACTGTCTCGGACAGCAGCGGTCTCATTCCAGGGGGATGATTTTGGGCGTGTAAGTTGATTTGCACGTTCGCCAGTTTGCGATGAAGCCGAACCTGTTGGAGCGCAAACTCCAGCGTGGCGACCGTTCCTTCGGGACGATGCGGCCGCCGTGTCAGAATCCGAAACCTGGGGCGCGGCAGCCGGACCTCTCCGGTGACCGGATCACGATGCGTACGATCCTCTCCGGACCACAGCTCCAAGACGAGGAAGGATCCCAGCCGCTCGATTGCCGTTTCCGCGATCCGTCGCACCAGCGGTTTCAAGCCGCGCCGTTCGGGCAACTGCGCCGGGCGCGCACAAGTAGGAAGCCTCGGACATCACCAGCTTCGCCGTCCCCTCATCTCGACGCGTCGGATTGCGACGGTAGACGCACAAAAAGGGCAACAGCCGGTCCATGTGCAGCATTCCGCCACCAGGCAGCGGTTGCCGAATTCGCTTGTTTTCTGCCAGCCGAACGCAAACCTCTTCGATCACCCCTGGGGCAATCGCTTCATCGTCTTGGCTCGATTCGGCGGCCGACGTCATAGCGTGCACATGTCAACATTATCGAAGTTGCGCCCGTAGTAATGCATGTAATTCACTTTCCGTTCCAAGCGCATGAATGACGTACTTGTTGAAGTTGATCTTCGTGAACTTCTGAGCGCTGCCAAGACCACCGGGGCTGAACACATTGATCTCCATCAGTTTGTCGCCGACGATGTCCAGGCCGACCAGGAACATGCCGTCCTGAACCAGTTTGGGACGCACGATTTCGGCAATATGCAGTGCGGTTTGGTCAATCTCGGCCGCCGCCAGTTTGCCGCCCGCGTGGATGTTGCTGCGCATGTCGCCACCGCTGCGGACGCGACGAAACGCAGCGTACTTGCCTTTCACCTGCAGCGGCCGGCCGTTCATGATGAACAACCGCATGTCGCCTTCTTCCGCGGCCGGCAGGTACTCCTGCGCAATCACAAAACCGTCTCGGCTGACCGCGTCGATCATCTGGTTCAAGTTGGGGATGTCGCTCTGCTGCACCAGAAACACGCTGGCTCCTCCCGATCCCTGCAACGGTTTGAGCACGCAACGGCCTTCTTCGTTGGCGAACGCTTTGATCTCATCCCGGTCTCGGGTGATCAGCGTCCGCGGGCGGACTTCCTCCGGAAAAAGTTGAAAGTACATCTTCGTCGACGCTTTGGACAATCCATTGGGATCGTTGACGACGATCACACCGTGACGCATCGCCACGCGTCCAAATTCAGCGGCCGATGTCGATGCCCAGGGGCGTTTCAAGTAGTCGTCCGAGGGGACATTGCGCAGCATCAGGACGTCCAGTTCGTCCACCGTGATCCGCGACTTGACCGATTTCGCTCCCTGCAGATCCTTGAGGTACGACTCGTGCGATCCGTACTTTTTCTGTGGCACGCTGCGCGCACGGGCGCGGATCGATTCGTCGGGATCGTAGGCAAAATCACCGACACCAATCACGTAGACTTCGTGACCTTGATTCACGGCTTCACAACCGAGACGAGTGGTCGGAGTATCCCGCTTCCTCTGTCAACACGTCGTTGACTACAAATCCAATTTTCATTTGTTCGTCTCTCTTATCGCGTGAGTAGTAAGTTCATCGTTAAAGCGTCGCCATCTCGACGTTGCTAAAGTTGCGTCGATAATACCGCATGTAGTTGACCTTGCGGTCAAGGGCTTCGAGCACAGCGTGAGTGAAGTTGACTTTCTCGAATTTCTGGGCGCTGCCCAGGCCGCCGGGCGAGAACACATTGATCTCCATCAGTTTGTCCCCGACGATGTCCAGTCCGACCAGAAACATGCCGTCCTCGACCAAACGCGGACGGACAATTTCGGCAAGCCGGAACATGGTGGCGTTCAATTCGGCTCGTCGGAGCCGGCCGCCGGCGTGGATGTTGCTGCGGATGTCGTCACCGCTACGAACCCGCCGAAACGCGGCGTACTTGCCCTTGTGGCGCAGCGGCATGCCGTTCATCAGAAACAATCGCGTGTCTCCTGCCGCGGCGGCCGGCAAGTACTCTTGGGCAATCACATATCCGTCGCGGCTGACTGACTCGAAAATATCTTCCAAGTTATGCACTTCATCGCGCTGCGCGATGAAGACTCCGGCGCCGCCCGAGCCTTGCAGCGGCTTAAGAATGACGGTGCCCGCTGCGTCCAGGAATTCATGCACGCGGCTCAAGCTGCGGGTGACCAATGTTCGCGGACGAACGCATTCCGGAAAGGTTTGCAGATACAACTTGTTCATCGCCTTGGACAATCCATTGGGGTCGTTCAACACGATCACGCCGTGTCGCATCGCTAAGCGGCCAAAGTGGATTCCGGCCGATTGAGCCCACGCGCGCTGGACCGACGGATTGCTGCGCAACAGCAGCACGTCCAACTCATCGAGTGTGATCCACTCGTTGATCGCTTTATCGCCACCGAGTACGTCGAGAAATTTGGCCGAGGTGTATTTACCGGGAGGCACCGTGCGAGCAAAGGCACCGATGCTGTCGTCAGGGTTGTACGAGAGGTTGCCCGTGCTGACGACCCAAACCTGATGGCCCAGATTGATCGCATCGGCCGCCAGACGATACGTCGTTGCTCCGGACTCGCCGCTGCCCATGACGTTGACGACAATGCCGAGCCTCATGAGTTGCTTTCTTTTTGCCCGGGCCCGGTCACAAGATCGACGACCGAGCCAACACTTCCCCGCAACTGCTTAAGTCTCTCGATCGCGACCGGATCCTGCATGTAGCGTGGCGTGATCGGCGCCTTTTTCAACACGCCGCGGTACTGAAGTTCCTGGATGATCGGGATGTGCTTGACCGCCATTTTGCCAACCAGCAGCGGGTCCAAATCGCCACCTTTCTGCACATATCGCAGAATGGCAATCAGCCCGCGCAAGTAGACCGAGTCTTTCGTCAAGCCGCCGCCACGATAGACACGCATGGTGATGTTGTAGGCCGATCGCTTCGCAAAACCGTAGTCATCGTGTAGCGAGTGAAACGTTTCCACGAATGACGCACCGTCGATTAGATGCCGAACAGCGACCACCCGTGCCGCCAGCTGTCTCATGCGGTCAGTCGTCAGGCCGCCCACCAAGTACTCGGACAAAACGGCCAGCCCCTCCTGCAATTCTTCGTAGCCTGCCAGACCCGAGTAAAGCTGTTGAAACGGTTGCAAGCGGCCGTTGTAGTAGGTCACCAAATGCGTGCCAACTTCATGGGCCAGTAAGGCAGCGACTCGAGATTCGGATAACTTCAAATCGGAGTTGACCAACAGCTTTCCACGCGACACGATCAGACCGCTCACGTCCTCGGTCACTCGCACCTTTGCCTTGAATTCCGGACAAGCCGCACGGTACTTTTCGATTTCGCTATCGACCTGTTGTGCGAATTCGCCGGCATCCAGCACGCCGGTTCGGTCACGCTCAGCCTTGACCGGCAACGCGTCCAACAAGTCCTTGGCGAGCCGCAACACCTGGTCGGTAACGGTGCCAAACAACGTCAGACTTTCGTACAAGAAACGAGACGTATCACGATCTCGCAACATCGTGAGTTTGAGTTCCAACTCCTCCTGCTTTTCTTGAAACAGTCGTTGCAGGGCTGGATCCTCGACACGTTCGATCGGAATCTTGAAGAGTTGGCGCTTGAGCGCGGCGGGATCGATCGGCAACGGTCGGTAATGAAACTCGGGCCGTCGCTTGAAGTGATCATTTTCAAACTCCCTCCAAGCGCTGTTCGGATTGACCGGTGTCAGTTGCAGCAGATAGTCGAACTGATTGCTCACCTCCGCAAGTTGCTGGTCAATGTTCCAGACGGCTTTGACGACTGCCTTTCGCCCCAGGGTGTGATAGTGAGGCGGGCTGTGCGTGGTGCGAGCGCGGGCGAACTCGAAATAGGCTTGCCGCAGTGCAAGGCTCAGGCTGCGTCTTAACGACCGATTCAGCAGCGGGAACTCTTCCACCGTATTGGCCTTGCGGAACACAGGCGGGACCGCCAGTCCAAGACACCAGCAGTTCGCGGCAGCGGCACGCTGCGGCAGGACCAAGGGGGGCATTTCGGGCGGACATGCCTTTCCGCCGCGAACGACCTCGACCACCACTCCGTGCTTGAGTACCTTGATTTTCCTCAGCCGCTTGGCCAGTGCTTCGACGGTGCCATCCAATTTGGCGGTCTTGGGGGCATGAATCGTGAAGGTCGGCAAGACCGAAGGAATTGCCGGATCATTGGCCCTGCCGCCATCGGGAGCGGACCAGATTTCGACGAGCAAGAAGGCACCAAATTCGGCTGACAGCGTGTCGACAATCCCACAGACCAATTCAGATATGCCTTCGTGAAATTCCGCCGCACCCGATCCGACCAAGTACGATGCTTCACCCTTGACCAGTCGCTCGGTCCCGGCGTCTTCGTACTCCGATGGCTGACGATAAACACACAAAAATGGGACTTGGCGATCAATATGCAAGCGTCCCTGGCCGGGCAGCGTGCGACGCACGCGTTCGTTTCGGGATAAGCGCAAGCAGACGGCTTGAATCAGCGAACTGGGCCAGCGGGTTGTTTTGGGCTTTGCGATTGACTTCTTCCTGAGCGTGGTCGTCGACATCTTCTCTTCTATGTTGACATGGTTTGCAGCGAATATCAAAGGACCTTGGCGAAGGCGGCCCACCTCGATCAAGGCGCCGATGACCTCCGGCAAATCAGCAATTCGGAATGGCTTCTTTACACGAGGCCGGGCTGTTTCAAGGTGTCCATGACGGACTCAACCGTAGATCGAAGGGCATCGCCAATCGCATCGACGGCGACCTGATCGGGCTCGCCTGTCCACTCGTCCATGAAAAACTTTTTGAACTCGATTGCGATCGCGATGCCAGACTCGGGGAAATTTTCGTGAATCCAGCGTGGCCAATTGCCGCCTCGAAACTTCACATTCTCCCGCACATCGAGCTTGCCGCCGGGAAAATCGAACGCCCGCAGACTGCCGATGAACGCGTCGACGATGGGTGCCCATCGTTGGCGATCCATCGTTCCCGTGCCAATATTGACCTGCGGATTCCCCTCGGGATCGGCAAGTGGCTGACCGGGCCCGCCACGTCGGTGATTGTAGGTATGTAAGTCAAAGATCACGAAATGGCCGTGCTCGCCCGCGATCCTCGTCAGCAGCTTTTGCATCGCATCGTAGAACGAGTCGTACTCGGCCAACGATCGCTCGAACATCGCCAGCGGAGGCTGGTCCTTCCAAACGGTCAGTCCCCACGCATCCTCGGGGGTTCGGTAGACCGCATGCTCGCGTGGGCGATTCAGATCGACCTGGAAACGGGACCGCAAGCCGACAACACGGCTGGGGGCGATTTTCGTCCAGGCTTCGGTAAACGGATCTTCCTCCCGCAGCCGACTGATTTCATCAAGCGCCATGTGCGTCATGACGTCGTCGCGAAGCTCGTGCCCGTCATGAACGGCCGTCGCCAGCAGCGGGCCATCGCCTACGTGTGTGCTCCAGATCTGATCCGACATTTGAACCTTCGAGGGGGGGGATAGTGATGCTTGTCAGAAGCGACGAGATGCCGTGCACCTCTGGATCAACCATACTAACGGTTGAGCCTTCATGAACGATAACAGGCTTGGTGCTTGGAGTACGTCGTGCAGGAGCACTTTGCAGCACGCGAGATCACTGTTCGTTTCATGACGTCGCTCTGGTGTAAAACGAAAACGTCGGCGAATAAGTCCGACTCGCGGGCTCGTTCGGCCGACGGTTTGTGAGGGTTTTGCATGGCATCGTGGCCACGCCTTTTCCTTCGAAGCACAAGGCGTGCCAAAACTCACAAATCTCCATCGGCCCCAAGAATCGACGCCTGTTCAAGGCAGAAATGAAAGGCCAAGCTGGCAAAAACCTTTCCGTGAGCGAAAAAAACTTTCCAATCTTCCGTGAGGTCGAATCGGTTCTCAGCAAAAGCTGGAACTCATTGTCAGACCACCACGATCGGGAACGGTTTTCGTAGGTTCTCCTGACCCGACCTTGTCTTTGCCCACATTTGCGCCGCGTTACTGCTTCGCCATCACGGCTTTGCCTTAGTGAGCGACCGCGAAGCGGTCCAAGATATTAGCCGTAGGTCGCGCAGCGGACCTACGGATCGTGTTCAGATCCACCTGAGTCGACGCCGAAGGGCGTCGCAGATCGGTGCGGCAGCGGAGGTCTGCGACCCGCTTCGGGGTCGAAAACACGGAAAAGACATTGACCGTAGGTGCGCTACGCGACCTACGGCTAATGTCTGTGATCCTTTCAGGATCAAGGAAATGTGGGTAATGACAAGGTCGGGAGACCCATCCTACGAAGAGCAGAATCGCCAAACACATACCAGAACGCAGTTGGTAGACTGCTCGCCGACGGCACTGGATCGCTTCACACCCTGGGAGCAAAGCATTGACGAACAGCGGAGCAAGTCGCGTGCAGGCTTTTGGTGCAACCCACGTGGGCCAAGTTCGTGAGCGGAATGAAGACAATTTCTTAATTGACCAGCAACTGAATCTCTATGTCGTCTGCGATGGCATGGGAGGCCACGCTGCCGGCGACGTGGCATCCGAGAATGCTGCTCGTCTGGTGTCAGCCTACGTTCGCGACCATCGTGACCAGTTGACGATGGCCGACAAGACTCCGGAGGGTTTTTACCGCGTTTTGCGTCTGACCGAGGATGCCGTCGAGCATGCGAGTTCGGAACTGTACAAGATGGCGTGTTCCGACCCTGCCTGCTCGGGGATGGGAACGACTCTGACGCTACTCGTCATCGTCGGCAACAAGGGAGTGATGGCTCACGTTGGCGATTCGCGATTGTATTTGCGTCGAAGTGGAAAGTTACACCTGCTCAGTAACGACCACACGCTGACCAATGAACTCGTTCTCAAAGGGATGCTTTCGGCCAAGCAAGGGAGGGAGTCGCGGTACAGCCATATTTTGACGCGATCGATTGGGCCTCATGATGCCGTCGAAGTGGAAACTTTGATGTTCGATCTACTCCCGGGCGATGTGTTCTTGCTCTGTACCGATGGATTGACGAAATACATCGATGAGGAAGACGAATTGCTCGCGCTGCTCAGACGGGAAATCTCGGAGGATTCCGCACAGCAATTAATCGATTCCGCGAACCAGAGAGGCGGGGCGGACAACATCACGGCGATCCTGGTGGAGTTCCAAGCAGAATCGGCAGCGACAGCCGTGGATGCTGAAGAGTTCCAGCACTGCTTGAGTGTGATGAAATCCGTCTTTTTGTTCCAAGGCCTTTCCCTCAGCCGGTTGATGCGTTTGCTGAACATCGCCGATTCACGCTGGTACCAGGCTGGGGACCGAATCATGACGGAGGGAAACGCCTGCCAGCAAATATGCATCGTTTTGAGCGGAAAAGTCACGTACGGCTCAAAAACCTTCGCGGTCGGAGACTCGTTCGGTGCCGCGTCGTTATTTAGCAAAGAAGTGCTGCACTGGGATTTGGTCGCAGCCGAGCCGGCACAATTGCTGTCGATCCGGGGCGACGACTTTCAGACGCTCACACGCCGCATACCAAAGCTTGGACGCCGCCTGCTTACTCAGCTGGCGAAACACCTCAGCAAGGAACTGCAAAACGCGAGAGCTGCCGGAGAAGACATGCTCGACACTTGGACCGAATAGGTTGTCGTGGCGAGCTTGTTCGGCGACCCCATCAGGGGTTGAATTTCCGTGGTTCAACGAACTTGCCAACAGAGTTTGTAGAAAGTCATCGATTGGCACGCATGTTGCCTTGGCTTGCCAACGCGATCTGACGCAGATCGATTCACCTCCCACTGATTGCTCCCAAGGAGTCCTGTTGATGAACGTGTCGTTACTTACCATGTCAAAATCCTGTTTGGTGGTCTTTGCTGTGTGCGGTGCGATCAGCGGTGTGGTTGCCGCCGATGATTCTGCCGCCCAGGCGAGCAACAAGGACCGCGAAGCGGTACGTGATGAACGGCCGGATGAAGCGCGTGGTTGGTTGATCGTGACCAAGGAGAGCTACTGGCCCCTTTGCTACGAATCGCTCGACCTGATCCAGGAGTCGAGAGAGCTGATCGGCAGCGACAAGCACGAGGAGCTTGCCGATACTTTCGATAAATGCAGCGCTTGGTTGACGCTTGCTGCCTCCGCCGCGATGACGGACGGTGAAAGCGGCGTGCTAGGGGCAGCCGATCGATTTAGTGATGCCGCTACGTCCATTCGTGAGGGTACTTTGAAGCTGGATAAAAGCGACCTCAATGACTTGGCAACGCTCGGCCTGCTGTGCATGGCAAAATCGCACCTCATGCGAGCTGCCGAGCCCGATCTCAATTTCGAGCCGGAACGCAGCCGGGAGAAGTCGCCTCAGGCAGGCGAACTGGCCAAAATCGAAGGCGAAATCGCGTCGGAAAAGGTGGAGCAACTTCGCCAGCAATATCGTTACGACACGGTCGAATCAAGAAAGCACCTCTCCGTTGCTCAAACGTACCTCAAAGCCGCTGCTGAAGCGGGCGGATTCGATGTCGACCCGACGATGGCGGCAAAGATTCCTAGCGTCCCGGGGGACGAGGACTTATTGGAATACGTCGACGATGAACTGCGCGTTCGGATTGGCTCCATGCTCACCCTTGTCGAGGGCAAGCGAAAAGAGCTCAGCAAAGCGTTAGCAGCCAAGCAGTAGGAAACGGAAACACGACGAAGGCGGGGCTGTTGCTGTTGCAGCCCCGCCGGTCCGTCAGCTGATCGAGACGGGGATCCGACCATCCTTGGGGAGCAACATCAGGTCAAGATTCAATCGCTGGAAAACAACTTGCCAGTTTGGAATCGATGTTTCCAGCAGTCTGCCTTGAACAGTCTCGAAGCCTGCGAATCCGCGGTTTCGCTGTCGAGCAATCAGCGGTAAATCAGTGTCGTCCGGCACTTTTGGGCAAAGCACCCCAACGGCGAGTTCCTGGCAAAACGTACCGGACACTAATTCGCGCCCGATCCCAAGTCGATGTCGAGGCAGACGAAGTCAGTCGAGGAAACGCTCTCTTTGGCGCGTCTTGCGAGCAATTGGCACGGTGCGTGCGTATAGAAGCTGTTCTCCTCTTCACTGCACTCACCCTTGAGGTGTTGCGATGGCTTCACACGTCTTTCCACACATTTTGATCAGTCTGTTTGGTTTGACCAGACAGTTTGGTCAACGCTGGCGTACACGATCGACTGATCCAGCAATCAAGACGGCGTTAAAGGACTCCGAAACGCTTTATGCGTCGCTTGTGGAAAACCTGCCGGTCAACGTCATTCGCAAGGACGTTGCTGGTCGCTTTGTCTTCGTCAATCAGAAGTTCTGTACGTTATTGCAGCGGTCAGCGGACCAGATCATCGGGAAGACCGATTACGACTTGTTCCCCAAGGAGTTGGCCGACAAGTACCACGCGGACGACTGTCGAGTGATCGAGGCGGGTGAACTGTTCGAGAGCGTTGAGGAAAACGAGTCGCATGGGCAGCTTCGCTACTTTCAGGTGATCAAATCTCCGGTACGTAACTCAACCGGTCGCGTCATCGGTTTGCAGGCGATCTTTTGGGACGTTACCGAGCGAAGGCGATCGCTACTGGCTCTCCAGCAAGCCAAGGAAGCGGCGGAGGCAGCCAACTTAGCCAAGAGCGACTTCATGGCGAACATGAGCCACGAGATCCGCACGCCCATGAACGCGGTGATCGGCATGAGCGAACTGCTGCGCGATTCGGAACTCACACCGTCACAAAGAGAATACGTCGAAACGATTCTTGACTCGGGTGAGTCGCTGCTCAGCATCATCAACGACATTCTTGATTTCTCGAAGATCGAAGCTGGCCGACTGGCGTTGGACTGCGCGCCGTTCCTGCTGCGCGAGTTGATTGGTGATACGATGCGTGGTTTGGCTATCAGGGCTCACGCCAAAGGGCTGGAACTGGCCTACGACATTGGCCCCGAAGTCCCCGATGCACTGATCGGTGACGATGGTCGGCTGCGCCAGATCATCGTCAATCTGATCGGCAACGCCATCAAGTTCACGGCCCAAGGCGAAGTCGTGCTGACTGTCGAAGTCGAATCGCGTGACAGCAAATCGGCTGTTTTGCATTTTGCGATTCGCGACACTGGGGTCGGTATTGCGGCCCACAAGTGCGAGTCCATTTTTGACGCCTTTGAGCAAGCCGACTCGTCGATGACGCGGCGTTACGGCGGCACCGGCCTCGGCCTGACTATCTCATCGCGACTGGTCGAAATGATGGACGGGCAGATTTCGGTGGAAAGCACTGTAGGAGAAGGTACGACATTCCATTTCACCGTTAGCCTTCGGTCTGGGGGCGATGAATCCGGCGAGATTCCAAGAGCGAAGCGCCGCCGGTTACTCGGCACACCGGTCCTGGTCGTGGATGACAATGCGACCAATCGCGAAATCATCGAGGAAATGCTGTCCAACTGGGGGCTCAAGCCAAGCCTTGCCGAGAGCGTGGATGCTGCTGCCAGGCAGGTTCGCGAAGCGGTTGAAAGCGGAAAGCCGTTTCGGCTGCTGTTGTGTGACTTGAATATGCCCCATGCGGATGGCTTTTCGCTCCTGGAAGCACTGAAACAACAAACGGGCTCAACCACGGCTGTCGTCGTGATGCTGACCGCGGGCGACGACGCTGATCGCGCACAGCGGCTTGGCGCAGCCGCCTACGTCTTCAAGCCAATCAAGCAATCAGATCTCTTGAACGCGATTCTGGCCGCACTGGGAATCGAAGTGATCGAACGAGAATCGGCCGAATCTACGATTGATTTGTCCGGGCAGCGGCCGCTGCAGATTCTGTTGGCGGAGGACAGCGTGACGAATCAGAAGTTAGCTCAGGGGTTGTTACAGAAGTGGGGCCACAGCTTGACGGTCGCCAACAACGGTGCCGAAGCGGTCAAAATGAGCGCAGCGAACGTGTACGACTTGATTTTGATGGACGTGCAGATGCCCGAAATGGATGGCTTGGAAGCAACCGCTGCGATTCGTGCGCGAGAGCAGAAAACAGGCACGCATACGCCCATTGTCGCCATGACCGCGCACGCCATGAAGGGCGACCGCGAAAGGTGTCTCGCAGCAGGAATGGATGCGTACGTTGCCAAGCCGATCCGCTTTCGTGAGCTGCAGAGTGCGATTGCACAGTTCCATCCTGCGCCGGTTTCTGATCCGTGAATTGGCAAGAATGTTGACAAGCAGCGGTAAGCATTTTGCCACTTGAATCACGGACGACGTTCAAGGCGTTGTTGTGATGGACGATTGCGATGTCTATCTTGCGGTGCCAAGCGGAGGATCAGAACGTTTCATCACCTCGCTCAGGTTCGCGTAGGCAATCGGCGGACGGTACTGGGCCTCCAACGCGATGGCTTCGTCCAAGAACTTGCGGGCGGACTCTCGATCTCCAAGATTCCACTTTTCGATCGCTCGTCGGGCCAGTTCGGCTGCTTGCCTGGCTTCCCGCTCGACAGTTTCCAGGTAGTGAAATGCTTCTTGCCAGCAACTTGCTTCGGCGCCACGGGTGGCTTGGGCGGCCAGACGAACTTGTTGACTCCGCAAGCCACAAAGGTTGATGCGGGAGACTCCGAATTCGGTTTCCCAGTCGCACCCTGACCAGGCCGCTTGGGCGACTCGCAGTGCTTCAGCTAAATCGCCTTGAGCAATCATCGCAAACCTTTTTCGAGGACTAACTGACAAAGGCCTTCAAATGCCGATAAACTGCTTCCAGCAGTCATTTACCAAGCAAGAGCAAAGTCTGTACCGGATGTCCCCGTCGAGGATAGAAAGAGCTTGCCAAGTTGGATCAGAAAACGCTTCTTTGAGATCATGACGGGGCTCGCCGTCATGTCGGTTGTGGTTTCTGCCATCAGCCTGTATCGGGTCTTGGGCCCGGAGTCTGGCATCCCTGCCAGTGCCGACGGACCGCACGGCGACGCTCGCGCCGGCGCGTTGTTTTGGCTGGGTGGAGGACACGTTTTGATGCTGACGGTGATCGGCTTGCTGTACTTCGCCCGGCGATGGGAAAGACGCCGGCGGGTGGATTCCGATCAAAAACTGTTGGAACTGGACGAACGCTTCGCCCTGCTTGTCCGCGGGTCCGCTGATGGGATCATCCTGACCGATGCCGTTGGCAAGATCCAAATGACCAACCCGGCGCTGGACGCCATGTTTGCTGCGGAAGCACACGAGTTGGAGGGTCAGTTGGTCGGTTCGCTGTTTGAAACGACCATGATCGATGAATGGCTAACACATCGGCTTGTCGCCGCTGACAACAGCGGCCTCTCTCGCACCGTGATCGGCAAGCAAAAGGATGGGAATCGGTTCACGGCTGAACTGATCATCACGCCGCGGACGATCCGTGGTCAGGAATTCTTGGCAATTTCGGTCCGCGACGTTTCCGAGCGAGAAGTCTCGCGAGTGCGGCTCAAACAACACGAGGCATTGCTGCGTGAGATTCCCGAACCGCTGCATATTCTGGACTCAGCCGGCCGCATCATCTATTGGAACTTGGGTGCCGAGCGGATGTTCGGATTTTCCGGCAGCGAAGCGATCGGGCAATCTGCCAACGACTTAGTGGGCATTGTGCCGCCGGAAGGCGACCGCGACAACGTGCATGCCGATGAGTATGCCGATTCGGATCGCTGGACGGGCGTCCTGCGAGCGGTCACGAAAGAAGGGCGATCGATCCGCATCGAACGCCGCCGGACGCGGATCAGCGAAGGTGGCGATACCATCGGCGAAGTCATCTTCGACCTCGATCTGGGCGAACGCAATCGATTGCAAAAAGTGGAACGCCGCCGGCAGCGGTTAGAGGCTTTGGGAACCCTGGCCAGCGGAATTGCACACGATTTGAACAACCTGCTGACGCCAATCTTGATGAGTTCACGAATGTTGCAGCGAGGTGGCGAGCGGATTGATCGTGCGGCGATGCTGGAAACGATCGTGACCGGTGCCAGTCGAGGCGCCGAGCTGATCGCTCAACTCTTGACGTTTGCCCGTGGAGGTGAAGGTCCACACAAACCGGTCGACGTGGCTGATTTGTTGGACGAGGTCGGTGGCATCCTGAAGCACACGTTAAGCCAGGAGATCACGCTGCAGATCACGATCGAACCGGATTTGCCCGAAATCATCGGTGATGCGACGGAAATCAGCCAAGTCATCATGAACCTTGCCATCAACGCGCGAGATGCGATGCCCGGCGGCGGCACGCTCGGCATTACCGCCAGTAGATACAAATTGGATGTCGAACGCACGTTTTCGCTGGTGACGCTTCAGCCTGGCGCTTACGTTGCGATTTTCGTATCCGACACGGGCCAGGGAATTCCGGAAAGTATTCGTGAACGTATCTTTGATCCGTTCTTTTCAACCAAAGAACGCGGGCAGGGCACCGGATTGGGATTAAGCACGTCATTGGGGATCGTGCGCAGCCATGAAGGCGCCGTCGAAGTCAAGTCCACCGTCGGCAGTGGCACAACTGTTGCTGTGATCTTGCGAACTCACGACTCCACCCAAGCAGATCATTCATGAGTGAACCAGACGAAATCGGTCGATTGTTGGTTGTGGATGACGATCCCTTGATCCTGCAATGCATGAAACTTGCTCTGCCTGGCCCCGAATACGAGGTCTATACCGCCGATTCAGCTCGGGCCGGCTTGGAACTGTTTCAGCAACATCAGCCGGATGCGGTCTTGCTCGACATTCAATTGCCCGACCAGTCAGGGCTAGCGGCTTTGCATGAATTCCGCGAAATGGATCGCCGTGTCCCGGTGATTTTGATGACCGGACACGGCACGGCGGAAACGGTCATCACTGCCATGAGCGGTGGGGCGTACGAGTATGTCACCAAACCATTCGACCCGGACGAGATTCTGCCCGTCATCGACTCGGCTTTGGCAACCAGTCGGATGGCCCGCAAGCCGGCAATTTTGCCTCAAGACAAACCGGCCAATGGACTAGCCGATCGTGCCGATCAGATTCTGGGCAACTGCCCCGCCATGGTCGAAGTGTTTCGATCGATCGGTCGAGTTGCTTCGCGTGATGTCGCCGTGTTGATTTTGGGCGAGACCGGCACGGGCAAGGAGGTCATCGCGCGGGCGATTTACCAACACAGCCAACGACACGACCAAATCTTTCATGCCATCAACTGTGCCGCTATTCCCGAGCAATTGTTGGAAAGCGAATTGTTTGGACATGAAAAAGGCGCCTTCACGGGTGCTGATCATCGGCGAATCGGCAAGTTCGAGACCTGCAATGGCGGCACGCTGTTTTTGGATGAAATCGGCGACATGAGCCCCATGATGCAGACGAAGTTGCTGCGAGTGTTGCAGCAAAAAGAGTTCGAGCGTGTGGGCGGCAATACGACGCTGAAGAGCGACGTGCGAATCATCGCGGCCACCAATCACGATTTGAAAGCAGGCATGGAGGATAAGAGCTTTCGCAGCGATTTGTTTTACCGACTGAATGAATTTACGATTCACTTGCCGCCGCTTCGCGATCGTGGTGAAGATGTGCGGAACATGATCGATCACTTCTTCGCAAAGCTCGCCAAATCTCTGGACAAGGAATTCTCGGCAGTCGCTCCGGAAACGATGGACTTGCTGATGAAACATCCGTGGCCTGGTAACGTGCGCGAACTTCAAGGTGTCATCAAACAGACCTTATTGCGAGCCAGCGGCCCCGTGATCACGCCATCCTTCCTGCCCAGTGGGTTTTCCCCACATGCGGAGCAGGCTGAACCGGCACGTCTCTCCAGTCAGTGGGAAACGGGCTTGCGATCCGAAACGGCGCAGTTGCTTGAGAGTGGCTCGCAGGAAATCGCAGCGCAGGATTCATGACGCAGTCGATCGCGTTGTCCTGGCTGAGGTCCTGGAAGCAACACGTGGCAATATCAGCGAAGCCAGCCTTCGTCTTGGCATCAGCCGTCCCACACTCCGCAGTCGGCTCAAGCACCTTGGGCTGCGTACTGATGCGGAATCATGACAGCATCTGCACTGCTTCTGCGAATCACTCCTGCGGCCGACGAACCGGCAGTGGCAACATTTTTTCCGATCGCCGACAAGTTCTTTGCCAGTGTTGGTGGCTGCCGGCAAAAACTGCGCCGCTCGCGGCTCAATCGACTGGGCGAAGTCCCTGTTTCGGCACGAGTTATGCGTCCACAGCAAGGCCAGGTCGTCAATAACGACGTGAGGCATGCCCACCTGGCGTCGGTCGAACAAAGCCCGAGCGTCGGACTTGTCTGCCGACGCTGCACGGCTTTTGAATAAATCGGGATCACAATGTCGGACTTTCTAAGCAAAACAAGAGTCATCCTGGCTGCGGTGGTGGGGTTGTTGATCGTCATCATTGTCTTGCAGAATACAGAGGTCGTTGAAACGAAGATCTTGTTCACAACCATCTCGATGCCCCGCGCGGCTTTGCTGTTTGGAACTCTGGTGATTGGATTCGCATTAGGTGTTTTGACGGCTGGGCGCATTGCCGCCCTGCGCAAGGTGACTGCAGGTTAACGCGATCGTTGATGTCTTCTAATCGGCGTGATGATTGCTACTCAATCGCATGAGAGAGGGAAATTACTGATGAAGTACACCATTAGCATCACCAATCACGCCAGGGAGCTGTCCTTCGAAGGCGAACGCTTTGCCCAGGTGGAAGAAGCTGTCGATTTAGGCAACAGCGGTCAGAGTGAGCTGAGGCTCACACTGTACGCAGTCGATGGCGGTGGATTCGTGCCGGTCATCGAAAGCCTTCAAGTTGATACCGCGACTGCTGTTGTCGAAGCGGAATTGGTCGACACGGCGAATGACGTCGACGTGTTCTTCTGCCTGTTTGAGCCGTGCGAGTATCTGCCGGAGGATTTAGTCAAATCAGACTCGGGCAAGAAATTGAGGTCGGCGCTATCTGCTGCCCATCTGCGGTTGATCGACGCGATTGTTGAAATTTTGAACAGCTATGTTGCAGCGCACCCTGACAGCGAAGTTGTTCGCGAGGAAACGCCGAAGCAACCGAGTCGATTCTGGAAACTCATCGGTTTGGACTGAACGTCGCGCTGCAAAGCGGTGGAGTTGGCAATGCGACGGTGCTCGTCGTGGAAGTCATTGAGGACGTTCGCTTGGGGGAGCATGAGTCATACGCGGTTGCCTGCCCAGGACAACCAAGGCAGGTGCTTCAGCAAAGCGATGTCATCCAATAGACTCGACCCCCGATGCGTCGCTGTTTGCCACGCATCCGGCCCTCTTCCCGGTACCATGCCGCAAGCGATCGATCCGATAGCAGCAAGCATGTACCCGACGGCATCGCCGACTCCTTTGATTAGGAAATATGAATCGTCACAGAAAAATCGTTGCTGCCTTTCTGCTCGGTACCAGTCTGCTGGTCGTGATTGCTGGTGTGCAAGACACAGCGAGTCAACTGCAAGCAGAGCCAGGTACCTATGAAACGTTTCGCAATCGCGTCTCCGAGTCGGCGCTTACCGATGACGAGAAGAAGCAGATTCTGGAGATCGTAGCGCAAGGAGAGTCGGAAGCGAGAGACACCGATGCCAAACGCGCCATCGCCGCAGCTCACAAGGCTGCACTTGCCACGGTTGCAAGCCGAGTCGCTGTTGCAAAAGCAGAACTTCAGTCACTGCAACAGTTCAAGCCGATCTCACCGTCGTCAGAATCGTTGGCGGATCTGGAATCTTTGTTGACACAAATTCAAGGTGAGCTGTCAGCGGCGAAGCAAGCGTTGGTGGACGCCGAGTTGGCGGCGTCCAAGGTTCCGCAGCGGCGCCGTGAAATTGACGCAGAGATACCGAAGCTGGAGACACGACTTGCCGAACGCCGCACCCAGGTCGCAGCGGCGAACACCAACCTGACGACCTCGCTAGCCGGTGAGGCGGCGCGATTGGAACTTGCAACATCGGAGCAACTGCTGCAATCGCAATTGGCAGCATTGCAGAACGAAGCTGCGCTGATCGACGCTGAAACGGCAGCCGGTTACTACCAGTCCAGCCGTGATTTGAAGGCCCGCCAAGTTGAAACATTAGAACAACAATTGAAGGTCGTCGAAGACATTGTCGAAGCTCAACGTGCGCAAGACGCAGCTGAACGCGTGGAATCCGCAACCGTTCAATTGGCGACACTACATCCGGCCTTGCAACCGATCGGTGAACAGAACCGGGAATTAGCGACGCTGACTCAGGAACTGGCTGCTGAAATTCAGGAGGTCGAGGACATTCTGGATAAGCGGAACGAGAAACTGGAAGGGCTACGTTCAAACTTCCAACAGGCGAGAACGCGCGTCGACAGCGTCGGCCTAACGGATGCGGTTGGGGCGATGCTCAGGAACCTCAAGCAGAACCTTCCCCGCGTCGGCTTGTATCGGCTTCGCGCCGGAGAACGGCAACCGCTGATCAATGACGCTCAATTCCAATTGATCGAATTAACGGAATGGCGCAACGTTCGTTTGGACGTTTCGATACAAGTGCTGTTGGATAACGCCGAACAAGCGTTTTCCAGCGTTGAGCGAGCGGAGCTTGAGGAAGAGGCTCGGGGATTGCTCACCCAGCAGCGGACTGAATATCTTGATCCGGCCATCCGCAGTCAGACGAATTACTTCAATACGTTGGTTTCGCTATCGACCACGGAACAACAGATTGTTCAGCTCGTCAATGAGGCCACGCAGTACGTCGATGAACGCGTGCTGTGGATCCGCAGCACCCAGCCGCTCACTTCACAGTTGGTTCCAGCACGTGAGGAGCGCTGGTTTGTGATCCCTGCGGTTTGGACCAATGTGGGCCCCCAGATCGCGATTGATTTAAAGAATCGTCCGGCTCTCTGGGGGGTCGCGTTGCTTGCTTTGCTGGCCTTGGTTCGATACCGTTGGCGACTGCGCCGCGAGATTCAACAGATCGGCAAGCAGGTCAGTCAGTCGACTTACACCAGTTTCGCTCCTACCATCAAATCGTTGATGCTGACGATAGCGACCGCGGCACCCTTGCCGTTGGTGTTCGCGTTTGTCGCCTCTCGGCTTGGCAGCGTGGCCGGCAACGACCGAGCCTTGTTGGCGCTAGCGGCGTCCGCGAAAACACTCGCCATCGGGTACTTTTCGATCGAGTTTTTGCTTCAGTTTTATCGCGGCGATGGCTTGGCTGAGTCCCATTTTGGTTGGCCAGCCCCCAGCGCGCGCTTTTTGCGTCGATCGCTGCGTTGGTTGTTGATAACACTGGTACCGTTGCTGACCGTTGTCAGCTTCTTGGGTGCCGGCGGTTTCGGATTTGGCCGTGACTCTTTGGAGCGATACTTTTTCATCGCCGCCATGACCGTCTTGGCGATCTTCTTGTTTCGAGTTCTCCATCCAAGACGGGGCGTTGTCGGTGAATACATGCGAACTCATGCCGGTGGCTGGGCGGATCGCTTGTCGTATTTATGGTATCCCTTGGTAGTCGTGACCCCGATTGTTTTAGCCGCGTTGGCGGTCACCGGGTATTACTTCACCAGTCAGCAACTGGCTTCCCGACTATTTGCTACCTCGGCCTTGTTTCTGATCATCGGGTTGATCGGAGCCATGGTCTCCCGCTGGGCGTTGGTTCACCGCCGCAGACTACGGATCGAGCAAACGCGCCGGCAGCGCGAATCGGAGGCTGCTGCCGTGGCCGCCGAAGTACCGATCGACTTGCAAGAACCGACCGCGGAAAGTCTGCGGTCACAAATGCAGCAGACGCGCCGATTGTTACACACCGTCATGCTCGGGGTTGCCTTGATTGGCGTATGGGCGATCTGGCAAGACGTATTGTCGGCCCGCGGATTCTTGGAAAAGTGGCCGGTATGGACTTCGTCAACAACGATCACGGAATCCATTGTCTCCGAGACAGGGGAGCCGATCGTGCATACGCGTGTCGTGCCGGAAAAGATCACCGTTGCCGACGTCGGGCTGGCCACGTTGGTCGTGATCCTGACGTTCTTGGCGACTCAGAATATCCCAGGATTGCTCGAGTTCGCGGTGTTAAGGCGATTGCCTTTCGACCCCTCCACGCGATACGCGATCACGTCACTGTCCAATTATTCGATTGCACTCGTCGGACTCTTGGTCGCCGGTCAGACAGTGGGTCTCCATTGGGATCAGATTCAATGGATGGCGACCGCTTTGACATTTGGATTGGCGTTCGGTCTGCAAGAAATGTTCGCCAACTTCATCGCGGGCATCATTATTCTGTTTGAACGCCCCGTACGTGTTGGTGATGTCGTCGAAATTGACGGTGTCACCGGCGTCGTGACAAAGATTCGCATTCGTGCCACGACGATCACCGACTGGAGTCGCAAGGACTATATTGTTCCCAACAAAGAGTTTATCACGGGAAAATTATTGAATTGGACTCGATCGGACGAAATCACGCGCCTGGTCATCAATGTGGGGATTGCCTATGGATCGGATACGCAACTTGCCCGTGAGCTGCTGATCAAGGCTGCTGAGCAACATCCGGAAGTGATGGATGATCCTGCCCCGACTGCGGTCTTTGAGGGGTTTGGCGACAATAGCTTGAATTTCAAGATACGAGTCTTCATTAACGATTACCAGAAGCGTTACACCGTGGTTCATGACCTGCACACGGCGATTGATCAGGCGTTCCGGGCAGCGAAGATAGAAATCGCCTTCCCGCAGCGTGATCTGCATTTGCGGTCGATCTCGGAACCGGTTTTCCGTGGTTTTGCATCCGGCCGCAGCGGCACGTCGGAAGGTTCGTCGCATGTCACGGAGTAAACGACTGCGGCGGCGGCTCAGCACGAGCCCGGGAAAAACGGAGATGCGGCCGATCGACCCGAGGGATGAAGAATGAGTGAACGCGAGAAAGATGAGCCACTGGTGATCGGCTGGCGCGAATGGGTGGGACTTCCTGACCTGGGGATCAAACGCGTCAAGGCCAAAGTAGACACGGGGGCTCGATCTTCCGCCTTGCATGCTTATGACATACACGAATTCGACTGCGACGGCGAAAAGTGGGTGCGTTTCAAGGTGCATCCCATTCAGCGGAACAGCCGAGATTTCAAACAGACTGAGGCTAAAATTCTGGATTATCGAGTCATTCGCAGCTCCAACGGCAAGTCGGAAAAACGTCCTGTTGTCATGTCGACGGTTGGATTGCTGGGCGTCCATTGGCCCGTCGAGTTAACGCTGACCAATCGAGATGCGATGGGATTTCGCATGTTGCTGGGCCGGCAAGCGATCCGTGGCCGCTTCCTGGTCGATTCCAACAAGTCGTACTATGGTGGCAAGCCAAAACGCAGGAAGAGGAAGAGGTCGACAACCAAGTCGGACCAAGAGGAATTGAAATGAAACTTGCGATTCTGTCCTGCAACATGAAGTGCTACAGCACACGGCGACTTCGAGAAGCTGCGGAGCAGCGTGGTGCGTCGGCCAAGGCTCTCAACACGTTGAAGTTTGCCATCGACTTACGCCAAGGTGACCCCGATCTGTATTTTCGCGGGAAACAGCTTTCGCACTATGACGCTGTCTTACCGCGGATTGGTGCGTCGATCACTTATTATGGGACCGCAGTGGTGCGGCAGTTTGAGCAGATGGATGTGTTTTGTGCCAATTCGTCGGCCGGCATCGTCAACTCGCGGGACAAGCTCCGCAGCCTGCAAATCCTCAGTCGCCACCATATTGGAATGCCGCAGACAACCTTTGTCCGCGACAAGAAAGATGTGCTACCGGCAATTGAGCGGGTGGGCGGTGCGCCCGTCGTCATCAAGCTGCTGGAGGGGACGCAGGGGATTGGGGTGCTGCTGGCCGAAACGGTCAAGAATGCAGAGGCGATCATCGAATTGCTACAGAGTCAAAAACAAAACGTGCTGATTCAAAAGTTTGTCGCTGAAAGTAAGGGGCGTGACATTCGAGCCTTTGTGGTCGGCGATCAGGTCGTTGCTGCCATGCGACGCGTCGCCCAGGGGCAGGAGTTTCGCAGTAACCTGCACCGTGGTGGCGTCACCGAACCGGTCGAATTAGACGAAAAGTATCGTGAAACGGCGGTGCGATGCGCCCAGATCATGGGGCTCCGAGTTGCCGGCGTTGACATGCTGGAAGGCAAAAATGGACCGCAGGTTATGGAAATCAACTCGTCACCCGGTTTGGAAGGCATCGAAAGTTGTACGCAACTGGACGTCGCCGGGGCGATCATCGATTACATGGCGGCCCAAGTTGACTTTCCTGAAATCGACTTGCGTCAGCGGTTGACCGTGAGCCGTGGTTACGGGGTCACCGAGATTCATATTCCTGAGGGCTCCGAGTATGTCGGCAAAGTGATTGGCGAATTGCGAGAGAAAGATATGAATGTTTTGACGCTTTATCGGGGCACAACGGTGATTCCGAACCCGCGGTCGGATCGGCGGCTTGAACCCACCGATCGTCTGCTTTGTTTCGGCAAATTGGAATTGATGCGGCATTTAATTCCACGTAAGACGCGCCGCCGTCGCCGCCCCCAAGTCCATGGGCTACCCGATTTACCCGTCGCCGACGAAGTGCTCAGGGAACTCGGGGAGTCGGCGGTGGTTGAGTTTACAGACTGAGATGATTTCGTTGCGGAGAACCTCGTGAACCATTCATCCACATTGCATCGCCAGAGCATCCGCGTCGGTTCGCGGCTTGGTAAATACCGGATAGAGCGTCGCGTTGGTCACGGCGCCTACGCGAATGTTTATGCGGCCGCCGACACGCTGCTGGGTATTAAGGTCGCGCTGAAAATTTTTACGGATGCTGCGATGTCACCGGAGTTGTTGGATGAGTTCCGACGCGAAGTGCGACTGACAATGAAATTGGATCATCCCAATATACTGCCGATACGCGATGCCACCTTGATTGACGGTTATCTCGTGATCGTGTCGCCATTGGCCGAAAAGACACTTGAGAACCGACTACGAAATCGCATGTCTTTCGAGACGTCGTTCCAGATTCTAACGCAGTTGTTGGAGGCGGTGTCCCACGCGCACGCTCGGGGAGTTATCCACTGTGATATCAAACCGGGAAACATTCTCTTGTTTGATGACAATCACCTGCGGCTCGCTGACTTTGGGATTGCCAAGGCAGCACAAAAGACAATCAGCGGATCGGGCACGGGCACCGTCGGCCACATGGCACCTGAACAGGCAATGGGAAGGCCCTCGATGCGAAGCGACGTTTTTTCGATCGGTTTGATCGCGTATCGAATGTTGGCAGGCCAGTGGCCGGAGTATCCATTTCAGTGGCCGATGCCAGGAGCCGCCAACTTGCGTCGTCGTGCTCACCCTGAACTGGTCGCCGTCATTCGCAGGTCCTTAGCTGTGAACCCGCGTCATCGCTATCGCAGTGCGACACAAATGCTTTCGGAGTGGCAAAAAGTACGTCTAAAGGCGATGCGGTTCGTCAAACGGCGGCGGGCGGAAAGCTAGACTATTGTGAACGAGATCAACTACATGTCAGCGACAATTATGAACGCGGTCAATAAACTGTACATCGAAAGCGACATGGAATCGGCCGAGTCCATCGGTCTTTCTGCCGGCAATGTTGTCGTGTTGTGCCGCCGCTGTCCCGGCAAAGAAGAGCCCAATGAAGACAGCGCCGCGGTCGTGCATACGGCGTCCGGTGGCATTGTCTTGGTTGTGGCGGATGGTGTCGGCGGCTGTCCGCTAGGTTACAAAGCATCGGCCATCGCGGTCAAATCTGTTGCCGACAGCGTTCAAGCAGCGGCATCGATGAGTGACTTACGCTCGGCGATTCTGGACGGAATTGAACGTGCCAACGTCCAAATCATGGATCTGGGAATCGGTGCAGCGACGACACTCGCAGTCGTCGAAGTCCAGGGTCGCATGGCGCGGGCCTATCAAGTTGGCGACTCGATGACTTTGATCGTCGGCCAGCGCGGCGCACTGAAATGGAAGACAACGCCCCACTCACCAGTCGGTTACGCGATCGAATCCGGGATGCTGGACGAGACCGAAGCGATGCTTCATGACGAACGCCACATCGTGTCAAACCTGGTCGGTACCGATAGCATGCATATCGAAGTCGGTCCCGCCCGGCAACTCGCCGCTCGTGACACCATCATCGTGGGTAGCGATGGACTTTACGATAATCTGCATCTGGATGAGGTGATCGAGCACGGTCGTCGCGGCAAGCTAGTCCAACGAATCGAGAATCTCGCCGATCTTGCTGGGAAACGAATGTCGCAACAATCTCCTGAACAACCGGGCAAACCCGATGATCTAACTATCCTGATGTTCACGCTTTAGGCTCGCCCTTTCATGTCAGCACCGCGTCAGCGACAGTCAATCGATACTTGGAACGGCCAGAGGGTTCCTCCCGGTGAGGCTCGCGATGTAGAACTTGCGGTCAGCGAAAGCTACAGCAGCATGACGGTGCGAATTCCCATCCACATTCGCCGGGCTGCCGAAGCGGGGCCTGTTGTGTTTGTTACCGCAGCATTGCATGGCGATGAAATCAATGGCACAGGCGCGGTCCGGCAACTGATTCAGGACGAGGAATTCAAGCTATTGCGAGGTGCGGTGATCTTCGTTCCCGTTCTGAACATACTCGCGTTTGACCGGCACTCCCGGTATTTGCCTGATCGTCGTGATCTGAATCGTTCGTTCCCCGGTTCGGCGACAGGGACGCTGGCCGGTCGCCTGGCCAACACGATCTTTGAAGAGATCGTCGCACGCTGTGACTACGGAATCGATTTGCATACCGCTTCGGTGCGGCGCACGAATTTTCCGAACGTCCGCGCTGACTTGAGCGATCCCGACGTCCGCCGTCTTGCCAATGCATTCGGCTGCGAAGTCATCATGAACAACAAGGGCCCACGCGGATCACTTCGCCGCGAAGCCTGCCTGGCTGCATGTCCGACGATCATCATGGAAGGCGGCGAGGTCTGGAAAGTCGAACCCAGAATCGTCGAGGCCGCCGTCCGCGGTGTCGCGAATGTACTCCGCGGTCTGCAGATGCTCAATGGCGATCCGGAGACCCCGGATCATCAAGTCATCGTGCAGAGTTCCAAGTGGATACGAGCCGAACGAGGCGGCTTTTTGCATTTCCACGTCAAGCCGGGTGAAATCGTTAAAAAAGGGCAACCGCTGGCCACCAGCACAACGCTGTTGGGACGCGAGCGAAGTGTTTTGGAGGCCCCCTTCAACGCCGTCGTGATCGGCATGTCAACGTTGCCGGCAACCAGCCCCGGCGAACCGGTCTGCAACCTTGGCAAGTTGCCGAAAAACATCAAGCCGTCCGAACTACGTTCACTGCGCAGGGAAGAAGACGGTTTGGAAACACGTCTGACCGAAGATCTGGCCTCCAATGTGATGGTCGTCGACCCATCAAACTAGCGGGCACGCTCTGCGTTTACTCCCGTTTCGTGAACGCGATACATTTCGCGCCATGGCAACTGAATGCCTCCATCGACGCTGAGCGTGCTGCCGGTGATGTACTGGCTTTCGGGATCGCAAAGGAAGACTGCTGCCCGCCCAATCTCTTCTGGCTTGCCGAGCCGACCCATCGGTATCTTAGCGCCTTCGGTGGCCAGCGTTTCTTCAGAAAAGAACTTTCGTTCGCCCGGGGTGTCGGTCCAACCTGGGTGAATGATGTTGACCCGGATGCTGTGATGAGCCAATTCGCAAGCAGCCGTGCGGGCCATCTGGTCATTGGCCGCTTTGGCCATGTTGTAGGCCATCGATCCTGGCAGAGCCAAGTGCGCTTGCGGGCTACTGACGACGATGATGTTGCCGCCATTGCCCGATTCGACCATCTTTTGTGCGCCGCGGCGAACCAGATAAAACGCGCCCCACATGCTGACGTCAATCGTCTTATGAAATTCCGCGACGTCCGAATCCAGCATCAGGTGGCGATCGCTGTACGCTGCGTTGCTGACAACGATGTCCAAGCCACCCAACCGTTTCACCGATTCGTCGATGAGGTGTTCCACTTGGGATCGGTCCGCCATGTCGGCTTGGATGCAGTACGCTTTGCCGCCGGCCTTGTCGCAGATGGCAACGACTTCTTCGGCTTCTTCGGCGTGACGGTTGTAGTTGATGACAACTTCAGCACCGGCCCTGGCAAACTGGATCGCGATGCCGCGTCCGATTCCCCGAGATGATCCGCTGACGACGGCTCGTTTGCCCTTCAAAACACTCATTCGATGGCTCGCTGTTGCAGTGGAAACGGAGACTGGATGCGTCGGCTCGGCATCCTGCCGTGCCCTGTTTTGATGGGCACGGCAGGATGCCGAGCCGACGTCCTGGGATCTGGCACGGCTGGAAGCCGAGCCTACGTAACCGGGAAGGAATTTAGCCGACGAAGCGGTTTGGGTCACTCACCTGTCTTTGGAGCGGAATGAGCCTGGAATCGATAGATTTCTCAAAAAACTTGGAAGTTTTCCATCTTTGGTGATTGATTTCTTTCTCAAATGACAGAAAACTATCATTCTGTCAATTTGTTGAAACTGGGGGATTCCCGTGGTGGCAGGCCCGATCACGACTGAGACTCGCCGAGACCGGCTCCGGGACCTCGTTCAGACCCATGGATTCGCCTCGCTGGGCGAATTAGCCGAATCGCTGGAGGTCAGCGAATCGACGATCCGACGTGATCTGGAACAGCTTGAGCAGGCTGGCGATGCGCGGCGGACCCACGGCGGCGTCTTTTGGACCGGCAAACCGGACACCATGCGTGTCTTCGAGACTCGGCGAGACAGCCAGTGGCCGGCCAAAGCCGCCATCGGACAAATCGCCGCCCAACTGATTGAAGATCACGAAACGATCCTCTTGGATGGTGGCAGCACCACCTATGAAATCGCCCGGCATTTGGTCGGCAGGCCGCTGCAGGTGGTGACCAACAGTCTGCCGATCGCACACCTGCTAAGCAGTAGTGAATCGATCGACCTGATCATGGTCGGCGGCTGCGTGCGCGGACGCCGGGCTGTAGCGATTGGACCGATGGCCGATGCCATGTTGCAGACAATCAACGTTGGTCAAGCGTACTTGTCGGTGGCCGGCATCACCGAGCGTGGCTATTTCAACAGCGACATGATGTTGGTGGAAAGCGAGAAAGCGATGTTAGCCACGGCCGACCGTGCGATTGTGGTGACCGATAGCAGCAAGTTCGGAAAAGTCAGCCTTTCACGCTTATGCGGGTTGGACGAAGTAGACGCGGTCGTGACCGACTCCAACATGGATTCTACTTGGAAACAGCGACTGGAATCGGAGGGGGTCGAACTAATCTTGGCCTCAGGGCCCGGAACGTAACTGCGTATCGGCGGCAGCTTGCCGCCACAGAGAGAAGAACGACGCGGCAGGATGCCACTGATAAACGACACCGCAAGGAGGCCGCCTCACCCAAGAACCAACTTGAAAAGCAATTCGTGATGATCTCAGCGACCATTGATCGCAGTCAAATTGAGCAACTTGTCCGCACCGCGGTCCGTCAGTCTCTTGGCGACGTTGCACCGATCTTGCCTGGGCATGATCCGCCCGGTTGGATTGACGGCAAACCGAACTTGCGAGTCAGTATCTCGGCGCGACATTGTCACTTGACGGACGAGCACGTCGAAGTCCTGTTCGGCGCGGGCGCAAGCTGGAGCCGGAAAAGGAATTGTACCAGGACGGCTTCTATGCAGCCAAACAAACGGTCATGGTTGTTGGCCCGCGCCGTCGCATGTTGTCAAGCGTTCGCGTGCTGGGACCGACACGTCCCTTCAGCCAAGTCGAACTCGCACAAACCGATTCAATCTCGTTGGGCATCGATGCTCCCGTGCGCCACAGTGGCAACATCGACTCAACACCGGGATGTGTGCTGGTTGGGCCTGCCGGCACGGTGCAGTTGGATCAAGGTGTGATTCGCGCCGCACGGCACGTCCACATGAACGTGGCTGACGCCGCCTACTACGGTGTCGCCAACGGCGACTACATGGAACTAAAGATCGTCAGCCCCAACTGCACCGTGATCTTTGATGACGTACTGGTGCGAGCCGACGAAACATCGAAGCTGGAAGTTCACATCGACACGGACGAAGGCAACGCCTGCAACTTGGATTCGGCGATCGAAGTGACCTTGCGAAAACGAAACGACAGCTGCGGCTGCCAGAGATAGACCAACATGTCACGCCACCTCTTCCCCGGGGAGAAGTCGGCGCAAATGAACCATTTTCCCCTTAAGCAAAGGCAGTTTTGAAATGGCAAAGATTAGTGAAGCGCTTGGGATGATCGAGACCAAAGGGTTCGTTGCCCTTGTCGAAGCATCCGACGCAATGATGAAGGCCGCCAACGTCCAGTTCCTTGGTTGGGACAAAGTTGGCAGTGGGTTGGTCAGTGCGTTCGTGAGCGGCGATGTCGCTGCGGTGAAAGCCGCCACCGATGCCGGTGCAGCAGCCGCAGGCCGCGTTGGCGAAGTCGTTAGCGTTCAGGTCATCCCGCGTCCGCACGACGACCTGTCCAAGGTCATGAAGACGGTGAGCGGCGGCAGCGCCAAGAAGTAGTTCATTTTCGTTGAACGGCTTGCCTTTCAACGATCAACACTTTCAACAACAACATCAACGAAAAAGTTTTCTCCATGAATGATGCAATCGGATTGATCGAAACCCGCGGCCTGTTGGCCTTGATCGAAGCAACCGACGCGATGGCCAAAGCCGCCAACGTCGAAATCGTCAAGCGAGTCGATATCGGAGGCGGCTTGGTAACCACGGTCGTCAGTGGCGATGTCGGCAGTGTCCGCGCTGCAGTCGAAGCCGGTGCGACCGCTGCCTCGCAGGCTGGCGAACTGCTCAGCAGTCACATCATTCCGCGACCGGCGGAAGGTCTGCAAACCGCTTTTTTCTCATAACGCCGGATCTGCAGTTACCTGTTCGTGAGTTCGGCGCGGAGACGCCCGGCGGAAGCCGGGCCGACAGTATGCTTATCCTTGTTGCCAATTTGGGTTCCACCAGCTTCAAGTATCGGTTGTTTGACATGACCGATGAAAGATGTCTGGCGCGCGGTGCCGTGCAGCGCATTGGTGACAGCGAAAGCATGTGCAGCGTCGAAATCGGCGATTGGACGGACGAGCGAACGATGCCGGTGCCCGACCATGGCGTTGCTGTAGCGGCTTGCCTTGAGCAACTGACGGACGTGGAGCACGGAGTGCTGAAGGACGCTGCCGAGGTCCAAGCGATTGGCTTCAAAGCCGTACACGGCGGACGCATGTCAGGCGTTTTCCAAGTCAACGACGAAGTTCTTGATGCGATGGCCGAAATGAACGCGGCCGCTCCGGCGCACAACCCGCCCTACATTGCTGCGATGAAAACGCTTCGCGATCGATTCCCCGACTTGCCTTTGGTGGCGGCTTTCGAGACCGACTTTCATCGCACGATCCCGGCAGGCCGACGTGAGTACGCGATTCCTCGCGAGTGGGCCGATGGATTGCACATTCGTAAATGGGGTTTCCACGGTGCCAGTCATCGGTACATCGCCGTCCGCAGCGCCGAGTTGCTCGGCCGAAGCGACGCTCGCGTGATTTCCTGTCACTTGGGCGGCAGCAGCAGTTTGACTGCGATTCGCGGCGGCCAAAGTGTGATGACGACGATGGGCATGACCCCGCAAACAGGACTGCCACAAAACAATCGCGTCGGTGATTTCGATCCCTTCGCGCTGCCGTTGATCATCGAGCAAACCGGAAAAACACTTGACGAAGTCCTTTCGCATTTAGCGAGCCACGGAGGGCTGCTCGGATTGAGTGGCAAGAGTGGCGATATCCGCGACTTGGAGTCCGCCGCGGCTGCAGGCGACGCTGGATCGCAGTTGGCACTGGATGTTTTTGTCCAGGAAATCCGCCGGCACTTGGGCGGCATGATCGTCGCCTTGGGTGGCGTCGATGCGATCGTCTTTACGGGCGGCATCGGTGAAAACGGCGTCAACATCCGAGCAGGCGTTTGCGGTGGTTTGGAAGAACTTGGCATCCTCGTCGACTTGGCGGCCAACCAGGCGGCCGATGGCGAGTCGACGTTCCATGCCAGCGACAGCCGCACCCAACTGTGGGTGATCCCGACGAACGAAGAGTTGATCGTCGCCCGTCAAACCGCCGGCGTTCTACGAAGCAATTAACAAGTAAGAAGTGAACCATGTTCATAGCCCGAGTTATCGGATCGGTCGTCAGCACGCAGAAAGTTGCGTCCATGACCGGCCAGAAACTGCTGGTTGTCGAACCGTACCGGCTGTCTGACAAAGGTCGCGACAAGTTGGTCACCACCGGACGAACATTCATCGCCGTCGATGCCCTCGGAGCGGGTGAAGATGACTACGTCTTGATCACGCAAGGCAGTAGCGCGCGGCTAACGCCGGAGACAAAAGACTTGCCGATTGACGCCGTGGTCATTGGCATCGTTGACACGGTGCACATCGACAAGCTGAAGGTTTACGCGAGAAACGAAGACTCACGATGATGACGTCACCTCTCCATCCGTGAGAGGTAACGAAGACAACCTAACACCCTCTTCCAAATTGGAACGAGCAAAATGCAACTAAACGAAGACTTAATCCGAAACGTTGTCGCTCAGGTTTTGGCCGAAGTTGGTCCGATGCCTGCGGGTACCAATGGGCGGTCACTGCCCGCCACCGGCCGTCACGGTGTTTTCTCGGACGCCAATTCGGCCGTTACCGCCGCACGTGCCGCTTTCGAGCAGTATCGCCAGCGGAAGCTCGAGGATCGTAAACGGGTCATCGACATCATCCGACGCATCTCGATCGAGCAATGTGAAGAACTCGGTCTGATGGAAATGGCCGAAACCAAGATCGGCCGGCCAGAACACAAAATCGAAAAACTGAAAACGCTCGGCGAGAAAACGCCCGGCGTCGAGTTTCTGGAAACGAAATGCTACAGCGGTGACCATGGTTTGGCGGTGATCGAACGAGCCCCCTTCGGCGTGATCGGAGCCATCACTCCGGTGACACACAGCTTGCCGACGATCACGGGCAACGCCGTCAGCATGCTCGCCGGAGGCAACGCCGTGGTGGTGAATCCGCATCCGAGTGGAAAAGGTGTGGCTACCGAAGGCGTCCGTCGATTCAACGAAGCGATCTCCCGTGAGCTCGGCATTGACAATCTGATTTCGATCATTGCCGATCCGAGCTTGAGAAGCGCCAACGCGCTATTCAAGCATCCCGATGTGGCCCTGATCTGTGTTACCGGTGGTCCCGCGGTGGGACGTGCCGCTTTGAAAAGCGGCAAACGAGCCATCGTGGCCGGGCCGGGAAACCCGCCGGTCGTCGTGGACGAAACCGCTGACTTGGATAATGCGGCGCGTTGCATCATCCAGGGCGGCGCCTACGACAACAACCTATTGTGCATCGCCGAGAAGGAAGTGTTTGTGCTCGAATGTGTCTTTGACCAGATGATGTCGGCGATGCGACGCGCTGGTGCCGTGGAACTGAACAGCCAACAAATTGCCACATTGACCAGTAAGGCGATTGTCAAAGTCGGTGACGATCAGCATGACGCCGCCTGCCCCGATTACATCGGCAAAGATGCCACGTTCTTGGCGGAAGCGGCCGGCGCCAGTGCCCCGACCGGGACCGAACTGGTCTTTGGCGAAACGGACGAGCACCATCCGTTTGTCAGTGTCGAGCAGATGATGCCCTTCATGCCATTTGTTCGAGCGCGTGATATCGACCACGCCATTGCCATGGCCAAGGAGTACGAACACGGTTTCCGGCACACCGCGATCATTCACTCTCGCAACGTCCAAAACATGACCAAGATGGGCCGTGAGTTGGATACGACGCTGTACGTCAAGAACGGACCCTGCATGTCGTCACTGGGACTGGGAGGCGAAGGGTACCTATCTTTCTCGATCGCCGGACCCACGGGCGAAGGCGTCACCACACCGATCACTTTCACCCGCGAACGACGCTGCAGCATGATTGACGAGCTGCGCGTAGTCTGAACGACTGAAGAATCGACACATGCAACCGGCACGAGTACTCGGATCAGCCAACGCGACCATCAAGCACAGCAGCTTGGAAGGTCAGCGTTTGGTCGTCGTCCAGCTGCTGACGGCGGACGATTCGGCTGATGGTCCGCCACTGGTTGCTGTGGACGGACTCGGTTCGCGAAAGGGTGATCGCGTCATGATGTCCAGTGACGGCATCTACGCTCGCGAAGTAACGAATCATGCCAACACCCCGGCGCGCTGGAGCGTGGTCGGAATCATTGATTAACTCGTAGGACGGGTCTCCCGACCCGTCCCGGAGAAGATCGTCCCGCTTTTAAGTTGTTCATCGGTAAAAGTTTCACTCTCCCTCTGGGAGAGTCGGCCTCTCAGGGCCGGAGAGGGTCTTGCATCAGCCCTCCCCGGGCTCGAGAGCCCGACCCTCCCGCTTCGCGGGAGGGTGATTTGTAAACGCAAACGCTCATCATGACTGAACTTCAAAGCCAGACGATCCCCCAAAAAAACGGGTCGGGAGACCCGTCCTACAAAATAATGCCGAGTAATGCCAACGCTGCGATGACCACTCCGATTGATCCGGCCTTTATTGACCGGATTGTTCGCAGGGTCATCGCGCAGCTGCGGCAGTCAAGCTCGAACATCAAGCCAGCGAATAACACTGCGGCATCGATCAGCGACAAGATCGTGACCGCGACGACCATCGAAAACGTAACAGGATCGCCTTCGCAAATCTTTGTCGCTGCGGGCACCATCGTGACACCGGCGGCGATCGACGCAGCCAAAGAGCGAGGAATCGAAATCAACAAAACGACCGCTGTGCTGCCCGCACAGCAACCGAAACCAGAAAACGACCCAACCAACCAGGAGATCATCGACCAACACCAACCCGATCGCGCGGTGTCCGTGGCCACCCAACTGGCTCGTCGAGGCATCACAATGCTCGGGTCGCGAATTGTTTTGAGCGATTCACCGGCTGCAGAAGTTCATCGTTGCATTTCGACCGAGGCGTGTCGCGCGGCAATGGTTACGGCGATCGCCGATGTGGATCGCTTTCAACTTGAGCTGCGACCGCAAGTGTGGGTGTTGGACATGGGACGCATGAACTTGATCACTGCCGTCAACGTGGCGGCTCGTATCGCACAACTTGGGAATTGACATGAAACTCGCTCGCACCATCGGTACCGTCACCTTGGCTCGCTATCACCCGGCGATGACCAACGCAACGCTGCGCTGCGTCGAAATCGTCGACGACATCGATCGCATCGACCAGCAACCGCTGGGCGGTGAAACAGTGGTTGCCTGGGATTTGTGCGGTACCGGCATCGGTGACCTGGTGGCCTTGGCCGAAGGCCCCGAGTCGGCACAGCCATTCCGGCCGGAGATGAAGCCATTGGACGCGTCGATCGTAGCGCTGTTGGATGAAGTCGAACTGGATGACTAACAAGGAGGCCAGGACCTGTCCTGGCGCAAAAACCAATCAATTGCCAGGTCAGTCCTGGTCAAAAACTTTTCAACGGAGACTAAACATGCAGAACATTCATAAGATCAAACAAGACATGTGCGACATCGGACGTCGCATTTACAACCGTCAATTCGCCGCGGCAAACGATGGCAACATTACCGTTCGTGTCAGCGACAATGAAGTCTCTGTGCACGCCGACGTTGCATTGCAAAGGTTTTTTGAAGCCCGATGACATCTCGATGGTCGACATGACGGGTAAGCAAATTGCCGGTCGCAAGAAACGATCGAGCGAGGCCTTGTTGCACTTGGAGATCTATCGGCAACGCGAAGATATTCGCAGTGTTGTTCATTGTCACCCGCCGCATGCGACGGCGTTCGCCATCGCTCGCGAGCCGATTCCGCAGTGCGTATTGCCCGAGGTCGAAGTCTTTCTGGGTGACGTGCCGATCACCAAGTACGAAACACCCGGTGGGCAAGAGTTTGCCGACACGATCATCCCGTTTGTGAAACGCACCAACGTGATCATCCTGGCCAACCATGGCACCGTTAGCTACGGCGAAACTGTCGAGCAAGCTTATTGGTGGACGGAGATTCTGGATTCCTATTGCCGCATGCTGATGCTGGCCAAACAACTCGGGAACGTGTCGTTCTTGGGCGAAAAGAAGTCGCAGGAACTGTTGGAGTTGAAAGACCAATGGGGTTACAAGGATCCGCGTAACACCAAAGACGTACGAAGACTGTGACATCTGTGCCAACGATATTTTCCGCGATTCGTGGGCCGAGGCGGGGGTCGAGCGCCGAGCGTTCCCATCACCGCCGCCGGCACACACACCGAGTGTGAGCAGTGCGCCAAGTGCACCCAGCGAAGATCAGTTGGTGAAGCTGATCACCGACGAAGTGATTCGGCAAATGCAATCGGCGTAACCGAAGACCTTGAGCGTATCGGTAGGCCAGGAAATGTCCTGGCAACACAATCCTTTGCCAGGACACTTCCTGGCCTACGACGAAGAATCATATTTATGAAAGTATCGATCATTGGCGGCGGTGGACTGGTTGGGTCGTGCGCTGCGTTTGCACTTCAGTGCGGCGGCATCGCTCGCGAGATCGCGCTCCTGGACGTCAACCAGGAACTCGCTGTCGGGCAGGCACTCGACTTGCAGCACGGTGGTCCGAGTGTGGCCGATCAGACGATCGTCGGTGGCGGCTACGAACACATTGCCGATAGTGATGTGATCTGTATCACGGCGGGCTTGCGACGCAAGCCGGATGAATCGCGTTTGGATTTGATCAACCGCAATACGGACTTGTTCCTACAGATCTTGAACGACATCAAAGCCGCGGGACCCAAGTCGACGGCGATCGTGTTGGTAGTCAGCAACCCGGTCGATATATCTGACTTGCGTCGCGGCCCAGCAGCTTGGTTTGCCGACCGAACAAGTGATCGGTCTTGGTACGCAGTTGGACACGATCCGGTTTTGCTCATTGATTGCTCAGCAATTGAAATCGCCTCCCACTCAGACGCATGCGCTCGATCTTGGGAGAACACGGTGAATCGATGGTGCCGATTTGGAGCAGCGCAACGATCGCGGGATTGCCGCTGGATAAGTATCCGGGCTGGACGCCAACGCTGGCCAATCAACTGTTCACAAGAACACGTGGGAGTGGAGCGGAAGTGATCAAGCGGAAAGGTGGAGCTGGATTTGCTGTCGGGATCGCGATTCGCGACGTCATCGACGCGATTGCCTTGGATCGGCGCCGCGTCTTGCCCGTCAGCAGCGTTCAGAATGGTTGCTACGGAATTCGCGACGTGGCACTGTCGGTTCCCACGGTCGTCGGCCGCTGCGGCGTCGTCGATCGAATGGAAATCGATTTGTGGCCCAAAGAAGTGCAAGGCATCCGGGCTAGTGGAGCGGCGCTGAGAAAAACCTTGGAAATGGTGCTCGGCCGCGTCGCTTGATGCGGGTATCCGACCAAGGTTACGCGTCTCATTTGTGGCCCCCGATCTCAGGGTGCGCTCGCGACGGAGTGCACAGGCGACAAGCGAATCGCATTTAACGGCTGCGTGACCAAGTTCCTGTGGGCTCCGTCCGGACGCACCTCTTTTCGTAGGCTCGGCATCCTGCCGTGCCGTTCTGCTGGGGGCACGGCTGGAAGCCGCGCCTACGGGGGCACGGCTGGAAGCCGTGCCTGCATGATTATCGAATCAGCACAAAGATGCGGGCCTTGATATCTGGCCCTTCGACTCCGTTGCCAGGGAATCCTGCTCCCTCTCGTTTGACCTCAGAAAAGTCGCGACTTCCCAACTCTTGGGCGAGCAATTGGAGCCCGTTGCCTTCGTCGTCCGTCAGTTGCCAGCTCGCACCGTGGCGAACCGTGGTTGGGTCAATGCTTTTCAACTCGTTGACAAGGCCAATGATGGGAGCGTCCGCCGCATAGCTGAATCCGACCGATTCGATCCCGTCCAGGTCGGCAACCATTGCGTTGATGAAGTTATCGATTTTCTTGCCCGCGTCTTCCAGGTAAAGGACCGACACCGATTGATTCTCGTCGATCAAATCCTTGCCAAAGTCAACGATGCTCTCGTCGATCTTCCTTTCATCAGCTGGTTTGATGCCGGCTTTCACCATGGCGGCACCGACGGCGTTACTACCGCGACCGGCCTCGGTTTGCCGGACATCGACGACCATGACCAGCGATTGCGCAAGCAACTTGGGGTCAAGATCCATGGGCGACGGGCTGGGGGGTCGCGGGGAAAGTTCAGCGATGTTGTTTGTATTGCTCGGTACGCTGATGCTGTTGGCGTCGTTGACCGGCATCTCGACCGCCTCGGGCACTTCCACGGGCGAGGTAATCTTGTTCGTCGGAGTATCCTTCACCAGCTGTTCGATGGGAGCAGGCGGTCCGGGAGCCTCTTGCTCAATCACGTCCTGAGGAGGAACATCGATTGGGTCCACCGTCGGTGGCGGATCGTTCTGGACAAGTCCGCCGTGCTCCGGGTCTGGCGGTGTGCGAAACACGGCAATGGCAACGATGACGGACGCTGCCAATGCGACCACGACGCCGGCCATCTTTGCCAGCGGAAAGTCGTGCCGAGTGACGACCGAGGTGCTGGGCTGCTGGGAAAGCAACCTGACGGGGTGGTCCTCGCTCAAGCCTTCGGCAGTTGCCTGATCAACGGTCGCCTTCAGAACACGGTCAGCAAAATTTGGTCCCAGCTGGAACCGTTGGTCCTCTCGATGGATCTCCCGCAAGATTTCCCGCAAGTCAGATAGCTCTTGCAATTCTCGGGCAACCTCGGGGTCGTCACGTAGCAACTGCTCGACCCGAGTTCGTTCGTCGTTACTCAGGGCATCATCCAAATACCCGCTGAGCAGCTGATCAAGAAGGTCTCTCGGAAGTGACATTTTGCAAACACCATTTCGCCAACCTTGGCGGTTTAGACATTTTTTTCACCGAATCCCCTCGGCGAACGCCCGTCTGCCGCAAAACAACGCGGCGAAGTTCGGCATGATAACTTGTAATGGGAAGCGATGAGGCTTCCGATATCGATCCGATGCTCTTGCCAGGTGCGAAGTTCCCTGGTAGGGGCAGAAAGTGGTCGAAACGGGAAAAGGTTCCAGTTTTTCTTGGGTTTTTCGCGATTTCACGGATGCGAAAATACTCGTTTTTTTTCGGTGGCTCCATGAAGCACGACCAGATTCTTCGCACCAATCGCCGCGTTTACGAGTCGATGGCGGCCGCCGGCAATCCTCTGTGTCGGCCGGCAAGCGACGACGAATTAGCCAATCCGCTGGACCTGGTCGATGCCGTTGGGTGGTTGGGAGGGTCGATTGCGGGCAAAAAAGTCCTCTGTCTCGCGGCCGGAGGCGGGCGACAGAGCAGTTTGTATGCGGCCGCCGGTGCCGATGTGACCGTTGTCGATCTGAGCGGTGCGATGCTCGAGTTGGATCGCCAAGTGGCGGCCCAGCGAGGCTACTCGGTGCGACTGCTGGAGACCACGATGGACGATCTGACGGTGCTGGGGACAGCTGAGTTCGATATCGTCATTCACCCGGTCAGCAGCTGCTACGTCCCCGATGTGATGAAGGTATTTGCTGAGGTGGCTCGCGTCGTACGTGCTGGCGGTTTGTACATCAGTCAGCACAAGCAGCCGGCAAGCTTGCAAGCGTCGACGTCTCCGGATCAGGACGGCAGCTACCGGATCGAACATCGCTACTACCGCGATTCGCCAGTCCCGTCGCCCGACGTGACCAACAAGAATGCTCGTCGCTTGAGAGAACCGGGCGCGATTGAATTCCTGCATCGGTGGGAACAAATCATCGGTGGCATGTGTCGGGCAGGGTTTGTGATTGAGGACCTTGTGGAACCGGTCCATGCGAAGAAGAACTCGACAGCGGGATCGTTTGCCGATCGTGCTTCGTTCATCGCCCCGTACGTGCGGATCAAAGCGAGGCGGATTGGGCAACGACAACCAGATTCAAAGTTGTGGTTGCCCAGCGACGGTCGATGAAGAGGGCTGAAGAGTGGGCAATTCTTGAAAAACCGAAGCTGGATTTGCCTCGACAACCACCCTCGCCTCCGGTTCTTGGTTACAACGTTAGCGCGAACGTGTCGGTGTTCGAACGTGTTTTTAAGTGTGAGCCGCCGGCGCTAGCCTCGGGCCTGGACGCGTCAAACTTCGAGCAACGGCGGGCCCGCGGCTAGCTAACGCCGTCGGCTCGCGAGAGGCATGATCGACAACTTCAATACACGTTCTCAGAAATCAGATTTAGCAAGCAGGGCGAGGTGAACGATGCAATTCAGTTCGATGATGTTTCGTGATGGCCGCTGGCCGCGTCGTGTGCTGGCGGCGTTACTTTGTCTCGTTGCTTTCATTGGCACATCGCATGCCTCGGACGAAGACCTGGTGACGTTACGCATCCGATTCGGAATGAAAGATCAGGATCCGACGGATTGGAGCGGCAAACTCGTTGTCGGTTCGGGCCAGGTCGAATCGATTCGCGGTTGGCGGTGGATGCAGGGCGATTCGGCTGCTGGAAACAAGTGGACGATCCGTACCCGACGCAAGAGCCCGCAAAGTTCGGGTGATCGCAAGCGAATCGCAGACGGATTCCAGTTACCAATGACCGACAACGGCATTCTGGTGACGCTGCGAGGTTGCGATGAAAGTGAGCCGCTGCAATTCGAGTCGGCACCCGCCAACGCCACCTTCCGCCTCGACGAATTGCCCTACGGTAAGAGCTTGTTTAGGGGGAAAGGCAATTTGGTTATCCAGCGGGTGCCGGCGATCGAGCCACTTGCGGCTACCAAGGCAGATGAAGACTATCCAGCCGCCACGACTGGCAAAGACGGCACCGTCTACGTCGCCTATCTGGCTTTCACACGAGGTCGTGACTTTCAAGGTTTTCGCGAACGCGTTGCCACCGAAGAAACGGAGCCCGTCCAGAACCAGGCGACTCCGATTCGTACCATCACACAACCGGGCGATCTGGCTTACCTGGCACAGCCCGCCGGCGGCGACCAACTGTTCCTGCGTATCCTCCGCGACGGCAGTTGGAGTGAACCGATCGCGGTGACCGATGGCGAGCATGAACTTTATCGGCCAGCGATCACCGTCGCGGGCGATGGTCGCGTCTGGGTGTTTTACTCCGCACACCTCGACCCCGATAAGAATCTGGACTACGGCAACTGGGAGTTGCTGGCTCGCAGTTTTGCCGCCGACGGCAGTGATCCGTCCGAACCGGTGAACATCAGCAAAACGGCTGGCACCGACTTCATGCCGGCGGCCACCACCGACTCCGACGGCCGCGTCTGGGTGACCTGGGTCGGTGGTCGCGAGAAGAACTTTCATGTCTTCACGGCGCACCAAGATGGCGATGGTTTCTACTGAGCCCGCGCGGGTCAGCGAATTCGAGGGAAACGAATGGGAACCAGCAATCGCCGCCGACGCCAGCGGAAACCTGGCCGTTGCCTGGGACACCTTCGACAAGGGTGACTACGACGTCTACGTGGTCACGCGCGGCGAGGACGGAAACCTGAGCGAGCCGCAAGCTGTCGCCGCTTCGCTTGCCTTCGAGGTGCGTCCGTCGATGGCGTACGATCGCGACGGGCGTTTGTGGATCGCCTATGAATGGAGCGGTGACCAGTGGGGCAAAGATTACGGTGCGCTGAAGAAGAAAGGTATTCCGCTTTATCAAACCGGGCGTTCGCTGGCCGTGAAAGTTCGCGACGCCCAGGGCCGCTGGCACGCACCCGACGACGTGATGGATGCGATGCCGGTGCTGCGAGCGGGCGGCCTAACTGCGACCGGAAAGACCCAGCAACGACAGCCCAAACGCAAACCGATGACCGCGATCGCGCCGACGTATCCGCGGCTGGCCTGCGATCGACGAAGGCAACATCTGGCTTGCCTTCCGAGGGAAACCCGGTAGCAACTGGCGCGTCCGTGTCGGCACGGTGTGGTGCGAGTATTTGACACGGCTCGGACCCGACGGCTGGTCGGAGGCCGCCTGGATGCCGCACACCAACAACATTCTCGACAACCGCCCGGCGCTCACACCCGTCGGGCTCGTCCGACATGTTGGCCGTCTTTTCTGGTGACGGACGTGGCGAAGTCGATCCGCCCGAGGTGGACGATGTTCATTTACCCGGAAGCCGTGACGTCGCTGCCAAGAAGAATCCAAAGCAAAGACGTACCGGCAGCAATCCCAATCAAATCGATCCGAACAACAACATCATGGTCAGTCTGATTGACGGAACGGATTTTGCGCAGCCAGCCGGTGCTTGCTGAACTCTCGCCGATCGCCGCAGAGACAGCGGCCGTCACGGCTGCCGACGTGCCCGCCGAAAGAGCCGACATCCAGCGGATGCGCGACTACCGAGTGCAACTCGGTGACGAAACGCTGCGGATCTGGCGGGGGGAATTCCATCGACACACCGAGCTTTCGCCCGATGGCGGCGGCGACGGCGGACTGCTGGACATGTGGCGTTACGCGATCGACGCGGCCGGCATGGATTGGATCGGCGATGGCGATCACGACTACGGCAACGGCCGCGAATACTCGTGGTGGACGACGCAAAAGGCAGTCACGCTGTTCACGCTGCCCAAGCATTTTGTGCCCGTTTACAGCTACGAACGCAGCGTCCGCTATCCCGAAGGTCACCGCAACTGCATGTTCGCGTATCGCGGCGTGCGGTCGCTGCCGCGGTTGCCGATCTCGTCGCCCGATGAATTCGCACCGGCACCCGACACCAAGCTGCTGTACATGTACTTGCATTATTTCAATGGCATCTGTGCGTCGCACACGTCGGCCACCGACATGGGGACAGATTGGCGTAACCATGATCCTGAAGTCGAACCGTTCGTCGAAATCTATCAGGGCGACCGCAATAACTATGAACGCCCCGATTCGCCGCGGTCGGCCGTCACCGAAGCGAAGCTAAAGCAATCGACACCGGAGAAGGAGAGCATCGGAGGCTGGCGTCCAAAAGGGTTCGTCAATTTGGCGCTACTGAAAGGGTATCGGTTGGCGTTTCAATCCAGTAGCGATCACATTTCGACGCATCTCAGCTACTGCAATGTCTTTGTCACCGATCCGACTCGCCAAGGCATTGTGGACGCGATCCGTCGAGCGACGTGTCTACGGAGCGACCGACAACATCATCGCGGATGTGCGTTGCAAAGTCGGCGACACCGAACATTTCATGGGCGAAGAATTCACGACCAGCAGCCGCGCCGACCCTCGACGTGCGGCTGATCGGAGCACGGAAAATTGCCAAGGTGACGATCATCAAGGATGACGTGGAGGTCTCGGTCCGCGAGCCGAACGAGCAAGACGTGCATTTCCAATGGACCGATCCAAATCCGACGATCGGCGAAACCAGCTACTACTACGTTCGCGGCGAACAACAGCCGGACCTTGACGGTGCGACCGCTGGCGAACTGGTATGGGCGTCACCGATGTGGATCTTGGTAAAGCCAAAGTAGGGAGATTTGACGAGCCGCGATCGCGAAACTGCAAGCAAATGCCAAATCCATGGCAGACAAATCTCCGAAATCGCTTAGCCGATCGCTGATCGGGGTCGCGTGACGAGTTACAACGTAATTTTCGTGTTTGCCCACCTCGGAAGACGCTAAAATCAACAACTTGATAAGACCGGCTGCCTAGACTTTGAAGGGGAACAAAGTGGCCATTTGGCGGGCTGTCGCGGTGTTCGTGTTGATCGCCACGACGATTGCACCACAGCTGATATCCGTCGCGTCTGCCGAGCGCCCTCGGCAAACGCGGTTGGCCCGTATTCTGGTTGGCCGAAACGAGGTGAACCGACAGAAGCAGCTCGCTGCGCTGTCCGGTAATGTCGCGAAACGAATCGAGGTGTTGGACGATTTGGTCTACGCATTGAATCACCACGCTGAGGCCCTTGCCGAGGGCAAAGAGATCCCGCCGAGTTTTTCCGAGTTGGTGGATGTCGTTGCGCAAGTCAATCGCTCGCAGGCTCAAGACGCGGTCATCAAATTGTTGGATTGTCCGCGGATGGATGTCTCGATCATCGCCGCCGATGTTTTGGGACAACACAAGATTTATGAAGCGATCGAACCATTGAAGCGCCAGGTTGATCGCTCAGAATTTGAGTCTTTTTATGGTTTTCGCTTCAATTTGGTGCGTGCCTTGGTGCGAATGCAACACCCGGATGCGATCGAATTTCTGGGTAAGCTTGCCAAGAGGCTGGACGGCCAACTGCGTCACGAATTGGGTGAACAGCTAAAGAAGATTGACGTCGATGACTTTCGCGGCGACGAGGAACGGTTCGCCGCGTGGAATGAGGCTCGCACGCCGATGCTGTTTAAGTCGGCGAGTTACACCGATTCATACGATCGCATCAAACTCGAGCGCAACCAATACTACGGCATCGACATTCATGCCAAGCGGCTGCTGTTCATCCTGGACCAGTCGGGCAGCATGAGCGGGCAGGTTCCCGGTGGAACTCGCTTGACTCGAGCGAAGAACGAACTGGTTTACGCAATCGACGGTCTGCCGCCGGATGCCGAGTTTGGAATCCTGTTTTATGACGAAGTTGTTCGACCGTGGCGAGACGAACTGGTCGTTGCCAGCGATAAGAACAAGCAGGCGGCAGCTCAATTCATTTGGCGTGCTCAAGCCGGGAGTCGGACAAATACCTATGCCGCGCTGCGGCGTGCCATGGAATTTGATGACCAACTGGAAACGATTTTCTTATTGACGGACGGAAAGCCGACCACCGGTCTGATCGTTTCGCAGGGCGCGATTATTAATGACATTCTGCGACGCAACCGGACACGTCATTTGACGATCAACACCATCGGAATTGCCGTCGAAGGTGCGACGGAATCGTTTCTCCGGAATCTGTCCAAGCACAGCAACGGTGAATTCCGCTTCCCTCGCTAGCTGTTGCCGGGCATTTTCGCTAGCGTCGGGACTCGAGTGAGCGCGCATGTGTTCGGCAAGCTCGCGATCCAAGTCCGATGGATTCTTTTCCAGCAGCCAATCCAGATCCTCCATGGCGGTCGCGATGCGGCCGGTCATCCCGCGAAGTTGAGCCCGCATCAAACGAAATCTCGTGATCTCAGGATTCAGGGCGACCATGGCATCACAGTAGCGAAGCATCGCTTCACCGTCGTTGGTTCGACCGGCAAGTCCGATCAAGTTGTTTAACACCCGAGTCAAGATTTCGATGTTCGTTTGCGGTCTTAAATACTCTTCATCAAACGGCTGACGCGAATGCATCGCCACGATCGAGGATGCATCGCTGCGATCCAACAGTTTGCCTCGCTCGAAGACGTCGATCAGTTGCTGGTGATCTTTGTCGACGATTTGCTTGACAATGAAGTGGCCCGGCAAGCCGACACCAACGATGTTCAAACCAAGTCGGCGGCCGAGTTCCATGTAAAGAATGGACATCGTAATCGGCAGTCCTTCGCGGTCGTCGATCACACGGTTCAAATGGCTGTTGGCACGGTGATAGTATTCGCTGCGGCTACCGTGAAAGCCGTTGTCTTTAAACAGGTAGCGATGCATCGCGTCGCGTTTATCCGTCGCACTGGCATTCTTGTCCAGCTGCGAGCGAATCTCTTCGGCCATCTGATCGATACGCTGCTCGTAAACGTCGATGTCAATATCCGGGTTGTCCAGCAAAGCGATAAGCAATGCCCCGCGTAGAAGTTGGTCATCAGCGTCCGACTTGGAAAGCTCGCGCAGTCGTGCCACGGTTGCTGCCCGCCGCACGTCATCGGCAAGTTGACGGAGCTGTTTCGCTTGCTTTTCAAGGGCCAGGGCCTGGCGTACTAATTCTCGTGAGGCGAGGTCACCAGATTTCCCCAAATCATCGACTTGCTCGGAGCCGATCGAGTCGACCGCGATGGCGGGGACCTCCAAGCCGGCAAGCCAGGTTGCGGCGGACTCCGATAGCGATTCTGAGGGCAGGTTTTTGCCGACTTGGAATCGTTTGAACTCGGGTTTGGTATCACGAAACTTGGCCAGCCCGACTCGGCCTCCGCTGAGTTGAGTGTCGGAGGATTCAATGACAAGCTGGCCGTTGACGAAGCACTTCAAGCGATCCTTCTCGATGCGGACTTTCAAGTGGTTCCATTGTCCGGGCAGATAATGTTCCGAATCGACTTCCTGCAGGACTTGCCACGAATAGACGGTCGGACCGCGAAAGCAAGTCAGACGTAGACGCCCCGCGCTGGGATAAAACCCGTAGTGTCGATGTTCCGCATCGCTGTGAAAAGCAAGCCCGGCGGCACCCGATTCATCGTCCAACCGCACCATCACGGCGATTTCCAACGGCAGTTTCGGCAATTCGCTTGTGGACAAACAAAGTGCCCGTCCGCCGAAGCCCCTTCCCGTTCCGCTCGCCGTGATCCGGCCACCACGTTGCTGCCAGGTCGCCCCGAACAGCGGCGTCCAATGATCTTCGTTGATTCTGCCCAGGCGGACCCAACGATCGATCGCAACAGGGTTGGGGTTGTCCTTGAGCGATGCCAATTGGTCGATCGGTATCGCGAACCCCAAGTTATCATCGATCGCCGACTTCATATTCACGATCCCGTGGACACGTCCCTGCATGTCCACCACCGGTCCACCGCTGTTGCCCGGCTCGATCGGCATGGCCAATTGCAGCATGGGGCGCCCTTCGACTTCGCGTTTGGCCGACACGATGCCTTCGACCACGCTGTCCTTCAGCCCGAGTGGATTGCCAAACGCGAGTACCCGCATTCCCTGTTCGGACGAATCCGCTGCGGCGAAATCGAGCGCGGTCAGTTTCTGGTTTGCCGGATCGATGCGAATCAAAACAAGATCACTCGCTACATCCGAAGCTTCGACGGACAAGACGCGAAGTGAATCGCCGGCAGTGGTTTCAATCGTAAAGGGGCGTCCTTCGTTGATCACATGAAAATTGGTTGCAACCAGTCCCTCGGCGTCGACAATGAACCCAGTGCCGATACCGATTTCGTCTCCATCCCGGCCTTGTACTCGGATGGTGGTGATCGCCGGCCGGATTTTTGCGATCAGAGGTTGATGCGAGTCTCGCCTGGCTTTGGCTGCAGGCTGCTTGTCGTCGGCAGAGACGGCTGCGAGGTGCAGCAACGCGACGGAGGCGACGACGAGCGTTTTACTAAGTTGCCGCAAGATCAGTTCTTTCGAGATGAGGGGCTGTCAATGACTGTATGATAGTCGCGGCCCAAGGTTCTCGCACCGCCGACCCGTGAGGATGATTTGACTAATACGGCAACTCATAGACCGCATAAGTAGGGTTGCTTTCATCGCCCACGGGATAAATCTTTGCCAGCGGTAGATTCAGTCCCGTAATCCGCCTGTCAACGATCATGAACCTGACGCCATATTCTTGACGGTATCGCCGCAGATCCGCGTATCGAATCGTGACACGAATGGAGCCAAGCCGGGCATTGCCCCGCCACACGGGAAAGATATCCTGGAAGCGCTGATACCACTTTTTTAAGCTCGCCGCGTCTTGCGGTACGTCCTTCCAGTTCACCACCTCCGCGCGATCGGCGTACCATTTGAACGTTTGCTGATGTCGGGGCGTCAGAAATATCTCGTCTTTTGGCGTCGCGCCGCGAGCCCACCGACAGACGGCCAGCCAATCTCGGAAAACCTGTTGTTGCGTTTCGACGGTGGCATCCACGTCCCGGCCAAGCAGCCGATGGCTGGCCGCCGGCGGCACTCCCAGACGCGCCCGCGCTAAAACTGCTGTGTGCGATCAACGCCACGGCCACCATGAGTACGCACGTCCCAACGATGCGTTGCCACGGCTTTGCATCAGTCGAGGCAATCGCACGCATGGTGATGAGTGCGAAGGCCAGCGGTACGATTGCGTCGGTCAATCGAAACCAATAGTAACGCAGCAGCTTGGCGGCAAGATCCGGTGCGTATTGCGGTAGCATGCCAATCAAGAGCCCCATCGCGGCAATGGAGATCGCACCGATCGTAAACCAGGCAAGCCGGCCCCACGGCTGGGCGTTACTCCAGTTTCGGCAATTGAAAAAGGCAGCCATCGTCGCCACGATCAGCACCCCGTGCCGGAGATACCAAATCGTTTGTAAGTTAGCGGGTAGCAGGTGGTGCTTGAGCCGGAAATAGGAATAGACGCGAGCGGAGAAGGCAGAATCCTCGGGGCTGACCCCCATCGTCAGCCAGACTGCCGGTAGCAAACCGAACAGCGAAATCGCTCCGCCCAAGAATAGTGCGGGTGTGAAAAACGGTTGGCGATCGTCGCGTCGGAACTCGGTGGCTAGCCAGACCAGCATTGCAGCGAGCACAGACCAGCCACCGGAAAGCACGTGAAATGCGGAAGCCAATCCCAACAGCGGCCAGACGCGATTCCACCTCCTGTCAACCATGTCCGCCATCGCCATCAGCACAAAACCATAGGCTGGGACCTTGGCTTCGATGCCTCCGACAACCCATTCCCCGGCCAGATCGCCGTATTCGATCCCGGCAATCCAAACCGCCGCCACACCCAATGAAAAGAAGGGCAAGGGCAGTAACCGCCAAGACAATCGCTGCAAACCGATCGCTAACATCGTCCAACCGACCAATCGACCGAGCCAAGCGGTTGCCGTGAGCGACACGAATTTCGTTGGCCAACCGAACAGCAGGTAGAACGTGGTGTGCGCTTTTCCCGACGCGACGAACAGGTCTCGTTCACACCACTCGGGCTGCCAAAAGTTCTTCGCTTTGGCCAGATAATGTGCTTCGTTGACCATCGGTGCTTGATCGCCCGCATAGGCGAAAAACAAAATCACCAACAAGGCAACTTCGCCGATCGTACGTCGCTTCGCAGATGATTCGGTTTCAAGCATTTTGGGTCAGCACAAATCGATCGCCATCCGAATCGCAGCAAGCATACTGTGATGGCTGGCTTTTCCTTGCCAGGCAATGTCCAACGCTGTGCCGTGATCCACACTGGTGCGGACGATCGGCAAGCCTAACGTCACATTGACCGCATCGTCAAAGGAGAGTGCTTTCAGTGGAATCAGGCCTTGATCGTGATACATGCACACATAGACGTCGGTTCGCTCTCGCATCGCCGGCGTAAAGGCAGTGTCGGGAGACAACGGGCCGGTGACGTCGATCCCCAAGTCACGAGACATGTCGATCGCGGGTTTGATAATTTTGGATTCCTCGCCGTGGCTGAACAGACCATTTTCTCCCGCGTGCGGATTGAGCCCGCAAACGCTGACGCGCGCCGCCCGACCCAAACGCTGCGTGAGCGCGTCAGCTCCCAGACGGATCGCTCGCTGGACTCTTGCGATGGAAAGCTGGCTTGGCACATCGGCAAGCGAAACGTGCACGGTCGCCAGCACGCACGAGATCGTTTCGCTGGTCAGCATCATGCAGTAATCTCGTGTGCCCGTCTTTTCCGCAAGTAATTCGGTGTGCCCTGGGTAGTCGATCCCGGCTAAACGCCAAGCCTCTTTTTGAATCGGGCCGGTCACGATCGCGTCGACGTCGCCGGCGGTGACAGCATTCAGTGCCAGCATGACCGCTGCGAAGGAGGCCTCGCCGCTGGTCGCATCAAAAACGCCGGGGATGACTTTCGCCGCATCCAATGCTCCCACATCGACGATCGCAGGTTTGTCAGACGTGCCCCCCACGGACGGACAGGGCAGACCGAGCAACTGGGCGACGCGTTGAATCACACCGGCGGGACCATACAGGAGCGGCACGCAGCGGTCCGTTACTTCGGCACACGTGAGGCATTTGAGTGCCAATTCAGGGCCGATTCCCGTGCATTCGCCCACCGAGATGGCGATGCGGGGAAGGCGATGGGGCTCGAATTCTGACATTGCTATGGCGGTGGACATTAAGATTGAGTGAGATGGGAGACCATCGTAACTGTCTTGCTGCCAAGGAGAAGGCAAGTGAACCGTCAAAACGGACTTTGGTTTGAGGCATCCATGATTCGGCGATCATTCTTCGCGTTGCTCGTCTACCCTCATCTGCGTCACCGCGGCGGACTTGGTCTATGCCGTCGACGTGGTGGCTGTCTGCCCCGAGCGGTTTCGCGAAGCACTGCAGCCGTGGATCGATCATCGACGCGATGACGGCTTGGAAGTCTGCACCATCGACTCGTCCAGCAATTCCAAGCAGCTTCGCGAGGCGATCGTTGACGCCGCAGACGACCAGACTCGCTATGTCGTCTTGATCGGTGACGCGCCTGCGATTGGAAATGCCTTTTGTGATGTTTCCAGACAGATCCCCACCCATTACAGCTCTCCCAAGGTGACCGCCCACTGGGGTTCGGTCGTTCCCCTGGCAAGTGATCTGCCGATGGGCGATCTGGACGACGATGGAGTGCCCGACGTGGTCGTGGGTCGCGTCCCGGTGCAACGGCCAAGTGACTTACAGGCGTTCGTCAAACGCGTCATCAGTTACGAACAAAGCGACGATTTCGGTGCTCTGGCGCGGCGATGTTCAGTTGGTCGGCGGTGTGGGTGGGTTTGGCATCATGGCCGACGCCGCGATCGAATCGGTGACTCGCAACATCGTGACCAGCGTGCTGCCGGTCGAAACTCGGACGACCGTTTGTTACGCCAGCCCGGGGCACGTGTTTTGTCCCCAAGGAGTTTCTTTCACCGACGCGGTGGTCAATCGCTACCAGCGTGGGTCACGGTTTTGGGTTTATGCCGGTCATGGGAATGTGACACAGTTGGACAACGTGCCCCGCACGCGGGACGGGATCCCGGTGCTTGACCGGGGCAGTGTGCGAAGGCTCAATCGTCCTGCGTCCAGCGCACCGATCGCCTTGATGTTGGCGTGCTACACCGGAGCCATTGATGCCAACGAAGACTCGATCGCGGAACAAATGTTGTTGACCGACGGTGGTCCGATAGCCGTATTTGCCGGCAGTCGAATCACGATGCCGTATGGGAATGCGACCGCAGCAGTAGGCCTGATCAACGCCGTGTACGAAGAAAAGTGTCAGCGGCTGGGCGATGCGTGGTTCAGCACGCTACGTCAGATGCATGATGACGACGATGCGCAACGTTCGCCAACGCGGATGATGATCGACACGCTGGCGACGGTCATCAGCCCCACGGGCACCAAGCTCGTCGACGAGCGGCGTGAACACATGCGGCTGTACAACTTGCTGGGCGATCCCACGTTGCGAATGCACCAGCCAGCCGCGATCGAGTTGGAAGTTGCCGCCGGGCACGAGGTAGGTCAACCGATTGCCCTGACCGTCAAAACTCCAATTTCGGGGAATTTAAGCGTCTCGCTCGATCGTCCCCTCGGATCGGTCATCACCGGTGATCCCAATGAGACGACGATCGCCAGCCTTTCCATTCCGGTCCAAGCGAACGAGACCACGGTGAAAGAAATTGCTCCCCGAGAAGACGTGGTGGGTCCAATCGTGATTCGTGCCATCGTGTCGGGAACCAGTTCGTGGGCGACGGGAGCGGCACGCACGATCCTCAGGCGGTCCAACTGACCGCCGCGTCGGTTATCATTGTCGGGCAGTGATTCAGCAAGAACCTTCCTCGACAAGAACACTCACACCGATGTCCAACCCCACCGTTCTACTCTTTTTCGCGCTGCTGGCTTCGTTCGCTTCGACACTTTCCGCTGCTAAGCTGCCGCCGCCCAACGTTGTCGTCATCTTCATCGACGACATGGGCTATGCCGACATCAACCCATTTTTCGACAACCAATACAAGACGCCGAATCTGAACCGGATGGCCGCCGAAGGCCGCAGGTTCACTGATTTTGTTGTTTCTTCAGCTGTCTGCAGTGCCTCCCGCGCCGCGTTGATGACGGGATGTTATCACCGCCGCGTCGGGATCTCCGGAGCGCTCGGCCCGAAGTCGGAGATCGGTATCAATCCAGACGAAACGACTGTGGCCGAAATCTGTAAGTCGAAAGGTTATGCAACCGCTGCCTTTGGAAAATGGCATCTCGGTCACAACCCAAAATTCTTGCCCCCCAATCATGGTTTCGATCAGTACTACGGAATCCCCTACAGCAATGACATGTGGCCGCTGCATCCGGCTGCGATCGCCAAACGCGAACAGGATCCCAAAGCACCGATCCCCTGGGCCGATTTGCCGATGATCGAGAACACGACGGTCGTCAACGATAATGTTCGACCGGCAGACCAGATGCAGATGACCAAGGAGTTCACGAAGCGTGCGGTTGAATTCATCAAGGGCAATGCCGATCAGCCGTTCTTTCTTTACTTGCCGCATCCGATGGTGCACGTGCCTTTGTTCTGCAGCGAGGACTTTCTGGGCAAGAGCGGACAAGGATTGTTTGGTGATGTCGTTATGGAAGTCGACTGGTCGGTCGGACAGATTCTCGGTGCGATCGAGGAGATCGGTGTCGAGCGCAATACGCTGGTGATCTTCACGAGCGATAACGGACCGTGGCTTTCCTACGGCACGCACGCGGGCAAAGGCGACGCCGCTCCGCGAAGGCAAAGGCACGATGTTCGAGGGTGGCTATCGCGAGCCGACACTGATGTGGTGGAAAGGCAAGAATCCCCGCCGGCACGACTTGCGACAAACTCTGCAGCACGATCGACATTCTGCCGACCGTGGCAGCACTGATCGGAGCTGAATTGCCGGATCACAAGATCGACGGCAAAGACATTCGACCACTGATCTTCGGCGAAGCGGGGGCCGAGTCGCCGCATGATTCGTTTCTACTGCTACTACAAAGGCGGCGAATTGCAGGCCGTACGCAATGAACGATTCAAACTGATGTTTCCGCACAAATATCGCACGCTGAAAGGACAACCAGGCGGTCTTGAAGGTCGACCGGTCGCGTATCAACAGGCGGAAATCGGGCTCGCCTTGTTCGACTTGGACAACGATGTCTCCGAGACCAAGAATGTGATCGACGAACACCCCGACGTTGTGGCGGAACTGAACGCGGCCGCAGAGCGAGCAAGGGAAGAACTGGGTGATAAGCTGAACAAGCAGACCGGCAAAGGAATTCGGCCGGCAGGAAAGCTCGCTCCTGATGATGAACGATTGCCGTTGAACTGGAATTAGCTGCGCGGGCTTGCTCGCGGGGATAATCGTAGCGGAGTCGCTCTGCGACTCAGCTGGCGGTCTCCGACCCGCACGTTTTGACCGCAAGGTCTCACCCGGGAGAGCGTGGAGACTCGGTCCGGTGACGGCGAGGTCGGGACCTGCGAGAGCAACTCGGCTACAATTTTCTGTACTTCAAGTGACAAGAAATGACTGAACTTCCCCCCTACGATTCCTTTCTGCTCGTTTCCTTTGGCGGCCCCGAAGGCCCCGATGACGTGATGCCGTTCTTGGAGAACGTGCTGCGCGGCAAGAATGTTCCCCGCGAACGGATGCTGGAAGTCGCCGAACACTACAAGCACTTTGGCGGCGTCAGTCCGATCAACGAACAGAATCGACAACTGCTCGACGCGATCCGCACGTGAATTCAAGTCCAGCGGAGTCGAGTTGCCGATCTATTGGGGCAATCGCAATTGGTATCCGCTGTTGCCCGATACGCTGCGGCAAATGCGTGACGACGGATGCCAACGGGCCCTGGCCTTCTTTACCAGCATGTTCAGTTGCTACAGCGGATGCCGGCAGTATCGCGAAAACATCCTCCAAGCCCAGGAAGAAGTCGGCGAAGATGCACCGATCGTTGAAAAGGTACGGATGGGCTTCAACCATCCGGACTTTATCGAGGCGATCGCTGAAAATGTTCGACAATCGATTGCAGTCACTGAGTGCCAACGGCTGAATCTGTTCCCTTGATGTTCACGGCGCACAGCATTCCGATGTCGATGGCGGACAACTGCGACTACGTCAAACAACTGAACGAAGCATGCCGTCTGATTGCCGAGCAAGCGGGCTGTCCGAACTGGCGATCTGGTGTATCAAAGCCGCAGTGGTCCGCCCCAACAACCTTGGTTGGAGCCGGATGTCTGCGACGCGATCGGCGAAATGGACGACACAGCAAAAGCTCTCCAATCTGGTCATCGTGCCGATCGGATTCATCAGCGATCACATGGAGGTCATTGTTCGACCTGGATGAAGAAGCTGCCCAGTTGTGCAAGCAACGCGGGATTAAGATGTCACGTGCCGCGACCGCTGGCACTCACCCGCAAGTTCGTCACGATGATTCGCGAACTGGTCGAAGAAAGAATGGGTCGCCGCGAAACGCGAGCTGCACTTGGCGACCTCGGGCCGTGGCACGATGTCTGTCCCAGTGATTGCTGTCTGTACACGCCGCGCCGGCCACCCGCTGCGGCTGGTGCAACGTCACGCCCTGCTTGAAGTCACACAGGCTGTCTGGGCTCGCGCAGTTGTTCTCGTCCTCGATCATCCGCTCGATGACCGATCGAAACTCAGCCGGATCAACGATCATGTTGGATCGGTTCCATTTCGCTCGGGCGTCGGCGCGACCGGCAACCGCATAGTAGTAATTCAGTCCCAACGCCGCGGCGAGCGTGTAGTAGCAATACAGTTGGCCATCCAGCTGGTCGCGAATTTCCAGGACACGCGTGCCCCCGGCGACATCGCAATCATGTTGGTCAGGCCGGCTCCGTGATTACTGACCAGGATTTTGGCCTGCGAAGCGAGCTGGATTTGCCGCTGCCAGGACTCTGTTTCGGCATACAGGATCTGAAAACCAAACTCATCCAGGATCGGCAGCAACTCCGGTTCGTTTTCAACTCGCCGCCACGCCGCCAGGTTTCCGACTGATGTAAAGACGCTCGCCGCTGCCGCTGCGACGTCATTTTGCCGGTCGCCGCGACCACAGTGCGTCACAAAACGATCTCGCAGCCGATCCATGATTTCCGGGTCGTAGCTGCCGGTCGAAGCAATGTGCGTGGGCACCAACAGTTCGCGGCACTTCAGATGCTCGAATCGTCCCAGCACGCGGATTTCTTTCAGACCAAACGGTTTCAAGCGTTTCGGGAATGAAGCTACAGCGGCGACGCTTTGGCGGGCAGCAGCAGCGTGACATCGGCCAGCGATCGATGCTGGATCGCGACTTTCCAAACGCGGCAGCGCATCGCAGGTCCAATGAAAGTAACCGCAACTCCAGTTGTCCGTGATCCACAGCGCGGTCGGATCAAATTGGCGTGATGGTTGAAACAGCCGCTCGACTCCGTCACGCCAATGTTTGCGTTTCCGCCGCCACTCGTCCAATTCGCCCGGCATCACGAACGACTCAATCAAGTAATCGCCGTCGGACCAGAATGGCCCGCGGCCGTAGACGTGAACGTCGTCGATGCGTCTCCATCGACTCTTTCATGAAGAGTGCATCGTCTTGCCGAGGTCGAACAGAAAGCGGTCCCCCGGTTCAGATTGACTGGATCGGGGCAAGTCACGTCCAATGCCGATCGGCAATTCGTTCGCGTTTCATTCCACCTTTCCGCCGTTGCGTGTATCGTTCTCCGGCACCGCCATGTACAGGGCGTTGTAGACACCGGTCGGTTGTCGGTCATGAACAAAGTCGGTGTAAAAGCTGACCAACCGATAACCGTGTGACGCCAGCAAGGAGTCGACAGGAAAGAAGGTTCCGTTTTCGGTGGTCGTTGACGTCGGGCAGTAGAACTCGAACAGCACCAAGCCGATGCGATGATTGGCCAGCAATTCAGCCGCACCGTGCAGCGTACGGAGGTCTGCTCCTTCGGTATCGACCTTCAACAAGTCAATGGAATCAACATCGAGTTCACGGCACACGGAATCCAGGGTGCGAAGCTGAATCGTCTCGGTGCGTTGGAACAAGTCGCAAGTCGGTGGAAAGCACCGGTGACGCATCACACGTCGATGCCAAAACACTGGCGGAGTAGATGTTGATCTGGCCTTCCTGGTCATTGTCACTGAGTCCATAGTTGAAACACTGGACCGACCGGAAATGCGACGTGTTGGATTGCAGTTGATGGAATGTCGAGGCAACGGGTTCAAAGCAGAAGAGCTGCCGCGGTAAAGTTCGTTGCAGAATCTTTCTTGCCGTTTGTCCGATGTTCGCACCGACATCAAAGATGACATCGAGTGACGTAAAATCGGGATGCCACCGCTCGCTGACCACGCGGACGCAATCATCCAGCCAGTCGACGCCCCATTTTTTGGTCCGCAGCAGCCGATAGCCGGTGGTCGATTTGACGCGATGGCCGGCGCGCTTGGCCAAATCCTTGACTTGATGCACGATTCTGATCTCCGTCTCATTTCGTAGCTGCGGCATCCCGCCGTACCAGTATGCCGAGGGCACGGCAGGATGCCGCGCCTACGTGGATGCTGGGGCACGGCAGGATGCCGCGCCTACGTGGATGCCACTCCAGTTTCATACCATGTTTCGCAAGATTCCCGCCACCTGGATTTCAACCACAAAAAGCTGGCAAACGCTCGAAATACGGAAAACCTGCGACAAAATGAGAGACTTCCTAAGCCGGACAGTCTTCAAGGGCTCACTCCGCGTGTTCGTTGCGGTGGTGCCGGTAGGGATTGAAGAGCAAATAGTTCAGATGGCGGTACAGGTCGCTGTCACTGAGCAGTTCGGCATGCTTGCCCTCACCAGCCAGTCGCGGTCCGTTCAGCAAGATCACGCGGTTGGCGCTGCGTAGGGTTTGCAGACGCCGCGGTAGGATCACCACCAGAGTGCCGGAGGCGACCAGTTGCAGCAGACACTTCAAACAGGGATCTTCGGCAAGATGCTCGGCAGGCGGCGAGGGCTCTTTGGCAAGCAGGATTGGCGGCTTGTGCAGCAACGCTCGGGCGACAGCGATGCCGTACGTGGTCTCCGTGCCGAGCATCGAATCGCCCGCCGTTACGTAGGTGTTCAGTCCCTCTGACAATCGCTGAAGCCGCTCGTAGACGTCCACTTGCTCGAGTGCTTCGACGACATCCGCACTGGTGATTGACTCATCACCGCCACGGAGGTTCTCCAGGATCGTGCCGTCCCAGATCGGTCCGTCCGGTTCGATCCACATCACGTTGTCAGCCAGGGCACGGGGGTGCACGTCCAGCAGCCGGATACCGTCGATCAACACACAGCCTTCCGAGGGACGACCGAAACCCATCAACAATTCAGTCAGCGCTCGCGTCGAAACCGACTCGGTGCCCAACAACGCCACCATCGACTTGATCGTCAAGTCGAGTGTTAAGTTCGCCAGGATCGCTTCGCCGTGGGAATCGGTCAGCGTCACGTCCTTGATTTGCACACCCTCGCGCATGCCAGCCAGTCCAACACGTTGCTCCGTTGGTGCGATTTCATCGCTACGTTGCAGATAATGGTAAACGGCCTCGCTGGCTCGGCCACTGCTGTAGAGTCGGCGGGCAAGGTGCGACAATCGCACGGCAGCGACGATGGCGCCGGTCAGCGATAGCCCCAACACCAGTGCGGCGGGGACACTCAATCCGTTTTCGGCGCCGAAGAGGTTCACACCAAGACCCAGAATCAGAATCCCGATCGCTGCAGAGGCTGCCAGCAACAGCAACGGCCAAACGCGAGCGTGATGGGCATCTTCTATCGCCAGGCGACGATACAAGACATCCAACTCCGCGGCGAAAGCACGATCGGCCAAGCCTTGCGCCTGCAAGCGAGCCAGCATCGGCGCCTGGCCGACAAGTTCCGCCATCCGTCGTCGTGCCTGCGGGACCTCCCAATCCGCTTCGATCGATTTCTTCACTACCGTGCAGCCGCTGATACAGTTGCCAGAGCAGAACACCACTGACGACCGCCAACAGTGCCAGCCAAACATTGACCAGCAAGGCTAGCGCCACGCAACCGAGCAACAACAACACGCTTGCGCGGAATCGATCGATACCACAGCGACAAGCCTTGTTGCAGCTCGGGCAATTGAGTCCCGATCAAGTCCTGTGCTCGCACGTGCTGCGCCGCAGCACCCTCCAGTTCGGCGCGCCGTAGACTTTGGCTCAAAACTTGCTTGTGCAGTGCGTGCACGATTCGCCGGCTGCGGTTGTCGGCGGCGCGACGATTGATCCACACGGAGAAGCAAAACAACGACCGCAACCAGAAACGTGACGCCGACCAGACTGGTCAGCTGCATCAACGCCGGAATTGCTCGTAAAAAAACTGCGGAAGCGGCACGTACAGATGTGTTCCCAATCGAACACTGACGCCGCTCAGGCCGCCGGTATCGAGCAACAGCGCGAGCAACCCCACCAGGACAACCAAGACCGGAACCAGCAGCCCAGACAGGAAGGACCCAACGAAGGCCAGCATCGCCCCGTTGGCTTCGGGTTCGTGGCGTGCGGCGGCTAGCGTGTTAAAGCGATTCAACCAGTGGCCTCGTACAATCGATCTGACGCGGAGACAACTGCCCAGCACGAACGCGACCGCATCAGCTTCCAAGCTCTGCTGCCCGCGACCCGATCGCCGCTGCCCCGGGGGAGCTCGCGGCAGCGGCCGCCGAGAAACCCTAGCAACGGTGGATTAGGCCAAGTCTCGATCTTCGAAAAGTAACATCGCGAGCATCCAAGATCGCGATCGCGAAACATACAAGATAATTGAAAGCACCGGCCAAGTAGATCAGCCGGAATCGGATTTCCGGCATCCACCGCGCTCTGAACGTTAAAGACGTTCAAATTCGGGACGATCACGGCGATCAATTTCCCCACAAAACCGACTAATTCGTTGTTTCCCTGGGCCGATGCCACCAGCGGCGAGGTCAGATTTCCGATCACGTAAACCACGAAACAGGTGATGAAATTGGCCAGCAACGGCAGCCGCGTTGCCAGGGCGACCGCGATCGCGGCGATCACCATCGTTTCCATGAAGTACAAGCCCAGGACCGGCAAGGTGGTGACGATTTCTTCCAATCCCTGTTCCCAAGTCGTGTCACGGCACGCGTCGTCTCACGTGCGTCATAGATCGGTTTGTAACTCATCAGCAGCAAAAAGAATGCCGAGATGATCACGAACAGCACCAGCACAGCCATCATGATGCCGGCGTACTTGCCCAAAATGAACGAGCGTCGGCTGACCGGCTTGCTCAACACCGTCAGAGCCGTTCGCCCTTCGATCTCTTCGCTGACACGTCGTGCCGGCACTCCACACCGCTTGAATCATGCCCAGCACCATGATCAACGTCACGCCGCTGTCCTTGAACATGCGGATGTCGTCGCCCAAGGTGTTGAACGGGTAGATCGAAAAGATCACGACGCCCACGATCCCCAGCAACAGCAGTAGTAAATACAGCATCTGTGCCATCTCGTTCTTGGCCGTCGACAGGGCCAACGCCCAAACACGCGGCGCCGCCTGTCGAAAGGCAACGATCGATGTGATCAGTAAGAAAAAGGACACAGCGATGCCGACAAGCACGGAAGCTTGAGGAACCGGCGGCAGATTCTTGAACGTGAACTTCACCAGCGCTTCGTCGATCTCGCGGTTCTGAATATGAAGCCGCTCTGGATTCAATGGGATCGGAGCAACATCGCGATCTTCGTATCGGTATCGCAATTCCTCGCCAGCGTTCACTCGCGTCGGCGTGCGAGAAAACCCGGCTGGATTGGAAGAGTCACCCAGCAGAATCGTTCGGTCACTGGCGATCGCTCAGTTCCGAAACTGTCCGCAAGTTGTAATCGAGTGTCGTCGGATGAAACGTCGCCGCATCGGGATCGACATCGGGCGAGACGGCGGGAATGCGAACGAATTCGACCCGCGTGCCGTCACCAACCAAATTCACCGCGGGGATCGACTTGATAAAGTCCAGCGGCGACTCTTCACCCAAAGCGTTGCCACCAAGGCAATCAAAGCGAAGAGACCCGCAACGCTGAGTAGGTAGGGCACGACTCCTTCACCCAAAATCGTTCCCCATTCCGCACGCGTCCGATGCCACATCCCATAGATCAAACCGAATCCGGTTACCAAACCGATGACGATGAGCGGCAAGAACAGCGATTCGGCGTAACTATCCTGTTGCGGCACGTACTGCCAGCACAAGAACGCCGCGATCGCGCCACCGACGATCAACGAGGCCGTGATGCCTCGCTGGGGAGAATCCGGCAGGGTCCCCAGGCCGGGGACTAGCGACAAGATCGCCAAGACACCGTAAACGACCACGCAAGCCAGGGCTCCGAGAGCTAAGCCGACACCGATCACCCAAATTGGCGTGGCCCAAGTCGGCAGCCACTTGGAGACCTGGGCCACGATCATCGCCGGCTGCAGGGCGAAGCCCCCAACTCAGCGAGCGGGGAGTTGATCAGGAGGGAAGCGGTCGGACCTTCAGCGAAAAGACCGTCAGTGAACAGGTTGGTCATCGTTGGAGGGGGGAATCAGATCGATCGGCGCGGACATTCAGCCCGCAGTACAAAAACGCACGAGGGCTGCTACGTAACGACCTTCAAAAAGGTTTGAAAGGGGGTGCAGCGGATCGTCTGATCGGGAGGACCGCAGGCCACGGGGGCTGAACACCAAGTCATTGGTACTGGGCCAAGAGTTGGCGGATCGACTCGGGAATGACGGCTTTTTCCAGGTGTCCTCCTGAGAGCCGACAGCAGACAGCCGTCATCGAGCCATCTGCGATCTTGGCACCATCGCGGCTAAAAGCGAAGTGGTACTGGACGCTGCTCTTGCCCATCGTTGCCAGTCGGACGGAGATCTGCAAAACGTCCTCGAAGCGGGCTGCGGACGTGTAATCACAACTGGCGGAGACCCTGGGCCAGGTCACCGGTCCGTCCTCGCTGATGTCACTGAAATCGGGAAACACGGTCAGCCCCAGCGACCGAAGCATCTCGTGCTCGGCCGATTCCATCAGCGCAAAGAACGCCGAGAAATGCACGATTCCTGCAGCATCGGTGTCGCGGAATTCAATGCGTCGCTCGGTGGTATAGCCCACGATCCCGATCCGCTCCGTTACTCGCCGACGATAGGGCAGCAGAGCCATGAAACGGGCTCGCTTGACGGCGGCGGTCACGGCGTGCTGGCTGGCTGCAGTACAACCGCTCTTGCGTCGGCCCACAATGCGACCCTGACGGTTGATCATTTTTTTCAACAATTCGACGTCTTTGTAATCGACGTACATCGGCCGCGGTCGATGACCATCGACGAAGATCGGATCCTTCTTGCGGGTGCGACTGCGTACTCGCGAGCGTTTGCGGGCACGGCTACGCGTGCTCATCGGACGTGGAGGCATTGCGGGTCTCAGGAATGGGGGCGAACGGACTTCACAGCACTCTTCGGGTACCGATTGTGGGGTCAGATCACCCCATGAGTGCTGAAGCGGTCGGAAACTCTAGGGTACCCGCGAAATGTGTACTCGGTCGCCGACTCGCCAATTCAAAACGCAAGCGCCAGAGTATGTCCGTAGTCAGACTGGTCCGCAAGGGTAGAATTCCTGCAACACGACATCTTCTGCCGCCGTCCCTGGTCCCCGATGGGGGCAGCGGCTGAACACCGTTCATCCCGCGATTTGCCCTTTCGCTTTTATGAAAGCTTTGCCATATTCCCCAATCCATCATGCGGCTGGAGACGTGGAGGTCTCGTGCCATCGGAGGGTTTGTCGAACCGCAGGATCGGCAGGCGTGTCGTCACGCACAGAGATTCATCAGCAATTCCGCTGCTCCCAACTGATTCGACGACAACGGGTAGAACTGGCAGCCGTAGCGTTGGCCGGTTGGACTCGAATTAAGAAACCGCTATTTGCGATCATGCACACATTGACCACGATCTATCGCTTTCGGCTCCAACCGCTGACGTGAATTTGTTCCGCGTCCCCGAAAATCTCAACAGATCGTGTGCACCAGTTTAGGTGAAAGTTATGAATTTGGAGAAAGTTAGAAACATCGGCATCAGCGCCCACATCGACTCGGGCAAGACAACTCTCAGTGAACGCATCCTGTTTTACACCGGCCGAATTCACAAGATCGAAGAAGTCCGCGGCGACGGTGACGGCGCGACGATGGACCACATGGAGTTGGAGAAGGAACGTGGGATCACGATCACCAGCGCCGCGACAAGTGTCAAGTGGGACGGTTACGACATCAATCTGATCGACACCCCCGGCCACGTCGACTTTACCGTCGAAGTGGAAAGGTCCCTTCGTGTTCTGGATGGAGCCGTGCTGGTGCTGTGCAGTGTGGGTGGTGTGCAAAGCCAGTCGATCACCGTCGATCGTCAAATGAAACGTTACGGTTGCCCCCGTGTGGCCTTCATTAACAAGATGGATCGCACCGGCGCCAATCCGTTCCGCGTCGTCGAGCAACTCCGCGATAAGCTCGGCGCGGAAGCCTTCATGATGCAGTACCCGATCGGTGCCGAAGATAATTTCAAAGGTGTGATCGACTTGATCGAAATGGAAGCACTGACGCACGCAGGTGACGAAGGTGAGAAAGTCGTCAAAGGCCCAATTCCGGATGACTTGATCGATAAGGCCGAAACCGCTCGAGCAGAAATGTTGGAAGCGCTCTCGATGTACAGCGACGAGCTGATGGAGCTGTTGCTGAGCGAAGAGGAAGTCCCCAAGCCGTTGATCTACAAAGTCACTCGGGACGCCGTGCTGGGGGGGGCCACTCCCGTCTACTTGGGCACCGCGTTCAAGAACAAAGGCGTCCAGCCGTTGTTGGATGCCGTCATACGCTACCTGCCCAGTCCGCTGGATCGCGAAATCCGCGGTGCGGATCCGACCGACGAGACCAAGAAGATTGAGTTGAAACCCGATCCCAAAGCTCCGTTTGTGGGCATGGCTTTCAAGATCGTCGATGATCCGTTTGGACAACTGACGTTCATGCGAATCTATCAGGGGACGATCGCAAAAGGATCGACTTACGTCAATCAGCGCACACGACGCAGCGAGCGATTTAGCCGCATCGTGAAGATGCACAGCAATAAACGCGAAGAAATCGAGTCCGCGTCGGCTGGCGATATCGTCGCTGTCATGGGAATCGATTCGGCCAGCGGTGACACGTACGGCGCCGAGCGAGATCTGTGCACGCTGGAGTCAATGTTCGTCCCCGATCCAGTGATCAAGATCGCGGTCAGCCCGACGACGCGAAGCGATAGCGACAAAATGGGCAAAGCGTTGCAGCGGTTCCGCAAGGAAGACCCGACGTTCCGTGTCTTTACTGACGAGGAAACCAAGGAAATCCTGATCAGCGGCATGGGCGAGTTGCACTTGGAGGTCTATATCGAACGAATTCGTCGCGAGTACGGCGTCAATATCGACGTCGGTGCGCCCAAGGTCAGTTATCGCGAAAGCCCCACCAAGGCAGTCGCCTTCAACTACAAGCACAAGAAGCAAACGGGCGGCTCCGGTCAGTACGCTCACATTGTCGGCAAGCTGAGTCCGATCGAGTCGGACAGCGAAGACAGCTTTGAGTTTGAAGACCACGTCGTCGGTGGCCGCATTCCCAAGCAATACATTCCCGCGATTGAAAAGGGATTCCGGGACAGCTTGGGGAAAGGCCCGCTGGCTGAGTACCCGGTGGTCGGCACACGAATCGATTTGGACGACGGTAGCTTCCACGAAGTCGACTCGTCCGAGAAGGCGTTCTACACCGCGGCCCAGGGTTGCTTCCGCGAGTACTTCAAACAAGCAGGGCCCAAGCTGCTCGAGCCAATCATGAATGTCGAAATCGAGTGTCCCGAAACATTCCAAGGGACGGTCGTGGGCGACGTGATCAAACGTCGTGGCATCATGAACAGCAACGATATTGTCGAAGGCAACAGTGTGATTTGTGCCGAGGTCCCGCTGGCCGAAACCTTCGGATATGCAACCGACCTCCGCTCGCTGACGCAGGGCCAAGGAACGTTTACGATGGAACTGGCCACCTACCGCCAGGTGCCGTCGAATATCCAGGAAGGGATTATCGAAGCGAAGAAGAAAGAGCAGTTGGTCGGAGCCAAGTAGTACGAGCAGGGAGCAGGAAGCAGGGAGCAACGAGAGCCGAGCAGACTGGGGACGGCAGTCCGTTCTATGGATGATGCCTTGATGTGACGTCGATGATCGCATCGTGCAGCTGCCCGTTGCTGGCGACCAGGCTGGTGGTGCCGATAGGAAGTGAGTCGCCTCGACCATCCGTGACTTTGCCACCCGCTTCTTCGACAAACAGCCTGCCGGCCGCGAAGTCCCAGACGGAGAGTTCGTACTCGAAGAAGCCACCAAAGTGGCCACAGCCAACCTGGCACAGATCGAGTGCCGCGGTGCCGAATCGTCGGATCCCGTGGATGTCGTGGCCAAAGAATTCCTCGACGGCGGCCAACGTGCTCCGCATCATCGGCCCGCGATCATAGTAGAAGCCGCAGCCGATCAGAGTCCTCATCAGTGTTTGCGTGTCACAGACGGATACGCGACTCCCGTTGTGGAATGCGCCGCCGCCGGCCACCGCAGTAAACAGGTCATCGCGGGCTGGATTCAGGATTGCGCCGACAACGGGTTGCCCTAAATGGTAGTAGGCAATGGAGACGGCGAAATGAGGAATCCGGTGGGCAAAGTTATTCGTGCCGTCCAAGGGATCGATGATCCAAAGGTGTTCCGCTTCCGGATTTCCCGGCAAGCCCTCTTCCCCAATCAGTTCGTGATCGGGGTACTGCGTGCGAAGATATTCCGCGATCTTTTTTTCGCTTTCGATATCGGCGTCACTGACCAGGTCATAGGTCTTGCCGCCGCCGGCCGATTTGTCGCGCATCTCAACGCCGTCGACCAGGTAACGCATCAAAACGTCACCGCCAAGGCGAGCGGCGGTAACCGCACAATCGAGGAGAGGAGAGAGCATGGAGCGTGGAGCCGGGAGCAAGGAGCGTGGAGCCAGGAGCCGAGCAAGGAGCGTGGCAGGAGCAAGGAGCGGGGAGCAGGAGCAGGGAGCAGGGAGCAGGGAGCAGGGAGCAGGGAGCAGGGAGCAGGGAGCAGGGAGCAGGGAGCCAGGAAAGAATCTAGTGCACTGGATTGTGACGACAAGCGGACCGATTTTCTTGCTCCTAGGTGCGGATATTGCACCCGCGTAGGGTGGTGTCGAGCAAACATCGAAGAAAGGTGGGTCGGCATTCGCAAGGCACTCCCTGTGAGACAGAGTGTGATTTCAAGTTCGAGCCGTTTGCGCTGACCCACCAACGACTTACGCGAATTTGACCCACCCTACAAGCTCCCCGCTCCAAGCTCCCCGCTCCAAGCTCCCGCTCCAAGCTCCGCTCCTCAGTACCAAACACCTCGTCGCCAATTGTGTCGTCGGAGTTGGAGCAGCAGTGCTTCTGGCAAGTCCTTCAAGTCGCTGGTTCTCGTGTTTTGCTCGACTTGCGCTGAATCACGCATGCCCGCGATCACCGTGCTTACCTCCGGACGTGCCAGCACAAACTTCAGGGCAATATCCGCCATGGTGTATTGATCGACGATTCCAAACTGCTTGACATCTTCATGAATTTGATCGAGGCGTTCGGCGGTTTGTCGCATGCGGTCGCCGCCAAAGTATCGGTGGCGAAAGTCGTCTTCAGCAAAAACGTGATCGGCGGGATACTTGCCCGTTAAGGCCCCTTCATCGAGTGCGACTCGCACGATCACGCCGGTGCCCGTTTCGGCGGCGACCGGCAGCAGTTGCGCAGCCGCTTCTTGGTCGAACAAATTGAAGATCACTTGCACGACATCGACCAAACCGTCTCGCATCAACTGGATGACACACGACTGGTCTTGCTCGGGCGTGCTGACGCCAATCAAGTTGATCTTGCCCTCTTCCCGCAGCTGTCGCAGCACCAACAGTGGCTGTGGGTCGTCGTTCCAAGCTCGCGTCCAAGTGTGCAATTGCAGTAAGTCGATGCAATCGACACCGAGGCTACGGAGTCGGTCATGAACGTTGGACCGAAGGTAGGCGGCCGAGTAACGATCTTGCCAACGACAATAAGGACTGGGCGGCCAAGGTCCTGCGTCGGGCGGTGTCTTGGTGGCAACGTAAACCCGTTCGCTTCGCCCCTTCAAAACGCCCGCAATCACGCGTTCGCTACGTCCCTCGCCGTACCCCTGAGCGGTATCGATGAAGTTGACCCCTCGGTCGATGGCGGTATGCAGGGCCGCGATCGAATCGTTGTCATCCTGCCGGCCCCATTGCCCACCCAAGGCCCACGCCCCAAAACCAATTTCCGCGACCTGGGGACCTTGAGTTGAGAGTTGCCGGAACTGCATTGAATCTGCACACAGAATGAGGAAGAAGATCCGATCTTCAAATTGTGCCGATTCGCTCAGTCCTTCGTAGGGGGCTTCGCCAAACTACCTGGCACACAACAGGTACCGAACACTTATTTCCCGCCCGATCCTTAACTAAGGAACTGGTACGATTTCTGCGCGGGACGGAAACGATACCGGGCCGATCAGCAATAGAGCCATCACGAACAGCTACCACCCGCTAAGGAACTGTCTCGAAGCACGCCCGCTGGTTATGGATGCACTGCCGGATCCGCTGTCGCTATGACCCACTTGCGTAGAGCGGCGCGCAATCGATTTTGTTCTTTTTCGTGACGCTTGTCGGTTGCCAAGTTGTTGACCTCGTCGGGATCCGATTCTAGATCGTACAATTCCAAGGTTGGCACCGTGGCACCGAGATTCTGCGGATCCATCTCGGCTAAGATGCGGTACTGCAGCGGAAACTTATCTTTGACTCGAATCGTCTCGTCATAGGTTCGATTGCCCCACGTTTGAAACATGCGGCTGTCGGCATTGACTTGCCTCCAAGCCGTTTTCACCTGTTCGCGATAGATCAACTTCCAACGGCCATCGAAAACGCTGCGTTCCTGCATGCCGTCATTGGGAAGCGGCCCGCGGTTCGAGATCTCGGCGAAGAGCAATGCGTGTCCTTCGGCATTCGCTTCGCCACGCAGTAAGCCGGCGATCGACTTACCATGGAGTTGACTGTCATTCTCCGACGTAATGCCACACAGTTCCAAGAGCGTTGGCAGCAGATCGAGTTCGCTGACCAGTGCTTCGCTCGTGACACCGCGGTTGATACCAGGTCCGCGGATCATCAACGGCACTCGCAGCCCAAGATCGTACAGTGTCATCTTGCCGTGTTGAAACGTCGGACCATGATCGCTCATGAAGACCACGATCGTGTTGTCTTGCTGCCCAGATTCCTGCAACGCATCCAGAGCCTGTCCGGTCAGCGCATCGGTCTGCTCGACCGCTGCCAGATACTCGGCCCAGTCCTGTCGCACCAAAGGCGTGTCTGGCAAGTACGCAGGTAACTCGACTTCATCGGGCTTGACGCGGATCGGCACCTTGTCGCTATTGGGATAAGGACGATGTGAATTCGGGATATTGACCATCAGGAACCATGGTTTGATTTTCTCCGCGGCCCGCTTGAGAAAACCTTTCAAGTCGTTCTGATTCCCATGCAGGAATTCGTCATAGGGGAACTTCTCCACCGGCGCGACGTGCAACTTGTGGGTCACGCCTTGGTAGTAGCCGTTGGACTTGAGGATTTCGATCAGCGTCTTGTACTGAGGACGAACACGATTGACTTTGTATAAATGACGATTGAGTTCCTCGTCGGTGATCTTGTCGGGGTGTTTGTGGTAGTTGTGTGTATTGTTCAGGATGCCGTTGGTGTGACAATGCAGCCCCGTGTAGAGCGCCGCCTTGGACGCGGAGCAAACTGGATAGGCAACAAAGGCGTTACGGAAATACACGCCAGACTTTGCCAGAGCATCCATGCGCGGTGTCTTCAGGCCGGCGGTTCCCAGCAGACTCAAGTGTGCCCCCTGATCTTCAGTCAGGATGAACATGACGTTAGGTTGCTCCGCGGCCTCCGCGCGGGCAAACACGCCGGCGATGCAGATGATCCAAGCGCAGTATTTCATGCCGATATCCCTAGCAAAAATCGTAGTTGAGTCTCGGAGAACAGCATAAACTCCTCCTGCTCTCTGCGGGTCCGAGAACGTGTTTTGAAAAGGGGTGACCCTCTCTTGAAGAGAGCTCGATAAACGAAAACGTGTCCGGTATCGAGTTCAGCTTGCAGTAACCTCTCGCCCACAAAGGGTCAGACCCCTTCTTAAGACACGTTCTGAGAGCCCATGTCCGGGCTGGTGAGAATCCAGTGCCGGCAAATGGACACGGTGATTTGTGTCGAGACCCATGCCCCAAGCGAGTGTGTTTCATGAACAAGCGTCCGAAAGCCCCCCGGGAGAGTTATTTGCGGGATTGTTAAACTGTGCGGGTTAGCTAAGACATGAGCAGAGGGTTTTGCCAAATTTCCTGGCTTTCCAACTGGCCGAGTCGAACGTCTCAACTCTTCGTCAGCAAAACTCCGAACTCTAAGCGTAGCGATCTCCTTTCGCTGGCAGTTTCTTTCAGCACCGGACAACCGGGGGCTGCTCGAAACTGCTCCCCAACAGCGGCTCATTGTCTGCGGTGTGTATACCGTGTCAAAAAATCCTTCCATTCCGCGGCTTTCGATCATTGTGCCCGTCGGCGACGACGTGTCGGCATTCGAGGATTCGTTGGTTAGCGCGCTTGAGAATCAGCCTGCTGGATGTGAGATCCTGGTTGCCCATGACGGTAGCTATGACGATCCCTTTGATCTCGCCGGCGAAGTCCGTTTTGTCACCGCCGACCGCTGTCAGCAGGTCGGCTTGATTGCGGCGGCAACGGCACACGCGCGTGGTCGATTTGTCCACGTGTTGTCGTCTGGATTCGAGGCCACGTGTGATTGGGCTGACGCCGCATTGGCACAGTTTGAATGTCAGGACGCCGCGGCGGTCACCCCCGTGATTCGCAATGCGAAAGACAACATTGTGGCAGCCGGTTGGGGTGATCACTCTGGACGCCTTTGTCACCCGATCGCGGCTGGGGCAGCCCAGGTTGATCGCAGCGATGCCTGTCAAGTCTTGGGGCCCTATCTGCAAGCCTCGTTTTGGCGAAGAGACGTGCTGTGCAAACTTCTCGCCGCATTCGATGCCCCCAATACGGTGGAAGCGACTTACGCGTTTGGCCGCATGTTGATCGCCAGTCATTGGTGTTGCGCGCTGGCAGCGGACAGCCGAGTCGTGATGCAGCAGCGAATCGACTTGTCAGGTCCGTCTACGTTTGCCCGCGGACAGCGACTTTGGGCGATCAAAAAGGCGATCGACCCTACGACGCGAAATGTTGCCTGGACCAAAGTACTGGCCAGTTTTGTTGGCACAGCGGGGTTGGCCGAAACTTGGGGACAAGTCAAGGGCCCAAAAGCACTGGGCGCAATCCAAGCTCGGCTTCGGATGGAGAGCGTTTCCAGTCACAGCGACGATTGCGGTGATCTATCAATACCAAACGGCGCTGCTGGGGAACGAATTACTCACGCCGCGTAAAGAACCGGCGCGGAACTTTCACCAGCGGTGGTCGTGCTCTTTAGACGATACGGTTCACCAGTTGATCAGCCGGCAAGACCATTGCCTGAGGTTCCGCGGATCGCGTGTTCCAGCGGTCCGGCGCCCAACGATTCAGTTCCACGAACATGGCGATCACAGCAACCAGCAAGAACAGCATGCTGAGCAGTAGCATGACGGTGTAGACGCTGGGCGGTTGTTTGCGATTCTCAATCGAGGGTAGTGTCGACACGGTCGTTCTCCTGGATGATCCCCTGGCTGTAATCCCGCAAGATTTCGGCGACTGCTCGGTTGTAGTCCGCATTGCGAACACGCAGTTTGCCGACATAGCGACCATCTCGGGTCACGTCCAGCAAGTGTCCTGGTCGAAGGCCGTCGTCGTGTCCAATCGAAATTTCGACCAGTAACTTTGGGCGATTAACGGCCAAGACCGTTCCGTTACGCTCCGGCGGTGCACCGTCAAGCGGATCGGCGATGTTGATGCCGTGAGCGTCGACAACTTCTTTAAAGCGAGTGACCTGTTGAACCAATTGATTGTTGCGGGTTTCCAGCTCCAATCGCATGCCTCGCAGTTCATTCATCTGGTCGGTCAAGACCAGCGTTTGAGCAAACAACTGATCACGATCTGCTTGTTCTTTACGAATCAGTCCGCGGAGTCGCTCGTTATCTTCGGTCAATCGTTTCAATTCTTCAGCGCGACTCTGATCCAGCTGCGATAGTACTGTGTTCTTGGCTTCCAACTGCGTAACGGTTGACTGGCTCATCTGCAATTGAGACTCCAACTGGTCTTGTGACGTTTGGAGTGCTGCTAACGTTGTCCGCCGCGCGGCTTGTTCGCGGTCCAGCGACGCTTGAATTCGCGATTGGGTGTCACGCAGTTGTTCGTTTGTTCGTTCACCCTCTTCGATCTGCGTCTTCAATGCCAACGCCTTGTCACGCCAATTGCGGTGCGTTGCATTGACTGCCAGAGCCAGGACCATGAAGGCCAAACTAAGCAGCAGGATGATGACCGAAAAGGACTTGCCGAGGAGGGTCATGTTAGGTGGTTTCCCGGAAAATCAGACGGAATAGCGTGCGAGGAACGGACTCTCCGACCCGCCTGGCAACGGCAGGTGGGGGTCGCTGGGCCGGTCAGCACACTCGGTTGTGGGCGAGTGAAATGCCGTTTGTCATTGATAACGAAGTATAGTTAGGCGGAAAAACGGGTGTCAACGAAATCGGCCCGAAATCCGTCAAACCCCTGGCTTGCCCGACCCGAGGTTGGGTTATGACGGAAAAACTCAATTTCCATCTTCCGGACTCGGATTTTGACGCTTTCGCCGATCGATCGTCCTGCGGACGCCCGATTTCCCCGCCAACGATCAGATGACCGCCGAACGACGAGGCGACAGCGAATCGATTGAGCGAACGGCTGGCCTTAGATAAAGGCTGATTTGACCGAGCGGATGGCATCGATGAACTTGTCCATGTGAGGTGTCCGGTCATCCACCTTTGGGTTCAATGCGTTCATGATCGCCCGCGACAATTTCGGGTCAATATTGGGGCAGCGCTCGGCCAAATCGACTGGCGGCGACGTGTCGTGGTGCAGAGCGGCCCGGCCAGTCACCTCCTCCCCCTGCCAGGGATGCTGGAACGCGCACAAGCAGTAACAGGTCACGCCAAAAGAAAAAATGTCGACTCGTTTGTCCGTGGTCCTCCGCCTCACGATCTCCGGAGACATGTATAGCGGCGTCCCGGTGCGATTGCCCGGGACCATGAACGGTGGGGTCGCTGGTACGGTCAACCCAAAGTCAATCAGTTTGACCCCGGTCACATCCGGCAGGCAAATGAAATTTCGAGGGCAGATGTCGCGATGGATGTACTCGCGCGAGTGGACATACCGGAGCGCTTCGGCCATATCGCGGATCAGCATGATGCGTTTGCCGGTGACGTGATGCTCCTGTTTTTTGACGACGATGTTCTGCATGCTGGGGCCGGCGATGTACTCCATCACCAAAATCGGTTGCCCCTTGGTTGTGATCCCGAATTCGTACGTTTCGACGATTTTCGGGTGTTTCATCGACATGGCGATTTCGCCTTCGCTGGGCTTTCTCAGCCCTTTGAATCGCCCCTCAAATAGTTCCATCTTTTCGATGTCCAGAATCTTGACACCGACGATCCGACCTTCGTGCTTGAGATCTTTGGCGACAAAGAAATGTGCCATCGTTCCGGTGGCAGCCGTCCGCTCACGCACGAATCTGGCAGTGACGTCGATTTTGCCGCCACCAGAGGATTGAAATGCCGCCTTGATTGAATCAAGCAGTCCCATGGCGTCGTTCGCAGCAGTGATGGGAAAGTAAGCCGTGAATGTCGGAAACGCGTTTTCGGGTGTTACTTTCCACAGTAGTCGATCGCACGGGCGATCTCGGTCTTCAAGTTCTTCCGTGAAACGATGCGATCGATGAAACCATGCTCCAGCAAGAATTCACTCGTTTGGAACCCGTCGGGCAACTCAATGCCGATCGTGGCCTTGATTGTTCTCGGTCCGGCGAACCCGATCAACGCTTTGGGTTCGGCGAAGACCAGATCACCCAACGAGGCAAAGCTAGCCGCCACACCGCCCATCGTTGGGTTCGTAAGCACGCTGATAAACAATCCGCCAGCCTCATCATAGCGGGCCAGCGCGGCCGACACTTTGGCCATCTGCATCAGCGAGAGGATTCCTTCGTGCATGCGGGCACCGCCGCCACTGGCGCTGACGATGATCAGCGGCAGGTTCTGCTCGGTTGCGCGTTCGATCAATCGTGCCAGCCGTTCGCCGACAACTGAGCCCATGCTGCCCATGATGAATGCACTGTCGGTCACGGCAAACGCGACTCGCCGTGCCCGGATCATTCCCGTGCCGGTGACGGCCGCATCGGATAGCCCCGTTCTTTCTTGCTCCTCCATCAACCGCTCGGCGTATTTGCGGCGATCGGCGAACTCCAACGGGTCGCTGGGCCGCAAGTGCTCGTTCATCGACTCGAACGTGCCCTCGTCCAGCACTTGAGCGATCCGCTCGGGGGCGGAGACGTAAAAATGATGGTCACATTTGGGGCAGACGTTTAGCCGTTGCTCGACTTCTTTCTTGTACACCGAGGCCAAGCAGCCTGGACACTTGACCCACAAACCTTCCGGGACGCCGCGTTTCTTGGCGGGCGTCTTAGCGGGCGAGTCGGGCGTGGATTGAGAGGATTGCGAATCGACGGTGGCCATACGGTCGAAATGATCAAACGAGTAGTGATCGTGTGAAAAAAACAGCGATGTTGAAAACAACTGGATAGTTTAGCCGTTCTCCCCCGATGTCGCTGCCTCAAATTGGCCGTTCTTTGCCACTCAATTGGCCGCTGAGGTAAAATTTTCCACCAATCGGCGGGGTCCTCAGCCGGTTTGATCCTACAGATTCGCTTGACATGAGGGACTTGTGACTGCCGCGGTGAAACCAGATTCGGATTCGCAACTGGATGTGGAGATCCGCAAACTGCTCAGTCCGGTCATCGCATTACGTGTTCGCTTGTTTTTCGCGGGCGTCGTTTTTCCCGTTGGCTGTTTCATCGTCGCTGCTGATTCGCCGCCAACAATCGACACGCCGTGGCAATCCGGAAGGACGGCAGATTACGTGGCGCTGTTGTTGACGTGGCCTGGCTACGCTCCGTTCTTGCCGCTTGTCGTGTTCAGCCAGATCTGTCTGGCTGCCTGGTTGATCGTTCCTGAATCGGGGCGACGAATGATCATACGTCTGGGCATTTACAGCGGTCTGGTGATGTCATTGCAATTTCTGCTGTTTGTTTTGATGACCACTGCGATCTTGACGTTTTTGGTTGCAGCGGTCGTCGGGCCGGTCTTCGCCTTGATCGTCGCCGCCTGCGTGCGGATCCCGCGATACACGCGGCAGTTCGCGATTCGACACGTGTTGATTCTCACCGCCGTCGTTGCCGTGATCATCGCGATCGCTCGCCTGATTGGCGTGCCGCTCAACGCTGATCTGTGGCTCCCAGCGATGCAGAGCATCTTGATGTACATCTTGATGGCAGCACCCGTCCTTTGTGTGATCGCGTACACCCGAGCCACCATTGCGGTGGCACCGCAAGCGGAACCCCATCAAGGCAAGTATGGTTGGGTAGCGGAGACAGCCGTTTGGGTTGTCGGCTGGGCCGGCGCATGGAAATTGGCGCTCGACATCATGTTGGTGGAATATTCAAAGCTTCCGACAACCGACCCGAACTGCTACGTGTCGAGTGCGGCCGCCCACGGGCATCCGACACTGGTCGGTACGTGCCGATGCGGCGATGGAGTCCAGCCGATGAACCTGCAGACGCGTCGGCTGAAATTCCTGGAAATTGTCTTGAAGGCTGCGTTACCGGGGATTCATTTCCGGCTTCGTCGCGTTTATGACCGCGTTGGTCCCGCCCTGGCCCGGCAGTGTCGGCGATCCATCTGGTTTGCCGACGCAACTTATTTGATGCTCAAGCCAATCGAGTGGCTGAGTGAAATGATACGAATCATCCTGCGGATTCGACGATCGTCCATCCAGTGCCTCTACGGCGCCGAATCGGCAGGCCAATCGATTGCTTGAAAGGTGTCCAGCAGTTTCAGTCCCTGCGCTGGGTTCAGTCGCGCGCGACATGCGCAATACGGCCTCGCAGTGATTGTTGATACCGTGGATGTTGATCCTGATTCTGTGACTCGGGGCCAAACCGGCGACAGTTGTGCAAGATTGCTTTGAGTCGCTGGTAGTCACGACGAGGCGGCCGTACGCGAAAAGCAATGCTTTGCGCGAACAATCTTGGTCCCACGCGCAGCCCCACGCTTGATCATGGGCAATCGCAGCGTGCTCGTCAATCAAGCGGGTGACCGACACAGAATGTATGCTGATCACATGCGGGCCGATCGATGTGACCAAATCCGGGGAGTGTCTTCATGCCAATGACCGTCAAGCAAACGCTAGCGCAGTTAAGGGAACTGGGTAGCGAAGGCACCAAGCAGATTTACCTTCGACATGGTGCGAGCGAACCGCTGTTCGGGGTCAAGTTCGGTGACTTGAATCAGCTGAAAAAGAAGATCGGCGTCGACCAGGAATTGGCGATCGGGCTGTGGGCGACCGGCAATGGTGATGCGCAGACACTTGCCTTGATGGTGGCTGATCCGGACGCGATGAAGTCGAGCGAGATTGATGCTTGGCTGCGCAGCGTCAGCTACGAACTGCTGCTCGGCATGCTTGCTGGCTTGACCGCCAAGACCTCATTCGCGTCGGCAAAGTGGAAGAAATGGTCGAAGTCGAAGTCCGAGAAATCGCTGGTTGCCGCCTATAACTTGATTTCCTCGTGGCTGAAGGAAGCGTCCAACGAAGTGCCCCGGGCAACGATCGAGGAAGCACTGGAGCGGATCGAATCATCGATTCATGACTCACCTAATCTCGCCCGCCAGGCGATGAATAATGCCTTGATCGCGGTCGGCGTTTTTCGCGAGGACTATCGCAGTCGCGCGATGGAGGTTGCCAAAAACATCGGTTGCGTCGAAGTGGACCACGGCGAAACCAGTTGCAAGACGCCTGATGCGGCGGCTTACATCAAGAAAGCGGTCACCCACAACCGAAAACGCAAACGCTGCTAGCGCTTTGTCACAGCTAAAAAGTGGGGTAAGCATCCTGCTTGCCATTTGTTTTCGTACGGAATTCGCAAGCTGGAAGCTTACGCCACCAAAACGGCAAGCCGAAAATTCAGATGTGACAAAGCGCTAGCGCAAAAAAACGCCCCGCAACTTGCGGGGCGTCTGGGTCGGTCTTTCAGTCGTGTTTCGATGACTATTCGCGCGGACGGATCGCGCCGGTCAAGCCGCTGTAGTCGACTCGGTCGGTAGTGTGCCACAGAGGCTGACCGCGCTCGACGCGGCTCCTGAGCACTTCGATCTTTTCGGCGCTGCCTGCTGGAGCATCGGTCGCGGTAAAGGATTCACCCTCGTGAGGAGCGAAATCCTCATCGTGTCCATACCGCAAGATTGCCTCAAACACATTCTTGCACTGACTCATATTCTTTTTCACCTTGCGCTTGGAGCGCAGCGCCGAATTCGTCCTGATATCACTCGGTCGCTAAAACAGTTGGCTTCGCGGCTTTTGATCCAATCACCCGCGGTTGGTTCAGGGAGGATTATTGACGTCGAGGCTGTAGAGTCAAGAAATTTGTGTTCACAATTCGCAATTGTCTCTCTGGATATCCCTCAAGCCGATCACGTCGCCTACCCCTGAGGTGTGCGACGCAAAAGCCATTTACAATCCGCACGAAAAAGGGCAAGAATCACCAAAAATTGGCAAGGGAAGGATCTTCCGCCTTGCCTCTGGTTGACGGCAGTCTCTGGCGCACGCATGACGGTGGTCACCGTCAACCACGACCTGACTCGGTGCTGAAAACCAGATCGGGCAGGCAAGTCGCGTGAGCACCATGGGCGCAAGCAAAAACGGCAAATATTTTCTTTCACCATCGACAGTTTCAATACCCCAGATTGCCCAATGTGGATACAAAAAGACGTTCGACTCCCTGCTGCTCGCCGCGGGTACCACCTGGTTACGCGAGAGATTGTCGCAGCCGTGCCCGAACTCGCTGATGTTCGCGTCGGCCTGATGCAGGTGTTCGTCCAACACACCAGCGCCTCCTTGACGATCAACGAGAACGCCGATCCGGACGTCCGTGTTGACTTTGAAACGGCGATGAATCACGCCGTCCCCGAGTCCTTGCCGTACGTTCACACGCTCGAAGGTCCCGACGACATGCCTGCTCATGTGAAAGCATCGATGATGGGATCCAGTGTGATAATCCCGATCGGCGACGGACGCCTGAAACTGGGAACGTGGCAAGGCATTTACCTGTGCGAACACCGCGACCGAGGCGGCAGCCGCAATGTGGTGATCACCATCATGGGCGATTCTGACTGATCGCGCGGCCTCAGGCAGCGAGCCGGGACGGCACAACGGCTTCTGCGATTTCGGCGACCTGCTGGGCTTCATCGGGATCGTGCTTGGCTTCCAGCCGACTTAGCTCTCGGGCCACGCGGCTGGCGAACTCCTGGAGGCTTTCATCGGCCTGCGGTACCGCGTGTTGCCCGTAAAAGATCTCGACCGTCGAAAACGGGTGAGGGAACTGAAGCCGATCCCATGCTTTGGTCATGATCCAGCGGCGAGCTGGGACGATCACCACCGGCAGCACCACAGCGCCTGTTTTCTTGGCCAACAGTCCGACACCTTCGTGAACGTGGCCGCGAGGTCCCTTGGGTCCGTCCACGGCCAGAAAGGCGGGGTGGGTCGCATCCAATCGCGCAATCATGGCTCTCAAAGCGCGGACACCACCCTTTCTTGATTCGCCTCCGCTGCCGCGAATCGGTTCGACGCCACTGAGTCGCAGGGCGTGGACAAGAATATCACCGTCATCGGACAGCGAAACCATTGCCCAGGTTCCCTGCTCGGCGCTCAGCAGGGCCCCGACGTGGTGGGCGTGAAGCGCCGCATAGACATACGGAATCCCCTGCTGCCGTAGCCAGACTCGCGGGTCATTGTGCGAGCGAACACGACAAGTCAGACGAATCAGCAGGACCGCAAAACCAACTAACCAGGAAACGATGCGTTTCATATCAAATCGTGCTTGAAGCCTCTCTTGGGGGCACCCTCCGCCGTTGAAATACGAAGTCGCAGCGGCGGCGTAAATCCCGATTCGGGGGCATTTCTTGACATCATCGATTTTTTACGGTGTTTGCCGAAACGAGACTTTCCAGCTTTCTGGAGTTCGCATGACGAACAATCTAAAATGGTGGCAATTCGAGTGAGAATCCCAGGCGGATCGCAGTATCATGCTGGCTGGACACGGGTCACTGACCCCGCTCGGACCGCAGGCCACCCCTGTCCTTTGCTACCTACCCAATGCCGCTTCGACATCCCACCCAACGGCAGCCGACTAAGGAATGACAGCTTTACGAACCCTCGCAATTTTACGAACCCTCGCCGTTTTGTTGGCGATCTGCTTGCCCACGCCGGCGCTTGCCGCCGAGATCGCGGTGGATGCGTCGCAGTCGGCCGACACGCCGAAGGTCGACTTCATCCGTGAAGTCCAGCCCCTGCTGGCCAAACACTGCTTCGCTTGTCACGGTCCCGATGAAGCGGAAGGTGGACTGAGCTTGACGAGCAAGGAAAAGGCCCTTGCCGAAGCGGAATCGGGCGAACGGGCGATCGTTCCCGGCGACGTCGATGCTAGCACCTTGATTGCTCGCGTGACTAGCGACGATGAGTTTGAACGAATGCCGCCCGAAGGCGACGCTCTTTCGCCTGCCCAAGTCGAGACTCTGACTCGTTGGATCACTCAGGGAGCCGAGTGGAGTCAACATTGGGCGTTCCAGCCGATGACGCGAGTCAAGCCACCTCCGGTAGCCGATCCGCTTTGGAATAAGCATCCGATTGATGCCTATCTGTTTCAGTCGCTAGCGGCTGCCAACTTGAAACCAAATCCGCCTGCCGATCGCGCCGCGTTGATTCGCCGAGCCTATTACGACTTGATTGGGCTGCCACCGACGGCACAGCAAGTGAACGACTTCGTGAGCGACAATGAACCGGGTGCTTTGGATCGCGTGATCGATCAGCTGCTTGATTCTCCGCACTATGGCGAACGGTGGGGACGCCACTGGTTGGACTTGGTCCGTTTCGCCGAGACCAACTCGTATGAACGCGATGGAGCCAAACCCAACGCGTGGAAGTATCGCGACTACGTGATCAAGTCATTCAACGACGACAAGCCGTACGACCAATTCGTTCGCGAACAACTGGCGGGCGACGAAGTCGACGAAGTGACGACTGAGTCTTTGACCGCCACCGGTTATTTCCGGCTTGGGATTTGGGATGACGAGCCAGTGGATGCCTTGCAAGCACGTTACGACGCCCTGGATGACGTGATCACGACCACCGGACAAGCGTTTTTGGGACTGACGGTTAACTGCGCGCGCTGTCACGATCACAAAATTGATCCGATCCCGCAGAAGGACTACTACAGCCTGCTAGCGTTCCTGGAAGACGTCACCCCGTATGGGAATCGCGGCGACCAGCGAACTTACAGCCAGATCGATGTTTCCAGTGACGAGTTGAACAAGCGTTACGCGGACAACGACGCAGAACAACGCCGTTTGGAAAAAGAGCTGTACGACATCGAACAAGTCGGCATCGTCAAGATGTCGGCTCCCGATCAACGAGCCACCGAAGGTCCCAAACGCGATCGCCAAAGCGTGCTGAAGGAAAAGCTGAAAGACCATCTCAGCGAAGACCAATGGGCGACCTACCAGGATCTGAAAAAGCAACTGGCCGCCGTGACCCGAGCGGGCAAGGAATTGCCGCCGCGAGAATCAGTGATGGGGCTGGCCAGTTACCGAAAGATCGATCAGCCGACGTACGTCTTGTTTCGTGGCAACCCGCATTCGCCGGCCGATGAGGTTCGCCCGGCGTTTCCAACGCTGTTTGAAGTACCTGCACCAGAACTCCCTCCCGTGAGCGAGGGCCCCGGTCCGGCGGGCCGGCGGCGGGTGTTGGCGGACTGGATCACGAGCGCCGACAACATGTTGACCGCGCGTGTGATCGCAAACCGGATTTGGCAATTCCATTTTGGTCGCGGCATCGTTCGCAGCAGCAATAACTTCGGCCAACTCGGCACGCCACCGACCCATCCGGAGCTTTTGGACTGGCTCGCGTTCCGACTGATCGATGGCGGTTGGAAACTCAAGGCACTTCACCGGCTGATCATGAGCAGTCGTGCGTACCAGATGTCTTCGGCATCGCGTGAAGACGGCGTGGCCGCGGATCCCGATAACGATCTGTTTTGGCGATTTGACCCAAGACGACTGAGTGCCGAAGAGGTTCGCGATTCATTGCTTGCGGTCAACGGCTCGCTGAACCGAAAAATCTACGGCAACAGCATCTACCCGAAGCTGTCGCAAGAAGTGTTGGCGGGCCAATCACGACCGGGCAGCGGTTGGGGATCTTCATCAGCAGACGAGCAAAATCGTCGTAGCGTCTATATTCACGTCAAGCGATCACTCCTGACTCCGATGCTGTCGGCATTCGACTTTCCCGATCCCGACTCGACCTGCGAAGCGCGGTTCATGACCTTGCAACCGGGACAAGCACTCGCACTGCTCAATGGTGAGTTCATTCACCAGCAAGCCCAGCGATTGGCCGACTCGATTGGTGCAACCGACTTGCACAACGAAGCAGTCGTGCGAAAAACGGTCACGGCCGTGCTGGCACGCGACGCAACCGACCAAGAGATCCGTGAAGGGAACGACCTGATCAACGATCTGGAAGTCAAACACGGGCTGCAACGACAACGCGCGGTTCAGCTTTATTGTTTGTCCGTGCTGAATTGGAACGAGTTTCTATTCCTTGATTGATATTGAAAATGACGCAACAACGTAAACCACAAAACTTCTGCGGTCGTACGCGGCGTGAGTTTATCTGGCAAGCCGGCGGTGGATTCGGCGCCGCGGCGCTGACATCGATGCTTGCGACCGACGGTTTCTTCGAGCAAACCGCTGCGGCAGCTGACACGGGTTTTCAAAGTCCGCTGGCGCCCAAGCCACCGCATTTCACGCCCAAGGCAAAAGCCGTGATCTTCCTGTTCATGTACGGCGGCCCCAGCCACGTGGACACGTTTGATTACAAACCCAAGATGAAGGGCATGGACAACAAAACAGTCGACGTCAAAACGTTTGGCCGGGGCGGTCACCGCAATAGCGGTCGCATCGTCGAACCGCGTTGGGATTTCCATCAACACGGTCAGTGCGGCAAGTGGGTCAGCACGCTGTTTCCAAACCTTGCCGAACACGTCGACGACATCGCGTTCTTGCATTCGATGACGGCCGACTCGCCGATTCACGGTTCGGCGATGTTGATGATGAATAGCGGACGGATTCTTTCCGGCAATCCAGCGATCGGATCTTGGTTGAATTACGGTTTGGGAACAGTCAATCAAGACCTGCCGGGCTTTGTCGTGATGCTGGATCCGAAAGCGGGCCCGATCAGCGGTGCGAAAAACTGGAGCAGCGGGTTCATGCCGGCAACGTACGCCGGGACGGTTTTTAAGAGCGCTGGGGCACCGATTCTCAATCTCGGCCGGCCGCATGATCTTTCCGAAGACGTTCAGCGTCGCTTGATCGATTCGATCCAAGACGCGAACAGTCGTCATTTGCTTGGCCGAGCAGGCAACGACGATCTGGCATCGCGGATCGCCAGCTACGAATTGGCGTACAACATGCAAGCAACCGCTCCCGAAGCGGTCGACTTATCACAAGAAAACGAACAGACGCTGGAAATGTATGGTGTCAACAACGATCGGACTCGTGACTTCGGCCAGCGCTGCTTGATCGCCCGACGATTGGTGCAGCGCGGTGTGCGATTTGTTCAGCTCTATAGCGGCGGCGCCCATAACGACGACAACTGGGATGCTCACGGCGATTTGGAACTGAATCACAATCGTCATGCGGGCAACACCGATCAGCCGATCGCAGCACTGCTAGCTGATTTGAAACGCAGCGGCATGTTGGATGAAACGCTTGTGGTCTGGGGCGGCGAGTTCGGACGTCAGCCAACCGCCGAGTACGCCAAGGGCACTGGTCGCGACCACAACGCCTACGGGTTCACGATGTGGATGGCGGGCGGAGGCATCAAGCCGGGCGTCAGTTACGGCACCACCGACGAACTCGGTTCGGCTGCCGTCGAAAACCCACTTCACGTTAAACGTCTGCACGCCACGATCTTGCACCAAATGGGTCTCGACCCGAATCGTCTTTCTTACTTCTACGGCGGCTTGGATCAAAAGCTGGTCGGCGTCGAAGAAGTCGAACCGATCCACGACATCATCGCGTGATCGTAAGTGACGCCGATCGCGAAAGCATCATCCAGGTTCTCATGAGTTCAGCGCCCCGCTATACACCGAGCTACACGGTTGAGGACTATCAACTTTGGGAGGGCGACTGGGAATTGTGGAACGGCGTGGCCGTCGCCATGACGCCCAGTCCGTTTGGCCGCCATGGAAAACTGCTGATCAGTATTGGTGCTGCGTTGAAATCTGCCATTGAATCCGCCCGCTGCCATGCAACCGTCATGGCCGAGATTGACTGGATTCTTTCGTCGGACACAGTTCTGAGGCCCGATTTAGTCGTTGTCTGTGGTCCCGAGCCTGAACGGCATGTGGAAGTGACGCCTGCATTGGCCGTCGAGATCCTTGCAGAGGGTACTCGTGAACGAGACCTGAATTTCAAGCGAGACATCTACCAGCAGCAGTCGTTGCGTTATTACGTCATTGTCGATCCTGATGCTTCGCAACTCACGGTTCTGCAATTGAATAACGAAGGTGTGTATGCTGCGATGGAGTTGTCAAAATCTGTCACGATCGACATCTGTGATGGCTGCCATCTCAGCATCAACATCGAATCGCTGTTTCGTTGATCGTATCAGGAAACGGTAGCGAGCGACCGAGACCGATCCTGCCTACAATCAAAGGCGGTCCGGCGCGCTTCGCGGCAAGCACATTTCTCAGAATCTAGGAATCCAAATCACGTGACCCGAATACTGACTTTGGCTTTACTTGTCGCTGGACTTCTTTATGCCACTGCCAGCGCAGCCAGCGCAGACTCCTCCCCTAACATTCTGATCATCATGGCCGATGATTGTACGCACAGTGATCTTCCGCTGTACGGCGGCCAGAATGCTAAGACACCGAATTTGGATCAGTTGGCCAGTGAAGGCCTGACGTTTAACCGGGCTTACCTGGCCGAAGCGATGTGTCAGCCATGCCGTGCCGAACTCTACAGCGGTCTGTACCCGATGCGGAACGGCTGCAACTGGAATCACTCGGCCAGTTTGCCAGAGACACGGAGCATGCCGCATCATCTTGGACAGCTCGGTTACCGCGTCGGACTCGCGGGTAAAGTCCATGTGCAGCCCAAAAAGGCCTTTCCCTTCGAGACCGTCGCGGGATTTGACAAGAGCTGCGTTCGTGATCCGACGCAGGCCCACAGCGTTGATGGGATTCGCGAGTTCATGACGCGTGATGATCAGTCGCCGTTTTGTTTGGTTGTCGCGTTGGTCGAGCCTCACGTGCCCTGGGTGATGGGTGACGCATCGAAATATCCGCCAAGCCAAATCACGCTTCCGCCGAACCTCGCCGACACTGCGAAAACTCGCGAAGCGTTCTCGCGATACTTGGCAGAAATCACCTACATGGACGGTCAAGTCGGCGAGATCCTGTCGACACTTCAGTTGGCTGGCTGCGGCGACGACACGCTGGTCCTGTTCACGTCCGAGCAAGGTTCGCAGTTTCCCGGCTGCAAGTGGACCAACTGGGATACCGGCGTGCACACGGCGCTGATCGCACGCTGGCCGGGTGTTGTCGACGGCGGTCATCGCACCGATGCACTGGTGCAATACGCTGATGTGGTGCCAACGTTGCTGGACGCGGCGGGACACAAGGTGGATGCCGCGAAGTTCGATGGCACGAGTTTCTTGTCAGTTCTGAAGGGTCAAACCGATGCGCATCGCCAGTATGCGTACGGAACGCACAACAACATTCCTGAAGGTCCTCCCTATCCTGTTCGCAGTATCACCGACGGCAAGTATCACTACCTTCGGAATCTGCAGCCGGAAAACTTGTACATCGAGAAACACTTGATGGGGATTCAGGGCGACGGCAAGTTGAATAATCCGTATTGGCAAAGTTGGATCGGTGAATCGTGGAACAGCGAGCACACGTACAAACTGGTGCAGCGTTATCTGCAGCGGCCAGCCGAGCAGCTGTATCACTTGGGGAGTGATCCCTACGAGCTAGAGAATCTGGCGGAAAGCGAGTCGGTAGCGGAAATCAAACAGCAACTCAGCGATGAACTCGATCGCTGGTTGAAACAGCAAGGCGACCCGGGCGCCGAGCAAGACACGCACCGTTCGCATCAAGCAGCAAAAAAGGGGGAGCACCGTTTTCGAACGCAGAATTAGCCATCGCGTAGCCGGGGCAGATCTTTCGTAGGTCGGGTCTCCTGACCCGACTCCCAAAACCTTGGCGTAGGTCGGGTCTCCTGACCCGACAAAAAACTTGGAAATGACGGGTCGGGAGACCCATCCTACCGTCCTAAGAACCGTCCTTGAGCACGGCGTGGGCGTGCTTGGCGAACAGACCGCGAAGGTCCTGGGCGTAGGTTTCAAGGATTTTGCGTCCCACGCCGTGGTAATCGCCGCAGCGGTACAGCGCGCGGGCCAGAATGACTTCACGCAACGGTTGTGATCGATGCTCGTTGCCGGCAGCCTTGCTGTCGGCGTCGATTTCCGTGATCGCAAAGCCCGTCATTCCTTCTTTCGCCAATAGTTCCGCCAACGGCTTCGCGGCGCGCTTGTCGGCAATGGTTTCCAAGGCCAGGGCGACGGCACGATGGTGCGAAAACTCTTTCGACGCATCCAATTGTTCCAGCTTGCGGAGAATCGTCGGCAATGCATCCTCGGCCCCCGACCGACCCAGGGCGATGATGTGCGAGTCGAGCCGCGAGATGCTGCCGCCGAATTGTCCCATGCCACGAAAATTCCAGCCCTGATCCCAATCGGTGTTGCCAATCACTTCCATCAACGACTCGCTGCCACTCGCATCGCCAAGCATCCCCAGAATGTTGGCGTAGATGACTCGGTGCTCTGCGGAGCCGGTCGCGGCGTAGGCTTCCTGCAGCATCGGCAAGGCCACTTCCGATTGGTCAAGAACAAGCGCCAGTCCTTCGTAGTTGTGAACGACCGAGCGCACTGCTGCGGCAACTTGATCCGGGCTCGGCTCCGGCGAATCTCTTCCATCGAGCACATCGTCCGGCAGCGAACCGATCTCGACCAGGTGCTTCTGTAAACCATGCAGGTCGATCGAACGGGGCGAAGTGCCTTCCTTGGCTGCCATCGCGGCTGCCACACCGGCGGCGTAGCCTTGATTCTGAATGCAGGCCTGCATCCGCAGGATCGGCATCGAGTCTCGGTGAGCGCTGATCCCTAATCCGGTGACCAAAATGTCGTCCAAGTTCTTTGGCAACAATGCGCGATAAGGCACTGGCACGGTCATCTGTTTCTTGTCCGGAAAATTGATCAAGAAAACGGGGTGGACGGTGTAACCGTGGGTGTCAAAGTTGCTTTGGTGCATCGCGATCGTGTCACGGTACGTCCGACCGTTGATCAAGTCGAGCGGCGTGATGAAGACGTCGGAGACGATGCGACGTCGCTCGCGCGAATCGATGAACGTCGAAATGTCGTAGCTGTCTTTGTACTTGCGTCTGGCCGAAACGATCATCCGCCACTGGTCGACGGGATCGGATTCATCGGAGAACGAATAGTCGGTATTGGTGTAGCCTGTCCCGAGTGCTCGCGGCGACAAGTCCCGTGCCTTGCATTGCGACGTGTTCGGCCGAGGTGGTCACCGTTTCGGCTCCCGCCGGCAGCGGCGATGTCAGCGTTGCCGGTCGCATCGACGACCGTTTTCGCCAACACCGCCCCGCGACCAAGCGGGGTCGCGACGACGACACCGACGACCGATTCGCCGCTAACCAACGTGCCGCAACCAAGCGTGGAAAACCAGATGTCGCAACCGGACTTCCGTGTTTCGCGACGCCAGTATTCCCGCTTGGTGATCGGATTCCAGCCGCCTTTTCGGTTGGGGCCGCCCATTGCGGTGACCGCCGCGTCGACTTCCGCGCTGAACCCTTTTCGGTAGCCGTGGTAATAGCTGCTGATCAATCCCAAGGTGCCGACGCCGCCGAGATGATCTTGATATTCGACCAGCAGCGTTTTCGATCCGCGCCGGCCCGCGCCGATCGCAGCGGTGCGCCGCCGGTGCCGCCACCGACCACCACCACGTCGTAGCTGCCAATCACGGGCAACGTGCGCTCGGGCGATGGGACAGTCGGTCGATCCTGATCGGTTGGCCGGGCTCCTTGTAGAAACTCACGTACTTCGATGAAACCATCGGATGCCCCGCTTGGTTGTGCGGCAACCCGCAATTCCTTGGGCTCGGAAATGGTAGCGGCCTGCTCAGCGGCCACCTGGCCGATCCGACTTCCCAAACGCATTAAGTTCAACGGCCTCAGCAGTTGCTCGGCCGCCGCACGCGAGATATCGACACAGCCACCAAGCACGTACAAGTGCTCAGCCTCCGACGGCTGGCAGGCTTCCAGCGAAAGCGATTCTGGATCGATGCTGTCCCCGCGGATTGGAGCATTGGAGACAATTGGATCGGGCGGCACTTGGAAAAGAAAATCAGACTCGTCGACGAGGTTCACGTCAAAGGTCAGCTCACGAGCCACCTGCTCGGCCTCGGAGAACGAAGCGAAGCCGGCATTTTTCATCGGCAGTTGCAGCGAATAAACAAAGACGTCGTGGGTCCCTTCTGTGGAGACGAACTGCACCTCCGCTTTCGTGACCGTCATCGCGGGATCCGATTGCGGCTCTCCTCCGACAACGATCCGCTGGAATGGCTGTGGTCCACTGGGATAAGGTTGGCATTTTGCGCCCGCGATCCTGGCCACGCTCGCTCGCATCGTCGCGTCGATGATGATTTTCGCTTTGACCGCTTGGCGTCCCGCGCGATTCGCCATCACAATTCCTGAAAGCCGACCATCGGAATCGCGCAGCACATCGGTGACGGGTGAACCATACAGGAATTTGACACCGGCATCGATCAAAGCTTGATCCAACGCATATTTGATCTGCATCGGCGTTGGCGGTTGGCGAATGACGTCGGCTTCGGCGACCGGCCGGTCTTCGGTGACGATCAGTTCGCCCAGCAAAATCCGTTCGGCAGTTTCGGTCTTCCGGACTTTGATCTTGATGTGGCTACACGGTTGCTTGAGCGTCAGTTGGATATCGATGGGGCTTTGCTCGGAACTGATTCCTCCTAGTTGCGGATTCTTAACGGTGCCGAGATCCCGCCAAACTTTTCCGTTGGGCGAAGTCCAGACTTGCATGTCGGCGACTTCAAATTCACCGTTGCGCTGGAACACGAGTAAATGCAAGTCCTTGACCCGTTTGTTGCCGCCCAAGTCCGCTGTGATCGTGACATCTTCGTTGTATTGAACGGAGTGTTGGGAGGCACTGCCCCACTGAGCGTCGGTCAAACGTGAGGGCGGATTGCTGTCGCGGTGGATGGGATCACTTGGCACATCGGCTTGATACGTTGCCTGCAGCCGGCCAGCCATCAGCGGTACCAAGGGCGTCACGTCGAACAGTTTCTTTTCCAACTCCGATCGCGGCTGTTCGTCGCCATGCAACCACATGCGTAGCGTCCCGCAAACGTCTTCGCCCAGGTAGGGTCGCGGCGCGGCGAGAAACACCGAGGCTCCTCGCTCGGCCGCTGAAATTGCTGCCGAGACCGCTCCCGTCGTCCCGCCGACGACCACCACATCGGCTTCGTAAGCGATGGGAATCTTTCGTTCCGATTCCGTGATCGCAGCTTGGCCAATGCTGACGCGGAGACTTGTGAGAACGAACGCCAGACCGAAGCTGATGTAACGAGAGGAACTCAATTGAGGCATTATCAAAGTCTCCGCGGAAAGGACCGCTCCGTTATCAAGAACCGGGGCGGGCGAGCAGTGAAGTTCCGATAGGATACTCGTCGGTCGACGAACGGGGCGCGGACGAGTAGAGTGGACCAGCATAACAAGGAGAATTGCCACACGCCACGTCGAGAAGTTTTGCAGAGTGAAAGGACGGGCGGTTCGTACTTCCATGCCATCTTTGCCCATCGTTCAGTCGTCAAAGCAAACAAGAACACGGCCGGGCCGTGCGCCGAACGTGGCAATGCACGTTTATCGCGTGGCAATTTTCGTCGCCATCGTTGTTTCCATACACAATCAACACCGGTGGTATGTCGCCCAGCAGCGCGGGGATGATGTGCCACCCCTTGCGCTGGACCAGGTCTCGGTCTTCTTCCCTGAAGCGAAAACGGTGGGTGCCTGGGATCCCGATCACGGGGGCCAGAGCGTCATCGACGCCGCAGGCAACTCGCTCGGCTTCGTCGTGCAAACGTCACCCGAAGCTGATCACGTCGTCGGTTTCTCCGGTCCGACCAACGCGATGATCGCTTTCGGCACTGATGATCGCATCCTGGGGATCTCCGTCCTGCGCAGCGGGGACACGCGTGAGCATACCGAAGACGTGATCCGCAATGAATCTTTTATGACTTCGCTGAACGGATTGTCGTGGCAAGAAGCCGCACAGGCTCAAGTGGATGCGGTTTCCGGCGCGACGCTGACCAGCATGGCGATCGCCGAGGGAATCACGCTGCGGCTCGGTGGCCAGAATCCGGCGTCACGGTTTCCACAAGCCATCACCGTCGATGAGGTTCGAACGCTGTTTGCAGCAGCGGCTGCTTTGGAATTCGACAGCGAAAAACCGAGCATGCTACGAGTACTCGATGCGACCGGAAAGGAGCTAGGCAAGGTCACTCGTACTTCGCCGCACGCGGACTACATCATCGGCTACCAGGGACCGACCGACACACTGTTCGCACTGGATCGTGAAGGCCGCATGACCGGCGCTGCGATTCGGCACAGTTACGACAACGAACCGTATGTGCGTTACGTCAAAGAAGACGAGTACTTCTTTAATATCTTCAAGGGTTTTACGGTCGATCAAATCGCTGAGCTTGACATGGTTGATGCTGGCATCGAAGGCGTCTCGGGGGCAACGCGAACGAGCATTGCGGTGGCCGAGGCGTTGATTCATACCTCGCACGTGATTCAGCAAGAGCAGCCAGCGACAAAGGAAACAGAGAGTTGGTATTCCGGGCTCACGCCGCGCGACTGCGGTACCGCGATCGTTGTCGCAATGGCGCTGGTCATTGCGTTAACGCACCTGCGCGGCAAACATCGGCTGCGAGTCGCCTTCCAACTGGTCTTGGTGGTTTATCTCGGCTTCATCAACGCCGACATGGTTTCACAAGCCCTGTTGGTTGGTTGGGCTCAGCACGGGGTGGCGTGGCGCGTGGCGCCAGGATTGGTCTTGTTGACGATGGCAGCACTCGCCTGTCCTGTTTTCACGGGGCGGCAAGTTTACTGCACGCATGTGTGTCCGTTTGGCGCACTGCAAGATTGGACGCGGCGCGTACCCCGCCGGATCAAGGTGCCAAAACGAATATTGAAGGTGCTGCATTTCTTGCCCGCGGCCCTGCTGCTGTGGGTGATCTTGGTCGCCATGCTGCACCTACCGTTTTCGTTGGTAGGCATCGAGCCCTTTGACGCTTTCGTGATCCGCATCGCCGGGTGGGCGACGATCACCGTGGCTGCGATGGGACTGATCGCTTCGTTATTCGTGCCGATGGCGTACTGCCGCTACGGATGCCCCACGGGAGCCATGCTTGGCTTCTTGCGTTTCCATTCAGCCAGCGGGCGGTTTACTCGCCGCGATCTATTCGCAACTCTGTTGGTAGTTCTTGCCTTTAGCCTTTAGGAAAGGGATCGATGAACAAGATTCTCACGAAGCCGGTTTGCATGACCGCCTGCTGCCTGCTTTGCACGCTGTTCTCAACTGCTGTGTCTGCCGAGCAGATCCTGTTCGACTTTGTAGACGGTTTCGACGCAACGACCGTTACGGCCAGCGATGCATCGGTGGCGATCACGCAGAGAGACGACGGTGCGGTTCTTCGCCTTTCGACGGGACACCAGCAGGACTGGCCGGGGATCACGCTCAGAGCACGCGATGGGCGTTGGGACCTTTCCGCGTTCGCCTACGTGGCTGTCGACGTGACCAACGTCGGGAAGAATCAGGCCGATGTCAGCTTCCGAATCGACACGCCAACCGACCAGGGCAAGAGAGTCTGGACCACGGGCAACACATCGCTTGAACCTGGGGAAAAGAAGACGCTCAAGGTCGCTCTCACGCGACGGCTACCCTCACATCTGGCAGCGAGACTGTTTGGCATGCGAGGCTATCCGGGCGGTTTCGCCAAGGATAACGGGATCGATCCAGCCAACATCGATCAAATGCTGATTTTCGCTCCTACCCCATCAGAAGATCACGTGTTCGAGATCGATAACATTCGTGCCGCGGGCTCGCAGCAAAGGCCGCAGTGGCTGACGATGAGCGAAGATGAGTTTTTCCCGATGATCGATCGGTTTGGTCAGTTCGCGCACAAGACCTGGCCCGGCAAGATCGAATCGATCAAGGATTTTTCGACGCGCGCTGAGGAGGAGAGTGACGATCTTGCCAGGCACCCGGGAATGAAAGCGTGGAACCGGTACGGCGGTTGGCAGATTGGACCAAAGTTGGAGGCAACCGGACATTTTCGAGTCGCCAAGCACCGCGAAAAGTGGTGGTTGGTCGATCCGGAGGGCCGGCTATTCTGGTCGCACGGAATCGACTGTGTCCGATCGACGACCGGGTACACGCCGATCACCGATCGCGAGTTTTTGTTTGCCGACTTGCCCGCCCGGGAGACGCCGTTGGCACAATTTTACGGACGAGCCAGTTGGGCACCCCATGGCTACTATCAGGGCAAACGTTTTGAAACCTACAACTTCACGGCGGCCAATCTGCTGACTAAGTACGGCCCCGATTGGAAGACGCATTTCGAAGATCTCTGTCACCGGCGGCTGCGAAGCTGGGGGATGAACACGATCGCCAATTGGTCGGACGCGGATGTCTATCTGATGCGAAGGACGCCTTATGTGGTTGCGGTTGGCGCCGGTAGTAAACCGTTGCAAGGCAGTTCAGGCTACTGGGGAAAGTTCCCTGACGTCTTCGCCCCTGACTTTCGGGAAACGCTGGTCAGACGTTTGGCCGCGGAAAAGGGAAAGACAAGCCACGATCCTTGGTGCATCGGTTACTTCGTCGACAACGAACTCTCGTGGGGCGATGAGTTCTCGTTGGCCGCCGCCACGTTGGCTTCACCACCCGACCAAGCTGCCAAGCAGGCGTTCCTCGCCGACTTACAGGCCAAGTACGACACGATCGAAAAGCTGAATGCCGCTTGGGGCAGCAAGTACGACTCGTGGGGCGGACTCTTGGACACCACGACACCGCCCGATCAGCAGAAAGCTCGAGACGACCTGCTCGCCTTCTATACCCGAACCGCCGAGCAATACTTCCGCACCTGCCGGGAAGCCATCCGGCAGGCCGCCCCAGATAAGTTGTATCTCGGTTGCCGCTTTGCCTGGGTCAACGACCGTGCGGTTCGTGCCGCGGCCAGGTACTGTGACGTGGTCAGCTTCAATCGTTATCAAACCAGTGTGGCCGACCTGGGTTTACCGGAGGGCATCGACAAACCGGCAATCATTGGTGAGTTTCACTTCGGCGCGTTAGACCGAGGGATGTTCCACACAGGGTTGCAAGCCGTTGACGACCAGCTTGCGCGGGCAGCCGCTTACACCAATTACGTGGAAGGCGCTTTGCGAAATCCATTGCTCGTCGGCACACACTGGTTTCAATATGGCGAACAGGCGACCACTGGTCGTGGGGATGGCGAGAACTATCAGATTGGATTTGTCGACGTCTGCGACACGCCCTATCCCGAAATCATCGCTGCCAGTCGCACCGTGGGAGCCAAGATGTATCAACTGAGATTCGAGTCCGCCACGCCTGCCAATACTGCTGAATAACAGAATGTGTCGCCTGTCGGTTGCCTCCGCATGCGAAGGCGATGACAATGCAGGCTCGCTCACGGATTCCCATTCCACACGAACCTTCGTTATCACCATGGACCGCAGAAAATTCTTTCGTCAAACAGCTGTCGCCGCCTCGGTCGCAGCGCCTCGCCAGTCGCGCTCTACGCCGCCCCCCGTAGCGAACCTCGTCGCGTCGGCTTGATTGGTTGCGGCTGGTACGGCAAATGTGATTTGCTTCAGTTGATGAACATCGAGCCGGTCGAAGTGGTTTCGCTGTGCGATGTCGACTCCGAAATGCTCGATCAGGCGGCAGGCTTGATCGAGTCGCGTCAGGCGTCAAAGAATCGACCACGGACCTACGCCAACTACAACGACCTGCTGGCGGAGAAGGACTTGGACATCGTCTTGGTGGATACACCGGACCACTGGCACGCTTTGCCAATGATCGCCGCCGTCGCAGCGGGGGCAGATGTCTACGTTCAAAAGCCGACTGGTGTCGATGTGTTGGAAAGCCGGGCGATGTTGGACGCGGCCGCGTCGCACGGGCCGTGTGGTCCAAGTCGGCACGCAGCGTCGCAGCACACCGCACTTGATCGAAGCGAAACAGCAAGTCGTCGATGCGGGGCTGCTGGGTGACATCGCCCACGCCGAAGTTTGTTGTTACTACCACATGCGGGCTCGCAAGAATCCGCCCGACACCGATCCGCCCGCGAACTTGGACTACGACGTCTGGACGGGGCCGGCGCCGATGCGGCCGTATAACGAATTGGTTCATCCGCGGTCGTGGCGAGCGTTCATGGAGTACGGCAACGGCATCGTCGGTGACATGTGCGTGCACATGTTGGATATGGTTCGCTGGCAACTGGGACTTGGTTGGCCCAGGCGAATCAGTAGTACCGGCGGGATCTTGGTCGACCAGGACTCCAAGGCGAACATCACCGACACGCAAACGGCCGTGTTCGACTTCGACGATCTCGACGTCGTCTGGACGCACCGGTCGTGGGGCTCGGCACCCGACCCCGAGTATCCCTGGGCCGGCGTGATCTACGGCGACAAAGGGACGCTCAAGTTAAGCGTGCACAAATACGATTTCATTCCTCGCGGCGGCGGCAAGCAATTGCATGGTGAAGCAGTGATCGAAGAGGACAAGTATCCAACCGATACGTCGGATAAAAAAGATTGGCGATTGGAGTTGCACGTTGCTTCGGCAATTCGCGGTCACATGCGAGACTTCTTGGATGCGATCGACAACCGCAGCAAGCCGGTCGCTGATATCGAGCAAGGACACATCAGTAGTGCCTCGTGTATCATGGCCAACAACGCAATGACTTTGGGAAGAACCTTCGAGTTTGATCCAGAGACGCACACGGTTGTCGGTGACGACGAGGCAACGAAACTGCTGAAGCGATCGTATCGAAAGCCATACGTTCATCCGTCCGAAGCTTAGTAGGACGGGACCACTGTTGCGTCGCTGCTGGGAATGATTTGTCGAGACGGCAGTCACAACCTACAAGAATGATTCACGCCAGGCACTGGAAGGGTTCGAGCATGAGATTTGTTGCTGTATTACTGCTGTCGACACTGGCTGCCAACGCGTCGGCCGATGATTGGCCGCAATGGCGCGGCGTCAACCGAGACTCGGTGCTCAGCGCTGCCGAGCAAGTGGGTTCGCTGCCATCGGGAATCATCCAACCAAAATGGTCCGTTGAAATTGGCAGTGGATACAGCGGACCCACGGTTGCCGATGGTCGTGTCTACGTGATGGACCGAGGACCAAGTGGGACAACGGATCAAGTCGAACGCATCCTCTGCTTCGCCGCCGCCGATGGTGCGCTCGTTTGGGAGCACTCCTATGAATCCAAGTACACCATCGGTTACACGGCCGGGCCCCGAGCGTCGGTCACGATTCACGACGGAAAGGCGTTCGCCGTTGGCGCAATGGGGCACTTCCATTGTCTGGATGCAGCGACTGGCGAGGTGTTGTGGGCGCATGATTTGGAAACGGAATACGACGTCCGCATGCCGATTTGGGGAATCACCACGTCGCCCCTGATCTATCAAGACTTGGTGATTCAGATCGCCGCTGGCAAAGGTGACGCCTGTGTCGTCGCTTTTGATCGTGAAACCGGAAAAGAACGCTGGCGGGCGATTGACGAGCGATCCGGATACAGTTCGCCGATTTTGATCAAACAAGGTGACGAGGATGTCGTTGTTTGCTGGACCGGCGAAAGCATCACTGGCCTGAATCCGATGACGGGCAGTGTCTTTTGGAGCGTGCCGATGCCTTCGCGAAAAATGCCGATTGGCGTGCCGACGCCAATTGTCGATGACAATCTGATCTTTGTCTCATCCTTTTATGACGGCTCGATGTTGATCGAGTTTGATCGCGAGAAACCGGAGGCAAAAAAGGTCTGGTTTCGCGTTGGGCAAAGCGAAAAAAATACCGACGCACTGCACTGCATGATCAGTAATCCCGTGATGCGAGGCGACTACATTTACGGCGTCGATAGCTACGGCGAACTGCGTTGTCTGGACAAGAAGACCGGTGATCGCGTTTGGGAAGACGACACGGCGGTGAAACGAAATCGCTGGGCAACGATTCAAATCATCAAGAACGGCGATCGGGAAATCATGTTCAATGAACAAGGCCAACTGATTTCCGCTTCACTTTCGCCCGCGGGTTATGTCGAGCATTCGCGCGCAGCCCTGATTGCACCGACGCGACAGCAGTTAAATCGTCGCGACGGTGTGACTTGGGCGCATCCTGCGATCGCGGACGGGCACATCTATGTAAGAAGCGATAAAGAACTCTTGTGTGCGCCCTGAAATCTGAATAGCGAGTCCACCGGCCGGAGTCTCGATGACAAATCCTTACGAGCCGCCGCAGGAAAGATCAGAGAATCGGCTTGCCGAGTTGTTGGTTCCCGGCACGTACGTTGGCGGTTTCTGGGGCGTTGCAGTGCTCGGCGTCTTTGCCGGCCTGCTCGTGGCGCTCGTCATCTATTCCGAGGCATTCGTGCAATTCATACCCACGCCGTTTCTCGCTCCAGCGTTGGCGTGGATTGGTGCGTTCGTCGTGTTGCTGTGGATGTTGCGTGGCAGCGAAATCGGGGCCTCCACAAGAATTGCTGTGCCGTTGCTGCTGGCAATTCCGGCTTACCTCTTATATGTCCCAGTCTGCACCTTCAGCGCGATGCTCACGACATCCTTCATGGGATCGAATGGTTACGGGCCCACGTTTCCCGGCTTGGTTCTCGCCTCGGTCGTCACGTTTGTCGTCATCCTTTTACTTTTTGCCTCGATTCTGCGCCGGCGATTCAAACAACCCGATCCCATCGTGGCACCACACGTGTCGGTCAACCGACAAACTGACTTCTCCGCACCCATCGGCGAGCCACCTGATGAGTAAGCCACCCGCTTCGATCGGTCAGTTGTTGAAGGTCGCCATCGATCCTCGAGATCGCGGGGATCGCCTGCTGGCAACGGAGCGATGATGTGTTGGGCTCACGAACCGCCTATGCCGTCTGCATGCTGTTGGCAACGGTTTTCGCCGCAACGCTCCTGCGTCGTCGTCAAGAGAGCCTGGGCATCGATAAGGTACAGAAGATCGGCATCGCCATTGGCGGACTGATTGGTGCAACGTTGGCCGCCAAGATCCCGTTCATGCTGGGCGCCGATCCGGCCGGAGGAGTCCTGGCCGCTTGGCTCAGCGACGGCAAGACAATTCTGTGGGCTTTGGTGGGCGGATACGTCGGCGTCGAAGTCGCCAAGTGGGCGCTCCATGTTTCGACCTCGACTGGTGATACCTTCGTGATCCCGGTTGCCTTGGCAATCGCGATTGGTCGCATCGGGTGTTTTCTCTACGGCTGTTGTTATGGAATTGAAACAGACCAGAGTTGGGGCATTCGATTCGCGGGAGCGGCGGACGGTGGAACGGTTTTGCGGCACCCAGCACAGTTGTACGAGATCGTTTTTCACGTCAGTTTCGCGTTGATTGCTTGGGCGGCCCTCTCGAGCCAGCGGGGGCATGTCATGCTGAAAGGAAACTGGATGCCGATCTACATGATCGCCTACGCAGCGTTTCGTTTCGTCAGTGAGTACTGGCGCCCGGAGACTCGATTCGCAGCTGGTCTGACGTTCTATCAATGGAGCGCCTGTGACGATCGCCATCGCTTTTGGTTTTTTGCTGACGTACCGTATTCAACTTTGGCCCATTCGTCCGTGAACCTCCAAGATGACCGGGTGTCCTTTTTCTCGGTGTCCGTGGACGACACGCTGGAGTACAGGCTTCAGCCTGCTAAGTATGCAAGCAGCCTGAAGGCTGTAGTCCAACACACGTTCGCGGCGTCACAGACAACTTGACCATTCGACCGCAAGCGGTGTTTGGTTGAAGACGTTCTCCCGTACCCAATAGCATAGGCTTACAAACAATTCCACTGTAGACGGATCCTGATCAGGTCGGCCGCGTCATCGACTTCATCCACGGTCGCAAGACAACGCGGAAGGTCGCCGTGACGGCCAAGGCTGCTCGCCGAACGTGCTGGGTTAAAGGAAGACCCCTGTCTGCAAAGGGACGGACAGGGATCTTCGGAAATCGGAATCCTTCCGATTCTCGTGCGTTGAGAGCAAAGCTTGTTTTGCAGGTTTGCCTTACTTAATGAACAGCATCTCCTGATAGGTCGGCAGCGGCCACAAGTCGTCCGCAACGATGGTTTCGAGTTTGTCGGCAAACTCACGGACCGTCAGCATTGACGGCAACACAACCTCACAGCGATGGCGGGCTTCGTCGGTTGGTGAAGCGGCAGCATCCTCGCCGATCGCGTGTTCCAACGCAGCAGTGCTGTCTTGAAGCCCCTTCACGAGCCCGGTCACTGTATCCAACGTGTCGGTGTCAAATTCGTAACCAACCAGTTTCAGGTTTGCACATGCCGAGGCGAGTTCATTTTGATAGCGAATCGCAGCGGGAAAAATCAACGTCTTGGCCATCTTGATTGTCAAGTTTGCCTCGACGTCAACAGTCAAACAATATTGCTCCAAGTAGGTTTCTAACCGGCTATGTAGCTCGCGTGCTGAAAGCACTCCGTACTTCTCAAACAATTCGATCACTTCGCGCGTCTCGAGGGACGGCAAGGCATCGGCCGTCGTCTTGAGGTTCAGCAGACCTCGGTTGGCGGCTTCGGTATGCCACTCATCAGAGTACCCGTCCCCGTTGAAAATGATGGGCGAACACTCGTTGATGATTTCGGTCAACAACGTTTGCACGGCACCGATCAGGGCGTCCGGATCATTGCCAGTCGTTTGCTCGAGTTTTGTCGCGCAATAATCGACCGACTCGGCAATGATTGTGTTCATCGCGACAAGCGGACCGGCGATCGATTGATTGGATCCCACAGCGCGGAACTCGAAACGGTTGCCGGTAAAGGCAAAGGACTCGTTCGGTTCCGGTCACCAGCGTCTTTGGGAAACGGCGGCAAAACGTCCACGCCTACTGTCAATGTCCCAGAATCCAGGGACGAACTCGCGCCACCTGCTTTGATCTGTTCAAAGATGTCGGTTAGCTGATCGCCCAGAAAAATCGAAATGATCGCTGGGGGAGCCTCATTCGCTCCCAGCCGATGATCGTTGCCCGCCGTGGCGACGACGGCCCGCAGTAGTCCCTGATACTTGTAGACAGCTCGAATCACGGCCGCGCAAAAGACCAGGAACTGAGCGTTATCGTGCGGTGTATCACCGGGATCCAGCAAGTTGCCCTGTGAACTGCTGCCCAGGGACCAGTTGACGTGTTTGCCCGATCCGTTGACGCCCGCGAACGGCTTTTCATGCATCAGGCAAGCCATGCCATACTTCTCGGCGACCTTCCGCAGCGTAAGCATCATCAGTTGTTGGTGATCGGCAGCCAGGTTCGCAGACTCGAAAACGGGCGCAATCTCAAACTGACCGGGGGCAACTTCGTTGTGCCGAGTCTTGACGGGAATACCAAGTTTGAATAGCTCACGTTCCGCTTCCAACATGAATGCGAGCACGCGTTCTGGAATCGCGCCAAAGTAGTGGTCATCGAACTCTTGCCCCTTTGCCGGCTTGGACCCGAACAGCGTCCGTCCAGCGTTGACCAAATCAGGCCGAGCGAAATAGAAGTGTTGATCGATCAGAAAGTACTCTTGTTCCGGACCGGCGGTCGACGCCACAAACGCGCCGTCCTGATGTCCGAACAGTTTCAATATCCGTTGTGCCTGAGTGTTCAGTACCTGCATTGAACGGAGCACTGGCGTTTTCTTATCCAGAGCCTCACCGGTCCAGGAAACAAAAGCCGTTGGAATACACAGCGTTGTTCCATTGGGGTTCTCAAGAATGTAGGCCGGACTGGTCACATCCCAAATCGTGTAGCCGCGAGCCTGCGACGTAACACGAATACCACCGGTGGGAAAGCTCGACCCATCCGGTTCGCCTTGAATGAGTTGCTTGCCACTAAATTCGGACAGCGTGCTGCCATCGGCATTTGGCGACAGAAAACTATCGTGCTTTTCGGCCGTCGCTCCTGTCAGCGGATAGAAAACATGGCGTAGTGTGTCGCGCCTTTTTCCATCGCCCAGTCTTTCATGGCCGATGCGACAACATCGGCAACCGCCGGATCAAGCTTTTCACCGGATTCGATCGTTTTCATGACCGACTTGTAGACCGACTTAGGGAGCCGATCTTTCATGACTTGCTTACTAAAAACGTTGGCCGAGTAGTACTCCTGCGCAGGTACATTTGCGAACTCGATCGGCGGTGTTGCCGAATAGTTCATGACCCCAGAGATGGCCGCTTGACGAGCCGATACCGCGGACTTGGCGTGGCCAGTCGAGGAAGCAGGACCGGATTGGGAGGAAGATTTTGAGGATGCGAGCGTTGTGCTCATCACGGCTCCTGGGAAAGGTTTTGATTGGGGGAGGAATAAAATTGAAATCTCTGGATGAGTCCTGCTGGTCCGCTGAAAACGGACACCAAGCTCAATGATCAAGCTTGGATTCAGTGGCGGAATCCCATTTCAGCTCCGATCGCACCACATTTGTCGGTGCGAAATTGAGGAAACAAATCTCGTGCTTGCAGAACACTGACGACGAAGTCTGCGGCAAAGCATGTACCGTCCAACAGAAGAAGCCGCGTTATCTCACTCAACGGCTATCACCGACCGACTCGCGGTTCCCGTGTGGCAGCTTGATCCCCTTTGCGGACTAACGAGACGGCCTGTTCAGTACAGCATCCCTCTGGAATCTCACCCCAGCTTGCCCATTGTCGACTCAAGCAACGGTTCAAATGCCCGTTTTGAATGCAGCTCGCTCTCCGTTTGGGCAGCAAACAGCACGACCCCCGTTGGTTCAAGGGGGACCCGACGTCCGAACCAGGTCTCGCGAATTCGCGTCGATTCATGGCAGAACGAACTTTCAAGTTTCGTCCGGTTATCGCGTTCCTCTCGGGACGCACACCGTAAAACTGCACGACGTCCGCATGGGTGGACAAGGCCAGTGCCAAAATCACGTGTATCCCAATTGCTACAGCTTTTCACGACAGCGGAACAGGAATTCTTGAATCGAGAGTTCTTGGCGTCAACGTTGCGCGGTGGCGTCGTGCGCGTGCGGATCGATGGTGTTATCTTGCAGCTGAAGATCGAGCCAGCTGATTTCCAGGGCTGGGGCCGCGGTCGCTGTCGGAGCAGAAGGAATTTCCGAGCAAGAATACTGGGCGATTCATCCACGCGGCGAGTGAGTGCGTCGTCCGAAGTCGTCCGTAGGATGGGTCAAGCGGCTTTCACGCCGCGCGACCCACCGTTGTCGGTACCCGTTGGTGGATCGGCGTCGCTTCGGGTTCCGTGACCCACCCTACGCACCATGTGGAGTCAACATGGCAGGCAAGTCTCATCACGAACAGCTTTACCGCGGCCGCGAAAGTATGGCGTTGCTTGCCGAGGTTTCGGTCACGTTGTGTGGTGCTGGTGCATTGGGATCAAACTTGGCGGACAACTTGGTTCGTCAAGGTTTCCGCCATTTGCGCGATCGATCGCGATCGCGTCGAAGAGCACAACATCAACACGCAGATTTTACGGCGAAGAAGACGTTGGCATGTGGAAGACCGATGTGCTGGCAAACCGGCTTTTTTGCAGCGTCGGCGTCGAGATCGAACCGTTTCGCAAAGAGTTGACCGATCGCACTGTACGAAAACTATTGTCGGGTAGCGATATTGTCATCGATACGTTTGACAATTCAGATTCGCGAGCGTTGGTGCAACGTCACTGCCGCGCAACGGGTCTACAGTGTCTGCACGTTGGGCTGTTCGAGAACTACGGAGAAGTCGTCTGGGATTCGCAGTACCGTGTTCCTGCGGATATCGACGAAGCTGATGCTTGTGACTATCCGGTGGCGCGAAACCTGGTTCTGATCACCGTTTCCGTCGCCGCAGAGAGCTTGATTCGATTCGCGTTGGACGCCCGCGAAGAAAGCTGGTCGATCACACTGGGTGATTCGCCGTCCGCCCGCTCGATGCGCCGGCAGTCTCGTGCAATAGGAAAGCTGGCAATTTCGCAGGTTGATCGAAAGGGGGCTCGGACAAATGGCAGGCGAGTAGCTATTTTGGTGTCCTGGATTCTCAAGGATCCAATCTCCACACTGTCCTGCGCTGGTTTGCCAAGTTATGCACCGAGCATCTGTTGTTTGTTTCCTACTTGCGTTGTTTTCCAGGGCCGTTCTTGGCCACGACGCTGCTGAGTCCGAACCGGCGGCCAACCAGGAGGAAACCAATCATGAAATCGTGCTGGATGAGACAGACGATCCAGCTCGTGACCTGCAATCCAATGCGGTCAAACAGCAGAAGGCTGAATTTGGACATTGGGGTCACATCCCCGACCGTTACAGCACGTGGATGAATCACAGCAATCGGCTGATCCCGGTTTATACATTTGGGTTGACGCTCGGCGCACTGCGCGACGAGGGCAGTGCGTACGCCGACCCCAAACGATTGCAGCAGTTGTACGGTCGTGTGCCCGAAGGTACGGTCAATCCGACTGCGATGTACTTTGACCAGACGGATATCTACCGTTTGCAAATGGCGGCCGTCGACGCCGGTTGCCGCAATATCATCTTGATGCTTTTCGATGGCATGGACTGGCAGACAACACGAGCCGCTGCGTTGTACAAAACAGGTCGGGTCGCATATCAGCGTGGTCGCGGAACGGGGTTGTCGTTTCAGGACGATCGCCGCACGCAGACCGACTTTGGGTTGGTTTGCACCAGTCCGTTACTGAGCGGAGCAAAAACGGACGTCAACGCACAGACCGTCATTAGTGCGGAGAGTCAGTCGACCGGCGGTTATGACGTGGTCCGGGGTGGCCGGGAACCGTGGAACGAGCAGAGTGGCCGCGACTATCTGTTGGGACTTGATCGCGAGCGTCAGCATAGCGTGACGGACTCGGCAGCCTCGGCAACCAGCATGACTTGCGGCGTGAAAACGTATAACGAGGCCATCTGTGTGACTCGCGATGGAGAGCAACTGATGCCCATCGCTCGGCGGCTTCAGGAGGAACGGGGGTTCTTGGTCGGCGTCGTCACGACCGTCCCCGTCTCTCACGCGTCCGTTGCCGCTGCCTACTGCCAACAATGTGACGCGGAAAGACTATCAGGACATCTGCCGAGATTTGCTTGGGTTGCCGTCTTCGGCGCACCGTACGCACCTCTTGCCGGGGGTGGATGTTTTGATTGGGGGCGGTGGGAAAAAGCAAAAGAAAGCGACAAAGTCCAGGGTGATAACTTCACGTCCGGCAACCCCTATCTGCATCAAGACCGATTTGCAGCGAGTCGACATCAACAATGGCGGACGTTACGTCGTCGCTCAGCGGACAAAAGGCAACTCGGGGCGAGAGTCGTTGCTGAGAGCTGCCCGCCAAGCGGCGGACGAAGGTCGACGTCTGATCGGATTCTATGGCGTCAGTACCGGTCACCTGCCGGTTTCAGACAGCCGATGGCAAATACAATCCGACGTTCGATGCCAAAGGCACTGAGAATACAGTCGGGAAGACCTGTTTGAGAACCCGACGCTCGCTGACATGACGGAAGCCGCTTTGCTGAAATTGGAGCGAGCAGACGACGGGTTTTGGTTATTGCTGGAAGCGGGGGACGTTGACTGGGCGAACCATGCCAACAATATCGATAACAGCATTGGTGCTGTACTCAGCGGCGAAGCGGCGTTTGACGTCGTCATGGACTGGATCGACAAGAACAAGGCGTGGAATCACACGGCAGTGATTGTGACATCCGATCATGAGGGTCACTACTTAGTCATTGACGACGTCAGCCGAATTGCTGACGCGGGCAGAAAGCCAAAAAATGATCTTTTGCAGCTGGCCCAGTTTCGGTCGCCGGTGAGGGTCGCGGCGTCTCGAATCTGTGGGCGAGTCGCATTCGCGGCAATTTTAGCGTGATCGATCGCCTGTTTGCACTGAAAATCCCACGCCTAACAAGTTCATCTGTGCATCAAGCGGTTTTGGATGTTACACTCAATGGTGTCGTCGCATACCGGCGGGCGGGTAGTGATCACTGACCCGTTCGCCGGCGTGTGACATGCTGATAGTCTTACTGTCTACGTGTCACCTCTCAATCCGTGAACCAACGGGTAGAGTTGAAGTGCTTGCATCTTGGCTTGCCTTCAATTCACCTTGCTGAGGGTTCATTACTTTTGATGTGGCTCGACAAACAATGTTGTCACATCGTGAATTATTTCCGAATCTTCGCAGCTCGGTCGGGTCAAAATCAACTTGATTGATGAGGCCGATGGAGTTGGCGAATCTGATCAAGCGTCCAAGTCGGCGCGATGCCAGGAGTTGATTGACTATCGATTCAAGGACGAATCGTTGCTGCTTTCAGCCCTCACGCACGCTTCAGGTGCATCCAATCGTTCAGCCAGCAATGAGCGACCGGAGTTTTTGGGAGATGCAGTTCTTGGTTTGACAGTGTGTCATTGGCTGTACGAGATGTATCCGGAGTACAGCGAAGGTGATCTGACCAAGATCAAGTCCGCCGTTGTAAGCCGGCAGTCGAGTGGCAAAATCGCTTGTCAACTCAGTTTACTCCTGCCTGATTGTCGGCCGCGGCGTTACGCGCAACCGGAGCTATCCACGATCGCTGGTAAGTGATGTGTTCGAGGCAGTGATTGCCGCCGTCTATTTGGATGGCGGCGTGGAGGTGGTCCGCGACAAGCTAAGAACGTGGTTGGCGGAGGACGTTCAGGCCGCTGTGGACAGTCAGGCGCCAATAACTTCAAGTCGTCACTGCAACAACGCGCCGAACGAGAATTGGGGAACACGCCAATTTATCGGCTCAAACGTGAGACGGGCCCCGATCACCGCAAGACATTTTTCATCTGTGCGGTGATTGCCGACCGAGAATTCACCGCGGCTTGGGGCAGCAACAAGAAAGACGCCGGAGCAGCGGGCCGCCGCAAACGCATTGGCGGAGCTTAACGAAGAAGACCTGCCGCATCACTACGAGACAGACCCGCTGAACGAAGGTTGATAACGCGGTTTCGTTGGTGCCTATTTGAAAAAGCTAGGTGGCAGCGCAATTGGTTCCGCGGCGATCGTGAAGCTTGGGCTTTGGCCGGCATGCTTCCGGTTCCGTGGGGCCGCTTTAGCTTCCGGGACTGCTTCCGCTCCCGGGGCCACAGTAACGTCGGTTTTCGGAGTCGCCTTGACTTCCGTTTTTGTGGCCCTGGAACTTTGGTAGCCGGCGGGATCGAGGACTTAGGCGTGGTCACTTGCTCGACTCCAACGCTGGGCTTGATCATCGCGGCCGAAGGGGTCGCGGTCGGGCCGGCAGCTGGTGTCACGGCTGGTGCTGCATCGCTTGCCGAAGACTGACTTGTTTGGCGAATTCCACTCGCAGGTACAGTCGCCTGCGACGC
>CAVQPV010000012.1:0-10560 GCA_963714715.1 Pirellulaceae bacterium | reverse complement strand
CCACCACCTTCAAGCTTGGTGTCTACTATCTGAACCGCAACCGAATCAAAATATTGCCGGCGGGTGGATTTCTGTGTCAGCCAAACCCGAACACTCGGTTCGACATCTTCTTTCCGGAGCCAAAATCCCGCGCACTATTGTCGCACCATCGGCACCTACGACGTCTGGTGGTACCTGGCTGGCACCTACGGCGGTGGTAACTGGACGATCACGCGAGATGATGGTAGCGAGGATCAGATCGACATCAATGACATTCGGGCCAAACTTGGCTGGGAATGGGGACGCAGCGAGTTAATACGGGCCGGGCGTCGCGGCAACGTTTCGAGCTGGGGTGGGCGTTTGATCGCGAGGTGATCTATCGGAAAAACGGCGATGATAACTTCAGGCCCCCGAGTGGATTCATGATCAGTGGTGGGATAGGCTACTCGCGCTAACCGTCTGGCTGTCCACACCATTTCTGCTGACACTTACGCTTATGACATCCGATATCGTCATCGTTGGCGGCGGCATCGTTGGCCTGGCGACGGCTCTCAAGGTGCGAGAAAAGTTCCCCGACCTGACGGTCACCGTGGTGGAGGCGGAAGCGGACGTGGGGCGACACCAGAGCGGGCACAATTCGGGGGTCCTTCATTCCGGGATTTATTACAAACCGGGATCCGAGAAGGCTCGCAATTGCCGCCTCGGGAAAGCCGCGATGGAGCAGTTTTGTACCGAACATTCCATTGCGTGGGACCGCTGCGGAAAAGTCGTCGTGGCGACCAACGCAGCCGAAGTTGACAGCCTGGAACGGATTTCGGAGCGAGCGACTGCCAATGGCGTGAGTTTTCAGCGCATCGATACCGATCAACTTCGCGAACTTGAACCGCACGCGGCCGGGATCGCCGCGATTCACGTACCGGAAACGGGAATCGTGAACTATCGAAACGTTTGCAACGTGATGGCGGATCAGATTCGCTCCGGCGGTGGCACGATCGAGTTGTCCTTTGTGGTTGGGGAAATCAAAGCTCAGGGAAGCTCGCTATCCGTCGTCAGCCAAACCAAGACGTCGATCCAGTGCGATCGGCTGATCAACTGTGCCGGACTCAATAGCGATCGTGTCTGCTCCATGGCCGGCGTGGATCCGGAAGTCCGCATCGTGCCTTTTCGGGGCGAATACTATGAATTGGCTGCCGGCAGGGAATCACTGTGCAGAAATCTGATCTACCCCGTGCCCGATCCGTCGTTTCCGTTTTTGGGTGTTCACTTCACACGGATGATCGATGGCGGCGTCGAGTGTGGGCCAAATGCCGTTTTGGCGCTCGCGCGAGAAGGCTATCGATGGACGGATGTCAGTTTGAAAGACCTGGCGTCGACGTTTTCCTATCGCGGCTTTCAAAAAATGGCGGCAAAACATTGGCGGATGGGTCTCGGCGAGATGCGTCGTTCGCTCAGTAAACAAGCGTTTGTTACGGCACTTCGTCATTTGATTCCCTCAATCCAAGCGTCGGATTTGAAACCGGGCCGCGCAGGTGTGCGTGCTCAAGCGATCTCGCCGACGGGCGATTTGGTAGACGATTTCTTGATCAAGCGGAGCGATCGTGCGATTCACGTACTCAATGCACCATCGCCCGCGGCGACGGCATCGTTGGCGATCGCCGATCGAATTGTTCAGGAACTGGAGAATTGAACGCTCGGCTCGGTCCTGCCATATCCCTCACCCCCGGCTAATGGCTTCAACCGCCTTGCGATAACAGATTTCGACTTCCCCAGTCTGTCAAGATTCTCCATCAGTTATCGACACAGGTTTCCAGGAATCGAGCCAAACGATGGAAATCGGAATCCAAATCGATGAAGCGTACTTTGGTAACCAACGTCTCCGGGTCGACCAGTTCTTCAAAGGGCACGTAATGCAAGTCCAACTGTCCGGAGACGGAGACCATCACACCGTTGAGTTTTTCTTCGACCAAGGCACGGTACGCGCCCCACGCCCAATTGTGAGCCCAGCATGACATCGTAGGCGTGCGGGGGTGCACACCGAGCTTCGTATCCAAGTTGCAACCCATTGATCTTGCGGTTTTTGCCGGTTCGATCGGCATATCGTTGCGACAGCAGTCCTGCCATCAAGGGGGCCAACTGAATCGATGAAATGTTGATGTGTCCGTGATCATCACGGCTGACGCCTTCCAGATATTTCGCCGGCAAGAACTCGGCCATCCCTTCCGCGATCACGATCGTCCCGTACTCACGAGCCTCACGTTCTCGCGCAGCATCATGTCGACCATGCGATCGATCACGCGTTCCAGTGCCATCACTTTCCGCGTCTCACCGGTTTCCAGGTTGACGACTTCTTGCTCGGCCACGCACCCGGTCACGTCTTCCACGCTGAGCACCATGCTTGCTTCGCCGGCAATGGCGGCGGCGTCAGGCGAGCCAACCGGCACTGCGCCCATCGCTTCGCAAAGGAAGTACGCGTTAGAGGCCGCCGCGTCGTAATTCAAATTGCGAATTTCTTCCGCCAGCGTCTCCACGGCGGTAAAGAAACCAAACGTGAAGTCGATCCCCGAATAATCATTGTCGATCGTCTTGGGCAGATGGATGATGGGAAAACGTCGTGCGTCGGCCGGCAGGTTGTCCTGAAACAATTTCAGTTTGTTGGCCGTCTTCAGCGTGTCATCGCCACCGATCGAGATCAACGCGTCGATTTCCAGCGAGCAAAGGCAGCTGGGTAAACACGACGCAGCGGAGCGACCAATTCGGGATCGTGCAAATGCGCGGGAGCGTTGACGTGTTTACCGGGGTTGGTACGAGCCGTGCCGATCATGATGCCGCGGCTGCTGCGCGAATCGGTCAGGACTTCGTGCGAAAATCGGATGTAATCGACTCCTTCCTGCAGCGGGCCTGCCGCGGTGTACTCGCACCGGCTGTACCCGTGTTTGATCCCGTAGACTTGAGTGCCTTCTTCGAGGAAGGAAAAGGCCGCTGTCGAAATCACGGCGTTGGCAGCGGGTGCCGGACCACCTGCGAACAGAATGGCGACGCGTCTGATGTCAAGGTTGTGGATATCATGCGTTTGAGCCACGGGCGGAAGTCTCGACTAGCAAGGGGGGGAGAGTGATAAGGTGCGAACTCCCGAGTTTACCGAAATTTTAGGGTTCCCCGTCACGCCGCCAAGGAGGTGGGCTGATTCCCGAGCAATCGAGTGAGAATTCCGCTCCGCCGCCGGTGTTTCTCGGGTGTTTCAGGACTCTGGTGAAGCCCTGAGAACGTGTTCTAAAAAGGGCACTGACCGGTCTGACCCACTCTTGAAAGGTTCAGCCCCTTTTTTAGAACACGTTCTTAAACCGCGTCCCACGTGATCGCCTGTTCAATCGCAGCCTGGTATTCGTTGTCCGACATATCCAACAAGTCACGCATTTCGGCCAGCAGTTGCAACTGCGAGCTGCCCATCTCGCCCTCCGCGGTCGCCGCCAAGAACATTGCCTGCAGGGCCAGAGACCGCTGCTGCTGATTCCAGCGACGCGAAACCGGCAGGACGTAGTTCTTCGCTTGGATGCCATTCTCCTGGGCGATCGAGCAAAGTTGGCCGAGTTCTTCGCGATCCACGAATCGCTTCAGCAGTCGCGACGCGATTCGCTGCAACGCGGCGATCTCGTTCTCCGTCGTGACGCCGTCGGCCAAGACAACCAAGATGGCCGACCGGACTGCTTGGTCAGAGAAGATGTCTTCTTCGATCGTTTGATGGTGTTCGCGATCAATCTCCAGAACGCTCGCGTCCCAGCAGTCCTTGCAGTCGTCACATTGCACAAAGGACTCTGCTCTGCCGATCGGTACGGTGGGAATGAAATAGATCGTCAAAAAAGGCCGCCGTGATCGCAGCCGATACGCTTGGCTTACCCGACAGGTCGGGCAGTAAAAATTTCCGCGGTCCAACGTCCGCGTCAGATTCATCGTGCCGGTAATGATCATTGTCAAAGCTCTAAGAAGAAAAGAGTTTCACGACGACGTTGCCCAACGAGTCCATCCGTTGCAACTTCTTGTGACGATTTTATCGATTTAAGAAGTCCTAGCGTCGATAACGAAGCTGTGGGCAACTTTGCGGCTCTCATGGCAGAGTCTTTGCAGACGCAAGATAATACACGCCACATTCGCACTTGAATTTTGGGGTTTCCTCAGCCATGCGGATCGACACACAGCGATTTGGTACGTTGCACTTGAACGAAGACCAACTCTTTTTGTTCCCCCAAGGTCTGATCGGGATGGAGACGCTGCGTCACTGGGCCTTGCTGCCGGACTTTGAAAATCCGTCGGTCGCCTGGTTGCAGAGCGCAACTCGTGGCGACCGGGCGATCGCGTCTGATCAGTCCACGAGCCTTTTTTCGAGGGCTATCGCGTTCATGTTTCCCGGCGTGATCTCGCCTGCCTGCATCTGGCGCCCGGTGCTGAACTGTATGTGATGACGGTGGTGGCTGGCCACGTGGGCAAGTTGACGACCAACCTGAGGTCGCCGTTGTTGCTGAACCTGAGCCGCCGATTGGGGTGTCAGGTGATCACGGATGACAATCAGCCGATCCGTCAAGTTCTGCCGATTGCAGCGGCCGAGACTGCTGGTGGCGTGAATTAGCCCGTCAAGCGGCTTGACCGGACTCCGGTCGCTCCTCAAAAGTGTCTCTTGGCGTTCAACCGCCCACTCGCGAGAAATCCGCACGATCGGTATGGACCGACCGTAGCCGGTCGATATCAATTACCTGACGGCGTCGGTCGATCAATACCCTGACGAGGTTGGTTTAAGACAACCACCTCACCACCCGTCAGATTGGTCTGGATCCAGGTCCAGTCGTGTAACTCAACTCATTGCTCCATAGTTGACTCCGAGGATATCATGCTCGTCCTTTCCCGACACCGAGACGAAAGCATCATGATTGGCGACGATGTCGTCGTCACGATTGTTGATATCCGCGGCGACAAAGTGCGTCTGGGAATCGAAGCTCCGCAGTCGATTCCCGTCCATCGGCAAGAAGTGTATGACGCGATTCAACGTGAGAATCGTCGAGCAACTCAGACGGGCGCCGGGGCCACCAAAGACGTCAAGCCGCCAAAGAACGAATAGTCCATTGCCAGTGGGTCACGCGGTTGAAGGGGCCAGACCTGTTCAGCCGGAACGACCCGTCGCTTGCTTCGCACTTGGGGGCCTGACCCTGTTTGCGAACGATAACTTGGGACCGAGCGTCCCGACGAATCATTCTTGCCGCCGCAACGGGACCAAGTGTCCCATCCCACCGATTGCTTATCGTGTTCCCGGCCACAGCGGTGGTAGCCGCCCTGCGACGATTTGTCCCCAGGGAGACGACAGCACTCGCGGGGCTTGCCTTGTCTTGCCCTATGCAAACGAGAGTGTCCAGAGTGTCCAGCTCAGAGCATTGATGTTGTGGAGTATTCGTAGCTACCAGTCCTGGGCTACGATCAAGTCTCCAAGCGAAAAACCGACGCAAGCGGTGTGTCGATTTCATCAGCCGCACGGCGTCAGCCGCGGTTTTCCCCGCCACAAAACCGGTGCTAACGCCCATCGGCTAATCATGACAGTTCGCCAACGACTCAATCGACAAGCCGTTAGCGGTGTGTCGATTTCATCAGCCGCACGGCGTTAGCCGCGGTTTTCCCCGCCACAAAACCGGGCGAACGCCCATCGGCTAATCATGACAGTTCGCCAACGACTCAATCGACAAGCCGTTAGCGGTGTGTCGATTTCATCAGCCGCACGGCGTTAGCCCAACTTCCCCATCTACGGGTGACAACAGCGGTTTTCATTGGGTTTTGGACAGCGAGTCGCCACTACATTCAGTTTTGGATTATTCGCGTCGGTAGCTTCAGGCCGAGGTGGTCGAGCAGGATTTGTTGGTGTTCGGTGGGACGGCTGACGCAGCAGCGGCGGATGTCGATGCCGCTCCGCGTCGCAAGTACCACGTCCACTAAGCGAATCTCCGACAACTCATCGAGCACCCGACGAGGTTCACCTCCCAGACCGCAGGCCAAGCACAATTGGGCCAGCGTCTTCCATAACACATATGCCAGGAAGCAGACCAGAATATGCGACAGCACGCGATCTTCTTTTTGATGCCAGATCGGACGAATGGATAGATCCGACTTGTGAATCTGAAAAGCCGCTTCCGCTTCGGTCAACTGGATGTAGGCCTTCCACAATTCTTCATCGCTCCAATCACGAACGTTCGTCCGCAATAGATAACAGCCTTCGGACAATGAATTCCAGTCGCAAACCAGTTTGACTTTCGACCAAGCTACGACCGCATGACCTGCCTTGTTCTTTGACACGCGAACGTCGAACAAACGCGCAGCGCGAGTATTCTGACCGAGCAGGCGGCCCACTTCGCGTTCAACCTTCATCGGATCACGTTTCTGTTTCTCGCACCGAGCAGCCATCGACGTCAGACGTTGTTGGATCTTCACTTCAGCGCGACGAACGATGGCTGCATCCTTTTCGGCACGGTCACGGCTGCGGCAGAGAATGAAGGTTTCTTGTTGGCTCTGATCCAACTCGTCTGATTCTTCGCTGACCGGCGGATGACACAGCTTCACTTCAAGCCCATCTCGAATGGTGTGCCAATCATCTTTGAGTATCTGTTGCTCGAACTTTTTGAGCATCGACTTGGGTGTACCGACTATGTAGCGGCGTTCTCCGGCGCAGAAATGCCAAATTGCTTTCCGATACCATGCCGCGATCCATCACCCAAATGCGGTCCGACTTTCCGTGCCGCTGCTCCATTTTTCCAACGATTTCTTCGACCGTCGTCACATCTGCGGTATTGCCGGCGAATACTTCGTAACCGACTGGCATCCCGCAACGTGAAACGACCAGCGCGATGCAAACCTGTTTGCAATCACTGCGCTGGTCCCGTGAGTAGCCGCGTTGGGCAAGCGGATTAGCCTGACACTGACCTTCAAAATACGTGCTCGTCACGTCGTACAGCAGCAGGTCGTAGTCGAGAGCGAAGAGCTCTCCCAAACGATTCTTCAAGTGAATTTCCAATGCTTCCTTGTGGGGAAGCAGCGCATCGAGCGTTCGATACAAACGGTTATCATCGACGCGCTGCGCTGGTACTCCCAATAGCTCCGGTAACGCCGTCTTAGCGTACCACTGCTCGGCGATGTGCAGCTCGCTGGATGGATTGAGCAATCGCGCGATGACAAGAATCAAGGCTGAGAGAGACCATTGGATGTGCTCACGACCAGGCGGTAATTGAGCGTTCAGAAAGCGATCGAGCTGCAAACGATCGATCAACTGCATCGCCAGCCAGGGACCACCGAACTGACGCATGTTTTCGACACGAACCTTCGCCGTGTCGACTTCCATCCAGCACGGCTCAACCGGTTCATCCTCGTACTCGAACAGAGGCAGTTGAATATCATCATCGCGTCGCGCCTTCGCATCATGGCGAGCAGCTTGTTGAATCCCCAATCGCCCTGCTTCGTCAAGCGCGCCCAACCAAGCAACGATACGCTGTCTGGGCCCGCGCTCTGTGCGATAGGATTCAACGAGCGCCCAATAGGCATGTCGCCGACCATTCTTCTTTCGATAGCACTGACGAATGAACATGCGGAGATGCTACGGATAACGACGACCCTTTCCAGACCAAAAGTCGTCACTACAACGCATCTCAAGAATGGCGTTTCCCTTACGAGTCATTTCCGCCAATCAAGGGAAAGGAAATCGGCCATAGCTGCCTGAAACCAGTCAGAAAATATTTTTCAATACCGCAACTGGGGAAGTTGGGCTAGATCGGTTAGGTCGTGATGCATGAGCGGCTTCCTCCTCGGCGACCTCCAAGCTGTGACGGATTTCTTCGTTGGCCGTCCAGTAGAAAATTGTGCCCAGAATGCCCATCACCATTTTCACGATCTCGAACACCAACGCCACCAAAGTCCTGGACGCCAACGTCTTGACCGCCGGAATGATCCGGTACAACCATTCCATGGTCGCTTCCAAGATCCCCACGCCCGCCGGGGTCAGCGGCAGGGCGGAAACCAACATGCTGATCGGGACAATCACTAAGTGATCGGCAAGTGTCGGCGGAGCAGGATAGAGTCCTCTCGCGATCAGATACATGCTAGAGGCCAGCATCATGTGGACGCCGACACTCATCACGATCGACGCCGCGAAAGCGATTGGATGATGATGAAACATCCGTAGCGGCGGACCGACGTGATGGACAACTCCCCCGATCACGGGCAGTGTACTACTCCAGCGGATCAAGCGGTCGACAACGCGACCGCCAAAGACCAGGAAGGCGAGCACCGCGGTTGCCGACGTCGCCAACACCGCTGTCGCCAGCTTGATGTCTTCGATATCAAGCTGCAATCGCCCGGCGTCTTCACCCGCCAAAGCAACCGCGTCGGCGGGGTCACGAATCAGCAGCGCAGCGGCAACGACCAATAACAGCCCATAAAGGCCGACTCCTCGATCGACCAAGACGGATGCGACCGCTTCGACTCGCTTGCGTGGTCGCCGTCGAGCCAGAAAAACCGCCTTGAAGAGGTCACCACCCACACTGCCGCGGACACAAAGCTAAGCAAAAAAACAGATCGATCCGAGCCGAAAGGCCTCCAACATCGTCAAATCGATTCCTTGACAACGGACGAGCATGCACCAGCGGATTGTGAGCGACAGACTGACGCCGGAGATGGCAACCAACAAGGCGGCCGTCAGCAACCAGTAGTTCTTGGGGTGGGCGGCCAATTCGTCCCACTGATGCTTCTCGATTTTGGTCAGCAAAAAAGCGATCACGGCAATCGGGATTGCGAATTTTGCGACCATCAGAAGGGTCGTTTTGTGCTTCGATATCATGGGTGCGAGGATAGATCCGCACAGGGGGTGATCCAAGCCTTCCAATGCCGGAATCCCCTGCAAAGTGCGGAAATCTTTCACTTTCGGGCAATTCTGCCTCGCCCAGGCGACGGGTGAAGTTGAATTACACGGCAGAAATTGCCGGACAATCTTGTCAGAAAGGCCCTGATTCGATATCGTTCCCAGTTCAAATTGCCCCAGATTTGCTCCTCAAACTGAGCGATAGCCGAGTAAAGTTATGACGATGGACCAGAGCCTCAAGGTGAAAGCCGGGGCGATTAAGACAAGAAACGTTTTGACCAGGGCCGAGCGAATTGCCCGGCTGAAGGATTTGGACAAGTTCAACGAGGAAGCCGATGTCGTTGGCATGCCGAAAGTCCGAGTGATGAAGGTATCCTTGAAGAAGAAGAAGAAGGTCAAGAAGGCCGACGAAGAAAAGAAATGATCGGTTCCTCGGCATTGATTTAAAGTCGCAACTGATTGCTCACCAAAAAGTCGATCCAATGCCCTTGGCACGATCGGCTTTTTTCATGGATGAAACATCCCAAATCGAAGTGCGGACCGCCACATGAACACAACCACACTCCAGCCGCCTGACGCCCCAACCGAATCGGATTCGCCACCGCAGCAGCAGGGGATTGATCCGCAGCGGATACCACGCCCCGAGGAGACGGAGCCGATACGTATCCTGTGGGAGTATGTCGGCGTCCTGTCCGCCATTCACCTCGTCGTGCTGCTGGCGTTCCTGCCATGGACGTTTGCGGTCGTTCACGTGGTCCGGCTTAGTGCTGGCGATCCTGGGACATTTTGTGTTCGGAATGATGGGCGTTACGATCGGATATCACCGCTTGTTGACCCACCGGGGATTCAGCTGCCCAAAATGGTTTGAACATACGCTGGCCACGCTGGGCATGTGCAATTTGCAGGATAGCCCTGCTCGCTGGGTTGCCATTCACCGCATGCACCACCAACACAGTGACAAGCAACCCGATCCGCATTCGCCGCTGGTCAACCTGTTTTGGGGACATATTGGCTGGGTGGTCTGCCGCCACAGGAAGCTGGATCGAACCAGTCATTATGAAAGTTACGTACGCGACTTACTTCGTGACCCGTTCTATCTTCGGCTGGAACGCCACGGCGGGTGGTTCTTGGTGTTCATTATTCATGCGCTGCTGTTCACGGTAGCGGGAGCTGCGGTTGGCTTTTTCGTTGGTGGCGGCGAACTGATGGAGGTAGCACGTTATGCAGCAGCTTGGACCGTGCTGGGGCGTTGCCGTGTGCACGGTGTTTGTTCTACACGGCACCTGGGCTGTCAATTCGCTGGCTCATGTGTTCGGATATCGCACTTACGAGACTCGTGAATGGAGCCGGAATAATTGGCTGGTCGCTTTGTGGAGTCACGGCGAAGGCTGGCACAACAATCACCACGCCGAGCCAAGAGCGGCGGCACATGGCCACCGCTGGTGGGAATTTGATATGTCTTGGCGTGTGATTCAATTCATGGAATTGATCGGATTTGCCAAAGACGTGGTGCGGCCCAAAGCATTCTCGAAAACGACGGAGTCGGCCAGCGAAGCCAACGCGGATTCATAAGGTCAGATCGGCCGGCTTTTTGTTGTCGATTTGAACCGGCGGTTCGCCAACGGTTGCCTCCCACTCGATGGGAATGGTCCCATCGGCACGCGAAGCCATTTGCTGCAAGACGCGAAGATCTGTCGACGAAC
>CAVQPV010000011.1:0-77064 GCA_963714715.1 Pirellulaceae bacterium | reverse complement strand
AAGACTCGACCTGCTCCGGCGGCGTGTTGGCGAAGTTGACGTCAACGACTTTGATATAGAGCGGCAGAGCCTGGTCGTATTGCTTCAGCTGAAACCTGGATTGAGCCGCAAGAAACGCTGCCGATCCCGCGTAGGTCCCGTTTTGAAACTGATTGATCTGCTTCGTCAGAGTCTCAGCTGCCTCGGCATACCTCTGTCGCTGGTACTGAACGTCGCCCATCAGGTACGCCATGCTTTCACGCAAATCGTCTTCGCTGGCTTTTGAAATCCCGTTTTTGAGCGAATCCTCGGCCGATTCCAGCGCGGCGTTCTTCTCGTCTCCGTCGCTCGACCTGGCTTTTTCCACTTGTAACTGGGCAACACGAAACCAGGCCTCCGACGCGAGCGGACTGTCAGGTCGATTGGCGGTGATCCATGCGAACGCTTCCTTCGCTTCATCCGATCTTCGTTCCGCTCGCAGTCCATGTCCAAGTTCGTAAAACGCTTTGTCGGCGTGAGCGAAATCGGGATCCGATTTCAGCAACTCGCCAAGCACCTGGCGAGCCTCATCAAACTGCTTCTGACCGATGCGGCACTGGGACAACGCGTAGGCAGCGCCGGCAGCTTCTTCGTCATCCACGGGCTTGTTCAGATACGCCGTCAGGTCGCCCGCCGCCTTGGCAAAATCGTTTTCTCGGCTCAACGCGATGCCACGAACATAACGTCCACGTTGTTTCAAGTCCTCCGGGAACTTCCCCTCGATCAAACGGGTCCCCCACTCACGCGTCTGCGCGTATTGCTGTTTTTCCAGGTACAATGCAGCAAGTGCGTGCATTGCCGGCCCGCCAAATTCGGTGTCAGCAAAGGAATCGGCCACCTGACGGAACCAATCAATCGCCTGGTCTCGCTGACCGCGGCTTTGTGCGATCTCGCCCAGCAGATAGAGGGCACGAGGTCGTCTCGGGCTGTCGCCGCAGGTGCTGACCAACCGCTCCAGTTGTTGGCTCGCCTGGTCAAGTTCCTTCAGAGCAAGATAAGACTCGGCTGATTCAATCAGGACTTCGTCGATTGCTTTCCAGTTCTCGTTGGCCGCGATCGAAGCGCGGAAAGCATCGACGGCTTCGCGGTGTTGGTTTAGCCTGGCATGGCTGCGTCCGATCAACAGCTGAGCCTCCGGCAATTGTTCTTGCTTCTCGAACTTTGACAATTGCCCACGAAGATAGTTGATGGCGTCTTGATGTTTTTCCGCCGCTTGCAAACACCAACCGATTCGCAAATGACTTTGCGATGCACGCGGGTGATCCGGCTGTTTGCTGACCAGTTCACGAAAATACGCTTCGGTCTTTTTTCTCGCCTCCGCATCATCGGGCGATGCAAGCAGATGTGACTCCGCTGCGATGAATGTCAAATCACCGGTCAGTTCATCCGTTTGCGTCGGGTGCTGCGACAAGTAGCGTTCTGAAATCTCGATCGCCTTGCCATACTGTTGTTGGCCAAATGAGGCGAACGCCGCCATGTACGCCGCTTGCGGTGCCAGCTTGTGATCCGGGTTGTCACGCCAGAAAGCTTCGTACAACGCGGCCGTTTCCGCACGACGATCGGGGATTTCGTACAACGCGTCGATGCGGGCGAATTTCAGATAGGATGCGAAAGGATCGTTCGCGAATCTTGCCAACGCTTTTTCGAGTACCGCAAGCGCCGGCCCGGACTGGTTCAGTTTCAGTTGTGATCTGGCCAGCCAATAGGCCGCTTCGGCTGCGGCGGGATCGTTGCCATTTGCGATCGGCGGCAAGATGCGGGCGGCTTCCTGTGGTTTGCCCGCCAAAAAATAACACTGGCCAGCGGTCTTGATTGCGTCGGCCTGATATTCACTCTCACCGAATTTCTTCGGAAACTCGCTCAGAAGTGAAGCTGCTTCGTCGTATTTCCCCAACTGCATCTTCGTCTGACCGAGCCGGAACGCGGCGTAGTGCGCCAGGGCGTAGTCACTGATCTGTGATACCTTGTTGAATTCGTCCGCAGCCACCTCCAGCTTTTCCAAGTCGTGCCAACAGACCGCTAGCCGCAAGCGAATCTCTGGGGCAAGTTGATGGTCCGCATACTCCCCCTTGTTCAAGAACGCTTGAAAGATCTTCGCGGCTTCGTCCGCATTCCCCAGTTCCTGCAAAGCGATCCCCAGATCGTAATGAGCCCGCAAGGCTTGTGAATCGTCCGGGTACGTCGCAATTAGCTTTTGCAAGACTGCAACTGCTGCCGGCAGATCATGGGCACTTAGCAGGCAGTCACCTTGGTAGTACAACGCAGCGGGTGTCAGATCGCTTTTGGGGTACTTTGCCGGTACTTGCTCGAACTCTTTCGCCGCTTGCCGCAGTGCATCAGGATCGTTCGCTTGGCTTGCCAACTCGGACCGCGACATTGCCAGGTTGTATTGAGCCTTGTCGGCTTGCTCGAGGTCGGGCCATCGGGCGAGCACGGTTTGAAACATCTGCGCCGCTTCGTCGAGCTTCTTTTCGCGCAAGCGGCAGACGCCCAGGTAATAGTGGGCACGGCCGATTCTCTCGTTCTCGGGATACTGCGAAAGGAAAGCTTGCCACTTCGCAGCCGCGCGGGTGTGCAATCCGGCATTCTGAAGCGCGGCCGCCGCGTTAAAAGCACGAGCCGAGGCGTTGTCGATTTCTTCCCCCGGCACATTCACGGCAACGGCAAAGAAACAAACGAATATCGCGAAAACAGACGTTGCGTAACGAAGAGGGTGGGGCGGTACTGTCATGGAGAGCTAACGAGTTCTCGAAACATCGATTCTTGACGCACTGACCGGGTATTGTACCGCACGCGTCGAGGCGATTGAGACATCGACAAAAGCGTCCCTGGGACGGAAATCGCCGATTTCGCAACGATTGCTGCGTGATATGCAAATCGCAACAGCGGTGCGATTTTCCCGTTGCTCGAAGACTTCATCGCTGCCGTTTGGAATTTGTCATGAACCGTATTCATACCTCCATGGGTCCCGTCGATCAGGCGTCTCTTTGGATGTGACCGTCAGTCGAATCGGTTCGCCTGCACTAGCTGGCTGCTTGGTTGCCACCTGCACTTTTCCGACCTCCTGCTGTGCCTGCAGTTGCTCCAATGCCAACTTCGAGTCAAAGATACTGCGCTTCGCCATGAAATCCTTGAGCGCATCTTTGGCGGTGATCAAGAGGTGGCTCTTCTTGTCCTTGAACCAAACCTCAGCCTTGTCTCCTGACCGGATCACGACTTTGGCGCCGTCGTCGGGGCTTAAGAAATCCATCCTCGCGTGTTGCGGCGTGCCATCCGGATTCACTTCGATCCAGACCTCGCCCAGCTCTGCCGCGGGAGTGATCTTCACGTGGTAACTCGTGACGCGATTGCTGGCTTCCGCCGTCTGCTCCAAAGCATAGGAACCAACACGTGACTTGTTGCACTAATTCGCTTTCTTGCCGCCTTTTCCTTTCTTCGCCGGCTTTTGGGGATATGGTTCTCCGTTGATGTAGTTCAGCCGATCGTCGATGTCCGCTCCTTTGCTGGCCGGCTTGAAATCGGCCCGCTTGACCGGGTAACGGTCGTCAAAGAAATCGCGAAACCAGACGACCGAGTTGAGCGCCTCAGTGGCTTCGACCGGATTTTCCGTCGTATTGACGATCTTGGTCAGCACGGTTTGCGGTTGCGCTCTGCCAATCAATCCCAGGAACTCCGCAGCCCGAATTCTGACAACCATCGATTCATCTTGTAGCAACGGTTTGACGTTGTCAGCAAGCTCCACGGCGTCTTTGCCAAACGTTGTACAGACGGTGGCCGCCCAGTAACGCACAGCCGGCCTGGTGGAAGCGAGGGCTCGCAACAGCGCTGGTTTCGCGTTAGCAAACGTCTGCAATGCCAGATCCGCCGTTTCCAACAACATTTCAATTTCCTGCTTGTGTTCTTGCCCGAATTCGACGGGATGCTCCATCGCATTTTCCGTCAAGAAACTTTCCGCATAAAAACTCAAATCGGGCATCTGCTTCAGCCTGCTTTGCAACCGGCCGCGCAGCTTCAAAAGTACTTTGGCATATTTCGGATCGCCCGCGAGATTTTGGACTTGATGCGGATCGGCTTCACAATCGAATAGCTGTTCGATTGCTCGCGGCTGGAAGAACTGATTTGCGAACCCGGTTAGCTTGCCGGCTTTCCAAAGATCGCGCCACTGGCTGTACGCCAACATCTTGTAGCGATAGTTGTTGTTCAGGCCGTCCGGCAAATAAGGTTGAAAATTGCGGATGTACTGGAACTTGCCTCTGCGAAGGGAACGAACCATATCGTACTTCTCGTCAAAGCGATCCGCGTACCCGAAAGCCTCATCACGAGAATTGACTTCGACCATCGACACGTTGCTTCCCAAAAACGGCTTGCCGTCGATCTGGTCTGGGATACCGACTCCGGCAAGTTGCAACACGGAGGGACCAAAGTCAACGAAACTGACAAAACCGTTAACGCGCGAGCCGTTTTTGGCGTCCACCAGATGCTGAAAGTTCTTGGGGACTCGAACCACCAGCGGTACGTGCAATCCCGATTCATACAGATACCCCTTGCTGCGCGGAAGCACTCCGCCATGGTCACCGAAGTAGAAAACAAAGGTGTCTTCCAGCAACCCGTCTTCGTCAAGCTTCGCGACGGTCTGGCCGACGATTTCATCGATCACCATCATCCGATCGAGATAACGAGCGTGCGTGTAGCGAAACAGCGGTGTGTCTGGGAAATAGTCCGCCAGCTTGATTGACCTTGGATTCGTGGTCGTGTTTTCGTTTTCGTACTCACTTTCGCTGAAATGAAGCGAGCTTTCGTGGGACTGTGCGTGCGACTCCATGTGAAAGAACGGTTGGTCCGGTTCTTTTCGATTCCGCCACGACGCAGTTTTTGAAGACTCGTCCCAGATGCCCTCCCCCTCGATCGCGTTGTAATCCTTCTTGCTATTGTTTGTCGTGAAATAGCCGGCATCGCGCAAGTAAGCCGGAAACATCCTCAGCCCCGGCGGCATGGCCGCCATTTTGTACCGGCGATGAAACTGTGTTCCGATTCTGGGACCGTAACAACAAGTGGCCAGGGTGGTTCGGGCAACGGAGCAGACCGGCGCATTGGAAAAAGCATGATTGAACGTCAATCCACTGGCCGCGAGCGCCTCGATGTTGGGTGCCTTGGCCCCGCCGGGAAAGAAATGATCCAGATAGTGAATCGAATTGTCTTCGGAAACGATCCACACGACATTGGGGCGATCGGCAGCGATCGAATTCGCCAGGGTAACGAGAAAGACGGCGATCGCCATCACGAAGCGGTGTGCAAACATGGTTCTTCCTTTGAGCCAGGATTGGATTTTCCCTATAGGTTACCGCATTGGCTGATGCTTGGGTGGGCGCGAGAATCGGCACAACATGGAAGCCCTTTGACAATAGCCACTCCGCATCACCTGATTCGCCGTCGCCACGATTCTTATTGGCGGGAATAGGGATGGATCCATGGCGCCCGGTATGGTCGCTTGATCAAGCTCGCCGCCGCTTCGTTGTTCAGTATCTGCTCGGATGATTCGTCCCACTGAACGACCGAATTGCTGTCGTAAGCGATCATGCCGAGTTGAACGGTCGCGGTCGCCTGGTAGCCTTCGTCGATGGGGCAGGCGAGTGTGGCCTTGCCGCGGACGGCGTCGAGAAAATTGGCCATGTGCAACTTGCCCATATCATTCGGCGCCTCGTGTTCCTCTGGCTCCGCACCTTTGCGTTTCGGGATCACGATCCATTTGCTGTCGGATGCAAAGACCGTGGCTTCTTCACCATAAAGCAAAACGCCGTTGTTGATCTCCGGAGTGAACTCGGTGGCTCCCCACAATCGATGACGCCAAACGACGGGCAACCTGTCAAATTCGAAATAAGCCGTCAACGTATCAGGTGTGGTGATCACGTCCTTGTATTGATAGAGTCCTCCGGCAGCGGTGATTTGCTTCGGCGTGGACAGATCGAGCATCATGCGTGTCGCGTCGATGTTGTGAATGCCCCAATCAACCAGGTGCCCGTGGCCGCTGGTTTTCTCCAGTCGCCAACTCTTGTGGCCAACCTGGGGACTGTAGGAGATCTTCGGTCCGGGGCCGCACCAGAGTTCCCAATCGAGTGAGGCGGGCGGATCCTGTGGCGTGGGGTCTTTGGTGCCCGCTTTGTAATGGATTTGCACATCCGCTTGTACGATGCGACCCGCTTTGCCGCCGTCAACGAACTGCTTGACCTGTCGGAAGGCCTCGCTTTGTCGGCGCTGGAAACCTACTTGGACCACGCGGCCCGATTTCTTGACCGCATCGACCATCGCCCGGCCCTCTCGGATGTCGTAAGACAATGGCTTTTCACAATAGACGTCCAGGTCATGTTCCAGGGCCGCAATTAAATGCAGGGCGTGCCACTGGGGCGGCGAGCCGATGATGACGACATCCAGATCCGCCTGGTCCAACATTTCCTCGTAGAGTTTGAACTCCTTTGGACGCTTGCCCTGCTCCTTTGCCAGTTCATCGGCCGACGACTTCAGGTGCTCGCTGTCAACGTCGCAAACCGCCACGATCTCGACACCGCCCACCTTCAGTGCCGCTTTCGCATCCACCATCCCGTACCAGCCGACACCGATGACGCCCACCTTCAGTAGCTGGGGATCCCCCGCCGCGCGTGCGGTGCCCGCCACTGCTAAGGTGCCCGCGGCCGCAGCCGATGCCACAAACTCACGTCGATTCGTCTTCATCGTTGGTGTCTCCAAAAAGTATGGCACGTCTGGCAGCAGCGGCCAGCATCATTGTTTCACAGGGCGGAAGGCAAGCCTGCTGATTTCAGCTTCGCAGGCAGCATACCAGCTGCCGGTGCGGGAGCGGTGTTCATAACATAGACGCTGGCCGCCCGTGGCGACAAGCTTCGGCTGCCGCCGCAAACTTGTCCCAACTGGGACGATCCGCTGAGATCATGATCTCATCCCAGCTCGGCTGCTCTCGTTCCACTTGCAAAAATTGGTTGACGCGAGTGGGCAAACAATCGGGATTGTCCGAAGACCACCGTCGGAAGCAAGATCGAACGAGCCAAGAGCCGAGCTTGTCAGGGCGGAAAACGTCTTTCGTGGGCCCAAGTGGTCGCGAAGGTACACTCATCCGTGAAGGTTCAACGCTCTTAGCGGATTGCACGTGTCGTTTTCGGGTAACGTCGGTGGTCACCCGGTCCGAGCGGCCGAGCCACCATTAAGCAAAGTGTTTTCGAGGACTCGGGTGCACCACTTGGTTCTGGCTGTTGTGCGGCGGGTACCGACTCGGCCAATCCGAATCGACCTGATCAGCCACCAGCATACCACCGAAATACCGACCGCGCAACCATTTTGCGAGCGATGGTCCGAACGAAGAGGCAGAGACGATCGGACCAGCGACGTTCAAGTCAGATATCGACCGCGCAATGTCGAGCGCATCGATCGCCCGGCGCATCTGCGAGCGCATCTATCGTGCTGCTGCTCAGCGAAGCGGTGCTCGTACTCGTACTCAACGAAGTGGTACTCGTACTCGATCAGGAGTTGGAAGCGGAGAACCGGTTACGTCCGAGTTCAACAGTGTAGACGGGTAACTCCTCGCGCGCCGACGAGGATTCGAGTACGAGTACCGGCTGGCGCTCTGAGTACGAGTACCGGCTGGCGCTGAGTACGAGTACCGGCTAGCGCCTGAGTACGAGCACGATGGCTTCCAGGCCAGAACGGCCGCGATCAGCGGGCGGCGGGAGTTGACTCACCATCAGAAGAAACGTCGCCACCGCCGCTCCGTTGCATCGCATGGTTCGCCATCGGTTTCCGTGCCGGGCGTTTGACATATTTACGTCCCGATGTCTCTTGACGGCGTTTGAGTTCTGCGAAAATCCGATCGAGATCAAAGTTCATATCGGCACCCAGTTGGTGTCGAATACGTTTGATTTCAGCGGTAGGATCAGGAATCATCGTAGGCCTCTAGCAATTGCTCGGGCGTGCAGATCGTCGACGGCTCGAAGCCAGCGTCGCGACAGACCGCTTCGATAAGGTGTTGCGTCGCGGGATTAAGTATATGCTTGAAGTTCCAGGTTGCCAAGAAATCGATGCCATTAACAGCTGCGATCGCAATGTGAGCCGCGTCGCGAGGTTCAGTTGCGGGTATCGCTTTGCGATCAATCAACAAATCCGCGAGTGACTCGGCCTCAGGTGGCGCCTCGAGAAGTGCGACGCCATCGAGTTCGGCGATACGTTCGGCAGCGGCGTCTTGATCGCCCGCACTGCATTCGTCGACGACCAAGTCCGAGGCGAAGAGTTCATATCGGGTCGCCGCAGTTGCCCACCAGCGACGCGTGATCTCTTGTCGGGCAGCAATGATCGCATCAGGATGTAGTCGTCCAGCAATGTTGCCAATGACCGTGGTTTCAAGGTAGACAGTTGGCATCAAACATCCTTGATTGGCGAACGGTTGGGTTGACCGGGGCCGAGCGGACGAGCAAACACAGTCCAAAGACGCTTTCGAGGCCTCCGCGTCCAACCCTTGGTTCTGGCTCCGATCATTGGTGCTCGTACTCGTACTCAGCATCGCGGTACTCGTACTCGTCATCCGCATTGTACTCCGCGATGGATTCGGAGACAGCGTCGACGCGGGCGATCAGCCGCGTCAGCATCGAGACATCCGTTTCAGCGTGCGTTTCAATTCACCGTGTTGTTTGTCACCAAGCCCGTCCGTTGCGGAGAGCACATCCTGAATCGAAGCACATTCCGATGCCGAGCCACGAGCGATGTTGAGAAACCGACCACGATCCTTCAGGCTGCGTTTTTCGTTGCCTTCGGCGATGTTCAGCGGAATCGACTGAGCGGCTCGAACCCATTGATCACGGGCATGACGATGAAGTCCGCTCAGATCTTTCGCGATGGCAAACGACGACGCGACGTATTCAATCGATCGACGATAAACGTCGAGTCGATCGTGGTCGAAGATCGGCTCAGTCATCAATGCCCCATTCGAGTACGAGTACGAGTACCGGCTGGCGCCTGAGTACGAGTACGACTTCTTCCATGCCAGAACGGTTGGGTTGACCCGGGGCCGAGCGGACGAGCAACCACAGTCCAAAAACGCTTTCGAGGCCTCCGCGTCCAACCCTTGGTTCCGGCTCCGATCATTCGTGCTCGTACTCGTACTCAGCATCGCGGTACTCGTACTCCTCATCCGCATTGTACTCCGCGCTGGATTCGGAGACAGCGTCGACGCGGGCGATCAGCCGCGTCAGCATCGAGACATCCGTTTCAGCGTGCGTTTCAATTCACCGTGTTGTTTGTCACCAAGCCCGTCCGTTGCGGAGAGCACATCCTGAATCGAAGCACATTCCGATGCCGAGCCACGAGCGATGTTGAGAAACCGACCACGATCCTTCAGGCTGCGTTTTTCGTTGCCTTCGGCGATGTTCAGCGGAATCGACTGAGCGGCTCGAACCCATTGATCACGGGCATGACGATGAAGTCCGCTCAGATCTTTCGCGATGGCAAACGACGACGCGACGTATTCAATCGATCGGCGATAAACGTCGAGTCGATCGTGGTCGAAGATCGGCTCAGTCATCAATGCCCCATTCGAGTACGAGTACGAGTATGAGTATGAGTACCGGCTGGCGCCTGAGTACGAGTACGACTTCTTCCATGCCAGAACGTCGGCGTTCACCGGGCCCGAACGGATCGGTTACTACCAACCCAAGAGCTGCTTGAGGGCTCGGTGTGGAACGCATGGTTCGTCGTCTTTTTGTTGCGCCGAAAAGTGACCATCACCGATCGGCGTGACCATAATATAGCAAGCGCATCGGACCGAACAAAATCCGCATGGATGTACGAGTCATTTCGTACGACCTCTCCGCCGCGAATATTTCCGATCAAATCTCACGCCTGTCCGCATCAAAAGTAGCCGTCACGCTCCGTCGTGACGAAGCCCGACGGTCGACTCTCCACTCGTTAGAAAATTGAATCGTAGCGTTCGCATTGGTGCCGTCACTTTACGACAAAACGCTGCCCGTTGGTGCGTCTGGGGTCGCAGCGACATCTCGGCGGAGTGAGATGGCTACCTTTGCTAACGCGGCCACCACCGCCGCTCCGGTGCGCCACTTGGTTCGCCGCTATTGTTCGCGGGAAACGACGACCTTGGCTACATGGTCAATTTGGTGACCAGACGCGGCGGCCCCTGGAGGATTAGCGATACCTGGTGCACCCCAGGCCATGGTGTGAACGGCCCAAGCGGTCCACAGGAAACCAGTAAAGCCCATGCAAAGCAACGCGGCATGCGAATAGGCAGATGTCCAGCGACTAGCTTTGTGCGTTAGACGAAGAACGATGAAAATGTCGAGTACAATTACCAGTAACACAATCGGAGTGTACGCAGCAATGAAATCCGAGATCGTAGAAATCGTTTCAAATCTCGGAGTAGGTTTGGCACCCACGAGCTTGAAGAAATCCTGGAATGCCCAGTTCATCTGGACGAGAACAAGGTAGAGCATGCCGAAGGCGAACAGGTGAGCGACGGTAAGCGTGATGGTACTAATCCAACGCCCAAGTGGCTTGGTTCTCGTGTTGGTTTCATCGTTCATGTCGAACACCCGATTTGATGGAAAGAGAAGGTGCAAAGGAATTGATTGTGTCGGCGAGCGCCGCGATAACCCAGTCGCGGGAGTAGATTGTCCACTGCCAAGTCGCCCGGCTACCGCGACTTCGGTTCATCGCTTGGTTCGTCGTCTTTTGATGGCCGAATGTAAGGGGCGATTTGTGTTGTATAAGCTTTTTTGAAGTAGTCATAGTTAGTTCGAGTACTACCTGGGACTGCGTGCGTTGCTTTAAACTTCTCAGCCGTCGGTAATTCAGATTTGACCCAGGTGTTATACCACCGGTCACGACCATGATGACTATCCGGTAGCGGATTCGCGGCAAACAATCGATGTGTTCGCAACTGCGCATCGTATTCGAGCATCACGCACTGCTTGGCGTATTCGTCCGCCGTAAGTTTTCCTGCACTCGCATCCGTCGCTAGTCGCGCGAATGCTTCATGGTTCTGAAGATTGCAAAGCTCAAAAACGACCGCGCCCCATTTGTCAACAGGAGTGGTCTCTGTTCCTCCGGAGATCGAGATGTAGGGCGGGTAAGTACCGTATGGCACAGCGTGCTCGGCAGCGCGTCCAGCCCGCGGGGAGTTCGCATTCCAATACACGCGTTGCCCCAGATACTTGCCCTGGAAACCATCCACGACCCATCTGTATACCGGGTGGTCACGGCCAATGACGTCTTTCATGTCGGGGCGGTCAGCCAGCAATTGCTTCACCTGACGTCGACCAAATCCGTTGTCCTGCGAGAAAGCGGCGATCGGCACCGCAAGTAACGCGAGCATGGCTGTCAGTTGAAAATAAAGGTTGTGACGTCTCGGCACTGAGCTGTTCCTATTTCGACGAACGTCGGCCGTCAACGGGCACGGAAAGACGACTTTCCATTTGTGAAACCATGCAAGCCGTGCTCCGTGTGCACGGCATTGTTCTGCGAACGATTGCGCCTCTGTCTTCGTGTTGTTTTGGATGTACGCCGCAAGTTCATCCGCGAGTGCAACGACCTCAGGATATCGAACGCGCAACCATTTTGCGAGCGAAGAGTCGAACGAAGAGGCAGAGACGATCGGACCAGCGACGTTCAAATCAGATATCGACCGCGCCCTGTCGAGCGTATCGAGCGCACCACGCATCTGCGAGCGCATCTACCGTGCTCAGCGAAGCGGTACTCGTACTCGTACTCGTACTCAACGAAGTGGTACTCGTACTCGATTGGGAGTCGAAAGCGGAGAACAGGTTACGTCCAAGTTTAACGGTGCGGACGGGCAACTCCCCGCGCACCGATGCGGATTCGAGTACGAGTACGAGTACGAGTACGAGTACCGGCTGCGCCTGAGTACGGGTACGATTTCTTCAATGCCAGAACAGGACTTCTACTGAAAGCGAGATCACTGCGGGCGCAGGCTGCGAAATCGGCGGACGATCTCTTCGCGGGCGGGAAATTCCTTGACTCCCGACGCCTCCATGGCATGCACCGTGCGGACGACCTCGGCATTGTACGGCGCATCAACGCCACACTCCTGGGCGAGACGTACGATTTCACCGTTGATGAAATCGATCTCCGTGGGCCGCCCCGAAAGCAGGTCTTGAGAGACCGAAAAGACAAGCCGCGAAGGATTGAAGAGACCGATCAACGAGCGAACCACGCGGTCGAGCCCTGGAGTGTTCAGAGCGTGCATCAGTCGCCGTAATCGGATCACGTCTGAGCCTCCGCTGGCCCGCTGCAAGGGGATGCCCGCTGCCTTGAGGACCGTCATGCCTTCGCAGAGCAGCGGGATGGCGACACTCTTTCGCCAGGGCCCGTTGAGGACTCCTTCACGGATGAAATCGGTCGCGGAGAGTACCGATGCGTAGCCCATGGTATTGAATAACAACTTGTTGTATTGAACACCCAAGATCTGACGGGAGGCCACGAATTTCAGACCCGACGAGGCAAGTGTCTGGCGGGCTTGCTCGACAAGTGCTGGGGGCACATCGGGCGTGGCCGCGCCGATCACACTGACGCCCTTTCGATGCAAGCTGACAATGCCTGGCTCGATCATCGTCATGTTGGTCGCCGTCATGCCGACCAACAAACGATCGTTGCGGAGAACTTTTGACAGGACCCTTTGATTGATTCCGTTTTGCAGTGAGACCACCGTCGCGTCGCCGATCGCGCTGGCGAACTGACGTGCCGTCTCGGCCGTGTCTTGCGTCTTGACAGTAAACAGCACGAGATCGGAATCGCTGACATCTGCGGGATCGGACGAGGCAATCACAGGGACCTCGTAACGTCCCCAAGAGCCGCGGAGTTCGGCGTGCCCGCGATCGCGCATTACCCGACAATGCTCCCCGCGGGCAATCAAGACAACCTCCAGCTCCGGGTTGTGACGCTTGATCAAACCGCCGAACATTGTCCCCAACGCTCCGGCACCGACAACGCTGATTTTCTTGATCCGATTCATTGCGGCAGATTGGCCCTTGGACTCGGTTTCGGCAGGGGACGCCCCGACTCAAACGCTTCGGTCGCAGAGTCTTCCACCGTTGGCGTGGCAACTTTAACTTGCGATTGATAGATGCGACAGAGACTTCGTCCGAGTCTCCCTGCCAGCAATGCCGGCAGCAGGACCAGATCGCCAAAGAGTGCAGCGACCAGCATCATCAGCAGGACCCAAGCGAAGTGTCGAGCGGGCAAGAAGCCGCTGAAAGAATAGATCAGCAACCCGCAGGAGCAAATGATCGTGGTTTGGATCAACGCGCGCCCACAACGCTGGTAGGCAATCGTGATCGCTGCCTCACGAGACTCACCTTGCTTCAAGGACTGAACAAACCACTTGAGAAAGTGGAAGGTCCCATCCACCGCGATGCCCAGTGCAACGCTGGCGGTCATCACCGAGCCAATGTCGATCGCGCGCCCCGCCCATCCCGTCACACCGAACAGCACCAGCGTCGGAAACACATTTGGCAGCATCGCCAGCAGACCGCACGTCACGCTGCGGAGCGCAACCATCATGACGATCGCAACCAATAGCAACGCCGTCAGAAAACTCTTGAACAAATCATCCAGTAGCACTTCCTGGATTTGGTACACCAGAACCAACACACCTGTGCTGGTTGCCGTCACGCCCGAGTAGCCCGCGGACTGGACCTTCGCCAGCACCGGATCGACTTCCGCTTGCAGGCGATTCAAGAATTGTCCGTAGTCGAAATCGGATTGTCCCAAAATCCGACCGCTGATCCGCCAGGCTTCCCCCTCGTCGGTTTCGGCCAGGTAATTCCCGGCAATCAAGCTCTCGCGACTGTTCTCGATCTGCCGCAGAAACACCGCCTTGCGCACCGTGCCACGCAGTCCGCCAACTCTGGGGAAGTTCGGCATGAAGGTCACCGCCGACATTTCACCGTCCAAGACGTCGATCTCACTGATCTGGTGCTGGACAGCGGCGACGATTTTCAACCGATTCAACAAATCGAGTTTGCACTCGTGATCAAAGTGAATCACCACTTCGATCGGCACCAGCGGACCAATGTTCTTTTCCACCCAGTGGAAATCCCGCACGGCTTGATTGTCCTCGGAGAGCAGCGAGACGACATCGATGGTCGTCCGCAATTTCATCAATCCTGCTCCGCACACGATCATGGCGGTCAGGCACAGCACACGAATCGCCCATCCATGGCGGCAAACGGCATCCGAGAAGCCAACAAAATACCGACTCGTCGCGGGCGCGGATTTCGTTTTTGACCGCTGCCGGCCATGTCGTTTCAACCAGATCACCATGAAGCCTGGGACCAGCAAAAACAACAGCGCGACGCAGATCAGCACCCCGATTGCACCCAAGAAACCAAACTGCCGAACCGGCGCGACCTCAGCTGATGCACAGCGAAGCCAGGCCAATGGCGGTGGTCAACGCGGCCAGAGCGCAGGGGCCCTTGGCCTTGAACATCGCACGGCGTGGCGCATCGGCTGCCGAATCGCTGTCAACTTCCTCCAAAAAATAGTTCGCCAGGTGCACACCGGCACTGACCGTCAACACAAAAACCAAGGCTGGCAAGACGATCAAGATGGCATTCATCGCGTCGCCACTGTAATAGACCGCTGCCAACACCAAGCCCTGCCCGAACACAGCAATGATCAGGATCGGTACGGTCAGCCAGAGCGAACGCAAGCAGACCCAGCAGAGAACCAACGAGATCAAGGCCGAAGGCACGCTGTACGTCTTGAATCGAGCGGATGCTTTCATCGTCAATCGCCATGCCATCGATGCCAGGTCCCGACATGATCAGACTGCTGCGGCGAGAGTCCGGTCGACGCCGTGATCGAGTCGGTGATCGCCGGTATCGTTTCACGCCGATGGATCCCGCCGTAAGCCGTCAATTCGATGACCAGACAACTGGTCTTGCCGTCCGCTCCCACCAGCACGCCTTCCAATCGTTTTAAAGCTGCTTCGCGCGACAGATCGATCGGTTCGTCCATCAACAGCTTGAGCATCGTGTTTCCGGTCAGGACGTGATTGAACAACGCTTCCTGACCGGCGGCGGCGCGCTGCTTTCGCGCGTTCTCCAATGCGTTGGCCGCCGTGCTCAACCGCTGGTCGTCGACCTGGCAGCCGGGCCAACTGACGACAATCATTTCGTGAGCACCAAACAGCTCCAGGAACTGATTGAAGTCCTGCCGAGACTCGAGCGTCGCGCGCGATCCAAAGAAGCGGCGCGTTGAACATCGTTTTGATGCCGAGATCGGAGCCCCGGATGACGAAAGGTGCCGACAACAGCAACGCCAACGCCGCAAACATCGCACGACGAACGATGCGCGATGAATGCGTCCCCTCATCGAGGCTGCCAGAGTCTTTTTGCGGCGGTCTGCATACGTCTTTCGGAAATCAGTGCCGCTCTGGGCTGACTGGTGTTCAAGTGGGGTAAGCTTCCAGCTTGCCATCGTCATTTCACCGCAAGCCGGAAGCGTACGCCCCGTTGCGACCTTGAATGACAGTCGTCGACGACCTACGATCTGAGCAATCAGCAGCGGCTCTCGAAAAGTACTCCGACAGCACGAACGATCGCCCGCAACATCGCTCCACTCCACTGAACCATGCGACCACCATCCTATCTCATTCGCCGTGGTTATCTAGAGTGGCGGCTGCGCCACTTACGACGCTACCTGCGGGATACCGAGCACTGCATGACGATCCAGCGCCAAAGGCTGCTGGAAAAGCTGCGTCTGAATCAGGACAGCCAGTTTGGTCGCGAACATGGGTTTGCCAGTATCCGGGACTTCCGCGATTTTCGCCGGCGTGTTCCCATCGCAACTTACGAGACCTATCGCCCCTACATCGAACAGGTCAAGGACGGGAAGCTGAACGTTTTGTTCGGTGAGGGCACCCAAGTGCTGATGTTTTCGATGACATCGGGAACGACCAGTCAATCCAAATACGTTCCGATCACGAACCACTTCTTTCGTGAGTATCGCCGCAGCTGGAACTATTGGGGACTGGCGACGTTTCGGGACCACAACGATCTGTTATCGAAGTACACGTTAACCCTGGCCAGCGATTGGGATCAATTTCGGACTTCCGCGGGCATCCCTTGCGGCAGCATCAGCGGTCTGGTTGCTGAAACCCGACCGCGGATTACAAATTCGCTGTTTGTGCTGCCCGCCGAGTTGCTGAAAGTCAAGGGCTCCGAGAACAAGCAGTACGCAGCGTTACGAGTCGCCATTGCTTCAAAAAAAATCGGCATGATTGCCACGGCCAATCCATTGACCTTGATCAACCTCGCCCGACTCGCCGACGAGCAAAAAGAAACACTGATCCGCGACGTACGCGATGGTACGCTTTCCGAACATATCGAAGTTCCCGCCGAAGTCCGGCAGTCACTCCAGAGACGCTGGAAAGGGCCGGACCAGGCGCGGGCCAGGGAGTTGGAGCAGATTGCAGAGCGCAGTGGTCATTTGTATCCGCGAGACTTTTGGCCCGAGATGGCGGTCGTTTCTGTCTGGATGGGAGGATCCGTCTCGGTCTACTTGCCGACGGTCCGCGAGTACTACGGCGAGGTGCCGTTGCGAGATCACGGTCTGTCCGCAAGTGAAGGTCACATGACTTCTCCCCTGGACGATGAATCGTGTGCCGGCCTGTTGGATTATGACAGCCACTATTTTGAGTTCATTCCAGTTGCCGAGCATGGATCCTCGGAGCCGACCGTGCTGGAGGCGCATGAATTGGAGCAGGGCAAAGAATATTACTTGTTGATGACAACGCTGAGTGGTCTTTATCGATACGACATTCACGATATCGTGCGCTGTGATGGGTTTGTCGGCGCCTGTCCGAAGCTGACGTTCCTGAACAAGGGCGCGCATTTTTCGAGCCTGACCGGTGAGAAGCTCAGTGAACTCCAGGTCACTCAAGCAATCGGCCAGGCGTTTCGAGATGCGGGTGTTGCGATTGAGCACTACAGCTCTGGTGCCGGTCCCGGGTGACCCGGCGTACTATCTGTTGCTGGTCGAGCAGCAGCTGAGCCCCGAGGTCACGCGGCGCGTGGCGCAGTGCGTTGACCAGCGTCTTTCGGAAGTGAATTGCGAATACGAAGACCGTCTACAGAGCCACCGGATGGGGCCGGTTGTGGTGGCGTCGGTGCCTGAGGGCACTTGGGCCGAGCATCGGCGGCAACAGACTTCACACGAGGGAAGCGACTCCTACGCGTACAAGCACCCGTTTCTTGCCGCCAAGCCTGAGTTGGCAGAACGCTTCCGGGCCCTCTATGCAGAGACGATCCGCGCTCGGACCGATTAGCTGAAGTGGACGATTCCAGCCCCAATTGCCGTCATCAACAGCGAACCGGGAATGACTCCAATTGCGGAGCACCAGGCAAACCTCCGCAGCTTGACACCGGCCGCGCCTGGCACAAAGGAACCGATATGCATTCCCAACCACGGAACCTGACGGATGCAAATCAGATACAGCGGATGCTCGACTGGCACTCGCTGTAACCATTGGGGAATGTGGTCCGTTTGATTTCCGAGATCAAAGTCTTTACGAGCGCGACGTCCCAAGCCAAACTGCAGCAACGCCGCGACCCACCAGCCCAGACAACTCAACACCGTGCCGAGGATCAGGCCGTACAACCCCCCATTGGCTATCGCCATCAAGTCCGCCGGGAACGGCGTCATGGCGAGCACGATGTGCACAGGAACGGTGATCCCGATCGCAGCGGAACCAAACGATTCGCGGAACTCCGCGGGGTCGTTGGACGCCAACCACCGCGTCAGCATAGCCGCCAGAAGCAGAATCCCGGCGATCGCGTAAACTGTCGGCGAAAGGAGCAAACGAGCGAGAAGACGACGTTCGTGGGGCATCGGTGAACTCGAATTGGACGCACCCTCGCGATGATGAAGAAAAACTTGCCGCTGCAATTTCAACGCCGAGCCGTCAACTGAATATTATGGGCGGAGTCTACCTGCGGAACAATGCAACAGCTCGCAAAACATGAAGCAAACCAATGATCGGGTCCGCATTCTCCTGTCCGAGGGTTCCAGCAATTCCGCGCGTCAAACACTGTACGGGTTGGGACGCAAATACACAATTGACCTGATCGATCCGTCGCCATGGTGCCAATGTCGTTTTTCCTGTCTCGTGCGGCGAAGGATTCCCTGCCCACCGATCGCGAAAGATCCCCTCGGATATGTGCGATTTGCCGCCGATCTTGTTCAGAAAAATCGTTATGACGTGCTGTTTCCAACGCATGAACAGGTCTATGCCTTTGCCAAGTTTCGCGATGCCTTTCAGCGGCACGTCGGATTGGCGGTTCCCAGCTTCGAGGCGATCCGTCGTGTGCAAAGCAAAGCGGATTTCGCCTTGCTGATGGAAGAGTTGGATCTGCCAACGCCTGTGACCAGAATCGTTCTGAGCAAAGCCGAATTGGCCACCCATGACGATTTTCCTTGTTTCATCAAACTTGCTCACAGCACGGCCAGTCTGGGTGTACAGTTGGTGTCGGACGCCGAAGAATTGATGGCAACCATCGATCGATTCGAGCAAGCGGGTGCCTGGAGCGAAGGTCATGAAATCGTGATACAGCAGCCGGCAAAGGGCCGGCAATCGGAAGTCAGCGCTGTTTTCCAGAACGGGCGACTGGTCGGGATCGCCTGTGCCGATGTCCTCGAGACCGGGATCGGCGGCGGGCCCGCGCTGCGCCGCAGCGCGTTACATCCGCCAGTCATCCAACACGTTCAGCGACTTGGAAGCCACCTGAATTGGCATGGGCCCATCTCGCTGGAGTACTTTTACGACTCCCAGACGGAGCAGCCTTTTTACATCGAGGCAAATCCGCGAATCGGCGAGACGCTGAATGCACAAATCTGCGGTGTCAATCCTTGCGAAGCCACCGTCCGAATCGCGTTGGGCGAGCATGTCGATTCACTGCCCGAGGCCAAGTCCGGGGTGATCAGCCACAACGGGTTCATTGTGATGATCGCCGATGCCTATAACGGTGCAACGCGCCGCCAGTTGTTCAAACGCCTGTGGAATCATTGGACCAGGCGAGGCGATTTTGGAAGTTGCGACAGCGATATGACTCGCCTTCGCCAAGATCCATTGAGCTTGGTTCCGGCCACGGCGGTCATTCTTCGACTGCTGCTGTTTCCGAGGTCCGCCCAAGAACTTGCCAAAGGCACGGTCGACAACTACTCACTTCCGCAATCCGCGGCGACAATCATTGACCGCCTGCCCGAGGACGCTTTGAATGAAATCTTGTCTGTCTCGTAAACTCTCACACCCACTTTTTGCTAGGAACGTGTTTTAAAAAGGGGTCTGACCCTCTCTTGAACCGATCTCGATAAATGAAAAAAAGTGTCCGGTACCGAGTTTCGCTTGCAGTAAGCTCTCCCCCACAAAGGGTCAGACCCCTTTTTAAAACACGTTCTAAGTTGAAACGCATTCCGAAATGACGACGGTCACCCCCGCTGAACACAATCGCCTGTTTAATGCCTTTGGTCCCGAAGATGCTCGGCTACTGGAGCAGCAGATCAACGAACGCGTTCCGTTCTACGTGAGAATGCAGATTTCTTCGTTCGAGGCTCGGGCGGGCTACCTGCTTCATCTGTTGGTCAACGGCGACCGAAATCCCGCCGCGCCCTACTACACATTCTTTTGCAGTTCCACATCCGAAGCACTTTCGGGTTCGCTGAAATGCGTCCGGCACAATCACTTCTTGCACAAGCCAGGCCTGAAAAATATCACGGCTGTTTACGATCCGACGCACAGCCTGCAAGAGATGTTTGATCCGCTGGCCCTTGGCATCGAAGAGGCGTTGGTGCCAGGCCTTGCTTACTTTGACACGATCGAATCGTTTTGTGACTTCACGGAGCGCGACGAACCGTCAAGTCTTCTGCTACGTCATGCCGACGATCTCCCACTGGACACGCTAACGGATATCCTCCGACAGCGCACGCGACCGGAATATCTATACGATTCTCGATGAGTCATCCAGCAATCTGACGGCAGGGGGTCCGATCGCTTCACGGCTGGAAACCATGCCCGACGTGATCGCCTTTGGCGAAAACCTGGCGGACAATCGGGTTCCGATCGGTTGTTTTCTGATGGCCAAATCGATCTTCAAGGTGTGGGACAACGTCAAGGACTACAACCTTCACAGCAATACTTGGGGAGGCAACAGCGCCAGCCTGGCAACGATGCTCACGTTCCTGAAGACCACGCCTGGTTACAAGCGGCTGCCTGCAGCGGCGCTGGAGACACTTCAACAGATCGTTGACTCACACCGCACGGCCACCCAGCTGTACGCGGCGCACTGTAGCCCAAAAATGGCGACAATGCTGAACATCAGCGGCCTGAATAAAAATATTCGCTCAGCGTACCAGGCCAGGATCGAAACCAGCGGTCGTCGCGGTGCGGAAAGCGTCATCGATGCCTCGGGTACGTATGGCGTCAATTTACAGGGCCACAATCCGATGGCTGTTGTGGATGCCGTTGTCGCCAACCATGACGTGAGCCATGACTACTGGACGGATCTGCAAGCGCTGCTGCAGCGCAAGACCGGCTTTCCGCACATCTTACCTGCGGTCAGTGGCGGGACGGCGGTCGAGGCTGCGATGGTGATGGCCCTGTTGGCCAACGCGCCAAGAAAGAAGGTGATCGCTTTGCAGGGCGGCTTTGGTGGCAAGACACTCATCTCGCTGATTGGAACTTCCCGAGATCGTTTCAAGGCACCGTTCGGACCGTTGTACCCTCACGTTTCCTACGTCGATCCCTTTGACGACCATGGCCAGCAGGAACTGCTGCGACATCTGGAAACCGGTGATGTCGCGGTCGTGATCATGGAAACCGTTCAGGGCGAGGGCGGTGTTCGAGCGTGCCCACAAAGTTTTCTCGATTTTTTGAATCGGCAAAAAGAGCAACACGGCTTTCTGATTGCCATCGACGAAGTTCAGACCGGAATGTATCGAACCGGCCGGTTTCTTAACCACCAAGGCAAGGTTGAATCAGCCGATCTTGTCGCGATCGGTAAGGCGATGAGTGACAATGTGTTCCCCGTGTCCGGAACGATGGTATCGGAAGAAGTCTTTCAACGGGCACGGCGGACCAACGCTTCGGCGGTGGATCGATATGACAATCTGTACCGTTGCCAGTTCGGAGCGCACATGGCAATCCATGCGATTGAGTCCGGAGAGGAATTGGGGTTAGCCGATCATGCCAAGACTGCGGGCGAGTATTTTCGCAACCGACTGAGAGAAGCGACCCAGGACTTGGACTTCGTCAAGGACGTGCGCGGTGAGGGCTTGATGATCGGGATGGAGTTTGACAAAGACAAGTTACCGCGGTTGCTGCGCGGCACCTTCGGTGGACTGCTCGCTTCGAGGTGCGTCAATGATCCGAAGCAACCGGTGCTCGCGGCGTTTAACCCGGACAAGCCGCTGCTCATTCGCTACGTTCCCCCGCTGTGTATCACGATGGCGGAAATCGATGCGATTGTTGAAACGACCGATCGGGCACTGCACTGCGGTGTTCTCGGTCTGCTTAAACCAATCGTCGTGAACACTCTGAATACGAAACTGGGACGCCTGTAAGCTCCGGCACGAAGAATGCTCTACGACAGTCTCACCAACTCGCTACTGTCGCCTGAATGTAAAAACATGATTGTTCATGTTGAAATGCAGGTAAGCAATGGAGTGCAGCCGGACTGAAAGAGATCGTTCTGTGTGCTGTGAGGTTGATTCCAACACCAGGCCATGCTGCTGGCCTAATTCCTGCGGCGACGCCCAAAAAGCTTCGGGCAGCAGCACGACCAATCGGCCGTCTGGAACCAAATGGTCCTTGGCACCGCGAAACAGCTCTTCCACAAAGGAATTCGACGTACACCATTGCCGGTCGCTGGACGCAAAAGAGACTTGGAACAGTGGTGGGTAACTGACGATGTAATCGAATCGTTCGTCCACCTCGCGATACATGTCGCTCTGCTTCACGGTCACGTTGTCGATGCCGTGCGCTTCACAGTTCATGATCGTGTTCTTCACTGCTTGCGGGCTGATATCGATGGCGGTGACGTGCGCGCTCTTGGGTGCGGCGAAGACGGTAAGCACGCCCGATCCACACCCCACGTCAAGCACTCGTTTACCGGACTCGATGAAGTCCACTACACGGTGTTCGCTGTCGAGCGGCTTGTAAATGCCAGGCAGCACGCGCAGTTTCCGACCGTCCAAGGTGATGTTAGGAAGGATGCGGTTGAGAAAGCTGCAATAGGGGTAGTACATCGCGAAGAGCAGCTTTTGCAATCGACTCAACATGCGGTCGATCCCGCCTTGCTCGCCGCCGCTGCCGGACTGGCGATCAAATTCTCGCTGGCCGCCCAATCGAGCGCTGTTTTCATGCCGTCGACAAAATCGACTTGCGGTTGATACCCGAGCTTTTCTTTCGCTTTGGCGATCGAAAAGTCCAGATTCAACGTCAGGAACTTGATTCGTGCATTGGTCAACAGCGGTGCCGTGGTCGCTCCTCGCATGCGGGCAAAGCCTTCGATAAAGCCAACGGCACTTCGTGCCAACCACTCGGGAACCTTCTTTGGCATCGGCAGTCCCATGTAGTCGGCGATCGTGCCGACGAATTCTTCTCGCGAGACCAGTCGCTCGTCGCGAATGTTGAAGGTCTCGCCCCGTGCCTCCTCTTTCTCCAGCGCCAACATGATTCCATCGGCCAGGTTTCCGGCAAACGTGTTGTTGAGCAATTTTTTCCCGTCTCCGATCAACTTCATTTGCCCCGCCGACAAACGTTCGATGATTCGCGGAACCACATGTCGATCACCTGGTCCATAGATGAAGCCGGGGCGGATAATCGTGGCGGGAAAATCGTGTTGGTCGATGTAGCGATTCAGTAACACCTCCGCTTCGGCTTTGGTTTGCGTGTAGCCGTCGAGCCCCGACAAGTCGACGGGCGTTGTCTCATCGGTGCCATGGTGGTGCTTCGCCTCGTACACGCCAAGCGAGCTGATCTGGACCCAGCGTTTCAGTTGTCCGACGTGGCGCGCCGCGGTCAGCATGTGTTCGAGGGCCAAGACGTTGATGGCACGAAACTTCTCGGCAGGGCCCCAATCACCGACATGCGCCGCCGTATTCACCACAAAATCGACGCCCTCCAATGCTGGAGGCAGCGTCTCGGGGTCTGCCAGATCGGCCTCGAACTGCTCAACTTCCAGCCCATCCAGTGAATCGCGGTTGCTGGTCGAGCGAACCATCGCTCGAACCGTGTAACCGGCCTTGAGGGCACGTTGGGTGACCAATCCGCCCACCATTCCCGTGGCACCGGTAATCAAAAGTCGCCCTTGCGACATGGGATATTCCTCTCTCTGGAACAAATGTTCATTTCCAAAATTCGTTTCGCAGGGCGACCAGTCTACTTAAAAAAAGATGAGTCAGCAGAGACCATGTCGCGAACCCGCCAACTTTCCATTTCCCCAGAAACGCCGTCTTAATTAAAATGCCCTTTTTCGGCCGCAGGTCATTTCACTCCCTCTCAGGTTGGATTGAGGATTCCGATGATCGTCAAAAGGTGTGTTACTTATTCGGACATTGACTCACGAGGATTTCTTGTCATTCCTTCGTTCCTGGATGAGGAACAGATTGACATGTTGCGGCTCGACTTCGAGGCAGCGAAGTTGGAGGATAATTCCAACTACAGCCTCCGCCGCATGTCTCCAGAAGCACTGCAGCGTCTTGAGAAGCAATGCCAAGAAGTCATCGAGGAAGTGCAGCTCAATTCAGAAGTCCGGGTGGATCTTCTGAATGATGGCGTGTACTTCGCGACGTTCTCGGAGAAGCCAACACTGACCAGACTGCGGCCCGGTCCACAGAAATTCCCGTGGCACCAAGACCACGAGAACTATTGGCTATGGCAAGATTTCGAAACACTATCTGAACTTCTACCTCCCCGTCGTCAAGCCAAGCTACGAACAATCAAACCTCACTCTCGCGCCTTTTGACAAGTTCCAGCAGCGGGCCCCGGAAGTTCATCAGCGGCTGATTGCCCGAGGTGCAACGCGTGTTTTGAAGTCCGGACACAAATGGATTGTCAAAGACGACGATCAGGGCGGTAAAGTCGGGCAATTTGATTTTGATTTGGCTCAGATCGAAGAGACGCCTTACTTGAATGCCGGTGATCTTCTGTTGATGCGAGGCGATCTGATCCATCGCACCCAGGACTCGTCAACACGTCGAATCGCGGCCTCGATCCGTTATCTCAACAGCAACACGATGCTCCGCCGATCGACACTCGCCAGGGGATCTCTCGTCAAGGCGCTGATGATGCTCAATGCCCGGGACATGTACGAACCTGCTTTCGAGTGTTTTGAATCGACCGACTCGGAGACGCTGACGGCGGGCGAACTCGATCGCTACATGAAGGAACAACGCGTTCGGAGAGCCGCAAGATCAGGGCGAGTTGCCTTTCTGGCTCGGTTGGCACGCGAGAAGTTCCGGAACCGGCGCCGCCGTCATTCCGAACAAGAACAAGTGGGGTAAGCATCCTGCTTGCCATGCTTTTTCGTACGGAATTCGCAAGCTGGAAGCTTACGCCACCAAAACGGCAACCCAAGAATCTAGAGAGTGTTTCACTCGTTCTGGGCGTGACTCGCGTCGGGCGGCGTGGGCTGCTTTTGAAACGACTTCCCGAATCTGCCCAATAAGAGCGCGGGCAGCAGGATCAAGTCACCAGCCAGGGCCGCCGCTAACAAGATGATCATCATCTGAGCGAACCGTTGCGTCGGAGCAAAGCCACTTTGCGTGTACGTCAGCAAGTCCAACTCCGACAATCAAGCTGGTATGAATCATCGCCGGACCACAATGCGACAGGCTCCGGCGGACGGCATCCACAGGCGCCCAACCGGCGGACACTTCGCGTCGATACCAGAGCAAGAAATGCAACGTGTCGTCGACGGCAATTCCCAGGGCCACGCTCGCCGTCATCACTGAGCCAATGTCAACAGGAAGATCGAACCATCCCATCACTCCGAACAACAACAACGTCGGAAATAGATTGGGGAGCATCACCAGCAGACCGGCAGATAGACTTCGCAGCACCACGATCATCACCAGCGCGACCAGCAAGAATGCTGTCAGGTAACTGCGGAAGAGGTCATTCAAGAGTGCCGTCTGCGCTTGATAGGCCACGGGCAATGATCCCGTATAGATCGTCTGGACACGCGCACCTGCCCGGTCCTTGACAAGGGGGTCGACCCGTGCTCGAAGCAGCTCCAGGAACTCTCCGTAATCGGTGTCATCGAGCGCGGAAATCCGCGCGCTGATGCGCCAAATTTCGCGACCATCGTCGATGGCATACAGCTGGCCATCACTGAATCGTTCCAGGGAATCCGCAAGACGCCGGGAAAGCGCGGACCGAAGCGCCGTACGTCGAACGTTGCCGGGCCTGGGTATGCCGGGAAAGAACGTGGCAGCCGAAAGTGCACCGCCAATCTCGTCCATCCCTTGAACCAGCACCTGGACGTCGCGAACCAACTCCAGTTGCTTCAGCAGCGGTGTCTCATCCGCGGCATCAAAAGCCACGACAATCTCGACAGACACCAGCCCGCCCACGTTCCCTTCCAACCAGCGGTAATCGCGAAGAATTCGATTGTCCTTGCGAAACAAGGCTCGTATATCGACGGAACTTTTCAACGACATCGCGCCGAATGCCAGCCAAACGAGCATCACGAGAAACACGGCCACGATTAGGCCCGAGTAGGCTGCTAGTTTCGCGGACAACCATCTGGGCAGTCGTTCACGTGAAGGCTTCGGAGCAACGATTCCGATTCGGTCTCGCTGCCGATTCTTGAGATCCATCCCAAAAGGCAGCAATACGAACAGCAGCACCGTGGTTAAGCTGACGACGGTCGAAGTTAGCAGACTGAAGTTGCGAATCGGGATCATTTGGCTGACCGATAACGATAGCAGTCCAATGACGGTCGTTAACGCTGCAAGAGCGCACGGCGCTTTCCCGTACTGAATCGCACGTTGTGTAATCGTGTTGCGGTCCGATGCCGGATCGCCGGCGACATCCTTGTAGTACCGCGACAAATGAACTCCCGCCGAAACGGTCAGCACGAAAACGAGTCCCGGCATGACGATCAGGATTGCGTTCAACGGTTCGCCGGTAAACGTCACCAACGCGAGCACGAGACCTTGACCTACCAGCGCTACCAAGAAAATAATCCCAGTGAATAAGAACGACCTCAGGCACCATAGACACAACACAGACGCGAGCAACATGGATGGCGCCGTGTATCGGTTGATCGACGTGATGCTGACTTCGTCGATGGTCGCTCCGTCGACAAGCGAGCCGGCGATGGCGAGTTCGTCTGGCTGGATGTCAAAGACGTCGAGCGCCGTTTGACGAATGATCGCGAGGCTCTCGCGACGTTCATACACGCCTTTCTCGGTCATCATCACCACAACACAAGTCGTCTTCCCGTCGGGTCCCAGGAAGGTGCCACTTAAACGTGCCGCAGCCGCCTTGGGGCCAATGTCGATGTCTTGCAATTGCGCAAGCAGATCGGCTCCATGGATCGCTTTCTGGAAATATTCCTTCCGCTGTTTTTCTGCTTCGGGATCAGCGGAGGAAAGCAAGGCCTGGGAATAATCACCCAGCCGCGGATTGTCGATCGTGCATCCCGGGAAGCTGAGGACCGCGGTGTCATGGCTGCCAAAGACCCTTCGGAACCAATCGTAATTGCGACGATATTCCAGCGCAGGCGGTACCCACAGCGGCGGTGCGTTGAACATCGATTCGATCGACCGCTGCGTCGCCTGACCAATCCAAGGCAGCGAGACAGCGATGACCAACAAAGTCACAACGAAGCGACGACGATTTCTTTTTTCGCTCATCGCCAAACGAATCGGAGACGTGAACCGGACTGGCTGCAAGAGTGGCCGCCGCCGTTATCTGCCCCGTCGATGTTCATGCAGTCGAAGGATCTGAGTGCGATCACTGTTTAACAAACGCAGTGTGAGGGAGGGAGATCAACGCCGCTTGACCAGGGGTGCAATGCCGGTGAAGTGAAAGCGTATCGATACCCAATCCAAAGGGTCAAGGTGCGACGTGTCGCTTGCCCGACCCGGAGTTTCCTGACCCAACTCCCCAAACCATGGAAATCACCGCTCAGGAGACCCACTGCCACGAAAATGCGCAACTGACACGTCAGGTCATTCTGTCTATGCTTCGTGCATTCACTGCGAATTCCTTCACTTGGTGCTGACGCATGATCCAGTGGTTCACATCTTTGCATCCCGTTGCCCAAGCGCTGTTGGCGGGTCTGTTTACTTGGGGGCTGACGACGGTCGGCGCCGCGTCTGTCTTTCTCGCACGCCGGATCAATCGCAAGCTGCTCGACTCGCTGTTGGGATTCTCGGGCGGTGTGATGTTGGCGGCCAGTTACTGGTCGCTGCTGGCGCCGGCAATCGATATCGCTGCCTACGGACCGACGCCCAGCTGGTTTCCACCGGCGGCCGGGTTCTTGCTGGGTGGCGCGGTGCTCTGGGTGTTTGACAAATCATTGCCTCACCTGCACCTGGGGTTTCCCATCGAGGAAGCGGAGGGGCCGGCGACGTCATGGCGGCGGTCGGTGCTGTTGGTCACGGCGATCACGCTGCACAACATTCCCGAGGGATTGGCTGTGGGGGTGGCTTTTGGCGGAGTGATTGCCGGCATTCCGTCGACAAGTGTCGCAGCCGCGGTGACGCTCACGATCGGAATTGGGATTCAAAACCTTCCTGAAGGCGTTGCCGTGGCGATGCCGCTTCGCGGTGAAGGGATGAGTCGCCGGAAGGCGTTCTGGTATGGGCAACTGTCCGGCTTGGTGGAGCCGTTGGCCGCCGCCGCCGGAGCAGCCTTTGTGGTGTTTTGCGCGCGATCCTGCCGTACTCGTTGAGTTTTGCGGCTGGCGCGATGGTCTATGTCGTCGTCGAAGAACTGATCCCCGAGTCACAGCGTGAGGGTAACATCGACTTGGCGACCGTCAGCCTGATGCTGGGATTCGTGGTGATGATGGTGCTTGACGTTGCCCTGGGCTGACGAGGTAGCAAAGGTTGCAAACCCGTTTTCGGGCGCGGTTAAAATGCGATTAAATTCATCATGTCAAACGTTGACCTCCTTTGTCATACAAGGTATGATTTCAGTGAGGCCAGCATGAGTAGCGCCGTGGCAAAACGCAAATCCAAACCAAAACAGACGAAGAAGCTGACCGAGAGAGTCAACTTGCGCGTCACGGATAAAGAGTATGCGCTGCTGGAACTGGCCTGCCGCCAGGACGACCGTTCGCTCAGCAACTGGGCCAGGCGGGTGCTCGTCAACGAAGCGCGTCGACAATTGGACAAGCGTTCGTGACGCGGCAAGCTTCACAGGATCTTCATCAATTCCATTCATCCGTTAGGGAGGAGTTAGCGATGAGAGAAAGGCATTTCAAGCCGGGCGATAGCGTCGTTTATCGCAAATCGAAACAAACGACCCATCCGGGGCGGCGGGCACAAGCGGTCCGGCCGACCACCAAGGGTGATTACTACAGCTATTTCGTTGACAAGTTCTGGGTCGTGCGGCAGGTACTGGCCAGCGGTGAGTTGGTTGTGGAAACGCGTCGCGGAAAAACACACGTGATTGACGAAAGTGACCCGAATCTCCGGCACCCCACGTTGATGCAGCGGATCCGATATTGGGATCGGTTCGCTCAACTCCAGCGAGCGGACGCGGTTGAGGAAGCCGGGCACGAATAGTTCTTTGCGGGGGGATGCGACCGTTTCACCCCTGGATCGCCTGACTTTGACTGGGACGATCGCGGATGGGGATTTCTCGGAAGTCTGCCGTCTTCCGCTGCGGCGCTCGCGGTTGGCGATACGCTCGCCTTGCTGTCAAATACCTTTCGAAGTACTGCGGAGGATCGCTCCGTTCAACTCCGCTAGGGTAAGCAACCATGACACACCGCGTGTTGATTCTTTGCACGGGTAATTCCTGCCGTTCACAGATGGCCGAAGCGATTTGGCGACATGAAGGCAGGGGCTCGTGGGAAGTGCACTCGGCCGGCTCTAAGCCCACCGGTCACGTCCACCCGCTGGCGGTTGCGGCGATGGCCGAAGCGGGAATCGACATTGCTTCACAGCACAGCAAACATCTGGATCAATTCCGCGACCAGCCGTTCGACCTGGTCGTGACGGTCTGCGACAACGCCGCCAATGATTGCCCGGCTTTTCGTCATGCCGGGCAAACGCTGCACTGGCCATTGGACGATCCCGCCGAGGTCGAAGGCAGCGAGGACGAGTGTTTGGCTGCGTTCCGCAACGCGCGAGATGCGATCTCCGCTCGAATTGGCAAGTATCTGGCTGACCATGCGAATGGCGCCGCTGCAAGTCTCCGGCAAGTTTCTGGATCGCGACTTGAGTTGGCTCGAGTTCAATCGTCGCGTCTTGCATGAAGCGACCGATCAGCGGACGCCGCTGTTAGATCGGCTGCTGTTTCTCGGCATCTTTACGTCGAACCTGGACGAGTTCGTGATGAAGCGAGGCAATCGAGTTGCTTCAAATCCAGCGAAACTCGCGCAGGTCAAGCAATCGGTTGTGGAGATGCTGGAGCAACAGGCACGCTGCTTTCGTGAGGAGATTCGGCCGGCACTGCACAAGCAAGGCATCCATTTGCTCGGTTGGGACGAACTGGACGACGACCAGAAGCGGGAAGCAAACGAGTACTTCCGCCGCAATGTCTTTCCCGTCATGACACCTCAAGCGGTGGACCCCAGCCACCCGTTCCCATTTATTTCCAATCTCTCCGACTCGCTAGCGATCACTTTCCGCTACCCGGATGACGAAAGAAAGCTATTCGCACGCACCAAGATCCCTCGCAGTTGCCGCCCTGGATTCGGCTGACAACCGCTGGCGACGACGACAAAATGAATTTCGCAAGCCTACGCGAAATCATTCTTCATAACCTTGGCGATCTCTTTCCCGGCATGATCATCGTTGATGTCCTGCCCATTCGCGTCACCCGCAGTGCGCAGGTCGACGTCGAACATGTCGATGTGGAAGATACGCTGGAACAGGTCGAAGAGGAATTGAGGCAGCGACGTCTGCAGGACGTGGTGCGACTGGAGCACGCGGCGAATCCCGACCCGTGGCTACTTGAGCAAGTGATGCGACCTCTGCATGTCGGTCCGGAACAGGTCTACGAGATGCCGGGCGAGTTGGATTACACCGACTTCATGGAGATCGCTTGCCTGCCGATCAAAGAGCTACGATACCCTGCCTGGACTCCCGTCATTCCGCAGGCATTTGAGTTGAGTGAGACCGACATCTTCGAGAGCATTCGTCAGGGAGACATCCTGGTCCATCTTCCCTACGAGAGCTTTGACGCTTCGGTGGCTCGCTTTATCCGCAGCGCGGTGACGGACAACAACGTCTTGGCGATCCGGTTGACGCTGTACCGCACCAGCGATGATACGCCCTTCATCCCCTGGCTGATCGAGGCTGCCGAGGCGGGCAAGCAAGTGGTTTGTCTGGTGGAATTGAAAGCCCGCTTCGACGAGCACCGGAACATCCGTTGGGCCAGCGCACTTGAACACGCCGGGATTCATGTCGTTTACGGTGTGATTGGCAAGAAAACGCACACCAAGACAGCGTTGGTCGTCCGCCGCGAGATGGATGGACTACGGTCGTACGCGCACGTTGGCACCGGCAACTATCACCCCAAGACGGCGAGACTGTATGAAGACCTGGGACTCTTTACCGCCGATCCGCAACTGACCGAAGACGTGGTGGAGTTGTTTAACTACCTGACCGGTCGCTCGCTGAAAGACGATTACCACAAGTTGTTGGTCGCACCGGTGAACATGAAACGGCGGTTTCTGGAAATGATCGAGCGCGAAGCCGAGTTTCATGCCGCTGGCCGGCCGGCACGGATCGTCGCCAAGATGAATCAACTGGAAGACCACGACGTCTGTCAAGCACTTTACACAGCGTCTCAGGCAGGCGTTCCGATCGACTTGATTATCCGTGGTTTCTGTATTCTGCGTCCAGGACTGCCCGACTTGAGTCCCACGATTCGCGTGATCTCGGTCATTGGTCGGTTCTTGGAACACTCGCGGATCTTCTATTTCCGCAACGCCGCGGAACAGGAGGCTGACGGAGAGTTCTTCATCGGTTCGGCCGATTGGATGCATCGCAATCTGGAAGAACGGATCGAAGCGATCACACCGATCGAAAACAAAGCGTTTCGCCAACGCTTGTGGAACATTCTGCAAGTGCTCTTGAACGACCAGCGTCAGGCTTGGGATATGCACGCCGACGGCCGCTACACGCAGCGATCACCTGACCCGGAGAGAGCAGACGACGCTGCCTGCGGGACACACCAAGTGCTGATGGAGATGGCCCGCCGATCGCTCGCTCATTGAGCCACGTCGGTGCGGCATCCTGCCGAACCAGAGATTTGCTATTAACTCGCTGCCAGGCTCCGCCTGCTCATCATTGGCCGACATGGGAGGCGGAGCCTCCAAGACAGTGTGTTCCCAGGCGGAGCCTGGGAACAAGTGCCTGGGCTGAAAGCCGAGCGTAAAAGGCTCCGGCACCGAAATACATTTCGATCAACTCGCCGGCGCTAGGACGACGATGAATGGTTTCAGTGCATCCATCATTGTTCGTCTCTCCGTCTTGCCCACCGCGGCACAAGGGCATGCAAGCATCGACGCTTCCAGTAAGGCGAGTTTTGCTAGCGTTGCTGAGTGCGCTGATGTTTTCCGGTCACGAACATTCTGCCTCCTGGGCCGTTGATCTAGCCGTCACATCACAGCCGCTGGAATCTTTGGTCAGCGCACCGCCGCCAACGCCAGCTGGTTATCACGACGCCGGCGTCGATACGACTTCTTTGCTGGACCTCGCTTGGCGTAAGCAGGGGCTTCAAATCAGACCTTATGGCGCGTTCTGGGCGGACATGATTTACGCGACGCACAGAACCGAGCCCGGTGCATTCACGCTGTTTGTCTTCTCACCTGAGCAACAGGGCGAAAGCGTCTTTGCGATTGACGCCCGCAGGACTCGACTCGGCCTGGATGTCGCCGGTCCCGCGTTTGGTACTGCGGAGACAGGTGGACGAGTCGAAATCGATTTCCTAGGCAACTTTGTGACGGAGAATCGAGCAGGTGTGCTGCTGCGGCATGCGTACTGGGAGGCCAAAGATGATCGCACGCGTCTACTGGCGGGGCAAACCTGGGATGTCGTCTCGCCGCTGATTCCCAGCACGTTGAACTATGGGTACGGCTACTTTGCCGGCAACATTGGTTTCCGTCGGGCACAGTTCCGCGCGGAACGATTCGTGACGTACTCCGAATCTCTGATGTTCACATGGCAAGGTTCATTGAACCAAGACATCGTGACAGACTTTCCGACGGATCCCGGAGTGCGGCGGGAACCGAGCGGCTGGCCTGTCGTTGAGGGGCGAGTGGCAGTGACACGCGGGCAGCGCAACGGAAAATCCCAAGCGACCACGCTGGGCTTGTCCGGCCATATCGGGGAAACAGGCTTCGATTTCTTAGCCGCCGGCCAGCCGCCTCTGAATTTGCCTCCCCAAGACGATGCCCGTTTCACAACGTGGTCATTCAACATGGATCTGCGAGCGCCGATCACGGAGCGATTTGGGTTCCAAGGGGAGTTTTTTACCGGCGCGAATCTGAGCACCGTTTTGGGTGGCGTTGGTCAAGGTGTTTGCCCCTGTTTGAGAGTTCCGGTCCGTTCCACCGGCGGGTGGGGCGAGCTGTGGTACGACTCGACGCCTCGCCAGAGTTTCCATCTGGGAGGCGGTATCGACGACCCCGATAATCAAGACAGCCTTTTTGGCCGCAGTTCCAACGGGTTCATTTTCGTCAACGTGGTCCAGAGTATCACGCAGCAATTGACGACAGGACTTGAGGTCACGTATTGGCGGACAGACTATCGCGAGACACGTGCGGGCCAAATCCCAGACGATCAACTCGGCCCCACGCAGCCAGGCGAGGCCGTCACCATCGACTGGATGGTGAAGTACGAATTCTGAGACGAAGCTTGGGACCAGTGTTTGGCTGTCAGGTCGCGTCAAGTCACCTACTGGGCGGCGGGTAACAACACCGCTTCGAGCGTTTCTGCCTGACGGGCTTCGCGTTCGAGGTGCATTTGAAAAAGCAGACGATGGAGCCAGACGGGTTCGAAGCGATAGCGCTGCGTTTCCGGCAGGATCGGATCCAAGGTCACCAGACCGGACCGGTTCAGAAGTTGCCGGACGACGACCGCAACGGTCGAACCGTCATGCTCGACCACGACTCGGTCGTCATCGACGACATCGAAATAGCCGAGCCGATCGACTCGATCTTCGTCGATATATTTTGCCGCCACCGCTTCCAGCAATTTGGTGTACAGTTCCAGGTGCTCGGGCTTCAGACGGCTCGGCCGGTCGTCCGTCTTGGTATCACGCTCCAGCCATCTGGCGAAGAATTCGTCCATGAATTCGCGCTCGTCGAAGTCCTTGCCCGACAGCACGTTTGCTTCCACGATCTCACGCAAGATCGAATTGCCGGCGAGATTCGGGAAGGACTCCCAAGACAACGCGATGCTGCCTCGTCCATCGTTCCAGTTCGTCATGCACTTCCGGATCAATAGCACTGCTCGCTTCGCAGGTGACATCGGCAAACTCACCGGTGGACGGAAAACCATCCTCGCACCACTGCTGATACTCCGGCAATGACATCGGACGAGTTTGCCCGTTGGCGGCGGCACGACCAAGCCCATTTTTCCAGCTGTGGTAGTTCCAGCTGGAAACGCAAAGATCTCCCGTGGTGCGGAAATCGGGTGGATTCAAGACGTAAGCAGCGAGACCGTAGGGAAGACCCAGGGAGTGACGGTCGCGCCAGTAAGCTCGAAAGGCAAGCGGTCGCGCGAAGACCGCCACGTGAACGAATTCATGGGCTCCGTGCAGGGCGAATCGCTCTAAAGTTTCGAGCACGAAGCAGTAGTCGTCGGGGTGGATTTCATCAAGCGAATCGACAACGACGAAGGCGGGTGATTTCGCCTCCAGCAGTCGTGCGAAATCCTCGCGACCCTCGGGCGTGAAGGACAGCAGCCGGTTGATCACTCGATCCCCATGGCATACGTCCGGCTTCGACTCGGCCAACTCTTGATCGACCCAATCGCCGAGTAGCTCGCGAATATCGAATTTCCAAATCTTCTCGACCGGGATTTGGTCACTGTAAACACTCCGCTTCACAAACGTCTTGCCAACACCTGCCGTTCCCGCCACCAGGGTCAATGCGCGGAACGGCGCGGGTTTGCCTGACCTGAATGCCCGGACTGCTTCATCAAATCGATACCGCAGTGCCGGGTTCGCGTCCCAGTAATAGTCGCTCAGCGATTCGTTGCGAGCGACCCCAGCGACCAAGGGAAGCGGGAGGACGCGATCCTCGATCCGTCTCAGCATGGCGATCCCTGCAGACGCATTGGGCGTGACCCTTGTCCGTCTCAGCTCCTCAGCGGCCGAATTCGGGCACACCACTGCGAGGCCCATCAGGAGACAGAGACAGGTTTCAATGAGGTGCCGACAACATGGTCTCATGGCATTCCTTCTGCGTGTTGGGCAGGCGAGAAACGAGCAGCGAGCAAGTTACCCAAGGCAGTTGCAGTCGCCCATGACTACCGTCGTGAATTCACACAATCTTCATCTCGGCACGGTTCCCTTTTTCGGCTTTGCGGGGGAGACAGGGATGAGTGCGGACATGCGGCAAAATGTCTACCCGATTCGCACTTGCCCGCCCCGCGAAGAGCGTTAGAAGCGGCGCACATGGCTGCGATTGACTCGCTGGAGCTCGCCAAAGAGACTCCAGGCTATCTGCTGCCGCTGCTCTGCAGCTAAATCCCCTTGTTCAATCTCTTGCCGCCAAATCCGGGTGCATATCGCGGTTTCCAGCGACAACAAAAAGTAGCCGTCACGCTCCGCCGTGACGATGCCCGACCGAGTGGCGAACCATCAGATTCTTTTCTGTCGAACAGATCGCTTGGTCGCGGTCCAGCTACGATCCACCGTGATTTCCCTGGAAAACGATTCGGTCGCACCTACATCTCGACGGAGCGAGATGTCTGCTTTGCGAACGGCGATATGCACCCCCAAATCCGGGATTGCTGAAAACGTCTTCATCTTCGTATTGTCGTCCCTTACCCAACCTACCCACGGTCACGAAAAAGTCGCCAATGGATCTCGCTGCAAGCCTTTGCTGGCGTGGCCGCACCATTCAGCGGTCGGCCGCGGTGACTCGTTGGCTACCGGGGAAAGATGCATGCTTTCCTTACGCAAACCTCGCTTGCCTTTTTCTGTCTTTGCTGTTGTTCGTCTGCCATCAGTCTGGCAACAACGCAGTGGCCCAATGGTTCGAGACTCCTCTCAACCCACCTGATTTGGTTGACTTACCGAGCGAGTGGGAGCAATGGGTGATCCCCTACGACGACGCTGATGGATACTCAACCGCTGGGACCCATGACGTGGTCCACGGGACATCGCTGGTCGATCGTATCGTCTCCGATCACCGAAACTATTACGACGCGCAGTCATTTCGTGTGCTTGCGGGAGGGTTCCTGATTGGTGCCGCCTTTGCGAACACAAAACTTGATCAGGAGATTCAAGATCATTTTCAATCGAATATGCGTAGCCCCTCGAGTGACGAAGCATACGAATTCCTGCATGCCAATAAAGACCTTGGCGACGGATGGTACACCTTGCCTGTGTTTGCCACAGCATGGGCGGTAGGCACGGTCTTTGATGAGCCGCCGTGGTTGGCGACGACCGGACGCTGGGGCGAGCGATCGATGCGGTCGTTCCTGGTCGGTGCGCCGCCGTTGATTTTGGCCCAGTTGGCAACGGGCGGATCGCGGCCGGGCGAGACAGATCACGACTCACGATGGCGTCCCTTCCAAGACAACAACGGCGTCAGCGGCCACAGTTTCATGTCAGCGCTGCCGTTCATTAACGCCGCGAAGATGACGAGAGCGCCCGTGGTTGAAGTCGGCATTCTACCTTGGCTCGCTGCTGGGGCCGCTTTCTCGCATCAACGACAACGCCCACTACACGTCTCAAGCCGGCCTCGGCTGGGGGATGGCTTTTGTCGCCGCATCGGCAATCGATCGAACCGAGAGGCAGAATCATCCACTGCGTTTTTATCCCTACTTCGCCAACGGTGGCTACGGCGGCATGTTCGAGTTTAAATTCTGAACCGTGCTGAGCGGGAAAAGCTCGATCCTCTGACACGGTCGTTTGCATCGACGACAAGGCAAGTCGTATCGTCTCGTGCCTGAGCGGCCTGGACAAGAAGTTGCAATTCAACGGTGGCTTGCTGAGCTGTGTTCGTGATCAAAAGCGCCGTTTCGACGTCGCCATCGTCTTGTGCCTTCACCAGCCCGTCAGAACAGAGAATCAGACGGTCCCCCACGTTAAGATCCACGACAACGACTTGATCTCCAGCACACGAATCACAATCTGGAGATCGGGCAAGACAATCTCTTGCTGCATCTTGCGACTCAGAATCAACATGGGAGGGTTCCTTCCTTAATTCGTTAGGGGAGTGCATCATTTGACACGACTCGCATCCCAGAGTTTGTTTACCCAGCAGCTGGATCGGGTCACTGATCACGCCGATACGCCGGCGAAGACACTCGATTAGCCGGTAACTCCGTTGCGAATTGGCCGTCAAGATCCGCAAGATACTGATAAATGTCCTCAGGCTTGATGGCGTGATGCAAATGCATGTTCACCGCTTTGTCTTTCATGAGGCTCACCAGGCGGCTGAGAAGTTCGATGTGCTTTTCGCGACTCTTGATCGGCGAAATGGTCAGGAACACGAGCTTCGTTAACTCGCGATCGATGGCTTCAAAATTGACCCCATGGGGAGCAATCCCGATGGCGCCAACGAACTCCTCGACCTCGGTTGTTCGCAGATGAGGAAAAGCGAGTCCCCTGCCGATGCCCGAAGAACCGTAGCGTTCGCGTTTGAGCATTTGGCCTGCGAGCTTCTCAGCAGACCTCGGAGCGATCCGATTCTCACTCACCAAAGAGTAAACCAGTTGCCTGATGATCGACGACTTGTTGCTCGAAGAATCGATCAACTCGATGCAGTTCACTGTGAAGACCTGAGTCAAGCGAAGGCTGAAACCCCGATCGGCCTGGCTCGGATCGTCGCCTATTTGACGTTTCGATGTAACCATCCAATCTGGCTCGGTAAAGGGACTTGGACAACGAGCCAGGTAGTAGGCAATCGGCATGCCAAAGAAGAAAGTATTCGGACGATCGAGGTTTGCCGTTGGGTAGGCGTTTGCTGTCAACTCGTACAACCACGAAGTGGTTCAAGAAATTAGCCTGAGGTAAGCTGGTGAGCCTCCAGCGAGCCAGACGTTTGCCCCCGGAAATCGGAACGTTTTCCCGTGTCATTCGCCTTCGCTCGGCGGCGTAGCCGCCGAGCGAAGGCGAATGACACGATGCTTAACGCGTGCGGGGTTTCACGAACTTCGCTTGAGGCTCGTTTGTTCAACCCTCGGCTAATATCTACGACCACTTCGTGGTCAAACGTTCGTAATACTCGCACACGTAAGCCCGACACTCTCCTTGTCCTAGCCCCACGCGAAACGGTGACGGCTCCTATTGCCTGCAACCGTCCAAACTCATGGTCCACACTGCAACGCTCTGCACAGCCCTGCAAGACATTGCACAACGGAATCATCAGTGCAATCCGTAACGACTCATCTTGTAATGCAATGTCCGCACACTGACGCCCAAACATTTGGCGGTTTGTTCGCGGTGATAATCTGCCGCTGCCAGCGCAGCTTGAATCGCGTCCTTTTCGGCCGCTTCGGTGACTTCCGCCAAGGTACGAAGCGGCGCTGCGGAATCCGAGCGCAAGACGGGGCTCAAATCCGTTGGCAAGTGTTCCGCACCGATCACCTCATCGATCACGGTCACCACCAGCCGCTCCATCACGTTTCTAAGTTGGCGAACATTGCCGGGCCAGCTAGCCGCGGTCAACACGTGCATCGCTTCACGGGCAACCTGCTTTACCGGCCGTCGGTGGCGTTGGCAAAAGTGATTCAGAAAGTGCTCGACAAGCAGCGGAATGTCTTCACGTCGCTGACGCAGCGCCGGCAGATGAATGGGAACGATGTTCAAGCGGTAGTAAAGATCTTCGCGAAACGTCTCTTCATCGATCATTTGTTGAATGTCTTTATTCGTCGCCGAAACGATCCTCGCGTTTGACTCCAGCTGTTCTTCTCCGCCGACGCGAACAAACTGACCGGTTTCCAAGACGCGCAGCAAATCAACTTGGCTCTTGGTTGGTATCTCCGTGATCTCGTCAAGAAAAGCGTGCCGCCGACGGCTTGTTCGAAAGCAGCCCGGCTTGCGCCGCGATGCGCCGGTGAAGGAGCCTTTTTCGTGGCCGAACAATTCACTTTCCAGCAGTGTCTCCGGCAAGGCTCCGAGGTTGACCGCAACGAACGGCCCACTGCTGCGATCACTTAAGTCATGCAGCGCCCGTGCAATCAATTCCTTTCCCGTTCCGCTTTCACCCTGAATCAAGACCGTGGCGTCGGTACCGGCGACTTGGCGAATCTGTTGGAAAACGTCCTGCATTGCGGCACAGTTGCCGATGATGCCCGATACCTCCCCGGCGTCAGCCAAGCGATCCTTCAACGCTCGGTTCTCGCTGCGTAAGCGATGATGATCAAGTGCTTTTTGAACCTGCTGGCGGATCAGGTTCAGGTCAAGGGGTTTGGTGATGAAATCGAACGCTCCACGACGCATCGCGTCAACAGCGGTTTCGACCGTCCCATGCGCCGTAATCACAATCGTGGTGGTGGCCGGATTTCGCTGCAAAACCGCCGAAATCAAATCAAGTCCGTCGCGGTCGCCCGGCAAACGGACATCAGCGATGACTAACTGATAGTTGCCGGCATCGAACTTGTCCAAAGCTTCATTGACATCGCCGGCCGTATCGATCTGATCCGCTTCCCTGGCAAGTCCCTTGGCAAGTCCGGCGCGAATGTTGGGTTCATCATCGACAATCAGAATGCTGAATCCGTCGTCCATTTTTGATTTCGTTGGGCCATCATTCGATGGGAAGGGTGATGTCAAAGACCGCGCCTTGGTTCGTGCTGTGAAAATCGAGTGACCCGTTGTGTTGGCGAATGATTTTGTCGCACAAGGCAAGTCCCATGCCAGTCCCCTCACTTTTCGTTGTAAAGTACGGATCAAAGATTCGACTTCGCAAATTCTCGGGGATTCCCGGGCCTGTATCGATGACTTCGATTCGGAATGATTCCACGTCTGGCGTCTCTGGTAAGGAGACGCGAATCGTCAGCGTGCCTCCCTCCCGCATCACGTCCATGGCGTTCACCAAGAGATTCAGCAACACCTGCTCTAGGCGAACGCGATCAACATTGACCGGTGGCAGGGGCTGCGGAATCTCGACCACGACATTGATGTGTTTCAAGTTCGCTTGAGGACCGATCAATTTGACCTGACGATCAATCAGCTCTGTTAAATCCAGCTCGACACGGTTCAAGCGATCGATGGACGCAAAATCTCGGAAACCCTCGAGAACGCCGCCGACCCGAGCGACTTCTGTCTTGATGACACTCAACATTTCCAGGATCGAATCGGACGTCATTTGCTCCATCAGTTCCTCTTCCATCAACTGAACATGAAGCGACAATGCAGCCAGCGGGTTCTTGATCTCGTGATGAAGCCCGGCAGCCAAAGATCCAAGCCCCATGTAGCGATCCATGCGACGCATCCTGTCGTCCATCAAGACGCGTTCAGTCACATCACGAAGCTGAATGACATTTCCAATGTCTTTGTTTTCATGGTCATGCAGTGCCTGGCAAAACGCACGGAGCGTCCTTGTCGAAGCATCGGATGAAAGAGCAAAGTCTCTCGCCTCTCCGCTGGAATCCCTTTCCCTGGACTCGCGACGGAATCCTTCCAACGGCAGCTGTTCCGATAACGCGTGCAGAGGTCGACCAACATAGTCACCGGTCAATTTCAGCAGGTCGACACCGCGTTGATTGATGCTGGTCACCGTGCCGCCAAGGTCCGTGGTGATGACCGCTTGATCCATACTGCCCAGAATGTCACCGGCCAGTGCCTTGATGTCGCGGAGCGATTCTTGTGACGAACGGTAGGCGCACCACAGCAGCAACATCGTGAATCCGGTGACGACCAAATTCAGGACCACCAAAATGGATAGCCGAAACTGCCATTTCAGCTCCCCGGCAAGTTCCTCGGCGGCCGCTTCACCCTCAGGGGGCAGATACTCAAGCATTTCCGTTACGATTTCCTGCTCGCGCAGCAGATCTTTCATGACCCAAATCGTGACCGCTAAAGCGGCGACGCTCAGTGTCAAAAGACCAGCGATCGCCAAGCGATACGCTTTGCCTGTTTCAGTCGAGCGGACGCGAAACATTGCAAATCAGGAGTGAAAATGAAAAAACCAAGCGGCAGAACGAGGTTTGCCGGAGGTCGCCGGAGCGAAGCTCGATGACCAAAGCGAACGACCGACGAACACACTGAACCAGAGGAAACGAGCATGGTAACCGCACTTATCCAACTTCCGAATCGGATCAAACAGCGAATTAAACGCCAGACGGACCCCGGCACACCGCCGGGAGCGATTGTTCCCCATCCGGATGAACCAACGCCCATCGTCCGCTTGATGAAGTATGGACCCCATGAGTGCTCCGATCACGAGATCGCTGACGTGGACAGCATACCGGAATTGATCGATCAATCTGGCGTGACCTGGGTCGACGTGGATGGCCTGGGCGATGCCGCGGTCATTTCCAGAATCGGTGAGATCTTTGGGCTTCATCCGCTTGCTTTGGAGGATGTTGTCAACGTTCACCAGCGAGCCAAAACTGAATCTTACGGCGATAATCTCTTTTTGGTCGCCCGGGCTCATCCGCTCGGAAAGGCGTTGGAGACCGAACAGGTGGCGATGTTTCTGGGCCGCAATTTTGTGGTCACCTTTCAGGAACGCGAAGTCGACTGCCTTGATGCGGTGCGGAAGCGGATTTCAACTGGCCAAGGTAGGATACGTTCCTTCGGTGCGGACTATCTGCTGTATGCATTGCTGGATGCAGTGATCGACGGATACTTTCCCGCCTTGGAGCAATATGGTGAAAAACTCGATGCCCTGGACGATCAGATCTCGTCAAGTGCCGAACGAAACCTGATTAGCCAGATTCACAACGTGCGCGGCGAACTGCTCTGCTTACGCCGTTCGGTATGGCCGCTGCGCGAGGCGATCAGCACGCTGGTCCGCGATTCCGGTGAACTGATTTCGGATGAAACCGATCTCTACCTGCGTGATTGTTATGACCACACCGTCCAGATCATCGATGTCATCGAGACCGATCGCGAACTGTGCGCGGACCTGCGAGATTTCTACCTCACGGTCGTCAGCAATCGCATGAACCAGGTGATGAAGTTTCTCACGATCATCGCCACGTTATTCATCCCGCTCAGCTTCATCGCGGGTCTGTACGGGATGAACTTCAATCCCAGAGCCTCCGCCTGGAACATGCCCGAGTTGAACTGGGATTATGGGTATCCGTTCGCACTCGCCTTGATGGCGGCGACCGCGACAGGTTTCGTCGCTCTTTTTTGGCGAAAGGGTTGGCTGAGTTGAAGACGAGTCGGGCAATTCCGCGGGCAACATGCAAAAAGTTGCATCGTGTCTGCAGGCTTTTGCAGGGACGACGAAGCAGGACTTGCTGCGATTGACGCCTGTTTTCATTTTCACGTACGTAAGAAATGCGTCATTTCGTTTCGATTCCTTTTCCCGACCGATCAGCGTGGATAGCTCAAAACACACTCGCTGCTGGGGGCTGCTGGTAACGCTGCTTTCCCTGCTGGGTCTCGGAGCTTCCACTGCTCTTGCCCAGTCAGTCGAGACCAACTCGGCGAATTCAGCGGCAATTCCAGCGGGCCAGAGCGGGACCTCCGAACAAACGGATCTATCTTCGCCGAGCCCGGCGATTGCGTCGTCGCCGCCGAGCGATGTTGAACAGATTGGCTTCTGTTTTCCAAGTTCAGCCAATCTCTGTTCGCCGAAATCCAGCTTTCCAACCGTTCGCGTGACCGGATTCTTTCAAGCCGACGTCGGCTGGTTTGGTCAGGACGAAGCAAACATCCTGGCAGTGGGCGACATCCAGGATGGGGCCGACTTCCGACGTGCGCGACTGGCGGCCACAGGAGATGTCGCCGAAAACGTCGCCTACACGCTCGAATTTGATTTCGCGTTTCCAACGCGCCCCGCTTTCATGGACGTCTGGTTGGAGATCCAGGATCTCACGCTGTTGCAAAATCTGCGAATTGGCCACTTTCGAAACCCGTTCGGCCTCGATGGACTGACGAGCGTCCGAGAGTTGACGTTCATTGAACGTGCGCTGCCGTTCGCGTTCCTGCCGTTCCGCCAAATCGGTGTCATGACACATCGAGTCAGTCAGGCTGAAGACCTCACTTGGGCACTGTCGGGCTTCCGATTTCCCACCGACCCTCTTGGTGGGCAGATTGGCGACAACGGCGGCTACGGTTTGGCAACGCGATTGACGGGGCTTTTACTTGACAATGATCGCGGGGTTCTGCATCTCGGCGGCGCGTACAGTTTGATCGATCCGGCCAATGATGCGGTGCGGTATCTGAGCCCACCCGAATTTTTCATTGCTGAAACAGGTGGCGCGGCTTTGGTTCCCGCTGGCGTGCCTGCCAACGTTCCTCCGTTTGTGGACACGGGAAGAGTCGCTACGGATACGGTAAACCTATTTTCCGGAGAATTGGCAACGACATTCGGTTCGTTCCATGCGCAATCGGAAGTCGTCTATGCGGTTGTGAATCGGCCGGTCGGTACGACGGCATCCTTTTCAGGCGTCTCGGCGCAAGCCGCTTACATCCTGACCGGCGAGCATCGGCCGTACAATCGAAAGCAGGGAGTGCTCGGTCGTGTTGTCCCAGCAAGGCCATTTGGCGTGAACGGTTTTGGCGCGTGGGAAGTTGCGGGCAGGTGGTCGTACCTGGACTTAAACGACGCGGACATCCGTGGCGGTCGACTCAACGATGTCACCGCAGGCGTCAACTGGTACTTGAATGGGTTCACAAAATTCCAAATGAATTACATTCACGCGTTCCTGAATAGCGCGGTCAACGGTGACAGCAACGCCGACATCGTCGCAGCCCGTGCGCAGCTTGACTTCTGATCACCCAATCAGCGGTCACGTTCGGTCAGCCGGTTGGTTCGATCAGCCTAATCTAGAAACGTCGTCTTTTGACTCCTACGTTTCAGACGACAATTAACGTTGTTTTGCCAAGGGGTGAGTGAGGGGATTTGAACCCCCGACCCTCGGAACCACAATCCGATGCTCTAACCAGCTGAGCTACACCCACCGTATTTCTAACGCGGTCGATCGAAGACTCGATCGTCGTGAAGAAGCCGGAATTTATCGCCCAAATCCCGTCTGGTCAACGGCTTGCGGTCCACAAAGACCGCGGCAAATGCCCTCAACTCCGACCCCTGCTGCGAACTTGGACGCTTCCGGCGCAATTGCGGTTCGCTGCATCGCAAATGACGCGTCAGCAACTATCCTAGCCCGATTATCAACGTCCAGACTCAAGATCGTGGGCACGGTGGGTCGGTCGGACCGCGAGACCCCACCCGACCATTTGACGGATCGTACGAAGTCGGGTCGGGAAACACGAACTACCATTTCGCGGTTTTAGGGAGTCGGGTCAGCAAGCACGACCTGCAACACAGCATGACACGCCGACGAAAGCCTCCTTCGCGATCGCGGCCCAAGGCCAATCAGCCCAGCGGCGATCCCCCTCCGAATCGCGACAACAATGACTCCGATTCGCTGCCTTCCGGTCCCGAACATCAGGATCGAAGCCAGACGCCCCGACCGGGTCTGCGCCTCAAGGTCGCACTTTCGCTGTGGCTGCTGTTTCATTTTTTCGCACTCGCTATTTCTTACACCGGCGTCGTCGAGCCGTCGGAGACACAAAGCCGAATCATGGAAGCGCTGCAGTTCTACGTCGGCCCGACTCAATTTTCCGCGGATGGACGTCCCGTCTACTTGGCCCGCGGTGTCGCGACGGAACAGCCGCATCGACTGCAAACCAGCGAAGTGCCGCCGCAGTCTGATCCAGAACTCTTCGGCTTGCCGATCGATGACCGAAAGTGGAAGACAATACTTCCTCCCGGACCGGCCGGCCTGGGTGGAAACGACCGATACGGTCGTTGGTTGTCGACAGCCGCCACGTTGGCTACGAATGAACAGCCAAGTTTGGTGGCCGAGTTGCTGCTGCCCACCGTCATGGGTGATCCTTCGATTCAAGCAGTCCGAATCGTTCGCTTGCCAACCGAATTGACCACCATGGCGGACGACGCGTCGCCGCCACCCTATGCGGCGTACGTGGCCAGGAAGAATGACAGCGTCTCCTTCGTCCAGGTTCTCGAGCCGCGTTTGAGCACCCAGCAGCGCGGAGACGACGATGAGTGACCTGCGTGTGGATTCGCGAGAGGACCAACTGTCGGTTCACGCGGTTTGGGATCGATTCTGGTTCTCGCCAGGTTCGGTGCAAGCAGCCGCACGGGTCCGCGCCCTCCTTTGTTTGCTGACCGCGATCTACTTCGTTGGCTCGTGGTCCGATTCGACGCAGTGGCTCCTTGGCGACGCTCCGTTTTCGACCAGTCGCGCCAGCACGTTTTTGCAAACCGCCGATTTGGAAAGTGACGCGCAATGGATGCTGTCGCCGTTGTTTCTCGCCGACCGTTTGCTTGGCAGCCATGCAGTGGTCTATCGAGCGTATTTCATCATCGCGATCAGCTTGTCTGGCGTCGTCGCGTTTGGCCGTGGCGGCAAAATTGCGACTTGGGCATTGTGGCTCGTCTTTGTTGGCTGGGCGAATCGATTGGTGCTACTTGCCGGCCTGACCGAAACACTTCTCAGTCTCGGTCTGTTTGCTGCCGCGATCGCCCCGGCGGCTTCGGCGTTGGACACGGACAAGCTTGACTGGAAAGCAGGCTTTTCACTGCGACTGACGGCGGTGCAAATCACGTTATTTGCAGCGTGTACGGTCGCCACGATGCTGGCGGGGACAATCTGGTGGAATGGGCTCGGATCGTACGCGTTGCTGGCTCCCGTGGAAGATCGCACGTTCGCATTCGGCGAGGCTGACTCGATCTTCGCAAATCCGCTTGTCTACGATTCGCTAACGCACTGGTTGGTGATCGCGTTGCCGATTGGCATGCTGCTGGCATGGCTGCGGCCGCGATCCTGGATCGGCCCGGCGATGGTGTTTGTCTGGTGTGCCATCGTCGCAATTCTCGGTTCGCACTGGTTGTACGGGCTGACCTTCGCGTGCATGACCTTGGCGATCCGCGATGCGCGACCGATGATTCGGTCGCCGGAATGCGGATAAGTGGCGTCAGCTTCCAGCTTGCGGAATTCGGCAATCGCAAGCTGGATGCTGATGCCACTTAAATTGCCGAGGCTGCGACCAAGCTGCGGTAGTAATCGACGCTCATCCGCAAGCCTTCTTGAATCGACACCGTCGGCTCAAACAGCAGCTTCGTTCGCGCCTCGGTGATATCGGCCAACGAATCCCGAACATCGCCAGCACGCGCGGGCTCGTGAATCGGTTCGATATCTTGTCCCAAAATCGTCCGCAATGTCGTCAACAACTCCAGCAATGTCGTCCGCTGGCCGCAAGCGATATTGAACTTCTCGCCCGCGATCCCTGGGACGGTCGCAGCCAACAGGTTGGCTCGAGCGACGTCACCAACGAAGACAAAATCGCGGGATTGGTTCCCGTCTCCATAAATGATCGGTCGATTTCCTGACAGGATCATCGAAACAAAACGCGGGATGACGGCGCTGTATTCGCTGCGCGGATCCTGACGGGGACCGAAGACGTTGAAGTACCGCAAGATCACGGTCTCCAGGCCAAAGCCACGGTAGAACGCCTGCAAATAGGCCTCGGCGGCAAGCTTGGATGCTGCATAGGGAGAGAGCGGAGCGACGGGATCGCTTTCGCGTTTGGACACGTAGGGCGAGTCGCCGTAGGCTGCACTTGTCGAGGCGAACACGAAGCGACGCACTTTGTTTGCGGCGCTCGCTTTCAACAGTTGCACCGTGCTGGTGGCGCACCAGGCGTGGCACAGATCCGGTTCTCGCATGCTGCGCGGCACGCTCGCCATCGCCGCTAAGTGAAAAACGACATCCACATCACGAATGACTTCGGACACCACATCGGCGTCGGCCGCATCACCGTCAACAATTTCGACCGCATCGTCCGAGGCCACGTGCTCCAGGTTATGCCGAAACCCCGTGCTGAAATTATCCAGGACCCGAACATTGGCACCTTGCCGGCGCAACGCATCGATGACGTGTGATCCGATAAAGCCCGCGCCGCCAGTAACCAGGCACAACGAACCGTTGAGAGACGAGACGCATTCGGGGAGTTGGTTCTGCGAATTCGACATCAAGATGAATCATCCGTATCGTTGGGGTTTCACAACGTGTCTTAACAAGGGGTCTGACCCTTTGCGGGCGGTCAAGAAAGGGTCAGACCCCTTTTTAAAACACGTTCTCGGCTTGCTTCGCCAATCTTAGCCGTGATTCAACAGAGCGAAATGCGCCATCTGTGACAATGAATCTCAGGCTCCAGCCACTGCGGCAGAATACACCCCCTTGCGGTCGCCTAACGGAGGCGAAGGCTCACCAGCATCGATTCACGATGACTTTGCTGGTACCCGAAGGTTTGGCTCCCTTCTCTGTGCGGCTTTGCGGCGGAGAAGGGCGGAGAAGGGCTGGAAATGAGGGGGATTGAGGCCCTTTGCGGCAGGATGATTTGTCAACGCAGAATTCCATCAATATTGAACTGAAAAGCCGCACGACCTCCAGCGTTGGTGGGTGAAGCAACTCGTTTTGGAACGCAGGAAAAGCTTGGCAACGCGGCGTTTGACACTTGCCATCAAGACGGCTAGAGTTCGGGCCAACGGTGAGTGGTGACGTGGAGTCGTTTGGACGACCACGTGAACAGGGAACTCCGGTGAAATTCCGGGACGGCCCGGCCGCTGTAACTGATGTGTCGAGGGATGACGTCTCTCATCACCCGTCGCTTTACTCTTTTGGCCATTGTTGGATGACGACGCCCGCGCGGCGCCGCGATCCTGCGAGAAGGCGAAGCGGCGGAAACATCGGAAGTCAGAAGACCTACCGCCCACCGGACACGATGTGACTTTCTAGGGCGAGGTCCGTGTCATGAGCTGAGCGTGCGGTTGTTGCGTCGAGTTCAGCTTCGAGTCCGTCAATTGCAGTTACTGACCTCGATGACTGGCATGGTGCTTCTACGTACGAAACGAGAGGGTGCTCGATCGGCGTTTACGTTGATCGAACTCTTGGTTGTGATCGCGATCATTGGGATTCTGGTCGCTCTGATGCTGCCGGCTGTCCAGGCAGTTCGGGAAGCTGCCAGGCGGATGCAGTGCCAAAACCATCTCAAACAGATCGGACTGGCGCTGCACAACTACCACGCCGCTTATCGCAAGCTGCCGCCGGGTGGCATCGAAGTCCGCCCGGAGTGGCCCGATGGAAAGCAGCTGGCCTGGTCAGCCTTTGTGCTTCCGTTCTTGGAGCAGTCAGCCGTTTATGCACAAATCGACTTTGGACGCGCGTTTGATGATCCAGTGAACGAGAAAGCGGCCGCGACGGCGATCCCCACGTATCTTTGCCCCAGCACGCCAAGGTCATCGCCATTGAAACGAGGACTCGGCGCCACGGATTACGGCGGGATCTACGGTGAGCGGATTGTCAGCACGAATCATCCGCCGCGCGGTGTCATGATCCACGATCGTGCGATTCGCTTTCGGGATATTCTCGATGGCACCACCCATACGTTGAACGTGTCCGAGGACGCTGATTTCCGCGACGGGCAATGGATCAATGCCTGGAATCTTTTTGATCAAGCGTTCTCGATCAATCGTGCGCCCAAGTTCGAGAACGATATTCGCAGCATGCATCCGCAAGGTGCAAACGGCTTGTTCTGCGACGGATCGGTCGTCTTTCTGAACGAGAGTATCGATCTGGAAATCCTGGCTGCGCTGTGCACTCGGAACGGACGTGAGCAGATCACTGGTTTTGATCGATAACAGGGAAAACCAACATGAGACAACGCAAATCGAACCGTGTGCGTCGACGCCGTTGGATGATCACGGAACTGCTGGAGGATCGCAGGTTGCTTGCCGGACCCTACGCTCCCGCGGCGGGTCGCGACGGATCAACAGCAATCGCCAAAGACGATGCTCGCATCGAGGCGTGGGCGACCGCGGTTGTCGCCTACGTTCCCGGCGCCGACGTTGATCTGGAATTTCAAACACCCCAGAAGGCATTGGGGCCGGCCGAGGGATCCGCCGGAGATGTCGTCACGTTGGGCCGCGGCGGCGAAATCACGTTGGCATTCGATCTGCCCATTTGGGATGGCATCGGACCCGACCTGGCAGTATTCGAGAACAGTTTTGTTGATACGTTTCTGGAACTCGGGTATGTCGAAGTCTCGTCCGATGGCACCAATTTCTTTCGATTTGAAACCGATTCGCTGACCCAATCCGCGGTGGGCCCGTTTGACCCGCTGGACCCTACTGAGATCAACAACTTTGCCGGAAAGTACCGACAAGGGTTCGGCACTCCGCTGGACCTGGAGGAACTCGCCGATGTCAGTCCGCTGCTGAACGTCAATGCGGTGACGCACGTGCGGCTGGTCGATGTTGTCGGTGATGGATCTGAAGCCGACTCGAGTGGCGACCCAATCTTTGATCCGTTTCCGACCCTTGGCAGCGCCGGTTTGGACGTGGACGCGGTGGCGGTTCTTCATCGCGCCGAGACTTCGCGTGACGTGGTCGATTTCGAGGATGTGGGCGGAACTCTGGCGGCTCAGTCGGCGTTCAGCGGGCCTGTTCCCAATGGTACGACGATTACCGGGCCGTTTGGCGACAGTGTCGTGGTCGGAAGCTTTGGGAGTGAAAGGCTAACGTTTAACAACGCGCATTCGATCGATTTCGGTTCTTGGAACCAGTGGGCCTATTCCAACGCCGGCAACACGACAACCGCTGGGTATTTGAACCAGTTCAGTTCTTATGCAGGCGGCGGAGCGAATGGCTCGCCGACTTTCGCAATCGCTTTCCCTGACCAGAACGATGACTATGCTCGGCCGACAATCACTCGAGACGCCGGGGATACGCGTCGCTTCGATTCCGTTTTGGTGACGAATACGACCTATGCGGCACTGTCGATGCGGAACGGAGACTCGTTTGCCAAAAAGTTTGGTGGTCCAAGTGGTGACGACCGCGACTACTTGCGATTGACCGTGGAAGGCAAAGATGCGAGCCAGAATTCTATCGGCAAGGTCGACTTCTATCTTGCCGACTATCGTTTTGATGATAACTCGCTCGATTACATCGTCGACGAGTGGGTGAAAGTCGATTTGTCGTCACTGGCGCTTGCCTCATCGCTCGAATTCACCCTTGACTCATCCGATCGCGTCGCCGCCGGAATCAATACGCCGACCTACGTCGCGGTGGATGACATTGTGCTTTCCACACCCGCCTTGCTGATCGATGTTGCTGACGATGAAGTGGCCGAATCGGACGGCAAGTTCGCGACCCGCGTGCGGGTGAGTCGTCCCGATGCCGACACCGGCAAAGCTGTCGATGTGACGGTCGCACCGGTCGACACGGCGCTGGCGACGTTGCCGACATCGGTAACGATTCCGGCCGGAGAGCGTTTCGTCGAGTTCTCGGTGGCCGTGGTTGATAACGCTGTTGTGGACGGTGAGCAACAAATCGATATTCAGGTTTCGGCCGACGGGTTTGCAACGGCGAGCCGTACGCTGACGATTCAAGATGATGATCTGCGTCAATTGTCACTGACGCTTGACCGGAGTGGATTGGTCGAGGGTAGTTCGCTGGAGGCGACCGTGACTCGAAACGTGGCCGACGTGAGTAACTCCCTGACGGTGAATCTGAATGCGAGCGAATCTTCGTTGGTGACCGTTGACGAAAGCGTGACGATCGCTGTGGGCAAGACATCGGCAACGTTTTCTGTGATGGCGGTCGACGACGACGTGGATAGCCCGACGATCGATGTCATTTTGTCTGCTGCAGCGTTGGGCTTCATTGACGCGGACATTGAATTTGACTTGATCGATAACGACACGCCGACCGTGTCGCTTCAAGTCGATCCCGATACCTATTCGGAAACGGATGCACGACCGACAGCAGGACTCGAGGACGTTGGGCGCCGATTGATCTCCGAATCGTTTGACAACGGTTCCGATGGGGCGGGAGGATTCCAAAGCGAAGGGCTGATGTTCAACAACGAATTCGACGAAACCTTTGGAAGTTGGTTGGGATGGTCGTACGCGAATCTAACCGACACGACGACGCCTGGCTTCATGAATCAGTACAGCGCCTCGAGTGGAAGCGGGGCGACAGGCTCGGGCACGTACGCGGTGGCAACGGCATTCCCGGGGACGACTGCGCCCACGATCTCGCGAGACCCGGCAAGTCCCGGTTTTCACTCGCTGGAAGTCACGAATACGACCTACGCCGCATTGTCGATGAAGGACGGTGATGACTTTGCGAAGAAGTTTGGTGGTGAAACCGGCGACGATCCGGACTACTTGAAGCTGATCATCGACGGTTTCGACGAGACAGGTTCCGAGATCGGTAAGGTGGAATTCTTTCTGTCCGATTTCAGATCCGCGGTCAATGACTTTGACTACATCATCAATGAATGGACGACCGTCGATCTCTCATCGGTTTCCGATGCTGTCCAGCTAAGTTTCTCGTTGGAGTCGTCCGATGTGGGCAGCTTTGGCATCAACACGCCCGCTTACTTTGCGGTCGACAATGTCGTCTTGAAGAGTTCGACTCCGACGCCAACGGTAGCCGTGATACGAAACGTTGCGGACTTGAGTGATGCGTTGGAGGTGCGGCTCTCCAGCAGCGACCGCAGCGAAGCGACGTTACCCGAATCGGCTGTCATCCCTGCGGGGGCATCCTTGGTCCGCGTGCCGCTGACGATCGTCGATGATTTCATCGTAGACGGCGATCAATCTGTGAATTTCACCGTGCAAGCTGACTCGCACCGTTCGTCAACCTCTGGCATCGTGATTCAGGATGACGATGTTGCTGAGTTGACGCTGTCGCTACTCGACTCGACGCTTAGCGAGGCCGATGGGATCGGACGAGGCATTGTTCACCGAAACATGGCAGATCTTGCGGCGCCGCTCGTCGTCGACGTGTCAGCAGAGTTGGACGGGCAATTGCTGTTGCCGGACAACATCACGATTCCCGAGGGGCAAAGCGCCACGGAGTTTTCGTTCACGGTCGACGACAATGCGATCGTGGATGGTGATAGAAAGGCAACGCTTCGCGTTTCCGCTGATGGCTTTTTGTCCAGCGCAGCCACGATATCGATCATTGATGATGATGTCGCCCCGCCCACGCTAGACCTCAAGTTGGATCTCGCGGTGCTGAATGAAGCGGACGCGCCGACAACGATCACGCTGGAAGACGTGGGTGCGGCGTTGGCGGATGAGTCGTTCGACAACGGCGCTGATTTGGCGGGCCCATTCGAATCAGGGACGGTGCAATTCAACAACTCGTTTGATCCAACGTTTGGCAGTTGGGCTGGCTGGGCCGTCTCGAATACAACGGACGCGACAACGCCAGGGTACTTGAATCAGTATAGTGCGGTTAGCGGGAGTGGGGCCTCTGACTCAGCCAGTTACGCCGTCGCCAGCGCCCCGGCAAACAGCCCGATTCCGACCATTTCGCTGGTGAATCCGGATGCCGGCGAATCGTTCGAGTCGTTGCTTGTTACTAATACGACGTACGCCGCCTTGTCGATGGCGGAAGGTGACGCATTCGCGAAAAAGTTTGGCGGCGACTCGGGTGACGATGCCGACTACTTCCTGCTCACGATCGAAGGACGTGACACCAACGGCGAATCCGTGGGGACGGTTGACTTCTATCTGGCGGATTTCCGTTTCGATGACAACGGGCAAGACTTCATTGTGGATCAATGGACGCACGTAGATGTGTCGAGCCTGGTCGGGGCGATCAGCCTTGAGTTCTCGCTGTCATCAACCGATGTCGGTGATTTTGGCATGAACACGCCGGCTTACTTCGCAGTCGATCACATCGTCCTCGCCGGCAACGCGGCCGTCGTTGCCACTGCGACGGTCTCACGTAGCGACGAAGATTTGAGTGAACCGTTGATCGTTGATCTGCGCAGTGACGATGCGACAGAAGCGATGTTGCCGCGTAGCGTGGTGATCCCAAGCGGAGCGGAGTCGGCGAGTTTCAAGATTCACGCCGTCGATGACACAGTCGTCGATGGCACTCGTGTGGTTGAGATCATTGCATCAACCGACACGCATCTGCCGTCATCGGTCTTCGTTTCGGTTGATGATGATGACGATCTGAGACTGACTGCCGCGTTGTCCGAAGCCGTGGTGAACGAATCGAACGCAGTTTCGGCGTCGCAACTGACGGTGCATCGCAATACCGAAGACAACTCACTGCCGTTGCGGATTGATGTCACCACGACGGGTGGCGATCTTGTTGTGCCGGACACGGTCACGATCCCGGCGGGGGCAGCGTCTTTCGTTTTCGATGTCGGGGTGATCGACAATTTCGTCCGCGACGGAGACCGCACGGCGGGACTCGGTCTGGCCGCCGACGCGTTTGCGCCTGCCAACACATCGCTAGAAGTACGCGACGACGAGACGTCCGCGCTGATCGTCAGCGACTCGGATGGAGAGACGAGGGTGCGGGAGGTCCTTACGGAGGATGAAGTCAGCGTTTCGCTTTCCGCCAGACCGTTATCCGATGTGGTTGTCGACGTTGTCTACGCGTCTGAGGATATTGAGTTCGACGTTCAGCGTGTTTCCTTTACACCGGAACAGTGGGATACGCCCCAAGTCATCACGATCAGTGCGATAGCAGACCTGCAAGTTGAGGATGCTGAGAAGATCATGGTGGCATTCCGTGTTGACCGTGATGCGTCCGATCCTCTGTTTGCTGATGCCGCTGACAGCGTGCTGGAGGTGATTGCCGAAGATTATCAGCCGACGAATCTAACAATTTCAGAGGACGGCACGGCGGTCTTTCTGCTTGACGAAGCAACCGGAGTCAGATTGATTAGCAATGAACAACGTCAAGGAATCGACGTACGAGCCAATGACCTCTCGCAAACAATCGTCCTTGACTCGCTGAAGCGGACGGGTAGTTTGATTCAAATCGACGCTGCCGGTGGCGACGACACCTTGGTCGTACGCGGATCGCGATTTACCGCGATCAACGGTGGGGACGGCTACGACAAGCTCGTCTTGGACCTTTACGAAACCGGGGACCTGATAGACTTCCTGGATAATCGTGCGATCGGATTTGAAGAGATCACGATCAACAGCGCTTCGACGGATCAAGTCGCTATCGATGTCGCTCGGTTGGACTCAATCGTCCCGGAAAATGGGACACTCATCATCCGAATCGAGGGGGAGCGAGGCGTCGCTGTTCGTGGCAAGGGAACGCAAATGGACCCCATTTTGATCGGTGGCGCCTTCGCTCAAGTCATCCAACTGGGGGAATACCAACTGCGAGTCGTTAGCCAAACGCACTGGCAAAATGTGTTGAACCACTGGGATGTTGACCGCAATGGCGAAGTGACGTCAATCGATGCACTTGCGATCGTCAACCAGCTAGCGGGGCTTACCGACGCGACGTTGCTCCCGATCACTTCGATCGAAGACTTCGCCGGCATGTACTACGATGTTTCCGGTGATCAACAGATCACACCCTTGGATGCGCTACTTGTGATCAATCAACTGGCCCGTCAGTTTCTACAGCCGGAGGCAGAGTCTGTGGTCGCGAACGTGGAGCGGCCGGAAGTAGAGCCGCTGGATCGCGAGCTTGAAACCGTCGCACCCGAGGTTGTCCGCCGTGCCAAAGTCGCTGTGTTTTCGGAAATCAACGACGGCGCGATTCGGGAGATGTTCGCCAGCGAGGATGAAGGCTCTGACGGCGACGAGACGGAGGAGGATACCGAGACTTCCTTGAAAGGGCTCAACAACCTGGCGGCTTGTCGATTGAGTCGTTTCGCGAACTGTCATGATTAGCCGATCGGCGTTAGCCCCGGTCTTGTGGCGGGGAAAACCGCGGCTAACGCCGTGCGGCTGATTAAATCGACACGCCGCTGGCCCAGGGTAAGCTCGTGGTGAACGGTTGAACCAGCGGGCCGCGTATCGGAGCCTCATGGGGGCAATCGTGCTACTGTATCGGCGCACCGATTCTGAAAGTGAGAAACCCGATCCCAGGTCTCTATTGGCTTCGCGCCGACGCGACGATTTCGTTGCGAGCAAGTTCCAAATCGTGGTCGACCATCAATTCTGCCAGCCCCTTGCAAGTGGTCGTTGCCGACCAGCCGAGTTTTTCCTTGGCCTTGCTGCTATCGCCCAGCAACAAATCAACTTCCGTCGGTCGGAAATACCGCTGATCGATCTCCACGTACTTTTCCCAATCCAAATCCAGGTAACCAAAGGTGTAATCCAGGAATTCGCGAATCGTGTGTGTTTCGCCTGTCGCCAAGACAAAGTCGTCGGGCTCGTCGTGCTGAAGAATCAGCCACATGCCTTCGACGTAATCTTTCGCGTATCCCCAGTCGCGTTTGGCATCCAAGTTGCCGAGGTACAACTTGTCTTGCAGTCCCAGTTTGATCCGTGTCGCCGCTCGCGTGATCTTGCGAGTCACGAACGTCTCCCCGCGGCGCGGTGACTCGTGGTTAAACAGAATGCCGTTGCTGGCGAACAAGTCGTAGGCGTGACGATAATTGACGGTTTGGTGAAAAGCGTAAACCTTGGCGCAGGCGTACGGGCTTTGCGGTTGGAACGGCGTTTTTTCGGTCTGCGGTGTTTCGACAACATCGCCGAACATTTCGGAACTGGACGCCTGGTAGACGCGAACGTGCTTCTGTTTGTTCAGCTGCCTGGCGGCTTCCAACACGTTCAATGCCCCGACACCGGTCGCCTGCAGCGTGTACACGGGCGAATCAAACGAAACGCGGACATGCGACTGGGCACCCAGGTTGTAGATTTCGTCCGGCGCGATATCCAAAACCAGGTTGGTCAGGTTTTGACCATCCGTCAGGTCTCCGTAATGCAAACGCAATCGAGCGGACTTGGCATGTGGATCGACATAAATGTGATCGATTCGTTCGGTGTTGAAAGAGCTACTGCGGCGGACGATGCCGTGGACTTCGTAACCTTTCTCCAAGAGCAGTCTCGGCCAGATAAGACCCATCCTGTCCGGTGATACCGGTGATCAGTGCTTTTTTCGTCATTTGTTTCGTCCCGTGAATTCAGACGGACCGAAGTGATCCGCATTCCATTTCGCTGAGGTAATCTTGGTACGTTCGTTGCAGTCCTTCGCGCAAAGGGATACTTGGACTCCAGCCGGTCGATCGAATCAAGTCGATATTGGTCCGTTTGACCGGAGTTCCGTCCTTCTTTGGTCAGATCGTTGACGATCTCGCCGCGAAAGCCAACCGTCTCGGCGACCAATTCGGCCAACTCCCGAATCGAAATATCGCTGCCAGTGCCGACATTGACCAGATCGGGGGGATCGTCCAGAGACAGCAGGTGGACCAGGGCATCGGCCAAATCATCCACGTGCAAGAACTCGCGTCGTGGCGTACCGGTCCCCCAAATCACGACTTGCTCTGCCCCAGTTTTTGCCGCTTCGTGAAAACGTCGGATCAGTGCCGGCATCACGTGCGAATTGATCCGGATGATAATTGTCGCCCGGGCCGTACAGGTTGGTCGGCATCGCGGAGTGATAGGTCACGCCGTATTGGCTTCGGTAATGCTGGCACATCTTCAGCCCGCTGATCTTTGCCAACGCGTAGGCTTCGTTGGTGCTTTCCAAGGGCCCGGTCAACAAACAGTCTTCGGGCATCGGTTGCGGAGCATCACGCGGATAGATGCAGGTGCTGCCCAAAAACAAGAACCGCGTGACGCCGGCTGGTAGGCCGCGTGAATTGCGTTGGCGGCCATGATCAAGTTGTCGTAAATGAACTCGGCCGGATAAGTTTCGTTGGCGTAAATGCCGCCAACTTTGGCGGCCGCGAAAACAACAACGTCGGGACGCTCGGCATTTAAAAAATCCTCCACCTCCGCTTGCCGCCGCAGATCCAATTCGCTGCGCGACGCGGACGATCACGTCCGCCGACGCCGCAACTCACGAGTTTCCGCACAGGTGCGGAGCCGACCATGCCTCGATGGCCGGCGACGTAAACGCGTTGGTCTTGCAGCATTGGCGGTCAGACAATGGCTTACACTTCACCTTCGATGCAATGTCAAGATTCATAGAATCCAATGCCGTAATACTCGAATCCTTGCTGATCGAGTTTCAGCTTCTTCAGCACGTTGCGGCCGTCGAACAGAAAAGCCGGTTTTCGCATCGACCGCAAGATGGAGGCAAAGTCCGCTTTCGACAAATTCATCCCACTCAGTCAGAACGGCAATGGCATGGGCATTTTCCGCGGCCTCGCTGACAACTGCCGACCACTTCCACGTGATCGCGAATCAACTGTTTTTTCGATTCGCTCGAGCTCGCCATCGGTTTCCTAAAGACAGCTTCCAGATCGCTGATGATCTGGTCTTCGCTGACGCGAGGATCGTAAATCGACAAATGTGCTTTCTCCAAGCAGCAGGTCGCGACAAACGTAGATCGCGGCGGATTCGCGAGTATCGTTGGTGTCTTTTTTGAACGCGAAGCCCCAGATACGCGATCTTTTTGTCCGACACCGTGTTGAACAGGTGCGCACCATTCGGTTGACGAATCGTTGTTTTCTGGAAGTCGTTCATGCGAACGACTTGTTCCCAATACTCGGCGACTTCCGGGAGCCCAAAATACTCGCACAGGTAAACCAGGTTCAGAATGTCTTTCTGAAAACAGCTGCCGCCAAATCCGACGGAGGCCTTGAGGAACTTGGGGCCGATTCTGGAATCCGTTCCGATCGCCGCGGCGACCTCGTCCACATCCGCCTCGGTTGCTTCGCAGAGCGCCGAAATCGCGTTGATCGAAGAAACACGTTGTGCCAGAAACGCGTTGGCGGTCAGCTTTGGACAGTTCGCTGCTCCAGAGATTGGTTGTCAACAAGCGATCACGCGGGACCCAATTCGCATAGACGTCGACAAGCGCTTGGATCGCGGCTGCGTTTTCGCCACCGATCAAGATGCGATCGGGATCCAACAGATCTTCGATGGCGGTGCCTTCGGCCAAGAAACTCCGGATTGCTGAGCACATCGAATGTCGCCGCTGTTGCTGCAGTTGGACAGAATCGTCTTGACGGCTTCGGCGGTGCGAACCGGTAAGCGTCGATTTTTCGACGACGATCTTGTGTCCCTTGGACACGTCAGCGATCTGGCGTGCGCACTTCTCCACGAACTCCAGATTCGCCGCACGGCCCGCACCGACACCGAACGTCTTGGTCGGCGTGTTGACCGAAATGAAGATCATGTCCGCACTTGCGAATCGAATCGTTCACGTTGGTCGAGAAGGTCAGGTTTCGATCGCGACACTCGATGCAACGATCCCATGCAGCCCCGGCTCATAGATCGGCAACGAGTCGGAATTCCATTTGGCGATCCGATCTTCGTTGATATCGACGACGTGGACATCAATGTGCGGACACTGCTTGGCAATCATTGCCATCGTCGGACCGCCAACGTATCCGGCGCCGATACAACAGATGTTTTTGACTTGTGGGTCACCATCATGTTCAACCTAAGACATCTCCCTAACAAAGAAACCGAGCAGCCGCATTGTGGTGGAATCTCGAAATAACCGTGATCGTTCAGCAGGTCCAAATGGTAAGCCGAAGCGTGAGTGAGGCGACCAATACGCAATTCCCTCGCTCACGCTTCGGGTTACCAAGTAAACGCAAATCCCTCGCTCACGCTTCGGGTTACCAAGTAAAGGTCCATTAAGAACTCTGCCATTAGGTGGGCTCTCGCGTTCCGAGCGGTTCGAGCTGGCAGTCATCCAGACGTACGCTTACTCCTTGCTCCATGAAACGCACCGAGACCAGCAGCCGAGTCTCGTGCTCACGGCGAAGTACCGTGCCCTCGTAGCCGGCGAACGCTCCGCTGCGAACGCGGACATGCTGGCCCGGTTCCAAGCGGCTTTCGATCGTCAGCGGCACGCCCATGTCGATCAGGTCGCGAATCTGTCGCGCGTCGCTCAAGAAACTCCGGCACATCGGTGATTTCGGTCGCCTTTTGAACGCAACCGGTACAGATCGCTTGATATCGTGCTTCGTCGTCACCGCACAAAAACACATAGTTGTTGAACAGCGGGAGATATGTCGTACGAATCCGTCCTGACGGTCGAGCGGCGTCGATGCTCGATCTGAGGTCCGTAATGGGAAAGATTCAGCCGACGCAGGTGTCGCATCAGTTGCTTTTCCTGGCGGCTCTTGGTGTACAGCAACCACCACCGCTGCTCGGCGGAGTCGGCCCGGTCCAGCAGGTCTTGCGGAAAGCAATCGGGTTCGGGCGGAAGGATTGGCAACGTGTTGTCGCTTTACGATAGGGGACCGAGATGCGTGGACTTCAAACGCGCGGGTGAGGCACCCAATGCGAGCAAACGTTGGGAATGAGTAGTTGCTGATTGCAAGCAATCACAGCCTCATTCGGGAACAAGCAACTCCGTTCTCGATCACCTGGACAATCCAGGAAGACCAGCGGATTCCGAGGCTCGCCCTGCACCGCCACGATGATTGATCCCGTCAGCATGGGCAAGCATTCGCAAAGGGAAAGAGAGCGAATCCCAGGCGCGTTTGTGGCTGAAAGCGTGCAATCGGCATCACCGGAATCGGTCATTGATTCGGGGGTATGGGAGAGCTGGTAGGACTGGGTAGATCGTGCGGGTAAACCTGTCCTTATGGTGCCATCAAAGCGGCTCGGCGTCGAGAGCAAAGAGCGTGGGGGGAGCGGGCTTCATTCGACCGACTATCGGCTCGCGACGGAGGTCTCCGGGTGATTCTTGCTCGCTGCGGTCACCACCGTCGGAGCCAACACGACCTTCTCGGGCAGCTGATGGCCGCGGTGCTGAAGCTCAAGATCGGCGATGATCGAGTCGATGTGCGGGCCCAAGTCGATCAGTTTTTCACTCAAATCCGAGATCCGCTCGTAGACCGTCGGGTCGTTTGCCAGGGCAATGATTTCCAGGCGACCGATGCTGACTTGCGCTCCGTCCGACTCACGCACCGTGAACAGCGGCATGCAAACGGTTAGCTGAAACGCCCTATCCGGCAAACGCACGCTGGTCCAGGTGGCGTGGTAGCCTTCGTGCAACCAACTGAGACTCAGGTCGATCTTCACCTTCGCCAATTCGTGAGTCTTGGCAAATTCCACCAGTGGCTCCCAAACGGTGTCCCAGTTCCCGCAACCTTGTAAGGGAACACGGGTTTGCTGTTTTTGTTGGACGCAGTTGTGAGGGGCGACCAGGAAAGACTGAACGATGTTGAGTGATTTTCCGAACGACCAATCGGCACTCCGCGTGCCCAAAGGAGCGGGTGCACACCAGAGCCGTCACAACACCGAAAACTCCCAAACCTGCGAGCAGCGGTAAATCGTATCGCGTTGACAGCACTGACAGCAATGTCGTGAACGTGCAAAGGCCGGCGACGACGAGCAACATCCCGGTCGAGCCGAACTTTTCTTGCAGCAGGTGATGCAAATGACCGCGGTCAGTCGCGTAAATGCTGCGACCGGTCAGCCAGCGACGAACCACGGCGGCACTGGAGTCAAACAGCGGGATGGCCAGGATCGCCACCGGAGCCGATGCCAACACGGTTGACTCTTTCACGTTGCTCCACATCGCCAGAACGCCGACGAACAGTCCAATCATCATGCTGCCCGCATCACCAAGGAAAATGCTAGCGGGCGGGCGGTTGAAAATCAGGAATGCGAGCAAACCGCCCGCCAATGCGAATGCCACAACGGCGCTCAGCGACGGACCGTTGTTGAGGCTCAGGATCCCCAGCCCTAAGCTGATGATGCAACCGGCGGTCGTTGCCATCCCATCGGCACCGTCGATCAAGTTCAATGCATTGACCGCCACCAACAGCCAGAGCATGGTGATCGGGTAGCCAAAGGCACCCAAATAGATGTCGGTGCCAAACAGGCCAATCTTTTCGATCAGCGTGCCGGTGCCGATCACCGCCGAAATGATCAGTATCTGTAACAGCAGTTTTTGTCGGCCTCGCATTGACCAAAGATCGTCAATCAATCCAACTAAAAGCATGGCGCCGGCGGCAAAAAACAACCCGTACCATTCGGTGGTCAGATAGCCCAGCAGAAAACTGCCGAAGTAGCGGTCGTAGATGACGGTGGCAACAAAGGTCACGAAGATCGCGGCGAAGACAGCAATGCCACCGCCAAGGGCAACCGACTTGTGGTGCAATTTGCGCTCGGCGTCCGGATTATCAACCATCCCGACTTGGTGGGCCACGACGCGAACGCACGGCACCAAGAACAGCGCCGTTAAAAAGGAGATTGCGATCGGAATTGCGATCAGGCTCGTCATTGAAGCGTTCGAGCTCGCGCGGTTAGACAGGTCTTGGGGGGTGACTTCGCACGCCATCAGGCTTGCAGGGCAGGTCATGCAGTGCGAACGAGGCCTCGATGAGGGAAAAACCCCCAGCATCGCGCCGCCATCCGCCTCGACAGTATAAAAGTCGATCCGCCGTGTAAGGAAGGGTAAGTCAGGAAAACTGGGATCTTTTCGCTGATCAAACGACCTGGGCAGCTTATTCGCCCCAATCCTAAGGGAATGCCCTCAAAAAACAGGCGTTTCAAGCCTCGGGTCTCGAGCTCGAAGGAGGTTAAGACCGGCACAGATGGTATTTCCGACACTTTTGGTTAATCCCGCACGTCCGGTACGGCGATAAATAGGCCAGAGCGGCGTGCCAACCTGCACGACCCTCGTAATCTGCATCACTGAAACGCCGAATGCCGTTGCTGCCAAGGGGGGCCAAATGGCGATTCGTTTACTAAGTGCGATTTTCGCACCCGGTTCACAACAAGACACCGAGACTCCGACATCCGCCACCAGCAAGCGATCAAAGCTTCGCATGCTGCTTGCGGTTGGTTGTCTAGGCTTCATTGTCTCTTCATCGAGCGGCTGCACGAATCTCGAGTATGCCTGCAAGAAACTGAGGAACACCGAATGCCTCGACAAGTTCATGATCGGTTATCGCAATAGCGCGCTCGCCGCCAAAGCCTGGCATCGCGAGAAACACTGCTTCAAACACCGCGGCAACCTGCGTGATTTTGAGGCCGGCTTCATGCAAGGATACGCGGACGTTGCCGCAGGCGGCAACGGTTGTGTTCCAGCGGTAGCCCCAGCCAAGTACTGGGGCTGGCAGTACCAATCGGACATTGGTCAGCGAGGCGTGAACGCATGGTATCAGGGATATCCATTGGGGGTGAGAGCCGCCGAGAAGGATGGCGTTGGCAACTGGGGTGATATCCACCCGATCGGCTTACAGGGGTCGATGGCCAAATCGCCTGTCTTCCCAGCGCAACCGATGGACCCCGGAATGGAAAATCCGTTCCAGGCTCCCATTCAGCAGGCTCCGTACGAGCCGATTCCTCCAGGTCAACCCTACATGGAACGGCTTGACCGTCCAGAACCCTACCGGCCAGATGCTGCCGAGGACACCGAATTTGGGAACGGACAGGTACTTGGGGAGCCCGTTCGCGAACCGATCCCGGACGAGTTGGATGCGCCAGCACCGCGGCTGGAGGCACCCGCTGCTCCGCTGGAGGCACCGGCGCTCGAGTCACGCTGCTCCGCTGGAGTCCGATGCCACCGGTTTCGGCGATGTTCCACTCGGTGCCAACGACCTGATGCCAAGTGAGAATTTTGACTCCGTGGAGGATCTGGTTCCCAGTGTCAACGTTGGGGATTTGCCCGATGACTTGAATGCTGAATTGAGCAAGGTCTTTGGCGACGCTTCGAGCCCGGCTCCCACGAAGGTCTTCGGTGACAATTCCGTCAGTGCACCTGCGGAGAACGACGAACTACCGTTCACGTTTGAATAAACCTGGGATACGCCGGCTTTCGCGGCGTTTGATTACTTCAGCCGTTTTGAAACTTTAATCACCCATCGACGGCGACGCACGAAGCGACGCAGTACTTTTGGGCCTTAGCAAGAGAGTTCAGGGATGACAAGGAAACCTTCTGCAAGCCGACGAGCAGTGAAGCTGCTTCGGTCTGCCGTCAAAGCCGCCGCCGCGGGTGTACTGGTGACGGCCATGAGCGGTTGCACCGCGTTGACGCAGCCCATCGATGGTGTTCCGGCCGACCGACTGCCAAGCGAATTCTTTGCCGAGCCGAAGAACGACTTGGTTCCCGTCGACATCTCGTTGCTGGCAATCGAGCCGCCACGCGAATACCAAATCGGTCCTCGCGACATCTTGGGTGTCTACATCGAAGGCGTGTTGCCATTCAATCCGCCCAACGCGCCGCCGGAACCACCTCCGGTGAACTTCCCAGACGCCGATAGCACCTTGCCGCCATCGATTGGTTATCCGATTGCCGTTCAAGAAGACGGCACGCTGTCATTGCCGCTGATCGAACCACTGGACGTCAGCGGTTTGACACTCGAACAAGTTCGTGATTCGATTCGTGACGCTTACATCGAAAACGACATTCTGCGACCCGAGAAAGCACGTCCGATCGTGACGGTCATCAAAGAACGGACCACCGACGTGATCGTGATCCGACAGGACTCGGCTGGCGCGGAGGCGGTGCGGTGCCGCGGCGGCGAAGAACTTCGTGGTGGCATCGACTTCAGCGCCAGGGTGGTTTGGTCAAGCTGAGGGCCTACCAGAATGACATTCTGCACGCCTTGGTCGAAACCGGCGGACTGCCCGGTCTGATGGCCAAGAACGAAGTCAAGGTGCTTCGCGCAAGCCGTGCCGACCAACGCAAACGAGCTCAGTTCCTGCAACGATTCTGGGCGATGCGCGAAGCCGCGATGTGCGACCCTTGTGCCTGTCCGCCGGAACTGCCCGATGATCCGTCGATCCTCCGCATTCCGTTGCGACTGCCACCAGGGGAGATCCCTAATCTGACTCCGGAACAGGTCGAACTGCACGACGGTGACATCGTCTACATCGAATCGCGTGAACCGAGAAGTCTTCTACACCGGCGGACTGCTTGGCGGCGGAGAATACCCACTGCCACGTGACTACGACCTGGATGTGATCGGTGCGATGGCGATGGCCGGTGGCGGGATTTATACCATCCCAAGGCGGCAGAGGCGGCGGAGGTGGCATCGGCGGCGGCTTGGAAGGCGTGGCTAGCCGTTCCTCCAGGGATGCTCTACATCCTGCGTCCCACACGTTGCAACGGCCAAATCGCCATCGAGATTGACTTGACCGAAGCGATCAACGATCCGCGGAAACGACCGCTGGTCCAAGCCGGTGACACGCTGATCCTGCAGTACAAGTGTGAAGAAGAATTGTTGAACTTTGGTCTCGCTACCTTCTTCACCTTCGGTATTCAACAGTTGTTCCGAAACAACTAAACGAATCACCGGTAACCCACCACCATCGAACCTCGCCGCGGACTACCGCGGCGAGGTTTTTTGTTGGCTGGCGGTTTGGATCGACTCCGTCACAAACTCGACTCGTCCATCGGCAAACCCGACGTTGACTCCTCGATCACCAACAATTCGACCAGTGTAAAACCGGCCATCTTTGTGCCACGTCGCATCGTGCACCTCCGGTGAAAAGAAGAGAAGAGGGACCGTGCGAGGATGCCGCAGCGGTGCCCTCATGGTACCGGCAAAGCCTGCCGGAAGGCAAATAACTCAACGTTTTCCAGCAAAAAGCGTTCGCCAGCCAGCTCGGACCGACTCTCCGCTTTTGATCCGAAATCAACACAGCTACACTGGAGGGTCCCGCCACGCTCACGCTTATGAGACAACGAAATGCGCCAACCAACTTCCCCGCGGCGATCGTTCTTGAAGGCCGCCGGTATCTCGATCGCCTTGCCGGCGTTTGAGTCCCGACGCGCGATGGCGGCCAATCAAAATCAGACTGTCCCCTGTCGGATGGTTTGCATCGGCAACGAATTCGGCATGTACCCGGGAGCGTTTTGGCCTGCGGGCGATGGTCCCGACTACCAGCTTACCCCGCTACTGAAACCGCTCGCAAATCACCGCAAACACGTCACGTTGTTTTCACACTTGGACCACGGCTTGAAAGGCGGTCACTTTGCCGTCCACGCGTTTTTGACCGGCGTGAAAGCCGCGGAAGCGAAGGGGATGCCGGACGGCGGCATGAGTCTTGACCAGCGGGCGGCCGAATTCATCGGGTCACGGACACGGTTTCCGTCGCTGACGATCGGTTCCGAAGGTGGTTTGCACGGTGGTTGCCGAATGAGTTGGACGCGAACGGGAACACGCGTACCGCCGATTCAAGGGCCACGTGAGTTGTTTCGATTGTTGTTCCTGGACACCGGCAAAGCAGCCAAGCAGCAGGCGTATGACAAAATCGCCCTGCAAGGTTCGATTTTGGATGCCGTTCATGGCGAAGCAAGATCGCTGGGTCGTCAATTGAACAAAGCCGACAACCAGAAACTGGACGAATACTTGTCGTCGGTGCGTGATGTCGAAGCCAAGCTGGACCTCGATCGTCACTGGCAGCAAATTCCAAAACCATCGGCGTCCATCGAAGAGCCGGTGGACGAAGGTCTCACCCGTGACTTGCCCAAGATTTACGACTTGATTGCGCTGGCCCTGCAAACCGATTCGACGCGGGTCGCAACCTTGGAAGTTGGTGGCAGCTTTGCCGCTTCTGACCTCGGCATCCGCAAAGGCTATCACGGTCTTTCCCATCACGGAAAAGTTCAAGCGAACATCGACTTGCTGGTTCAGATCGAACGCTACCAGGTGGAACAGTTCGCGCGTTTTTTAGACAAGCTTGGTTCGATTCGCCAAGCGGACAGCGATCAAACATTGCTGGATAGCACCATGACACTGTTTGGAAGCGGCATGGGGAACGCCAATTCACACACCAATCATGACTTGCCAATCATTCTGGCGGGCGGCCCATTCCGACACGGTTCGTTGAAAAACTACCCCAGCCAATCCAGTAAACGCGTTCCACTGTGCAATTTGTATGTATCGATGTTACAGCAATTCGGAGTGGAAACGGACCGCTTCAGTACCGGCACGTCGACGTTGACCGGGTTGGAGTCGGCGTAATGCGAAACCGCTGTTACCGTGCTCTTGGTCTTTTGACGATCGGCGCTCCTGCTGATCCCCGCTTCTGCGGCTGCCGATCAGACCGCCGAATCGAAACCGTCCTTTGGCGAACGTCAAACCGTTTCTAACCACTTACTGCGGCGACTGCCACGGCGGGAAAGAGCAAAAAGGCGATCGCAGATTCGATTCACTCGCCGCCACGATCACCGATGACAACGTCCTGGTCGATTATCAAGACATCTTGGACCAGTTGAATTTGGCCGAGATGCCGCCGCGAGAAGCTAAACAGCCTTCCGTTGACCAGCGACGCCGGATCGTGCAATGGCTGACGATGACGGTCGATCGTTATCACAAGGCTCGCCAAGACAAAACCCGCGGGACGGTTCTCAGGCGGCTGAATGCACGTGAATATCAAAACACGATTCGCGATCTGTTGCATCTGGACATGACGATGTTCCAGCCGACAGCCTCGTTTCCGCGAGATCAGACGACGGAGCATCTTGATAACGTCGGCGAAACGCTGGTGATGTCGTCGCACCTGTTAGCCGGTTACTTGGAAGCAGCGGACAAAATCATCAACAAAGCGATCTTTCCGCTCGAAAAGCCGCCGGTCCAGACCTGGGTGTTTCGCGATGGGTTTGACCAGCAACCCGAAATCGACCAGGTCCATCGCAAGACCAATCGCTACGAACACATGACGTTGTACGACGTCGTTGGTGCCGACAAACCAGAAGGCGCCTACGGGCCGATCCATGCCTTTGCCAAAGGTGTTCCCCATGACGGGATCTACGAACTGCGGATCAAGGCGGAAGCGGTCAATCGACTGCATCCCTACGACGATGCGTTTCTAGGGACCGACCGCATGGAACCCTTGCGGCTGGGGATTGTGCCCGGCGATCACACGGTCGGCAAACTGCACCTGCCGCAACCGATCGAGCCACTGCTGGCGGAAATCGATTTGGCCGATCAAGCGAAATGGTACACGGTGCGAATCTGGTTGGACGCCGGGTACACTCCGCGGTTCACTTTTCGCAACGGTTTGATGGATGCGCGGAATCTTTGGGGGCGAGTGATTAAGAAGTACCCCGAGCGATTCCCGAAAGGCCTGAAAGGAATCGTGGAGCTCCGGTTCAACGCGATCAAACATGGAAAACTGCCACAAATTCATATTCATGAAGTCGAGATCGAAGGGCCGTTCTACGACTCATGGCCACGCGCCAGTCAGGTCGCGACATTGGGCGAAGACGCGGCCCAGATCAACGAAACGAATGGGTTGAGCGACGATCAGATTCGTCAACAACTTCGTTCCTTCATTTCACTCGCCTACCGACGCCCCGCCACGGACGCAGACATTCAACGGATCATGCAAGTCGTTGCGGCGCGAAAAGAATCGGGTCGATCGCCGATCGAGGCCTTTGCTGACGGACTGAAAGCCGTGCTTTGTTCCCCGAGTTTCCTGTACCTCGTCGAAGCGGGCGATCAGTCCCTTTCGTCCTATGAGTTAGCGTCGCGACTTTCCTGTTTTTTGTGGTCGTCGATGCCGGACGACGAACTGCGAACGCTGGCTGCAAGCAACAAGTTACAGGAAACTGACGTGCTAAGTCAGCAGGTTCGTCGGATGCTTTCGGATCCCAAATCTGATGCGATGATCGAAGGTTTTTTGGGCAGTTGGCTAACGCTTCGCGAACTTGGTTCGGCGCCGCCGGACCGCGGCGATTTCAGGGAATTCTATCATTACGACTTGGACAGCGCGATGCGTCGTGAAACGTTCCTGTTCACGCGTCATCTAATCGACAATAACTTGAGTCTCGTCAATTTTCTTGATTCCGATTTTGCCTTCGTCAACAAACCGCTCGCCAGGCTGTACGGAATCCAGCCGCCTCGCGAGCCAGGTTTTCAACTGGTCAGCTTGAACGACCGGCGTCGCGGCGGTTTGTTAGGACAGGCGAGTGTGTTGACCGTGACGGCCAACGGAATTGACACGTCGCCCGTGAATCGCGGCGTTTGGATGCTGGAGAACTTGTTGGGTACACCACCATCGCCGCCGCCCCCGGACGTGGAGCCACTGGATCCCGATGTTCGCGGCGCGACGACGATTCGCGATCAGCTGAAGAAACATCGCGAGGTGGCAACGTGTTACGACTGTCATCGCAAGATTGATCCGCTGGGGTTTGCACTCGAGTCATTCGATCCCATTGGCCGTTGGCGTGAGAGTTATGGCCGTGAGACGAAGGTGGACGCATCGGGCGAGTTGCCGGATGGTCAAACCTTCCGAGACATCCGCGAATTGAAAACCATCTTGCTCAATCGCCAGGATCAGTTTGCCCGCGCGTTGATTGAAAAGCTGCTGGCCTATGCGATCGGCCGGCACCTTCATGCAGCCGACCGTCCGCACATCGATCAGATTCTCGCCAGCATCAGTCAGACCGGTTACGGAACCCGCGATCTGCTCGAGCAAATCGTTCTCAGTAAGTCGTTTCGCACCAAGTAAGCCGCCGTGCGCGGTTTTCCGCGGGCTGTGCGCGGGTCTCCGACCCCGCACTGCCAGGATCCATCTCGTGTTTTCGTGGGTTCGGATACGACCACGAAGTGGTCAAAGAAATTAGCCGGGGGTAAGACTGGTGAGCTTCTAGCGAGCCAGACACCACCCCCGGAAATGGAAGCGTTTTCCCACGTCATTCGCCTTCGGTCGGCGGCGTCGCCGCCGACCGAAGGCGAATGAACGATGCCTGAGGAATGCTTCCGGGGGTGTCACGAACTTCGCTGGAAGCTCGTTTGTTCAACCCCCGGCTAGTCTCTGTGACCACTTCGTGGTCGTCGCACGCTCCGATCGCGCCGTGCGCGGGTCTCCCGACCCCGCACGCATCCCGACCGACGGTCTCATCACCCTGGAGACCCGGCAGTCAAGCCGACGGCGAGGTCGGAGACCAGCGTCTTCGAAAATAGCCATCTCGCCCCACCGAGATGTAGGTGCGACCGTACGACTTGAGTGACTTCGATCGATCTTATCGACGACGAAAGATGCTCCGCCAAGCGGAACACCGATCTGTCGTTTTCCACTCAGGTAGTTGCCGGTGTTTGTAATAATCCACAATCCTGACGTGGGGAGTCATCCTCATTGTGCTTGCATCAAGCCTTCGTGGCGCACGATCCAGGTTCCATCCTTGGGGAAGCCGGGTGCAGGAGTTTCAGGTGCACCGTCCCAGCCGGCGGCCATCATGGCAACTGCGTACAGGAGTCCACCGTTTCCCGGAAAATAGGACGCCGCCGGGCCGCCCTTGTTGACACCGCAAACGCTGTACGCGTTCTTGCGATTAGGCATCAGCAATGCATCGACTGCCTTTGTCGGCTTGCCTGCACGGGCGGCGGCCATGGCCAACCAAGGAAAATCCCAGCCCCACGTGCTATCCATATTCCATTGCTCAAAAGCCTTGTCGACCGTCCGGCCAAGAACCTCCGCATCAACACCATGGCTTGGCAGAAATGCGCCAGCACCGATAACGTCAATGTGGCTACGGTTATAATTCGTCCACATATCCGGGACGCCCTCATACATGACATAGACGCCATCTTGGACTGGCAGTGGAGCGAGATTCTCCAAGACCTCTTTCCACTTTGGATTTTCCGGTGCACCCATGCGTTCGTTCCACTGACACGCGATTCGTAGTCCATAGCGCCAGTAGGCGAGCTCGAATGTTGGATTCAGCGTTTCGTGCTTGGTGCTATGGTTGTTCTCCGCGGCGTTGATGACCCATGGCCCGAGTTCGTACTTGCCGGTCTTCTCGTTTTGATAGGCATACGACGCCATGAATTCAGCCGTTTCGAAGACCACTTCTTTCCATTTTTCTAAAGTCCTCTTCGAGGGATCAACGCGGTAGTTCTGCTCTGCATAAAAGAGCGGATGAGGTTGCTGCCAGATAAGCCAGGGCCCCGTCTTTGACGGCCCAAACCGTCCATCAGGCCCGATCATTTTTGGCCAACGACCGCCGCGGTAACCCTGACGCCGAGCAATCTTTCGTGCCTCCGGAAGAATATCGCGATACCAGCCCAGGCTGCGATCAAACAGATCCCATCGGCCCCATGGTTGATAGTGCGCACCATGCCACCAGTGCATTTCCAGGTGAAACTTGCCATACCATCCGCTGTTGTTCAGCAGGCCGCTTTCCTGTGGTGGCAGACTGCCGGCCTCGTTGACCGCGAGCAGATACTGTGACAGGACGATGCGCCGCTCAAGTTCCTTCCATCGTGCGTCCTTGCTTTCAGAGAGATCGATGGCGCCGCCTGTCCTCCAGAACCGCTCCCAGTGCTCAGTCGCAGCGGCCAATGTTTGTTCAAAACTGATTTGCGTCCCACCAGCCAATCGCGGAGCAAATCGACAGACAAACGAAAACGCTTCCGTATCATTGCTGGGAGTCAGGTCGTAGGTGTGCTGGCTGGACTCCAGCAGTGTTGCCCTGCTGTTCCAACCCAAAGACACCTCGTAGCGATCGTCATCCAGCTTGCGCCGAATCACGGCACTCTGATCCCCCAATGACATCTGCGTTGTGTGCCGCTCGGGCGCGTTCCAGTTCGCGCCGTCTTTGTTGGTGGCATGACCATAAGGAAAGGCAATCCGGATCGACAAACGCCCTTCATTAATCAGTGGTGATTCGACTTGGACAGCGAGTGCATCGAGGTTCGGATGGCATGTTGTCAGCACAGTCACGAGGACTTCGTCCAATTTGTAAGTGCTCGTGATCAAGCCACGCCACATGTCGAGCTTCTGATTGACTTCCGTCAATTGCTCAGGTTCGACCCGTTTCTCATCGAGCAGGAAATAGAACCTTGCGAGGTTCAGTCGGTGCGGATTCTCGCGTAGCCACCAGTAAATCTCTTCCTGTCCATCTAAGGAGACAGGATACGTCGCAATGTGGTCGTGAACCTTAACTTCCGTCATCTGGAAGTCATCAACGGTTTTCCCGTGGGGCAACGGCGAGGAATGCCAACCCCACTGCGAAAGCGTATTGCCATAGAAAGATTGCAGTCCCGTCGTGTCAATGCCGAACGCAATCTCTCCGTTACCGACCTGCGGGATCTCGGCGGGATCAGGTCGAGTAAGAATGAAGTTGTGGCGCTCGACCAATGCCTTTCGGTCAATCGGCCGGTCCGCCCACAGCATGACAGGCATCAACAGAGTCGACAAAAAAACGCAGAGTAGTTTCATTTTGCTTGTCATCGTTTGCGTTCACACAGTGGTTTCACCTTTATAGCGACAAAAGCCAATTCGTCGATGCTACACTGACGGCCACGCAGATCATTCGCCTTCGCGACCTCTTTCACCCCGAAACCTGTCTGTTGAAACGACCATTGACCAGACGATTGCCCCACCACACCGCTCGAGCCGCAAGAAGGCCGGTCTGGTACTTCGTGGTTCTGGCAGTTATTGGAGCGACCGAGTTGGGTTTGAGCTGCTTTGGGGGCAGTCGCCTCTCATGGAGATCACGGAATTCAATCGGTTTGTGGGACGCACGTTTGCAGATCTCGAGCGAAGGAAGACGCCGCGATGGTTTGATGAAATCCGCATTGGAGCCAGTTGGCGGGCGGTCATCCCGATCAACCGAACGATAGGTTGCCAGCCTGACATGCAGTAGTTTTCACCGATAGAAACCTTGTCCAATCAGGACACTCAGAATGCTTAATCGACGATCTTTTTTTGTTGGCGCATCCGCTGGTTTATCTGCGTGCTCATTCCAGGCTGCGCGAAGCGGCGAACGACAGGCTGCGAATGACAAAATCGCGGTCGGGCTGATCGGTGCAGGAATTCGCGGGCAGGCGCTCGTCAAGGACATGCCCGCCGACGCTGTGATCGTAGCGGTCTGTGATTGTTACCAGCGGCGTATCGACGAAGTCAAAAGGCTGATACCGCAAACCGCGCCGCAAGAGTTTAAGGATTACCGCGAGATGATCGAGCAACCATGGCTTGATGCCGTCATCATCGCCGCTCCGGATCATCATCACGTGCTGGCTGCCATGCTTGCTTGTCGAGCAGGGCTTGACGTTTACTGCGAGAAACCGCTTTCGCTGACGATCGGCGAAGGAAAGGCATTGGTGAAAGCCGTGCGGAAGCATGGCCGCATACTTCAAGTCGGCAGCCAACAACGATCAATGGAATGGGATCAGTTCGCGTGCCAGTTCGTCCGTGAAGGTGGGCTCGGCAAGGTTTCCCATGTGGAAGTACAAAACTGGCCAGGGCCGCTGAGCGAGGAAGTGTTGGCGGAAGAGCCGACGCCTGCGGGATTCGATTGGGATTTGTTTCTTGGCCAGGCTCCGTCGCGTCCACATCATTGGCGGTATTGGCTGAAAGACCAACGCGAGTACAACGGCGCGCGATGGCGAGGCTGGGACATGTGGCGTGACTACTCCGGACACCTGATGACCAACTGGGGCGCCCATGCGATCGATATGGTGCAGTGGGCACTGGGCATGGACGATGCTGGGCCAGTTGAGATCCAGCCGCTGATGGATCGGTTCGACGGTGACATGCGAACCTGTCCCGTTGTCGCACGCTACGCCACCGGGACCGAGCTTCGGATCACCAGTCCCGAGGGGTTTTATGCCGGCGGCTTTTTTCATGGCGAGCGTGGCGAGATGAAGATCGTGCGAAACGGGTTCACGCCGATCCCGCGCGATTTGGTTCGAGAGAAACCAGACGTGGCGCTCAGAGAAAAATGGATGGGCAAGGGCTTTGTCGCGCGGCCGCATCTGCAGAATTGGATTGATTGCATCCGCACTCGCCACGATCCGGTTGCGCCGGTGGAAGTCGGACATCGATCGGCAACCGTTTGCCATCTGGCCGGAATCGCCCGCGAGCTGAAACGAAAGCTGCGTTGGGATCCGGTTGCCGAAACATTCCACGACGACGCCGAGGCCAATGCATTGGTCGACAGGCCGAGACGCGATGGCTGGGATTTGCCAACGTAGAACAGACTTCCAAGCTGTTCTTGCACGTTTTCTGTTAATCCCCGTGACCGGCTCGCAGCCTGCCTTACGACACTGGAGAATCCCGATGACTTGATCACGTCGCCATGTTCTTCACTCTCCTGACGAAAGGAACTGACATCATGCCTCGTTGGCCCGGAATCACACAATTTGAAATGAAGGATCACGTTGCCATTGTGACCGGAGGCTCGAAAGGGCTCGGTGAAGCGATGGCTGCGGGACTGGCTTCCGCCGGCGTTAACGTCGTCTTGGTTAGCCGTCATCAGGACGAAGCGAAAGCGGCTGCGGAAAAGATCGCAGCCGAGTATTCCATTCGAACGCTTGGCCTGGCGGCGGACGTGACGAGTGAAGACAACATTCGATCCATGGTCGACCGCGTCGAATCGGAGTTCGGTCGAATCGATATCCTGATCAACAGTGCCGGAATCAATATTCGCGGACCGATCGACGAGTTGACACTGGATGACTTTCGCCAAGTCCAGCAGATCAATGTCGACGGCATCTGGCTGTGCTGCAAGCACGTTGTGCCAGTGATGAAGCAGCGGGGTTATGGCCGGATTATCAACATGGCCAGCACGCTGGGGCTTGTCGGATTGGCTAACCGCACACCGTACGCGACCAGCAAGGGGGCGGTCGTGCAACTGACCCGTGCCTTGGGATTGGAGCTGGCACTTGACAAAATCACGGTGAACGCGATTTGCCCCGGTCCGTTTCTGACGCCGATGAACGTTCCGATTGCTGAAACCGAGGAAGCGAAGAAGTTCATCGTCGGGGCAACAGCACTGGAGCGTTGGGGTGAACTGAACGAGATTCAGGGCGCGGCAATCTTTCTGGCTAGTCCCGCGTCGAGTTATGTCACCGGCAGCATGCTCACCGTCGATGGAGGATGGACCGCAAAATGAATGACATACCCATGAATCGCTACGATCGGCGGACGGCAATGCAAGCAATGCTGGCGGCGGCTGTCTGCACAGCCGCTCGATCCGATGCCGCGGACAAGCCCCAACGCGTCACCGGCATGGGAGTGGTGATCTACGACTTCAATCTTCGTCGGCGTTGGCTGAAGAAGCAGGACGCCAAGAGTGATCTGTTTCAGCCGCTGGCGTTTCTGAAGCACTGTCACAAGATCGGTGCCGGGGGCATCCAAGCGAATCTGGGAGTGCTGCGAGCCGACGCAATCGGTGCACTGCGAGACTATGCCGAACTGCATGACCTTTTCATCGACGCCATTATTCAGCCGCCGAAAGACGACAAGGATGTTGATCGATTCGAGGCGGAGATCAAAACGGCTCGCGACGTCGAAGTTCAGGCGGTGCGGACCACGATCATCCCGGGACGGCGATACGAACGATTTAAGACGATCGAGGAGTTTCGGGAGTTCGAGCAACGCGGTGCCGCAATGCTCCAGCGGGCCGTACCCGTTCTGGAAAGACATCGTGTCCCATTGGCGGTTGAGAACCACAAAGATCAACGCATCGACGAACGTGTCGCGTTGTTTCAGCGACTTGGTTGTCAGTACATCGGTGCTTGCGTTGATACCGGCAATAGCATCGCACTGCTGGATGATCCCTACGAAGCGGTCGAAGCCCTTGCCCCGTATGCTTTTTCAGTGCATCTGAAGGATCAGGCACTGAAGAGGTACGACGAAGGATTCCTGTTGGGCGACGTACCTCTTGGTCAGGGCAGTCTGGATCTGAATCGCATGGTCGCCTCGATTCGCAAAGCGAAACCGGGTATTCATTTTGCATTGGAACTGATCACGCGAGATCCCTTGAAAGTGCCTTGTTTAACCGAACGCTACTGGGGACCGATGCCAAAGGTGGATGCACGCGATTTATCCAATGTGTTGCGGTTGGTGGCTAAAAAGCCGACAGATGCTCAACAGGTCAGCGAGCTTTCCGAAACGCAGCAAATCGACCTTGAGATGGACAATGTTGTCAGAAGCCTGGCGTACGCTGGCTCCGAGTTGTCTTTGTAGACCCAATCACCCAGACCGAGATGATGACAAAACAACCTTGCGGATTGGTCTGTTGCCTGGCGACTGCTAGACTCGAGTACACCGACACGCCGCAGACGATGACGCGATATCGTAGCAAACCGTATCGTGGTCAAAAACAGTCGGAGCATGAAACAGATGACGCGTTGGCTTCCTCTGCGCGCCGTGCACACTCGTCATGAGCCACATGTCGCTGCAGTTACTTCAACGAAAACGATGGCTCGCGCCAAGGTTTTCATTAACAACTGCAACGGACTTGGCAAAACCGACCGGGTATTTGTCCGCGGCGACTTTTGGGTCCGGTTTATGAACACCGAGTACAAAGGAGCGCCAAACTTTACCTGCAACGCATCCAACATGTGGGTCTTTGGCTATAAGGTCGAGGGACACATGACCAACTTCGAGTCGATCGGTGGCGGACGCCTGGAAGTGCTCGGCGGTATCTGTAACGAACACGGCCACAGCGTTGAAACGAACACGCCGATCTTGCGAAACGTTGACTCCAGCCTCTGCTATATCGGTTACACCAACGGTCCGAACCAGTTTCAGACGATTGTCGAAGAAACGATCGGAGGAGAGACCAAACGGTTGATGTGGGAGGATCTACCGACGCGTCCTGGCTCGGGGAAGCACCGACGCTGGAAGGATGTCTTCGTGCCACTGTATGTAAGTGGAGTTCCCCGCGCACGATGACTGCTACGACGATGATCGTCCCGATGTGATTTGCAGCGATTGCCTGGCCATGAGCTCGAAGAACAAGCAACAAAGCGGAGATCAAGCCAAATCGCCAAATAGATCGCAAATGTCCAACGCGCTCTCGCACGGTTCCAAGGGTGAGAGAAATTCACCGATTTTGGCGACGTTGCGATCGGTGTATTCACCTCCGTTCGGACTGCGAAACACATGCACACAACGACCCTTCACGTCGACGATCCAGTACTCGACAATGTTCGCCTCAGCGTACAACGCGGATTTTTCGATCAAATCCGATTGCAAACTGCTATCGGAAACCTCGATCACCAACTTGACATCGGAGGCGGAAGGATGCCGGTCGTGATAGCGTGCCGCACGAACCCAAAGCAGATCGGGCTCTGGGCGGCTTGCCAATCCAGAGAGATCCAGACCTGTTTGCACGGTTACACGAATCGTTTTATCCGGCGTTGTGCGCACCGACCAGTTTGTGAGGTAAACGATGAAATCGTCATGCACAGCGTTAGCCCCGGTTTTGTGGCGGGGAAAACCGCGGCTAACGCCGTGCGGCTGATTAAATCGAGACGCCGCTTGCGGGAGAGTCGGGTTCATGGGCCCGGAGAGGATCCTCCTCCAGAACAACCACGGTGCTTATCGCGAGAACGAAGGACTGATGATTTCGTTCCCAACTGCCGAGGCGGCTCGAACTGGTCCTTGGTTGGTTCCTTGCACAGCGGGTGTTGCTGTTGCAGACGGCTGCGACGCAAGCATGGTTTCCGCTTGCGAGTCAGTTTCCGCAATCGATTCGGTCGCTGGTGCTTGCATCTTCGCTTTTGCGATCGCCGAACCTGTGGGCAGATCCGTCACGGCAAATTGAGGTGGGACGCTTCCAGTGATCTTTTTCGGTAAACGGAACATAGCCCCTGTCGCTCCATCGACGACGGCGCCAGGGATTCCGCCCAGTAACAGGTTCCCGGCAATCCAAGGATCAAACCCGGCTCGGAACTCTTGTTTTTGCGAAGACGATTCGTGGCCGGCAAAGACGACCGAGTACTTGGCCGGCCAGAACGGAAACGCTTTTGCATCCAAAGTCACTTGCTGTGGTGTGACTCCTTGCTGAATCACATCGTTCTTACGATCGTGTATGGAGAAGAAGGTCGGCGATTGAGCGTTCTCGATCGTCACCGGGTAACGTTTCTCGCTCATCACCGTCGCGCAGCCGGACGAGCAGAGCGTTAGCAACAGTATCGCGGTCACTGCAGAGCATGACTTGGCAGACCGGTAGCGAGTTGAAATCATTCGCGACGACATCAGAAACATCCGTGAAACTTGGTCGATTCAATACGATCGTTTGCTTAATCGGAACAATCGTCCAAGCTGATACCTTTCCACCAGCGATTCGAAGCAAAATCAACGCATTTTGCGGGATACTAAAACGCCCCACCGCCGCCCATTCCGCCTCCCATGTTCGTTTTTTGAAATCGCAGGTCTCCCCACGTCTGTAAGACATCGTTGCTGGCAATCGTTTGTTGGCGGTCCAGTTCGATCGAATATTGATAGTCGTGATCGTAGGAGTCACTCCCAAACCTCTTTGCTGGAATTTGCACGTCCCACCGCAACACGCCCGTCGGCCGCTGCATCCGCACGTAGAGCGAGTCTTTTGAAAGTGCGTCTGCAGTGCTCGGTTCTAAGCTGACACTGATCGAGCCGTCTTTGGCGGCGATCGGGATGCGGTCCAGCAGTCGGATCGCCATCGGTGTGTCGTGAAAGTTGGAGACCACCAACCGATGCTTGAGCGTCGAGCGACGATTTCCGCCTTGCACGCCTTCCTCGCGAGTCAGCAGTTCGCGTCTTGTTCGTATTTGTTGGTCCGTTCCGAAGCCGACCGTCAA
>CAVQPV010000010.1:0-73441 GCA_963714715.1 Pirellulaceae bacterium | reverse complement strand
GATAGATTGCATGACCCCCTCTTCCGCCCGCTTAGCCCTACCCATGACAACTTCTCCACAAAGAAACCATGAGAGTACCACCCCAAAACAACCCAGTCAGCCAAAAAGGTACCTGACACCTTTTCCCGGCCCTTTTCCGGCCAGCATCTGCGAGGCACATCTACCGTGCTCAGCGAAGCGGTACTCATACTCGTACTCAACGAAGTGGTACTCGTACTCGATTGGGAGTCGAAAGCGGAGAACAGGTTACGTCCAAGTTTAACGGTGCGGACGGGCAACTCCCCGCGCACCGATGCGGATTCGAGTACGAGTACGAGTACCGGCTGCGCCTGAGTACGAGTGCCGATTTTCTTCAATGCCAGAACAGGACTTCTACTGAAAGCGAGATCACTGCGGGCGCAGGTCGCGAAATCGGCGGACGATCTCTTCGCGGGCGGGAAATTCCTTGACTCCCGACGCCTCCATGGCATGCACCGTGCGGACGACCTCGGCATTGTACGGCGCATCAACGCCACACTCCTGGGCGAGACGTACGATTTCACCGTTGATGAAATCGATCTCCGTGGGCCGCCCCGAAAGCAGGTCTGAGAAACCGAAAAGACAAGCCGCGAAGGATTGAAGAGGCCGATCAACGAGCGAACCACGCGGTCGAGCCCCGGAGTGTTCAGAGCGTGCATCAGTCGCCGTAATCGGATCACGTCTGACCCTCCGCTGGCCCGCTGCAAGGGGATGCCCGCTGCCTTGAGGACCGTCATGCCTTCGCAGAGCAGCGGGATGGCGACACTCTTTCGCCAGGGCCCGTTGAGGACTCCTTCACGGATGAAATCGGTCGCGGAGAGTACCGATGCGTAGCCTTGTCATTACCCACATCTTCTTGCGTGCGAACATTCATTTGTCGCTATTGGACCGCGAAGCGGTCCAAGATAGTAGCCGTAGGTCGCGAAGCGCACCGACGGTTGGCTTTGGCTCGCTGCCGACGACCGACCCCGAAGGGCGTCGCAGAACCAGTCCGTCCGGTATCTGCGACACCCTCCGGGTGTCGAAAAACGCGGGAAAGGCTCATCGTCCGTAGGTGCGGCTACGCGACCTACGGCTACTGTCTGTGATCCTTTCAGGATCAAAAAAATGTGGGTAATGACAAGATGCGTAGCCCATGGTATTGAATAACAACTTGGGTATGAAAAGGTGTCAGGTAGGGTATGAAAAGGTGTCAGGTACCTTTTTGGCTACTTGGGTAGCTTTCGTGGTCGTTCGCGAGGTCGCAAGGAAGATTCCAAATCGAATCGACGAGCAGTCGATTCGGCCCAGGTTTCGTCTCCGTACGGTGCGCTGCGCTTCATGCACCACTGCAAACGGCGCGGAATCGGCCAAGGGCTCAGCAATGACGTCGTTCGATGCATTCCACCACACAACCAAGTGTGCAAAGACGCACAGGTTGAGGCGTTTTTGTCACACTCTTATGAGTTTCGCCGGCCCCCTGGGATGGGTCATCAGCGAAATGGCTCGCGGAACGTGCAAAAGACGTCGAAACGGCAAGCGTTTGCGTTTGCTGGGCTGACCGCCGTCTCGTTGGAATGTCAGTTGCCTAAGAACGTGTTTAAAAGGGGTCTGACCCTCTCTTGCCCGCCCATTAAGGGTCAGACCCCTTTTTAAAACACTTAGTGCAAGGGATTCATGCACGAATACTCGCTGGTCCAGTCGCTGCTCACGCCAAGTCGAGGCCCTTTGCCGCGAACACGGTGCCGATCGGGTGATCAGCGTTCACGTCAGCGTCGGCGAATTTGCCGGCGTCGAGCCGGAGTTGTTTCGCGATGCCTTTGACGTCCAGACCGAGGAACGCTGGGACCAGCCGGTGACGTTGACGATGGACGTCGTACCACTGGAAGCGGAGTGCCAACGCTGCCAACGGGTCTTTCACGTTGACGAAATTCCGTTTCGAGTGCGTCCATTGTCACGCCAACGAGATCACGCGTCCTGCGCGGCGAAGATGTGATCCTGGAAAACGTTACTTTGGAACAAATCACTCAGCCGCCCGACATCCCCGTAGCCCGAACGGCAACTTCATGAACAGTCGTCTTGATTCGACCATCCAGCAAGCTTGCACGGCCGTGCAGAACGACCCTTCACGTTTGATCGACGTCTTGCACGCCGTCCAGACTCGAACACCGATGTGTCGACGACGAGGCGATCGACAAGATCGCAGCGGAGCTGGCGATTCCGCGCGTGCAGGTCGAAGGTGCGGTGACGTTCTACGCCTTTTTTTCCAAGAAGCCCAAGGGGACGAGTCGCGATCCGGCTGTCCAGCGACGTGATCGACAAGCTGCAAGGGGCGGACGCGGTTGCCGAGGCCTTGATCGGACGAGCTGGGAATCGAGTTCGGCGAGACGACCGAGGACGGCCTTTTTTCGCTCGACTGGACGTCGTGCATCGGCATGTGCGACCAGGCGCCGGCGGCGCTGGTCAACGAGGTGGTCGTCACCAAGCTGACGCCCGAGAAGCGCGCGGCAGATGATTCGGGAAGCTGCGCAAGCACGAGGATCCTCGGCAGTTGGTGAAGCACTTGGGTGACGGGAACAACGCCGATCCGCTGGTCCATGCGATGGTCAAGAACAACATTCGCGAGCCTGCGGGCAGCCGATCGTCTTTGGCCCGGTCAACCGCGGCGAGGCGATTCGCAAGGCGCTTGGCATGACGCCGACGGAGGTGATCCGGGTCTTGAAGACGTCGCGGCTGCGCGGCCGCGGCGGGGCCGGTTTTCCGTGCGGCATGAAGTGGGAGTTCGCGCGGGCCGCCGAGGGCGATCGCAAGATCGTCATCTGCAACGCCGACGAAGGCGAGCCGGGCACGTTCAAGGACCGCGTGCTGCTGACCGAGTTGGCCGATCGCATCTTTGCCGGCATGACGATCGCCGGCTACGCGATCGGTGCCGCCGAGGGAATCGTTTACCTGCGGTACCGAGTACGCCTACTTCAAGCCGTTCCTCGAGAGCGTGCTGGCGATCCGCCGTCGCGACGGTTGGTTGGGAAAGAACATTGCCGGCAAGCGAGGGTTACCATTTCGACATCCGCATTCAGCTTGGTGCCGGTGCCTACATCTGCGGCGAGGAAACGGCGCTGATCAGTTCGGCCGAAGGGCATCCGCGGCGATCCCAAGAACCGGCCGCCGTTCCCGGCCCAGAAGGGCTATCTCGGCTGTCCGACGGTCGTCAACAACTGCGAGACACTCTGCTGCGTGACCAAGATCCTGGAGGAGGGGCCGGGCACGTTTTCCGAGCTTGGCACGAAGCAGAGGTCCGGGACGAAGCTGCTGTCGCATCAGTGGCGACTGTGCCCGACCCGGGCGTCTACGAAGTCGAGTTTGGCGTGACGCTTGCGACAGGTCCTGGAAATGGTCGGCGGCGGACGAGTCCCAGGCGGTCCAGGTCGGTGGTCCGAGCGGGCGAGCTGGTCGGCGCCGGACCAGTTCGACCGGATGATCTGTTTCGACGACCTGGCGACCGGTGGCTCGATCATGTGTCTTCGACGAGTCGCGCGACCTCCTCGAAATCGTCCACGCGTTCATGGAGTTTTTTGTCGACGAGAGCTGCGGCTACTGCACGCCGTGCCGCGTGGGCAACGTCGTGCTGCTGAAGGGCGTCGAGCGGGTGATGGCGGGGCGCGGCGAACCGAGTGATCTGGCAGCAGTTCGAGGAGGTCGGCCGGATGATGAAGGCCTGCAGCCGTTGCGGGCTGGGCCAGACGTCGTGGCGGCCGGTGGTCACATCGCTGCAGAACTTCCGCTCGCACTACGAATCGCGGGTGCAAGACGATCCGGATGGATTCCAGCGCAGCTTCGACCTGAACAGCAGCCGTGGCCGGAACGCCGAACGCCTGACCGGTCGCAAGTCGACTCACGACTTCACAGCCGTGTCCCCCGCAGAAAGGCAAGTGTCAGCATGTCTGAGACGATTTCCCTGATCATCGACGGGGTGCAGATGACGGCCCGGCCGGGTCAGAAGATCATCGAGGCGGCGGATGCCGCCGGCATCTACATTCCGCGGCTTTGCCACAAGCCGGGCCTTGAGCCGTTCGGTTCGTGCCGCGTCTGCACGGTCCTGGTCAACGGTCGACCCTGTTCGGCCTGCACGACGCCGGTCGCCGACGGCATGGTCGTCGAGAAGCGACACCGAGCCGCTGCAACGAGTTTCGCAAGATGATCATCGAGATGCTGTTCGTCGAAGGCAATCATTTCTGCATGTTCTGCGAGAAGAGCGGCAACTGCGAACTGCAGGCGCTGGCCTACCGATTCGGCATCACGGCGCCGCGGTTCCCGTACTCTCTGGCCGCAGCGCGAAGTCGACGCATCGCATCCCGACATCATGATCGACCACAACCGCTGCATTCTCTGCGGCCGATGCGTGCGAACGTCGCGCGATCTGGACGGCAAGCACGTGTTCGACTTCGTCGAGTCGCGGCGCCGCGAAACGGATTCGGTGTCAATGCCGCGGCCCGGCTGGCCGATACGAACGTCGACGTGACGGACCAGGCGATCGACGCATGTCCCGGTCGGTGCCCTGCTGCGCAAACGGGTCGGCTATCAAACGCCCGTTGGCCAACGTTTGTACGACGTTGAACCGATCGGTTCGGAGATCGAAGGCGTCCGAGAACCGCTCGAGTGCAGAAATACCGGACGCCTGCCATGAGCCTGACCAAGAAACCGAGAGTTGCCACGACGTCGCTGGCCGGATGTTTCGGCTGTCACATGTCGCTGCTCGATATCGACGAACGCATCCTGCAACTGATCGAACTGGTCGATTTCGACAAGTCGCCGATCGACGACTACAAGGAATTCACTCAGCACTGTGCGGTCGGCCTGATCGAAGGGGGCTGCTGCAACGAAGAGAACGTCGAGGTGCTGCGCGACTTCCGCAAGCATTGCGACATCCTGGTGTCGATTGGCGATTGCGCCACGATGGGCGGCATTCCCGCGCTGCGGAACATGGTACCGCTGCGAAGAGTGCCTCGACGAGGCGTATCTGAATGGCCCGTCGGTCTACAATCCTTCGGGAAAGCTCCCCGACGACGACGAAGTGCCGCTGATGCTGGACAAGGTCTACCCGGCGCACGAGGTCGTCAAAATCGACTACCACTTGCCCGGCTGTCCGCCATCGGCCGACACGCTGTTCGCCGCCCTGGTCGCGCTGCTAACCGATCGAACCGGTGGAACTACCGTACGAGTTGATCAAGTACGACTGAGACACGATTCACGCGCACCGAACAATCCGCACTGCAAACCGACTGGCCGGCACAGCAAACAATTGGAGACGTCCGCAATGGTAACGACTGGCGATAATTCGCGTCGCATTGTGATTCAGCCGGTCACCCGCGTCGAAGGACACGGCAAGGTCAGCATTCTGCTCGACGAAGACAATCACGTGCAGCAGGCGCGGCTGCACATCGTCGAGTTTCGCGGCTTCGAGCGATTCATCCAGGGCCGGCCCTACTGGGAGATGCCGGTCGCCGTGCAGCGGCTCTGCGGCATCTGTCCGGTCAGCCATCACCTGTGTGCGGCCAAGGCGGTCGACTGGCTCGTCGGCGGCGAGAAACTTGACGCCGACGGCCGAAAAGATGCGGCGGCTGATGCACTACGGCCAGATGTTTCAGTCGCACGCCCTGCACTTCTTCCATCTCTGCTCGCCCGATCTGTTGTTCGGTTTCGACGCCGATCCGGCGATCCGCAACATCATCGGCGTGGCCGCCGAGTACCCGGAACTGGCCAAGCAGGGCATCCTGATGCGCAAGTATGGCCAGGAGGTCATCAAGGCCACCGCCGGCAAGAAAGTCCATGGCACCGGCGCGATTCCCGGCGGGATCAACAAGAACCTGTCGATGGCAGAACGCGATGACCTTGCTCGCCGACCTCGACCAGATGATCGAGTGGTCCCGCGGCGCGCTGAAGATCGCCAAGGACTACACGGTCGAGCATCTCGAGACGGCCAAGGTCTTTGGCTCCTTCGAGTCGAACCATCTGTCGATCATCCGCGACGACGGTGCGATGGACCTGTACGACGGCGGCTTGCGGGCGATCGACGCGGACGGCAAGAACGATCTTCGATCATGTCGACAACCGGGAGTACCTCGACTACATCGCCGAGGAAGTTCGCAACTGGTCGTACATGAAGTTCCCGTTCATCAAGTCGATCGGCCCGGAAAACGGCTGGTATCGCGTCGGCCCGCTGGCCCGGATCAACACCTGCGACTTCATCGACACGCCCGAAGCCGAGGAAGCCCGCAAGGAGTTCGTGGCGCTCACCGACGGCAAGCCGAACAACCTGACGCTGGCCTACCACTGGGCGCGGATGATCGAGGTGCTGCACTCGATCGAGAAGATCGGCGAACTGCTGCACGACCCCGACCTGCAGGGCGACGACCTGGTGGTCAAGGGCGAGCGGCGCGACGAGGGGATCGGCATCATCGAGGCGCCGCGCGGCACGCTGTTCCACCACTACCGGATCAACGAGAACGACCAGGTGACGATGTGCAACCTGATCGTCTCGACCACGAGCAACAACGAACCGATGAACCGGGCCGTGCAGCAAGGTCGCCCAGGACCATCTGTCGGGGCAGCAGGAAATCACCGAAGGCGATGCTCAACCACGTCGAAGTGGCGATCCGGGCCTACGATCCGTGCCTGAGCTGTGCGACGCACGCGATGGGGCAGATGCCTCTGATCGTCACGCTTGTACGATGCCGACGGACAGGTGATCGACGAGAAGGTGCAGGTCGACATGAAGTCAACTCACTGGCATCGAACACTGCTGATCGGCTACGGCAACCCCGGCCGACTGGATGACGGTCTGGGGCCGGCGCTGGCCGAGCGGGCTGCAGGAACTGGGCATGCCACAGCTGACCGTCGAGACCTGTTATCAGTTGGCGGTCGAGCATGCCGAGCAGGCGGCCGGCTTTGATGTCGTGATCTTTGCCGACGCAGCGATCAACGGCCCGGAACCATTCGACTGGAAACGAATCGAGCCGCAGATGACGATCGCCTTCAGCACGCACCATGTTTCGCCGGAGACGATCTTGGGGCTCGCCCAAAGTGTTTTCGAATCCGAAGGTGGAGGGTTTTACGCTCGCGATTCGCGGCTACGAGTTCGACGATTTCGGCGAACATCTCTCGCCGCAAGCACCAGCAGAATCTGGCAGCGGCCGTGCAGCATCTCGAATCGCTCTCTCCGCGAAACCTGCTGCCGGACGCGCTGACCAACAAGGAATAGGATAGAAATCAGATGAAAGACGGCAAACACGTCATCCTGTACGTTGACGATGATCCCGACTTCCGCGACTCGATGCGCACGGTGCTGGAAGCCAACGGGTACTACTTCGTTGATGCGGCATCGGGCGAGGAAGGTCTGCGGCAGTTCAAATCCGGAAGCCCCGGATCTGGTGATCCTGGACCTGATGATGGAGGAGGTCGACACCGGCACATCGATGGTCCGGGACCTGAAGTTGGTCGGATGCGAGGCGCCGATCTTCGTGATCAGTTCGGTGGGTGACGCCCTGCGGGAGAGTACGGACAGCACCGAACTCGGCCTTGCCGGGCGTGCTTCAGAAACCAGTCGATTTCGATGACTTGCTCGATGTTGATCAAGATGAAACTCGGTTAGACCGATGAGCAAGGTCCCTCTTTCTGTCTGACGTTCCCCACTGCCGCCAACAGGCGAGGGAAGCGGATCGAATCAGGAGGAGTTGGCGTCTCGGGCGTTACCATCGCTGCTATCGCTCTTCCGCCAGCAAGGCTCGTTCTCCAACGTCGATGATGCGACGATCGAGCAGCTCGAGCAACACATGGTGCCACTTGCCTTTCGACGATGGCGAGATCATTTGTCGCGAAGGCACGGCTGCCGAATGGGCGTTTGTTGTTACCACGCGGGAAATCGGAGGTGGTGCGACCAACGCCCAACGGTGCCATGATCCTTGTCAACGTGCTCCATCCGGGCGACTGGGGCGGCATCATGGGGCTGGCGGGCAAAATGCAAAGACTGGCGCGGCTATCGGCGCGGGGTGACATCACGATTCGAGCCATCGACCACAACTCGCTTGTGAAACTGATGGACGAATTGCCGGGCCTCTCGTCCGCGCTGCTGGCCACCATGGGCCAGCGGATCCGCGATGATGCGGCTCACCTATCGGCGACACTGCAGCACGTCGGGGCGGTCGGTCTGGAAGACGTCGCAGCACATTGTTCGCCGCACGAACGAGTGATGCTGGACACGATCCGCCATCGCGTTGCTGCGGCAGAATCGCTCTCGCAGATCATGGACTTTGTCTTTGATTCGATTCCCCATGAAGATGACCTGCGGATGACGCTCGTCTTCCTCGCCGATGCGGCCGGGCCGCCTGGTCAGCCAATGGTCGCGTGCGAACTACGAGCCGTTGGTGTTGCCGGCAAATTACGACGAGGATCTCGCCGGCAGCCTGGTGGAAGAATCGTATCGCACGTCGGCGCCTTCGATCGTGAATCATCTGGAAGAATTCGCCTGCAATCATCCCTTCAATCAGGGTGCGGTCAAACGCGTGAAGGAAGGCTTGCAATCAAGCATGATTGCGCCGCTGCGCGTCGGCAGTCGAACGGTCGGATTTCTGGTTCGCAGTGTGCGGCACGCTGAACGCATTTGACGAGCATCAGATGCTGATCCATCAGGCGATTGCCGACAGTATCGGCCCGGTCGTCGAAAAGGCGTTCCGCATCGAAATGCTGACCAAGGCCAACAAAGATTACGGCGAGGTGCTCAGTTTCATCAGTCACGAACTGCAAAGCCCGGTCGCATCGATGGTCACCGACGCAAGGCTGATGGCAGCCGGCTATCTGGGCGAGCTGAACGAGAAGCAGAAAGAAAAACTCGGCCGCACGATTCACAAAGGCGAATACTTGCTGAGGATGATTCGCGAGTTCCTGAATTTGGCCCGACTCGAAGAGGGATCGCTCAAGGCGCACATGGCAAAGGGCGTCGATCTAAACGAACAAGTCGTTCAGCCGATCGAGTTGAGATGCTGGAAGCGGAATTCGATGCCAACGCAATGGTTGTCCAGTGCAATATTGAATACGGATTACCGACCGTCGAATGTGACATTGGACTCCTGCAAATCGCCGTCAGCAATCTGCTTCGCAACGCGATCACCTACGGGCGAGAAGGCAGCACCCTACGGATCACGCTCGAGCGGGAAGAATGGGTCGAAGGATCGGTCAGCATCACGGTCTGGAACGAAGGTCCCAGGTTTTTCGGAAGCCCAGCGTTCACAGCTGTTTCGTAAATTCTCGCGGCTTGACGATCCGGAGTTGAAGAAGAAGAAGGGCACCGGTATCGGTTTGTACTCGACATGGCGGATCATGCAGTTGCATCACGGTCACGCCACCGCTCGCTCGGAACAGGGCAAGTGGGCGGAATTCAAACTATCGCTGCCAACAAAAAACGCTCACGCGGTTTGATTGGCGAAGGGCGGCTACCGTTCGCACTCCTTTCAGGATCAAATCATGAAGACCCGCCCGACTTATGTGTAAAAACGAGCGATTGCCCGGCTCGCCCCTCAAACTCCAGGAAAGTCAAAATGACTCGCTTTGCTCTACCATCGCTCTGCTTCCTGATCGGCATCCCCATGCTGGAAACGGTAGCCGTCGCCGAGCCCCCGTCGGATCCAGAAACAACAAGCCTGTTCAACGGCAAGGATCTGACCGGCTGGCACGTCGACGTGCCGCATCTGGACGAGAACCCCGACGCCGAAGGCGACATTCATCGTGCGCGACGGCATGCTCGTGAGTCTCGGCCAACCCGGCGGCCATCTGATCACCGACGCGAAGTACGAGAACTATCGCCTCGAGGTCGAATACCGTTTCGCCGGCCAAGCCCGGCAACTGCGGTGTGCTGGTCCACGCATCCACGCCGCGAGCGCTGTACAAGATGTTCCCCAAATCGATCGAGGTGCAGATGAATCATCGCCACGCGGGCGATTTCTGGTGCATCGTCGAGGACATCACGGTGCCCGACATGGTCGAGCGGCGCGGCCCGAAGGAGAATTGGGGCATCACCGAAGGCAAGGCTCGGCGGATTCTCAACCTGACCGACGACTCGGAAAAACCGGTCGGGCGAGTGGAATCACGATGGTCATCGAGTGCGTCGAACGACGCCGTCAAAGTGTGGGTCAACGGCGACCTGGTCAACCACGGCACCCAGATGCACCGCGACCAAGGGCCAGATCGCGCTGCAAGCGGAAGGCTCCGAAGTCGAATTTCGTCAACTCGCACTGACACCGATCACGACACTCAGCGACTGAACGCCGTGTCGAGTCGTGTCGTGCCTACGCCGGCTGCAAATCGACTTGCTTGCCGGCCAACGAGAGGTTCTCGTCAATAAACTGCTCGTTCCAAAGATTCGAGATCACGGCCGAGATGCCCGGGTTTTGCAATGCCCACACATACGCCTTCATCGGAGCCTTCATGTCGCCGGGCACAATCCGGTCAACCTTGTCGATCCGCCACTGTGGCACCGGCTGCAGCGACTTGTGATGGGTCGCGACCGCCATCGCGACTTTCATCCCGATGACGCCCACGCCTTTCGCGGCGGCGCTGTGAATCGCATGGTCCAGGTATCCGCCATTGATGACGTTGTAAGCCATCATGACAACATCATAGTGTCCCATCTCTGTCGCAGTCCGCAGAATCGCTGCCGGATCGTTGTGTGAGGTGACCCCCAAGAACCGGACCTTGCCCTGTTGCTTCAGGCGATCGAACGTCGCCTTGATCTCAGGAATCCGCAGTTCTTCCGGCGTACAAGCCCCATGCGGGCACATGACAATGTCGAAATAGTCGGTCCCCACACGTTTCAAACTTTCTTCAAGGGAGCTTGTAATGTGATTTTGGAATTCCTTGCTGCCCTCGACTCGATGCGCATAGTCGCGCATCATCGCATTGCTCAGATAGGACGGGGCAAACTCTTTGTCCTGTCCGGGCCAATACTTCAGGAAGTAACCTGGCTTGGCGGCTCCGCCGGCCTGAAGCGTCTGCTCGGCGCGCTGCATGATTTGGTTCTGTTTCTCGCCAGGCAGACTGTCGAAAATCTCTTTGTAAAGACGATTGCGAAGTTCCTTGAACCCGCTGATCTTCGTCGTCAGGTAGACGTTCTCGCGTTTGGCCGAGCCGGCGAGCAGTTTGCCGTACGCGATTTCGCACTGACCCCGACCATACGCGGGCGCCATGTCCAGATAGTTCAGACCTTTCTCGAGGGCCAAGTTGAGGTGTTCGTAGTTGTCGGGGCGAATCGGATCGCCACCGCAAACAAACTCGGAGACCATCAGACCGGTCCGGCCCAAACGCCGATAGGCCATGTCCGATTGCTTGTTCCGCCACTCAGCGGGCCCCTGCCCTGCGGGCTGCGTTTTCTGCTGTTGCGTTGGTGGTTGTTCCTGGGCACCAGCGACGGCGGTGCTCCCCAAGGCGGCCCCTGCTGCCGCGCTCTGCAAAAACGCTCGGCGATCCATACGACATCATCTCAGTTGGAGAAAGGAAGCGAAGGAAGACACTCCGTCCGCATTGTCATGCAGCGGAGTGCGTGACGCAACCAATCCCCGGAAAGTGAACGCCGTGAAGCATCTTCCTTCGCTAAAGAAACAGCCGATGCTCCGTTGTTATTTCGACTCGCTATCGCCACTGCATGTCGACGTAATCATGCTCGGCAGGCCCGGTATAGACCTGACGAGGACGAAAGATCCGAGTGCCGGAGTCGTGTGCTTCCTTCCAATGGGCAATCCAGCCAGGCATTCGCCCGATGGCAAACAAGACCGTGTACATGTTCGTCGGAATCCCGATCGCTCGTAACAGCAGGCCGGAATAGAAGTCCACGTTCGGATACAGATTGCGGCTGACGAAGTAGTCGTCCTCCAGAGCAATTTCTTCGAGTCGTTTCGCGATGTCCAACAAGGGATCGGAGCGGCCAGGTTTGTCCAGGATTCTCGTCGCGTGCTCGCGTAGAATCTCTGCTCGCGGATCGTAGCTCTTGTAAACTCCGTGCCCAAAGCCATACAGCGGCTCTTTCCTCTGTTTCACACGCTCGACCAAATCACTGATATTCATGTCCGCTTCATGGATGCGTTCCAGCTGCTCGATCACGGCCACGTTTGCCCCGCCGTGCCGCGGTCCCCACAGCGCACAGACACCCGCGGCGCACGACGCGAACAAGTTGGCTCCCGACGAGCCCACCGTACGGACGGTGGATGTCGAGCAGTTCTGTTCGTGGTCCGCGTGCAGGATCAAGAACAGCGATAAGGCACGCACGATATCCGTATCCGGTGAGTGTTTCTTGCCCGGCACCGAAAACATCATGTGAAGAAAATTACGGCAATAGCTCAGATCCGGTTTCGGGTACGTCAGCGGTAAGCCAATCGATGTTCGATAAGCGTAGGCGGCGACGGTACGAATCTTGGAAATCAGCCGAGCGGCCGCGTTCTCGAAGTTGCTTTCGTCTTCCATCGTCATCACCTCGGTGTTGTAACACGACAAGGTGTTGATCATGGAGGATAAAATCGCCATCGGATGCCCGCTCGGTGGATAACCGAGAAATGAATTTCGCATCCCTTCGTGAATCATTTCGTGCTCAGTCAACAACTCGCGGAAATGATCAAGCCGATCGCGCGTCGGCAATTGGCCGTAGATCAACAGGTAAGCGGTCTCGATGAAGGTGGATTGTTCTGCGAGTTGCTGGATGGGGATGCCACGGTACCGAAGGACGCCTTCCTCGCCGTTGATGTAGGTGATCGACGATCGAACCGAAGCAGTGTTTCGAAAGCCTTCGTCAATCGTGATCAAACCCGTTTGCTCACGCAACTTTTCGATGTTGACGGCACGTTCATTTTCGGTGCCAACCACAACGGGCAACTCGATGCTCGCATCGTCAAAGTTCAATTCTGCTGCTCGGTCTGTTGAACGGATCGTTGTTCTCATCTAGATTTTCCTCCTAAGTCTCCGCCATTGTGCACATCATGTGCCGAAGTCGGCAAGACAACGAATTGTCGCAGCGTCCAAATATGCGCCTACGCAATAGGCCATGAAGAGCGAACAAAAAACACGAGCGGAAAAAAACGTGCGCTCCGGCACCTTGCTAGAAACATCGAGGCTTGCCAGACGTGCCCACGAAGTAGGCGGCAATGACCGCAGATTGAGCAGACTTTCACTTGAGTCTTCGCGGTCCAGACCACGAATTGTCTATCCGTTTTCTGGGATGGTAACGGCGACGACGCAGGTGCAGAATGAAACAACCCGGATAAATCCCCTAAGTTCCCTGCTTGCTCGCCTTTGATGACTTCTCGTTCTTATCGCCGCAGAAGTCTCTTCTCTATTCTGGGCATGTTCGCAACGTGGCCGATGATTCTCGCGGTTGCATTATCGATCTACTTTGGAATGGCAAATGACCCGCTGACTTGGCTGCCTGAGGATGCTTCCGAACAGACGTCGTATCGTCGATTTCGTCAATGCTTCGGCAGCGATGACGTGATTTTGGTTAGCTGGGAAAGCTGTTCGGTTGATGATCCACGCGTCTCCGCACTCGTCACCGAAGCTGATCCATCACTCCGAGACGCGGCCTTATATCGAGGCTGCTGAATCGGGCGGCAGCCTTATCGATCAACTCACGCTGCCGCCACACAATCTTGCCCGGACAACGATCATCGATCGCTTTCAAGGCAGTCTGTTTTCGACCGAAGGTACGTTGACGTGCTTGTTCTTGACGATGACACAATATGCCGACTCACATCGCCAACTGGCACTGCGGTCGATCAAGACGTCGGTTGCCGATGCTTTCCAGCTGACACCGCAAGACGTTCATCTGGTAGGTCCGTTTGTCTACCGCACATCGTTGGACTACGAGAGCACGCGAAACCTGGGATGGATTGCGATTGCCGCTTGTTTGATTGGGCTGGCACTCACCTGGACCTTCCTAAGACGATTCAGGACGGCTGTCATCACCTTGTGTTGCGGTGCGTTTGGTGGCTCCTGCACGATCGTTCTCGTGGGCGTTTCCGGTGGGCGGATGAGCCCGGTGATGCTCGTCATGCCAACGCTGGTGTTCGTACTGGCAACATCGGCGGCAATCCACCTGATTAACTATTTTCGCGATGCCGTTGCCGACTCTGAGGGAAAAAACATTACTTCCGTTGCTGTGCACCGAGCATGGAAGCCGTGCTGGTACGCAGCGCTCACAACGGCGATCGGTCTGGTGTCTCTGGGCATCAGCGACGTGCGGCCGATCCAAGCGTTCGGTTTCTACTCAGCCGCGGGAGTCATTGGAAGTCTATTCTTGGTGTTTCTAGTCCTGCCTGGCGTCTTGGAATTCTGGCCACCGAGGATTCGGTTGTCATCGCAGCCAAACACAGCTGATAGTGAACAACCGAGCGATCACCGATATGCCGGGTTCCATTGGATCAATCTCAGTAGGTTTGTGTCGCGCCACTGGATGAGCATGCTATGGGTCGGTGTGCTGGCAAGTTGTTTCTTGGCAGTAGGATTATTGAAAGTCGTTACTTCCGCACGCATCGGTGACTTGTTCTCACCGAACACTCGGATCATTCGAGACTATACGTGGCTGGAAGATCGCTTTGGACCTCTCGATCCGATCGAAGTCACGGTTGACTTCAGTGATACCGATGCCTGGTCCATGATCGAGCAACTTGAGGTTGTTAGCAACCTTGCAGGTGCGATCGACGCCATGCCCGATTCGGGAGGCACGATTTCAGCTGCTTCGTTTCTTCCTGCAATTCCAACCGGCAGGTCCATTGGCCAAACGGCAAAACGGGCCGTCTTCAATCGCTTTCTGAAACGGGAGCAGGAACTGCTTGTCCAGTCACAGTACTATCGGCCGAATGGTCAACGTGCGACTTGGCGAATTCGCACGCAAGTCGCTGCACTGGGCGACCTGGCCTATGGACAATTCATTCGCCAAATCGCAGCGACGAGTTCGCCGATCATGAAGGCACATCAGGGAGACGGAAAGACGTTACCGTCTCTCGATTTCACTGGGCTACCGCTCTTCACTCAGGCGGTTCAACAGCGGCTTCTTGTCGACTTGTTTCGCAGTTACTTGGCCGCTTTTGTGGTCATCTCGCTGGTCATTTGCCTGATGCAGAGAAGCGTCGCGATGGGTCTTGCTGCCATGCTTCCCAATCTGTTTCCCGCGGTCGCGGTCTTCGGCATGATGGGCTGGCTTGGACAGCCAGTTGATATTGGGGCGATGGTGACAGCCAGCGTGGCGTTGGGAATTGCAGTGGATGACACTTTGCACTTCATGATTTGGTATCGCCATGGTCGCTTGGATGGTCAGTCTCCCAGTGACGCCGTTAGCACTGCTTACAGGCGCTGTGCAACCGCTATGGTTCATACAACCCTCATTTGTGGGCTCGCTCTCCTGCCCCATGCGATCAGCAGTTGTGTGCCTGTTGCTCGGTTTGCGTGGCTGATGTTGAGCCTGCTTGTCGCTGCACTCGTGGGAGATCTTTTGCTGCTGCCGGCCATTCTCACCGGAGTCGCGGGTCGAAACCGTTTCTCGCCGTCATCCTCTGCCCCGGATGAATGATGTTGAATCTGGTAGACCGGTGAGTTTGCCGAACTATCCTGGGGTTCTAACGTGGGTGCAACGAGGTTGGACGATGCGAATAGCAATAGTGGGATCGGGAATTGCCGGTCTGTGCGCCGCTTATCGACTTTGCCGTGACCACGAGATCACGGTCTTCGAGAGTTGTCATGTTGTCGGTGGCAACATTCGCACCTTTCCGGTGAACGTGAATGGCAGTCGTTATGACTTGGATGTCGGCGCTTCTTTCTTCAACGTCAAAACGTACCCCAATTTCTTTCAATTGCTCGATGAACTGGGCGTCGCTACGCAACCGGCTGATCTCAGTTGCGTTGTTGATGATCGGGGAAGTCGTTTTCTTTGGCAAGGAACGTTTCAGCAGGTTGTGTTCGGCAATCCGCTGTTGCTGCTGTCACCCTCCTTGTTGTGGCTCACCGTCGACGCTCTCAAGTTCTATTGGGCGAGCCGGCGACTGCTGAAAAAGTCCAGCGGATATGATCTCACCCTGGAGGAGTTTCTGGGCGATCGCTGTAGCCGACGATTTCTTACCCATGTGTTGTTTCCGTTGGTGATGGTCATCTGGGGTGCCGGGCCAGATCAGGTTGGCAAGCTATCGGCCCGGTGTGTTGCCGAGTATTTGCTTCGCATGCGACCGGGGTGGCGAATCGTCCGCGGCGGAACTCGTCAATACGTGAATGCATTGACGAATCCCTTCCGAGACAAGATCCGGTTGAGTACACCCGTGCGCAATTCGCAGGAGTATTGACGCAGTGGAAGTATGCTCGGACAGCGACACCGAACATTTCGATGCGGTGGTGATGGCAACTCACGCTGATCAAGCACTGCAACTGTTGTCAGATCCCACGGATGCGGAACAAGACGTGCTGGGATCATTCACGTTTCAGACGATTGGCGCAGTATTGCACCGTGATCCCAGCGTCCTGTCAGGGGTTGCAACGGATTCTCTTCCCAGCATCTGTATTCGGCTGAAAGATAGCCCGGATGCGAGTGGCTTTGCTGCTCCGGAAAAGCTTGATGCCGTATTCCATTTGAATCGTATCATGGCTTCTGAATGCCCCGAGCCATTGTTCGGCTCACTGACGCCGGCTAAGGGAATCGCCGAAGAAAAGATCCTGGCACACTTGAGTTATCGGCAGCCCATTTTCACTCCGCAAGCCGTCGGTGCTCAACGTCAATGGGATCGGATCAATGGCCGCTGCCGAACGTACTACTGTGGCGCTTATTGGGGATTCGGAGAGCATGAGGACGCCGTGAACAGCGCTTTCGCAGTCGTTCGCGATATCAATGCGTGGTCGACTGAGAACGAGGCTCTACCGAAATCAGAGATTTTGGAGACGACTCGAGTTCGCTGAACTCCACCAACGAGGCTCGTTCCCAGGCGGTTCCTCGTAGCGGAAGTCGGAAGACTTCCGACGATCACGAATTCGGAACTCTCCCGAGTTCCGCTACGATGAAAGTTCAAACTAATTCGCTGGCTAATTGTTCGCGAAAAATCTTGCTGTTGTGGCGGATATCGACTGGTAACGGGGCGTCGCGAATGATGATTTCCTCGATTCGCCGCGTCAGTGGATTTCGCGCCGCGAGATCCAGCAGTTGGTCTCGCAATTCGTTTCTCTGTTGGTCGGTTTTCGGACGATGCTCCGGATACGTCTCGACCATGATCACCGGCGTCTGATTGGGTCGCTGACCGCGCGGTACCAAGGCGGATCGATAAACGAATGGATGCGAGTTAAACACCGCTTCGCAGGGAACGGTGAAAAGTGTGCGGTCGACGCAATCAACGCGATGCGCTTTGCGGCCGCAGAACCAAAAACGGCCTCGGTCGTCCAGGTAACCGACATCACCCATCCGATGCCAAATCCGCTCACCGTCGGAAACTTTATGAAACGCATTCTGTTCCGATCGCACGACGTATTGCCGCGTTACCATGGGCCCCGCCACCATCAGCTCGCCAATTTTTCCGCGATCCAGTTCCGTTACTCGATCGATCGTTTCGAGAGGCCCATCGTCAATCTCAATCACTTTCCAATCGACGCTCTCGAAGGGGGTTCCCACACAGACGCCTTTGCCTTTCGCCGCGGCCGGTCCGGTTTCGGCAATGACTTCGCGTGATTCGATCGATGCGATCGGGAGCGCTTCGGTGGCACCATAGGGTGTCACGATGTTGGCATCGGGGTGGACCAGGTCTCGCAACTTGCGGAGTGTTTCGGCAGGTACCGGGGCACCGGCCGATAGCACGCGTCGCAGCGTTGGGAACGGGCGCGAGCAACTTTGTTCTGGTCACACCAACGCACGACCGTGTTCCACAGCGCCGGTGAGCCGAACGCCTGATCGACTTCCCACTGGGTGGCTGCTTCGATCAGCAATCGCGGATTCACATCGGCAGGCCGCGTTGGATCCATGTCGGGGATGATGGTCGTCACGCCCATCACGGCGTCAAACAACCCGAACAGCGGAAAGCAAGCAAGATCGCGAGAGCCACGATGAATGTCATACCGTTCGCGAATCCGATCGATTTGTGCATGAAAAGTGCCATGCGTGTACAAGACGCCTTTGGGGGGTCCCGTGCTGCCGGTGGTAAAGATGATGGCGGCATCGTCACTGCGTCGATCCTAGGCAGCGTCGTCGACTCATTTTCACGTAACGGATTCTTGCCCAGGGCTTCGATTTGTCGAAGCGTTTTGCCTCCCCAAAAATAGCGGCGGCCAACCGTCACGTTCCAATGCGCCGACGGAAACTTGCCGCGCAGACACGGTGCGAATCGCTTGCGCTTTTGGGATGCCGACAAACCCGTCGGGTTCCGTCTCGCTCAGACACTGAATCAGATGCTTGCGGCTCATGCCGGGGTCGATCAGCACGAGTGTCACACCGGCTTTCAGCAAAGCGAATGCCAGCTTGATGAATGATGCCCCAAACGGTACGAGCATCACCAGCCGCATGTTGGGTCGGATGCCCCAAGCAACGAGCCCGCGGGCGATTGCCTCGCTGCCGTCGTTCAAGCTTTGAAAGGTCGTTAATGCGTAGCTGCGCGATCCGTCTGCTCCTGCAGCCCCGTCGGGCTCGGCGATGGCGATCGCGCCCGGCATCAGCGAGGCCACGATTCGCAGTCGTGCTGCAACATTGCCGTCAATCTCACGGTCGCTCATCCGGCAATTTCCTTGCGTCGTCGCGAATCGCTTAACAGTACCGAGATGATTTCTCGTGCAATGTTTGTCTCGGTCACCGATTGGGCACCGCGCCAGCCTGGAATCGCGTTCACCTCCAAGACCCTTGGCTTGCCATCGGATGCTTCGAGAATATCGACCGAAGCGAAACGCAAACCGATCGACTCGGTAATCCGCAAGGCTGTCAAACGCTGCTGCTGCGTCGGCTGAATCGCCCTGGCAATGGCGCCACTGGATACGTTCGTGCGAAAGTCATCCGCGTTCTCTCGGCGGATGCCGAATACCTGATCACCGATCACCAACAAACGCGTATCAATCCCACCGGGTGGAACGAACTGTTGAACATAGTAGACCGCATTCAGCTGTTCCATCGTCGCGAATGTGTACCATGCCAATTGACGGTCGCGAATCCGCATCACACCACGGCCTTCACCGCCAAAAACCGGTTTGACGACACAGTCACCGCCGAGTTCATCAAACGCTTTCATTGCCGCGACGCGTGACTGAGCCACTCGCGTCGTCGGCACATCAAAGCCAAGGCTGGCAACGTGGGCGAGCGTGGCGAATTTGTCGATGGCGATTTCCAGCGAGCGCGGAGGGTTCACGATCGGTAACTGCCGCTGCGCATAGGCGTGCAGGATGGCCAGGCGAAACGTTACCTGCTCCAGTGAGCCTGCCGGCATCGTTCGCGTCAACACGGCGTCGAAGGCGTCCAATTCACCGGCCCGGAATGTAAACGACAATTGCGATGATGAGTCGATGGAGGCAGCAAGTGACTCGTAGTCCGCAAACACGATCTCACAGCCGCTGACTCGAGCGGCAGCGCGTAGTTGATCGGCATGCCAGCCGTCGCCGCCACCGAGTACGAGAAATCGAGGCGCCACTCATTTCAAAAACGACTGCCTGAGAACATCAGATTCGATCGAACCGTGACTCCAGGTTCGCCCGGTACGCAGATTGTGAAACGTGACCACCGCGGGGCTGAACAAGAGCGGATCGACACGATAGAAATCGTATTCGTACGCTTTGAAGATCTTCCGCAAACGGGCGACCATGATCCGCTGACGAGCGACTGGGGACATTGCTCCGCCACCGCATTCGATCGTTTCATCTGGACAATCGACCCACAGTGTCACGCGAGCGCCATACAGGATGGCATCGTTGGTGCGTCCGATGCCGGCAACGGTGTCTCCCGGTTTCGCCGGCGGCGGTAAGCGGGGCAACACCTGTAGCCGAGACGATCTGTCGAACGTCGAACTTCAATTCATGTAACTTGTGCATCGCCGTTTCGATGCTGCGAGCGACGACTTGAACACTGCCGGCAATCGATGTCGACGGGGCGACCGCCAGGTGAACGCCCGATGGCGTGACGCCACACTCCTCAGCGATCAATTCGATCGCTGAATCGGTTGGCGGTTTGTCTGACTCCAGGACGCCGACGATTTCGGATTTGGTTTCACGCAGGCCCAATTCTTCCAACAACGGTTCCTTGCCACGCAACATCCGCATGGGCCCGCTGCCCATCGCGAAAAAATCATCCGTTTGGACCGGCCAGCCCGCGTATTGGGCCCCCAAACAGGCAACCAGTGGATCATCCGTGTGCACGTACACGGCATTGTCGCTGGACAGCCGATCTGGATTGGCCGGAACGATTCGCACGGTCGCGCTGGTCGGCCAGACAAAGCCGGGCCAACAATTGTCCCCCTTGCAGCGAACCGGTCGTGTCGATTCCGGCATCCAAGATGCTGGCCCCGGCGATCGTCTTTGACCGCACTTTCGTTTCTGTCGCCGCATCGAGGGCCCGCTGAAACAGTGCGAGAGTTTTCGTGTTTCCCATGCCGAAATGGTGGTCCAATCCACCGGTGCGTGTCCAGCAGGCAGCTGCGCGTGAACGTTCTCCGCAAGGTTCTCCCCTGCACAAGACCGAGCGAATCGTTCATCCTGAAGCAAGCACGAGCGGCAACGAGAGTTGACGTTTGCGGGATTTGGGAATCGCGAAGCTGGAACGCTTACGCCACTGATTTCCGCTCGTTCCTTCAGCCTCACCTGGTCCCGGGCTCCGCAAATCATTGACTCATGGAACTTGAAATCGTTCGTTATCCGCATCCGACGCTACGGTTTAAGAGCAAGCCGATTTGCCGCGTCGATGGCGAGTTGAAGGAGATTGCGGCGCAGATGCTGGAATTGATGTATGAGGCCGAAGGTGTCGGGTTGGCGGCCAACCAAGTCAATTTGCCGTTGCGGATGTTCGTCGCCAACGCGTCCGGCCAAAAGGGCGAAGGCGAAGAGCTGGTGCTGATCAATCCGGAGTTGCAGTTCCCCAAAGGAAACGAAACTGCTCAGGAAGGTTGCCTCAGTTTGCCCGGTTTGTACGGCAACGTAAAACGGCCAAAAACGATTCGCGTCAGTGCCTATGATTTGCAAGGAAACCCGATTGAATGCGAAGTCGATGGTTTCTTGTCGCGTGTTTTGCAGCACGAGAACGATCATTTGGACGGTGTGCTATTCTTTGATCGGATGACCGAAGAAGCGCTTCGCGAAATAGAAGACGAGTTGGACGAGTTGGTAACTGATTTTCGGTCCAAGCAAACCGCAGGCTCGATCGAAAGCGACCAGGCCTTGGCGAAGGGGCTGAATCGTTGGCTCCAGAGATACGCTTAGTGGCGATGACAGCGACGACCAACCATCCGATGCGTTTGATCATGATGGGAACGGGACCGTTCGCGGTGCCGGCGTTTGACGCGTTGCTCAACGCCGGCCATCAGGTTGTCTTGGTCGTCACCCGGCCGCGGCCGCTGGTACACAGTCGCAAAGGTCCGCCACCGTCACCCGTTCGTACCTGGGCCGTGGAAAACGGGCTGACGATTTTTGATCCGCCAAGTATCAATGACAGCGACGCGGTGCAGCGGATCAGCAAGCTCGGTGCCGATCTGCTGGTGGTCTGTGACTACGGACAGATATTGAAACCAGCAGCTTTGGCCGCGGCCCCGTATGGCGGCATCAACCTGCACGGTTCGTTGCTGCCCGCGTATCGCGGCGCCGCTCCCGTGCAGCGAGCACTGTTGAGCGGTGATCGGTTGACCGGAGTCACGGTGATCCACATGACACCAAAATTGGACGGCGGTCCGATCCTGTGCGTGCGCGAAACGGAAATCGGTGATCAGGAAACCGCCGGTGACTTAGAAGAACGGCTGTCCAACATCGGTATCGATGCTGTCTTGGAATCGGTCGAACGGTTGTCCGCATGGGATCGAAAATCGGCAATTGGCAAAATGCAGGATCCCAGCAAAGTGAGCCGAGCACCGCGGTTAAGCAAAGCCGAAGGAGAAATTGATTGGAGCCGCACGCCCCGCGAGATTGATTGTCACGTTCGCGGCATGCAACCGTGGCCGATCGCGTTTACGTTCTTGGCGTTGGACGAATCGAAGCCCGCGATTCGTCTGGCGATCAAACAGGTCTCGCGGTCAGATGTACCAAGCGGCTCGGCAAATCCCGGGCAAATTGTTGCTGGCGACGGTCTGTTGGTTGCCACCGGTCAGGGAGTGATTGAAATCAACACCCTACAGCCGGCGGGGAAACGAGAAATGGATGCCCATGAATTCCTCCGCGGTCACCAAATCCCCAGCGGGACGGCGTTCGTTGGTCATTCGGGATAGAGCGAGTCTGGTTACCACGTCTCTACCTTGACGAGACGGACGATCCGGGTTGGCCCGGGCACGCCTTGAGCGAAAACACTTACGTGATCTTCACGTCGGATAACGGCGGCATGGAAGGCGGACCAACCGAACGCTACACCGACAACGAACCTTTGGCTCGCGGGAAGATTTCGGCTATGGAAGGCGGGACGCGAGTGCCGTTGCTGATCGCGGGACCGGGCATTCGCCCGGGCGTGCAGACGGACGTGATGGCCAACGGGCTCGATTTCTACCCCACCGTTCTGTCGATGACCGGAACGCCGAAGCCGCCGCAAAAAAATCTCGATGGATGTGATCTTCTGCCGCTCCTGCAGGAGGACCCCAGAGATCCGCGACTCGTCAAGCACGCTGACGGGACGACTCGCGACACGATGGTCTGGCATTTTCCCCACGGCGGAGCGTTGGAGAGCACGATTCGCGTGGGCGACTACAAACTGGTCCGCAACTACGATCACGTCAACAACCCGGGCACGGCTCCTTTGGAACTGTTTCAGCTCTACGATTCGTCCAGCAGCGACGCGCGACGCCTTGATATTGAAGAATCACGGAATCTCGCCGAGGCGATGCCGGAGCTGACGGCGAAGATGAATGCACGGCTTACTGCTGCTCTAACCCGAGATGAAGGCGAGCTATCCGTATTACAACCACGCCTATTCCGGACCATTGCCCAACAAGGACAAGCTCTGCACGGTCGAGTCTCACAAAAGGCAGGGACACCGTGTCAGCTTTACCTATCGCGAGAACGGAGCCAGTGTCACGCGCGCGGATCTAATCTACTCGCTGAACGGTGGCGAGCAGTACGAAGAATGGTTCCGCATGCCCGCTACTCTGCAGGGAAACAACGAGGTCATCAGCACGGCATCTACGCCAATTATCTTCAAGTCAGAAAGATCGGTGCCGATCGGGTGAAACTTGATCCAACCGGTTCGCTGCCCAATCGACTCAAAGATGCTGGCTACGCCCCCGTATCGAGGCACAAAGTACGTGACATTCGAGGGGGGACATCGTGTTCCGTTCATCGTCCACTGGCCCGCCACGATTAAGCAACCGGTGGTCTCCGATGTCCCGATCAACGCAATGGATCTGTTCCCAACGCTCAGCCAGATCATCGGCGTTCCGCTCCCAAGCGACCGCATCTACGACGGCGAAAGCCTCATGCCGCTGATCACCGGTGAGCCTTTGAAACGGAAGGTCGAACAGCCCTTTTTTATTACAATTGCGAAAATCTGCAGGCCGTTCGGTTTGGGGACTGGAAGCTCCAGCTGCCGCGCACCGTCGCCCAACTGCCACACTGGGACAGGAACAAGGCTTTCACAAAGTCTGCCATCTGGCAGAACTGGGAACCCGTGAAAAACATTGGGCCATCGAATCTGCAGGACGCGCCGGTGACGCTGTCTCTCGGCCCCGACAACTACTGGATCTTTGGTCGATACGGGACGGGAGTGAGACGGAAACGAGGCGAGAAGCCACAGCAGCTTCCGCCCTTTACTCCGCAGCCTGCGACTCTGGATGGATTCGATATGCCTTTGCAAACGACGCGATTCCCGAAGCAATTCAACGCGCCGGGCGGACTGAAGAAAGGCACTGGAGGCTATCACGCCTGGCAAAGTCGCGACATGGTTAGCTGGGTGCATCATGGCCCCATCACTGACGGATTCGCCAAGTGGATGACCACGGCGGAATACGCCGACGGCAAAGCCTACTTTTACTACGACTTCCCCAACGACCAGGACCCGCACGTCTATGTCGACGAAGACATGTTTGACGGCGTTCCCGGAAAAAACATGGGACTGGCATTCAAAGACCCATCCCATGGATCAGACTGCGGTTTCATTCGAGACCTCGATGGCAATTTCCATGTCATCATTGAAGACTGGAGCCCGATCGACGCAAGCAAGCGATCATGGGATTCACCGTTGGCCGGTCATGCGGTCAGTCCCAACGGCATCAGCGATTTTAGAATCCTGCCGCCCGCCGTTGATGTGCGCACCACACCGACGGGCGAGATCAGGACCTACAAACACCCGCACTGGGCAAAGGAAGACCCGAAGAACTACAAAACCAACGTCGCCGAGTATGAGGTTCATGAACCCTCCCAGGAAGCGTTTGACGATTGGGCGGCCATTTGTGTCGGTGGTCAGTATTATCTGTTCGGCGATTACGATCCGGAGCATGGCAAGCAGATGAGTGTTGCGTGGTTTACGTCATCGGACATCAACAAGCCGTTTCAGTTTTGCGGTAATGTCGGCAAAGGTCACCCTGATCCTGATATCTGCTTTGCCGAAGGCCGCTTTTACCTGGCGACACAACAGCCGACCGACTACGTCAGCCCGGGCCCCTGGGTTGAGAAGGTGGAAACACGCGTCGGAGTCGACAGGGACAACAATGGCGGCATTGACCAATGGAGTGACTGGCAGACCGTCAAGGAAACGTACGACTACACACCGGGCTTCGCGAAACAGATTCAAAAGACGCCAGCCTCGGTCGATCTCTCGAAATTGCCTGCAGGCTACGGATTCCAGTTCGAGGTCCGGATGACCGACACGACCGAGAACAAATCGAAGCCGATGCTCGACAAGGTCACGCTCAAGTTTGATTGAACTGAGCAGCTTGTCGCGCGTTTTGTAATCGATGGAATCGTCTTCCTCTCTCAATGGATCAGTGATCGCGGCGTCGACGTCTTTCATGTACGGCGGCGAGACATGGGCGGACGATGCGTGATCGGGTGCGGCACATAAAGAAGGAACGGTTCATCCTTGTTCTTTTCAATAGACGCAACGGCACGCTCCGTGAGCGGCGAGTCAGATAGTCGGCATCGGGCTCCATTTCGATGACCGTTTCGAGAAATTCCCAGGTGCCGCTTCCCAGGAATCGCGGTGCAGTACCTGGATCAAGAAGCAGGTGCCTGAGCGTCTTGCGGTCGTCGTCAGCTTGTTTCGTTCGGCCTTCGAAACGCGACTTCATATTCTCGACACGCTAAAGAGGCAGGGCATTGACGAAAACACCTTCAAAATTCGACTGATTCTCATAAAACGTGATCGTCATGCACATAAAATGCGCAAACTGGGCGCAGGGCGCAATACCGGTCTTTGCAAGAAACTCAACCAGCGGAAAATGGGACGAGTGGGAAGCCATGTGATCGCGAATCCGGCAGAAGGCGTGGTCGAGGCTTTCCTGGCGTAACCCACTCGGCGAAAGAGGAATGTGATGAGACAATCCCTCACGTGGTTTTGGCAGAAAGGAATCCTCTCCACGTTTCTCGCTGGTCTGTTTGCCTTGCTCCCGATCGTGATCACCCTCGGCATCATGGCCTGGGCTGGGGGCCTGCTCAAGGAATGGCTCGGTCCGGAAAGCTTCGTGGGGCAGGCACTGTCTCAACTGGGACTTCGCTTTGTCACCGATCCGACCGTGGCGTCCGTTCTAAGTTGGGTCGCCGTGCTGCTGGCCATCTGGCTTTTGGGCGTGCTGCTCAAATCGGTCGGGAAGAAGAGGATTGAAAGAGCGTTTCACGCAGCGATGGAACGGATTCCGCTGGTCAACGTTCTCTATGGACCGGTGGCCCAGGTCGTCGACATGCTCCAGCGCGACCCAACCGACAAGTTGCAGGGCATGAACGTCGTCTACTGTGCTTTTGGAGGCGAGGCGGGCGCTGGCTTCCTGGGGCTGCTGGCCTCCGATCAGGTCTACCGTTTCAATGGCCAAGCGTGCAAGGTCGTCTACGTGCCGACGTCGCCGTTGCCAATGTCCGGTGCCGTCGTCTTCATCGCCGCCGACTCGGTGCGGCAAGTTGACATGAAGGTTGACGATCTGATGAAGATCTATTTCTCCATCGGCGTGTTGTCCTCGAAGGTAATTCCCGACCAATACGTGGTTCCGCTGAACGAACTCGAACGTGCCCAGGATCGTCTGGTTAACACGATCAAACAGGAGTAGAAGGTTTATCGCATGAAATGGTCCTGGAAAATCGGTCGAGTTTCGCGGCATCGGCGTGTATATGCAGGCGACGTTCCTGAAGTTCGTGGCCATTCAGGCCGCCGAGAAGGACTTCGCTGCAGCCAAGCGGGAGACTGATCCATGTCGGAAGCGATTGAGGACGGCCTGTTTCTGGACGCCATCCGACGCCTGGACAAGGCGGCGCAGTATGCGGATATCGACGACGAGTCGCTGGAGCGGCTCCGGCACCCGGAAACGATGCTGCAGGTCTCGATCCCCGTCCGGATGGACGATGGTTCGCTGCGGATCTTTCGAGGTTATCGGGTGCGGCACAACGATGCGCGTGGGCCTGGCAAGGGGGGAATCCGGTATCACCCCGACGTGAACCTGAGCGAAGTCAAGGCGCTGGCCTTCTGGATGACCTGCAAGTGCGCGGTGGTGGGGCTGCCCTTCGGCGGGGCGAAGGGTGGCGTGGTGGTGAACCCCAAGGAGCTGTCGGCCCTGGAGTTGGAGCGGCTGAGCCGTGGGTTCGTGGACATGATGTCAGATTTTATCGGCCCGGAGACCGACATCCCGGCGCCGGACGTGTATACCAACGCGATGATCATGGGCTGGATGATGGACGAGTATTCGAAGATCCATCGCCGCCACACGCCGGCCTGCATCACGGGAAAGCCAATTCCGCTGGGCGGCAGCGCCGGGCGCGACGAGGCGACGGGGCGGGGGGCGTTTTACTGCGTGCAAGAACTGGCGGCCAAGAGAGCCTGGCATCCAGAGCAGGTGCGGGTAGCGGTGCAGGGGTTCGGCAACGCCGGGCAGGCGGTGGCGCGGCTGCTGCACTCGAAGGGATATCGCATCGTGGCGTTGAGCGATTCGAAAGGGGGCTGCTTCCGTGACGACGGGTTCGACGTGCCGAGCCTGATTCATCACAAGAACGAGACGCGGCAGTTGCGGGCGGTCTATTGCGAGGGGTCGGTTTGCGAGACGGTCGAGGCGGACTTGCTGAGCAACGAGGAACTGCTGGAATTGGACGTGGACGTGCTGATTCCGGCGGCGCTGGAGAATCAGATTACGGCGCAGAACGCGGGCCGCGTGAAGGCGCCCGTAATCGTGGAAGTGGCCAACGGCCCGGTGACGAGCGAGGCAGACACGATTCTTAACGAGCGGGGGACGCTGGTGGTGCCGGACATTCTGGCCAACGCGGGCGGTGTGACGGTGAGTTATTTCGAATGGGTGCAGAACAAGGCGGGGTTTTACTGGACCGTGGACGAAGTGCGCGAACGGCTTAAGGCGATCATGATCGAAGAGTTCGGGACGGTGTACGACCTGATGGTGCTACACGGGATCGACATGCGCACGGCCTGCGTACGTACACGCGCTGAACCGTATTGGCGCGGCGATTGCTTCGCAGGGAACACGAGGGTTTTTCGCACAGCAGTCGCGGTGATGGGGGTTGACGTCTATCGATCCGAAATGCGCCGACCCCCTGCAGCGATCTCGATTCTGACTCCGCATTCGTCAGGCAGCCTCGCCAGCCCGAGCGACCAGACATATTTGAAAGCATGACGAAAGTTTTTTCTACTGCTGGAGGCACGCCAATATGCGTATCGACCATGACCCAAAGCTCGACTTCGACGATGTGCTGATTCGTCCGAAGCGAGGGGCCGGTGAAGGAAACGATCCAGGAGATTACAGGCGGCTTGATCAATTGGGCCAAAGCACACCAACCGGGTTGATAAAACTTTTCGGCAGACACGACGGCTCGACGCACTCCATGGGGACTACGGTGGAGGGCCGACGATGATACAATCTCATCAGTCAGCGTGCGCGAATGACGGCGAAATCACCGAATATCGCGCCACGGTTCACATCTCGTTTGAACTCGATGCGAAAGCTGCGACAGAGATGTCGTAGCAGCTACGGAGATGGTGGCGATCAATCCTCATCGGAAAGCGCATCTCGGCGGCACCGACAACATCACCGTCGTCGTAACGCGTCTGTGTGAGCAAACCAACCAGCCGTGCGAAGAGGAAGCTGAGGCCGCCACTAGCATCGACGCCCCTGTCCAGAAAACGGCCGACACCGACCGGTACATAATGCCAGTGAAGTTGGGACCGCCTGCGTAATCGAGAGGACAGCACTCGCAACGCAATCAACGAGCGCAATGCCATGAACGACGATTCGAAGATTGTTTTGCCGGATAGCACACCGGTCGCTCACGAGAGTGAAGTCGCGACCGAGAGGTCCAAAGAGCGAACGCAGGAAGACGACCGCTTCGTGTCGGTCATCGTCAAACGCTCGGACGAAGTGCGGCGCCACCCCGATGACGCCTTGGAACTTGCGATACATGAAGGTCAGGAACAACTTGATCGGCCGACTTTTTCCTTGTTGCTTTCCTCGATCGCGGCAGGACTGATCGTCGGTTTCTCGGCGATGGCCGTCGCCGTCGTGGCAACCGTGACGGCTGAATTGGAATCTCCGCTCGTGCAACGGCTGTTGATTGCCACCGTATACCCGCTGGGCTTCGTCATGTGCGTCATGAGCGGAGCCCAACTTTTCACCGAACATACAGCCATTGCGGTTTATCCCGTCCTGGACCGCAAGGCGCCTTTGCTGCGACTGCTGCGGTTGTGGGGCATTGTCGTTGTCGGCAACATGATCGGCGCGCTCGTCGGCGCGGGACTCCTGACGGCTGTCGATGACGTGACCGGTGCGCGGGAAGGCTATGTGGAGATTGGCCGGCACCTGGTTCAGTATCAGTTCGTTCCACTCTTGATCAGCGCACTCTTGGCCGGTTGGCTCATGGCGCTGGGAGCTTGGCTGGTCGTTTCAACGCCGCCCGGCATGAGCCAGTTTACTTCGATCTATATCGTGACTTTTCTGATCGGCTTGGGCGGGTTTCATCACTCCATCGCCGGTGCGGCTGAGATGTTCACGGCCTACTTCATTAGCGACCAGTTTACACGGACTCAAAGTGCAAGTTTCATCGCGGTCGCGCTGATCGGCAACTTGATTGGCGGAAGCATTTTCGTCGCCGTTCTTAATTATGCCCACATCCGAAAGACGCAGGAAACAACGGACAAGTGAAACACTGCTATCAAACTCTAATTACGAATCACTAGCAAACGGATTTCGGTCATGTCGTTGATGGCATAGCGTATCCCTTCGCGACCGAGGCCGCTGTCTTTGACTCCGCCGTAAGGCATGTTGTCAACACGCCACGAAGGAACATCGCCGATCACTACGCCGCCCACTTCTAACTCGTCCCATGCTTGCTGTGTTTTGTACAAATCGCGAGTGAAAACGCCGGCCTGCAATCCGAAGACGCTGTCGTTCACTTCACGCAGCGCGTCATCAAAGGATGTGAACGAACTCAGCACGGCGACCGGCCCAAACGCCTCTTGCGGTACAGATCCGCTGGTCTTTCGCAACGTTCTCCAGCAGTGTCGCTTCAAGCATCGCCCCTTCCCGCTGACCGCCACACAACAACCTGCCTCCGGCGGACACGGCTTCGTTGATCCAACTCTCCAGCCGTTCGGCTTCGCTCTCCGAGATCATCGGCCCGATGAAGGTGTCGTCGTTTTTCGGATTGCCGGCGACGAGTTGTTTTGTTCGCTCCACAAGCAGGGACTGCAACTCGTCATAGACTCGCTCGTGAACCAAGATCCGTTGCACGCCGATGCAGCTTTGCCCGGATTGATAGAACGCACCGACGATCAGTCGCTCGACTGCGTCTTCCACATCCGCATCTTCGTCAACGATACACGCCGCGTTGCCCCCCAGTTCGAGAACGACTTTCTTCTTTCCCGCTTTTGCCTTCAGCTTCCAGCCGACATCCGGCGAGCCCGTAAAACTGAGCAGCTTCAGTCGTTCATCGGTTGTAAACAGATCAGCTCCGTCGCGATGGCAAGGCAGAATCGAAAACGCACCTTTCGGTAGATCCGTCTCGGCCAACACTTCGCCGATCAGAAGAGCGCCGATTGGTGTGCGGCTGGCGGGTTTCAAGACGAACGGACACCCGGCTGCAATCGCGGGCGCGATCTTGTGCGCTGCCAGGTTGAGCGGGAAGTTAAACGGTGAGATGAACGAGCATGGACCGATCGGCACGCGCCGCGTCATCCCGCGATAACCGCGAGCCCGCTCGGAAATCTCCAGGTTCAGCACTTCGCCTTCGATGCGGACCGCTTCTTCAGCGGCAACGCGAAACGTATCAATCAAGCGAGTCACTTCGCCACGACTGTCTTTGATCGGCTTCCCTGCCTCGATGCAGAGTGCCATCGCCAATTCATCGAAACGCTCTTGGAAACGGACGACACAATGTTGCAGGACGGCTTGACGCTCGTAGGGTGCGAGCTTTCGCATTGGTTCGGTCGCCTCGACCGTGGCGGCAATGGCGCGGTCAATGTCGTCCGGTGAAGCTAACGCGACGCGCGTGGCAACTTCGCCGGTATACTTATCCGTGACTTCCAAATCCGTGTTCGGGCAGTGGGCCTCGTTGGCAAGGTAAAACGGATACGTGTCGGCGAGTGACATGTTGGCCTCGTTAGATCTGTTGGCTTAGTTCTTGAATCTCATCGTGCAGGATGCGATCGTTCTCGGAATAATCCACCGGCACGTCGATCACATGCACGCCGCGTTTGATCGAAACAGGACTGCACCAAGGGCACGAGTTCGCTGACCCTTTGCAGGCGATGCCCGGACGCGCCGTAACTCTCCGCGTGCATGACGAAGTCGGGGTTGTTGAAGTCGAGTCCAAAGTCGGCGAAGCCCATGTGCGTTTGCTTCCATTTGATCATGCCGTACGCGCCGTCGTTGAGTACGAGGATCACCAAGTCGAGCTGCAATCGTACGGCCGTTTCCAAATCCTGAGCATTCATCAGGTAGCCGCCATCGCCACAAATCGCCATGACTTTGCGGTCGGGATGCACCAGGCACGCCGCCATTGCTGACGGCAAACCAGCTCCCATCGACGCGAGCGCGTTGTCGAGCAACACCGTGTTCGGCTGGCGAGCCTTGTAATTGCGTGCGAACCAGATTTTGTAGATACCGTTGTCCAACGCAATGATGCCGTCGTCCGGCATGACTTCACGGACGTCCGCGACGAGGCGTTGCGGCAGCAGCGGAAAGCGGCCGTCGTCCGAACGATCGGCGATGTGCCGTTCCAAGTGCTCGCGTACGGTCATGAAATACGAGAAGTCCCAGGACTCTTGCTTGTTCAGTTTTTCTGTAAACCGCCAGATGGAGTTGGCGATGTCGCCGACCACTTCGACCTGCGGGAAGTAGACGGGATCGACTTCGGCGCCGGTGAAGTTGACGTGGATCACCGTTCGGCCACCGGGCTTCATGATGAAGGGCGGTTTTTCGACTGCGTCGTGACCAACATTGATGATCACATCAGCGGCGTCGATCACGCGATGGACAAAGTCGCCGGAAGAAAGTGCCGCGTTGCCCAGGAACTTATCGTCATCCTCGTTGATGACGCCTTTACCCATCTGAGTTGTCACAAACGGAATGCCGGTTTGGTCAACGAGTCGGCGTAACATCTTGCACGTGAGCTTGCGATTCGCCGCGGCTCCGATCAGCAGTAGCGGATGACGGGCCTGCGAGATCAACTCGACAGCCCGGCGAATCGCCTTGCGTTCGGCAATCGGCCGGCGAACGTAGCTTGCTTCGATAACCGGCTCTTCCGTTTCTTCGCGAGCGATGTCCTCAGCCAGTTCAAGATGTGCCGCCCCCGGTCGCTCTTCCTGCGCCTGACGGAACGCTTCGCGAACGGTTGATGGAATCAGATCACCACTTTCAATTTGCCTGGTGTACTTCGTGATGGGCTGCATCATGTCGACAACGTCAACGATCTGAAATCGCCCTTGCTTGCTGGACTTAATCGGCTTCTGGCCGGTCAACATGACCATCGGCATCGCACCCAGATTGGCATAAGCAGCCGCGGTGACGAGATTCGTCGCGCCCGGGCCGAGCGTCGACAGGCAGACGCCCGCCTTACCGGTCAGCCTGCCATACGTCGCCGCCATGAAGCCCGCGGCTTGCTCATGGCGCGTGACAATCAGACGGATGCTCGATTCACGTAGCGATTCCAGCAAGTCCAAGTTCTCTTCGCCCGGGATGCCAAAGATGTACTCAACACCTTCGCGTTCAAGAGCTTTCACCAACAGATCGGATGCTTTCATGATTTCTCTCGGCGAGAATTGGCTACCCATGTGCCGCGACACATCAGGCATCTTATCGATTCGTGTGCCGCGTGTGTCGGTCCACCCGGTCTTTGACTTGGTCATCAAAGTAGTCAGACCGGCCAGGGAAGTTGAGTCCTTATTCGCAGGCCCCTTGCTTCGCTGGTGGGCATGCCATATTCTTAAAAACAACGGCTTAGGGACTGCGATCTTGAACTGGACCTGCTCATCCGGCTGACTAGATAAATAGCAACCAGGCGGTGCCCGGGGGCTTGTCAAAGAGTAAACCGACGTGGCGAAACACCTGCAGGTGTTCTGCCACGTCGGTTTTTTTATGGTCATCGCAGTGTTACGGAATGTGCTCGACGCCCTTTATGGAAAGGATTTGTCACATGTCCACTCAGATCGATACGGAATACCAGCACATCGGAAAGACGCAGGGATGCGAGAATCACGATCACGACGTGAGTCACGAATTGAGCCGGCGGCTCGACGGCGTGTGGCGATACGACCAGTACATCGCCAACGGCGATGGCCGGCCAGACTTGCAAAAATTCTGGCGCAATGTGAAGGCCCAGGAGCTTGAGAACATCCAGCAGCTCAAAAAGCTGCTTGCGGAGCACGTCCAGAACAAATGCTTCTAGTAACGACAACCACTAAGCTGGAAGCCTAAAGATGAAAGACACTGGATCCGTAGCCAAAGACCCAATCTGCGGCATGACCGTGGACAAAGCCACCGCCATCCACGCCGAGCGCGATGGAGAGACCTTCTTCTTTTGCAGCGATCACTGCCGGCAGCAGTTTCTGTCAACGCCTGCCGCGACGAAGCGGGAAGAGAAGCCGCAGGGTAAAGCCATCTACACCTGCCCGATGCATCCGGAAGTCCAGCAGGATCATCCCGGCGATTGCCCCAAGTGCGGCACGGCATTGGAACCGAAGACGGTGACGGCGGGCACGGATGACGAGGAAAACGCCGAGTTGCGCGACATGACAATGCGTTTCTGGATTGGTGCGGCGCTGACGTTGCCGGTCTTTGTTCTGGCAATGGCCCACATGATTCCGGTGCTGGGTGCGCAGTCGTGGGTAACTGGTGACGTTTCGCGCTGGCTGCAATTTGTGCTCACCATCCCTGTGGTCTGCTGGGCGGGCTGGCCGTTCTTTAAGCGTGGCTGGCGCTCCGTTGTCACGCTTCACTTGAACATGTTCACGCTGATTGCCATTGGCGTGGGCGCGGCCTTCGTTTTCAGCGCCGTGGCAATGCTCATGCCCGGCTTGTTCCCACTCACGATGCAGCACGAGGGCAAGGTCGGCATTTATTTTGAGGCTGCTGCGATGGTCACGGTTCTGGTGCTGCTCGGTCAGGTGCTTGAACTGCGCGCTCGCAGCCGCACGGGCAGCGCGATCAAAGCGTTGCTCAACCTCGCCCCGCCTACCGCGCGACAAGTCGCCGACGGCGGCGATCATGAAGTCCCGCTGTATCAGGTTGACGTCGGCGACTGGTTACGTGTAGTGCCCGGTGACAAAGTGCCCGTGGATGGCGAGGTGGTCGAAGGTCACTCCAGCGTGGAAGAGTCCATGATTACCGGCGAACCGCTGCCGGTCGAAAAGACGGTTGGCGATAAGGTGACCGGCGGCACGGTCAATGGCCCCGGCAGTTTCGTCATGCGCGCCGATCGCGTTGGCAGCGACACGTTGCTCGGACAGATCGTAAACATGGTTGCCGACGCCCAGCGCAGCCGCGCGCCCATTCAAGGTCTCGCCGACAAGGTTGCGGGCATTTTCGTGCCGGTGGTACTGGCCGTTTCGGTGCTGACCTTCGCCGTCTGGATGTGGATTGGTCCCGAGCCCAAGCTCGCGCATGCCATCATTAACGCAGTCGCCGTCCTATCATCGCCTGCCCGTGCGCCCTTGGCCTGGCGACGCCCATGTCCATCATGGTCGGTGTCGGACGCGGTGCGCAGGAGGGCGTGATTGTGAAGAATGCCGAGGTACTCGAGCAGTTGGAGAAAGTCACCACGCTGGTCGTGGATAAAACGGGCACGCTGACCGAAGGCAAACCCAAGCTGATCGATGTCTTGTCGGTCGACGGCTTCGACGCAAAGGAGTTCCTGCGTCTGGCCGCCTCGCTGGAGCAGAACAGCGAACACCCGCTGGCCGCCGCGATTGTCCAGGGCGCGAAGCAGCAGAGCCTCTCCCTGGACGACGTGCAAGATAAAAATTGGGTGGAACTTCGCAATCGCGTGCCCAGCGTCCGATGACCACGCGGTCGCTACATCTTCGAGCGAATTCGCTGGCCGTTTCGACCCGCAGGAAGTGAGCAATCGCTAAGCTGTGTTTGCCTTATGAGTTGCGCCGAAAAACCAACAATGTTCGGGAAAGCCTGACTTGGCAGTCTGCCTCATCAACTAACGCACGTCGGTGTGTCGGACGTCACATCGACCGAGGCGGCAAACGCAAGCCACTAACTTCGGGGTGTCGATGGAGGGGAAGGACGTCGGGCCCGTGCTATAGATTCAAAAAACTCGCAACCGCAGAATAAGTCGTCGCCTGTCAACGCCACAGGGATCAACGCCATGCATCGCCAATCGGACTATCATCGAAAACGAAGGAAACCGAGATTTCATCATCACACGAAAATGGCGTGACGACGGAGGCCAAGGCGGCTTCGACAAGGAATAACACTCATGACCGAATACGCTTTTCCAAGAGACTTGCTCGATGCGATCAAGACCCGTTGGCAAACCGCTGCTGAGCAACAATTCGAGTTGCCCGAGGATCGGATTCTGCAAAAGCTACTGGAGACCTGCTACCACGCGTCTTTTCGGACGAGTGAGCAGCGCGTGGTCCAATGTGTCGTGGCATACGCTTCCGCAGCGGACGTTCCAGAAGGGGCTTTGCTGCTCGCCAATCGTCCCGTGGTATTGACTGATTCCGAACTCGTCCGCTTGTCGCCTGTGACACAACACCGACAAACCGTGATCGGTTGCGAGCAAATGGACGGATGGCTTCGCATTTGGGGATTCTTCGATTATGGCCACGCATGGGTGCAACATTCCGCCGGCGATCCTCCCGCGGTTCCGATTCAATTAGCCGATTTTCCGCCCGACTGCCTGACGATCACCATCGAAGGACCGGGAGCACTGACGATCTCACAAGGGCGAACCGGCCTGGTGCGACTGCGAGATGGACGGGTCATCTTTCCTCAGGAAGACCCGTTTCAGTCCGTACAGAATCCACTGGGAAGATTCTTTCGCCAACTGATTGATGATCTCCAGAAATCTGCGCAGTATCGAGACGTGTCAAATTCCACCGAAGAGAGCGTTGGACAACGTTCATTGCTGAACATCTACACGACCTCAATCCTGGCCATCCTCGAGCGAATCCGTTTGAAACAACACGGAGGGAGTGTTGTGATCTCTCGTATGACGCTCGACGAGCAGCTTGCCCACGTCACTTATACCGTGTCTGAGCATGCTGGCCTCGCTGGCGAGATTATTGCCTATAAAACCCTCGATGACTTGCTGCGTGAGCCTCATTCAAACTTCGACGCCGCCGCCGAATTGGAAAGATGCCGAACTGAACTCGAACTCCACCGGACGAGCCGACGGTTGATTCGTGGTATTAGTCAAATCAGCCTGTTGGCGGCGGTCGACGGGGCAGTTCTCCTTGATGATCACCTACGAATTCAGGGATTTGGCGTCAGATTTCCAGTGCTGCTGCCACCGGGGACGACAGTGCTGGATGCTCTTACGGGGAGCGAGTATTCGTGTGACCATTGGGGACTACGACACCAGTCGGTCTTTTCGGTCTGCCACAAATGTGAACAGGCGATTGGCTTGATCGTGTCTCAGGACGGCGAAGTCAAAGCGGTGAAGGCTGATGGTGGCCGGCTCTTGTTTTGGGATGGGATTCTCGACTAGATCGGAGGACATGTATAACGTTTGGGAACGTTCACGGACCGTGAACGATTTGAACCGGACTCGTCAGCTTGTACATGTCGGCCGCTCCGGTTACCGCTCAGGAGTACTCGCCGCCAAGCACGATGGAGGCGATGATCAGCACTGATGAAGACTTATCTCCTCAATGTCTGGGACACTTGGCGATCGAGCTATTGGTTCGTGCCGACTTTGTTCGCTGTGGGTGCCGTCTTGCTTTCTTTGACGATGCCGCTGCTGGACGCAGCGATCGCGAAATCTGGCTGGTCGCTACCGGAATGGATTCGCACCACGACGCCGACAGCGCGTGCCACATTGTCGGCCATGGCGGGAGCGATGGTGGCGGTCACGGGCACCGTGTTTTCCATCACGATCGTAACGCTGTCCCTTACGTCGCAACAATTCGGGCCGAGACTCCTGCGGAGGTTCATGTACGACCTGCCGACTCAAGTCACGCTCGGCGTGTTTCTGTCGACGGGCCTTTATTGCTTGCTGGTCTTGAGAATCGTAGAGCACGATGAGGGCGGACGCGGCAGCCCCGCACTTTTCCGTTCTCGTGGCTGTTATGCTTTCAGTGCTCAGCATGGCGATGCTGATCGTGTTCATTCATCACGTGGCGATGCTGATCCAGGCTCCTCACGTCGTAGCGGCGGTGGCTCGTGACTTGGATGACGCAATCGCGCGGCTGTTTCCCGAAGAGATCGGCGACGCGGTAGGGGATGAGCAGCGCAAGAACGACCACGGACGCGATCAAGCAGCGCGGCTCGGTGAAAACTATCTTGTTGTTCGTTCCACGCGCGATGGCTACATCCAGGCGATCGACGAGGATGGCCTGATGCAGTTGGCTCGCGAGCGTGATCTTTTGCTGCGTCTGCACTCTCGGCCGGGCAACTTCATCGCGACCGGCTCACCGCTGGCGGACGTATGGACGTGTAGCGAGCCGTCTGCCGAAGAGTCGAATGCGGGTGATCTGACCGCGACGCTGAACGAAACGGTCATCGTCGGCATCCGCCGTACACCGCGACAGGATGTTGAATGTGCGATTGAAGAACTGGTGGAAATCGCCGTACGCGCCCTTTCGCCTGGTATCAACGACCCGTTCACGGCAATGAATTGCATCGATCGCTTGGGCGCAGCGCTGGGGAGATTGTCTGAGCGAAAGCTGCCCACGGCGTATCGCTGCGACGACGAAGGCAGTCTGCGAATTATCGTGCGCACTGTTTCCTTTGCCAACGCACTGGACGCCGCTTTCAACCAGATCCGCCAGTACGGCCACAACAGCGTCGCGGTCACGATCCGTCTGCTTGATGCCCTCGCTTCGGTCGCCGAACACGTTCAGCGCGACGAAGACCGCGATGTTGTGAAGCTCCATGCGGAGATGGTCTCTCGCCACACCGAATCTTTTTCGGAAGAACATGACAAGGAAGAGATATTAGAGCGACTTCAAAGAGTGTACAGATTGCTGGGCGACGCTGGAATCGCGCAGCCAATCGTCAACGACGTGTCCGGCGACGAAAGCGCAAGCCGAGTTTCATAATTGAATATCCTTGGATTTCGCCTCTTGTTTTTCCAACGGTAAGCACGTAAAATTTACTAACACAAATAAGCATGATCACAACGGTCGAGCGACAGCGAACCTAACTGGATTTTGCTTTTTCGGATGACTAGATAAATAGCAACCTGGCTGTACCAGGGGGCTTGTTAAAAAGTAAACCGACGTGGCGGAACACTTGCGAGTGTTCTGCCTCGTCGGTTTTTTTATGCGCTGATTGACAAATGAAACGGATTCGAACATCGCGAAGCAGCCGCCGCGAGCCGAACGTAACAAAAGAATCGAAACGAACTATCTGAACGATGACCTGTTACGAAACGTTACTCAACAACCTCGAGGAAAAGGAGTCACCACCATGAGTGGCGCGACAGACGTAGTGAAAGGCCGAATCAAGGAAGCTGCCGGCGCATTAACCAACGACGACAAGCTTCGCGAAGAGGGAAAAGCTGACCAGGTATCCGGCAAGGTCAAGCAAGCCGAAGCGGCCCAGGAGGCGGTCCACAAAGCCGAGCAGGCCGCTGAGAAGGCCAAGGTTGCCGCCGAGAAGGCAGAAGAGAAGGCCAAAGGATGACACGGAAAAATGTGCGACTGAATGCGAGTGAAGCGGACAGTCTTTCGTTGTTAATTACACGCCCGAAAGGCAAGTCGCCAAACGGGCTTTAAACATTTCTATTTGGAGGAACTAACCATGTTACAGTTAGCTATCACTTGCCTTGTGATCGCGCTCATCGCGGCGCTGTTGGGCTTTGGCGGAATCGCCGGCTCGTTCGTGGGAGTGGCGCAGATCCTGTTCGTCGTTTTCCTCGTGCTCGCCGTACTGTCCTTCTTGGGAGGCGGCATGCGCAGAGGACGATCGTCGGGTTGACTCGCAACCAATCAGCGATGGCAAACTGCCGTCAGCATGGTTGCCGCACAAAAACCGCCGGGCAGCGTCGGCGGTGATGATGCTGTCGGGCCCTGACGGGCTGCGCGGAGATGAGAGATTGGTAGGTCAAAGGCCGTCTGAAGGCGACGAGACTAATTACTTTTTTGGAAAGAAGGAGTTGAGTGATGAATAGATTGTTTGCGTTTCTCGTGGTGTTGGTACTCTGCGTAGTCGGCATCGGTTTCTACCGGAGCTGGTTTACCGTGACGAGTCCCAGCTCCGACAGCGAGAGCCACAAGGTCAACGTCAGCGTGACCGTCGATCCGGACAAAGTCAAAGCGGATGCCGAGACGGTCAAGGAAAAGGCCGTGGAACTTACCGATCAGGCTATGGAAGGAGCCAACGAGCTTGGCGATCAGGCAAGCGACAAAGTGAAGTCGGATGATGAATAGATTCACAGGGTGGCTTGTGAAGTGACACAGGGCTCCTCTTTTTGCGTTCGGACCTCTTTTGAAAGGAGAATTGAAATGTTAGGCACTATCTTGGTCGTGATCTTGATTCTGTTTCTGCTGGGTGCGCTGCCCACGTGGCCTCACAGTAGAAGTTGGGGTTATGGCCCGAGCGGCGGGCTGGGATTGGTCGTGATAATCCTGCTCATCTTGCTGCTGATGGGGCGTCTTCCATTCTGATGGAGGAACTGCTTCACGCGAAACTTACGAAACGATCCTCACTAAACCTCTAGAAAAGGAGTCACCATGATGAGTGGCAAGACAGACATCGTGAAAGGCCGTATCAAAGAAGCGGTGGGCGTACTGACCAACAACGAAAAGCTCCGCGAGGCGGGAAAGGCCGACCAGGAGGTCGGCAAGGTGAAGCAAGCCGCCCAGAAAGTTGTCGACAAGGCCAAGGATGTCGCAACCGAGACATTGGAAAAGGCGAAGGTCGTCGCTGAGCAGGCCGTGGACAAGGCAAAGAAAGCTACGGACAAAATCTGCGAGTAGAGCGTCGCTTCGGCGCGGTCGCCGGGACGCGCCGAACAGTGGCCGGGTGCATTGCGCCATCCTGCGGGAGAAGGAAGAAACCAATGAAATGGCTCGGGACGAAAAACTTGGGCATGCTCTTGTTGGCCATCTGGATGATCGCCACGGGCGTGTTGGCGTTCGTCCATATAAGCTTCGCCCAAGACCGGGCTTATTCTAGCCGCACTCGCCATCGCTGCCGGTGTGTTGCTTCTGTTGGGTCGCTAACGCTCGCGAAGTCGAAGTGGAGTTTTCTGATCAGGCGACAGCGGTCGATTTCGAGTCGGTCGGACGGATCGAGATTGACGCGATTGGTCGTGACCATGTGCTTGAAGCCCGCGCGGCGAGGCCCGTCCGGTTTGTCAGAATTAATTGTCTGCGTCAAGAATGGTGGGGGAGATCAACCCGTCAGAATGGCTTCGTTGTTGGATCGAACACCAAACGACCGATTGATGCTTCTCCCAGTTCAGGATTCCAGATATCCGGAGGCAGGCCGTAGTTCATCATAGAGGTGTGGAGCTCGGCGGTCGATGATGTCACTCCGACGTGGCTATGGCTATTTTCGTCGAGGAACCCAGCGCCATTGCGAGCTGGCATGAGCCCGGTCAGCAACGCAGCACGGCTAGGAGCGCACGACGGGCTGGCAACGAACGCTCGATGAAAGGTCAGCCCGTCGGCAGCCAACTGATTGATGGATGGAGTTTCAATATTGGTTCCCCCATAAAGTGGCAGATCCGCCGCGGAAAGGTCATCGGCCAAATAGACAACGATGTCAGGCTTACGTTGCCTTTCTTCCGCGAACGACCGCGAGGTCAGAGCGATGCCCATGAGGCAAAAGGTCAGAATGCGTTTGTTGCTCATCATTGCCGTGAGTGGGGATTGCGTGAGTGCCGTACAGCGAACTGCCAGGTCGCAACAACATGCCGGCAGCCTGTTCTACGAACACGATGGTCGCCGTGCTTATTTGACTTCGACGGTGACCGAACCGCTGACTTCGTCGGTCACGATCCAGCGGTCTCCGGTCTTGGTTGCCGCGACTGATTTTCCCTCGACGAATACGCCCGTGGTCCCGTCTGCTGCTGGCAGCTCAACCTTTGCGGACATGCCATCGGGGAGAGTCAAGCGAAAGCGTGAACGTCGACTCGTTTTTCCAATCGACCTCAATCGGTCCGCGTGGAGTTGGAACCCGGCCGCGAGCGTGCTTGAGACCGCCGGGGCAGGGACGGATCATCGCGGTAGTCCAGCCGGGGGCAGTCGGCTGAACTCCCAGCACGAATCGCGGCAACAGGTTTGCCGGAGCGGCACCCCACGCGTGGTTCCAGTCCTGGTTCGGCTTGTACTTCAGATCCCAAGCTTCCCAGCTGATGGTCGTTCCGCTATTGACCATGTGTTTCCAGCTGCGATCTCCGTCAGCAATCATCAGCTCGATCGCCTTTTCGTCGCTGCCGTGATTGAACAGAGCGTCCATGAAGTACTGCGCCGCGTAGACGCTGCACTGCATGTCTTTTTGCTCAAGCCACGCGATCACGCCTGCGAGCTTGTCTTCCGGCACCAGCCCGAACGCCAAAGGAAAGAAGTTCGCGTGAATGCTGCTGTGATCGGTGCCGACACCGTCGCGATAGATTCCCGCGGCTTCGTCAAACAGCGTTTTCTGAAACGACGCTCTCGCGAGTTTGGCTCGGGCTTCAAACGCGTCAGCATCGTCGTCCTTTCCGATCGCACGAGCCATTTCGGCCATCTGCTCGATTGCTTCGATGTGAAACGCATTGACGACGGTGTTGATCTCGGTGAACACGAACCCGTCGCGTTCCTTTTGCGGCCAGTCAACAATGTCATGTCGCTTCTGATCCGCCTCGGCACTGCGAACCAAGCCGTCGTCACCACTGCGATGCATCAACGTTTTGGCCTTCAGCAATTCGTAGCGATGCTTCAGCCACTCGTTGTCGCCCGAGTACATCCACTCGGCGTGCGCCATGAACACCATGTGCGGCGCCCATTCGCTCGGCCAAGTGCCGTTTTCGATCAACCAATCAAACGACGTTGCCGCCATCTTGACGTTATCATCCGTGGTGTAATGGCTCAGCTGGTTCAGATACGCATCGGCTTCGTAGGGAATGCGTTCGCGATCACCGTCAACGTAGACACCCGCGAACGTCGTTGCCTTGATGCTGTATTTGCAAAGTTCCCAAATCCGATTCAGCGTTTCGTCGGAACACTCAAACGAACTCGCGTCGTCATTCCAGTCGGACGCAAACGCAGCTCGCCGCACAATGTACTCTGGCTTGAATTCGCCAGGCCAACCTTCGATTTCGACCCAGCGAAACGGCATGACCGGCAGCCAGGCCTTCGGCGTCAGCACGGCAGGTGGATGAGCCCGCGTCGCACCGGCTTGTTCGGTGTTTCGCACATCAACCGGGGTTGGCACGATCCAATTTCCGATCTCTCCGCTGCCGTTGCGAAACTCGCTCACTCCGTAGCGAACCGTTCCTGGTGGCTCGCGATCGATCCGGCCATCCTTCAGCTTTTCGCCGAAGTGAACCTTGCCACCGCCTGAACCCCGTCGCGGAACTCGCATCGCGATGTTTCCGTACGCCACCTTGCCGAAATCCACGAAGCGTGATTTTGTCGTCAATCTTCTTGACCGATACAGGTGCTTGGTCGGTCAGCGAAACCGAGTCCTCCGCAGGTACGTCCGGCAGCTCTTTGATGAACAGATTTCGGAAGCGGTAGGTTTGTCCGTCCTCACCGTGGTGCTGGATGCCGATGTAACCCGACGCATCGGTTGGGTCGCGGAACGTTACCGTGGGGACTCCGTTGAGCTCAATCGCGATGCGATCTTCAATGCACGTGATCACGAACCGATTCCAGCCGTTTCGATTCAATGCACTGGCGATTGTTGGATCTGCAAAAGCCGCTTTTGATTCTTCTTCGTGCTCAAGGAATTGATCCTGCGAACGTCCCTTGGTGCTCGGCCAAATCCATCCGCGCCGAGCTTCGTCGTAAAGTCCACCGGACCAACGCCGGTCCGAACCGTCACATTCCGCTTGATAGCCGTAGACCTTCTTCTTCGCATCTTCATCGACGTGACAGCGGAACATCACGCCCGAATTGGCTTCACCTTCGGGAAGGTGGATCTCGACGCTCACCCGGAAGTCCGTGTACTTCTTCTCGGTGACCAGAAAGAACTTCTCATCCGCGAGAAGGTGAATCTCCCCGTCAACGACCTTGGCTTCGCCATGTGGATACGGGTTCCGCCATCCGGTAAGGTCCTTGCCATTGAACAGCGGTGTGTAGCCACGACTAAGCATCGCGCTGAAACCGGATTCGCCATCGCCATCATTCGCAGGTTTCAGAATCGAAGCGACGGGTGACTCTTGCCCGAAGCTAATTCCAGCCGAGATGAATGCAGCCATCAAAAATGAAAAATGTCGAAACGTCATGTTGGAAGCCTTGATATTCATTTGCCGGGCTAGGTTGCCCTCGGCTGGAACAACAAAAAGGCCGACGTGGGCGCCACGTCAGCCTTGTGATGGTTCGATCGAGATACAGCTGTACGAATCCAGCTGGCGCACACGCTGCGACCCCGCGGCCGCAGGCGACGTCCCAATGCCATCTACTTTGGCACCAGTTGGGTGGTTCGTCCCATCAGCCGCGGCCGCGTTAGCGGCGTGTCGATTTAATCAGCCGCACGGCGTTAGCCGCGGTTTCCCCCGCCACAAAACCGGGCACGCGGCTAACGCCCATCGGCTAATCATGACAGTGCGCGAAACGACTAGATCGACAAGCCGCTAGCGCGCCCGCGGCAGTAGATGGCATTGGGTTACGGCCGCGCTCGACTATTCGTCGAACGCACCTTCTTTGTCCTCGGCTTCCACCTCGCCGTTCGCCTCAGCGATCAGTTTCTCGTAGTTCGCAATATCCTCGTCGCTTGCGTTTTCGGTCATGGTGGAGTTCCCTGAGGATGAACAGCCAACTGCGACGAGCGGAAGGCATAAAAGCAGAGCACAAGTGATTCGTAGTATCACAGCTTGACCTTTTGGTAATGAGTTTGGGTGTGTTTTCAACGGGCATCGTTGGCGATCGTTTGTTCGCCGCGGTTGGCAGGGACCTATTGGTTCAACTGCTCCTCGATCACTTCTTTATTGGCTCGGGTGCCGAGAGCTCCCCAAAGTCCGTAGGGGCTTTGGGCGCCGGCAACGGTGGGAGGACTGCCGTGATATCCGATTTGGGTGGTTGTCTTATTACCGGCTTCGATCGAATCGGTAATGAATACGACGGCACCATCACCCATCAAGACGTGAGCACCGCCTTGGTGCTGACTTGATGGGGGAAGTACGTTGTCGTTATGAGCCCGCCCACCGGAACACATGGCCGAGTTCGGCGGCAAGATCGTATGCATTTGGCTGAACACCGTATAACAATCGTGCCAACGATAGCCGCGCGCTTCGGTCGCATTTGCCGAGGCGGTGGCGGCGGCGATCCAGAATCGTGGACGTTCAGGATCCAGGAATTGTTCGCCCCAGGACGGATTTCGTCGGCACTCGGCACGCCCACTGCCGGCCAGGTCAGAATAAGCGCCGTCACGCGGCAGCGTGGTACGGGCATCGCCATCACCCAAATCCGTGGCGATCTCCCCGCACATGATGGTGTTGGCAAGTCCGTCCAAAACATCGCGAAACTTCATATTGCGTGTCAGTACGAACATCCCGCGGTGGCACTTTCTCGATCGAATCGACTGTGTTTGCTCTTCTGAGTACGGAACAGTTGCCCCCGACGAGATTTCGTCGACATCCAAAAAGGGGTCACGTGTAAACACCGAGGAATCGCCATGGCACGATGCATAGTTTGTACGTCCAAGTGCAGGAAGCCCCTGACCCGGATCGCTTGGACAACGAAATGTCGGGATTTCGGTCACATAGGGGCCGTACTCGATCCGACTGACGCCTGGACCCATTGCTTGCCACGGTGGCGTCCTTGGGGTTCCATTGGCATTAACTGCAAGGGGGTTACTGATTTTTTCCCAAACGGCTTGTTGTTCGACGAAGGGAAGCACACTGACCAGGAATGACAGGCGTCGATTGCACGTAACGAGATCGTTTTGCCGATCCCACATATCGCGGCCATTGACATCGTCCGTGCCCGTGCCCGAGGTTGGAAGTTGCTTGTAGGTAGAATGATAGTTGTGAATTCCCAAGCCGATTTGCTTGAAGTTGTTGCTGCAGCTCATCCGGCGAGCCGCTTCGCGAGCGGCCTGAACCGCGGGGAGGAGGAGACCGACCAAGATGCCGATGATGGCAATGACGACCAACAGTTCGACGAGTGTGAATCCTCGTCGACGGGCGAGAGTGACCATTAGAAACCTTTCATCAATTTGTGAAGAAAACTGCCACTGATCGGCGGAAAACCCTCGGGAGGCGTCCGAAACCGACACGGCAACGAAAAGATTACGAACCCACCACGCAGCCGGGCTATTGGCCATCTGGCCAGTATCGACCCTTTTCTGGTCAACTGGCGGCCCCAAAGTCAGCGACAGCGGATGCTTCGACTCCTCAAGGCCTCAGCAGGCCCCGTTCAAATCCGCGGGCGACGGCCTCGGCACGGTCTTGGGCCTCCAGCTTGACCAGGATCGCCGCCACATGAGCTTTTGCCGTCCGTGGCGTGATCTGGAGGATCAAACCGATGTCAGGATTGCTCATGCCCTTGCGAAGCAACTGAAGCACCTCGAGTTCCCGCGGGGTCAATTGCGAGGCGCCTGAGTAGTTTTGCAGGCGTCTGGACACTTCCTCGCTGATGAAAACTTCACCCCGACCGACCGCCAGAATCGAAGCGATCAGTTCTGTCGGTAGTGCGGTCTTGGTGATGTATCCCTCGGCACCCAACGTCAACGCTTGATGCATGTCTTGCTCCAGCTCCGATGAGCTGAGCATCAACACCCTGCCGCCGGGGCATTGCTGCTTGAGCCGTTTGAGGCATTCGATCCCGCCCATGCCGGGCATCGTCACATCCAACAGGGTCACATCCGGCTGCAACTGCTGATGCAGCGTCAGCGCCGATTCTCCGTCATCGGCTTCGCCCGCCACCACAAATTCCGATCTCGCGTTGAGCATATTTGCCAGTCCGGCTCGCATGACGGCGTGGTCATCGACCAGCAACAGGCGGAGTGGCTGAGATGAAGGTGTTTGTGACATGGAACGATCCGATGTTGGCCGCAAGAAACGCGCAAGCGGCGTGTCGATTTCATCAGCCGCACGGCGTTCGCCGCGGTTTTCCCCGCCCTCAGCCGCACGGCGTTCGCCGCGGTTTTCCCCGCCACAAAACCGCGGCTAACGCGGCTAACGCCCATCGGCTAATGGCTAATCATGACAGTTCGCGAAACGACTCAATCGACACGCCGCAAGCGGGTGGCTTATCGACTCGTCGCGACGAAGTAACGAGCGGTCCAGCGTCTCAATTATGACAGATAGGTCAACCGATCTCGACAAGCTGCGGGTCGAACGCTCGCAAGGGAACCTCGACTCGGATCGTGGTTCCGGCACCCGGTTGACTCTCAATGGTGAATTCTCCGCCAAGTCGTCCGACACGTTCTTGCATTCCTTCAACTCCGAAATGCGCGTCTCTCGACGTGAGGCGTTCCTTGACGATGAACCCGATGCCGTCGTCGCACACCGAAACCTGGACGTGATCGTTCTCGGGATTGAATTCAAGTTCAATGTCAATGTTCGACGGATGGGCATGCTTGATCGCATTGCAAATCGCTTCCTGAATCACGAGCAGCAAATTTCCAGCAATGAAATCTGCGAGCACCGGAAAATTCTCGCTGCATTGGACGTTCATTTCAGTGTCACGCCCGAGCCCAACTTTTCGCGTCAACTCGCGCACCGAATCGGCAAACGTCCCCTCTTCGAGAGGAAGGCAGTGGAGCGCCCAGACGGTGTTCCGCAGATTGTCTTGTCCGTGTTGCACCATTCGGCTGGCCGTCTCCAGGAGCTTGCCCAAACTTTCCGACTTGGGGCGCTCCACTTGGCCGCAGGCGTTGAGCTGGTAGGCGATCCCCGCCATGGTCTGCAGGAGGGTGTCGTGCAGGTTCGCGGCTAGTCGAGTCCGTTCACGCATGGCAGCCTGAAATTCGAGGGCCGCATCGTGACGATTCCGCATTTCCAGTGCGAGCCGATCGGTTTGTCGAGTCAAACTTCGCCGCAACGCGAACGCCCAAGCAAACGCTGAGAGTGCGAAGCCCGCTGCGATCAATAGAGCGGTAAAGATCCGCTGAGGGGTCCACCAAGATGGCAGACTGAGAATAACGATGTCATTGGTGTCTCGCAGCAGCAGATCGACGCGGTTTGGCTTCGCCAACGCCGCTGTAGCGACGGGAGCGGCAAAGACGAGCTTGGCAATGCCTGTCACGGTCAATTGCGTTCCCGGTGATAGCCTTCTCGTTCCGAAGGAAAGGAACGCAGTCGTGACTGAGTCACCGCAATCGATTTCTAAGCGGTGTGGCTTCGGCGGAAGTCCGACCTGAAAATCCAATAGCCGCCCGCTTAACTGAATCAGTTGACCGTCACAGCTTTTTGTCGTCGTTGGCTGCCCGCTTACGCGGCCCTGGTGTTCTTCGATGATTTGAGCGACCGTCATGGGAACTGGGACCACGTCTTGGCGGCGTCCTAACCGACGCAAGGAAGCTCCTCTCAACCCGGCAAGGTAGCCTGTTGTATCGATGAATCCGGACACTTCAACGCGATCACCAACCTCGATGAGCGCTGGTTCGTTGATCTGTACCCGGATTCCAAGCTCGTCATCTTGAACGTACAGGGACAGGTCCCCATCGTAATACGTGACGGTACCTTCGATGCAACGGCGATGACGGGGTCGACCCTCAATCGCGTAACCGTCTAATGTTTCCAGCGGCACCCTTTCGACGTTGAACGGATCGCTCGGCGCCGGTTTGCGAATGCGAAAGTCCTCTTTGCGATTGATGATCAAACGCGGGCACACGAATTCGGATCGCCAGTTCCACGAGACTGCCGCGAGTCCTGTGATCTCGACCTCGGCGTCCAGTAGACGATCCGGCGCGAATTGGTCTTCCTTTGGCAGTCGCGTCAAGAAGTGGCCGACACCGGTCTCGACGCGAAGCGCCCACCAATCGGCCGTTTCGGCTGAGATGTTTTGCACGACGCCATTGACCGTGACGCGCCGCAAGTCGTCGGCGCCATTTAGAAACCTTGCCATCACAGCACGCGGGGCGTCGGGCAACTCGCTCTTGCCCAGGATCGTGATACGGGTGGGCATGATCACGGGCGCGAACCCACCTTTATCCAGGTACCCTTCCATTTCGATATCGACTCCGTACTCCAGTTTGGGCAAAACGATGTCGGCGTCTTGCAAAATCCCTTCACGCACAGCGTGTCCCGAACGTACCCAAATGCCGGCGGAGGCATCCTCGACGCAAAAGCTTCGTGCGGCTTTGTTCTTCCGATTGCTTGAGGTAATTCCATCCCCAACCAACGACACCGTTCCCCGGATTCGAACCGGTTTTCGCTCAGCTGCCTGATCGCGTGGTGTCGCCATCAGGTCAGCGATCTTGCTGATTGGCGGTTGGCCATTGGGGATGGGCTCCTCCGCCCGCACGGGGCCGAAAAGCACAATTGCGATCGGAACGATGAAGACGCGACAGGTCACTGCGGCGATTCCTCTCCAGGTTGCCGGTCGATGTGTTGCCGGAACCATCCGCGTCAACCCACCGCCACCACTCTCGGGCTCCGGAGCATGTTTACAGCTGCTGGTGGGGCCATTTCTGTTCGCCCTGCAAGAATGGTTCCAGAAACGCCTCCGCCCCGCGAATGCTGCGGCCATCCTCGGTCTCATCGCCCCACAAGTCGACGCCAAGCTGTTCACCAAAGGTTGCCAGACGTTTGAAGGCGGCCAGATTCATTTTGCTGTACGACAAGCTCTTTGTTCTTGCTAATTCGTGAGGCTGGTGCCCGTCGGGTTCGATCTGGCTAGTGATGCGTTCCTTCGTGACGGTGTCCAGCAACCTGCGGGCATCTTCCTTGCGATCCAAAAACAGCATCAGCCTACGACCTGAACATCATACCATGTCCCATGGTTGTTCGATCGAGTTCGCTCGAGTTTGCCGAATTCGCTGTTCTCCAGCCAGTCCAAATACTCGGCGAACCCCCTACCCGCCTTCTCTCGATCATCTTCGCCTCAATCGATGGATGGGGCTTGTGGCCCTTGGATGCGTTGCCGGATCAAGCCGCCAGGATAGCTCAAATGTGCCCGCATTCCACTGGCCGATCGGCCAAAGGGAAAGCGCCCAAATACCAACGGCTCATCCGGCGCACATCCATCGCAGCGGCCGGTATGAGCCAAGACGCGACGATCGCTTTGCTGCGTGAACAAGGTGCTGTGAGGATGGGAGTCAAGCGACTGAGGCCGCAGGTGCGACTTGCCGGCGTTGCAATCCAGGCCGTCTTCAAAGCTGCGAGACAAATCGCTCGTGTAGCTTTCGGTACGAGCCTTCTTGGGTTACCAGATCACGATGTCGGCCCCGCTGAACGATTCGCCCTTGATCGAGCACCACGATTTCATCGGCCGACCGAATCGTACTGAGCCGGTGCGCGATCACGATACTGGTTCGGTTGCTTAACAGCCGAGTCAACGAGTGCTGGATTCGCAACTCGGTCAGTGAATCGACCGCGCTGGTCGCTTCGTCCAGAATCAACACGGCCGGATCAACCACCAACGCGCGGGCAAAACAAATCAATTGACGTTGTCCCAACGAGATTCGGTTTCCCCGTGATCCCGCCTGTGTCTGCAAGCCGTCGGGCAAGTCATCGATCAGCCAAACGACAATCCAGCGACTCGAGGGCGGCAACGGCATCCTGCTCGTTGGCCCCCACGTCCTGCTTGTCGGCGTCCAGGCGGCCGGCAACGATGTTTTCGAGCACCGTGCCGCTGAACAGAAAATTCTGCTGCGGCACGACGGAAACGACACGTGCGAGGGACTCGCTGGTGACGGTCCTGGTGTCGACGCCATCGAGCAAGATTGTACCGGAAGTCGGCAGATAGTAACGTGCCACCAAAGCGGCCAGCGTCGACTTTCCGCTTCCCGTTTCTCCCACCAGTGCCAACATCTGCCCCGCCTTCGCAGCGACCGAGACATCATGCAGCACCAGTCGGCCAGGTTCGTACGCGAACGAAACTCGCTGGATCGTTCAGATCTCCACGAGCCGGCAAGGCCAGGGTGACCGCATCGGGCAGGTCGCTCCAATCGGGTTCTTGATCGAGGAATCCGAAGACGCGTTCCGCTCCCGCCATCGCCGTCAACGCCTGGTTGTACTGATTGCCGAGTGCTTGGATCGGACTGAAGAACAGTCCGGCCAAGAACCAGAACTGAATCAGATCCCCGATCGGCATCGGATCGCTGGCCAGCATCGCCCGATAACCGCCCACGATCAAGACGAACCCGAGTGCAATCTGGCCCGTCAATTCCAGCAACGGCATCATGATCGCTCCCTGCCGAGCGCTGTTCATGTTGTACCTGGCGTGGTCCGAGGTCGAGTCGGCGAAACAGATCGGAGTTCGTTTCTTCGCGAGCCAGTGCCTGGGTGACACGGATCACGGCGACCGACTCGGCGATCGTTGCCGTGACGCGGCTAAAACTTTCTTGCACCTGACGGTACGCCTCACTCAGCCGACCTCGCATCGCGCGCCCGATCCACCACAGCAGCGGGCTGGCGGCCAACACGACCAGGAACAGCGGCAGGTCGTACCACGCCATCACCGCTCCCGCGCCGACCATTTGTCCTCCCTGGACCAGACTGACGAACAGCACATCTTGGACTCCCGTCCGTACCGCATCGCAGTCGCTGGTGATGCGGCTGATCACCCGACCCGTCTTGGTCTTGCCATAGAAGCTCATCGGCATTCGTTGCAGATGCGCATAGATGCTCGATCGCAAGTCGTGGATGATCGCTTCGCCCAATTCGAGTGCCAGTCGCTGTCGGTACACGAGTGTCCACTGCGTCCATGCGGCGAGTCCCAGCACGCCCAAGGACGCGACGACAATGGCGCGAATCGAATTGCTTCTTGCGTGATCGGTCCATTGATCACCGCGCCGATCGACCAGGCGAAGGCGGGCAACTGCACGGCTCGCAGCAGCACCAACGCGACAAGACAATTACGTTTGCGAGCATACGGCTTCATCAAGTCCCACAATCGCACGACCAACGCAAGCGACAGTGGTCGGCGACCCGGTTCTTCATCCGGGTCACGCGAGACGCGTACCATCGGCTCAACATGGCCGCTCGTTGAAGTCGCCGTCATCGCTGTTGTCCCATCAATGCGTCTCGGGCTTCAAGTTGCTGGTGTGGGCGGACGAATCGTTACTGGCATCGACTTCAATCCCCTGACTCTTGGCAACCAGACGATAAGGACCTTCCTGGGTCATCAATTGTTCGTGCGTTCCCTGCTTGGACGATTCGCCCCTGGTTCAGCACCACGACCCGGTCGGCGCCGCGCAACGTGCTCAACCGATGGGCGACGATCAACGTGGTACGGCCCTGCGCTGCCTCGAGTAAATGCGTTCAAAATCTCGTGTTCGGTTTCCGGATCCACTGCAGAAACCGGATCATCCAACAACAGAATCGTCGGGATCGGTCAGCAGTGCACGAGCAAGTGCCAATCGTTGGCGCTGTCCTCCCGAAAGCGACATGCCGTATTCGCCGAGCAGGGAATCGTAGCCGTCGGGAAGGTCTTCGATGAACTGGTGGGCAGCCGCCAATCTTGCCGCCATGCGGACCTGCTCTCGTGTCGCGTCGGGACAGCCAAACGCGATGTTCGCACCAATCGTGTTGCTCAGCAGCAGCGGTTCCTGCAGCACCAATCCAACGCAACGGCGCAGCATGCGAAGGTCCCATCGCCGTACATCGACACCGTCGATCTCGATAGCAGCCACGCTGTGGATCATAGAACCGAGGGATCAGGTTCAAGAGCGTTGTTTTGCCCTGCCCAACCGCTCCAAGAATGGCGATCCGTTCACCGGGCTTCACGTGCAGGGTGACATCTCTTCAGCACCGGCTGGCCGGGCACGTACTCGAACCACACATCATCGGATCGTGATTTCACCGTGAACCGAATCGGGACGCCAGGGGTTTTCCGGAGCCACCACTTCTTCGCGTGGTGTCAAGCACCTCAAAGACCCGCCGCGCGCCGGTCAACGATTGTTGAATCGTGCCAGCTAATCCGGAAAGATTGCCAACCTGGTTACTGAACTGCTGCAACAACCCTGCGAACACGATCAGCCCCGTTCCCAGAGGTAGCCGGTCGATCGAAGTCAAGTAGCCTCCATAGATCAGCAGGACGACCAGGTTGATTTGCGTCAAAAGCTGAATCGTCGGGCCGAACCGGCTGACTCGACGAAACACCTCCTGCTGCTGTTGCTGGACCGCGTCGTTGGCGGCGTCAAAACGCTCGATCTCGGCCGACTGCCTACCGAGAGATTTGATCACGCTGATACCCTCGACGGTTTCCGCGACTCGCAGGACGACCACGTCCATCAATCGCCGCGTCTGGTCGTACATCGGACGAACCACGCGAGAGAACCGGATACTGCTCCACCAGACCAATGGCGTGGTGACCAAACATACCACCGTCAACATCAAGTCGATGCGTACCATGAAGGTCACATAGAAGACCAGCGACATCGCCAAGATCGAACACTGGATCAGAACACCGTCAATGAACATGCGCGTCGCTTGGACGTCGCCCGTGACCCGGTTGATGATCGTCCCGGCGGGCTGGTCATTGTAAAAGCGGATACTCAAGCGTTGCAGCTTGGCGTACACCTCGCCGCGCAAGTCAACCACGATTTTGTGATGAACGAGAGTGCCGGACACCATCGCATAGAGAAAATTGAGCACCGCGCGAACCACGGACGAAACCATCATCGCGACCGACAAAACGATGACTTGTGTCATCGGCGACCACGTGGCGGGGAAAGAGAGGCCCATGGGCAACGCGGGCATGGTGTCGGTTCCGCCGGCGTGAAAGCGAATCACATCGATCGACACGCCGCCGATCTGTACCAACAGCACCGCGAGACCCATCAGGATCGCTTGCAACACCAGCATCGCCAGGCACCAACCGCGGTACCGCCACGCCAAGCGGAGCAATCTCGCGACAACGGCCGAATTGGAAAGACTCGTGTCAGTGGATGCGGAGGACCAGGACAAAGCGGCTCGCGGGCTTGGGGAAACGACCGATGGGAACTCGGCAAACAATCGCGGAATCGACAGGAATCGCGAAGGCAAAGAGTTCTGCCCTCGTGCTCATTGTGGGCCAAGGAGATTTGCTTGCCGATGCCAGGTGTTCAGCCGGCGTTCCAAGATGGGGCAGGTTTCTGATTCACGGCTATGTTATTGTGTTTGGTCTTCGCGGCCCGTGAAATCGTCGGATGCAGCGGTCCTGGCGAGCACACCGTTGTCGAGTCAGCACCTGCCGAATTGCAGGCAGAGATCGAGGGGATTGAAGATGATAATCTGCCAAAAGCTACTTGTTCCTGCTGTTGTCAGCGATGGCGCTGATAGCGCATTGGACTTCGTTGGTTCAGGCGGACACGCGACAACCCAATATCGTCTTCATTCTCACCGACGACCATCGCTGGGACGGTCTTTCGACTGCGGGAAACGAACGTTTGCAGACCCCACATTTGGATCGTCTCGCCGCCACAGGAACCCGGTTTTCCAATGCGTTTGTCACGCTGGCCATTTGTTCGCCAAGTCGCGCAGCGTGTTTGACCGGTCGGTACGGAAGTGCCAATGGCGTGACGGCGGTCGGCAATGTGCAGCTCAACGAAGGCGAGACGACGTTTGCACAATCACTTCGCGATGCGGGATACGCCACCGGCGTAACAGGCAAGTGGCACCTGAAGACGACGCCCGAGGAATGCGGTTTCGAGTTCGCATCGACGTGCTGGTCCAATGGAACATGGTACGACCGAGAATTCACGATCGATGGCCAGTCGCAAGTCATGCCGGGGTTCGTCGATGATGTGACGGCTGACGAATCGATTCGCTTCATTCGCCAGACGCGCGACCGGGACAAGCCGTTTGTACTGTGGATGTGTACCCAAGTGCCGCACATGGATCACAGGCACACCTGGCCGGCCAAGGCAGAGTTTCTTGAACAGTACGATGTCAACGAGATGCCACTCCCGCAGACATGGAATGATGACCTGGGGGGCAAGCCGGAATACCTGAAGACATCACGCAATCGCACACAGGCATTGAAGTACGGCTACGACGAACCAGAAAACATTCGTCGGCACGCCCGCGATTACTACGCCAGCGTCCAGCAGATGGATGCGGCTGTCGGTCGCGTCCTGGATGAACTTGAGCGTCAAGAACTGCCAGACAACACCTGGATCATCTTCATGGGCGACAACGGCTGGATGCTGGGCGAACACGGCATGACCAGCAAAGTGCTGCCCTATGAAGAATCGATGCGAGTCCCGATGGCGATCGCCGGACCAGCGACCACGCCGAACGTCTCCGATGATCTGGTCCTGAACATCGACCTGACGGCAACGATTTATGAGCTGGCTGGTTTGCCGATTCCCCCATCGCTTCACGGGCGGAGCCTGTTGCCAATCGTCTCGGGCGAATCACCCAAAGATTGGCGAAAGAGTTTTCTGTACGAGGCTCCGACACCGCAATTGGGCAGTCAGCCGTTGTGGGCCGTCCGGAACGATCGCTGGAAGTACGTCGAGACGCAGGCAAGCGAAGACTCCGACGAGGTCTTCGCAGAATTGTATGACTTGCAATTCGATGCAATCGAGAACACGAATCTGGCCACGGACGCACAATATCAGGACATCGCTGGCGAGTTGGCTCAGCAGTTGAGCCAACACCGGCAGGCACTCCAGCAACCAAGCGTTCAACTTGTCCCTGACAACGATTCGAAATCGACGACCCACAGCCAGCCGAAGCTTGCGGCGACACCCCAAGCCCCACGCACCGACATCCAGATCAGCGGCGTCTACCCGCACCTGACAACCTACGGCGTCTACAGCCAGAACGGTGCGCACTACAAGGGAGGTCACAACGAATGCGGCATCGGTGCGATCGTGCCGTGGGCGGGCAAACTGTGGATGGTCAACTACGCGCCGCATCAACCCAAGGGCAGCGAACACAAGCTCTTTTCCATCGATCCCGATCTGAGTCAGCCGATGACGGTTCACCCGGAAAGTGTCGGCGGCACGCCGGCGGGACGAATGATTCACCAAGAGTCCAACCAACTGCTGATCGCTCATTACTCTGATCGACGCGAAGGGCAAGCGTGCGCGTGATCTCGCCGCAGGAGATGCCGATCCGAGTCACCGCGATCGCTCGGCATCTGACCGATCCGCGAACATGGTTTACTACATCGACATGGAAGGATCGATCTGGGAAGCCAACGTCCACACGCTCGCCGTCAAACGGCTGTTCAAGAAACCTGTCCCCGGCTGGCACGGCAAGGGTGGATACACGTCGCAGGGACGACTGGTCGTTTCCAACAACGGTGAACTGCACGTCGGCAACTACGACGACGTGCTTGTCGGCGGCAAAGCCAGAGAACGAAGAAGAACGCGGCGTGCTGGCCGAGTTCGACGGCAAAGAACTGGAAGATCGTCGAACGACGACAGTTCACCGAAGTCACCGGACCCAACGGGGATCACGGGCGGCAGCGACGGCGACGATCCAATCTGGGCCATCGGCTGGGATCGTCGCAGTCTGCGACTGAAGCTGCTGGACGACGGCCGTGGCACACCTACTCTGCTTCCGAAAGCCGCCTACTGCAACGACGCCAGTCACGGCTGGTACACCGAATGGCCGCGGATCCGCGAGATCACCGACGGTCGCTGGATGATGGACATGCACGGCATGTTCTTCGATTTCCCCAAGATCGTTTTCGACAAAGAACTCCGCCGGGCATCAAGCCGATCGGCAGCCATCTGCGATACGTGCCCGACTTTTGCGGCTGGAACGGCAAGGCTGGTCCTGGCGACCGACGAAACCAGCATTCAAGGCAACCAACTCGCCGGTCAACCGCAAAGCAACCTGTGGTTTGGCAGTTACGAAGACCTCAAGACCTGGGGACCGGCCAGCGGCTACGGCGGCCCGTGGATCGAAGACGAAGTCACTGCCAACACGCCGTCCGATCCATTTCTGGTTGCCGGCTTCGATCGCCGAGTCCTGCACCTGGCGACGGGCCGCAAGAACGATGGCCGCCGAACAAGCTCTGCGAGCATCCGACCAGCAGAAAATCACCGCGATGCCCGGCGAGTTAACGACGCTGCCACGAGTCACCGTGGATCGTGGCGACTGGCACAAGCCCGCCGCGGGATATGAGTTCGAGGTCAACCGCCCCGTGACCGTTTATCTTGCCGTCGATCGGCGAGGTGATCCGAAGACTCGCCGCCGAGTGGGAGTTGACCGAACGCTCGCTGACCTGGGGTAAGGGCTTTACCGACCGCATCTACAGGCGAGATTTTCCTGCCGGAAAAATTGTGATTCCCGGAAACGACACCGAGCACTACACGAACTCATTCGGCATGCCGCACATGGCGTTTGTCGAATCGAAAGGCTGCCGATGCCGCGCAGGTGCACGGCTTTGGGTGCAGCCAGCGTCACCGTCCCCAAAACAAAACAATCGCCATCGACAAGGACCCGCTGCCGATCGCTTCACCCTGCAAGTCGACCGGCGAGGAGACGGTTCATGGACCGATCTGGAAATCGTCGGAAGTACCGGCGAACGGCTACGTGACGCACTATTTGCCGGAGGAACTGACGCGGTTTGGCTGCGCTTGACGACCGATCGCGACTGCCTGGCGACCGCATTCTTGCATCAAACGACCAGCCGGTTTGTCGATGGCGGCGCTGCCGATAACAAAGCGATTTTTGCCGGCCTAGCCAACGTGGGCGATAGCAACGCTCGTGCGGCCTTGATTTATGCTGCCAAGCGAAACCGCAATCTTCGAGTCATCACCGGCGACGACCGATACTTCGACTTCACCAAAGCCGGATTCGAATTCAAGGCAGACGAGCCGGACGCGAAGCTGAAGGGGGTGCTGCATGTCGAACCCGAATTCACAGTGGACGACGCGTCCGTCGTTCTAAAGTCTCGCGGTCGGAAGGTGACGACTTCCGAAGGGCAACGCGGCATTCGACCACCATTCGCATCCGGCTGGCCAAGGGCAGTCACGCGAAGTCGAATCGGAACGTCATCTCGCCAACATCCATGGCACCTTTTACGAAGTTCCTTTGGTCACCAACGGAGCACCGCCGGCGTGGAATCGGATGCGTCCCGTTGCCAGCCACTCCAAGCAGATCACCGATTTTTGTTCGTGGAACGGACTGTTGGTGCTGACCGGTGTTCGAGCGAACGCAACCAGCGACGGCCACGTATTCGCCAAGCGACGATCACCAAGTCGCTCTCTGGTTCGGCGGCATTGACGACCTCTGGAAACTTGGGCAAACCGGTTGGACAAGGCGGCCCTTGGTTCGACAGCGAAGCGAAAGCCGGCGTCGCATCCGACCCCTACCTGATGACCGGATACGACAAGAAGCACGTTAAACTTTTTCATCAGTCATCAGAAAGTGTCTCCATCACGCTGCAGATTGACATCGATGGAAACGGGACGTGGGTCGCGTTTCGCTCCTTCGTTGTCGAGCCGGATCAAGTGGTGGACTACGAATTCCCTACCGGATTTTCGGCCTGCTGGGTTCGTGCGGTCAGTGATCGAGACACGGAGGCAACACTGACGCTGAAGTATCAATAGATTCCCGGCGAGTTTGGTGTTGACACAAGTACTCCTATGTGCATGGCGACCCATTACGGGGATTGACCCGAGTGGCGAGAACTACACTGCTACCGGTATAGCGATAACCGTTACTGTCTGGTGCAACAATAGGTGTCGGGATGCAGATGGTCGCGAATCATGCTTTGGGCAACCGTCTTGACGTAGGAACAGGCAAGGCTGCCGCGTTTGGAGCTGTCGCTTTGCCAGCAGTGTTGATGTTTCCGATCCTTGGATTCCCGTTGACGGGATGGGCACTCTACCAGTCGGGAAAAGTCAATTACCACGTTTGGCGTCACGGCGGATCTGGTGCCGAGAAGCGATCGGGTGCATTACTGCTCATTGCAACCACGGCTGGTGGATACTTCGCCGCACGAAACTACCAGACATTCGGCTGGCGCAATTCCCAAGCAATGTCTCAGGTCGGAAAGTGGGCACTATTAAACAAGAATTCTCCGCTGTCAGAATGGCTACGCGGAACACCTGACGACGCATACATACACCTCTCGCCCCAACGCCCCGCAACGTTGCGAAGTGGCGTTTGGGAAAGCGTGGACCGTCCCGGTTGGGTTCGCTTCGGTGATGTTAAACATCTGTCAGCAGAAGCCTTCCGCACTGAGGTCGTAGGATCGATTGCTGGTGCACATAGCCCGAAGGCGACTACGTTCGCGATCCGAATGCCGAATCCCGAAAATCCTCGCATATTTACCGAAGTCGCACCCGATATAGTAAATATGCATGGTGTTCCTGAGTTTGAAACAAGCGTTTCGGTAGCTCCGGACGTATTCATGTTGGTCCCAAAGGGACACCGCTAGGCATGTTCAAGAAAAAGAAAGTCCAGTCGGAATTGGAAAAATTGAACTCAGCATTGGGAGCGGACCTAGTCTTGTCTAATGAACTAGCGGCGCCAGCTGAAGCTAGTCACATTCCCTTTCAACGATCAGAAACGATCGAGTTCCTCGTTGTACTAGTTTTATTCCCAAGTAATGTAGGAATCAAAAACGTCGAGGCAGTTGCCGACGTGATTGTTCCGTTGTGTCGTGACTACGTTATGGACTCAGCGCTTTGGGGAATGGAGATCTTTGTAACGAGAATCCCCGAATCAGGTCCAAGGAAAGTTGCGCGGATCATGATTCCCAGAGATTGTGTTTCTGGTTTCTCGTTCGCACAAGTTCCAAGAGAAAACCGAAACTTCGGAGAGTCAGAAATCGGTTGTATTTGGTACGCGAACGACTTGAACGGCAGTACGACCACAGAGTGTGAATAAACGTCAAAGGGCATTTCTAGGGCAACGTCTAAGAAGGCTGTAGCAAGGTCAGATCCGGCCTTCGATTACAAGTTCTACACGCGGCGAGAACGGTCACCATCAATCCGCATCTGTCGTGCCGCGTGACTGATTCCGCATTCTGACGATCAACCGCCGGCCGAATGTGTCTTGATCGAAGGAGTTGACTAGCCACGGCCAGGCGGAACGGCTTGTACGTTCCAACGACCGACCGCGCACGCAAGAGCCGACAGGCGCACGGCGGTCATGGATGCCGCCGCTTGACACCCGCCGGTGGCACGGATGCCAGTCGACAACAAACGGCATGGAAAGCGGGGAATGAAGTGAGAAGTTGGAAGGGTGAATTGTGAAAGAAGTGGAAGACGACTTTCCAGTCGTAAAACCCGCGGGCCGTTGGTTGTCGACCGAAGTGAGCGCAGCGAACGGAGCCGGCGGTGCACTCGGCGTGCCCAGCGACCGAAGGATGAGGGAAGCGCGGAGGGTGCCCAGGCGAGCGTGCGAGGCACGAGCCGCGATGCCCGGGCATCCGACGCACGCCGATGCCGAGGCAGGATGCCGATAGGGACAGGTGAGGCCAGGATGGCCGAGTCCCCTTTAAAGAGGGCGGCCGGCAGCGAACTCCCCGGTCGCAAGGTGGCGGCGGAGCACGAGCGTCAGCGAAGTTCGCGCAGTCCGTCCCACAACAGGACGCCCGGCAGCTCCGACAGGAATGCGTACGGCAAGACCGAAATCGCCTACGGCTTCAATGAACACGCTTCCTTTCACTCCTAGAAGCACCGGCCGTCGCGCGAGCGGCAGCCGCCCTCCCGGCCACGACAGTCGAGAACGTTCGCTGCCGGCCGGCGATAACCGATGATGGTGTGAAGTCACTGCTAACCGCTACAGTTTCTCAAAAGCGGAACGATTCGCCGAAAGTGAATCACGTTTCGCTCTGCGACTGCTTGACAGCCAGGCGAGTGTGTCGCGTCATCAAGGGAGACGTCTTTAGCTCCCTTGTGTGCGCACACTCGCCGGGGCACCCGCGAACACTTCTCCAACTGAAAGGCGACCCGATGGGGACGTCAACGAAAGACCGAACGATCGATGCCTCTTTCCTGGATGCTCTTGAGGCTGATCCACTCAAGACCGCCGTCGAGTTTTACGCCGCGCGGCTTGCCCTCAATGATAAAGCCGTGGCCATTCTCGCTGATGAATTCAAACTCACCGTTGAGCAAGCCAAGGAACATAACATCGGTTTCTCCGATCGCCGTCTTGGCAAGAATCTTCCCACCACTGATTCAGCGCGCGGCCGCGATCTGCGCCAGCAACTCAAGGCCATCGGACTCTACAAGGACAGCGGCCACGAAGCACTGCGCGGTTGCATCACCTTCCCACTGTTTGATGATACCGGCAACATCACCGGTATCTACGGACATCGCATCGACAAGAACGGCAAAGGCCCACAAGAGATCACGATCGGTAGCGGCACGCAAAGTGACCAGCTGGCCACTGCCAACGCGGAGCTTGTCGACGTGAGAGGGGAGCATCCTAACACGCAGCCAACGACCGACGATCTGATTCCTTGAAGAGAACCAGGTCACCTTCATTCGAGACGATCGCCGTTACCGTGTTCGCGGCCTGGAAAAGAACAACGCACTCGGCTGCCTGAAAGTCAACATCCTGGCATCGCGCGATGACCTGGTTCACCTCGATGCCATCGATCTGGTCAAAGCACGTTCCCGCGCCTCGTTCATCAAAGCCACCGCAACCGAACTGTTCGTTGATGCCGACATCATCAAACGCGACATCGGCCAGTTGCTGTTGAAACTGGAAACACTCCAACAACAACGAATCGACGCCGCCAAAGCACCGCAGCGAAAGACCGTCGAGCTCAACGAAGCTGAGCGCAGCGAAGCACTCGACCTGCTCCGCGATCCGAATCTGTTGGACCGGATCGTCGCCGACATGGACGCTTGCGGCATCGTCGGCGAAGCGACCAACAAGCTGGCCGGTTACCTGGCTGCCACCAGCCGGAAACTGAAAACACCGCTGGCGATCGTGATTCAAAGTTCCTCCATCGCCGGCAAAACATCCCTGATGGATGCGATCCTGAACATGATGCCCGCCGAAGAAACCATCCGCTTCACCGGCATGACGGGCCAGTCGTTGTTCTATCTCGACAGCGACGAGATCAAACACAACATCCTGGCCATCAGCGAAGACGAAGGCATCCGCGAGGCCGCCTACGCATTGAAACTGCTGCAAAGCGAAGGCGAACTCCGTCACGCGGCCACAGCGCGCGGCAAGGACGGCCGCATGGCCACCGAGACGTATCACGTCGAAGGCCCCGTGCAAATCATGCTCACGACAACCGCGATGGACATCGACGAGGAACTCGTCAATCGTTGCCTAGTCTTGACTGTCGATGAAACGCGAAGCCAAACCGGCGACATTCAAGTTCAACAACGCAGCTCGCGACAACTTCAATCCAACGGCAGGCAACGACAAGCCGACGCACTACGACGACTCCATCAAAACGCGCAGCGTTTAATTGAGCCGATCGAAATCAATAATCCGTACGCCGATCAGTTGACGTTCCCAACGGACAAGACCAGAATGCGCCGTGACCACTTGAAGTATCTCAACTTGATTGAGTGTGTGGCGCTGTTGCATCAGCATCAACGAACCGTTCATGTTGACGACTCCGGCAGTGAGCCCGTTCGTTACATCAACGTCGAGATCAGCGACATCGAAATGGCCAACCGCCTGGCCGGTGAGATCCTCGGTCAATCACTCGATGAACTGGCACCGCAAACGCGGCGGTTGCTTGGGCTGCTGCACGAGTTCGTCGATCGCGAATCGAAAACGCAAGGCGTCAGCCGCCACGCCTTCCGATTCACACGCCGCGACGTTCGTCAGGCCACGCATTGGAGCGACACGCAGTTGCACCGTCACTTGTCGCGGTTGGTTGAACTTGAATACGTGATCGTTCATCGCGGCAAGCATGGCAGCCGTTACGTTTACGAACTGCTGTATCGGGCGAAGGCGAAACAGGCACGCCGTTCCTGATGGGGCTGGTTGATCCGCAAACAACTGAAAACGCCTGCTTCGACAGAAACTCTTGCGGGCTGAAACGCAACTCTTGCGGCCTAGGACGCTAGTCTTGCGGCAGTCTTCCAAGTCAATTCCAACCGTCTTCCACCATCGAAAAGGAGCCAAACCGCAGTAAATCACCGACTCAAATGGAAGACTCTTGCAGTCTTCCGAGAAATGAACCACAGGGCGCTCATCTTTAGCGTCGTCGTACTCCGTAGCCGGTCAGCCGTTTCTGATCGGCTTTCTTTTTAGCCTCGGCACGTCGCCGATGCTGTACTCACCCGGTCGTCGCACGCCTGTCTCCCGGTGCGCCGACGCAACTCCGAAAGGAAAGTTGAAATCATGTCAATTTCAACAATCATCTGCAAACCGCCACGATCACCGTCGCCATCGATCGCTTCTTGATGGAACTGCAAGTGGCCGAACTACTCCAGTGCAGTGTCGATGCCTACCGTTACCGGCTCGAACCTGCTGGCAGCCTGGTGCGCACGAGCGCAGCGTCGAACACATCACGGATCTTTCCATCGAAGTCTTACAAGGCTACCGCCGTCACCTGTTCCACAAGATCGATCCCAAGAGCGGCAAACAACTGCTGCCGCGGCACCCAGTCGCAACACATCGTGATGATCCGCTGCTGGTGCAAGTGGTTGCGAGAACACGATGCGATCAACTTCGACGCCTCAAAACACTTGCCGCTGCCGATCATCCCCCGCCGTCAGCTGGCCGACGTGCTATCGGTTGACGAAGTCAACGCGTCTGCTGGCCGTTCCCGACATCACCACGGCGCAAGGCATCCGCGACCGGGCAATCTTTGAAACCTTCTACTCGACGGCCGTGCGGGCCAGCGAACTGTCGAATCTCTGCCTCAGCGACGTCGACGAGTCGCGCAAGCTGGTTCACGTCCGCGGCGGCAAGGGCGCGAAAGATCGCATCGTTCCGATCGGCAAGTCGGCATTGGACTGGATCCACAAGTATGTCGTCGACGTTCGTCCCGACTACACCGGCCCGAAGGCCGGCAACCGCTTGTTCCTGGGCCTGCATCATCGTCCGATCATCGCGAGGTTGGCTTGCCAAGTTAGTCCGCGAAGCGATCGAAGCAGCCGGCATCCAAAAGAGCGGAGCTTGCCATCTTCTTCGTCACACCGCAGCGACGCACATGTTGGAGCGTGGAGCCGATCTCCGTTGTCTGCAACTTTACCTGGGCCATGAAAAGCTGGACGCCACGCAGATCTACACGCACATGACGTTGGGTCGGTTGCAACAGATCCACGAGCAAACGCATCCGACCGGCGACGGCAAGAAACCGTCAAACGATCAACGGCCAAAGGATGACGACAACGACGATCCCGACGCCATGTTGACGACACCGCGTTAGCAGGGGTTCCAAACAGTCAGGCAAGCATCCGTCATGGACGTTTCACGCTTCAACTTCACACTTCCAATGATGGGATGCTTGCCGGGGCCAAATCTCTACGACGCAAACGCCCACCGCTTCGTGCGCACCGCCGCGCGCGAAAGCCTTCTTGCACGAGCGCATCCAAAACTTGCCGAAGGCAGTCGCTTCGATCGTGTGCACTTGAAACACCAACGAAACGCCGCGTGATCGTGTTGGTCATCTTGGAGTTGCACTTAGGGCCTCACAAGTACACCTATGTGCATGGCGACCCGATTACGGGGATTGATCCGACCGGATTGAACGCAAGCTTTTCACTCGGCGGTATTCTTGGCACGATCGGCATTATCGCGAAATGGAGTGCTATCACACTTCCTGCCGTGGCAAACGTTTTGGTCGGCGTTCGCGAAAGTAAGTTACTTGCTCGATCTAAACATCGCCTGCTTGAGTATACGGTGGATGTCGACGTCGTTGCCATTAGGGCCGAAACGCGGCCTATGTGGGTGGACGTCAGGGGAATCAAACAGCAAATCAAAGAGGCAAACGATTTCTGGGTATCCAGGGCGAATACAGTGATGAAGGTTCGTTCGTTTGAGATAATTGACAGCGATAGATGGGCTGACATCCAGACATCGCAATTTGGAAACGGCGAGATCAATGATGCCATGAATACGTTGCGTGTTGGGAACCGGCCGCTCATCGTGTTTACCGAAACTGTTAACAGCGGAGATTACGATGGAATGACGGAGTGGAACCGCAAGGGACTCGTTGTTCATCATCGATCGCATGGATCAACGCTCACCCATGAGTTTGGGCACCTTGGGCGTTTAAAGCATACGGACGGGCTTGAATCGCTTTCGCCAATCTGGGCGTATCTGTTTACTGACCGCAATCTGATGCATAGCGAAAAACTAATTCTTCGCGACTATGATTATGAGCTGACTCAGGGACAGGTCGTCTCGTTTCGAGACACGATGTTCGCGAGTGGATTCGTGACCTGGGGAATCAATCGGCATCACAACTGGAATCCCCCTGGGCGGTGAAATAGGTGAGAAGAAAAGTCGCTACAGTTCTGGATGCCGCATTACAGTTTTGTGTTGTTTGGCTCGTCGAATGCTTTGCTGGTTGGTTTGTTGGCGAAAGAATCTTACGTGTTTGGGCACATGGCGTGATGCTTACGCGTCCTGACTATCTTGTTACATGTGTTGTGGGCAGCCTATTGACATCGGTGGCTACATTCGTTTCATTTGGTTTGCGGCGCGAACTTGGATTAGACAAAGCGACAGTGGTTGTGTTGGGAATCGTATTTTCGATTCCAACCGTCGTATGTCTTTACTTAATGTATGAACTCTATTGGCCCAGACAGTGAAAAGCTCGGGCGAAGATCTAATCACGGGCGGCACACACCAATTCCGAACGCTTCGCGCGGGTCAGGCCTTGTGTTCGCTTTCCAATCGAACAAGCGCGGGCGAGTTCGGTCACCATCAAACCGCGTGTTGCTGCCCGCGAAACATCAGCGGTGCTCTGGCTGCCAACCGCCGGCCGAATGTGTGTTGATCGAAGGATTTGACTGACCACGGCCAAGCGGAACTGCTTGCACGTTCCAACGACCAACCGCGCACCTAAGAGCGTCAGGCGCGACGGCGGTCATGGATGCCGCCGCTTGAGACCCGCCGGTGGCACGGATGCCAGTCGACATCAAACGGCATGGAAAGCGAAGGGTCGCAAAGGGAACATTGCAAGGGACATGATCAAACTGCAGGTGATCGTCGTACATTTGTGGAACCCCGCGGGCCGTTTGTTGTCGACCGTAGTCGCGCAGCGACGGAGTCGGCGGTGCACTCGGCGTGTCAAGCGACCGAAGGATGAGGGAAGCGCGGAGCGTGCGTCAGTGACGAGCTCGCGAGTCACGACGCACCAGCGACACACGCCGATGCCGAGGCAGGACGCCGATAGGGACAGACGAGCCGGAGGGCGAGTTCCCTTTTAAAGAGGGCGGCCGGCAGCGAACCCCCGGCCGCAAGGTGGCGGCGGAGCACGAGCGTCAGCGAAGTTCGCGCAGTCCGTCCCACTGTGAGAGGCTCGAAGCACCGACAGGAATGTGCTGGGCAACACCGAAACCGCTCAACCGTTACAGCTTCTCGCTTACCACCACGTCCGTCCTTTCTCTGTGGTGAATTGAATTCTCAAACACTTGACAGCCAGGCGAGTTTGTCGCGTCATCAACAGACGGCCCGTGCCTCTGTTGTGTGCGCACGCTCGCCGGGCGCCTGCCAACACCGTTGTTTCAAACTTCACTCCTCAAACTCCAAGCTTCCTCTCATGCCGACCGCCATGAAAGAACGAACGATCGATGCCAACTTTCTTGATGCTCTCGCTGCTGATCCACTGGGGACCGCCGTCGAATTCTACGCCGCGCGATTGCCCGAACATCAAAAAGCTGTCGCCTTTCTCCTTGATGAATTCCAACTCACCATCGAACAAGCGCAACAACAAAACATTGGCTTCTCCGATCGTCGTCTTGGAAAGAACCTGCCCACCACCGATTCACAGCGCGGCCGCGACCTGCGGCGGCAGCTCAAGGCCATCGGACTCTATAAAGAGAGCGGACACGAAGCACTCCGCGGCTGTGTCACCCTTCCTCTCTTGGATGATTCCGACAACATCACGGGAATCTACGGCCGTCGCATCGATCGCAATGGCAAAGGCCCACAAGAAATCACGATTGGCAAGGGCAACCGTGTCGCGAGCATTGAGTCAACCAACACCAACGCGGAGCTTGCCGACGCGAGCCCAGAGCATCCCAAAACACAACCACCAACCGACGATCTCATCCTTGAAGAATCTCAAGTCACCTTCATTCGTGATGATCGCCGCTATCGCATCCGCGGCCTGGAAAAGAACAACGCCCTCGGTTCACTCAAAGTCAACATCCTGGCCTCGCGTGATGACCTGGTTCACCTCGATGCCATCGATCTGGTCAAAGCTCGCTCCCGCGCTTCGTTCATCAAGGCAACGGCAACCGAACTGTTCGTTGATGCTGACCTGATCAAACGCGACATCGGCCAGTTGCTGTTGAAACTTGAATCACTGCAGCAACAACGCATCGACGCCGCCAAAGCACCGCAGCGGAAAACGATTCAGCTGAACGAAGCTGAGCGCAGCGAAGCACTCAACCTGCTCCGAGATCCCAATCTCCTCGATCGCATCGTGACCGATATGGACGCCTGCGGCATCGTCGGCGAATCCACCAATAAACTGGCCGGATACCTGGCCGCCACCAGCCGCAAGCTGAAATCACCGCTGGCGATCGTGATTCAAAGTTCCTCCAGCGCCGGCAAAACGTCACTCATGGACGCGATCCTCGACATGATGCCGCCAGAAGAAACGATCCGCTTCAGCGGCATGACCGGTCAATCGTTGTTCTACCTGGACTCAGGACGAAATCAAACACAACATCCTGGCGATCAGCGAAGACGAAGGGATCCGCGAAGCCACCTACGCACTGAAACTGCTGCAAAGCGAAGGCGAACTCCGTCACGCGGCCACCGCGCGCGGCAAGGACGGCCGCATGGCCACCGAGACCTATCACGTCGAAGGCCCCGTGCAAATCATGCTCACCACGACCGCGATGGACATCGACGAGGAACTCGTCAATCGTTGCCTGGTCTTAACTGTTGATGAAACCAAACATCAAACCGATGCCATTCAATCGAAACAACGCGAGTCGTTTACGACGACTGCTTGTGATTCAAGCGGCGCGCTGACGCACTACGAACGCTGCATCAGAACGCGCAGCGTCTGCTTCGTCCGCTGCGCATTTACAATCCCTACGCCACTCAGTTGACATTCCCTAATCACAAGACCAGAATGCGCCGTGATCACTTGAAGTATCTCAACTTGATCAACACCATCGCGCTGCTGCATCAGCATCAGCGAGTGATTCACAACGTCGATGGCGAAGAGTCGATCAACGTGGAGCGCAGCGACATCGTTGTGGCCAACAAGTTGGCCGGTGAAATCCTCGGTCAATCACTCGATGAGCTGTCGCCGCAAACGCGCCGTCTGCTGCAGCCTATTCACGAGTTCGTCGCCAGTGAATCGAAAACCAAGACGTCAGCCGTCACGCCTTCCGGTTCACGCGTCGAGACATCCGTCAGGCCACGCAGTGGAGTGACTTTCAGGTTCACAAACATCTGACGCGATTGGTGGACTTGGAATACATCCTGGCTCATCGCGGCAAGCGCGGAAGCCGTTACGTCTACGAGCTGCTCTACGATGGCGAAGGCCAAAGCGGCACGCCGTTCCTGATCGGCCTGGCCGATCCAGCGAAGCTGAAAGAACCAACGAGCCAAAGCATTGGCCCCTGAATCCAAAGCTTTCGCCCCCAGCGGTCAAGCAGTAGCCCCCAGTTCGCCCCGCTTTTTCACAGGAGTTGCACTGCCAAACGAACACGAAACGATCGCAAATCACCCCGTGAATCGCAAAAGTTTGCAGTTCACGCCAAATCTGAACCCGATGGCGCTAACGTTTAGCGTCGTCGTACACCGTAGCCGGTCAGCGTTCTGATCGGCTTTCTCTTTGGCATCGGCACGTTGTCGATGCCGCTTCCCTCTCGTCGTCGCGAACTGTCTAGCGGTGCGCGCCGACAACTCCGAAAGGATTTTTCAATCATGTCGATTTCACAACACCTGCGTACTGCCACGATCACCGTCGCCGTCGATCGCTTCTTGATGGAACTGCAAGTGGGCAACTATTCCAAATGCACCGTCGATGCGTATCGTTACCGGCTTAACCTGCTGGCCGCCTGGTGCGCCGAGCGCGGCGTTGAGCGCATCAACGAACTGTCGATCGAAGTCCTACAAGGCTACCGCCGTCACCTGTTCCACAAGATCGATCCCAAGAGCGGCAAGAACCTGCTCCCGCGCACGCAATCACAGCACATCGTGATGATCCGCTGTTGGTGCAAATGGCTGCGCGAACACGACGCCATCAACTTCGATGCTTCCAAACATCTGCCGCTGCCGATCATCCCGCGCCGGCAACTCGCCGATGTGTTGAGCGTTAACGAAGTCAATGCACTGCTTGCCGTTCCCGACATCACCACGGCGCAAGGCATCCGCGACCGAGCGATCTTTGAAACGTTCTACTCGACCGCAGTCCGCGCCACGGAGTTATCGAATCTCTGCATCAGCGACGTTGATGAATCTCGCAAACTCGTCCACGTCCGCTGCGGCAAAGGAGCGAAAGATCGAGTCGTTCCGATCGGCAAGTCCGCACTGGACTGGATTCACAAATACGTGGTCGATGTTCGCGGCGACTACACCGGCCCCAAAGCGGGCAATCGCCTCTTCCTGGGTCTGCATCATCGACCACTCAGCCGCACGCAACTGGCCCAGTTGGTGCGCCAAGCGATCGAAGCGGCCGGCATCCAAAAGAGTGGCGCTTGCCACCTTCTTCGTCATACTGCAGCGACGCACATGTTAGAGCGCGGAGCAGACCTACGCAGTCTGCAGCTCTACCTGGGACATGAAAAGCTGGATGCTACGCAGATCTACACGCACATGACCTTGGGACGCTTGCAACAGATCCACGAACAAACGCATCCCACCGGCGACGGCAAAAAAACGTCAGACGACCAAAGGCCAAAGGATGACGACAATGACGATCCGGGCGCCATGTTAACGACACCGCGTTAGCATCCGTGATCCAAAACCAGGCAAGCATCCCACTCGCGAACAACTTACAATATCGGGATGCTTGCCGGGGCCAAACTCTCACGTCGCAGACGCTCACCGCTTCGCGCGCATCGCCGCGCGAGCTTCTTGTTGCAGCACTGCACCCAAAACTTGCCGAAGACGGTCTCTTCCGTCGTGCGCACTCGCCAAGACCAACGAAACGCCGAGTGATTCTGTTGGTCGTCTTGGAAGTGGACTTAGGGCCTCACAAGTACACCTATGTGCATGGTGATCCGATTATGGGTGTGGATCCGAGTGGGGAGATGCACATCAGTGCCGCAGTGGTGCAGCTAGGCATTATCGGAGGAATCGTTGGGGCAGCGGCCGGATTCACGAAAAGCCTCATTGATCTTCAGCGCCAGAACGCTGGGTACGAAGCCAGTTTTGTCGGCGGGGCTTTTTCTGTCAAAGCATACGAGTTTCCATTCGCAGACGGAAAGATGGGCATTAAGTTCGGTGGAAAACGCGTTCTGCAATCGCGTGGCAAGAACCTTCCTGACGCGCCTCCCGTCTTCTTTGGCCCGTATCTACCTACTCAAGTCGGGTTCTCGGCGTCCGGCGGCGGACAAGTGAAGTTTATTCAATTCGTTCGGCACCTGAGCCGTTCTAGTGAGCGATTCGTTGGTGGTGGTATTCGTCCAGACATGACGCCTTACCCGTCTAGGGGAAATGCGACAGGAAGTAACCGTCTTAACGAAAACTGGCGAATCAACAACATTGTTCAGGATGATGGTTGGCACCTCGATGTTTTTGGGACATCTAAGGATGCTTTCTACCGAGGTCAAACGTCGGACCCAAAATTCGGCCGCAATAGGTATGACTCGTTCGTCCAAGACCGACCTGGGCTCAGTAGTTCCTCGCTATTTGAACATGACCACGTTCAGGAGTTTGTGGCCTTTGCTGTGCGTGATAACGGAGGCGGTCAGGTCGAGATCCTTGGAGGTATTTCCTGGGCCATCAAGCATACGAATTCGTATCTTCGTCAAATCCACTATGTCCTGGGAGCACAGGATCATAACTATCCATCCGTTGAAGTCGTTGAGCCAAAACCAATAACGACGATATCGCCGCAACTCATAGATGCGATCAACTTGTACAACGGCGAGTTCTCTGACACACTCGTGGTGAATTGATCGATGACACCCAGTCGAAAACGAATTCTGATTCTTGCTTTCGTTACTTGCGTACTATCCGTCGCTCTCGTAGTGACATGGGGAATTCAAAATGGATCTGTTCTACGCAAGGAGGGATCATTCTTTCGTACAAAAGACGAACTCTACCTTATTCTGGGTGGCCCTTCCGAGAATGCTTCGCAACATACGCGAACGTACAGAGAAGAAGCATTGTCTGCAATTGACGACATTCCCGCCTCCTCGGTGGTTGAGTTCACCTTCGTGGGTAAAACGCTGACGGTCGATGAGTGTCGTGAGCTTGCGGCGCTAGGTAGCCTCGTGATTCTAAAGATTGGAGGCGCTGATCTGCCGCCCGGTGGTATCAGTGAAATCGTGGCGGGCAATCCGCGCCTACGGTATGTCTGGATTGAGAAATGCGCCGTTGGTACTCAACTTTCGGAGGCATTTTGTGCACACAAGTCTCTCGTCGCAGTCGGAGCATACCGAAGCGACATAACGGATCAAGATAAAGAACAAATACGAAAGTGCGGCGTCGCAGTAATAACGGATTCGCCGTTTTCGTTAATTGAGTGACAAGCACGACGCAATCAACTTCGACGCGGCGAAACACTTGCCGCTGCCAATCATCCCGCGCCGACAACTGGCCGACGTTCTGTCAGTTGACGAAGTCAACGCACTGCTTGCCGTTCCCGACATCAAGACGGCGCAAGGCATCCGCGACCGAGCGATCTTTGAAACGTTCTACTCGACGGCAGTCCGTGCCACCGAGTTATCGAATCTCTGCATCAGCGACGTTGATGAATCTCGCAAACTCGTCCACGTCCGCTGCGGCAAAGGAGCGAAAGATCGCGTCGTTCCGATCGGCAAGTCCGCACTGGACTGGATTCACAAGTACGTCGTCGATGTTCGTCCCGACTACACCGGCCCCAAAGCGGGCAATCGCCTCTTCCTGGGACTGCATCATCGACCAATCAGCCGCACGCAACTGGCCCAGTTGGTCCGTCCGCGCCATCGAAGCGGCCGGCATCCAAAAGAGCGGAGCGTGCCACCTTCTTCGTCATACTGCAGCGACGCACATGCTCGAGCGGGGGGCGGACCTGCGCAGTCTGCAACTATATCTCGGTCACGAAAAGCTGGATGCTACGCAGATCTACACGCACATGACCTTGGGTCGGTTGCAACAGATCCACGAACAAACGCATCCCACCGGCGACGGCAAGAAGACGTCAGACGACCAAATGCCAAAGGATGACGACAATGACGATCCGGACGCCATGTTAACGACACCGCGTTAGCATCATTGATCCAACAAACAGGCAAGCATCCCAGTCGCGATCTCTTACAATATCGGGATGCTTGCCGGGGCCAAACTCTCACGTCGCAGACGCCCACCGCTTCGCGCGGCACCGCCGCGCGCGAGCTTCTTGTTGCAGCACCGCGCCGAAAACTTGCCGAAGACGGTCTCTTCCGTCGGTGCAAAGCGCTCCGCCAAGACCAACAAATCGCCGTGTGATCGTGTTGGTTGTCTTGGAGGTTCACTTAGAGCTTCACAAGTACACCTATGTCCATGGCTACCCGGTTAGCAATACCGACCCGACAGGATTGCGTTCCCTAACTGCAACAGTTGGCGGAATAAGTATTGGGCAACAAATGATGGCTGGTGCACTCATTGGTGCGATGGGCCACACGCTACGTCAGACGTCTCTCAACAAGAATCCATATGATGGGCTTTTCAGTGCAAGCGTTACCGGCGCATTCTTGTTTCCAATTCTTGCCAAGCATTGGATACTCGCATCACTGGCAGGTGCTTATGCACTCTTCAACGCGCAGAAAGTCGCGACGGAGGCTTGGACGAATCCCGAAGCGACCTTTAACGAACGCTTAGGTTCAATTCTTTACCTTCAGTTCGGATTGACGGGATTCGCGTACGCTGGATCGGCCGCGAACGCGCGAATTCCGGTGAGAACACACGATCGAACTGAGTTCATCGAGATTATGACCGCCTTCAACGCCAGGATTCGGGCTGGTGTCTCGAGGAACCGTTGGCCCACGATAGGCACAATGCTTTACACGAAGTGGGCGCGCGTTTCCGGCTTTCTCGGCTAGGTTCAATCCGACTCGCACTCTTCATCCCGTTGTTCGAAAATGGTTCCTAGCAAATGAATCGTCACCGTATTGCTCTCCATTCAACGGGAGATGCGGTGAACCAGAGGCGGTCAGCACTTTTGCAAAATGGTACGAGGGAAAATTCAACGTCAAGATCGAATCGATGTCACAACTTAGAGACATACTTGCAAGTCCAAAAACGAAGATAAGAACAGGCCGTCTCAACACAGATAACATTGCTCCGGAGTCCCCTGTGCGAAGGATCGTGCGATCCTTTCTTGCAGGAATTGGAGATCCCCTACACACTGTAAATCGCTATGCATCCACTGCTATTTCGTTGCGAACAGCATTCGGCCCAAGAGGATTTGAGACAGCTGGTCAGTTCTATGCGTTTTCGAAGGAGGTGCTTAGCAGCAACGTCTACTCACTCAACTACGATGAAGACGGGCTAGGCTACTTCCACGACGCGTCGATCGGACTATTGTCTGATGTGTTGGTAGAGGTTTCTCAATACCATCAGCTTGCAGGAATGGCAATCTATCTCTTCGATCGCTTGTTCATTTTTCTCAACTGGGATTTCCAAGAGCCCTTTGTCGTGTACAAGGTGGACAACGAGGAGGAGTTCGTAGCCTTGGAAGCGACAACAAACGCCGCGCTGAATGTAGTGTGCTGGCCAGAGCAAACGATTCTAAGTGCCTGCTTCGGACTCGGCCACGGCAACGAGCATTTGCAAGCGACGACGTTAGTACTCGTCCACTTTTGGCTTACCTACCGAAATGAGCGGCAAACAAGAGAGTTCTTCAGTAGTTTTCGGAAAATTGAGTGCACGGGTGAGTATGCGATGCATTGGTTTGAGAAGATCCTGGCTGTTGAGGCTTGTCTGGATCAAAGGTAATTACGGGCATGAGGTAAAC
>CAVQPV010000009.1:0-43389 GCA_963714715.1 Pirellulaceae bacterium | reverse complement strand
CGGCGGCAAAAGCCTGCAATCTGCAAAACGCGTACCTCACAACACGGGCGGCATAAAAAGGTCCGGGATGTACTTGAGGTGTTGATGTCGTCTCGTCGTGGGACGTACAACACGTCCCACAGTCGCACCTTGTTGTTGATCGAGTAGGTTTGCCCGACGCGCTTGCTCAAGGACGCGATAGAAGGCCAACTCGGCGGCCGACAGGAAGTTGTCGCGCAGTCGGTACGGGAGGTCGTTCTTTCCACGCCCTGATCCAGCACCTGGACCGATGCCCAACAGTTTCAGAAAGAAACCAAGACAGCCACTTTGTTGCGATTCCGCCATATTTCATTGCCCCCAACGTCACGTAATGAATTTAGGGGAGCAGTCTACCAAATGACGAATTCGCCTCACATGACGGATACGCACTGAACCTCGATCAACGTATCGACTGTCAGACCATCGCGTGGATCCGTATTCTGTGGAACTTGAGCACCGCTGGGTTCACTGCACTGATTTCCGTCGAGAAACCTCTCATGAAAATTTGGTTCATTTCTGACACTCACAACGAGCACCTTGGATTACAGGTTCCTGAAGTGGACTTGGTGATTCATTGCGGCGATGAGTCGACGCATGGCAATGCTTGGATGAATGAACCCGAGGCGAGACGGTTCTTTGATTGGTACTCGGCGTTAGACATCGCAACCAAGGTGTTTGTGCCGGGGAATCACTCGACCGCCGTGGAACAGGGACTGATCCGCGCCGAGGAGTATCCCGGTGTTCGGTTCCTGGTCCATGAGTCGATGCAGTGGAACGGGCTGAAGTTGTTCGGTTCGCCCTACACGCCTCGTTTTCACGATTGGGCGTACATGAAGAAGCGAGGGCAGCTTGATCTCGTTTGGCAATCAGTTCCCGACGATGTGGACATCCTGATCACGCACGGTCCGCCAAAGGGTGTCTTGGATATCACGCACGACATCGAGTCGAAGGAACTCGTTCAGGTCGGCTGTGCTGCCCTGCGCAGACACGTCGAAGAACGGATCAAGCCGAAGATTCACGCTTTCGGTCATTTGCACGACGAGAAAGGCATCAGCAACTACGGGATGTTCACTCGCGGTGCAACGCAGTACATCAATTGCTCATGCTGCAATCTCGCAGCGAAGTTGAAGAACAATGGGTTTGTTATCGAGTTGTAACCGAGAACGCTTCCGCCAGCCGGGATTATGCGGATCAGGCGACTGTGCTAAACTCGCGGAGACTGAACGAAACGTACTGCGCCGAATGGATTTGTATGAGCCAGGGCATAACGATGATCGCTCCAGAAGTATTCTCAAACTGCGTTGAAGCGATTCGATCAGGAATTTTGATCCGTCGCGTCAGTCGGTCTGACAAGGAGTTTCATTTTCAAAACTGGTTTCAAGATCGACTTAAATCGCTGTCGCACTCTTTCGAGGCTGGTGGAAGAAACAGCTATCCCGATTTCACGCTCGTCAAACACACGGAAGGATACGAGATTAAGGGACTTGCCTATCCAGGTCGTGACGCTTCGTTCGACAGCAACAGTCAAGTTCCGACAGGCTTTCATAACGATCGGCAGATTTTCTACGTTTTCGGCCGGTATCCAGAGTCACCCGATGGCAACACTTATCCGGTTGTAGACCTCGTCATTTGTGATGGGGATTTTCTTAACGCCGACCATGAGTACGTTCACAAGAACAAGAGCGTCAAAGGTTTTGGCAGTTATGGAGACTTGATGATCCGCGATCGGAAAATGTACGTCGTGCCAACACCGTTTCGTTTGATTGAGGGTGTCGCGCATAACCAGACGCTCATCCTTTCTGCGGAAACAGAGTTGCAAAAGCCATTCCAGTGCGTGGGCGAATTGCGGCGAAAGGAAGCGGAGCAACTTGTCGTTGCGTATTCGTTCGATCTGCGAACGAACGAGCTTGTTCCGACAACCATCCCAAATCCCGACGCAGGGCGAGAGCATCTCTTCCGAGCTTGGCGTCTGAAAGGGTCACCGGGGGACTCGGTCGTGATGCGAATGGGGAACAGCAATGTCACCTAGCACAAAACTGATAGAGGACGACAACTACCCGTTCGAGTTTCTATCTGAACTCGCCGAACGTGAAAGCTGGCGTAAAGAGGTACATCGCCGCTATCTATCACGTTCACAAATGGTGGGCAAAACGCCTCGGCTCAGTGTTTCGCGGAATACTTCTTGGCTGCGACTTGCCGAACACTTCCCACTTGAAAGATGAGTTCTACAAGGTTCATGATGCTTCCAACATTGCTGTCTTTGACCCATTCATGGGATCAGGAACGACGATAGGTGAAGCACATAAGCTCGGGTATACCGCATTGGGGCGTGATATTAACCCCGTCGCTTTTGCGGCTGTGCGATCCGGTCTTGGCGAGTTGGACGAAAAGCGACTAACAGAAGCGTTCAAGACGCTCGATGCCGCCGTTGGCAACGATATCCGGAAACTATACCGATCGGTCGATCGTCGCGGCCGCCCGTGTGACATTCTGTACCTGTTTTGGGTAATGCAAACGAACTGCCCCGCGTGTGAAGCGACAATCGACCTTTTTCCTTCGTACGTATTTGCGAAGAACGCGAGACCGAAGCTGAAAAAGGAAACGCGGTGTTACTGCCCGAAGTGCCATGAAGTGTTCCAGGGCACTTATGGCAAAACCGACGAAGTGTGCGAGAATTGTTCTCACAAGTTCGATCCCACGGTGGGCGTTGCACGTGGATCGAAAGCAACTTGTACATCGTGTGAAACTGAATTCAAAATCCTCGATACGATGGCGGGGAGGAAAACACGCCCCGATTTTCGTCTTTACGCAAAACTGGTGCTTACGGTTGACGGAAACAAGCAGTATCTTGCCGCGACAAAAGACGACAACCTTTTGTATCGAGACTGTTCGCGAAAACTTCAGAAGGCAGTCGCCAGCAAGGAAGTTTCATTGCCCAGCCTAGCGCTTGATGAAGGGCACAATACCCGTCAAGCGATGGGCTACGGATTCAACAGTTGGCGAGAGTTCTTTAACGACCGCCAAATGCTGGCACTGTCGTTGCTTAGCAATGCCATCAACGATCTTTCGGAACCTGAGACGCGACGCACCTTTCGCACACTATTTTCTGGAGTTCTTGAATTCAATAATCTGTTCGCTTCCTATAAAGGCGAGGGAACCGGAGCAGTGCGTCATATGTTCTCTCATCACGTGTTGAAGCCCGAACGAATGCCCATCGAAGCAAACGTTTGGGGAACTGCAAAAAGCTCAGGATCGTTTTCGAGTTTGTTCCCGATACGGTTGCTCCGCGCAGCGAAATACCAGGCGTGCCCAACGGAGGTAAACGGACGAAAAGGCGAGCCGCTCCTTTGTTCGATGCCGTTGACGCAGAAAATTGAACCGAATTGGCCAGAGGATGGGCAGCTTAAATCTAGAGGTATCTACTTGTCGTGTGGTGATTCATCGGAGACGAAACTCTCGCCAGGTTCCATCGACTTTGTGGTAACCGATCCACCGTTTTTTGATAATGTCCACTATTCGGAGTTAGCCGACTTCTTTTTCGCGTGGCAGCAGGAACCGAATGAAGTGGAGCATGTCACGACTCGGCATGCCTCGGAGGTTCAAGACAAGGATGCAGAACGATTCTCGTGTAAGTTGCAAGCAGTATTTAGGGAATGCCATCGTGTCTTGAAAGACGACGGACTTATGGTTTTCAGCTACCACCATTCCCGCGACGAAGGATGGTCGTCACTTGCGAAGGCGATTCTGGACTCGGGATTCACCGTAGTAAATGCTCATCCCGTTAAGGCTGAAATGTCAGTGGCGACCCCGAAATCGCAAGCGAAGGACCCGATACAGTTTGACATACTCATCGTGTGTCGTAAGACCTCGGCAATTCGGTTGAACGAGCCAACGACTTCGGTGCGGGCAATTCAAGTAGCTCAATCGAAAGCCGAGCGATTAATTCAAGCCGGATTCGCACTGTCGAAGAATGATTGGCGAATCATCCAGTTCGGTCAGCTACTCACATTGTTGCGGCAGCCGTCTGATTTTGGAAGGATGGAGAGCTTGGTAAGCAGTGACATGGCGATATTCGACAAGGTTGAGGCAGAGAGCCGCAAAGCTGATGCGCAACTTTCACTATTCTGAAATGCGTTGCTCGCGACAGGAATCGAACCTATGGACTCCACTCCGGCAGTCGGATCGTGTGTCTTGCCACCGCGAGCGAAACGTCCCGAACGAAATGGGACCGTTTCGACACGCAATGGTTTTGTTTTGTTAAATCGAAAAGCACTCGGCGAAGTGGTGGTCAGAGAACCCTTCCGTATGTTTCCAAGCCGACGGGACGGGACTTGAACCCGCTAGACCTTTCGGTCGTTTGCCATGTACTCCGAGCCGGCAGCCGAGTGTGTTTCGATGTGTGTTGAAGTAGTGATGCAAAAAAACGCGATCGACGAAGTTGTGACCAGAGGGTTTACGGCGTTCTACCACTGAGCTACGCCCCTAGGTTCCCGAAAGAAAGTACTCCGAATCGGCAGTCGATCGTGTGCGTTTTCTATTTCGATTTCTTCTTCGCAGTCTTTCGCATTTGCTTCCAAAGCGAGCGGCCGTTGTCCCGGTCAAGCCGGACTAGTTCTTTACCAGGCAGCCATTCAGGATCCGTGATCTTGCTGAGTTTGCGTTTTTGAACCAGGGAACCGGGGCACCCGAGCGCGGCGGTTGGCGAAAGAAACCGATCGGACTTCCACCAGCGAAGGAATCTGGCTCGACGCAACTTGGTGGAAGATTCGACTCCGACGATTTGGAACGAACCGGCCTGTACGAAAAACTCGAAGCTACCGGCAAGTTTCCGATGTTTCGCCGCGTGACTGACGGCATGGTTAGTGTGCAAATCCCAGGTGCTTGTGTCGTCGTTGGCAGCGACGAGGCGGGCGTTCACGACGATGAGAGACCACGTCATTCAGCTACGCTGTCACCATTTTTGATCGACATTGAACCGGTTTCCGTGACTGCCTTTTGCCGGTTCCTCAATTCGATCGACATGCGGGAACACGACATCGAAGTGTTGATCGCTCTTGCGCAAAACGACGATCGTCAGTCCGACGTGCAGTTTGAATTGTGCGGACAAATATGGAAGCCACTGCCAGGCACAGGGATGCAACCGATGGTCATGGTTTCATGGTACGCCGCCGACGCCTATTCGCGTTGGGCTAACGGACACGACTGGGCCGCGGACGAATCTGGACGCAGCTATCTGCCAACGGAGGCCCAATGGGAATACGCCGCCGAAGGATCGTTCGATGAAAAGGAACGCGTCTATGCGGGAATTCACAGGCGCGGCGAGACCTACGGATCGGAGGGCTTGCCGATGCCGTTGGTGCAGCAACCCTACGGACAATCGCGATTCGGCCTGAGGCACATGAGCGGAACGATCTGGCATTGGTGCCGTGATTGGTTCTCACCTGAATTCTATCCGAGCGACGCAGCCACCAAACTTGATCCAGTTGCCGAAGTTGAAACCGGAACGCGAAGCGAACGTGGCGGAAGTTGGGTGGGGCCAGTCGAATTATGCAGTCCCACTTACCGCCGCGGCCGAAACCCAAAAGCGCGCGGTCGATGTCTCGGCTTGCGATGCGTGGGCGATATCCCAAAGTCGTAGTGGACGAAGATGAGCATGAACGAGGTCCGCTATGCCAACTGAGCTGAACACGCCGTTGGTCCTGCTATCAGGGCTTGCCGCGGACGCTCGCATCTTCACGCCGCAGAAGATTGCATTTCCGCAACTGAATTGCCCGCGATGGCTGACTCCAAAACGATCCGAAACCATCAATGACTACGCCGGACGTTTAGCCGAAACACTTGATGGCGGGCCGTGCATCATCGGCGGCGCATCGTTCGGCGGAATCGTCGCTTTACATTTGGCACAATACGTCGACGCCAAAGCCGTGATCCTGATCGGCAGCATCAAGTCGCCATCGCAACTACCACTTTACGCCCGCTGTGCTCGGCCGTTTCGGTTCTTGGTTCCCTTCATTCCCATCCGGCTTCTCCAGTTTCTCACCCGACCACTCACGTTTCGAGTCGTACGACGATACGCTCCGTTCACATACGGACTTGCCTGTCAATTTCGCGACTCGGACCCGACAGTCTTCAAATGGTCTCTGTCACGCATACTTGATTGGAAGTCGGCACCGATCGTCCCTTGCCCCATCTATCATCTGCACGGTGATCGCGACTGGACCCTGCCGCTACGAATTACTGATCCCGATACGATCGTTGAAGGCGGTGGACATGTGCTATCACTCACTCACCCTAACGATGTGAATTCCTACATTCGGCAAGTTCTCAGCGAGACGTGGTCCTGGAAACCCAATACATCTTCGATCTTCGACCGCCTCAAACGACTGAGTTTCGTTCCTGCGACCAGTACCTGAAGCAGTTAGCAAAAATCTGTGAGCGTTGGGGGCTTGCCGTGCGTTCGTTTCCAGCGAACCTTCGAGCGTTACAGTTGTCCATTTCCAGCATAATTCCTTGCCTGGTTAATCGACTTAACGACGACGTCTTTTCAAATGTCCATCGATCCTCTGAACCGATTTGAACCCACCCCAGACGACCTGCTGCGTCTTGTGTTTCAACGCGTTAATGAGTCCATGCTGCGAGAAATCGCTGCGGCGGATTATGGGCAAGACGTTGACGAGCATCTCGAGCAACTTCTTGCGATCAAAAGTGGCAAGATCCTCGCTCCGATGCGGTGGGAGCCGAAAGAAGTTCTCGAGCTGATCCGTTGGTCAGAACCGGAAGACCCCACTTGGTCACCCGGTTCGACGGGTGATCGCGGGCATTGGATGCGTTTGTTTTCGTGCGCTGTTCTACTGCGTGCCGCGGCCGAACCTGCCAACGAGGGCTACTTCAGCGGCGAAGATTCAACGATCGTTCAGCTTGTCGATAGCGCGATCAAACTTGGCGAAAGCACTTCAAAATCCACTTTGAGGTTCCTTTGTTGGTGCATGCAATCCCAAACACATGGCGACTGGGATCGCCCTTACGTCGCGATTGCTATTCAAATCTTGCTCATTTTTCTCGACCAGTGCGATCCCGAATCGACACAGTTCTTAATTGATGCAGCGAATTTCGAGCTACTACCCTATTCCAACATCTTCACCGAGTGTCAAAAGGCGAAGACTTGGTTTCGACTGATACGCAAGTTCTTGCTGGAATCAGAACATTCGACTTTGGAAATTCAACAGTTCGGCGAGCGGCTAACGCAAGGAGTGGATACGGCATAGGCCGCCGCTCACGGATACCGAACAGCATGGAAGTTCTTCGAGACGTTTTCTGCGCGGACTTCCGTGAAGGTCATGATTGTCCCAGTTGCGTCTGCCACACTGGAACCCGGCGGCCTCCAGCGCAGCGATATTCTGCGTCCGTTTTTCATTCATCATCTTTCACCTCGCAGTGGTTCTGGTCTCGGTTGGTCTCAAAACCCGTTGTTTCAGAGACGTCGGTGACAGAGAGCGATGGCGGCGCGACACCATCAAGCCGCTTGGGTAAAGAGTCTGCGAGATTTCCAGAAACTCTTGCCGGTTCGTCCGGAGACTCGACCGAGTCGTCGGATGCTTCGCGAAGCCGAGCGATTCCACTAGCAAAAATGGCGGCAACTGAACGCATCCGCATCGCCGGTGGATCATCCGGCGAGTCCAAAGAAGATAGAGAACTTATGGGAACACCTCCGGCGAAAAAAAGTCACGGAAGGCGCGACCATTGCTCCCTCCCGGGACTATCTATGCGAAAGCGATGACGCGCGTCCCATAACCGGAGCGGCAAAGTTTGATTCCGGTGCCTCGCGACCGAGAGCAACTAGGCAGCAAATAGAATCCCGAGTGGGCCAGACGTGCGATAACCCCCACGCCCAAAACCCGTGGTCTCCATCACCCCAGAGAGTCGTGAGAGAATCTCGCCCCAAGCGACCCCTACCACCCGTCAGAACCACGACTTGGCCGGCCACTGAGTCTCTAACGCGAGACTTGGGAAAAGCATGGAATTGCCACAAAACCACGAAAAAAGCCGGCGTTCTGCGAGATGCAAAACGTCGGCTTTCGGAGTTTACCTTCTGCGGTCAGTTTCACTGAGTTCTCTCAAATAAAACTGGCAAACAGAGAAGTTGAAGTTTGGACTGGCTCACCGGTGACCGCGGGGTTCTGTGACGCGGCGGCCGATGGTGAGGGTGATTTTCTCCCCGCTTTTGAGTGGGGAACGTCAATCGTTCGCAGTGCGGCTCCGCTGCTCGTTCAGGAACAGGGGACGCGACCTTTTCGTTGCTGGAGCCTTTATCGAGTGGTAGACTGTTCTCATGGTTACTGAGCAGCAAATTGACGATTTCACGATGTTCGCCAAGTCCCGCATCGTCAGCGGTGCTGCTGCGAATTCGCTCACCGAGTTGCTCGATGAATGGCTGATGAAAAATCCGTCTGACGATGATCGGCTCGCGATTCAGGCTTCGCTGCGTGATATGGAAGCCGGCGAGACGGGGATGGCGTTTGACGAGTTTGCGGCTGAATTCCGCGCTCGAAATGGACTGCCGAATTCGCAATGACCCTGAAGCTCAAGATCCTGCCCCGAGCTCAGGAAGACGTTCAGCACATTTTCGAATACCTCGCCGAGCGGTCCCCGCAAGGAGCGGCAGATTGGTGGGAGGCTTTCGAATCGGCTGCCCGTCACGCGACGGACGGTCTGGTCGAGCAACCGCTAGCACCTGAAAACAACTCGACAGAATTCGTATGTTGGTGCTAGAAAAATCAAATAACCCCGCGGTCACAGAGACTCGAGAGTCGCGAGAGTTTGGGTTTGAAGTGGTCGAACCGGGTGGTGGGGTCGCGCTCTAGCGACTCTCTGGTCAGAGATCGAGAGTGAGGGCCGGGCAGGCGGGCGTAGCCATTTGGGCGTGCGAAACAGGGCGGAAAAGACGAAAAAAGGCCGGCGTCAATCGGGAAGATCAACGCCGGCCAAGATCGTTAACCCGGCGGTCAGAGCGGACGGCCGGGAAGATCGTAGAGTTGCGGGAGCCAGATTCGAACTGACGACCTCGAGGTTATGAGCCTCGCGAGCTACCGGGCTGCTCCATCCCGCGTTCATATTCTACGGCAGTCTTTTGCGAAGTCGAGTGCCTCGATGGGGTTTCTTTGCCTCTTCACCGCCTGATCGAATCGGTGATGCGTGCTCTCGCGCCGCGGTTGCTGCCCATACCTGCCTCCGGAAGCCTCGCACACTGCCGCTAAAACGACCAAAAATGCTTGGAAGCGATTTGCGGCTGCCCTGGCGCGGGCGACGATGTGAAGCATTTCCAGATTGGTTTTTGTGGAAAAATGGGGTAATTTGGCGGGTTCCGCGGATCGAGATTCCCAAAGTGACAAATTTGGGATGTGCAGGATTCGACGAATGGTGCCCCTTGCAGCTACACTGAGAGGTCTTCCTATTACGGATCTCATTCTTTTTTGACTTGTCAATATCTCATCACGTCGTTCTGCTTCACAGAGAGTCATCCTTTATCAAATAGGCACGTCACTTCACCCGACGTCGTCAGCATCCCGATGCCTGAATCATCGCATGTCACCTGGCGTTGAAAACGTTCTCAAGCTGTTCGAGTCACGATGTCTCAAACTGATTTTCGTTCTGATTCATCGACTGCAGGTCTGTCCGAATCACCCGTGACGCGATCGTCTTCCGCACCGCCTCCACCGCCGGTGGACCCAGCCAACTCGCCGCCCGCCGTCCGCGATCTTGACGTTGATTCTCTGCCGGTTGCTGAACCGTTGCCGGTAGCCGAACCAGCGCTCAGCCACGGGTTGCCGGCCAAGCTCGCCGCTACACCTGCGGCGCCGTTGCCCCCCCATTGCCAACCGGTGGCGCCGCCAGCCCACAATCCTCTTGCGGTGCCAGCGGATTCCTCGCCGCCCACTTCGGCGGCTTATGCTGCGGTGCCGCCACCACCACCGACTCGAGCGACGTTGCCACCGGTCAAGCCCGGACCCGAAATCACTGCGGCCGCGAGCGGCGTTGGCTCTGCCAAGGGGGTGCGGTGGCGCGGTGAGCTTGAGTCGATTCAGCAACGTGCCGAAGCGAAGAAGGCCGCGAAACGAGCGGCGTCGATTGCCGCGGCTCACGGACAGCCGCTTCCGCCAACGGCGGAAGACGACGAAGAACCGGAACTAGCGGAAGAAGTCGTCAAATCGGCTCCGCCCTGGTTGATCAGCACGGTCATGCACCTAGTGTTGCTGTTGATCCTGGCCTTGATCAGCACGCCCGCCGGCGAGGGAATCTCACGCGTGCTGTTGACATTCGCCCAGGGCGAAGGCGACGCGCCTGTCGAACTCGCGGAATTTTCGATCGATTCCAATGTTGACATTGCCCAAGAAGACACGCCCGAGGAGACGCAGTTCGATACGCCCGTTGCCGAGATCTTCGAGTCGTTTGAGCCAGCCGAACTGACCGAAGTCGATCCGGTCGCGTTCGGAATCGGCGAGCAGAAATTTGACTTTGCCAAGCCGATGTTCAGCGGTCGCACGGGTGCGATGCGGAAGGCATTGCTGTCGATTTACGGTGGCACCCCCAAGACCGAAGAAGCCGTCGCACTGGGCCTGAAGTGGCTCAAACGCAATCAGAAGCGTGACGGCGGCTGGAGCATGAAAGGACCTTACAGCGACGGTTCGATCACAGAAAACCGCACGGCGGCAACGGCGATGGCAATGCTGGCCTTTCTCGGCGACGGAAATACCCACTTGAGCGGCGAGTACGCGAACGAAGTCGAAGCGGCAATGAAGTTCTTGATCAAAGACCAGAGTCGAACGACCGGCTTCATGGCCAAAGACGCTCGCGGGCACGAAAAGATGTACGCTCAGGCTCAGGCGACGATCGCTCTGTGCGAGTTGTACGCAATGACAAAGGACTCCTGGCTGCGACCGCGAGCCCAATTGGCAGTCGACTTTGCCGAGCAGGCGCAATCTGACGTCGGTGGTTGGCGATACGAACCCAAATTCGACGCCGACACGTCCGTGACCGGTTGGTTTGTGATGGCGTTGCAGAGTGGCAGAGCGGCGGGCCTGGATGTCAATGATTCGATCCTGCGGCGGGTGACGAATTTCCTGGAGACGGTGAGCCGATACGATGGGGCCGCTTACTCCTATCAGCCGCGCGGCAACCCGAGTCCGGCGATGACTGCCGAAGGATTGTTGTGTCGACAATACTTGGGCTGGGAACGGGAGAATCTGGCGATGGAACGTGGCGTGATGGCGCTCTTGGATGACGCGCCCTTCAACATCCGCGATGGCGATGTCTACTACTGGTACTATGCAACTCAGGTGCTGCATCACTATGGCGATTCGCCGTGGCGGCTGTGGAACACCGAGATGCGCGAACAACTGCCCGCCGCCCAGGTAAAAAGCGGTAAGGAAGCCGGCAGTTGGGCGCCGCAAAGAGACACCTGGGGCCGCAACTATGGGCGGCTCTATACGACTTGCTTGTCGCTGTATTGCCTGGAAGTGTACTACCGGCACATGCCGCTGTATAAACCAGTGCAAGAGTAGTGTTGCCAACCGGTCGCCTTATGCTCGACCAACCTGTTTCAGCTTGACGCTGATGTCGGCAGCCAAATTGCGGTAGATCACGACACCGATATCGGGGTGTCGGCGGACCAGTTCACGGAAGGCGTCGCCGGCGAATGAAGCGGTTTCGACAGCCGTGTGCGCGATGGCGTCAAGGGAGTGCGGGGGTGCGGATTCGGGCGAGTGAAGCAACGACGTTTCGCCGACACATTGTCCGCTGGAAACGCTGCCGACGTGCCGTCCTTCTGAAACGAGATACACGGCCCCCTGTAAGAGCAAGTGCATCGTCCCGTCCATGTCTCCGCTGCGAAAGATGAATTCGCCGGCGGCAAACGACTTCGGCTGACAGATTCCCAGCAATTGCCGTCGCTGTGCGTCGTTCAAATCTGTGAACAACGGTGCCTGCTGCGAGGCCGCGACGATCCGGGGCAAAACTTTTCGGTCGGCAAAGCTCTTGATCACGGCGTCGGCGATCCGTTTCATCGCATCGCAGAAACACGGCTCGCCCAGATCCAGCGGCACCAACAGCCGGACCATCCGGATGGAGTCCAGGCGTTCGACGTCGTGAAAGACATTGGCCGGAATATAGCTCGCTGGCAGAAATCCGAGTTCCAAGAGCGTTCGCTGCATGCAAGGCGAGTAAGCGCTGACGTCCAGGTCAACATATTCGATATCCAACTGCGTTTGACATCTTTCTAGCAGCGATTGCAACAGAAACCGAATCGGTGCGTCCGTAAGTGAAATCAGTTCAAAAACTCGCACCGCCTTTTCGCCTTCATTGATCATGTACCCAATGCCACCGGCAATCTGATTCTCGCGACGGGCGATCAAATAATGTGAGCGACGGGCGTGCAGCTGAAATAGCCCGTAGTGCAGCCTGATCGGTCCGAAGACATCGCGATGACGTACACGCCCGCGTTCGATTCGCAGCAGTGATGCGTAGCCCTCGGTTGTCAGCTCTTCCAACTGAAACTGGTCGTCGTGCGGATACGGAGACGATGTGTCGTCGATGATTGCGTCTTGGCTCAGTCCACAGTTCTCCAGTGCAAAGCCTGCCAGCGAGCTCGCTTCCGGGATGATGCGTGGATTGTTCCGCCGCAGCTTCAAGGCGTCCGAGAAGTAGCGAACGTAGACAGCAATGGATTCGCGCCGCTCAAGCAGCAGCTTCATCGGAATGAAACCTACCGGGACAAAACCGAATCGCGTGGAGATCCGCTGCGAAAAACTGTGCGACGTTCGGTTTTCGACGATACCGACGTGCAAACGTGACTCGACGCACTTGATGCGAGCTTCCATCAGTTGTTTGCCGATGCCGCGTCCGCGAGAATCGGGATGCACGACGAGGCGGCCAAATTCACCGACCAAGTCGTTGTTGGCACCGACACTGAAGAGCACAGACGCGGTCCCGATGACGCGGTTGGTATCGGTGTCGACTGCCACCAGCAAGACCGACCCATCGGCGTAAATCAGCCTCGCTAACACGTCCGTATCGTAGTATTGCGGGTGGGCGTAATGATCGCCGTACTCCGACTGAAAGACCTCGCGGATATCATTTACATCGTCAATCGTCGCTTTGCGGACCGTGATCATCGGTTAACCGTGTCTCGGGGTGAATGCTCTGTCCAGCAAGTCGTCGTTTGCTGTCGGGTGACTCTGTCGTCAAACGCAGCGATATTGGCTGAACTGGACCATCTTTGACTGGCAAATTCTGTACCGGCAAGCACATCCAACGCACAAATCGACCGAATCGAGGTGTCACGCGGAGCAGAGCGTTGTTGAGAACGCAGCTGCGCCGAAATGCCGCGTTTGGAACTGCTGACGACACACACGCGGGCCGCGAGACGGTACCATGGGCGTCGCTAACCAATTCTCGCCCGTGTTACCGGGTGTTGACCCCTTTTTTCGACAAGGAAACTGTCTCATGGCAACCTTCATTAGCAAGATCACGTTGACCGACCAAGGCATGAAAGACATCAAAGCCTCCTGTGGCCGCGCCGAGGACTTTCGATCCGCTGCGGCCAAGTTGGGCATCGAAGTCAAGAATCTGTATTGGACGTTGGGTTCTTTCGATGGAATCGTGATTTTTAACGCGCCCGATTCACAGACGGCGACAGCAGCAATGTTGAATCTTGGTTCACACGGAAACGTGCATACCGAGACAGCACAGGCGTTTGAAGCCGCCGACATGACAGGAATTCTGGGCAAGCTGCCTGTTTGAGCGGTCAGCTGAATGATTTGCGCACCAAGTTTCGGCCGCCAATGACACGGAGAGGTAGAAACATTCAATGCGGGTGACAAATCATTCATTCCGACGCTCTCTTTGGTGCGTTCTGCTGTTCATCCTCGGCTCCGTGCGTCCGGCTTCGGCCGCGCGGCTGTTGGAAGCTTTCGTCGCGCAAGACGGCGAAGTTGTTATCCACACGTACTATCAAGACGAAGGTCGAGCAGATGCGGCGACGGTTTGGCGTTACTTAGCGGAACCGCCCATCATGGTCGACGATGACGTTACCAACATCGAGACAACGTCCGAGGATCTGCTGAGCGCCGCACTGACCGGTAATTTGCTCATCAGGATCCAGCACGGCGACCGGATCATCGCCCGATCGCAGCTAGCACGTTTGATGCTGCGACGGGCGGATCCACAAACGCAGGCATGGTTTCTTCCCGAGGAGGAAGTCGAACGCACTGCCGTCGTGGCGGGACTCGGCCCACCACAACCGCCCGTCATCGAGACGTTGCTGGGCGGGTATGTGGCAACCATCGCAACCGCCTTGTTGATCCTGGTCGGTTGCATTGTCGTCACCTTCGTCCTGTTACGTGGGCCTCGGACCATCAGCCCAGACTGAGTCCCTTCCTTAGCTCGCTGAGGCTCGCAAGAAACCCTTTCAAGCAACGTTGTGAAGCACTTTTTGCACGTAGCATGGGAGCCTTGTCCCAGGGCTGTAAGGGTCTTTTCAATAGCAATGACGAATGTGATGACAACGGAATTGCATCGTGTTTTGACCACGAAGTGGTCGCAGAGATTAGCCGTAGGTCGCGTAGCGCACCTACGGTCATCGTCAGCAGGATTGCAGAGCGACCCCGCAGGCGGTCGCAGAAGTGCGACGCCCCTCGGGGTCCAGCGCACGTTCGATATTGTTTCACCGGTGATGTCACGTCGAAAGAGCTTTCTGCGTCAGAAAGCCAAGGAACGAATCGCTCTGCAGCAATTGAGCTCGGGAGTGTTTTTGCCAGGCACTGGTGACGACGTTCGTCAAATGATAAAGCCTCGCGTTTGGATTCCAATGAGAGCTGGATTCGTGCTGGTGCGGGGCGTTGTTCTGAAAGAAAACTTGCCGCGCGCAGGTACCAAGGGACGGGGTGCAATTGCCAGTGTTGTTTACGCCGCACGCTAGGACGATCACGATGTCTTTTCCAAGCTGCTGTCGCCAGCCCCACCGAAGTCCATCCGTAGGGCACCCTTTCACCCGATTGGATGCGGCGTACCGAACGCAGACACTGGTCGTACATTTCGCGGAGCACAGGCGAGTTTTTTCTACCACCGATCGGCGTCGCGAGTACACCGTCGACACCCCAGCCGCGGCGTTGATGGGGGTTGAATACGCCGAACAAGTCGAGTTCCGGGATCTGATCGACTTCGGATATCTCGCTCATGCAAACGGTGTCAGCGTCCACCCAAAGCCCACCGTGGTTCAACAACGCCCATAACCGGACCAGATCAGAACGGTACGCCAATGAAATGCCGGCGGTTGCTTCGAGCAGTGGAGCGGGAACGTCGTCCGGACCCAGCACGCGCACGCGAGCGGGATTCCATCGACACAGCGACTCTTGACAAATCTCGATCAGAGCCGATTTCGGGCCTTCCCAGTAAGAAAATATCGTATCGTTCAAGAGAGGCTCAGCCCCCTTTTTAAAACACGTTCTCAGCAGACTTGCTGGCGGCGATCAAACGCGTAGATTTGGATCGACTCGACCGCCTTGGCAATATCGCGGGCCATGTTCGAATCCTGGATGTCAAGAAACTGAGTCACACGATACGCTTCACGCTCGGGGTTGTTGAGTAATTCGTCATAGCGAACAACCAATTGATGCGATGCGGGCACGCAGCGCCGCAGTTCTTGCAGACCGTCCCACAGCCACCGCTGGTGGGCCTCAATCTGGTGGGGATTGATACCCGGGCAACGGCGTTGAAGTGAACGAATCGATTCGTCCAAGTTTCGCTCTGAGACGATCAATCGCAACCGCTCGCCACAAATCTGTCTCAACGGATGTCCTAACTGGCAGAGCAACGGATGTTTGCCGCCGGAAACGGTATTCAAGCGGTGACCCTGGGCTCGTTGGCCCATGATCCAGTCGCGCAGGCAGCTTTCGTGTGACGCATCCGTGTCCGAGGGAATCGTCGGAAACGGAATGATCGACTCGCAGATTTCCGACAGCTCGGCGTCTTCGTAACCGCACTTGGCACCCGGCTGATTGCCGTAGTAGCCACCGAGTTCATCACCCAAATAGACTCCCAGCCCCCAGATAATGCCGGCCAGCGCCGACGATCCCGATGAGTGAAGTCCCAACACGGCGACGAAGCGCTGTTGATTCAAGTCAACGCCGTCACGCTCGTCCCAAGTGCGTTCCGGAAAATTTCTCCTGGTAATGTTCGATTCCCCTGCAGCCTGTCCGACGAGCCAATGCCGGGGACAGTAGATTGGAAAGCGACGATCATGGCGTTCGTGAAAACGACCCAAGTGGTGGTCGATGTGATGTCCGTCATCCCAATGATTGGACGTCAGGTGACGATAAACGGCTTTCATCGTCGCCCCGCGGAGCGCGTAAGCGTGCGTCCGATTGACGTTGTAGGGAATGCAAACCTCCTCATTGATGGCGCGCGGCACGACCTTTTTGGTTTTCAAGTGCTGACCACCCAAGTACAGCATTCCCCAATCGTCCGGAACTCGATTCAAGAACGCCCGAACTTTCACCGCAAAATCGGGCTCGAACAGCGCATCGTCTTCCAGGATCAGGATCGAATCCAGACCCTCGTTTAATGCGTCTTCGATCACACGGACGTGCGACCGATAACATCCCCAGGCACCGGCAGTCGGACGCCACCACCGCGGAGCTGGGACCTGCTTGCCGTCAATCGCCGAAACCCGTTCCACCGGCGCGAACGGCCAATCACTGGGAAGTCCCGCTTGGAATCGTGTCCAGCGATCGGCACGGTGCGGCAAGTTGATGCAACAGACGCGGTCAAACAGTTCTGGGGTATTCATGAGCTTCTAACAAGAGACGAGAACGCACAGCGCTCAGCCGCACAAGGAACTGCACAACGCTGCTGCGAGACTACAGCGGTAGCCGCAGGACCAGGACGTCCCATTCAGGTGTTGTCAGAACGCTCCAGGGAGTCGACCGCGGTACCGTCACCCAATACTGCTGCAGCACATCCTGCTCTTGCAACACCACGCCAACCGACAGAGCGGTCTCATCCGATTCGGGAGAAACAACAGGTAAGTTCGATGGCTGAACAGAGACAGTTTCGTTTCCATCGATCCGATGTCGAACCTTCACGATCCAGCCGAATGCGGGCGACATGATCTGTCCGACGCCACCGAGTGCCACCACATCACTGAACCGGTCGTTCACTCGGGGATCGCTGATTTTGCGAAAGATGACGCCAAAACGTCGTGTCGGTGCAAGCCTGCTTTTGTAGGACGCCCTCGCCAACTCGGCAAGTTGCGTCGGTGTGTAGCAATTCGTGCACTGATATCCGACACGCTTCGCCTGACGCAAAGCGCTGCTTGGTTTGTTGCACCATTTGCCTGGTTCGGCGCAGCCATGAATGGGTACCCAATCGCCTAGAACAAAATCGAAGGTCCAGGCGCAATTCTTGCCGCAAAGTCGTGACCCACTGCTGGAACCAGATCCACTGCTGGAACCAGATCCACTGCTGGAACCAGATCCGCTGCTGGAACCACTGCCACTGCTAGACCCACTCGAACCAGATGTCATGTCGTGCTCCTCAAGGTTGGATGAAACCGATCGATCTCATCACACGCGGCCCCTTGACACCGCCTTGAGTCTGAATGAGGCCCGATCTTTGGCGTTCGATTATAGTTCGCGGCGAGTCTCAGCGGCAAATCGAAACTATTCTGGAAGTGTTCTGGCGATTCGAAACCCGAGGAACAGATCGCTGTTGTTGACGCTGACTGACAATCGGTTTTTGAAGTCTGACACAGCGGCTGATGGCTGTGATCGAGCGGTCGATCCACAAGCTGAAAATACCAATTGCTTGCCGACCGACGATGTGCAGATCTCGCGGACGTTGCCGTACATGTCAAAAAAGCCGGCTCGATTGGGCAGCAGCGAACCGACCGCTGCCAGACGGCCTTTGGAGGTCGTGACGCCCCACGCGTAACGGGGTAAAAGATCCGGGTCAAAGCCGTAAAAACGCGGCGTCACGGTGCCGGCTCGGCAAGCGATTTGCCATTCGTTGACGGTCGGCAATCGGTATCCCATTCGATCCAGATAACCATTGACAGGCTTCATGTTTTCGCGGCTTAACTCGGACAGCGGTGGGTAGCACCATTGTTCACTTGGGAACTCTTGTTCACTAAGCCACTGGCAATATCGAATCGCTTCATGAAGATGCAACTCCACCGCGGGAAGATCGCCCTGCTGGTTCAGAATCTGTTGGTGTTGCCGATCGAATTGTTTGAATTGGTCATAAGTGACTTCCTTACTGGACATGCCAACGGGGCGGTCACCCGCCTGGAAGTGAATCAGCGTGTGCCCCCAGCGGTTCGTATGCCAGCGGCGACCAGCCTGGAACGGATCTTCATTCGATGAATCGAACTTTTCCAGCCATTCTCTGTATCCCAACCGGTCTAAGATCAATCGGCATGCCGAGTGCGGTCCCGAATCTGGTTGTGTTTGGTAAAGCTCCTTGACAAGTTCGGCAATGATTGGCCGTTGGGTGGGTCGCAGCGATTCAACGTGATCCGTCAACGCAATCAGAACGCCATGGTGCAAACTGACGTTTTCCTTGGTGTCCGCCAGCGTATCCAGCAAGCGGTTGGTCGAAACGCGCCCGGCGGACAAACCGAGTTGGGCATACGTCCGCAATCGCGGATCTTCACGATATTGCATGCACTCAGCGAGTTCGGCATCATCCCCCAAAAGCCACAAGCTGACAGCAAGGTTGGCGATTGATTGGGCGGTGCGATCTCTTTCGGTTTCAGTTTGCGATGGCTTCGCCTTCCAGTGATCGGAAAGCTCCCGGATGTGTCCCAGCGTTTCCGAACTCGTTGCAGCCTGAAGCACATCAGTCAGTGCACGTGCTTGTGTGTCGTCGGCGTTAGGAAGCAGGCTGACAATCTCACGCGTTTCCCCGTCGCTGAACCGGTAGATCGCACGTGCACAATTAAAGACTTGATTCGGCTCATCGAGAATTGGAAAAACGGAGATCAGCCAATCGATCAGGCTTGCTCTGGCCGGATACAAAACTTCGCACCACTGCGAGGAAAAGACGGTCGATTGATTCAGTAATTCGGCGCCGATGTCATCCGACTGTTCCAAAAGAATCGGGTGATCGGCATTCCAGCCCGCCAATGCGCAGGCTGCGCGAAAGCGGATCGACGGGTTGTCTTTGATCGCCTGTTCTGCCCAATCAATGGAATTGCCACCGTGATCCTCCAGCACGGAGCGCGTGAGCAAAAAGTCTTCGGGTCGCAAATCCGGTGCACACAACATCTGTTGCAGGAATTCGGCATGCGTTGAGTCGCTGGGTAGTAACGCCAACGACGCTCGCCAGCGGGTGTCCAACTCGGCGTCAGACGCCATCTCCTGAAGCGATGGCTGGAGCAGGTCCCGATGAACAGCGATTTCCTGAAGGATGCTGGGGAGATGAGCCGCTTTGCCAGTCTGCAGTTGCTCCAAGAGCGACTGGGCACGCAGCTTGTCGTCGGCGTCTTGCAATCGTTTGCGACCGAAGGCGATGATGGAGAACGCAAGTAATCCGGCGAACACGAGCACGAGCGTTCTGCGCAGGTAGTAGGTTGTTGAGGCACGGACCACGGCTTTCTCAGCCCTTGACCAAGACTTCGCGTCGGTCAGCATCAACGCCGACAACCATTCCAAGCAACTCGGCAGTTGTCGTGTTTCAGGTTTGGCGTGCCACAATTGGGCGCGTTCGGCAAGCCGCAGAGCCGCGCGCCCTCGCCGTGTTTCTCTTTGCTTGCGTGTCAGCCATTCGCGCAGCGAGCTGACCAGGAAATCGTGAGTGAGTTGGTAATACCTGGTCTTCGACTTGTCGATTGAATCGGCGTTGGGTGCGACCGACTCGTTGGCTTCCGTGGGCGTAATGAGTCGAACCTCGCTATCCAAGATGTCTAGCACTGCATCAAAATCGGAACCGCGCCCCCGATAGCCCGATACCTCCAGCAGTTCGTCATAGGACTGCATCCGTCCGCGGATCTCCGTTCCCTGCTCCGGCAACAAAGCACCCAGCACTGCCTGGATCGATTGCTCGTGCAGACGATGCGTTGGCGGCGCAGTCTTCGCGCTGAATGTTTCCTCCAGAAACGTTACACCAACGCCCTCGGTGCCGCCAATCTCGTTCAAACCTTCGTCGGTCCACGGCCAGCGTTTCATCATTTCTGCGAAAACCGCCAGCCGCACGCAGATGACTGTTCCGGAATCGGCCAACGAGTCGACGGCGTGCTTGAGAAAGCGTGTCTGTTCTTGGCTTAATTCCTCTGGCGGTTCGGGTAACTTGCCGTAGGCGCGTCCAAACGCGGTCAGCACCTTGCGGGCATGGGCGATGTCGAACAGGTCGACGAGGGCCGAGTTTTGATCTTCGACGATTCTGACTTCCAGCTTCTGGAAGAAGCGATTGATCGAGGCGTAAAAGTCGTCGCGTGCCAGGACAAGACACTGCACACCGGCCCCGTCACATTGGCGCAGCGCAGTCAACCAACTCACTGTCTTCGCAATTTTCATTCGCATGCAGCCACTGCTCGAACTGATCAAGCACCAGCAGCACTTTTCGACCGCGATAGCCGCCGCTGGTTCGCAGATGTGCGATCAATTGCTTGAGCTTTAACCCGCTGGGTAAGTCCGGGCATTGCTTTCTCAGACGCCGAACCAATTCGGCTTCCGTGTCATCCGCGGTGGCCTCCATGTAAAGCGGAATGAGATCGCTGCTCAAGCGGGGTAGCAAACCGGCCTTCACGAGCGATGATTTCCCACACCCACTGGGACCGTACATCAGCCCGACCGGGAACGTATCTTCAGGATCCGTCTTCTCGCACTGCGTTTTCCAAAACCGGATGCGTTTGGGCAAGCCGTCCCGGTCGTGCGGCCCCGGAAGCAGCTGAAGGAAGAACTCGGCATCGCTTGAATCGAAACTGCGCAGGCCCTTCGGAATGATCGTCGCCTGAGCCGAAACGCTCGTCCGCTCACTATCACCCGACGGCGTACCATCAATTCTTGTCGTCGCCCTGGTGTCCACCCAGTGCCGCAAATCGTCCACCAAATCGGCAGCCGTTTGGTATCGGTCGGTGGCTTTTTTTTCAAGACAGGTCAGGCAGATTCGCGACAACTCGCGAGGCACATCCGGATCGACCATCCGCGGCGGCTTCGGATCGCGATGTTGAATCTCGCTCACGAGCAGCTGGCGTGTCTCTCCCGCGAACGGGCGACAGTCGGTCAGTAGCTCATACATGATCACGCCCAAGCTCCAGATATCGCTACGTCCATCCAACCGATGCGATTCACCTCGCGTCTGCTCAGGCGACATGTAGACGTAGGTGCCGGCCACTTCGCCCGCTCGATTTCGCTGCGTGCTTTCGTGCAAAGCAAGTCCAAAGTCGGCAACGTGCGGCTTTCCATTGGCATCGATCAGCAGGTTGGCCGGTTTTAAATCACGATGCCAACATCCGCGCAAATGCGCATAGCCGACGGCTTCTCCAACTTGGATCATCAGGTCGACAACTTCGCGAGGGCTTAGTCGTCGATCTTCCATGTGGGATGCCAGGTGCCCGCCGTCGATGTATTGTTGCACGATGTACACGAGGCCGGATTCTCGCTGCACGTCGTAGACGCGGACGATGCCGGTGTGGTCGAACTGGGCGACAGCCCGCGCCTCTTCCACAAAACAGTCGAGATCTTTGGCGTCCTCAAATCGATCCAAGAGCGGGACCTTGAGCGCAACTTTTCGGTGAAGTTCCGTGTCGTAGGCAAGATAGACAGCGGCAAATCCTCCTCTCCCAAGAACCTCCATGATCTGATAGCGACCAATGGTTTTGGGAATTTGATAGCCGACCGCCGGCGTGCGGCGCCCCTCCATGGCGGAGAGGGAACCATCCTTGGAGGCTTGCGCAGTCGTCTCGAACGTTGGCCGCTGAAAACGTTTCAGCGCTAACTCAACAACCGGGACATCACCCGCAAATCGTTTTCGATAGTCCCGGGGACGAACGCTTTTGCCGGCGTGAGACCGCAAGGTCATTTCCAACGTGATCAACTCACCGAGCAGGCGTTCACGATCAGCGGAATCCAGCTGCGAGAGGAAATCCTCGATTCGAGGCTGCGCACCGCGAGCCACTGCTGCTTAAACTGATCGCAGCGAAGCTCGACATCCTGGATGGGATACGCCGACTGCTCGTCATTTGCGTCCATTGGAGAAACACTCGTCAACAGTCAACCTTGTCCGAATCCCAAATATACACGGATCCCGATCGACCTGCCGCCGCGATGATTTCGCGGACGCCGTTTGCTGCTGAAATTGAATCTTTTCGCTGCCAGCCAAGACGCAATGCCGATCCGACGGCCCCGACCGAAAGAGAGAAACAGACGCCAAGACACTTCGTCACGTTGGCTTGCAATGTCCGGCGGTCACAAGCAAGATGTTTGCTTCTTTCAACACGGCCACTGCCAGCTAACCTTCACCACACGCCATAAAGCAACCACAACGCCATGACCAGCAATGCACCCTGGATCACCTATCGTCCAGAACTGAAAGTGCTCGACTGCACGATTCGTGATGGGGGGCTGATCAACAATCATCAGTTCACCGACGATCTGGTGCGAGCCGTCTATGAGACCTGTGTGGCGGCTGGTATCGATTACATGGAAATCGGCTACAAGAACTCACCGCGAGTGTTTGCGCCGGGGGAGTATGGCGTTTGGCGTCATTGTGCCGAGGAAGACATTGAGCGGGTCTTCGGCGACCACGATCCGGAAACCACAGGCTTGAAACTGACGGCGATGGCCGACGCGGGAAAGAGTGACTGGAAAGTTCAGATCGTTCCCCGCGATCAGAGCAAGCTGGACATGATCCGCGTTGCGTTTTATGCGCATCAAGTCTCGGAGGCCGTGCAGATGATTACGTATTGCCATGAACAGGGCTATGAAACCATGGCCAATTTGATGGCGGTGTCGAACATCACCGAGACTGAAATCGACACGGTGTTGAAGACCATCGCTCCCACACCGGCCGGGACGATGGTCATCGTCGACAGTTTCGGGCATCTGTATCGTGAGCAGATTCAAATGCTCTATCACAAATACGCCGAAGCGATGGAGGGAACAGGAAAGGAGATTGGAATGCACGCGCACAACAACATGCAGTTGGCGTTTGCCAATACGCTGGAAGCGATCATCCTCGGTTCCAATCGCGTGGACGCGACGATGATGGGACTGGGCCGAGGAGCGGGAAACTGTCCGATGGAACTGTTGTTAGGATTCCTTCGCAATCCCAAGTTCTCGTTGCGACCGGTGATCAAGTTATTGCAAGACAAGATTATCCCGCTTCGGGAGACCGTCGAATGGGGGCCGTTGGTGCCGTACAACCTGACAGGGCAATTGAACCTGCATCCGCGCAACGCAATGGAGTTTCGTGACGGCGACGACCGAGACGACTTCGTAAGCTTCTACGACAAACTGGTCAGCCACATCTAACACATCAGCCGTACGAGTTCGCAGGTGTCCGTATCGAAGATCGCATAGTGACCCTCGAACAATGCACCAACGACGACGACTTGATCGGTACCCTGTGCGTCAAAGCAGGTCAGTGCGGCCGCTAAGAATTCCACGTGCTCATGAATGTCAGTGATGATTCCAAGTCTCACCAAACTTCAACTCCAGCAGGCGGGTAGAAATCACCGACCGTTCGGGTGTGAGAGTATAACGACCTTGAGCGAGAGACGGAGGAGACTCGAGGCTTGAAGACATCGATTGCTACTGGTGCGTCATGAGTTGCAGCGCGAAATAGCCCATCAGCAGGCCGCGAGCGGTCCACGACGTCGTGCGGATCCAATTCGTATGAACCAGCTTTCGATAGGCGGCTAAATCAAAACCGCTTGTCAGTTTGTTGTGACATGGCACTTGCAGCAGAAAAGTCGACAGCCAGATCACTGCGACCATGAACACGCCCGCCCAAGCCGCCCACCGTGGAAAAGCCGTCGGGGCCGATGCGAGCAGCAAACATGCGGTCGCCAATTCAATCAGCATTGGCGGAGCAACGATCGGCGTGATCAGGCGATTGTGGTCGGCTTCGTAACGAACAAAACCGTCGGTCCCAACGCGATCCAACATGTTGTAATGAACGACTTGCACCATCCATATCAGGCCAACCAAGTACCACGTCGCAAGCAGGTTCAACAGAAAGACCAAGTTTGCGTTCATACGGCTGATTCCAGGCGGTCGCGTCCCAAGCTGTATCGCAACGCCGATGGCAAATCGGTGAATCGAAACGCGTAGCCCGATGCGGCTAACCGATTGGCAGTGACCCGCGTGCTGGCCAACAAGAGTGCGTCCGCCATTTCTCCCAACGCCAATCGCAACATGAACGCAGGTGCCGGAAACAATGCGGGGCGGCCGATCACCTGACCAAGCGTGATTGCGAAGTCGCGATTACGGATCGGTTCGGGCGACACCAGATTCACGGGACCATGAAGCGACGGTGTTTGGATCGCGTGATAGATCGCACCGAGAACATCGTCCAGCGAGATCCAACTCCACCATTGCCGCCCGCCGCCAAGCGAGCCCCCAAAAAATTTGGCGGGCAACAACATCTTGCTCAGCGCACCACCTTGCGGCGAAAGCACCACTCCCAGTCGTGCGTTGACCACTCGAATGCCGGCATCGATTGCCGGCTGGCACGCCTGTTCCCAATCGGAGGCGACACCGGCGAGGAAACTGTCACCCGGCTTCGATGCTTCCGTCAGCACTTCGTCGCCACGATCACCGTAGATCCCGGTTGCCGACGCACAGACCAAAACGCTCGGCTTCTTGGCAAGCGAAGCTAACCGCTCACAAAGCTGACGCGTCTTCAGCACGCGACTCTCACGAATCTCCTGCTTGACAGCGTCCGACCAGCGGCTGTCGGCAATCGACTTGCCGGCCAGATGAACAACCGCGTCAACCTGATTGAATTTTTCCGACCTCGGATTCCTGGCTCCAAACGGCGATGTCTCCGGCCTGATCGCTGGGGGAACGCGTGATGCGGTGAACTTCGTGCCCGAACAAACCGAGCAGGCAACGAAGTTGTCGCCCAACCAAACCGCTGCTGCCGGAGATCGCGACCGAGAGCTTCTCGGTTGGATAACTGCCGCGGAGCTGAAGATCATCACGCGTCACGCGATGTCGAAAAGCAAACATCGATTCGATCGTTTTTCTTGCCAGCCTGCCGCCCAGCAGTCTACCGATCGCACCCATGGGAACTTGATAGTCGATCTGATCGCTTAAGAGCGACTGATTTTCACTGACCGCTTGAAACTGATGCCGGTGACTCCAGCTGGCAAACGGGCCGGAAACCTGAACGTCGGCGAACAGGTTGGGTGGGTCGTACTGTGTATGCTCGGCCAACCATCGGACCGGTATTCCAAACACCCTCGAGCGGAGGACGACTTGACTGCCGGCGACGAGACTCTGGTCGGATTTCTCGATCACGACTGACTCCCAAGGAGGAATCAGTCGCTGGAGAGCCCCCGGACGCTCGTGATACGCGAACGATTCTTCAATGCGAAGCCGGCAAGGGCGTTGACGCAACATATCGTTGAAGATGACTCATTCGGAACCGGTTTGCTCGGAGCGGGCGTTGGATGTGACCGACAAGACCGACCCAACGCCCGACTCGCTAAGAATCCAAGTCCGCTAATGATACGTCACCTGCCATCACTCGCAACTTGTCCATCGCTCGTCGTTCCAATTGGCGGACCCGCTCCTTGGACACGCCGAGCCGATTGGCGAGTGCCTGAAGCGTTTGCACCTTGCGATGAGATCCCAAGGAGAATCTCGCACGAATGATGAATTTTTCACGTCGATCCAAATCGTTTAGCATGACTCCAAGGCGGCTACGTAAGGCGTGCCACCGTTTTTCGCTGATCGCTGACGTTCGCTCTTCGTCGCTGATGTCCAGATCCATGTCCTGCAGGCCGCCCACAACCTTTGGCCCGCTCCTCCTGCTTGGACATCACCGTCCGGTAAGCGTTTCTGCGAACGACTTGAGTCGCATACGTACTGAATCGGAAACCGCGGTCGTAGTCAAATTTCTCGACCGCCCGCATGATTGCGATGATGCCGTCGCTGAGCAGCTCATCAAAATTGTTGGTCTGATTGACGAATTTCTTGACGATGCTGAAGACCAATCGCAAATTCGCTTCCACAATCCGATCTCGATGCCAATCCGCCATCGCCAGCAATCGCTGGATCAACTCCAAGCGGACGCGAGATGGCCGCTGCACGTTCAACATGCTCTGATGCTTGGCAGCCTGATGTCGCAAAAAGTTCATCCGCTGAAATAACTGCCGTTCCTGCTCCGGCTTCAACAATGGTGCCTCGCAGAGTCGTCCTAAATGGACCGGAAGGTCGACACCACTGCGTCGGATGGCGGCGATCCCGAGTTCTGACTGCCTGGGGGCGAGACTCAGCTCCGTGGAAAAAATCTCCTCGCCGGCACCGTCCGCGTCGAAGCCCTCATTGGTGATGAACTCGATCGTCCCTTTCAGACGCTGACGGGTCGCTGAACTGAGTTCCTGACGGGACAGGCCTTCCAGGGAGTCGACCTTGTCGGCGACGTCTGCCAGCGGCTCGGCCAGCTCTCCGCTCCGCATCCACTTGGGTTGCCTCGCGGAAGTCACCGTTGGACGCGTCCCCCCGGGCGACGAAGCATTCTTGGCAGCGGTTGGTGTCTTGGTCACAGGCATGGTCTTGTCCTCAGGCGGGATGGACGAATTGGACGTTTCAAACGTTCATATCGTTATATCGGGACGGACGGGTGCTGGCAACAGGGTTTGGCGAGGAAACCGCTAGAAAGTTCAGAATTGGCAATAACCAGACGTTTTTGGCGGTTTTTTTCGATAGGAAGTTGGCAGATTCGGACCCAACGCTATCCTGCCTGTAAAACGTCCAAATCATTCACGGTCTTTTGCTGAGCATTTCGTGGCTGCCAAACAACCGCATTTTTCCCCCAAACAGATCGCGGCAGCCCTGCAAGTCAGCGAATCGTCGGTCAAGCGCTGGTGCGACGGCGGGAGCATTCCTGTAATCCGTACTTTGGGTGGACACCGCAGGATCACGCTGGATGGACTGCAGCAGTTCCTGACGCAGGCTGAGCGTTGTTTGGTCAATCCCGAAGTCTTGGGGTTGCCAAACCTGTCACCCGCTCGAGCGACGCCGATTCCCGGCGCAGATACCCCGTGTCAAAAGGAATTTCGCGAAGCCTTGGCTGCGGGGGATGAAGCGGCCTGCGAACGAATCGTTGGTGAACGATTGCGTGCGGGTTGGACTCGAGCGGAGACTGCCGAGGATCTGATCGCGGATGCCATGCACGGCATCGGCCACTCTTGGGAGACTCACACGCTGGACGTTTATCAGGAGCGGCGGAGTTGTGAAATCAGCTTGCGGATCATTCACCGCTTGCGATTGGACGTTCCGGCGCCGCAGGAGAATGCTCCGATAGCGATCGGTGGCGCTCCCGAGGGTGATCCTTATCAATTGCCAACGGCACTGGTCGAACTTGCGCTTCGCGAAGTCGGCTGGAACGCCATCAACCTCGGCAACAACTTGCCGCTGGAGAGCTTTGTACAGGCCGCTCATGATTACGATCCCGACCTGGTTTGGATGAGCGTTTCGGCGATCGAGGATCCGACGATGTTCGTCGCGGCTCAAAACAAGCTGGCCGGTTCATTGGGCGAAGAGGTTCCGCTGCTGATTGGTGGACGAGCGTTGGATGATCGCATCCGACCTCGCTTGCGATACACGGCTCACTGCGACAGCCTTCGTCATTTGGTCGAACTGGCTTCGATGATGCGGTTGAACGTCCGAACTCGGAACGGTTAACGCCGATCCCGGGATTGAACTGTTCGATTCGCCACGTGGAGATCGCCTCACCTTTGCGTGGTTGTTCTGGAACCAGTCGCTTCACCGTCCCGCGCAGTACCGCTTTCAAGCTTGTATTTTGCAGGGGTTTACAAACGTGAATTACTCTCCCATTGGGCATTGGTCTCTACACAAAATCCCAGACTTGGCTGACGAGAACCAGCGAGGATCCAGTAGCCGCGGAGCGGCGATAGCAGATAGCCAACTGGGGTGAACCGACCGAGCGTCAGCGAGTGTCGGTGTAACCCCAGGTTGGGATGACCGCCAACAATTCCTCGCGGCTCGATTTGGCGGCGAAGCCGCCAAATCGAGCCGCGAAGACGGTTTGAATCGGGCGCCCTGGGGCTGCGATTGACTCGCTGGAGCGCGTCAAAGAGACCCCAGGCTATCTGCTGCCGCTGCTCCGCAGCCAAATCCCCTTCCTTCAAGACCAACAAAGATGGGTAGAGACCGATGCCCAGTGGGCCCGCAGGGATAGTTAAAATTCGCCGCACGACGATATCAACAGCATTCGCCCCAGCTAATTCGCTTGCTGGGGAACCACACCTGTCCGTTGGAGATACTCGTGACCGACAGCGAGCAGTTTCTCGTTGGCGGGCGGACAAACGATCCCGGTATCGGATAACCCCTTCAAGGCAACGGTGCAATCATAACTTGGATGCACCCCGCGATCATGTTCGCCGGAAACGCGGGGTATCAACACGTCTGTCAGCAATCGAAACTGATCTGCCGATGCGTGGTGTTCATCTGCCAGGCCAGTGAGTCGATCACGCCACTGTTCGTAACGCAACAACTCCACCTGCACGCCGGAATCTTTCATAAACTCAAGGACCGCCTCGGTTGTCAGCGGTTGTGGATTTGTCAGGTGAAAGACTTTACCGATCGAATCGGGCTGCTGCGACAAGTGTGCAATTGCTTTGGCGACATAGTCTACCGGCGTTAAATCCAGTTGCACATTCCGCAGCGGAGCAGCCCCCAGACGCAAGCAAGCCAAGATGATCGTGTGCAGTAGGTCGTTGATGTTGGCGGCCCCCGTCAGACTGTCGCCGGTGATGTGGCCCGGTCGATAGATCGTGACAGGCAAGCCGCGACTTTGAGCAGCCTCGACCAACTTTTCGGAGACCCATTTTGTCTGCGAGTATCCGTACAGCAATTCTTCGCAGGGCGGCAACGGATCGGACTCCGTTACTTTTCGACCCCGACTTGCTTCGGTCGAAAGCACGGTAAAGGTAGAAACAAAATGAAGTGGCTTCGTTTTCTTGTGACAAGCCAGCCGGAGCACCTCCTGAGTCCCCTGCACGTTCGCCGACCGCAAAACAGGATAAGGACTAAGCAGGTTGACATCGGCACCGTTGTGATAGATGACGTCGATCTCCGTCGCCAGTCGATCGAAACATTCTTCGGAGAGCCCCAATAGCTGCTGTGAAAAGTCGCCCGCGACTACTTCGACGCGATCTTCAAGTCCGCTTGCCGGTAGTCCATAGGTTTCCAGATTTTCCTTGATACGACGGAGACCTTTCGCTTCATCCTTGGCGCGAACCAGGCAGACAAATTGGGCATCCGTTTGGCGGAGCAGTTCCGACAATAATTGAGCACCCAAAAAACCGGTGACGCCGGTCACGAAGATTGTGGGATTCGTCGTGACACGAACGGGATCCCCACTCGGTACGATCAGAGGGTCCAGCTGTGCATCGCCGATAAAGTCTGCCGCGGCTCCTAATTCGACCATCGAATCACTTTCGATTGAATTGTCCGCGTCGACCTCCTCATCGCCCAAGTCGATCAGATCCAAGACGGTCTTGCTGAGTTCGCGGACGCTCGGACCGTTCAGAATGCCACTCATCGGCAGCGTCGCCGCTGTCGCTGACTCAATCCGATTGATCAACTCCACTGCCATCAGCGAATCGAGACCGAGATTGGTGATCGGAACGGTCGTGTCCACCTCCGAGACGTCGATGCCAAACACGCCGGCGACTTGTTGAGCGAGAAAGTGTTCGACGATCCGTGGTCGTTGGTCGGCGGTCGCGGAGGTCAATTGACTTTGCAGCGAACCGCTCATCCGGCCGCTTGATTGTTCCCGCGCCACGGTCGAGAAAGTTGGCGAAGAAGCGATCCCGTGCAGCAACTTGGCCAGCGGCTTCCAATCGACACGTCCCGCACCAATCAGCGGCGTGTCGCGGAGAATCATTTCAGCAAACACGCTGATCGCTTCCTCCATCGCGAACGCCTTCAGCCCCATGCTGTCCAGATACTCGGCCGTCTTCTCATTCCGCTCGACGAATCCTGCACCCAGCACGGCGCCCCAGTTCAGTGTCAACGCCGGCAGCCCGCGGGCGCGGCGGTGTTGTGAAAGTGCATCCAGAAAGCAATTTCCCGCGTTGTAACTCGCTTGCTTGGGCGCTCCGATAATCACCGAATAGGAGGAGAAGCAAATGAAATGATCGAGCGAGATGTCGATTGTCTGTTCGTGCAAATTCCAGGCACCGATCATCTTCGGATGGAGCACGCGATTGAAGCGATCTTCATCCAATTCGTTGATAAAGTCATCGTCCAACACCATCGCTGCGTGGACCACACCTTTCAACGGCGCGTCCGTCTTTGCGATCTCATGGATGGCTCGTTCCACATCGTCCGCTTTCGTGACATCGCCGCGGAAGTCCACCACGTTGACGCCATCGGCGCGCAGTGCTTCGATGTCAATTGCCGCGTCCTCTCGGGGGCCGCTACGGCTAAACAGCACCAGGTTTCTCGCTCCCTGGCTTGCCATCCACTTGGCGATTTCCAAACCGAAACCGCCCGCGCCGCCCGTGATCAGATAGCTGGCGTCGGAGCGAAGCAACTGTCCGTCTTGGGTACACGGGCCGATCGGTATCTCGCCGGCAACATCAAACGACAGAACGTTCTTGCCAATGTGATGACCTTGAGCCATGAAACGAAACGCGTCGACGACATCGGTGATTGGAAAAACCTGGTGCGTGAGCGGCCGATAGTCGCCCGACTCGAATCGCGGCGTTAGCTGTTGATAAGTCGCCAAAATCTGCCCTGGTCGTTCGTCAATGACCTGCGCCAAATCAATCATGTGGTAAGAGATATTGTTTCTAAAAACGCCCAATTCCAATTTCGCGTTGCGGTAAACATCGGTCTTTCCGATCTCGACAAACCGACCGAAGGGAGCCAACACGGAAAGACTTTTGGGAATGAACTCGCCAGCCAACGAATTCAGCACCATGTCGACACCTTCGCCGTGTGTGATCTTGATGATCTGATCTGCGAACTGGTACGTCCGCGAATTCATGATGTGGGGAACGCCCAGTGATCGCAAAAACTCACGCTTTTCGTCAGTGCCGGCGGTGGCGAAGATTTCCAGACCCAAATGCTGCGCCACTTGAATCGCAGCCTGGCCGACGCCACCCGCGGCGGCGTGGATCAGGATTTTCTCTCCCGGCTGCATGCGCGCGACCTGCTTGATCGCAAAGTGTGTGGTCAGAAAGACGGTCGGCAGTGTCGCCGCCTCTGCAAAGGACATCCGCTGCGGTGGCTTGAATGTCATTCGTCGATCGACGGTGACGTGCGAGCGAAAACTGTAGGGAGCGATCCCGGCCACGCGGTCGCCTGGCTGGACGTCCGTTACGTCACTGCCGACGCGCTCAACGATTCCGGAAAAATCATCGCCAAACCACATCAAGTCTTTCGGATTGCCGGGGTACATTCCCAGCGCCTTCATCACATCGCGAAAATTGACTCCGCCTGCCATCACGCGAACTTCGATCTCATCGGGCCCCGGCTCACGTCTTGCGGTTGCGTTCAGCGACAAGTCTTCCAGAACGCCGGCTTGACGCATCTGCAAGCGATACGGCACCACGGTGCCATCAGCTTGCAAAGCATTTTGGCGGCGCTGTGGAATCTCTTCCCGGCGTACCCGCTGCAAACGATTGACATGACGCCGGTCGCCTCGCAACGCGACCTCCCGTTCGTCATGGACGATCGTGATTTCGTTGAACAAATCCTCGCATTCCAGCGGTCTTGGTTCGCTATCCAAATCGATCATCGTCCAGGTAAACTGGCTCAGTTCGTTGTTGGCTACGCGAGAGAAACCAATCAACGGAGACGAGGCGATGCCGTCGATTGGATCGTCCTGGCCGACGCTTTGCACACCGCGAGTGACCAAATAGACTCGCGGCGGCTCCGCAAATTCCGCATCGCTCAGCGCGTGTGCCAGTTGCATTGCACTGAGGACGCCGCGCAATTGCGCGTCGATCAATGACGCTTCATCCATCTGGCTGGACTGCGCATCCAAACTCCAGCAATGAATGATCGAAGCAACTCCGCGTTCCGCGAGTCGCGAATCCGAAAAGACTTGTCTCAATTCATCCGCGGAACCGTCCACCAAAGTGAACTGATTCGTTTGGAAGTGGTCCAGCGCTGGGCCGCGAGTCAGCACGATCGCATCGTCACCTTGTCGCTCGAAACGCGCGACCAGTTCTTCAGCGACGCCGGTTTCATCGGCGAAGATGATGACGGCGGGCCGCGGTTGTTCATTTTCCGCGATCGCCTGCGACGGCTCAATCGAGCTTGTCTCACTGCGTGACTCGACGGCCGGCTCTCGGGCAACGAACACCGCTTGCTCGCACTGCTCGTCGTCCAACCAGACCGTCAACGTTCCGACATCGTCAAATCCGCATTCCAGCAGCAACGATTCCCATTTTTGCCGCGTAAGCAACGGCGTGCCGCCGCGAAGTTCGCGATCCGTGAATCGCCACCAGCCCTTGAGCATGCCGAACGTGTTGTCGGTCACGGGCCGCCGACGGACGACTTCCAGAAACAGCAACATCCCGCCAGGGGCGAGCGCGGATCTGATATGGGCGAGCGTCTCGCGGAGATCAGCCGTCGCATGCAACACGTTCGTGGCGACAACCAGATCGTATCCGCCGGTGGTCACATTCTGCTCGACGGGATCACGTTCGATATCCAGCGTTTGATAGTCAACGAACGGGAAGTCGGCAAACTCCGTTTTGGCACTGGCGACGAAGGCAGGGCCAATGTCCGTGAACAGATACTCGGCGCTTTCACTGGGCAAGACATCAAGCATCGTGCGCGTCAATGATCCCGTTCCGGCACCGATCTCCAACACGCGAACGGCGCGTCTGTCGGGCAACGTGGCAACCGCTCGCGAAACAGCCGAATGAATCAAATCGCGGTAAGCCGGAAAGTCGAGACCCTCGTTGTAGAACTTCTCCAATAATTCGTTGCAGCCGCCGGGGAACAACAACTCGAGTGGATCGAGTTGGCCCGACAAGACAGCGGCCAGGTTTGGTGCGGTTGCCTGCACCAGAGCCACGTCGGAAACGAATCGAGGGAACTTGGTGACGAGTTCCGCTAATGGTTCCGTGATCTCATTTCGTTCAAGAGACCCAATCACTCGCCATTTGCGATCTTCCTTGACCAGGATTCCATCTTTTGCCAGCCAACCCAACTGGGCGACGGCGAGTTGCGTTTGGTCCTCGGTAATGTCGTGGGCTGTCAAGAATTCTTCGGACGAGAAGCGATCACCAATCTGGTAACTCCAGCCCAAATCAAGGCAGGCGTTTTGGATCGATTGGAAAACAATTCGCTCGATCGGCGGCAGAAACTCCTCCTGGTACTTTTGCAAATCGTGATCCGCGTAAATGCTGGGCGCTTCACGCCGGCTGGCGGCTTCGAGTTCAGCGATCGTCGGAAATTCGCAACTTCCTTCGATGCCGGTGCCCTTCAGTCGCCGTGACTCCCACTTGAACTGGTACAGGCAATTGCCGATATCGTCGTCCGATCGTTTGTGCGCGACCTTGGCGACCTGGAATCCAACAACATCGGCTACCGGCGTCCCCTGATCGTCGTAGACGCGGATGTCACAGACGACCGCCGTCCCATCGTCGCTGGTTTGCCTGGCATGAGCGTAAAGCCGCGCGGGCAAATGATCCTGATAGAGCTGCACGCGTCGAATCGTTTCGGGCAGAAAGAAATAGTCGGGTACTTCGGTGTGGGAACCAACGTTCTGCGTGCCGTGCGTTGCTTGAAAACAAGCGTCCAAGATCGCGGGATGGAAGTGATACTTTGCGGACGCTTCGGCGAGGTGATCAGGAACGGTGATCTCGGCCAAAGCTTCCCGCTGATTCGTAGCGGGCAAATCTGCGTCGGCTTCCATCGATTGACGCGGCGCGGTCCAGAGTTGCGAAAGCAGCGAAAAGTCCGGACCGAAGCCGTAGCCGAGTGCCAACAGTTCGCCGTACAGCGTGTCGTGATCGACTCGCGCGGGCAGGGAATTTTGGATGTCCTGCAGATCGACAGCAGATGGATTCGGCTCGGATGGGTCGGCCACCACGCGACCACCGCCGTTCAATTCCCAATGTTTTTGATCGGTCGAACTGAAAACGGAGAACGATTTATTCTCCGGCTCAAAGACAACCTGCACCGTTGGCATCGCATCGTCGGACGTAAACAGCGCATTGTTCAGGCGGACATCTTCCACCACGTATCGCTCACCGGGAAACAGAGCGTCGGCAACAGCAAGGCCGATCTCGGCATAACCGGAAGCCGGAAACAGAATCCCGTCCCAGATCTGATGATCGTTCAAATAGGTGAATCGATTCCGATCCAGGGTGAACTGCCACGTCGGCTTCGCTGCCGGCAACCGGTGATCAAGCAATGGATGCAGAGGCGGATCAGTACGCGGCGCCATACTTCCGCGGTCCAACCAGAACTCCTTGTAGTTCCACGCATAGGCGGGTTGGCGGATGAAGTTGCCCGCACTTTGGTTGACAGCTTGCCAATCAAGCTCCGCTCCCGCGACATGCAATTCAGCGAGATTGGTTGCCAGTTCCTGTGACTCGTCTTGTTCGCGAACAATCGAATGGAAGACATTCGCTTTCACGCCGCGCGTTGCGAGCGTCGCGTCGATGGAACTTCGCAACGCGGGATGCGGTCCAATCTCCAGGAAGCTCCGCTCACCCTGAGAAATCAGTTGCGTCAGTGCCGGCTCCAACATGACAGCTTGGCGAACGTTGCGCCACCAATACTCGGCAGTCATTTGCTCGGCTGCTTGTGGCTGTCCGGTGACGCTGGAAACAAAGGGTATGCGTGCGGGGCTTGGCTTCAAATCAGAGAGTGCCGCCAGCAATTGCTCTTCAATCACATCCATTTGGTGCGTGTGGAACGCGTAATCCAGCTTCAGCCATCGCACGAACCTACCTGCTTGCTCGAGGCTCTCGAAGACTTTCTCGAGAGGTTCCGTGTCGCCGCCCAGCGTGACCAGTGATGGGCTGTTGATCGCCGTGACTTGAACGCGGTCGGATAGTTCGCCGATTGCTGATCGAGCTTCGTCCGCTGTGATTCCCGCCGCGAACATGCGGCCATGGCCGCCCGTGGTGTCTTGTAGACGGCTGCGATGGAAGACCAGGCGGACCGCATCAGGCAGCGAAAAGATCCCGGCACACCAGGCTGCCGCGACTTCGCCAACACTGTGACCGACCACCACCGATGGTTCGATGCCCCATGACTTCCACAGTCGCACCAAGGCCACCTGAAGCGAGAAGATGGCCGGCTGACACACGGTCGTCCGATCGATGTTGGACTGGTCTTTCCCGCGTGACATTTCCTCAATCAGCGACCAACCACTGAGCTGCTGAAAGTGCTGATCGATTTCCTCGAACGTTTGACGCACGATCGGCTCGCGGTCAAACAGCTGCATGCCCATTCCGCTCCACTGCGACCCCTTGACCGGTGAAGACGAACGCATGGGAAGCCGCCGCTGCCACCGTCTCTCCAGCTACGATGCCTTCGCTCGTTTCAGCAGCTCGCAACCAATCATCCAATCGTCGTTGCAGCTGCCGAGTGTCTGAGCCAATCGCCACCAGCCGATGAGGGTGCTGTTCCTTGCGAGCACCGGCGGAATAGCAGAAATCGCCAAGGTCGTCGCCGACGCCAGCGAGTGCCTGCCGATACTGCCGCACACCGTCTCGCAGCGAAGCTTCGTCTCGTGCCGAAATCGGCAGCAGAAAAGGACGTTCGCAAACAATGGGTTGCCGCTGCGACCGTAATGGCTCCGGCGCGGCTTCTAACACGACATGCGCGTTGGTACCGCCAAAGCCAAACGAGTTGACACCGACCACGGGCGTCTGGTTGTCGAAGCGCGGAAGTGGCTGCAGCCGATCGGCGACTTGCAGTTTCAAGTCCGCAAACGGAATCTCTGCATTGGGCGTTTTGAAATTCGTGTTCGGAGGCACCGTGTCACGATCCAGAACCAACGCGGCCTTGATCAAACCTGCGACGCCGGAGGCAGATTCGAGGTGCCCGATGTTGGTCTTGATCGATCCGATCAGGCAGGAATCACCGTTGGGGCGATCTTTTGATAGAACCGTCCCCAGCGCGGTTGCTTCGATAGGGTCACCCACCGGCGTCCCGGTGCCATGCGATTCGACATAGACGACATGGTGAGGAGAGATGCCGGCCTGGTCGTAGACGTTTCGCAGCATCTCCGACTGGCCTTCGATGCTGGGGACCGTCATCGAGGAAGTGTGGCCGTCTTGATTGACCAGGGCACCGCGAAGCACCGCATAGATCGAGTCACCATCTTTGATCGCCTGGGCAAGCGGCTTGAGCATGACCAGCCCGGCGCCTTCACCGCGAACGTACCCGTTCGCTCGCTGGTCAAACGCGAAGCACTCGCCGGTGGGTGACAACATCGTTGCCTTGCTGAAACCGATGCTGGTATTGGGTGTAATCAGCGCGTTGACACCACCGGCCAGCGCGGATTCACATTCACCCGTTGCGATTGCGCGATACGCCATCGAAATCGCCACCAAAGCGGACGAACAAGCGGTATCGACGGCAACGCTGGGTCCTTTCAGATCGAAAATGTAGGAAATGCGATTGGCCGCGATACTCAACGTCCCGCCGGTGTTGCTGTGGACGTCAAGATTGACGAGGTCGTCGGACTGCAACGTGCCGTAGTCGTGACTCGCCGCGCCAACGAAAACGCCTGTCTTCGATCCGCGTAGTTTGCTGGGCGCCATGCCCGCGTCCTCGATCGCTTCCCAAGCCGTTTCCAGTAGCCAACGCTGCTGCGGGTCCATGCGCATCGCCTCGCGCGGAGAGATACCCCAGAAGGCCGCATCGAATCGTTTTAGCTGGTCGACAAAACAGCCGCGCCGAACATTCATTCGACCGATGGCTGCTGGATTGGCATCGTAGTATCGATCAGCATCCCAGCGGTCATCCGGGACATCGCCCATCACGCTCTGGCCCGTCGCCAGCAAATTCCAGAGTGACTCTGTATCCCGGACACCACCCGGAAATCGGCAACCAATGCCGACGAGAGCCACCGCTGAATGGGAGAGGAGTTCTTGTTGTCTTACGCTCATGATGGGATATCCCCCCTCCAGAGAGGAACAGCATTTGCTAGCTAATGAGCCGACAGCATAGTCGCCCGTTATTGAGAAAGGCAGCTTATTGAGCGGGCTGCGGGGCTAAAAACATTGCCTTTTCCCGGTGCAGCGGTGGGAAAGCGTGGAAATCGACCGCTGGGCTGACGTTGGCGATGTTTCGTAGGTCGGATCTCCTGACCCGACTCCCGAAACGATGACGACGACGGGCAGGAGACCAGGAGACCCATCCTACGAGGAAGCAACCGCCGTGCGTCGCGGCATGAGGACGGTGTAGTCGAAGTCTAAGATCAATCACCGACGGATCGTATTTTCCTTCGCTGTCTTGATAAATGAAGTCCTGGCAAGACTGATCTTTGGTGGCGACGGTGCGGACGCGCAGCGCGGCAACGTCGGCCCGGTCGGGCAGCGGCATCTTGTCCAGAATCTCGGACCAGGCGTAAACCGTGTTTCCCGCGAAGCTCCGATTGGTGTGACAACCGCCGTTGATCACAACGACGCTGCGCATTGGCGAGCCCATTGAACCAGAGCGACCGGGCGAGGCAGCGGCTGTTCGATCCCGGGGCAAGGACACCGTAGGCTGTGTCCCATTTTTGTCTCATTTGAACGTTTGATGGCGTTTTGATTTCCGGGATGGCAAGTCGGGACTGCGGTCATGCGGAAATGCCGCAATTCAGTTGCCAACAGCGACGTACGGCGGCAAACGAAGGTTTTTCGGGACACGATTCCGGCTGGTTTGCGCGTCGGTCTTTTTCACCGACGCAAGTTAGCCTGAAGCGCAATCCGCCTCGGTCGATGCACCCGCTGCGTGTTAGGGAAAGGCATGGCAGATGCGACAAGGGCCTGCTCCACACCCTTGCCATCAACTCTGATTGTTAAGGCGAATTCGAGCTGATCAAGCAAACACACTCGTTGTCATTGCCAAAGCGACGAGCGTAGCATAGCCGAGGACGCTCGCGAGAAGGATCCAGATTCCGCGTTTCCAGGTTTTCCGCTGCGAGCGGAACAATCCGATCGAGATGTGGGCAAAAGCGATTGAAGTGAAACACATCACAGTTGTCATCGCGATGATGCCAATCCACTGCAACACCTTCATCGGCCATGTCGGAAGTCGAAAAAGTACGACGTAGTTGCTTACGATTACTACGAGTACCAGTATTGAAAGGACACCGGTGAGTACCGCGAATCCTGTCGCGACCCAGGTGGGTGCCGAAGTTTCCGCCTCCTCATTAGACAGAGGGGCATACGGATTCTCCATTCAGTATCTCTTGCTGCGGTTACTAAAAATTCTTCGGCGTGGCGCGGTTACTTCTCACACAAGTCTATCCCATTTTGTGGATTGACCGAACGCGCTGTGTCAGACTTCCGTTCTTTCCCTGTGCCAGAAACCAGTGTTTCGCGGGGCGCTCGGCGGAATCTCGGCTCGGCCGGCACAGACGCTCGTCGCGTGGAGTCGCTCAACGCCGATGCCAAGGAGACGCGGCTACACAAAATATCCAACGCGCGGTCGATTGCAGGGTGATCGGCTGCAACTCGCGTCGCGCAGACGTTGAGGGCTCGCCCAACTGCCGTGACGGCGCCCCAGAAATGGCCGGGCCGGGATGTGACTCGTAGCTCCACGCGAGCAGACCAATCGAAGTCACGTAGCAAATCGACTCCGTGGCTTTGGTCCCGGGACCGCTGCCAGCTACGCGGGTCCGGCGCAGTTTCGCCAGGATTCGGTCCCGGATGCCGAGAAGTATGCGTCGGAGTGATTTCACGAAGTCCAAGCGGTCGATGCAACCTCCAGCACGAAAAGTGGCCGAGCGGCGAGGCGTCAAAGGCGAGAAACGCTCCCGTGCTGCAAAAGCACGATACTGGGCCCATGGCTAGTGGTTACCCAGACGGGAGTCGCACCCGTTCGTCTTCAAACTATTTCCAGTCCGCACGTGCATCACGTGGTTCTATCGTATTGGTGTGTGATGTTCCGTACGGCAAATCGGGTGGACGGTGAGTCCTAGCGAGTCCGATCAGCATTGTGAAGTGCGTTCTTGAAGCTCCTTGTTGTTCGATGTAGCACTCCCGCGATGCGAGTTTGTTCAGTTTCCGTCCATTGCGGTTCGTATGATTCGGGAGTTAAAACGCCCGGCATGTCGACAGCGAAGTTCGACAAGCTAAGTTTTTCATGTAGGTCTAGAACGTCATCGGGAATAGCGCCCTGTTTGCCGAGCGACTTGTAGAAATCATCCATCATGTTCCATGTGTTCAGCAGCATGTTAACGTCAAGACGTTGGTTTGTCGGATCAGCGATCCATGCGTCGACTTGGTCAAGATTGTATTCGGCAGTCGATTCAGTGGAGAGCTTCAAGCCACAGCTACGGCAGTAATCTCGCGCGGCATCGCGTGTTGAAAAGGTGCGAACATTTGATCCCATCAAAACAAGTCCATTCGTTTCACCAGAATACCAGAGGAAGAACCGCGTCTTCGCGCCTGTGATCAGAGAACATACGTAGTAGCGACGGTCATCCACGGGAATTTTCGGAAGATTAGCTTTTCGATAGAACGTTACCGATCACCCGGTCGGCGCGGTTGATTTTCCATTGTCGAATCGCCCCGACTCGCCGACTCGGGTGCATCGGATGGTTCGCCACTCGCTGACGGCATCATACGGCTGAACCAATCACTGCGATCTGATGCAGCGTGACGCAAGCCGAAGATCGAAGGTATGCCGCCATCGACGGTGAAAACAACAACATACGGAAAACGATCGACCAACGCGCCGCGAAATTCGCCGCCAATGCGCCCAAATGACTCTGGCCGATCAGTTACGGTTCGGATGATGGAGCGGACATTGACGCGAAAGCGATTGCCAAGAGAGTCGGCAATCGAATCGTAGTATGAGCATGCTTCGGCAAGGTCGACTGCAAAAAGCGGATGGTAGCGTTCAGTCGCCATCAACCCGCCGCCAAACCTCGTCAGCATCAATCGCGATATCTGGGTTCGCAAGCAGTTCGTCGCGCCTTCGGTTCATTTCCGCGAGTTCGTCTCCTGGCAATGTCAAAGGGGCCGACGCCGCCAAGTCATCCCAAAGTTGTGTGACGATAGCTAGTTTTTCATCGGGCGGTAACGCACGAAGTGATTCTTGAAGTGTCATGGATCGTTCCGTTTTCGAGACCATCCCAGTATACCAGCGCTCGCAAAGCTAAAAAACGCAAAGAAATGCGGCGAAACCCAGCCCACGCGCATGAGCCGAGCCCACCCAGTCGGCGAACGAATTGCGATCTATGGAGGCACAGGACGTGCAGGCATAGATCGTGCGTTGAAGTTTGGCGGGGGCCCACTTGGACTCCGGCTCAGAATGAGTCTAGCCGATACGCTTCGCCGGTCGCAAATCCGGGAAGGTGCAGTTGCAACGGTGGTGCCGGTTTCGGCTCCTTCTCCTTTGCACTTTCTATCAGCCATTCCAGGTACCAGGCGTTAAAACCCTCACCCATCGCGCCGTCCCAAAACGCACGATCCGATTCATCGCGCAGCTCCGCGTACCAACACGGAGCCGTTGCCCTGCCGTAACCAAGAACGTCTCGCCAACTCGGTTTGGCTGTCTCGCTGATCAACACCATCCGGTCACTGCCGCAACTTTCGCAGACCAGATCAGGTTGCTGTTCGCTTGCCCCTCCCAGCGGCAGTTCCACTGCGGTGGTTGAACAGAGATCGTGACACCGCTGCATGTAATCGGCGACTTTGCGATTGCTCCAGCCGCCGAAGTATCGGACCTTCGTCAGTTGGTCGGGTTGAATGTGCTCGCTCCAACGCTCGGTGAATTCTTGGGTCGACAAGGTGATCGGGACCTGCGCTCGCTCGCCGCCGACTCGTTTGCCTTCGCGGGCAGTGAAGGTCACGTTGAGCCGGCTGGCCGAGACGATGCGGTGGTCGCTGATCGGGCCGCCGGTCAAGTAACGAGTCAAATAGTTGACGACATGCTCGGCTTTGCTTTCCAGCGTCGGCGGTGGCTGGATGTAGACGACCCAGGTCTGCGACTCGAGTTGATGGATGAAGGCAGTCCAGTTGTCATCGTCTTGCAAGTAGGCGTGTCGACCGCTCAGCTTGAGCTTGCCGGCGGCGCGTGCGTTGTCGAGTCGACGTAAGAACGTGGCACGATACCGATCGCGTAAGGCGTCAGCATCGACCAGATAGAACCCTTCGTCGTTGTCATGACCGATCGGTGCTGTGGCTGCGGTCCAGCTCTGATCGTCAAGACTTGGTCCGGCACCGGGGACGAGCAGATGAACGTGCCAGTGGTTGCCCAGTTGTTGGTTCCAGGTGTGCAGAACGGAAATCGCGGCAGCTTGGTAGCCTTGTTCGCAGCGGATCGATCGGTCGAGTGAAGACCAGGCTGATTTTGGCAACAGGCTGCTAAACAGTTCGCGGTTGGAAAGTGCCAACTCGGAAAGTTCACTCGGCAGAGTCGTCACGACTTGGTAATAGACGACGTCGTCGATGATCAGCTGCGACGCTTTCTCGTTGAAGTCCACTCGCTTGGAACCGCTGCAGCTTGGACAGTGACGATCGCCGCAGGAGTTGTACAGCGAAGTGATTTCGTCACAGTCTTGGCACTTGAACTTTCGCCCGCCCAACACATGGGTTCGGCAGAGCGAAAGTTTTGCCAGCGTGTCGCGAACGCGCTGCGGTGTGTTTGAGTTCGCCGCTTGCGGCGCACCCCAACGCAGGATCTCGGCTACGGTGAACTTGGGGGCGGCTGGTTCGGCCCGTTCTCTTTCGGCGGCAGGTTTTCTTTCGGCGGCCCGTTCTCCTTCGGCGGACTGTACGTCGGCAACTGCTGCACCGGCAACCAATCCAGCGGACTCGGCGCGCTGTGGAGATGTTCGCGGCGGCAATGCAGATATCGCATCGTCGTCGCAAAGCTGGCGTGTCCGAGCAACCGACTGATCGTCAACAGGTCCACGCCCGCTTCCAAAAGTCCGGTCGCGTACGAATGTCTTAGCACGTGTGGATAAACGCGTTTCTTGATCTCCGCCCGTTTGGCTGATTCCTTGATCGCCTTGCGGATCGACGTGTCGGCGTAAGCTTTCTCCGGCGTCTTGCCCGGAAACAGCAACGTTCCCGGCGGTCGATACTTGATCCAGTAGACTCTGAGCTGTTGCAAGAGTCTCGGTGAGAGCGGCACATAACGATCCTTCTTTCCCTTTCCCGCTTGGACGTGAATCATCATCCGCTGAGAGTCGATGTTGGCGATCTTCAAGTGGGCCGCTTCGGAGAACCGCAGCCCGCCGGAGTAGAGCGTCATCAAGAAGGTCTGATGTTTCAGATTGGGCGTGCATTGAAAGAGCTTCTCGATTTCGGTTCGGCTAAGCACGACCGGCAGCGTCTTGGGCCGCTTTCCAAACGGCACCATCGTGACCGGCCAAGACATCGGTTGGGTGACCCGATAGTAGAAGCGTAAAGCACAAACGGCTTGATTGAACGTGCTATAGGCAAGCTTTTTGTCTTGGATCAGATGTAGCTGGAAGGTTCTGACGTCTTCCGGGGTTACTTGCTCAAGCGGTTTTTTGATGAAGTCGGCAAATCTTCGCACGTGGTAGGTGTAGGCATCGATCGTCGCCTCGGCCATGTTGCGAATTTGCAAGTCTTCGGCCAGCCGCTGGGTGATCGAGCAAGAACGTTTTTTGTAAGGAGTCATGTCGCAGTCACTTGTGAGAGGAAACCAAATGGGAAACCTCCACAGTGCTCAGCGAAACGCAAAGCGCAAGTCCTTTTAATCAAAACGTTCGTTACAACCGGACCTCCAACATGGAGTCGCCAAGCCCAAAGAATGACCAGAAAAAAGATCGGCGCAGCCGTTCCTTCACCTTTGAAAGACCTCCAGCATGGTCGGTCGCCAGCACAGAGCACGCTTCGTAGTTGCGTCGTCAGAAACGACAAAGAAGTGACATCATGGGTTGGCAGGAAGCCAACACCAAGCCTGCAAGGACGCAGCAAGAAACACACTCATCCGCGCCACTCGCTTAAGTTCA
>CAVQPV010000008.1:0-131859 GCA_963714715.1 Pirellulaceae bacterium | reverse complement strand
CTGTTTATGTTTTTCTTTGACGACGTATGTGTTGTTAAATCGTGAGAATTCGCAAATTCGACCAAAGGTTCCCAAATGGTTTCCCAGCGTCCGTTGCCTTGCAAAAGAACACGAGCAGTGAGACGCTGTTTGTGTCCGACGGCAGCGGGAAAAACTAGAAAGGAAAAGGGCGAATTGGGATGAGGAGAATCGAGGACGAGGCGACATTCGGCGTGCCCGAGAAACGATCGTGTCACGATGGGCCAGCGCGAAGACGACAGCGACCCCCAACGCCGATAGCCACGGTCGCTGATACACACGTACGAAATCACCGCCAGCGTTGTCGTGGTCGCGCAAAGCACCGCAACGATCAACAGCATCCTAGCGAACCATATTTGGCTTGAAGCAGATGATGGACGTGGGCTCGATCGGCGACGTAAATACTACGGCCCGTGAGCCAGCGACGAAGAAGAGCGGCTGTCGAGACGAAAAGGGGAATTCAGCAAGAATGGATTCCGGGGAGAGGCAGAACCCATTGACTCTTTGACGTTTGCTCCCAACCGCAAAACCCCTACGAAAAGTCCGATCGTCATGCTTGCCGAATCGCCCAGGAAAGATGCTCTGCTGGCGGGTGAGTTTAAACAAGAAACCCGGCACAACGCTCCAGCGCAGCGAGAACCGACCACCCCCTCAATCGAGTGATTCCCTGCCGAATGCCCAGAAAGCCAAGTCCGCGCAAATGATACAGCCCGCCGTGGTGGCAACACCATCGGCACCATCAATCAAATTCAATGCGTTGACAGCGACCAGCAGCCAAAGGCACGGTCAGCGGAAATCCAAGCAAGCCTAATTGAAAGGTCTGCCCAAACACGTTGATCCGGTCGACCAACGTACCACTACCAACCAAAACGACGATCGTTAAACATTGCAGAAGCAGCTTTTGGCGACCACGCAGCGTCCACTTGTCATCGATCAAGCCGATGATCAGCATCGACGATGCTGCCGCGAATAACAGGTACCATTTGTGTGCGATCGGCAGCAGTCTATGGCCGGCGTGCTGGTCGAAATGCGTCGTTACGGCGACGCCCGATGATCACTGCCGCAAACACCGCCACCCCGCCTCCGAGGGCAATGGACCGCTGATGTAACTTCCGTCCATGATCCGGGGTGTCGACGATGCCGACCTTGTGGGCCAGACAAACGGACGATCGGAACCAAGAGAATTGATGCAACGACTGCGACAGCAATGCAAATGAGCAAGAGGACCGGCATCAATGATGTAACCAACAGGTGAGGAGTCGCACCAGAAAACAACGCAACTGACGTGAAGGATGCGGTGCGTCTGAAGACCCCGAGATCTACCATGATCAAAAACTTGATCAATCTCAAAGTAATTCAAGCGATGTTGCAGGCCCAATATAGAGACGAAACTGATTGCTAGCGTGGGGTGACACCGAAAAAATAGAGGGTTTGTCACAACGCGAAAATGAACGCCACTGCGAAAGAATTCACTCTTTTGGGGAGTATACGCTTATATCTTGCGGGGGGGGCAGGGGAAAACCGAGGGGTGACGAATCGGACCGCGAACGGAAATGACGAGGAACGACCTGGGATCGATTACTTAAACCGGCTTCGTCCAGGTCATCCGAGGGAGATCGTGATTCGCACAAACGGTGAGAAACAATCAGCAGCTTCTGGGCACCACCCAGACAACCTGGACACCAACGATGCAATTTTTCTCGTGTTCCCAGCCGTTTCGTGGCGGCAAAGTGAGGGTGCAGGGACTTGAACCCTGGACCAACGGATTAAAAGTCCGTTGCTCTACCGACTGAGCTACACCCTCAAAAAATAGACTATTTCCCCCTAAAAAACTATCGTTACGTCGAGGTATGACCGTGAGGATTGTGTGAATAAGTCAAGCGGAGCGGACAGGATTCGAACCTGCGGAACCAGTTTCCCGGTTCACCGATTTAGCAAACCGGCGCTTTCGACCACTCAGCCACCGCTCCAATCGCACGCCTCTTCGATACTCGCATCCTCATGCGATTCGACTTCGAGCAGCGAGATTGTGCTGGATCAAATGCTGCAACGCAACCCATTCCCGGGGTCCATTTGCATTCCGATGCCCGATTAACGCCCGATTCCGATCACTCTGCCAGGATGGTCAAACAGTGGGGACAACGGAGCCCTACACTTGGTTCGGTGGATTCTGCTGCTGGCCAAATTGGCCTCTCTCGATTGCTCGACCTGCCTGAAACTCTGTCCCCACGATGACGCGAAATTCCATCCCGACGCATCGATTTTGACCTCGCTGACGCATCGCGCGATGGCGACCGAGTTTGTCGTGATGCTGCCACCGTCGGAGGCTCAGCACTGTGATCCGCGTCATCGAGGCGTTGGAGAGCCTGGATGCGATTGAGACATGCGCTGACGATCTACCGCGACGACGAGTGAGGTCGCCGAGGTGAATCGAGAAGCGTTTGATCGGCCCGTCAGTGTCTCCACGGCAACGTTTCAACTTCTCTTGCGAGCGATGCAGTGGAGCGAGCGGACCAGCGGCGCCTTTGATATCACGGCTGGCCCGTTGGTCGAAGTCTGGGGATTTACCACGAGAAGCGGCCGAAAACCGACTCACGAAGAAATAGAAAAAGCACTCGGCAGGGTCGGTTATCGCGATCTGGTTCTTGACCCGGAGAGCGAAACCGTACGCTTTACCAAACCAGGCATGATGATCAATTTGGGAGCAATTGGCAAAGGCGACGCACTCGACCGCTTATCGACACGAGCTTGCAGGAGGCCGGGATCAAGAGTTTCTTGTTACATGGCGGCAAGAGCAGTGTGATTGCTGTGCGGCGACCAGGTCGCCTGAGAGCGGGCGAGGTTGGGCTGTTGGCATTGAGCACCCAACCAAGTCCCAACGCCGACTTGGTGGGATTTGGCTCCGAAATGCAGCGCTGGCGACGAGTGGTTCGGGAAAACAGTTCTTTCACCATCGAGGGCGACGCTACGGTCACGTGATTGATCCGCGCACCGGGTATCCCGCAGGAGATTTGCTATCGCTGACCATCATCAGCGATTCGGCCGCGGACGCCGATGCTGCGGCAACGGGCTACTTTGTCGCAGGCTCGGGCGTCGTTGCGGAAGTCGCCAAGGAAGACGGACCGCTGTCGATGGTTGCCGTCAGAGCGGGAAAACGACAGGACGAGGTCCAGCAAGAATCGTTCGGCAACGTCGATTGGGTCGATCCTGAACACGATTTCTGATTGCTCCGCAATCGATCTGGACGCGTGAGGGGTGTGCTGGCTACATAAGTTGCGTTGAACGGATAGCTTGCGAACGGATCGCAGTTTCACAGCAAAGGATGCCGAGTATGAACGTCAACTTTTTCGAGTGGCTCCGCGACGGGGTTCGTCAGAGCGTGTTGTTGGGCGTCAGTGATGCCGTCGAACAGATAGGCGTGCCCGACGATAGCGAGGAGTTGCACCCCAGCATGATTGCGTTGCTCGAGGGCAAAGAAGCCAAGTCGAAAAAGAAACGACCGACGGGCCGCCGGCGATTAGGCAAATCGCTGAAGGACATGGACGCCAAGCCAACCGAGGCGGCTTAGTTCTGAGCCGGCAGCGACAACTGGATTTTCGTTGGTCCGCCCGGTCTTGATTCTAGCTGCAGGTTTCCGCCAGCCAGCTGCGCACGTCCTCTCATCGATCGAATACCAAACCGATCCTCGGGTACTTGATGAATTTCAAAACCGGATCCGTTGTCAATGACACTGACGACGACTTGGTTGTTTTCGCGCGTGGCGGACACGGTCACTTCGGTTGCCTTGCCGTGACGAATGGCATTTCTGATCGCTTCGACAACGATTCTGTAGCAGGCGGCCGCGGCAGAGCGTGACAACGTGCGCGAAGCGATGTCGATTTGCCAGTCGACATGCGGCGAGGATTCCTTGTCTTCTTCTTCAGTTAATTGGGTGATCGTTGTTCGGGCGGCGTTGTCCCATGAATCTTCACTGAGTTCCGGTGGATGCGTCCGCGTCAGGATTTGCCGACCGACTTGCTTGGCCTGCTGAAGCCATTGGAAGGCTTGGCGAAGTCGCTGTCTGTCGGCGGTGGAGGGTTGGAGATTCTTGTCGTACTCATCAAGCTGCCGTTGCAGGGCCGCGGAGGCCGCGAAGATCAGTGGCAGCAAGGCGTCATGAATTTCGTGCGCGATCTGAGACCGCTCCGCATCCATCGCTTCCGCAATTTGATCACGATTCATAAGTTGGACGACACGATCGAATTAGCCGCCAAACCAACCCTTCTTGTCAAAGCTCGCGAGCTTTTCCTTCTTCGCCCTGAATGTCGAACAACTTGTTCAGCTTGGTGATCTTAAAGACCTCCAAAACGTTGGGCGAAACCTCGCAGAACTTCAAACTGACACTCTGTGCTTTGCATGTCTTATTCAGCATCACCAACTTGGTGATCATTGCCGAGGACATGAATGAGACGCCGTGAAAATTCAGTAACAACTTCTTGTGGATTGCTTGGGAGACGGTTTCTTGCAGTTCACGGCCGACTTGTTCAATCCGCTGGCTGTCAAGAATCTTGCTGTCTAAAAATCCAACGACGAGGACTTCACCGTTCGTTGATGTCGTGATGGCCGCCATGCGTATTTGTCTCAGAGAGGGCGATGTACAGGGGCACGGATCTTCCGCGACCGAATTATTTCAGTCAACAGGTTAACAAGGGCCGATCGTCCAAGCAATTCTATCACCCGCCGCCGGCAAGCGTTTCGGCGTCTAGGGGTCAAACCAGTCCAGCTGATCGACCAATTTGTCCAGGTCCAACGGCGGCTTGCCGGGGCTGCCGCCAGCCGGCGCGGGGTCGGGTGAGGTGTCGCCAAGGTGCCGCGGAGCCGAAGATTCCGACGTTTTCGCTGCTGGCTGGCGGGAGTTATCCGCGTTTTTCTCGGTCACAGACAATGGCCGCTCGGAAATCAGGCCTGCCAGTGAGTAGGTGCGAACCTGTCGCGCGGCCAAAAGGTCGCTCAACGCGGCACAAACTTGTTGGGGGGAGTCAAACTCGCTCAGATCGTAGCCGTAGATGTGCCGCGACGCACCGGCGTCGGGGGCTGTGCGGTCGTGAGCGTGACGGGCCCGGCTGCCGTCAAAGCCTAACTCGCTGAGCGATCGAACCGATTCGGCGACCGGCCCCCAAGCGAGCACCGCGACGTCGCCCGATAACGAGTCCAGGGTCAGGTAGTCGGTGGATGTTGGGTCCACCTGAGCTATCCGGTCAATCAAGGTCAGATCGATTCCCGCGAACCCGATCAGTTCGCCCACCACGGCCTCGGTCAAGCGTTGTGCTGCAGCAACGCCGGCAGGTGCATGAACCATGATGACATTGAGACGAACGGCCATATCACCTGATCAGGATCGAGTTGTCGGCGGTGTTTGCTGCCGAGGTCGGTTCGCGCCCGTTGTCTTGAAGGTCGGCAACGACATCGTACAAGTCGAACAGCAAGTTACGGACGTTCGTTACTGTACTCAGTTCGCGTCGACGTAGCTCGTCGGAAATCGTTTTTTTTACACTCTCGGACGCGTTTTCTGTCAGCAGGGAAGTGATCGATTCAATGAGCTGGGGCGCAGCCCAAGTTTCACCGACGGTCGTGAACCCAGGAAATGATTTGTGAGCTGTTGCCAGGATCCGGATTCCTCGCCTGCTCGCTCGTCTGATGATGCCTCGTCGTGATCGACCGCTGAGCTGTTCGATTCCGTCGATGACTAGCAAACTTTCGCCTCGCAAGCCCAACTGCACCCGTTGCACATGGCTGGCGTTTTTTCGCTGGTTGGACGCCTGCCGTCGAACGCCCGATGCGGACGGTGAGTGCAGCAAGATTCTTTCGATAGGAATCTGCTGGCGTTCCAACAGCGGCTGTAAACTATGTAAGAGCGTCGTCTTCCCGGATCCGTGGGGGCCGACGATCAGCGATGCACGCGTCTGCCAGACCTTACTCGCGATTCGGTTCAGTTCCGGTTCCCGCCGGATCCCGTCGGGAAAATGAAATGGGATGGCGCCTGGACGTACGAATCGCGTACTGAACGGATTGGACTGCACACTGGTTTCCCAACGCCGAAACGTCGACGAGCGAGGTTCAATAGAACGCCGTTTCCGATTGATCAATCATCGGTTCGTTGTCAAAATCTGAGGCGTTCTCAGAGACGATCTGCTTGTGATCAGATCCGGGCGAGACCAGATGGAAGGGACGCTCGGTAACGACCTCGCGTCCATCAGCCAAGAACAATCGCAAGCGAATGCACCACCGGACGCTGATCAGTCGTCCATGGTAACTGAGCGGAGTGACTGGCAAATCACATTTCAAGGCCTGCTCGTCTGCCAGCCCCAAGCGACGAATGTGATTTTCATCCAGTCGCTGGAAGTGATGGACGTGAAGGTCCTCGTCCCCCTTCCCTTCGGTGTGCCACAGCACCGAGACCTCGATCGCTTCGAGCCGATCCAGAGTCACCCGACTGACTCGCCAGGATGCCGTCAACTTGCCTGCCCGCCTCATAGACACCATCCTCACGGCACAGCGAGACACTTACCGCGGGCTGCGCTTCGGCGGCGAGTCCGGCGGATGGACGACGACGGGAAAACTTCGGCAGAACGATGGCCACGGACGCGACTCTCCAGAGACAACGATCTTCCAGCGGATGGCATTGTGCGTACCCGACAAAGGAATGCATGACGTTTTCGGGAAGATCGAGCGCGTAATTGTTGCTCCCAAGGTGCCTGCGGGTCAACGCGTACATTCGACTGCCGATGCAATTCTTGCTTAAAAGCCTCGTGTCGCTCGACCCTGACGTCGGTTCCTTGCCGATAAAAAGTTTCCTCCTCACACGTCAGTTGGACACGGATCCGCTTCAGTCGCAGCCGGCCCGTCTGAGAAACGAACAGCTGGAATTGCTGGCCAGGCACCAGCGGGTGGTCGCTGATTTCGACGATTGTCTGGCCCACGCCGGCCTGCTGTTTCAACTGCATCAGAAAGAATCGAAACGACCACCATCCGATTCCGGCAAACGGCAAGAGCAGCCCGGCCAGAATCCAACGCGGCCGTCCATACCAGAATCCCGAGATCACCACTGCCAGCAATACGAACCAAACCGCGTTCCACAGCAGCGCCAGGGTTGCCGGACCGGCAAGCTCTGCTGACTGAGCACTTTTTGGGGCCAAACGATACCTCAGCCGCTCACCGGGGCTATCCGTCATGCTGCGGCCCCGCGGAACGGTGGGCAGTCTGGGCAGCTGACTTGAATCGTCTGCAGCGGGACTGATTTCGAGCGAGCTGGCCCGCGATTTCATCGCAGATCGACGCTCATTGCTCGCGCCCAACGTCATCAGGCGAAAGATCAAACGGCCCGCACCGGAACCGATGGCGGCAAGCGACAGGATTCCAAAGATCCAAGTTCCCACATCGCTGGCAAGTGCTTCGGGTGAAACATCCGGCGCCCTTTCGGGCGCGAATTGGCTAATCAAAACCAACGAGAGCCCGAATACACCCAGCAAGAACAAGCCGACGTAAAAGGCGGCTTCACCGGCCACGCCGCGCAACGCGACACCCGCGATTCGCTTGCCCCGTTTCTTACTCCAAGGTCTCGGAAAGCGGGGCATGAATCGTTTTTCGCCTCGGTGGCTTCAACGCGACAACTTGACCAGCCTATGAGTTGACTGGTTTGCGACCGCGACGATAAAAACCAAGCTCTTCCAACGCCGCGTAGACTTCTTCGAGCGTTTTTTCGCCGAAATTGCTGATCGACAGCAAACGACGAGGCGTCGCCTTGAGTAAATCACGGACGGTCAAGATACCCGTCTCTTCGAGGCAGTTGGTGGTGCGAACGGATAAGCCCATTTCGGCGATGCTCAAGTCCAATCGCTCACGACGCAAACGTGCTTCTTCTTCAGCACGGCTCAACGGAATGCGGGTACTCATCTTCAAAATCCCTCTCTCTCGATCAACCCAAGGATGAGTCAGCAACGACATGTTGGCTGCTCGACGCAAACGAGCTTTCTTCGACCGGCCACGGTCTCTGTCTTCGTTCACATGGGCGACAAGATTAGGGGATCGCCGAGATTACGCAAAGCCTGCAACAGGCATTTTTTCCCTAAATTGCTTTGCTATCGGAGCTGACGCAGGTGTGGCACCCTGCCGTCGTCAAACCGACGGAAATCAGACTCGCCAAGTAACCGCTGGAAGCTGTCCTGATGAAGCATCGCTGGCTCGCAGCACAATCAAGTCTCGATCAGAACCTTGGGCGACGTGGCCACTGATCATCAGGTTTTCGCCCCACCGGTGAGCAACCTGTCCGACACAGACGCGTGATTGGGTGAACGGAGGTTCGTCGCCCCGTGTCTTTCACACGCCGGGGGGGACGAGGTCGCCCTTGGGAAATGAATCAACTCAGGGTATAACTAGAAACGTAAAATCGCTCAGGAGAACACGCCGCAGCTCAATGAATTCAGCTGCCGTTGACCACCACGCCGCAAGTCGGGCGATGAGATCGCTATTTGTCGACGCGGCCGCGCCAGCCAAAAGACAACTGCCTGGCCAAACCCACTGCAAGCAAACACACCCCACCCACTCACCAATTCATGACATCCGATAACTGGAATTTTCTTGCCAATCTGCTTGGCACCCCTGAACCTGCCGACCCACCCTCCGAAAAAGAAACGAAAGACGAAGCCACGGCCGACCAGCCAATCGCTGACAATACCGATGAATCTGGCGAAGGGCTCAACAAACCGGTGGCGGACTCCGAGTCTTCGAATCGCAGTCCGTCTTCGTTGCCCGAGGGCGACGAGGTATTGGAGGCGTTGACCTCCGTGACTCCGCCACCTTCCTTACCGGGCTTTGGCGTCCGTGAGGCCGATCCGGATTTGGAGGACTTGGCTGGCCAGGTGGAATCGGACGGGCCAGATGCAGCGGAGTTGTTAGGCCGACTCGATTCGGTTGGCGACGAGCAGTCTGACGATGCTTTTGATTCAGCCGGAACGGTCGCCGGGCAAGAAGACGATGAGTCGGAGTCGGAGTCGGATGAAGAGCCGGATGAAGAGCCGGAGACACTCGCTGCCGCTTGGAGCGAGCTTGCCAATGAATTGGGCGTCGATCCGGATGCGGCTCCACCGCCTCGTCCCACGACAGAGTCGTCGATCGGCGCGCACGCAGAGCGGGCCGAGACCAAAGAAAAAGAAACGCGGTGCTGGTTTTGGACGTGGTCTTGGCATTGATCTTGGGCCTGAGCCGGAAGAAGACGAGCCGGAAGAAGAAGGATTTTCAGAGGTTTCCGAGTTCGCTGCCGAGTTGGAAACCACAATCGATCTGGATGACGACGATCTGATCGAGGTCGAAGGCCGTCGCGATCGAATCTCCGAGTTGGATGAGCGCTCGCCACGTGAGGACGGCGATGACGACAAACGGCGTCCCCAGCGGCAGCGTCGTGGTCGTCGCGGTCAGCGGCAGCGAATGACTGAAGACGATTTGGAGTCGAGATCGTCTGACGACGACGTTGATGACGAAGCACCGGTCGCGCGGTCGGATGACGAACGCAGCGATGATGAGGAACGACCACGCCGTCGCCGTCGCCGGCGAAGGCCATCAAGCGACTCGACCGACGCTCGTCCGCGGCACGAAGACCGAGAAACGAAGAACGAGTTTGATGAGGATGAGGATGAGGATGACGACGGTTTCGGTGTTGGGTTATTGAAGGAGGAGTCGACCGACGAGTCTGACGATGATGATGATCGGGACCGACCAAGGCCTCGTCGCCGTCGCCGCCGCCGAAGTCGATCCGCCGGGCCGCGTGAAGAGCGATCCAGTGCTGACGAGGAGCAGTCGCCTGACGACGATTTGGATGATGGTGATTTGGAAGAAGTTGCTTCGTTTGATGACGATCATGAGGACGACGAAGAAGCCGAGGCGATTCGCCGCGGTCGGGGACGCCCGCGGCGCGGCGCACGGGGTCGACGCAGTGAATCGGAGGAGCCTCGATCTTCCGAGGGCGACGAGGACGATCGTCCGCGTCGTCGTCAAAATGTCCCCACGTGGCATGAAACGGTCAGCCTGTTTGTGGATGCCAACATGGAAAACCACAAAAAAAATTCTCGCGACCGTGGGGGTGGTGGAGGCGGACGTCGACGACGTAGTGGCGGGAATTAGTCGCGTGATGCGTTAATCGAACGTGCTTCGTGCGTTTTGCTGACAGCGGGTTTTCGGCGCTCCTTCCGTTCCCTAAACTGCCAAGTTGCGTTGGTCGATGATTGCTGGCCGGTGGCGGCCCTTGCGACTGTGAGTCGTGAACCTGGTCAGGCCTTAACTGGAGCAGCCATAAGCGGTGTAGCTTTGTGTGAGGGTCGCCTCCCGCCAGCAATCAACGGTGTCGACGTTTTCGGCCGATCCGTTTTCCATCTCAACCATCCTTTATGTCTGAGTCCCCCGCAAAACAGGAAGTCTCGGACAGCAGCTACCTGGTGGTGGCGCGACGCTACCGCCCCCGCGGCTTCGACGAACTGGTCGGCCAAGAACACGTTGGTCGTGCGTTGAAGAATGCGATCGAGACCAACCGCGTTGGCCACGCGTATCTGTTCACCGGCGCCCGCGGCGTCGGCAAGACCAGCACGGCGCGAATCTTTGCCAAAGCACTGAACGATCCGGCTGGCCCCACCGCGACGCCAGATAACGAAAACGATATCGCCAAAGCGATTGATTCCGGCGAAGACGTGGATGTGATCGAAATCGACGGCGCCAGTAACCGCGGGATCGATGAAATCCGTAGTCTGCGGGCCAACGTCGGGGTGCGCCCGAGTCGATCTCGGTTCAAGATTTACATCATTGACGAAGTCCACATGCTGACTCAGGCGGCTTTCAACGCGTTATTGAAGACGCTGGAGGAGCCGCCCGAGCACGTTAAGTTTATTTTTTGCACGACCGATCCGGAAAAGATCCCGATCACAGTTCTCAGTCGCTGTCAGCGGTTTGACTTTGCCCCCGTGGAAGTGACCAAAATCGTGCAACGGCTTCGCGAGATCGTGACTGCTGAATCAGCAGCGGCGGACGATGCCGCGTTGGAACTCCTTGCCCGTCGTGCTGCCGGTTCCATGCGAGACAGCCAGTCACTGCTTGAGCAAGTGCTTAGCTTCAGCGACGGCACCGTCACTGCCGACCACGTTCACGCGATGCTGGGAACCGCAGACGACGAACGCCTGCATTCGCTCGCCAAGGCAATGTCGGACCGTGATGCTGCATCGGCGTTGCAACAGATGGACGCCGCCATTGATGCGGGTGTCGACGCCGGGCGATTGGCCGAACAACTGCTCGGTTACTTTCGTGACCTGATGGCTGTCACGGTGGGGTGTGATCCTTCGCTTTCACGGCATACATCGGCGTCACTGCATGATGAGTTGAAGGAATTGGGCCAACGCTGGGGATTGCAAACCGTGTTGGCCGTTGTCGGTTTGATCGATCAAGCGTTGGTGCGAATTCGTTACAGTGTTTATGCACGCGTTTTGCTTGAGGCGACGCTGATCCAAATTTGCAATCTTCCGGATTTGCAGAGCATTGCCGATCTGGCCGCGGCCGCGAGAACCGTATCGGCTGGCGGCGAAAAAAAAAACGTAGCTAATTCCCCTCCGATACCAAAGCCCCACCTTGCTCTGCCGGAAACGGTCAAGCCAGTGATGATGGCGGCAGCGATCACCGGCGAACCGCCGTCGGTGGCTCCAGAGCAGTCCACACCGTTTGTGGCTGCAGAGCACCCCACTCCGCTCGCCGCTGCAGAGCAGCCCAGCCCGTCGGCGGCTCCAGAGCAGCCCAGCCCGTCGGCGGCTCCAGAGCAGCCCAGCCCGTCGGCGGCGACAGAGCAACGCCTGACACTGACAGAATCCTCAGTGGAAAGACTTTGGCATCAAGCGGCTGATCAGGTCGAGCCGATGACGGCGACGCTCGCCCGCTCGGTCCAGAGCGTCGAATTGCAAGGTGAAAACCGATTGCGATTGGTGTTTCCCGCCGACTCCAAGATGTCGATGAGGCGGATCGACTTGCCGGAGCACAAAAATGCACTCGCCGGGGCCGTGGCACGTTTAAGTGGCCAGAACGTCAATTTAGAGTTCGTTGCCGCTCCACCGGCTGCCGCAGAGCAAAAGCCGGCGCCGCGACAAACGGGCAAAGATCGCATTCAGCGGATGAGAGAAATTGAGGGCAATCCGTTGGTTCAAGCGTGCGTTGAGCTATTCGATGCGGAGATCGTCAAAGTCGATCAGCCACGGCCCGGTCACAGCGGTAATTAAACGGACTTTCGCAATCGTTAGCAGTGGAACCATTGTTCTCCGGGTGCTGCGATACTGGCTCAGAAACGAATGCGGGACAATTGTTCTAGAATGCCAACCTGAAAACCCACTCAAGCAGCAAAGGATAAATGGATCATGTTCAAAGGACTGGGAAATCTCGGCAACATCGCCTCGATCGTTGGTTCGCTCCAGCAGTTGCCGGAAAAGATGAATGAATTGAACGAGCGAATGAAGGGCGAGAGCGTGACGGTCAGCAGTGGGTGCGGTCGCGTCACGGTCATGATGAATGGGGTCGGGCATGTTGAGGAAGTGAAGATCGGTGATGGCTTGAGTGGGCACGAGCTTGAGCAATCGGTCTTGGAGGCGACCAACGCCGCATCCGCCGCCGCCAAGCAGTTGTATGCCGAAGCGATCAACGAAATGGTCAACGACATGAATTTGAATCTGCCCGGCATCGATGGTGTCTTGAAGACGTTGACGGGTGGCGGCCGATGAGTAAGAACGCCGGCGCGGTATCGGACCTAGTCGAGCAACTTGGACGCCTACCAGGTGTCGGACGAAAGAGTGCCGAGCGTCTGGCGTTTCATTTGCTGCGAGTTCCCGAGGCCGAGGCCTTGGCGTTGGCCGATGCGGTTCGTCGGGTCCGGCAAGATGTTCGCTATTGCGCGACCTGCTTCAATTTGGCCGAAACCGATACCTGTTCGATCTGTGCCGACCCCTCACGCGATCAAACCCGGCTGTGCGTGGTCGAGCAGCCACGTGATTTGATGAGTCTGGAGCAAGCGGGCGTCTTCAGAGGACTGTATCACGTGTTGCTGGGCCGAATCGCGCCGTTGGACGGGATTGGGCCCGATCAGCTGACGATCGAGGCTCTGACCGACCGTGTCCGCACCGGCAACTTTGTCGAAATTATCATGGCGACCAACCCGACGGTTGAGGGTGACGGCACCGCCCTGTACATATCGAACGTGATTAGCGAATTTCCCGTAGAAATCACCCGTTTGGCCCGCGGGATCACTGCTGGCAGCGTTTTGGAGTACGCAAACCGGGAAATGATAGCGGATGCACTCAACGGCCGACAAAAACTATAATGTTTGGAACGGAATTCGCTGAAGCGGTCGCCGACTGCCGGTATGATTCCAGAGAAGACCCGTCGACGGGAGACGCGGTTTCACCAGGGATGCACTTTTCGCGAGATGACTGATATGCGTATGTCGATGGGCCTGCAACAACGCCAGATGCAGGTTCAAAAGTTAGCGCCGCGGATGATCCAGTCGATGGAGATTCTGCAATTGCCAATGCTCGCGTTGCAGGAACGCATCGAACAGGAAATGAACGAGAATCCTGTCCTCGAGCAGCAGGACGTTGACCCTCTCGCGCCGGATGAGGAAACGGAGGCACCGACTGCGGATACGCGCAGCGAAGACGAAAAGGAATTGGTCGTCAACGACGACAGCAACAACACAGAAGACTTCGAGCGTCTTCAGAACATGGTGTCGGACCTGCCCAGCACCTTTGATGATTCCTTCAGGCGTTCAGCCAACCGCGTTCAAGAGGATGCCGATCGTCGTCATGACTTGATGGCCAATGCCCAGGCCCGACCCGAGTCTTTGAATGACTTCTTGATGCATCAATTGGCCGAGATGGACATCGATGATCGCATCGAACAGATTGCCGAGCGGATCATCAGCACTTTGGATGCTCGTGATGGCGGCTACCTGCGGACGCCGCTTGAACGATTTGCTACCAGCCGGTCATACCGACGAAGACTTGCAGCTTGGCCGAGGAAGCACTGGAGATCGTGCAGTCGCTGGAGCCGGTTGGCATCGCAGCGCGAAACTTGAGCGAATGCTTGCTTCGTCAAATCAATCCTGGATTTCCGCACTTCGAAGAGATGAAGACTTTGGTCCAGTCGCATTTGATTGACTTGGCCGAAAACCGTTTGCCTCAGATCGCCAAAAAGACCGGTTACTCCATTGAATTGATTCAGACGGTTCGTGAAGAGCTGCATCTTTTGAACCCCAAGCCAGGTGCGGCGTTCATGGAGACGTATGTCCCCAACGTCACGCCCGACATCATCTTGGAACAAGACGAAGAAGGTGAATACTCGGTGCGTTTGGATGACGACCGCGTGCCGACGCTGTACATCAGCGACTACTACCGAAAACGGCTGCAGGATCCCAATAGCACTGAAGAGGAACGTGAGTTCATCAAGCGAAAGGTCAGCAGTGCGCAATGGCTGATCGATTCCATCGAGCAACGTCGCAGCACGCTGACCAAAGTTGCTCAAGCGATCGTCGAACATCAAAAGAATTTCCTTGACGAAGGACCCGAGGCAATCGAACCGCTGAAAATGCAGCAAATTGCCGACAAGGTTGGCGTGCACGTGACCACGGTCAGTCGCGCTGTTGACGACAAATGGATACAAACGCCAAGGGGTATTTTGCCGCTCAAGCGGTTCTTTGTCGGCGGCACGCAAACCGAAGATGGCGAAGATGTTGCTTGGGATACGATTCGTATCAAGTTGCAAGAACTGATCGACAAGGAAGACAAGAGTGATCCGTACAGTGACGAAAAGCTTGTCGATGAACTCAGGAAAGCGGGCATGACGGTGGCTCGTCGTACCGTCACCAAGTACCGCAAGCGAATGGGGATCCCCAGCAGCCGCCAACGCCGCGACTGGTCACTGGTGAAGAAGAGTTCTTAGGCGTCGATCCGCTGAGTTATTGACTTCTCGTGAGGGCACGGCGTTCGCTCGTCCTGTTGTTAAACAGCACCACGACTTCGAAGATGCCCAGCGCCGGCAGCCAGCTTAACCACGCTGCCCACTGGTACGTCAGCGTTGGATCCAAGTCCAGCCCCTGCATCAGGTAATGAATGAGTCGCAGCATGATTGCTGAACACATCATCAGGTAGCTTCGACACATCCAACGGCCATGTTCGGCATACCGCCCTTCTCTGGCGGCTCGCCAAGCCTTCCAAGTGAACACCCAAGCAGCTGTGCTGATCAGGGCGAAGCAAACGATGGACGGCAGCCCTCCCAAGGCCCGCGTTGACATGATGGCACCGCCTGGGGCGGCAAAGAACAGGACCAGCACGACATAGGTTTTGCCAAGTCGACGATGAACTCTCGGCCAACGGTTGCGAAGCGAGTTGCTGATTTGCAGCGTTCCGCACAACAGGGCGATCGGTGCGGATGCGATATGCGCGTAAAAACCCAGGAAATAGCCGGACGAATAAAAGCCGGATTGCTTGTTTCGTAAAAAGCCGCGATCGAAATCGGGCGGCAAATAGTGGAGAAACGGCGTCAGGATCAGCACGCCCAAATACAAAACCACCGTTGCGGCAACGAACTTGAGTAGTCGCGGCGGCGTAATCAAACGTATGGCGTTAAGCACCCGATTCATCCACTCTTTCATTACGGGGTCGAAACATGAATTCATCGGATGAACCCAACCAAAATGATGGCCAGCAGTCAATTGCCGCGGCCGAACCTTACCGTACACCTGCCGATGTTTCTGATACGTCAGGTGGTCGTGGAATGTTTCGCTCCCCCATCGCTTGGATGGTTGCGTCGGCGCCGTGATTGCAGCTGGGCGGGCTGCTGGCGTTTGGCACGGCACGCCAGGAAATTGGCAGTTTTGGCAACACTCGGGGGTCAGTCGACTACGAGGAAATTGTCGAATACGAACGCGCCATGTCAGCTGCGGAGTAACCGATGCAAGACAAACCCAACTCAGACTTGCCTGATGTCTCCATTGGCGATGCCAAACCCTATCGCTCGCCCGCAGATGTCACTGACGAGCCGAAGCAGCACGGCATGAAGCCGGTATTCGCCATGGTCGTGGTTGCCAGTTTGTTCCTGAGTGGATTGCTCGCGTACGCATACGCCCGCAGTTCGGCGAAGGAGGATCTGACCGGTCACGTCAAGTCATTCGGCTACCATCGTGGAGGCGTCCAGCCCGTCGAAGAACCGTGGGATCGTGGAGGCGGCTATGATGGCGATCCCGCCGACCGATAGCAGAAATCGTCAAGTTTGAGCCGTCGGTGGCTCGCTCGGATGCTCACTGGCACTCGGCAGCGCCGACGGTGGGAGCTTGATCGAGGGTCTCGCCTCCACGGGTCGTTCGACGCGCTGTTGCAATGGAACGACGACACCACAACTGACGACGAACTGAATCGCTTCGTCCACCGTCAGATCCAAGTCGATTGCCTCGCTTCGCCGTACCGTGACCGTGAATCCCGTCATTGGCATCGGGCTGGTCGGCATCAGCACGCTCAGCATCGGTTCGCCTGAGATCTCGGCAATTTCTCGCATACTGTTGCCCGTCACAAAACCGAGCGACCAAATTCCTTCACGCGGATACTGAATCGCGACGACGCGGTTGAATTCGATCTCTCTTTCGCTGAACGCAAAGTCGGTTACCTGTTTGACGCCGCCGTAAACCTTGTTGACGATCGGAATCCGCAAGATCGTCGCATCGAATTGACGAACAAACCAACGTCCCAAGCCAAAAGTGAAGAGCCGACCGAAGAAATACAGCAGCGTCAGGAAGACGATCAGAAAAGACCGGCAACACGATCGATCGCGGCATGTAGACGAGTTGCACGTAGCGATGCCAATACGCGTTAGCGCTCGCTGGTCTGACCGCATTGGGGCCAAAGTAGTTCTCGTCGACCTCTTTGACGACATAACCGGGAATGAAGCGTCGACCGGTCACAGGATCGGGGACGTACCGCGTGCCTTCGTAGGTGAAACCGTCGGATAGGTCCACATCTTGGACCGGTACATTGTTCGCAGTGAACGTGCCGTCGGAATTCTCCATGTACAGAACGATACCGCTGCGAATCACGGTTTCAATCGGACGCAGCACGTAACTTTCGATCGTGTTCCAGGCCCAAATCAACACGACGATCGTCAGCAACGGTGGCAGGACCACGCCTAGCCGCGCAGCACGGCTCGGCGAAATCCTCCCGGTCGCGCTGGGCGGGCATTCGGGCTGGTTTTTTCGTGGTCCATTGGTTCCGTTCGTTTGTGCTGATTATGCAGCCGAGTAACAATCGATCTATTGAGATCTTATCGCTCGTGCAACCACTGCCAGTGTTACGCTTCGGGCTCCACCAGCAAGCAGGACGCTCGCGACTTCGCTTGCCGTCGCTCCCGTGGTCAGTACGTCATCAACGAGCAAAATGTGCTGATCTACGAGTAATTTCGCGAAAACATAGCTTTTTTTTAACGCAAAAGCCCCGCTCACATTCCCGTGCCGCTGCTCGTTGTTCAACCAGGCCTGCTTTTTAATTCGGCGTGTCATCCTCAACAGTGATCGGCAACGGACACCGTGATTCTTTTCCCGCAAACAGCTACAGACGGCTTCTGCGATTGCCCGATTGCCGTTGCCGCCCCGCTGGAAGTGTCGTGTGAAATGTGAGGGCACAAATGTGACCAAACCGGGGCTCAACAGATCCGGCAGATCCGTCCCTAGCGTCATAACCAGCTTCCGGCCCAGCCGTTGGCCCAACGCGGCTCCCAGCGGTGATTGGTGCCCGTATTTGGCGGCCACGATCGCCTCACAGACGCGATCTTGATACGACCAAAGAGGCAAGGCACGGCTGAAAGCCAGTTTTTCTCGCTCGCATTGGATGCAAGACTCAATCTCGGCTGCTGATGCTCCGCCCCTCTCGGTGGCCGATTGTGTTTTTGGTCGGGGACGGCCGCAGCGGTGGCAGGCCGATTGCATCATCGGTTCACTGAGTGTCAGGCTCCGCTCGCAGGGGCCGCAGAAATCTTGCTCCCTACCGACCGGTTGATTGCAAAGCCGACAGGTGGGCGGCAGAACCAAGTCCAAGACAGCGTTTTTGCCGCGGATTCCCACTAGTCGGGCGAGTTCATACGGCTTTTTCAGCCGTTTGAAGGTTGTGGAGGCGGATTCGGGAGTCACGTCAGCCAAGCTTTTTCCTTTTTTTTGATTTTGGCCGCGAACCCTGGATTCCGCAGCGCGTCTATTCGATCAACTACCAGAGGGTCTGTGTGATTCTCTGGCCTTTGGAACGATCCTGAGATACCCTTCTCTTCAGGAACGCGTGCTCCACCGTTGGACGCACGTCCACGTTCTGGTTTTTTTCCTGTGCTCCGCACCGCTCCGCAGGGTGTTAAGGAGGTTTGAAATGCGCTTCGAACAAATTATCGCAACCGTCGCACGACTGGCCATTGCCCAGGTACGTGAGATTTGTGGCGTCGTCTTGTTCGCAGATGGCATGCGCCTCCATCTATGGCAAGTGCGGACGCCTCTGGGGATGCCGTGTTATTCGGGCTCCTTGCCGGGATCATCGCCCTTTGATGATCTCCCCGGCGGGATAAATCCCGGGTTAGCCGGCAGTAAACGCGGCAAACAGTTGTGCCAACTGAGATTGGCGACAGCGACTTGCCCAGCGGGATTTGCCACGGCCTGACGCCGAGCATTTCCCCGGTCGTTTGCCCAGAGTTAGCAGCGGATAAAACCGTCGCCCTCTGGTCGCGCCCGAGCAAGCTGAATCCCGCGTTTCGCTGCGTCCTTCAGTTCATCCGCGTTGGATGTTTTGAGTTCGCAAACCAGTCGCGGCTTTAGCAGTGTCCAGTCTTGTCACGAATTCACGTTACCTCGCGTTTCGTACGACGGGCCAAACCCAGATCCGAGCAACACCGGTCCAACGCAATTGACGCGTTGAGCCCCGACCGTTCCCGGCGCCAAGAAACGTTATGCCAAGGCGGTCGGCCTTTTCGGGAGGAAAAGACCATGAACTTTACTGAAAACAACATCTTGAACGCTACGACTGAGACGCGAACGGTTGCCGAATTGGTTCGCGCTGCACAAGCTGGTGACCGAGACGCATTCGGTCTGTTGTTCGAGCGATACCGGCCAGGAATCGTTGCGTTGGCAATGCGCCGAGTTCGCAACGCGGATGAAGCCGAAGAGTTGGCGCAAGACGTGTTCATCCAGGCGATGCAAAAGATCGAGCAGCTGCGCGTACCGGAAGCTTTCGGTGGTTGGTTGCGTCGCATCGTGCATCGCATGGCGATCAATCGCATGACGCGAACGCGGACGGCGGTCCCTTGCGATCCGGAAACGCTGGAAGCAACCTGCTTGGCCGAAGGCACGCCGGACCAAGTGGCTCAGGATCGTGAACAAGCGGACGCAGTTCGCGACAGCATCGATCGGCTTGGCGAGTTGGACCAGGAAACGCTGAAGGCGTTCTACTTGCGCGGCCGCACGCTGATCGAAATGAGCGCGGAGTTTGACGCACCGATCGGAACGATCAAGCGTCGATTGCACGTCGCCCGAAAGCGATTGGCGAAAGAAATGGATGTCATGCAAGCGGTCTAGGTCGCCGTCCATGTAAAACGACAAACCGGCTGTGAAGAGCGATCTTCGCAGCCGGTTTTTTTGTAGCGTCGTCTCCTCTTTATGTCTCCCTGCCCTGGTTCAGGAAGATGAAGCAAGCTGCCGGTCGAACCAAAGACCAATTGGATTTGTAAGAATTGCCGGAGTGAGATGTCTGATTTCACAACGACTTCTGCAAGAAGAACGTTTCGCTATCTGGATGAAGCGGTGTGCGACCAAAACCATGCTTTTCATACGCGCGGCGAGCCGACGCGTTATGGTCCATTACTTCCAGCGTTACCCGGCAGCAATCATGCGCGATGCCGATTTCATCGATCTTGGCCAGCAGCTTTCCCGCCACGCCACGTCCGCGGAATTCTTCGCTGACGATCACGTCATGGATGTTGACAAGCGGCCGCGCCCGGAAGGTCGAGAAACCAAAGAAGCAATTCGCGAGTCCAGCTGCTCGCTGTTGATTCCCCTCCGAGATGTAGGCCAGCACACTGAAGGCCGTCGGGAACTCAGCCAGCTTGGATGGGATGTCGAGTAGCTCTTCGGGCATCATTGTTCTCGCCGACTCAGCGGTTTCAAACTCAGCGTACTCAGCCAGTAAATGGATCAGGTCGCTGCAATGTCGCGAATTGGTGTAGTCGACTTGAGTGGTGGTGATCGGGTCCATTCTTGAGTTCTCTTGCTTTTCTGCCTCAGCGAGCCGAGGGAACGCTTAACGGTCAATCGGACTTTCCATTACAATCGCGGCCCCACCAACACGACCTGACAGGCTCTGGTATCGTTTCATGATTCGCATTCTATCTATAGTGGTGCTATCGCTGTTCGTCACGCACGCGGGCTTTGCCGATGGCTGGTCACGGTTTCGAGGGGACTCGGCGCGGGGCGTCTCGGTATCTTCGATCCCGACTAGCTGGAGCGACACGGAGAATTTGGCCTGGAAGACCAAGTTGCCGGGCAAAGGGTCCAGCAGCCCTGTCGTTCACGGTGACCGGATCTTTCTGACCGCCTATTCAGGCTATGGGATGAGCGCCGAAGAGCCCGGCGATCGCGATGACCTGCGACTGCATGTCGTCTGCTTGTCACGGCAAGACGGCGGCATCCTGTGGGATAAACAGGTTGAGCCTGCTCTCGAAGAACAGCGTGCGACGACGCGGGTCGCCGATCACGGTTACGCTTCTCCGACTCCGTGCGTCGACGCCAAAAACGTTTACGCTTCCTTCGGCCCATCCGGCGTGGTCGCCTTTCGCCAAGATGGGGAGTTCCTTTGGCGACGAAGTGTTGGCACGAACACGGCCGGCTTCGGCGCGGCGGCAAGCCCGATTGTTTTCCAGGACCTCGTGATCATGAACGCTTCAATCGAGGACGATGCTGTTTACGGTTTGGACAAGGCCACCGGTGAGATCCGCTGGCGCACCGATCAGATGACGCGAGCCTGGACGACGCCCACGATTGTCACTTTGAAAGATGGCTCACACGAAATGGTGCTGAACCAAAAGGAAGCGATTTATGGACTGAATCCCGCGACGGGTGAGAAATTGTGGTGGTGCGATGCCATCCAGGATTACGTCGTGCCCTGCGTTGTCGCCGATGGCGAGACGCTGTATTGCAGCGGCGGGCGCAGCAACAAAACCTTCGTCGTCAGAGCGGGCGGACGCGGTGATGTCAGTCAATCGCATTTGGTCTGGGACGTTTCGCTTGGCGCGAATGTGACCAGCCCACTGCTTCATAACGGGTATCTATATTGGTCGCATGACAAATCGATTGCCTTGTGTCTGCGCGCAGCGACGGCGAACAAATGTTTCGCCAAAGAATGCCGACGCGCAGTCGTGTTTACGCGTCGATCGTCAGCGATGGTGAAAAGCTATTCTTGACCACACGCGATGCCGGCGTCTTGGTCCTCGATGCGTCACCCGAGTACAAGGAACTCGCCGTCAACCAACTTGGGTCATCCGAAGAGCGATTCAATGCGACGCCGGCGATCGTCGGCAATCGACTGCTGCTGCGGAGTGATCAGAACCTGTACTGCGTTGGCAAGTGACCAGAGTCGCATGCTCAGGAATCGTTGCCGGTTCAATCGCTCGGTTGCATGTGATCGCGGATAACGGCGACCACGTTGTCGACCGACGACTGCAAGTCGGCAAGCCACCTCCGCGCCTCGTCCATTGGAGAATCGTCGCGGATCGACTCCAGTTTTTCGGCGACTTTGGACGTTTGCTCTGCGCCCACCGATCGCGATGCCCCGCTCAGCGTGTGGGCTGCCCGGCGAATTCCCGCTCCGTCTTGGGTCTCGACGGCTGTCCTGATGTCTTCCAGAAGCGTTTTGCATTCGCCCAAAAACATTGTCAACAACTCTCCGAGCAATTTTTCATCACCCGCCACCGTTTCTCGGGCGCGATTCCAGTTGATGGGAACGGCTGAATCGGAGGCAGCTTTCTCCTCCGGCCCACCATCGTCACCCGCTGGCTCCACCACAGACGGGTGCTTGCCCAGCACGGCACTGAGTTTCTCGGTCAGGGTGCTGATGCGAATCGGTTTGGCGACATATTCATCCATGCCCGCCTCGATGCACCTTTCTCGATCGCCCTTCATGGCGTGCGCGGTCATGGCAATGATTGGTATGTGGGTGTCTGTCTCCGCTTCCTGTTCTCGAATGGCCTTGGTTGCAGCAAAACCATCCATCACCGGCATTTGCACATCCATCAACACCACATCAAAGGAGTCTGTCTCGAGAGTTTCGATCGCTTCTGCGCCGTTGTTGGCGACCGTCACCTCATGACCAAACCTCGAAAGCACGCCGACGGCAAGCTTCTGATTGATCGCATTGTCTTCTACCAGCAGGACTTTCAAATGTCCGAGGGGATCCTCCAGTTCTCCGTCGTAATCGAACGATGTTTCGTCCTCGGGTGCGGTCACGCCGAGTGTGCGGACGACCCCATCAAACAACTCGGATTGCTTGACAGGCTTCATTAACCGTTCGGCGATGTTCAGACGATCGTGGAGGTCCTTTTCGCCCTCGCGACCGCCGCTGGTCAGAATGATGACCGGTGTGTCGGCAACGCTCGCATCGTGACGCACTTGTTCGACAAAGTCGTAACCACTGATTTCGGGCATATGCACATCACTGACAATCAGCTTAAACGGCTCACCACGCTTGCCCGCCTCTCGTAATTTTGTAATCGCTACATCAGCCGATTCGGCCAGAACTGGCACCATTCCCCAGTTTTTGAGCATTTCATCAAGGATCTTTCGATTCGTCGCGTTGTCGTCCACCACCAACACGCGTGTTCCGCCAACGTAGACGATTCCATTGTTCGCCTGAGCCTCCGTCCCTTCGGGTGCTTGTTGCAGACGCATCAAGAACGAAAACTTACTGCCTATGCCGACCGTGCTTTCGACTTCGATCGAACCACCCATCAGTTCGACGAGTCTTGCCGAGATCGCGAGCCCCAGCCCGGTACCGCCGAATCGCCGCGTGGTTGAGGTATCCGCCTGCTCAAATTCCTCAAAGATTGCATGGCATCTGTCCTCCGGGATCCCAATCCCCGTGTCACGAACAGAGACCTGCAAGGCAATTTCGTCAGCGGAACTCGATTGCTGTTCGACTTCCACGACCACTTCACCACGCTCTGTGAACTTGACCGCATTGCCGACCAGGTTGACGATAATTTGGCGAATCCGCCCGGGGTCACCGACCACGTATCGCGGCGCGGCCGGATCGATGCGAAAAGCGAGTTCTAATCCTTTGGCGTGCGCCTTCAGTCCCAGCGTCTTCATCGTGTCGCCAAGACTTTCGCGAAGATCGAAGACCCGTGCTTCGATATCCAGTTTGCCCGCTTCGATCTTGGAAAAATCGAGAATGTCGTTGATGACCGCCAGCAACGCCTCACCCGACTCCTGAACCATCGATAGGAAATTGCGCTGAGTTGCATCCAGTCGGGTGTCGAGGACCAGGTCGGTCATCCCGATGATGGCATTCATTGGCGTCCGGATCTCGTGGCTCATATTCGCCAGGAAGTCACTTTTGGCGCGGTTCGCCTTGTCGGCCATCTCTTTGGCCTCCAAAATCTCCTTCTCCGCCTTCTTTCTCTCGGTAATGTCGTGACCGATACCGACAACACCCGTGACTTCGCCATCGGTATTGCGGAGCGGCACTTTGGTCGTCAACATCCAGATCGGGGAACCGTCGACACCGCAATGCGATTCGTCTTGATCAAGAAGTGATTGGCCACTTCGCATGACGTTCTGATCATCCGTCACATAGTTGCAAGCCATTTCCGCTGGCGCAAAATCGTAGTCGGTCTTGCCCAGCATCTCGGATGCAGAACTCAGGCCCAGCATCCGAAGCAATGACGCATTCGCTGTCACGAAACGGCCGGCGCGATCCTTGACATAAATCAGATCCGGCACGTTGTCGATGATCGTTTTGAGTAGATCTCGCTCCGCTGCTAACTCTTGCTCGGCCCTCAATTGCTCCGTCACATCGCGCGAGATCCCGAACGTACCGACGACCTTGCCGCTTTGGTCGGTGAGCGGAACCTTGGTCGTGCTGCAATACGTGTCGTCGCGATCCTCGTACGTTTCTTTTTCAATCTTGGCGACGATCGCTTCCCCGGTTTCCATGACTTGACGCTCGTCGGCGAGTGCCTGTTCGGCGTGCTCGCGACTAAAGAAATCGGCGTCTGATTTGCCAACAGCATCACGTGCATTGTCCAAGCCGAGCTGTTGCACAAGGCTACGACTGACCCGGATGAAACGGCTGTCAGCGTCCTTGAAGTAAATCTTGTCGGGAACAGTATCAAGCAGGATCGACAACAGGAATCTCTCGAACTCGACCTGATGTTCGGCGTTTTTTTGATCGGTGACGTCCCAGAACATGACTTGGATGCCCACGACTTCGCCGGTGGAACCAAAGATGGGGGCTTTAAAAACCTCCACATGTTTCTGTTTTCCGTCTGCGTCCTGGTGACGCTCCACATCGTGGTGGAGTTTTCCAGTTTCGAAGACTCGCCGATCGTCAGCTAAGTACTTCTTGGCCAACTCGGCTGGGAAGAGGTCGAAATCGGTTTTGCCGATCACCTCTTGGACTGAAAGCCCCATCACGTCACAGGCGAGTTCGTTTGCATGTTGGAATCGCCCGCGTTTGTCCTTGCGGAGTACACACAGCGGCAAACTCTCCACCACGGATAGATAGACCGCCTCAGAATCTCGCAGCGCCGATTCGATATTCCGGTGTTCGGTGATGTCACGGCTGACTCCGCACACCCGCGGCTTGTTGGGATCGCTAGGATCGAAAATGGCCGTTTCGCGAATCCATACCACCGACTCAGTCGAATCGGCGAGGCGGTAGTCGTACTCTGCCTGACCCGTCGACTGCAATCCCCGCCAATGATCGATGACGTCAGATCGATCGTCCTCATGGATCAACTCCAGCCGCAGGTCTGGTTCGGATGTTAATTCCGCAACCGATCGGCGAAAGATCTTTTCGGCCGCCGGGTGAACCCAATGGAGTCGTCTGCCGTCGGCAGAAGCGACCCACGCACACTCATTTGTGATAGCGAGGAGACTCTCGGGGATCATCCCCTGATCAGTGATTTCGGTAGCATCTCCGACGTCTGCATTCGCCATCGCATCAAACCAGCGCGTGAATAGAATTGCCCTACCTTACATGATAGACGCTTCGCAGCGGCGGTTCGATACTTTAACATCGTGCGGGAAAATGGGCCTTTTTTTGCCGGATCGTCCCGAAACAACGCGGGGGACCGTGAGCCGGTTTTCCGGATTCCCAAAAGCCGGAGCTGGACGAACCTTGCTACGGCGTCATCGTCGGGCCTTGCTGGGGTTAGGCCGCTGCGAATCGAGTTAGAATCGATGGTCGGTTGCTTGAACGGCAGCATTGATGAGTTCGCGATCTTCAAGACGGCACGCTTCGCTGAATAAATCGCTGAAATGCATGAACACGGAAATGCCCAGAGACAAACTGTGGAAAAGTCGCAAATGGAATCCTCGATCAAAAGTCTAATCATACTTGTCGTTCTCGCGGCGACGTCAGCGCCGCTTGCGGCGGAGCAATCGGCCAGTGACAGGCCTGAAGCACGCCACTTTACGCTCAAGGTACTCCCGCTGCTGAAAGAGAAGTGCTTTGGTTGTCACGGTGCCGATGCCAACAACATCAAAGGCGGCTACGACGTACGAACTCGTGAGGCGATCCTCCAAGGCGGCGAGTCTGAGGAGGCGGCGATCATTCCCGGCAATCCCGACGAAAGTCCTTTTTATCAGGCCGTGATTTGGGAAGGACTTGAGATGCCGCCCAAGGAAAACGATCGGCTGACAGACGAGCAAACCAAATGGGTCAGACGCTGGATCAAAGCCGGTGCGCCGTGGTCGGATGAAAAGACTCAGCAGCAAATCATGAAAGCGGAGCAGCAAGTTGACGAAAACGAATTCGGCGTCTTGGTTGCCACCAGTGGCGGTTTGGGCGATCAGTGGACGTATCGCCGTTACCAAAAAGAGGAGATTTGGGCGTTTCGACCTGTCCGCGAGTTGTTCGACTTTGATTCCATCGATGCGTTTATCGATGACAAATTGAAAACTGCGGATCTCAGCCCCGCAGCGATGGCGAGCCCCGAACAGCTATTGCGACGCGCGACTTTTGACTTGACTGGTTTGCCGCCAACGCCGCGACGAGATCAGCGAATTCCTGGCCGCTTGGGAGCGGGATTCCCAGCTAGCGTGGAGCGATTTAGTCGATCGTTTGCTCGAGAGCCCGCACTACGGCGAACGTTGGGCGCAACATTGGTTGGACGTTGTGCGTTACGCAGACACCGCCGGCTTTTCCAACGATTACGAACGCAGCAATGCGTGGCGATATCGCGACTACGTCATTCGTTCGCTGAACAATGACAAACCATACGATTTGTTTGTGAAAGAACAAATCGCGGGCGACGAACTACGGCCCAATGATCCGGAAGCAATCGTGGCGACGGGGTTTTTGCGGATGGGGCCCTGGGGCACCGCGATGATTCCCCAGGATGAGGCTCGGCAACTCTATCGCGATGATGTGGTTCACAGCGTGGGGCAGTCGTTCTTGTCGATGCCGATGCGATGCTGCAAATGTCACGATCACAAATTCGATCCGATCCCAACGCAAGATTACTACCGGATGTATGCCGCGTTTTCGGCGACTCAGCCAGCTGAGATGCCGGCAGAGTTCCTGCCCGAAGAGAACCGGAATCGATTCGACGAGCAAGCGGAACTCGTTGACGAGTTGCATCAATACGCGCTCGTGAAGAGAAACGCGTTGTACAAAAAACGCGAGGATGCAGCGAAGCAGTGGTACAAGGAACACAACCTTCCGTACAAAGCTAATGACGCTCGCAAGCAAGACCCGGATGACCAGAAGCCCGGACGTCATGCTGGGCTGACTGAGATGGAACAGGGACGACTCAAGGTTCGCGAGCAGGATGAGTGGATTTGGGGACGCCGCAAAGAACGATTTCAGCCGCTGGCTCAAAGCGTATTTAACGGCCCGGACCTTAGCCAGAATGGTCGGAAACTGCGTAAGACGATCAAGAAACAGGATGCCAATTGGCGGCCCGAGTCGTTCATCTTGACGGGCGGTGCATTGACCGCGAAAGGAGATAAAGTCACGCCGGGTGTGCTCAGTGGGACTGGATTGCCAGTGGACGGTGCGCCGACGGACGATCCGTACGCCCTGACCACCGACATCAACGGTCGTCGGCTGGGATTGGCGAACTGGATTGCACACCCAGACAATCCGTTGACGGCCCGTTCATTCGTCAATCGCATCTGGCAGTATCATTTTGGTCACGGCATTGTGCGAACGGCGAATAATTTTGGTGCTAAAGGTGCCGCGCCGACGCATCCTGAATTGCTTGATTGGCTGACGCGAGATTTCATCGGCGGCGGCTGGAAGATCAAGCGGATGCACAAGCTGATCATGATGTCGGACGTCTACCAACGCAGCACCGCGCATGCCGATTTGCAGAAGATCGAGACGGTTGACCCTGACAACAAACTGCTCGCGCGATTCATGCCGCGACGTCTATCGGCCGAAGAGTATCGTGACGCATTGTTGCTGGCCACTGGCGAATTGAACCGCGAGTTCGGCGGGTTGCCGATCATGCCCGAGATCAATATGGAAGTCGCACTTCAGCCGCGAATGATTCAGTTCTCGATCGCGCCGGCTCATCAGCCATCACGTACGCCCCAAGAACGTAATCGACGCACGATTTACGCTTATCGGGTCCGCGGCCAGGCTGATCCGTTCTTGGAAGTCATGAACCAACCGAATCCGAATGACTCATGCGAGTTGCGGGATACGGCCGCCGTGTCGCCGCAAGCGTTCACATTGCTAAATAGCGACGTGATGTCGGATCGGTCGATCGCAATGGCGGTGCGAATTGAAAAAGACACCGAAAAGCTGCCCGCTCAGATTGGCCGTGCGTTCCGTTACTCGCTGGGACGAGCCCCGACCGACGCTGAACGCCAACGGATGCGACGGTATGTCCAAGAGATGATCGCCCATCACGAGCATCACAAGCCCGAGCCGGTCGCCTATCCAACCGAGATCACGAGATCTCTGGTTGAAGAATTTTCCGGAAAGCCGTTTGCATACACGGAAATTCTGCCGGTCTTCAAAGACTACGTCCCCGATGCAAAGCCAGGGACCGTCGATGCCAAAACACGGGCGCTGGCCGATATGTGCCTGCTGCTCTTTAACGCCAACGAATTCACCTACGTCTACTGACGCAGAACGGACTTCAATCCGTCAATCGAATTGGAAACGGACGCAAGTCCGTTCTGCGAACACTTTGGACCACGATCATGACTTCTTTCCGACGTCGCGAATTTCTTTACGGACTCGGGTCTTCCCTCGGCGCACTGGCGCTGACCGACCTGCTCGCCAAAGAGGGCGTCGCTGCTACTGCCGCTGGCCCGCTTTCGCCCAAACCGCCGATGCACGCGGCCAAAGCAAAGGCGGTCATCATGCTGTTCATGGAAGGCGGGCCGAGCCAAGTCGACACCTTCGATCCCAAGCCGGCGCTCCAGAAGCTTCATCTCAGCGCATCAAAACGTACCGAAGGCCTGGCGACCGGCAAACGCTTTTACGTCGGCAGCCCGTTCAAGTCGCGCAAAGTCGGCAAGTCAGGGATCGATATGTGCGATCAGTTTGTCCATATGGCCGATCCCGAAGTTGCCGACGAACTTTGCGTCTATCGGGGTTGCCAAGCTGAATCGCTGAACCATCCCGAAGCTCTGCTGCACATGAATACGGGCAGTCGCCTTGGCGGTGACCCGGCGGTCGGTTCTTGGGTGACTTATGGCCTGGGGACCGAAAACCAGAACTTGCCTGGCTTTGTGGTGATGACTGAACTGGCTGCGCCGCAGGCCGGTTCGACGAATTGGAACAACGGGTTTTTGCCGGCTTACTACCAGGGCACCAAGTTGCGGTCGCAAGGCTCGCCGATTTTGGATTTGCATCCCGCGGCTCATCGCACGCGTGAACATCAACGTCGCGCGTTGGATGAATTGGCCAAGCTCAATCAAACTCACCTGGACGCGCACCCCGAGCATCGTGACTTGGCTGCTCGGATGGAAAGTTACGAACTCGCATTCCGAATGCAGGCCGATATTCCTGGGATCATTGACCTGCGCACCGAATCGCAGGAAACACTGGACATGTACGGTGTCGGGGGCAAAGAGACGGGTGATTTTGCCAAGCAGTGTTTGATGGCACGCCGTTTAGTCGAATCGGGTGTTCGCTTTGTGCAAATTTTCTCGGGCGGTTGGGACAGCCACGATTATTTGGAGCGTGGCCACTCGTCGCGCATCAAGAGCGTCGACCAGCCGATCGCGGCTTTGATCAAAGACCTGCGGCGCCGCGGACTGTTGGACGAAACACTGGTCGTCTGGACGGGCGAATTTGGCCGCACGCCGGACAACAACTATCGCGGCGGCGTCACGGCACTCGGTCGCGGTCACAACGTCGACGCCATGAACATGTGGTTTGCCGGCGGCGGCACCAAGAAAGGAACGATCGTGGGCGGCACGGATGAAATTGGGGCCAAGGCGGTTGAGTGCGTGCACCCAATCCGCGATGTTCACGTCACGCTCTTGTACCTGCTGGGGTTAGACGACAACAAGCTCACGTACTTCCACGGCGGCCGCTACAAGCAGCTGTCACAGTTCGGCGGCGACGTGATCAAAGATTTAATCGCCTAGAGCTATTCGAATTTCCGCTGGCTCATGTCGTTTGCTGTGGGAAAGTCCTTTGGCACATCCGTCAACGTGACTTCGCCGGTAGCCGCCCACTCGGTGCCTCGGAGCAGCGTCGTGATGAAGCCGACGCATTCGAACGAGTAATCGGCATGACCCATTGGCGTGTGGTAGATACGTCCTTTGCCATAGTCGATCGTCATCATCATCGGTTCGTGACGGCCCGTGCCGTTGAATTCCTTGTCTGCGTACGCGGTGGCCAAGATCGTCATGTTATCCGCCGGGCCACGAAGCTCCTGATACAGCTCGTCTTTCGCGTGCATCCAGGCTCTTGGCAATCCCTTTGTGATCGGATGGTCCGCGTCGCGAATCACGATTTGGAATTCATGTTGCGGTCCGTGCGCACCGCCTCGTCCGGGTGAGTCGTCTCGGATCGTTTTGCCATCGTTGTTGACGTAGACGTAGGGCCCCGATTTCTCATCGCGTCCTCCCCAACCGCCCAGGCCGATCATTTGATTATACGCTGTCCAATTGCCAAACGAGTTGTCGGCAGCATGGACGACGACAAAGCCACCACCATTGTTCACGTAATCGTCGAGTGCTTGCTTCGTTGCTTCCGGCCAGGGTGCAGCGTTGTAGCCAAAGTTGTTGATGACAACGTCGTAGTCGGAAAACTTTGGTTTGAAGTCTGGATCGCTTTGAGGTTGCTTGAGGTCTTCGTACGTCTTGCCATCATCCAGTGGGTACTCCTTCAAGAGCTCGCCGCCTTTCCATGTAAACTTGGTCCGCTGGACATCAACGGTAAAGCGCCCCGTGTCCTCCAGATACTTCTTCATCATCACGGTCGTCTTGGGCCAGGCAGTGTGGTTGTTTTGGCCGTCGATGATCAGCGCCTTCAGTTTGTCCGCAGCCGAGACGCCGGAAACAAACGAAAGGGCGAGAGCAAGAGCGAGCGTGCAGCTGGCAAAACGTTGCATCAAAAGAATCTCCGGGCAGTGAGCGAGTGTTTGAAATCGTCCCCTATGTTAGCCGAAACAGAACCGCCGAAGGCACTGGGGTTGGGGAGGGCCCTTCATTCAGGGGATTCTCCCACGGATGGCCACGCCGACCCACGGATGATTTGCTGTGAACTGAAACAACCATGGCGACCCGTTACCGGCGTCTCTCGCGTCAACCGATTCCTCCAGGGGCGGCCATTTAGTTTTGCATCCAGAGCGATGTGGCTGTGGATATCGGCCAGCCAGAGCGGGGTTTACACTATGCCGATTGAATTTGCAGGATCCGACGACTTGAGGCAACGAAAGTAACAACCGTGAGTTGGAAACCACTGACCGGAATCGTCCCGCCGCTGGTCACGCCTTTATTGGATCGCGACACGATCGACGAAGATGGCACGGGTCGATTGCTCGATCACGTCATCGCCGGCGGCGTAGCGGCCGTGTTCATCCTGGGTACGACCGGCGAAGCACCCAGCCTGAGCTACCGGCTACGCCGCGAATTCATTCGACTGGCTTGTCGAATCGTTGCTGGTCGCGTGCCCGTCTTTGTCGGTGTGACCGACACGGCGTTCGTGGAGTCAATCAACCTGGCTCAGGTCGCAAAGGAAGCCGGAGCCGCAGCGGCCGTTTTGACCACACCGTACTATTTTCCCGCCGGTCAAACGGAGTTGTCGCTTTACATCGATCATATTGTCCCGGAAATCCCGCTGCCGTTGATCTTGTATAACATGCCAAGCCTGACCAAGGTCTGGTTCGAGATCGAAACGTTGCGTGATCTCGCTCGCCACGAGCATATCGTTGGTGTCAAAGACAGCAGTGGTGATCTGGAGTACTTTGGCCAATTGGCCGCGCTCAAGGAACTGCGGCCCGATTGGACGATCATGATTGGGCCAGAACACCTGCTGCCGCAAGCGGTGAAGCTGGGAGGCGACGGAGGAGTCAACGGTGGCGCCAACATCTATCCCGAACTCTTCGTGTCCCTCTACGAAGCGGCTGCCGTTGGCGACGACGCGACGGTCTCAAAACTCATGCAGCGAGTCGATGCATTGCAAGAAATTTACGACGTGGGCAAATACGCCAGCCGGTTTATCAAGGCCACCAAGTGCGCATTGTCATTACGAGGAATTTGCAGCGACAAATTGGCCGAGCCGTTCAACCATTTCCTGCCGCCGGAACGAGCGAAAGTGAAAGCGATTCTGGACGGCTTGCCGCAAGTCTCGTAGGCTGGTTTGCTCCAGGTCGGCAAATCGGAACTCGCACCGTGTTTTCTCATCGACTTGAGGAAAGTCGATCAACGATTCCAGGTAACACATGAACGCCAACGTCTTTCGCGGGTGCATTCCCGCCTTGATGACTCCTTGTAACGCGGATCGGACGCCAAATTTTGGAGCGCTCGTCCGCAAGGGCAAGGAGTTGATCGGCGCCGGGATGAGCGGCGTTGTCTATTGTGGGTCGATGGGTGACTGGCCGCTATTGACCGACGCGCAACGACAAGACGGTGTGCGGCAGTTGGTCGAAGCAGGCGTGCCGGTCGTCGTCGGTACGGGAGCCCAGAATCCCAAAATTGCGGCAGCCCACGCGGCGCACGCTCAGCAAGTCGGTGCGAGTGGCTTGATGGTGATCCCACGTGTCCTGTCACGCGGCACGTCCACTGCCGCCCAGCGTGATCACTTTGCCGGAATCCTGGACGCGGCTCCCAATTTACCAGCCGTGATCTACAACAGTCCCTACTACGGGTTCGAGACCAAGGCTGACCTGTTCTTTGACCTTCGTCGTGAGTTTCCGAATCTGGTTGGCTTCAAAGAGTTTGGCGGCGCCGACGCACTCAGCTACGCAGCCGAACACATCACCAGCGGCGATGACGAGTTGGTGTTGATGGCGGGTGTCGACACGCAAGTCTTTCACGGGTTTGTCCATTGCGGTGCGGCAGGAGCGATTACCGGGATCGGAAACTGCCTGCCAAAAGAAGTGCTGCGTCTGATTTCACTGTGCGAGCAAGCCGCCAGGGGAGATGTCGAGGCACGGAGGTTGGCGAAAGAGTTGGATGATGCATTGATCGTCTTGTCGACTTTCGATGAAGGACCCGATCTGGTGCTTTACTACAAGTACATCTTGTTCCTGTTGGGGGACAAAGACTTCGAGCATCATTTCAACGAAACCGATAGCCTGAGCGACAGCCAGCGAGGATTCGTGGAGTCCCAACTCAGACTGTTCCAAGATTGGTATAACGCTTGGCCGGGGAAGGATTAAACTTTCCCCGACACCGCAGGTCCGCAGTCCACGTATTTGGAATCCTTCATGAGTCTCACCAAGTTGCACATCCTGTTATCGCTCACATTCTGCGTCATCGGAACTGCGGCCTTACCCGCTGATGATCGCCCGAATATCTTGTTTGCCATCGCCGATGACTGGGGTTGGCCGCACGCGGGGGCCTACGGCGATCCGGTGGTGAAGACACCGACTTTCGATCGCCTTGCCAAAGAGGGTGCTCTTTTTCAACACGCCTACGTTTCCTCGCCGTCCTGCACGCCATCGCGGGGGGCGATCCTGACGGGCCGATACCATTGGCAGCTTGAAGGTGCCGGAAATCTGTGGAGTGTCTTTCCCGACAAGTTCGATACGTATCCCGAGCTTCTTGAAAAGGCTGGTTACGTCACTGCTGCCATCGGCAAGCACTGGGGACCGGGACGGACCGAAACCAAGGGCCGTCAACTGTCGGGGAAACCGGCTCCGCCGATAGGCAAGTTTTTAAAGAACCGAGCGAACGACCAACCCTTCTGTTACTGGCTCGGTACCAGCGACCCTCATCGGCCGTACAAGTTAGGCAGCGGCAAGGCGAGCGGGATGGATCTGTCAAAGATCGAACTCTTCGCCCACTATCCCGACTCGATCGAGGTGCGTAGCGACGTGGCCGATTATTACTTCGAGGTTGAAAGATTCGACAAACTTGTCGGTGATGCCATTGCTGCACTCCAAGCAGCCGGGCAACTGGACAACACGATCGTTGTGATGACAGGTGACCACGGCATGCCTTTCCCGCGAGGCAAAAGCAACAACTATGACAGCGGGGCGCGCGTGCCGCTGGCGATTCGTTGGCCGGCGAAGATCGAGGCCGGAACCGTCGTCGATGACTTCGTCAGCTTGGTCGATCTGGCGCCGACCTATTACGACGCGGCAGGTGTGGCAATTCCTGGTGACGTCTCCGGGCGTAGCTTGTTGCCGCTGTTGGCCGGCAACGTCGGCAGCGACCGTCGCTTTGTGCTGCATGGCAAGGAACGTCACTGTCCCGGTCAAGAATCGCCGGACATGGGCGGTTACCCTTGTCGCGCGATCCGCACACACGATTTCCTGTACATTCACAACTTTGAGCCCGATCGCTGGCCAGCCGGTACGCCGAACCATGAAAAGGCATCGGTGCCCGGTGCATGGCTGGCCGACTGCGACAATGGTCCGACGAAAACATACATCGTTGCGAATCGTGACAAAGATGAAACGCATCGGCGCGCTTATGATCTTGCTTTTGGCAAACGCCCAGCCGACGAATTGTATGATTTGAAGAAAGACCCCGATCAGTTGCTGAACGTTGCTGATGACCCCGCCTATGCAGCGCCGATGAAAAAGCTGAAAGACGATCTTTTTGCCCAGCTGAAGGCCACCGGCGACCCGCGGGTCACCGACAATGGAGTCGACTTCGACGCGTTCGAGTATCTAGGCGGAGCGCCGAAGTATCCCGGTGCCGCGTAAGAAATAGTAACCGTCACGCTCCACCGTGACGCAGCCCGACCGAGCGGTGTTGTGATTTCGTCGACCGGTGTCGAAGAGTTGGTAGTCTCGAAGGGCAAGTTCAATAAGATGAGAATCGTTTTCTTTACCATCGCTTTTGGCACGTTCGCTTCGCTGGCGCTTGCGCAACATGACGGAGCGCGCGATTCGGTTCGTCACATCGCCAGTGGAAAGTTTGATCAGGTCGATAAGACTTTAGGCAACAAGAAACCGTTTGCAGGCGAGGCCGAATCGGCATTCGTGCAAATGCTGAGCCTGCTTGCGCAAGACAGACCAGAAGAAGCGCTGGTCAAAGCACGGCTTGCCGTGGAAGCGGGTCTGCCGTTCGAGCGTTTGATGGTTGGGCCACGCGAGCAACTTTCCAAACTGCATGAGTTGGCTGACTTTCAGGCTTGGGAGGCGGAGGTCGCCCCCTCGGCGTTGATCCACGGTCCGATGCTAGGCAATGTCAGCGATACTTCCGCGTCATTTTGGGTGCGGACCTCACGGTCGGCGGACGTTACGGTGAAATTGAAAGACGATTTGGCCGACTCAGGCTCACAGAGAACCAGTGCCGCATCCGACTTCACGGCCGTCGTCCGCTTGCAGAATCTTCGACCGTCGTCAGCGTATTCGTACGAGGTTTCGGTGGACGGCAAATCGTCCGCGGCGGGCTCGTTTCGCACCTTTCCGACGCGTGGGGCCAGCGGGGAATTCTCCGTCGGCTTCGGCGGCGGTGCGGGATACGTGCCGGAGTGGGAAGTGATGTGGGATACGATTCTGAAGTTCCGACCGAATGCGTTTTTGATGCTCGGCGATAACGTTTACATCGACCAACCTGAGGAAACGCTGACGAACCATTATTGCTATTACCGCCGTCAATCCCGGCCGGAGTGGAAACGACTCACGGCGAATACGCCGATTTTTTCGATTTGGGACGATCACGACTTCGGCACCAATGATTGTGTTCCCGGACCCGACATCGAAAAGCCGGCTTGGAAACGCGAAGTCTGGAACATCTTTCGACAGAATTGGGTGAATCCCGCTTACGGAGCTGGTCAGTCGCAGCCGGGCTGTTGGTACGACTTTCACATCGGAGATGTGCATTTCATCATGCTGGACGGACGCTACTACCGTGATTTGAAAGGCGGCACGATGCTGGGTCCGATTCAAAAGAGGTGGCTTTTCGATATCCTTTCTGCATCGACGGCAACGTTCAAAGTGATTGCTTCGCCCGTTCCGTTTACCCCCGGGATCAAAAAGGGAAGTCGTGATCCGTGGGATGGATTCCCGCAGAACGCGAGCAGATCTTTCGCCACATTGAGTCTGAAAAGATCGCAGGCGTCTTCTTGATCGCTGCAGATCGCCATCGCACCGACTTGCGGGTCACGAAGCGGCCCAACGGATACGACTTGTATGAGTTTGAAAGCTCTCGGCTGACGAACCATCACACGCATTCAGTGGTCAAAACCGATGGATTGATTTGGGGCTACAACAAGACTTGCTCGTTCGCTCTGATGAGTTTCGATACAAGAGCACCCGACCCACAGGTGGCGTTCCAGTGCATCAGTATCGATGGCGAAACCATGGAGTCATCTGTGCTCAAACGCAGTCAGTTAGAATTCGGGCCATAGTGATGAGGCGGCAATCACGGTGATGCAGACGATCCAGGTTGTCGACTCTCATACGGAGGGCGAGCCGACGCGCGTGGTGATTGACGGAGGCCCGGAACTGGGAACGGGTTCGTTACGTGAGCGGCTTGAGCGGTTTCGGGAGGCGTTCGATCATTATCGGGCCGCGATTGTCCGCGAACCGCGCGGTTCGGATGTGTTGGTTGGTGCGTTGCTTTGTGAACCGCTGGACCGGTCGTGCGCTGCTGGCGTGATTTTCTTCAATAATGTTGGCTACTTAGGGATGTGTGGGCACGGAATGATCGGTGTCATTACGACATTGCAACAGCTAGGGCGCATCGGCGTCGGGCAATGCAAGATCGAAACGCCTGTTGGAACGATTGCCGCGTATTTGCATGATGACGGTAGCGTGTCGATCGAAAACGTCCCCAGTTATCGCAAAGTAGATCGCGTTGTCATCGACGTTGAAGATGTTGGGAGAGTCGTTGGCGATGTTGCTTGGGGTGGGAATTGGTTTTACCTGGTGCGTGAGCCGCAAGAGGAATTAGTGATCGAACGTGTTGCAAAGCTTCAGCAGCTTGCCTCCGCCATTCGCACAGCGATCAACGATGCGGGTTATCCGCAGGTAGATCACGTCGAGCTTTTTGGTCAAGCTCAGTTTCAGACATCCGATTCGCGCAACTTCGTTCTCTGCCCCGGGCTCGAGTACGATCGCTCACCTTGCGGGACAGGTACGAGTGCCAAGCTTTCCTGTTTGGCAGCCGACGGTGCGCTAGAACCTGGACAAACGTGGGTCCAAGAAGGGATTCTCGGAACAACATTCAAAGGCAGTTATCGCTGGGCTGATGAATCGAAGAAGACGATCGTTCCCACGATTACGGGATCGGCGTATGTGACGGCAGAGGCACACTTGCGGCTACATGACAATGATCCGTTTCGCTGGGGAATCACGTAGCCATCTCGCGCCGCGAGATGAAGCCCGACCGAAAAATGCAAGGACCGTTTAAGTTGCTGTCGTCGAGTTGATGTTATCGAAGTCTTCACTACGATCATGAGATCAATCCAATCGGCAAAGTATCCGCTCGGGCTGCGTCATGTCGGAGCGTCAACGGCACTATGAAACACATTGCAATTATCGGTGGCGGCGTAATCGGGCTTGCCACGGCTTGGTACTGCCGGCAACGCGGGTATCGTGTCACCGTGATCGATCGCAAGCCGAGCCGGCGCGACGGTTGTTCCTTTGGTAACGCTGGCATGCTGGTTCCCAGCCACATCATTCCACTGGCGGCTCCAGGGATGATTCGGCTTGGCCTGAAATGGATGTGGAACCCGGAGTCGCCGTTCTACATTCGACCACGTGCGTCGTGGGAACTGCTGAATTGGCTTTGGAACTTCAAGAGGGCGTGCACCCGTCGACACGTGGAGGCGTCAGCACCTCTGTTACGCGATTTGCACTTGCAAAGCCGTGAACTTTACGAGCAGCTGGAGTCAGAATTGCCCCCTGGGTTCGGTTTGCAGACACGTGGATTGCTAATGCTGTGTAAGACAGCCAGAGGATTGGACGAAGAAGCGAAAGTTGCCAAGACCGCTGAACGTCTCGGTGTCGCTGCGCAAGTCATGGACGCCGATGCGACGGCCAAGCTAGATCCGGACGTGCAAATGGATATTCGTGGGAGTGTTTACTATCCGAAAGATTGCCATTTGTCGCCGAATCGATTGATGGCTTCGTTGGAGTCAGCGCCTGTGCGATGGCGGCTGTGATTTCCTGTGGGAGACTGAAACGACGGGATTTGCCAAAAGCGACGATACCATTCATGCGGTGCAAACCAATCGTGGCGAGGTCGAAGCGGACGAGTTCATTCTCTGTGGTGGGGTCTGGTCATCGGAAATGGGACGGCAGCTTGGACTATCCCTGCCAATGCAAGCAGGAAAAGGCTACAGCGTCACGCTGCAGAATCCTCGCGAATTGCCGCGTATCTGCTCGTTGCTGATGGAGGCTCGCGTGGCAGTGACGCCAATGGGATCATCGCTACGTGTCGGTGGCACGATGGAGATCGCGGGTGTTGATGAATCGATTACCGACTCACGAGTTCGAGGCATCATCCAGTCGTTTTGCCGAGTACTTTCCCGCGTTTCGCGTTGAGGATTTTCAGGGGCTGGAAAGATGGAGTGGGTTGCGGCCCTTGTCGCCCGACGGGCTTCCCTATCTTGGGCGTAGTGCACGTTGGAGCAATCTTGTTGTTTCCAGCGGGCACGCGATGATGGGCGTCAGTCTCGCGCTGATTTCAGGTAAGATTGCGAGTGAAATCATCGAAGGCGAGCGACCTTCGGTGGAAGGCTTGGCCATGTTATCGCCGGATCGTTACTAGGGCGGATATCGCATGGAGGCCGGTAACAAGTTCTCGTAGGCCGTGAACAAGCCGTGCGAAAATCCGGCATGACGGGGTTGACGGAATGTGGCTGCCCGAACTGCGTCGCTGTGGCTTTTTGTTGCCGGCCTGCTTGAATAGCAACAGCAGGCTGTTTAGCACAGATGCGACGCCCGGTGCTACTTGCCCGGACCCGAGGTTGGTAACATATCTCATCCTTCCGACGCGCAAGCTCATGGACCCTCGCTGCGGATTAACGACAATAGTCGCTCGGATCAATCGCACATCGCGATCAACGGGCCCCGTATATCATGTGAAAGGAAACGAAACGGATGAGTAGAACTGTCAACGTCGCCATGATTGGACTCGGGTTTGGTGCCGAGTTCATTCCGATCTATCAAGCACATGCCAACACGAATGTGCACGCGATTTGTCGTCGGAATGAAGTGGAAGTGAACAAGACCGGCGACGAGTTTGGGATCGAGAAACGATACACCGCCTTCGACGACGTGTTGGCTGACCGCGACGTCGACTTTGTGCATATCAACAGCCCGATCCACGATCACGCCTGGATGTCGCTCAAGGCGCTGGACGCCGGCAAGCACGTGATGTGTACGGTCCCGATGGCGACGACGATCGACGAGTGTCGGCAGATCGTCGAGAAGGTCAAGGAAACCGGCTTGAAGTACATGATGGCCGAAACGGTCGTCTACAGCCGCGAGTTCTTGTTCATCAAGGATCTGTACGAGAAAGGCGAACTGGGCAAAATTCAGCACTTGGCCGCGTCGCATCCGCAAGACATGGACGGCTGGCCGGAGTATTGGGAGCGCATGATCCCGATGCACTACGCGACGCACGTGGTCAGTCCCTGTCTCGGGCTGGTCAATGGTTTGGCTGAATACGTCAGTTGTTTTGGATCGGGCACGGTCCGCGACGATATTGCCGAAAAGTCGGGAAACAAGTTCGCCGTTGAATCGTGCCACATCAAGATCAAGGACAGTGACATCACGGCCCACATTTGGCGGTTCCTGTACGATGTCGCGCGGCAATATCGCGAGAGCTTTGATGTCTACGGCACGAAGAAGAGTTTCGAATGGACGCTGATCGAAAACGAACCGCATGTGATCCACACGGCCAAGAAGCCTGAGCCAGAGATTCCGGAGAAAGTCGAAGTGCCGGATTTTGCACACTTGCTGCCGCCGGAAATTCAGAAGTTCACGATGCCACAAGAGATCCACGACGCCGAGCATTTGTCGTTCATTCAAGGTGGCGGACACGGCGGTTCGCATCCGCACCTGGTCAACGAATTTGCGAACGCCCTGGTGGAAGATCGCGATCCGTGGCCCAATGCCGTGACCAGTGCCAATTGGACCTGCGTCGGTATTTGTGCCCATGAATCGGCGATAAACGGCGGCGAAAACGTAGCGCTGCCCGAGTTTACCCAAGGGTAATGAGAGTCGCCGAATTCGGCAGCCGTTCTGAAACCGAATTCGGAGCAATTCGGCGACAATCCCAACACCGTCTCGCTGTCAATTCGACAATGAACAATTTGAAACCGATTGCGCTTGCGCTTGCAGTTCTCGTCGCCGCGACTGCCCACGCCCAACAACTTGGACGTGCTCTTCCTGGGTGACAATGGGCACCATCAGCCGCGTGCTCGGTTCGAGCAGTTGCAACCGGTGATGGCCAAACGCGGTATCCGCTTGGTCTACACGGACCAGATGGCCGACATCAACGCCGACAACCTCTCGAGCTACGACGCGTTACTCGTCTACGCGAACATCGACCGAATCGAGCCACAGCAAGAAAAGGCTTTGCTTGACTACGTTGCCGGAGGTGGCGGATTTGTGCCGCTTCACTGCGCCACTTATTGCTTTCGGAATTCCGCTGCGGTCGTTGCGTTGATGGGTGGTCAATTCAAGCGTCATGGCACGGGCGTGTTTCGCACCACGATTGAAAACCCCGGCCATCCCATCACCCAAGGCTACGGCGGATTTGAGAGTTGGGACGAAACCTACGTCCATCATCTGCACAACGAAAAGAACCGCACCGTGTTGGCGTATCGAGTGGATGCCGAAGGCCGCGAGCCTTGGACGTGGGTGCGAACGCATGGCGATGGTCGCGTCTTCTACACCGCCTGGGGTCACGACGAGCGGACTTGGGGGAATGCCGGATTTCAGAACTTGGTCGAACGCGGCATCCGCTGGGCCGCTGGCGATGACGTGGCACAGGTGCCCGACTATTTGGCCGACATGCCTTTCCCCGTTCCCAAAATGACGGAGATCGCCAAGGACTTAAAACCATTCGAATACATGGATGTGGGCGGCAGGATTCCGAATTACACGGCCAGCGACAAATGGGGCGTGCAGGGCGAAGACTTCACCAAAATGCAGAAGCCGATTCCGGCCGACGAATCGATCAAGCACATTTCGGTGCCGCAGGGTTTCCGCGTCGAACTGTTCGCCAGCGAGCCCGAGATTGGCGGCAAGCCGATTGCCATGGCCTGGGACGAACGTGGTCGGTTGTGGGTCGCCGAGACCTATGACTATCCAAACGAGCTACAGCCGGAAGGAAAAGGCCGTGACCGAATTCGGATTCTCGAAGACACCGACGGCGATTGGAAAGCGGACAAGTTCACGGTTTTCGCGGAGAAACTGAGCATTCCGACGAGTCATCACCTTTCATCGCGGCGGCGTGATCGTGCACGACGGGACTCGCACTTTGTATCTGAAAGACACCGATGGAGACGATGTTGCCGACGAACGCTCAGAGCTGTTCACCGGTTGGAACCAGGAAGATACTCACGGCGGTGTGAGCAATTTCCAATACGGACTCGACAACTGGATTTGGGCGATGCAGGGCTACAACAATTCGACGCCCACGCGTTGACGGTGAAAAGCAGCAAACGTTTCGGCAGGGATTCTTTCGCTTCAAGCCCGATGGCAGCGAAATCGAATTCATTCGCTCGACCAACAACAACACGTGGGGGCTCGGGATCAGCGAAGAAGGCATCATCTTTGGTTCAACCGCCAACCGTAATCCCAGTGTCTACATGCCGATCCCAATCGGTACTACGAACGGGTCCGCGGTTGGGCACCGTCGCTGGTGCTGGGCATGATCGCTGACACCCATCTGTTCAAACCGATCACCGACAAGATCCGCCAAGTCGACCATCATGGCGGCTACACTGCTGCCGCGGGACATGCGCTTTACACGGCTCGACAGTATCCCCAAGAGTATTGGAACCGAACGGCGTTTGTGAATGGTCCGACGGGTCACCTGGTCGGGACGTTCGTGCTTGCAGGGCGACGGCAGTGACTTTCGGTCGACCAGCCCGTTCAATTTGTTGGCCAGCGACGATGAATGGACCGCGCCCGATCATGTCCGAGGTCGGACCGGACGGCAACGTTTGGGTCATCGATTGGTACAACTACATCGTGCAGCACAATCCAACGCCGAAAGGTTTTACCCGCGGTGCGGGCAACGCTTATGAAACGAACCTGCGCGACAAAAAGCACGGCCGTATCTACCGCGTTGTTCACGGTGATGTCGATAAGCCGTTCACGTTGGCCGATGCGAGCCCCCAAAAGTTAGTCGCCACGCTTTCGCACCCGACGATGCTGTGGCGCAAACACGCTCAGCGTTTGTTGGTCGAACGGGGTAAAACCGATGTTGTCGATGCACTCGTTGCATTGACTCGTGAGCCGGCGGTAGATCCCATCGGTTTGAATGTCGGAGCGATTCACGCTTTGTGGACGCTGCATGGCCTGGGGCAGCTAGACGGATCAAATGCGACGGCAACCGCCGCGGCCTTTGCTGCATTGAAGCATCGCGTCTGCCGGTGTTCGCCGCAACGCCGTGCAGGTTTTGCCTCCCACCGAAGCAGCAACGAAGGCTCTGCTGGCATCAGGTGTGTTGGACGACACGGACGGCCAAGTCCGCTTGGCGGCCATGCTGGCACTTTCGGATTTACCCAAGACGGCTCAAGCCGGCCCGAGCGATTCTTGGCCGCGATTGGCGACTCGGATCGTTGGTTAGCTGACGCTTCGGTGAGCGCCGCGGCGACGAACGCCGACAGCTTTCTAGCCGCGATTGCCGCATCCAAGACAAACCGGTCGGTCGCATGCTCGAGACCATGAAGATCGTCGCGGCACACTACGGTCGCAGCGGCCCGGTCGACTCGGTTGACGTCGTGCTGTCCGGTCTGACGGGCGCCGATACCGAGGTAGCTGATTCGATTTTGAATGGTCTGGCCAGTGGTTGGCCAGGCGACAAAAAACCAGAGTTGACACCGCAACTGGAACAGAATCTGAAACAGTTGATGCAGTCGCTACCAACCGCCAGCAAGGGGTTGTTGGTCAAGCTTGCACGGAGTTGGGGAAGCGAACAGTTTGAACAATACGCAAGAGAGGTTTCCGAGTCGCTGCTGAGTCAGATTGATGACGAAGATCTCGACATCCAACAACGCCAAGACGCGGCCACAGAATTGGTGAAATTCCGTTCGCTTGAACCTGATGTCGTTGCGGAACTGCTCGATCGCATCACGCCTCAATTGGAACCAGCCGTCGCGTTGGGCATCGTCCAAGCAATCGCCGGCAGCGAATCGGCAGCGGCCGGTAAATCTTTGATCGAGTGCTTTGGCGGTCTGTCGCCAAAGTTGCGGGAGGCTGGCCTTCGCGTTTTGTTGAGTCGACCGGAGTGGACAGAGGCGATGTTGGTTGGGATCGACAAGGGTGACATTCTGCTCTCGGAGTTGAGCTTGGATCAAAAGCAAGCGATCTCCAATCATCCGAATCAAGAGATCGTCAAACTTGCCAGGCGGCTTCTGCGTCGTGGCGGTGCGCTGCCAAACGCCGACCGTCAAGCAGTGCTCGCGCAACTGATGCCGGTCACCAAGCAGTCGGGTGACGCGACGGCCGGCAAAGCGGTCTACACGAAAAATTGTGCGAATTGTCACATGCACAGTGGCGAAGGACAAAAGGTCGGCCCGGATCTGACGGGGATGGCCGTCCATCCCAAGGCTGAATTGCTGACTCACATCTTGGATCCTAGCGGGATGTTGAAGGCAATTATCGTGTCTATACGCTGTTGACCGTCGATGGCGTTGTCGTCAACGGATTGCTGGCCTCGGAGTCGAAGACTTCGCTGGAAATGTACGACTCGCAAGGCAAGAAACTGGTGGTCCTGCGGGAGGACGTGGAGAGCCTGAAGGCGTCTGCCAAGTCGTTGATGCCCGAAGGATTCGAGAAACAGATCACGCCCGAGCAAATGACGGACTTGCTCGCGTTCTTGACCGCGCGAGGCAAGTTCCTGCCCATCGATTTGTCGAAAGTCGCCACGATCGCCAGTGACCGAGGGATGTTCAATAGCGTTGAGGCGGCGATGGAACGATTGATTTTTCCGAACTGGGGTGCAAAGACGTTCAAGAACGTGCCCTTCGTGCTGACGGATCCACAAGATGGGAAGGTTCGCAACGTGATCATGCTGCACAGCGCTCGCAACCCCTACGTTAGCAAGATGCCCAAGAGCGTCACGGTGCCGTGCAACGGGCCGGCGCGGGCGATTCATCTGTTGAGCGGTGTCAGTGGCTGGGGATTTCCGGCGGCCCCAAATCAATCTGTTTCGATGATCGTGCGATTGCACTATGCCGATGGCCAGGTCGAAGACCATGCCTTGCGAAACGCGATCCACTTTGCCGACTACATTCGCCGTGTCGACGTGCCGGAATCGGAATTCGCATTCCCACTGCGTAGCCAACAGGTGCGATATTTAGCCGTGTTTCCGCAACGAGCCGAGCCGGTCAACGACATTGAATTCGTCAAAGGCCCGGATATGACCGTGCCGGTCGTGATGGCCGTGACGGTGGAATCTCTCTAGTCGCCGTCCTCTCCGAGGTCGGCTTTGCACTCGCGGCGCTCTTCGTTGGGCGCCGATCTCGCCGCAAGACGGACCAAAGGTCTCCCGCTGGCGGGCGTGAGACGCTCGCACAGCGCCGCCTCTGAATGGACGGCTAATATGCTACCTTGCCTCCGTTCTCTTCCTGACCTCGTCCTGAATCTGCTGGTCCGCCTTCAACAATCGCGTTGGCCAAACGAACGTGGGTGATTCTGACGGATCGTAACCTTGCAAGTGTCCGGTCAATCGTGTTGTCGGCTTCGTATACACCAACTCGGTGTCGCCGAATACTTCTTCACAGAGCGCTGCCAACGCCCGATCGTAACGGCGCAGCTCCTTCCGTGTATCAACGTCATTGTGGTCATGATCGGGTGGGCGATTGTTGTCAAACCAAGACTGCACACCTTCGGCCCAGTACTCGGCATGGTTCGTTGATGCGTACTTGGTTTTCCATAGGCCCGCGGCCATCGCTTTGTCGTAGGCGGCACGCAGGCGAATGTCGAATGTTGGATCAACGCTCGACAAGCCCAGCAAATGAATATTGTGAGCGAACTCGTGAATCAGAATGTTTTCCGTCCCGTACGGATCGCCTTCGAATGCCAGCAGGTTCTCTTCGGCCGATGAGCAGACCGGATCGTCGGTATTGCCTCCCAAGCCCCTGGCACGTTTATCCCAGTAATCCTTGGGACGGAGTTTCGAGTGTTGCGGGATGTCGGTCGTGTACTCATTGTAGGCCATCACGATCATGCGTGATCCATTCGCGATCATTGCTTTGCGAACATCGGGGCGTTTGGTCAGCATCATGTCGATCAAATACGCCGCTTCTTTCAGTGCATAATCGTTGACTCGCCCGCTGCTGATCACCGGATAGCCACTGGCACTGACGTGTTTTGCGAAAAATGCCGGCAGTTCCAAATCCGCCGGCGGTTCCGTGACCTGATACTTCGCGAATTCGCCGGCACAGCAGGGGAAGACGATCATCAACGACAGAAACAGTGAAATCCGAATCATGCGTCATGGCTCTCAAGGTTGTTTTCATTGCGTAAGGCGTCAGACTATCTCGCGAGACGTTTCCCGCGAAAGCCTGTTCATTGTATCTATCGGAAAACAAAACGTTACGGATGTTGACCCTCTGCGGGCTGTATGTCGCGCAAGGCATTCCCTGGGGGTTCGTGACCGTCACGTTCGCGGCTTGGCTCGCGCAACCTCAGCACCATCTGAGCGCGGAAGAACTTGGGCCTATTTTGGCGGTGGCAACGCTGCCATGGTCGTTCAAGTTTCTCTGGGGTCCACTGATGGACCGCTTCACGATCCGACGGATTGGCCGTCGTCGACCGTGGATCATCTTTGCCCAAAGCATGGCGATCCTGGTTTTGGGCAGCATGCTGATGATCGACGACCTGCCATCAATGGTCTGGACGGAAGCACCCCAAGGGAATTCGTTTCTGCAAATGGTCTATCCATTCATTCCCGGTCCGCTGGCGGGTCTGATTTTGCTGGCCAACGTTTTTGTTTCACTGCAAGACGTCGCGGTGGATGCACTGGCCGTCGATTTGCTGGCCGAAGAAGAACGTGGAACGGCCAACGGGCTGATGTACGGCTCCAGCTACTTGGGAACGGCCATTGGCGGCGCCGGACTTGGCTATTTGGTTGCCAACTTCGGGATTCGAGCGGGGCTACTTGGCCAAGCGATCCTGTTGTCGCTAATCATGCTACTGCCGTTGCTGTTTCGTGAACGTCCCACTGAATCGACCGGCAGTAAGAAACAGGGAGCGGATCAAGAAGAAGAGACTACTGAGGAAGCTATCGTTGATTTCGGCGAGAACGTGACTTTGCCGCCTGTGGATCTGCAGCAAACTGGCTCCGTCGCTGCCGAGTCAAACGAATCAGTCTTCCGAAATTTGTTCCGGGCTTTCAGCCTTCGCGCGACGTTGATTGGCGGCTTGGTCGCCATCAGCGTTCGGGTCGGCGTTGGCGTGTTGACAGCCGTTTTTGTGGACTACCTGATGAAAGAGGGTGGTTGGACACAAAGCGAATATACTCAGATCACCGGTGGTTACGCCGTCGTGCTGGGACTTGTCGGCGCAGCCGCAGGCGGATACGTCGCAGACAAATTCGGCGCCAAGACGATGATCACCGCGACCTCGATTCTGGTTGGCGCATTGTGGATTTCATTTGGGATGATCCCAACGTCCATCGAATCCAAGTCGGCCGTCAAGTTCATGCTGCTCAGTCAAGAATTCCTGCTCGCGGTGATGTCGGTCTCGCTCTTTTCACTCTTCATGAGCATCTCGTGGCCGCGCGTCGCAGCGACTCAGTTCACGGCCTACATGGCGCTGATGAATCTGTCGATGACGATCGGCAGCTACACGGCCGGCATGCTGAGTGTTCGGCTAGGTGTTCTTCAAATTCTGATCGTTGCAGGTGTGCTGCAAGCCGTGCTGGTATTGCCTGTGCTGCTGATCGATCCCAAACAAACTCGGCGCGAGCTGGGGGAAGCGTTGTGAGCCGAAAGCTTCATTTTCAAACCGATTTTGACGCCGCCGAATTCACCGCTCGCCGCGGTCGAGTGATGGATGCGATCGGCGAGCACGCCGTTGCCGTTTTGCAAGGTTCGCCAGCGACCGGCGCGTTCGATCTGTTTCGGCAACACAACGACTTTTATTATCTGTGTGGCGTTGAAGTGCCACACGCATACTTGCTAATCGATGGACGAACACGCACTGGCACGCTGTATCTGCCTGAACGCGACGAGAAACATGAGCGCAGCGAGGGTGCGATTATGTCATGCAGTGATGAGGAGCAAGTTCGCGAATTGACCGGCGTCGACGCAATCAAGCCACCGGATCGATTAGCTGACGACCTGATCGGTGCCAGCAAAGTGTTCGCCAATCATAGCGAAGCCGAAGGCCGAATGGCTTGCCAAGACACACTCCGGCATGCGCGGTCGATGATCGATGCAGATCGGTGGGATCGATCCGAATCCCGTGAAGCACGGTTTCGTGAAACCATGCGTGCTTTGGTTCCACAGTCAGAACTCTGCGATCTATCGCCAATCTTGCAGTCGATGCGGCTGATCAAGTCCCCAGCGGAAGTCGACTTGATGCGCCGCGCTGGGGAACTAACCGCGTTGGCTGTCGCTGGAGCGATGCGCTGCACCCGCGCGGGGCTGTATGAATATCACTTGGCCGCTCAAGCCGACATGGTGTTTCTGGCCGGCGGCGCACGCCACGGTGGTTATCGTCCCATCGTGGCTGGCGGCGAGAATATTTGGAATGCACACTACTTTCGCAACGACTGTCCCTTGGTCGACGGTGAACTGGTGTTGATGGATTATGCACCGGATCTCGGTTGCTATACCAGCGACATTGGTCGCATGTGGCCGGTAGGCGGAACGTACTCCGATTGGCAACGCGAGCTTTATGGGTTCATTGTTGCCTACCACAAAATCTTATTGCGGTTGATCAGGCCTGGAGTCAAACCACGGCAGATTTACGAAGAGGCGGCCGCTGTGGCCCAGCCGCTGGTCGAAGACGTTCGCTGGTCGATTCCCTCTTTCCAGCAGGCGGCCCGAGACGTGCTGACTTTCCAGAAGCATCTCACTCATCCTGTCGGTATGGCGGTCCACGATGTTGGCAGTTATCACGACGATCCGTTAAGACCAGGGATTGTCTTTGCCCTCGACCCTCAGATGTGGGTCCGCGACCAGCAGCTTTACATCCGCGTGGAGGACACGGTGATTGTCACCGACGACGGCGTCGAAAACCTGACCGCTGCTGCGCCGTTGGAATTGGATGACGTTGAGCGCGTCATGCGGGAGCCCGGTGTGTATGATGTGTGGCCACAGCTCTTGCCGTCGTTGAAGCGACTCTAGTCCGTTCTATCGGTGCTGTCGTAACGGACTAAAGTCGGTTCCACTCATGAATCCTAATGAAAAAATGAAACACGCCAAATGCCTCGTTCTCGTCGCCGCTCTCCTGAGCACTCCGGCAGTCGCTCAACGCGAAGGCGATCCAATTCGGCTGACTCATGGGCCGATGCTTGGCCAGCAAACCGATCACTCGATCGTCGTGTGGGCGCGAACCAGCAAGCCAGGTGAGTTCTCTGTCCGCTACGGCACTGACGAAAGTCAGCTGGACTCCGAGAGTGCCCCGGGCGTGACGACGATCGATCGTGATAACACCGGTGTGGTGCAGGTCGAGGATCTGAAAGCCGACACGCGATACCACTACCAGGTTTGGGTCAATGATCGGCCACACGGGCTGCCGGGTTCGTTTCGGACATTGCCCAATGCTGGGGAATCGCAGAACGCGGAATATAACCCGAAAGGTTTGTTTAATTTTCGTTTTCAGATCGGCTCGTGCGCGAACCAGAATCCGTTGCACGGAGGCGGACATCGCGCGACCACGTACGAGCAGCTCAACCGCGATTGGGCCGACAAAGTTCACTTTCACATCATGAACGGCGATTGGTTGTACGAAGAATTGCGTCGTTATCCGCCCGAGGCCTGGCGGTTGACAAACAACGTGGAGAATTTTCCGTTGGCGGTAAAGATCATGCCGACGGTCGTGGGCGTTTGGGAGAACTACAAGCTATATCTCAGCCGCGGTATCGAGCTTGCTAAGTGGCACCGCAATGTGCCCAGCTACTTCACGTTCGACGATCACGAACTGGTGAATGACATCTGGGGATCGTCAGAAGCCGGCAAGCGTCATCGCCGCACGGTGTTCCGAGACATCGGTACGTACGCGTGGCACAATTACCTGGGTTGGGCCAATCCGATGGAGTACAAGCATCCAATCCATTTCGGCAAGGGATCCATGAAGGCGGGCAGCAACTTGTTGGTCGATCCAAACACGGATTTCAGTAAGCTGCCGCTCGATGAAATGTTGAACCTGCACGTCCATTGGGGCACGGCAGAGGCAGGCGTCAACGACATGAAGTACGACAATGACGAAGGAAATAAGAATTCCTACGTGTACGATATCGTAGAAGTTGTCGACGCTCATACGCTGCGGCTGCACATGCCGGCGAAAGTGGACGATGCGAGCCTCAGTTACTCGATTGGGCGACGGAGTTACGGCAAGTTCCGCGTGTCAAACTGCGAGTTCTTCATGCTGGACACGCGTGGTGATCGCGACATGCACGATGTACGTCAGCGCGACAAGCCGGGCGTTTCGATGCTTGGCACGCCGCAACGAGAGTGGCTGCTGGAGTCGATGCGAGAGAGCGATGCCGATTTCTTTTTTGTGATTTCCACGGTGCCATTCATGATCCCCCACAGTGGCGCCGGCGGATTTGAGGCTGATGCGGCGAACAAGGAAGAAGCGTGGACAGGATTCTTTGACGAACGAGAAATGCTGATCAACCAGTGGGACAAGATCGGCAAGAAAGTCTTTGTGATGACCGGTGATCTACACAACAGTTTTGCGATCAAGGTGACCGATAACGTCTGGGAATTCTGCTGTGGGCCGCACAATAGTGTCAATCACGTGCCCAAGAGCGACGAGAGCGACCGGCCGGCAACCGGCAAGTTCAAGTTTGGACCGCGCGAATGCGACATTCGTTGGAGCAGCTACATCCTGCCCGATTTGCCTCGACTGGAGCGACTTTATCCGCACTTTTGCGTCGTGCAAGTCAACAATGTGTTCAACATGCCCAAGCAGCTTGGCGGAAAACGTCTCGTTGCTTATCCTCATCCCCAAGTTGTGTTTCAGTACTACGATGGGCGAAGCGGCGAACTGGCGTACGCCGAAGCGGTCTCGTTGGATCGATAGCAGCGTAGCCATCACGATCCCCGTGATGTAACCCGACCGAATGCTTGTGCAAATGGTTTTGTCGAGGATCGTAGAGTAATTGACTCCATAAAGACCGCCAAAACTCGTCTGCACTACATCCGAACTCGGAGAGTTCGGCGACACTTATGAATCGACTTCGCACCGGCAATTCTGATCTCGACCAACTTCTCGGCGGCGGAGTCTTACCTGGCTCGCTAACCGTCGTGATGGGCGCGTCGGGAATCGGCAAGACGCAACTCGGAATTGGTTTTGCCAACCAAGGCCAGCAACAGGAAGGCGAACGTGGCATCGTCTTCGATCTGACATCACGCGGTGACTCACAAAACCACGCAGATTATGCCAAGCGGCTTTGCGATTGGGAGTTTACAGAACAACCGCTTGGTGACCGCGCCGATTTATCAAAGATTTGGGATCGTGATGCGGTTCGACGAGACTACATGCACATCTTTCGCCGTAGCGGTCGGCGCGTAACCTCAAGTGATTTGTCTGAGGACGACTGGCGTGAGTGGCAGTACGAACAAGCGAAAAAGCTAGATCAAGCGATCGCGTTCTTCTACGGCAACTTTATCCATGGTGTGCGCCGCTGTGTGATCGACGGAGTCGAACCGGTCGACAAAGCATCCGATTCGATTCAGTTCGAGATGTTCGAGTACATCTACCATCAGATCTTGCGAAAAGAACATGATTGGGTGGCCCGGGACTTATTTCGTGTTGCTTATCGCCAACACGCAGATGTCGTCGCGCAGCACGAATACAATCACAACGACGTTGCTTGCCTGCTGCTGTACACCAGTCACGAAGTGATGTTGGATGGCCTGCTGACCCGACCGTTGGAGACAGGGGATGTGCTGTCGAACGCCAGCACGATCATCTTGATGGGCAAAACGCGAGACGGTAATCGGATGGGGCGAGCGTTGCATGTTGCCAAGCACCGCGGCAGTGCCTGCGACGATTCGATTGTGCCGTTTGAAATCACCGAGAACGGATTGCATTTGTCTTGGTAGGATGGGTCTCCCGACCCGTCATTACCCACATCTTCTTGATCCCGATGGGATCTCAGATAGTAGCCGTAGGTCGCGTAGCGCACCTACGGACGATGAGCTTTTCCCCGCGTTTTTCGACCCCGGAGGGTGTCGCAGATACCGGACGGACTGGTTCTGCGACGCCCTTCGGGGTCGGTCGTCGGCAGAGAGCCAACGCCAACCGTAGGTGCGCTTCGCGACCTACGGCTACTATCTTGGACCGCTTCGCGGTCGAATAGCGACAAATGAATGTTCGCACGCAAGAAGATGTGGGTAATGACAAGGTCTCCCGACCGGTCATTTCTTGGTAGGATGGGTCTCCCGACCCGTCATTGCATCGTTTTGGGAAGTCGGGTCAGGAGACCCGACCCACCAAGAACTCAATAATCGTCGCCATTCAGGCTGTTCGTCACCGACGTCAGCCATTGCATCAGCTTCGGCTTCATCAGTTCCCTGCGATTTTTCTGCTCATCGATCACGTCGTTTGTTTCTGCAGGATCAAGTTCCAGATTGTATAGCTCCCACGTGACCTTGTTGTTTTTGCCTTCGATGCGATGGAGTTTCCATTCACCATCGAGCAACGCGGAATGCCCGGGGAACTTATCGATCGAGTACTTTGGATTCGGCAGTTCGGCGGCCGTCTGGCTCGAGGGGTGCGGCGGCAGATCTTCGCCCGCCTGCTGTGCCTTGAAGAGTTCGTTCATCCAAGCAGCCGATGGCGTACTGATACCTTTGGCGTCGTAGTCCCAGAATCCCATGGCTTGGCGACGCGTGTCGTCGGTGCCATGGATCAGCGGCAGCAAGCTGACTCCGTCCAGTGGTGCCTGGTTGGGAACTGAAACGCCAACGACGTCCAGCAGCGTGGGGTAGATGTCGCAGGTGTTGCACCGCATCTTCGTCACGCGATGCTTCGAGATCTTGTCGGGCCATTCCAGAAATCGCAGGTACCAGCAATCCGCCTTCGTACACTTGTCCCTTGTTGCCGCGCAGGCCGCCGGTGGAGCCGACTTTGGGCAAGGCACCGTTGTCGCTGCAGTACCAGAGAATGGTGTTGTCACGGATTCCCAAGTCCTCCAGTCCGTCGCGAATCTTGCCAAAGGCACGATCCATTCCGGTGATCTCGCCCAGGAAATGCTGCATGTTTCTTGGTTGATCGTCGTAGAGTTTGCGGTCCTGCTCGACGGCTCGATGGGGGCTGTGTGGTGAACCGAACCAAACGACGGCGAGGAAAGGCGAGTCTTTTTGTTTGGTGATCCATTTCATGGCCGCATCGGCAGCGACGATCGAACTTTCGCCTTTCGTTTGAACTGCCGTACCTTTGTCTGAAAGCACGGCATCGTTGTCGTAAAAGTTCGGTGCACTAAGCCACTCGTCGAAACCATTCTTGCCCGGATTGGCTGGGCTCGTCTTTCGCACCGAACCGAGATGCCATTTGCCGAAATGACCGGTCGTATAGCCAGCGGTCTTCAATGCCTCGGCAATCGTTGTTTCCTGAGGCCGCATCGGGTATCCCCACTTGAAGACACCCATGCGATTGGGATGGCGTCCCGTCATCACGCTGGCACGCGTTGGCGAACAGACCGGTGCGGCCGCATAAAAGCGATCGAATCGCAACCCGGTCGCGGCCGCCTTGTCAAAGTTGGGTGTCTTGACAATCGGGTGACCATTGTAGGCCATGTCGCCCCAACCTTGATCATCCGCCATCACCAGGACGATGTTGGGGCGATCGGCGGCGTCTGCCATTGATAACGCCGCGAAGCAAAATGTAACGGCAAGCTGTTTCTGCAACATGTTCGTTGTCCTAGAGATGTGGCGGTGTCCAGTCGGGAATGCCGATTTCCGCTTTTTGCTTTTCGTAACGCACTGCTTGTGGCTGGGCCGGCACGTAGGGAACGTCTTCATTGACCATCAGTGGAACGGTCTCTACCCACCATTGGTCGTAGGCCTTTCGCAGCTGAGCGACCACGTCGGGATGCTCGTCGGCAACGTTGGTCGCTTCATACGGATCGTTGGGAATGTCGTACAACTCCTTGTTGTTGACGAACCGCCATCGTTGAGTGCGGACGGCACAATTCTTGAACTTGGATTCGTTGGGATCGGCACCCTTTGCCCAGCGGCCTTGATGGACAAACAACTGGCGATCCTCCCACGCTGCTTTGGGATTCTCGAGTAGCGGTAGCATCGAACGGCCGTCGATCTTTTGAATGTCCGACGGTATCTTGACGCCGGCCAGATCGCAGAACGTCTTGTACAAATCGATGTGGGCAGTCAACGCGTTGATGTCGACACCTTCGCCCAGCACGCCTTTCCATCGCCAGAACGCCGGCACGTGCGTGCCGCCTTCGTAGGGAGATCCTTTGCCGGTCTTAAAGCCCGCGGTGAACAGCGAAACCCGTTTGCCGTTCAGCTTCGCACTGCGACCGGCTTGTCCGTTGTCCGTCATGAAGATCACGAGCGTATTATCCCAAGCGTTCCACTCGTCCATTTTCTTCATCAGCAGACCAAAGTTATCGTCGATGTTTTCGATCATACCGTAGCGGCCGGCCGTGCTTTCGTCGTAGCCGAGTTCGAGAAAACGCTGTTTGTATTTCTCCGGAGCGATCATCGGGCCGTGCGGTGCGTTCAATGTTAGGTACGTAAAAAACGGCTTCTTGTTGTCAAGCTGTTCCTTTGTCCAACCGAGCGCAGCGGCAAAGAAAACGTCGGTGCAGAACCCTTTGGTTTGCACGATCGTGTCATCATTCAAAATGACGCAATCAAAGTACTTGTCCGTGCGGTTCGGTGGAAAATCAGCACAGCTACCCTCGTAGGCTTGGCCGATACCGCCGGCGCCATGGATGAATGTCTTGCTGAAACCGCGGTTGTAGGGTTGGTATTCGTCTTCGTCGCCCAAATGCCATTTGCCGAAAATGCCGGTCTCGTAGCCGTTCTTGTTCAGTAGCTTGACGAAAGTGGTCGTGCTGAGCGCCATCCGTTCACGCTCTTTGATCGTATGGGTGACACCGTTGCGAAACTCATGGCGTCCGCTGAAGATTGACGACCGCGTCGGCGCACACGTTGGGCTGACGTGGAACTCGGTGAACCGCGTGGAGATTGCGTAGAATCGATCCAGGTTCGGCGTTTTCAGCACCGGGTTGCCCAGGCAAGACAGATCACCCATGCCTTGATCGTCCGTCATGACCAAGATGATGTTGGGCCGTTTGCCCGCCAGCGTCTCAGCGGCGAACGATGGTACAACCAACAAGGCTGCAAACAGAAAGCTTAAAAATCGAACCATGGGGGCTCCACACTGAATTGAGCGACGATCATTTTTTGTAATATCGACCGAGTCGACGTGAGGGGAGTATAAACAGTTCCTGCCCAGAATTCTTGCTTGTGTGGAAATTCGATGATTCGCTTAGTCTGCGCGGTGGTTGTCTTGGGTGTCGCCAATCTCGTCATCGCTGACGAGCCATCGCCAATGATGCGAGCGACTCCGGATGAACACGGAGTCCTCATCGTTGCAGGTGGTTCGTCGATCCTGTATTACCAGCGGGCAGCCAAATCCCTCGACGGCAACTGGCCGCGAGCCAACTACGTGAATCTGTATGGCCTGGACGGGAATCTGATCACCGAGGATTTCCCGACCGACCATCGCCATCATCGCGGCGTGTTCTGGGCGTGGCACCAGGTGTTGGTGGGCGACAAGCACTTGGGTGATTCCTGGGTCTGCAAAGACTTCGTTTGGGATGTCCAATCGGTCGAGACACCAGGGGATGAAGACTCGAAATCGATCGTCGCCACCGTGCTTTGGAAGTCGCCGGATCATGTGGACTCGAGCGGCGAAATGGTTCCCGTCGTCCGCGAGCGATCGACAATCACGGCTCACCGACAAAAGCAACGCTATCGCCAAATCGATTTTGAAATCTCATTGCTTGCCTTGGTTGCCGACGTAAGAATCGGCGGCAGCGACGACGCCAAGGGCTACGGCGGCTTTTCGCCGCGGATCAAGTTGAATCAGCAGACGCGATTCGTTTCGGCTGATGGGGATGTCGCCGCGATCAAGACGGCAATTCAGGCCGGCATGTGGATCAACATTGCTGACCAGAACTTGCCCTGCCTATGAATCCAATTGCTCACGAATCTCAAGCCCCACCGCTGGATTCAGCATCGGCGATGTTGCTAAATGACATGCATGTGCGCCGGCATCGAGATAACGACGTACATCTTCGGCGGTGCTGACACCGCCCACGCCAATCAACTTCGTCGGCAAATTGCGGAGCTGGACTCTTTGGCTGAATCGATCGATCTGCCGGATCGATTCCTCGCGAATCGCGGTTCCACAAATGCCGCGTTGTTGTCCGTCAAACAAAAATTCGTCGCCTTGCAGGACTTTCTTCGCGATGCTGTTCGTCATCGCCAACGCATCGGCGATGTCGCCGACCGCATCCAGTAACGCATCTACCGATTCGTCATCGGGAAGGTATCCGATCTTGATGATGTAGGGTGTCTTACCGATCACGCCGCGCACCGCTACTGGCAACCGTGCCAGACTGTTCGGCACTTTGGTAGAGCTGTCCATCACAAGTCGAGACATTTGGGCAGGAAAAATTCGTTTCGATGCAATCGGCGCCGCTTTCAACGGCCCAGCGTGCGCATAAGGCGTAATCATCCGCCAAGTTGCCGAGCGTCCAGCCAGCTTGGAATGTTCCGACGACGCTAACCGACAGCAGCTTTCCAGGGGGCAATTGCTTGCGAGTCCATTCGATATCGCGGCGCCAAATCTCAGGTTCAGTCGATGGCATCCCAAACGAGACCGCCCAAGAACCTTGCATTTTCTCCGTCGCCGGGATGTCGCTTGGAACGTCCGTGATTTGATCGCAGCGAACCGGCTGCAGGTTCGGCAACGGATAACAATCACGTTGTCGGCTCCGCACGGTCTTGTACGTCACCACATCGAATCCAAGGTTCGCGTAGTACAGACACCATTTTCCGTTCAGCAACGGCCCGGCCGAGATGCCGAGCGGCGAAGCCACCTTCAGGCCACAGAAGTCCCACTCTCCCGCAACGTGCGCGCTGGGCGTGCGGGATCACGTCAGGCGCATGGGCGTAATTCCACGCGTAAGAATGAGTCGGGTCGTATCGCGGTAATGATGACGGGCGTGACATCGGGACTTCGACCTCAGACAAGCTTGACGCGGATTGGATGCTATTTCTCCAACTTCTTTCTCTTTCGCGTACCCGACTTCGCATTTGCCTGTTTGTGCTGGTTGGCAACCAGTTCTGTCGCGACCCCCTGGTCGCCTTGTGACTGCATCCATCGATCAAGCTCTTTTCGCAACGCTGCGATTTCTTCTGCATACTCAGGTCGGTCAGCCAGATTTCGCATCTCCAGCGGGTCTTCGGTCACATCGTAGAACTCAATGGCGGGTCGATATTGATATCGCTCCACAGCCATTTTTGCTTTCTCATCGCCCGCATCCGCGGCCTCGATCATCGACACGAACTCGGGCGATCGAACGCACGCGTTGCTGAATTTCTGGTCGTGCTGGAGGTTCAGAATCAGTTTATGAGTTCGTGAGCGGACCGAACGAATCGGGTAAGAAGAGTTGCCGTTGATGATTCCTTTGGTCGTCATGATCCCGTAAACGAACTCTTTGTGCTCTTTCGCTTGGCCCGTGAAAACAGGAATCATGCTCTTGCCATCCAGTTCCGGTGCCAGTTCGCCACCGGCGGCCGCGACAAACGTCGGCGTGACATCGACGTATTCGACCATCGCATCGCTGACGGAACCGGGCGTCACTTTCCCCGGCCAGCGAACGATCATCGCCGATTGCAAACCGTTGTCGTAACAAGTCCATTTGGCAAACGGCATCGAGTTGCCTTGCTCGGAAACAACAATCACCAACGTGTTATCCGCCAGTTTGTACTTGTCCAATAACTCCATCAACTGACCGACTTGGCCGTCGTAATAGGTGATCTCGGCCAGGTATTTGCTGTAGCCCTTGCGGACGACCGGCGTATCGGGAATATAAGGCGGCAATTTGATTTTTTCCGGCGGGTACTGCGAAGCGTCCCCTTTGTTCCATGGCGTGTGAGGTTCATTGCTGCAAGCGAACAAGCAAAATGGCGTGTCGTTGGAAACACATTCGCCGAACATCTTGTCGATTGCGTCCATATCCGGATTCTTCTGGCCGCTGTACTCGAACTGAAACAGTTCCCGCGGTCCGATGTGTGTTTTGCCAGAGAGTGCGACGCGATATCCGAGCGGCTTGAGGTAATGCGTGATGTTCTTGATGTGTGAAAACGTCGCCGTGTGATTGGGATAGGCACCGGTCTTGACCGGGTACTGGCCGGTGTAAATGTTGTGCCGTGTCGGTGAACACATCGGTGCAGTTTGGAAGCAGTGCGTCAGCCGCATGCCTTCGGTTGCCAGCTTGTCGATGTTTGGCGTGTGGGCCTGGCCGCCGTAGCAGCCGATGTCACGGAAAGTACAATCATCCGCAATCACAAACAACAAATTGGGTTTGCCCGCGGCGGTTACAGGCGTTGCCTCGCAGGACACCAGCAGCGTGACAAGGATCAGGGTTAGAGGATACTTCATGGGGAGTCTCGTTAGGCTAGAATCAGACCGTCGGAATTCGCCCAGTGTACGCAATTGACCGCGAATTTGCGCTGCGTCCAACGACGTGGTTTTGTCGCACTTTTATTGAGCTAATCGGATGTCAAGAAGTTTATCACGTCGTGCTGCCCTCAAGAAATCGTTCGCTTTCGCCGCAGCGGCGGTTGTTTTGAATCGCGGCCAACGAGCTTTTGGATTCACCAGTGCCAACGATCGGCCCAGGGTCGGCGCGATCGGAACTGGCAGTCGCTGGTGTCTCAAGGCGACCGGAATTGACGGTCCGTGGGGGTCCGCCCCCGACTTTCGCAAGTACGGTGACTACGTTGCCTTGTGTGACGCGGATGTTTCACGACGCGGGCTCGCAGCGAAGCTTGTGAAAGAGTGGACCGGTAATGAAGCGGCGACGATGGCTGACTACCGCGCCATTCTTGACGACGAAAGCATCGATATTGTGCATATCTCCACGCCGGATCACTGGCATGCCAAGATCGCCATCGAAGCGATGTTGGCCGGCAAAGATGTTTATTGCGAAAAACCGATGACACTGACGATCGAGGAAGGCCGTCAGATTTGCGAAGTTTGCCAAAAGACTGGCCGGATTGTACAGATTGGTACTCAACAGCGAAGCGAAGCAAGCTTCATTCGCGCGATCGCACTGATCCGCGCCGGACGTCTTGGTGAAATCAAGAAAGCGACCTGCAGCATCGGTGGTGCACCCACCAGTCCCGAACTTCCCAAGGTTCCGCCTCCCCAAGATCTTGATTGGAATCTTTGGCTTGGGCCGGCGCCGAAGGCTGACTTTCGATATTTGGCCGGTAACAACGGCGAAACGAAGAGCTGGTCACGATGCCATTACGAGTTTCGTTGGTGGTACGAATACTCTGGCGGCAAACTGACGGACTGGGGAGCCCATCACGTCGACATCGCCACCTGGGGATTGGGCAAGACCGACACCGGCCCGATCTCCGTTGATCCCGTGATGGTCAAGCATCCCGTCGAGTTCAGAGACGGTTATCCGGTCGACGATACACGTTACAACACGGCGAGCGAGTTCTTGATTCGTGCCAAGTTCGCGGATGGCAAAGAAATCGAGATCCGCCACGATCAAGGCAACGGAATCCTGTTTGCAGGAACCGAGGGACGTATCTTTGTCAATCGTGGTCGATTGACTGGCAAGCCGGTCGAAGACCTCGCTTCGAATCCGCTGCCGGCGGGCGCTGGAGGATGCCTACAAGAACCGGTCGCTGACCGATCATTTCCGCAACTTCTTCGAGGCCGTGCGTGATCGTAAAGAACCAATCTCGGATGTGTTCAGCCATCATCGAGCCTTATCCACCTGTCATCTCGCCGGCATCGCCGCTCGACTGAATCGCAAAATCGAGTGGGATCCCCAAGCCGAGAAGATCATCGGTGACCAGCAGGCGCAGAGCTTGGTTGCCAGAAAAAAGAGAAAAGGCTTCGAGGTTGAGGTGTGACGCGGCGTATGTCAGGACCAGTCGCGGCATTTGGCTGCTAAGATTTTGTGTTATTGATCGCATTGGCAAAAAATCTGTTTTCAGGGGATCGGTTCTATGCAACGTCATCTCGACGCCACCTCGGCACGCCTGACCGCCTTCGGGTTGTTGGCGCTGTTCGCTCTACTGTTGGGTGGAATGATCACGCTGGGTCAGGACTCGGACCTGGAAGCCTTTCGCAAGCTCCACAACGAACTCAGGGGGCGAATGGATCAGGATCTAGCCGAGGCAACCAAATATCTGGAATCCCAAATTGCTGCGTCGCCCGATTCGCCCGATCTGAACGTGCTTCGGCACAGCCTTGCCTCCAGGTTCCTGGAGCAACGCGACTTCGGCGATGCGAATGCACAGTTTGGGAAACTGCTGGACTTCCAGATCAAGCATATCGACGAAACCGAAAATCAGTTTGGCATCTGGCTGACGATCCAAAGCATACGGGAGGTCGCCGGCAAATCGCGAGATTCGGCTGAGTTGCAGAAAGCGGTCGAATCGGGGGTTCGAGGCGCTCGCCGCACTTGGTCCCGAGCATGAACCGTCGCCGCTAATACCGCTTTCGCAATTGGCCGTGCTGAAAGCCCAGCTGATGGCTGAAGACGGAGAACGGAAACAGCCAAGCAACTGGTTCAGTTACAGCTGGACGCAAACTGAGCGAAATCAATGAGTCGCAGACAGCCTCCGAGCAAACGATGCAAACGCTCGTTAGCATGCTCCGTTCGCTAACGTCGCCGGATCGTGGCAATGATTCGTGGCGAGACGAGTACATCACGAAACTGGATCAAGTCGCAACGACTGCGATTGAGCGATTTCCGGAATCACTGCCGTTGCAAAACGCCTACGCGGAAACTCAGTTTCTGATGATCACGCGGTGGGGACAAGACGATCCCAAGGCAACTGAAAAACGCATCGAAAGCGTGACCAAGAAGCTTGACTTGATAGCCGCCAAGAATCGTTCGGTGCGGGCGACGCTGCGTCGCATCGAGCTGCACAAGCAGCGCATGGCTAATGTCAAGCCGGTCGCCACGTTGGTGGGCAAGCCCGCACCCGATTGGGAAATCGATGCCTGGGTCAACGCGGTTGGATTGACGCGTGGTTCATTCAAAGGAAAAGTTGTGCTGATCGATTTCTGGGCAATCTGGTGCGGTCCCTGCGTTGCGACTTTTCCGCATTTGCGTCAGTGGCGAGCAGAGTTTGCCGATCAGGGCTTCGAGATCGTTGGCGTGACGGAGTACTACAACTTCGAGTGGGATGAGGAGAACAAACGTGCGTCCCGGTCAAACGAGGATGTTTCCCCGCAAGACGAACGCGAAACGCTGGCAAGTTTCTTAAAGCATCACAACTTGGAACATCCGGTCCTCGTGACGCCAGAGCAAAGCAAGATGGGCAGCGAGTACGGCGTGCGAGGAATTCCCCACGTTGTCCTGATCGACCGCGAGGGAGTCGTGCAGCTGGTCAAGACAGGAGCGGGTGACGCGACGGCAAAAGAAATTCACGCCAAGATCAAGGAGTTGCTGGAAGTAGAAGTGAAATAGTAGATGCTCAAGCACACTCGCATGCATCGGTTTCCATTTGAGGGAGCCTGCTTGACCAATCGAGTTTGGCGCAAAGGATTGCGGAGCGAACTCAAGGAACCGGACACGATTCAACTGATCACGGTACATATCGCGGGTTTGCCAGCGGAAACAGAAAGTAGCCGTCACGCTCCGCCGTGACGATGCCCGACCAGATGGCGAACCATCAGATTTTCTTGTATCGAACGGATCGCTTGGTCGCGGTCCAGCTACGATCCACCATGATTTCATTGGAGAGCGGGTTCGGTCGCACCTACATCTCGTCGGGGCGAGATGGCTACTTTGCAAACCGCGATATGCACGCACTGATCACGGCCGCCAACGAGTCAGCAGCAAGGTGGGCAGCGAGTTTTTGACGAAACAAAAGCAACCGGCAGCGGGCACGCGCATCAATCACAGCTGCGGTTTCGTTGGGGTGATCGGCGATTTCCAAGAATGGACGCCTTTCTTGCTGAGCTTCCGTTTGTAAACTCTGTCGCCGCAGGTGGCGTAAAGGATGTCCATCCCCGGACCGCCGAAGCAAAGGTTGGCTGGATGGCGGGCTCCAGCAGGCATGGGGATGATGAAGTTCACGCGGCCGGCTTGATCGCAGATTTGGATTCCCAGTTTGCTGGTGACGTACAGCCAGCCTTCGCTGTCCACGGTCATTCCGTCCAGCGAAGATTTGTCGGTGCGATAGGGTAGATGCAGCCAGTAGTATGGTTGCTTGTGACGCAGGTTCCCGTCCTCGGTAACCTGGAACGTCGTCACCATGCGGCCTTGAAAATCGGTGACGTAGAGTTGCGTTTGATCCGGGCTGAGCAAGATTCCGTTACACCCCGGTAACGAGTCGAGCGATTCGGCTTTTGATCGCATCAGGCTGGATTCGGTAGATCTTCTTTTCACCTGGCGAGGTGAAATAGATCGTCCCGTCAGCGCGCACGCAGACGTCGTTGGAGTTGACTTCTTTGACCAGGATGGCTGAATTGCCAGCGGAGTCGTAAGCCACGATCTGCTGTTTACCATCTGCGCAGGCGATCAATCGCCCGTCGGGTGCGAACATCAGCCCGTTGGCGTTGCCGGTGTCTCGAGCGAAGACTGTGACGTTTCCATCGGTACCGATTTTATGAATGGTGGAATTGGGAATGTCGGTGAAAAAGACTTCGCCTTTCTCATTCGTCGCAGGACCTTCGGTAAAGGCGTGACCTTTGCTGACCAGTTGCCAAGGCTCGTCCGGCAGGACAAAGTTTGCCCGTCGTTTACCGGCGTTTTCCGGGTGAGTCGTCACTGGCTGGGGCCAGTCTTTCCAAAGATAACGCAGTGCGTCCGTCAAGTGTTTCAGTTCGCCTTGGCGTCCGTGTCCCGTTTCGTCCCAGATGAATGTATGCTCGTAACCCATCCACTGGAGTGCGCGTTGCATCTGTTGGTTGGCCATCCACCAGTCACCGGCATAGATGTTTAAGTCGTTGCTGCCGTCGTGAAGAAAGATTCGAAGCGGTTTCGCTTCGGTCTTACGTACCAGCGAATGAAGTTCGTCACCGCCGCGTAAACCAACAAACGTTCCGACCGTGCACCACACGCGACGAAATCGGTCGGGACGTGACCAAGCGGTGTTGAAAGCACAAATGCCACCTGAACTGGCGCCGCCCACCAATCGGTCATTGGGATCAGCTGGAGAGTTTCAGCTTGTATTCCTTGACGATGTGAGGCAACAACTCCGTGTCCAGGAAATCGAGCGTAGTCATCCCCGAGGCCATCGTATTCGTAACTGCGATTGAATCGCGGCAGTGCGCTTTCTCGCGCCGCTGGCACGATGCCTGGATTGACGAAGACACCGATCGTGACCGGCATTTCATCGGAGGCAATCAGTTTGTCAAAAATGGCCGGCGCGTAATTGTCTCGCTTGGGCTTCACATAGTTCGCTCCGTCGCAGAACGCAGCCACACATGCGGGTTGTTCACCGTCGTACTGCGTTGGCACATAGACCCAAACATCGCGGATGGTGCCCGGGAAGATCTCGGAACCGATCGAAGACGAACTTCGTGAGTTCGCCTTGGTGATCGTCTTCAGCGCGAACGACGCAGGGAACCAAAATGAAGGCAGTAACGGCGAGCAAGAATCGAGTGTTCATGGGCATGGGTATCTGGTGGGCAGAGTGGCAACGCGGCGTGCACCTGTTGGATGTCGGTCAATCCGACGGGGACAATCAGCAGCCAGAAACGATGCTGGACAGACCGGTGCGAGTCAAGGTTTCGCAGTCGAGCGTGACCGTAATTCATCGGAAAGCATCGTCGCATCGTGAAACTGGAGGCAGAATGGAATATGATGTTCGCACGTTGACTCCCCACTGCTGTCTGGACCTGGTGTCGGATTTGTTTGGCCGCCGTTTCTGTGTTGGTCTCCGCCTTCTGCTGTACACTCCGTGATTGGGATTGTCGTCGCACGCTCCGCCGGCAATCTCCAGGCCCCAGGAGTGCAGACCGACATCGGAGTGGACGGCGACTATGAGATGACTACCAAGAGACCTGTATCAAAATGAAATCCAATTACTTCGCTTTGCTTTGCACGCCCTTGTTGCTTTCTTCGGCGCTGGCTGACGATCGGCCCAACATCATTTTTTTGATGGCGGATGATCAATGCACCTATTCGATGGGATGTTATGGGACTCCCGGAGTCAAGACGCCCAATCTTGATCGACTCGCTCGTGACGGCATCGTCTTCGACCACCACTACGATACGACAGCGATCTGTATGGCCAGTCGGGCGAACGTGGTGACGGGCATGTACGAGTACAAGACTGGCTGCAACTTTGAACACGGTGCGCTGCTGGCCGAGCACTGGAAAAAGTCGTACCCCATCCTGCTTGCGAAAAGCGGGTTACCAAACGGCGTTTGCCGGTAAGATCGGTTTTGAAATCGCCGAGAAGCCCGGCAAAAAAGGTGTCCTGCCCGAAACGAGTTTGATCGCTGGGGAGCAGGTCCCGGCCAGACGTCGTACGAGACAAAGAAGAACAAATCGATGGCCAAGTATGCCGAAGATTTCCCGCATTCAACCTTGTCGTACGGCGCGTTCGGTCGAGATTTTGTGCTTGATGCGGCGAAACAGGACCGACCTTTTTGTCTTTCCATCAGCTTCAAGGCGCCACACAAGCCAGCCACGCCTGACCCGCGATTTGATGACGTCTACGCAGGAAAGACCTTCACCAAGCCCAAGAACTATGGCCGCGAAAACGGCGAGCATTTTTCATTGCAAAGTCGACAAGGTCGTCAGTACGAGCGTTTTCACGGTTGGAACTACAGCGATAAATACGACGAGGTGATGGCGACGTATTATCAGCAGATTTACGGCATCGATGTTGCCGTCGGCATGATTCGCCAAGCAGTCATCGACAGCGGTGAGGCGGCCAACACGGTGATCATTTACACGTCCGACAACGGTTTTCTGTGCGGCTCGCACGGCTACGGCTCGAAGGTGTTGCCATACGAAGAAGCGTCCCGAGTCCCGCTGATCATGTTTGACCCACGGCACGAAAACAGCGGTAAGAAATTAAGGTGCGGGTCGCTGACCGGGAATATCGATTTTGCGCCGACGATTCTCTCGTTGGCGGGGGTCGAGATTCCAGGCAATGTTGACGGGAAAGACCTGATGCAACTTTACGATGATCCCACGGGCACGATTCACGATGCATTGACATTGATCAACGTTTGGGGACCGAACCGGGCGCACAGCCTAGCCGTGGTGACAGGCGAGTGGAAATACGTCAACTGGCCGTACGACCAAGGCGAATTTGTGCGTGCCGAGGAGCTGTACGATTTGAAGAATGATCGGCTGGAGCTTGAGAACTTGGCTACCAACGAGTCGACGGTCAGCGAACTTAAGATGATGCAAAAACTGTACGATCAAGCCGTCGAGCATTGGCAAGACAATTCCGTTCCCTATCACAACTATCAACAATTTGGCGATTGGTTTTCGCGAAAGTAGTCCGGTTTATGATCTACCGATTCCTGTTCCTCTGTTTGTTGGCTCAGACAGTATCCTGGGCGGCCAAACCAAACATCATCGTCATCTACACGGACGATCAAGGCTATGGTGACGCAAGCTGTCTGAATCCCGATTCCCGGTTCAAAACTCCGAACCTTGATCGGCTGGCCCGTGAAGGCGTGACGTTCACGGACGCTCATTGCAGCGATACCGTGTGCACGCCATCACGCTATGGATTGCTGACCGGACGATATGCTTGGCGAACCGAACTGAAACGTGGCGTGATGGGTGCAGAACGCGCTTGCTTGATCGCCGATGGACGGATGACATTGGCATCGTTTCTCCGCGATCACGGCTATGCCACGGCGATGGTCGGTAAGTGGCACTTGGGGATGGACTTTCCAGGTGATCGGAAGAGTCGTGACTGGACCAAGCCCGTACAGGACATGCCGTTGGACAAAGGCTTCCAATATTTCTATGGCATTCCGGCATCGATGAACTACGGCGTGTTGGCGTGGTTTGAAGGCCGGTACGCGAAAGTCCCGCCGACGATGTACACGCAGAAGAAGCCGAATGAGATTGCCATCGCTGATTATCGCATCATGCCGCCGTACGAAAAGAAACTGGCAAAGGCCGGCACGACGAGCCAGTGGGGTGTGGTCAAAGGTCAGTTGGAGATCGCTGAAGACTTTGTCGACTCGGAGTGTTTGACACGGTTCACGGACAAGGCGATCGAGTGGGTTGAAGGGAATTCCGAGGCGGCGCGCGACGGCAAACCGTTTTTTCTGTATCTGCCGTACACCTCGCCCCATAAACCTGTGATTCCGATCGAGCAGTTTCGCGGCAAGAGTGACGCGGGCGCCTACGGTGATTTCCTGATCGAGACCGATTGGCATGTCGGCAGAATTCTACAGTTGCTGGACAGAGAAAAGTTGGCCGACGACACACTTGTTGTGTTTACCAGCGACAACGGACCGGAAAACACCTGGAAGCAACGCATCGAGTTGTTTGGCCACCACAGCAATGGCATCTACAAAGAAGGCAAACGATCGATTTATGAAGGCGGCCATCGAGTGCCTTTCTTTGCGCGTTGGCCCGCAAAGGCAAATGCTGGAAGGAAATACGACCAGCCGATCTGCCAAACCGATCTGTTGGCAACGTTCGCCGAGATTCTGGGTCAAGAATTACCGGACAGCGCTGGCGAAGACAGCGTTAGCTTCTTGCCTGCTCTGCTTGGCGAGGAAGAACCGCAAGCACGATCGCCGGTCATTCATCACAGCTCGGCTGGCCGGTTCGCGATTCGCGAGGGCAACTGGAAGCTGGTGATGGAGGACCAGCGTCACAAGCGAGAATTGTACGACCTGGCGAACGACCCAAGCGAAGCAACGAACGTCATCGACTTGCATGCGGAATTGGCAAGCGAATTGGCGGCAAAGATGACGCAGATTGTTCGTAACGGCAGGTCGACCCCCGGCAAACCTCAAGAGAATGATACCCCTTGGTGGAGCGATCTCGTTTGGATAGACGATCACGTTAACACGAAATGAGCCCCGCACTGGGGAAGCGCCATTTCACTCGCCACACTCGATCTTGTCGTTCTGCTCCTGTACGTTGCCGGTGTGATCGGTTTCGGCTGTTGGTTTGTACGCAAGAGTGGTACGACCGGCGAGTTCATGGCCGCCGGCGGTCGTTTGCCGGGGTGGGCGGTCGGTTTATCAATATTTGGAACCTACCTGAGCAGCAATACGTTCTTGGGTAATCCGGGCAAGGCGTACGGTGGCAACTGGAACGCTTATGTCTTTACATTGTCATTGCCGCTCGCTGCGTGGATCGCCACCAAGTACTTCGTGCCTTTCTACCGACGCACGGGCGAGATCAGCGCTTATCACCATCTGGAAGTGCGTTTCGGCCTGTGGGCGCGGACGTACGCGATGATCTGCTACGTGCTGACACAGATCGCTCGGACGGGGACGATCATGTTCGGTGTCGCCCTTGGGCTAAGCGCTCTGACGGGTTGGGACGTAACATTGATCATTGTGGCGACCGGCGTGTTGGTAACGTTGTACACTTTGCTGGGTGGCATCGAGGCCGTGATTTGGACCGATGTGATTCAATCGATTGTGTTGATGGCCGGCGCGTTGTTGATCTACATCATGCTGTTGTTTGGCGTGCCGGGTGGACCGCCGGAATCGCTGTCGATCGCCTACGATGCGGGCAAAACCAGCCTGGGAAGCCTGAATGTTGACTTCACTACCAGCACGATTTGGGTTGTCTTTCTGTTTGGCATCTTTATCAATCTGACCAACTTTGGAATCGATCAGAGTTTTGTTCAGAGGTACCACACGGCAAAAAGTGACGCAGCAGCCAAGAGATCCGTTTGGGTGGGCGCGATTCTGTACGTCCCCATATCGCTGCTGTTCTTTCTGATTGGTTCCGCCTTGTACTCGTACTACCAGACTCATCCGGAGATGCTGCAAGACGTCAAGCTGCAAGTCGCGGCAGAGCAGCTTTCATCAAGCCCGAGCGATCCAGCGGTTATCCAGCAAGCTACCAACATGCAGCCGGCCGATTACGGCGACAAAGTTTTGCCGCATTTCATTGCCAATCGTTTGCCGCCCGGTTTGGCTGGCTTGTTGATCGCCGCGATTTTTGCAGCGGCGATGAGCAGCATCGACACATCCTTGAACTCGTCTGCGACGGTTGTGTTGAAGGACATCTATCAGCGATACGTTGATCCCGAAGTCTCTGAGCGGGTGGCCATGAACGTGCTGCGGATTTCGACCGTTGCTATTGGTTTGATTGGGACCAGTGTGGCGGTTGCCTTGATCGGCCAGAAGAGCATTCTGGATGCCTGGTGGAAACTGCAAGGGATCTTTGCCGGCGGCATGCTCGGGCTGTTCTTGTTGGGGATCATCGCCAGACGAGCGCAGCGGAGGTGCTGCGCTGACGGCCGTGGTTACTGGCGTCTTGGTGATCGGCTGGATGACGTTTTATCCAGCGATCGAGAATCAGCCAGACTATCTGCGAAATCCACTGCATGCCAACATGACGATCGTCATCGGCACATTGGTGATCTTTCTCGTGGGGTTGGCGATCAGTCGAATCGTACCAGCAGGGCCGCTTGATGACCCATCAGTGAAAGGACCAGCACGAACCGTCGAAAGTGGAAACCCGTATCAACCTCCCAGTGACTGATCCAAGAGTCATCCGCTGAGGCTAGCCCGGGTTTCTTCACCCTTGACTGTGATGGGCCAGGCGCAGGACGGATTTCTGGACGCGATCCGCGGATCGACGACCGAGCAGGTGCTGCATTGGGCAAATTGTCCCATTTTGGCCTTGCCTGCGCATCGCGGCTAGCGATGGCTGTCTAAACTTGCTGCCGCTCAAATGGGCTGCCGTCCGCAGTACAATGGGCCGACCGACAACTTACTCCGAGGAATTCCCCAAATATGTACCGTCGACAATTCTTGCAAACCGCTGCCGCCGCAGCGACCGCTGCGGCTGTCATTTCACACGACGTATTTGCTGATCATCACGAATCGGCCGCTCCCTTTAAGATTTCATTGGCCGAGTGGTCGCTTCACCGTGCCTTGCGAGATCCAAACAAGAATCTGACGAATCTAGATTTTCCGCGGATCGCCAAGCGGGAGTTTGGCATCGACGCAGTTGAGTACGTCAATCAATTCTTCATGGACAAAGCAAAGGATGAAAAGTACTTGGCGGAGCTGAAGCAGCGCTGTGAAGATGAGGGCGTGAAGAGTTTGCTGATCATGTGCGACGGCGAAGGACGCTTGGGCGATGCGAACGAGAAGGCACGCACGCAAGCGATCGAGAATCACTACAAGTGGGTTGATGCGGCGAAGTTTTTGGGATGCCATTCGATTCGTGTTAACGCGGGAAGCAAAGGAAGCTATGACGAGCAGCAAAAGCTCGCGGCCGACGGACTTAGCCGACTGAGCCAGTACGCCAAACCGCATGGCTTGAACGTGATCGTGGAAAACCACGGTGGGCTCAGCAGCAATGGCGCCTGGCTGACCGGTGTGATCAAAATGGTTGACATGCAGAACTGTGGCACGCTACCCGACTTTGGAAACTTCCGGATTGGCAACGGAGAAGAGTACGATCGTTACAAAGGCGTCGACGAACTGATGCCGTATGCCAAGGCGGTCAGTGCAAAGACGCACGATTTCGATGAGCATGGAAACGAGATCCACACTGACTATGAACGGATGATGGCGATCGTGCTGAAACACGGTTACCACGGTTATGTCGGCATCGAGTACGAAGGCGGAAAGGTGGGCGAGATGGAAGGCATTCAAAAGAGCAAGGAATTGCTTGAACGCGTCGCCAAGAAGCTGGCCAAGCCAGCCAAGAAAGCTGGATAATGTGTTGTCCTGCAAGCAAACGCTTGTTTGCGAGGCGAATGACGGCAGGAAATCACAACCGCCTCCGCAACAACACCAGGACGAAGGTTTGACGACTCAGTGCAATACCGAACTCGGAGAGTTCGGCGACTATGACTGATACTCGGCAAGCGCTGTCATCGAATCCTTGAGCTGGCCGTACAGTCCTTGGTAGATCGGAAAGAGCCGGTTGTAGTTTTTGACAGCCTGTTTGTCCGCTGCGGTCTCTTCGGCGACCGCGATGGTTGCTTGGCACGCGGATTCGATCGTCCGGTAAGCACCAGCACCAACCGCAGCCAGCAGCGCGACGCCGTACGCCGGGCCTTGTTCGACGGCAAGCGTCGTGATTTTTTTGCCAAACACATCGGCTTGCATCTGTCGCCAAAGCGGGTTCGTGCTTCCACCACCGGATGCCCGAATCTGGCGGACCGGCACGCCGAGCGATTGGATGATGTCCAGACTGTCGCGAAGTGCAAACGTGATCCCCTCCATCACACTGCGGGTCATGTGGCCGCGCGTGTGCGTCAGATTCAAACCGACAAAACCACCACGCGCATTGGGGTCGGCATGCGGAGTGCGTTCGCCATTCAAATAAGGTAGGAACAGCAGCCCATCACTGCCGGCTGAAATCTTGGCGGCTTCCGCTGTGGCTGCATCGTAACGCTTGGCCGCTGGGATGCCCGCCAATCCTTGGATGACGGAGTCGACCCACCACTGAAGTGATCCGCCGCTGGTCAGGTTGACCCCCATCATGTGCCACTTGCCATTGACTGCATGACAGAACGTGTGCAATCGGCCTGCGACGTCGTACTGCGGTTCGTCGCTATGGACAAACATGACACCGCTGGTCCCGATCGATGTGCTCAGGATCCCTTTCTTGACCACACCATTTCCGACGGCGCCCGCGGCACAGTCCCCTGCCCCGCCGACGACCTTGCACTCCGTTGAAAGTCCAAGTTGTTTGGCTGCCGCGGCGGTTAAGGTCCCGGTGACTTCGTCGCTCTCCACCACACGTGGTAGCAGGTCACGATCCAAGTCAAGTTTGCCCAGCAGTTTGCTGGACCAGTTGCGTTTCACAACATCCAGCAACAGCGTGCCGCTGGCATCACTGACTTCGGTGACATAATCTCCCGTCAGTCGGCGGCGGATGTCGTCTTTGGGCAACAAGATTTTGGCGAGCCGGTCAAAGTTCTTGCTCTCACGATTCCGCAGCCAGAGGATTTTTGGTGCTTGAAAGCCGGTCAACGCCGGATTGGCCACCATCTTGATGAGTGCTTTGCGGCCACCCGCTCTTGAGGTGATCTCGTCGCATTCTGCGGCTGTTCGCTGGTCGTTCCAGAGCAACGCGGGACGGATCACCTTGTCATTTTTGTCCAAAAATACCGATCCATGCATTTGTCCGCTCAGTCCGATCGCCTTGACGTCGGTCGTCTTGAGTTTGGCTTTCTTGACAACCGCACGAACGGTTTTGACGGTTGCTTTCCACCAGTCCTCTGGATCTTGTTCGGTCCAGCCTGGGCGTGGTTGATGGAGGGGATAGTCGGCGTTGGCTTCGGCCAGCACCTCGCCGGCCTCGTTGATCAAGAGTGTTTTTGTTCCACTGGTCCCAACGTCAATTCCCAGAAAGTGGCTCATGATGACAGATCACGCGAGAGATGGGGGCTGGCGAAATGAGGTGAGCCAATTGAGGTCACCGTCGAACAGGGGGACACTATAGTGCGTACAATCGGCTTGCCAAACAACCCGTTTCAGATTCTGCCGATTTCAGGTTCTGAGTCTTTGCGACGACAGCCACGAGCCGACCGTGCACGAGAGACAACAGAAACAAAGGATCCATCGCCGCGATGTCTTGATGACCGCCTCTGCGTCGGCGGTCATGTTGGCCGCGGGTTGTCGGGCGAAAAAGGCGGAAGAGGCCAAGCCGACGGCGGAACGACGTGACGTACCGCTGCGAATCGCGATGGTCGGTAGAGGCCAAGACGCCGAAATACTGACGCGTGCCTGGGCATCGGTGATGTCTCAGCCGTTGAAGTTCGAAACCGTCGACATCTCGCGTCAAGCAGCGGGCGGCTTGTCGCAGCTTTCGGACTTGGCAAAAAAGAATGACTTGCTCATCCATCCACTCTTGGCAATCCCTGACTTGGTGGTCGCGGAGTCCATCGTGGCGTTCACGGGCGACGAATTCGCGACGGCGGCGGCGGAGTTGGGCCAAGTCTACGCGGCTGTCAAGAACGGCGCCGCCATGTATGCCGGCGACCTTGTTGCAGTACCACTGGGCGCTCGGCTGCCCGCACTGATCGCAACCGACAGGGTTGATCGGCTGGCCACTTGGGCCGACTATGACCGCTGGGTCAGTGACCTGGATGGCGCAGGATGCGAACCGCTGGCGCCGGGCTGGGCGGGCAGCATGTTTTTGTGGCGGGCGGCGTCGACGCTGGAAACGGGCTGGCTGTTCGCCCGCGAGGGCCTGACTCCTTTGGTCGATGCCCAGCCTTACATCGACGTCTTGACGCAAATGAGACAAACGGCGGATCGGTATCAAGCCGGTCGCATGGCTCCGCAAGAGATTTGGGCCGGCATTCAAGCTGGAAAGCTTCGTGGTGGAATCTGTTTTCAAGCCGACGCGGAGGAAGAGACGCCCGTGAGTGTCGTCGACTTGCCGGGCGCGGCGAATGCGAATCGAGTTCTTTTGGACCCGTTTTCCCCGGTTGTTTCGATTTCCTCAGCATGCCGCCAGACGGGCGCGAGTAAGCAATTTGCCAACTGGCTTTCTGGAGGTGAGGGGAGTGATTCGGTTCGACGTCAGATTTCAGGCATGACCGCAACACGCAAAAACAACAGTGATGCTCCGACGCCAAGTCAACAGCAAGGAGGCGTCTACGATCGATGGCTTCGCCGGCGGTTGGAGGTGCCGGTCGCGTTGCCGGCGATGCAGTTGTTGTCCGGCGGCAAGTATTATGACGTCCTTGATCAGCAGGTCGGTCGCTGTCTGGACGGAGCAACGACGCCAGAGGCAGCCTTGGGTGAGGTTGCAGGCAACTGGCGTGCGTTGAACGATTCCGTGGGATTGGAAAAGCAAGAGAGAGCCTGGCGTCGGGCGCAAGGCATGAGGGCGTAAGCGCCGTCAGATTTGCGGGGCACGAACATGCGATACTTTGCAATCGGCGATATTCACGGATGTTTCGATGCCCTCGATACCTTGGTCAGATTCGTCAATCCGCAACCGGAAGACACCCTGGTGATGCTGGGTGACTACGTTGATCGCGGTCCCGATACTTGTCGCGTGATCCAGTGGTTAATCGAACAATCCCAGCAGCGAAAAATCATCTGCTTGAAGGGAAACCATGAGATCATGATGTTGCGCTCGCGATATGACTTGGCTCAGCGTCGAGCGTGGGCCTTGGTGGGCGGCGAGGCGACATGGGATTCATATGCACGCGACTTGGAAGGCGAGGGCTTGATGCAGTTCCACAGACGCACTGGGATTTCATGGAAGCATGTGTCCCCTGGTATGAGACGGAGACGCATGTGTTTGTGCACGCAGCACTCTTGGGTGATCTGCCGCTGGCCGACCAACCTGACTACATGCTGTACTGGGAGAAATACCACGCCACAACACCGCTGGAGTCCGGAAAAGTCGTGATTTGCGGGCACACATCGCAGAAAGACGGATTGCCCAAGAACGCGGGACACGTCATCTGCATTGACACGTGGGCGTGCGGCACAGGATGGCTGACGTGTTTGGACGTGATGACGGGCAGGTACTACCAAGCAAATCAAGCAGGCGCGACGCGATCCGATTGGTTGGAAGAAAGCGAGCGGTGACACACAAAGAAAAGGCCCACGTCATCGCGCGGGCCCTTGCAGTTCCAGTCGGCTGTGAGGATCAGTCCTTGTCGCTACTGGTCTCTTCGGCGGCGGTTTCCTCGACTTCTGTTTTAGCTGCCGGCGCCTGCTCCGCTGCCTTCGCTTACGTCAGCTGGCTTTGGCGTTTCTTCCTCAAAGGCAGGACGCTGAGCTTTACGTTTCACTCGATCGTTCTTGCCGACAAATTCCAAGATCGCTCGTTCACCCGCGTCGCCCAATCTGGGCGTGGCCAAACGCATGATTCGCGTGTAACCGCCCGGTCGGTCGACGTATCGCTCTGCGACCGTATCGAACAGGACTCTGGTCGCTTGCTTATCGCCAATCAACTGAACGACTCGACGCTGCGCAGCGACGACCGGTGCACGTGCTTCCGCCCATTTCTGCCAATCGTCACTTTTCCGCCATTTCTTATAAGCATCGCTTCCGCGCTCCACCGATGGTCTCAGCTTGGCGGCTTCTTCCGCGGCCGGCAAAGACTTCTTTGCGATCGTGATGCACTTTTCGACCAGCGGTCGGACTTCCTTGGCCTTGTGTAAAGTCGTCGTAATTCGACCGGGGACCTTGGGCGCGTTGTCATCGTAGGTCGCATCACGCTCGGTCAAGAACAACGCGCTGGCGAGATTCTTCAGCATCGCCTTGCGGTGGCTCGGGCTACGTCCTAGCGTGCGGCCTTTTCTACGATGTCGCATGGCGGCATATCCGTCAGTGTAATTGAGTCTTAGTGTTTCAGTTTGGTGGACTAGAACAACGGCTGGCTGGGGACACGCATGCCGAGGTGAAGTCCGTATTGCGACAACTTCTCACGAACTTCGTTCAAGGTCGTGTCGCCGAAGTTGCGTACTTCCAGCAATTGATCTTCCGTTCGCTGAACCAGGTCGCGAACCGTTTGAATGTTTTCGCTTTCCAGGCAGTTGTTGGCTCGCACCGACAAGTCGCAAGTCGGCCAGCGTCATGTTCAATTTCGCTTCCAACTGAGCTTCGGGAGAACCGGCACCCCCACGGGCCGCCGAGAAAATACTCGGCCCAAGTTCGCGGTACTGAACGAAGGGGTTGAGGTGCTTGCGAAGAATCTTGGCTGATTCGACCAGCGCCAGTTCCGGATTGACGGAGCCGTCGGTCCAGATCTCCAGGTTCAGCTTGTCGTAGTTCGTCTTCTGGCCGACACGAGTTTCCTCGACGTCGTAGCGAACACGTGTGATCGGGACTGAAGACCGCGTCGATGGGAATGATCCCGATTTCGTGATCGGCACTGCTGTGTTCGGTGCCGGGCACGTAGCCGCGACCGTTCTCGACGACCATTTCCATCATGAACGGCACGTCGTCGGTCAACGTGGCCAGCACGTGGCCTTTGTTGATGATTTCGACGTCGGCATCGGTTTGAATATCGGCACCGGTGAGCACGCCGGCCTTGTCGGATTCGAGCGTGATCACGCGAGTTGCTTCGCTGTGATTCCGAACCACCAAGCTTTTGACATTCAAAATGATCTCGGTGACGTCTTCCAAGACACCGGGGATCGTTGTGAATTCGTGCTGGGCACCACGAATCTTGATTTGAGTGACGGCACTGCCCATCAAACTGCTGAGCAGCACGCGGCGCAGGCTGTTGCCGACGCTGGTGCCAAAACCGCGTTCAAAGGGTTCGGCCATAAACTTGCCGTAATTCGAGTTGAGCGTATCGCGATCGACTTCCAGGCTGCTGGGCAATTCCATGCCACGCCAACGAATGTGCATCGTCAAGGGAACCTCGCTTCTGGTCTGAGAGGTAGAGTGTTCAGTGAGAGTCGCGGCAAAAAACCGAGACGACTTGTGCTAAAAAACTAGACGCGTCGTTTTTTACGTGGACGGCATCCGTTATGCGGAATCGGGGTAACGTCCTCGATCAATTTGACATTCAAGCCGGCAGCCTGAAGAGCAGTGATCGCGCTTTCTCTTCCGGAACCCGGACCTTTGACACGGACTTCCACATCACGCATGCCGAACTTGCTGGCCTTTTCGGCTGCCTGTTGGGCGGCACACTGACCGGCAAAGGGAGTGCTCTTTCGGCTTCCCTTGAATCCGCTGGTTCCGGCACTGGCCCAACAAAGCGTGTCGCCTTTGGGGTCCGTGATCGTCACCGTCGTGTTGTTGAACGTCGCGTGAACGTGGGCAATGCCATTGCTGACGTTACGCCGAATTCGTTTTTTCTTGTTGGTCTTTGCCACGGCAAAGTTCTCTGTGCAATGTGACTGTTGTTTGAATCGGTTAAGTGAACGGACTGCAACAGGTGTGCAATCGGCCATCGAATCTCGCGATAAATATTATCGCAAGTCTTTGACGCCTTTCTTTCCGGCGACCGTCTTCTTGGGGCCCTTGCGAGTTCGCGCATTCGTTTTGGTTCGTTGACCGTTGACGGGCAGCCCCAGGCGATGACGCAGTCCGCGATAACATCTGCACTTCGCGAAGCCGGCTGATGTTTTGCGTGATTTGGCGACGCAGCGGACCTTCGCAAACGTAATCACGTTCCAGCAAGGCAGCGATGCGACCCAATTCGTCCTCGCCCAGTTCACTGGCGGCACGGGTTGGCTCGATCCCCAATTTCTCGCAGACCTCACGAGCACTGTACAAGCCGAGCCCGTACAGGTAGGTCAATGAAAACTGGATCTGTTTGTCGTTTGGGATATCAACGCCCAACAGACGGGGCATGGCGAAACTCCTGGGAAGGTCATCAACGCGAAAAGCAGGGCGAAGCAGAACTTGACACGAAAAAATAGGACAAATGCTTCTGCCAAGAATCGGGCAAATATAGCGTCCGGTCCCCTATTTGCTCAATGGGGACGTGGCATCATTTTTCGAGGATTTTGTCGAACCAGCCGAAAGAACTCTGTCGGTACGTCATCCGTCTTCGTTGCCGGCAATCGCATGCAGGTCGAAACGCGAAACTCGCTCAGGTCCAGCGTCAGTGTCGTGTCGCCGCGAACATTTGACCAGACCCTGGTGAGGTAAATTTGCTGGCATTGGTCCAGGAAAGCTCGGTAAATCTGGGCTCCCCCGACCACGAATATACGAGAATCGCCCGCCGTCTCCAACGCTAAATCCGGGTTTTCGGCGGATTCGACGCCTTCGGCCCGCCAGTCGGGATTTCGCGTGACCACGATGGTACGGCGCCCAGGCAAAGGGCGGCCAATCGAATCATAGGTCCGTCGGCCCATGATCAGCACGCCACCCATCGTCAATTTCTTGAATCGCTGGAGATCGCTTCGCAATCGCCACGGCATGTCGCCATCCAGCCCGATCACGCCGGAGGGGGTCGCCGCGACCACGGCCGTCAATTCGCGTTTGTGGGATGACGAACGATGATCGCTCAAACCGCCACCGGAGCCTTGATGCTGGGGTACGGGTCATAGCCCGTTAATTGGAAATCGTCGTAACAGAACTGGTCAATCGACGGGGGAGTCGACGCCAAGTGCATTTTTGGCAGCGGCTTTGGCTCACGAGCCAGTTGCTCCTTCGCCTGTTCGAAGTGATTGTTGTACAAATGCACATCGCCCAAGCGTGTGAACAAAGGAACCCGGCTGCAGTCCGGTGACTTTGGCCATCATCATCGTCAACAACGCATAACTGGCGATATTGAAGGGAACCCCCAGAAACAGATCGGCACTTCGCTGGTACAGCTGGCATGACAACCGGCCGTCGGCAACGTAGAACTGAAACAGCACGTGGCAAGGCGGCAAACGCATGTCCTTGATATCGGCGACATTCCAAGCCGAGACAATCAAGCGACGAGACTGGGGATTGGTGCGGATCTCGTTTTGCACCCAGGCAATTTGGTCGATGGTTTCGCCGTCGGCAGTCGGCCAGCTGCGCCACTGATGACCGTAAACGGGACCGAGATTCCCGTTTTTGTCGGCCCACTCGTCCCAAATGCTGACGCCCTGTTCTTGCAGCCAGCCAACATTGGTGTCGCCTCGCAAGAACCACAGAAGTTCGTAAAAGATCGATCGCACGTGCAAACGCTTCGTCGTCAACAAAGGGAATCCTTTGCTGAGATCGAAACGCATCTGCCGTCCAAACAGCCCGCGCGTTCCCACGCCGGTGCGGTCGTCACGGTCGATCCCCGTCTGCAAGACGTCGTCCAGGAGTTTCAAATACGCGAGCATAGCGTCGTTCCCACTGTCTTACGGGCGTTGCCAATCGATCGTCCAGTGTCGATCGCTTGTCATTTGAACTTGCCCCGGAGAAATGCCAAGCCCCCCAGCTAGTGCTTGGATCTCGTCGATCGTGAGTGCCGCGTGCAACGATTGTCGCAACAACTGCTGAGCAAACTCGGACTCGTTTCCCGCATATTGTGTGACCAGCGATTCGACTTTTTCCGCCGAATCGGGTCGTGCCAGGTCGCGAATGAACAATCGACCGCCGCGACGAACCAATCGCTGGGCCGTCGCTAATGCCGACTCCGGCTTCTCCAAATGATGGAGCAAACTGTTGGAGATCACCGTGTCCGTCATCTCGTCTTCAAAGTCCTCCAGCGACTTTGCGTCGGCGTGTTGCAGAAAGACACGTTCCATCACCCCGCCAAAGTCGATCTCGCGCTTGGCGACGTCGAGCATTTCGACGGCCGAATCGATCGCCATGACCTGGATTTCCGGCAACCGCTGAGCGAGCAAGATGGGGATCGCCGCGGGACCACAACCCAAATCAATCACTTGGGGACCCACATCGCCGCCGGCGATCAGGTCGGCGACGAAGACGTCGTTGACCCCAGAGTGGTCCATCGTCTCGTACTCGCTCGCCTCTTGGGCGGTCTCCATCGATTCGGGCTCGAGCGTGCGTGGCAGGGACATGTTTTGGTTGTGAGTGTTGTGGTCTGGCTGGGTGGGGCAGTCGCGGAAGTCAACTATACCGAACACCGACGGTTTAATGGACGCCATGTTCGCTCTAAGATATCGAGGCATTTTCCTCCCCGCCCTTTCCTGCTGAAGAGAATCCCGCCATGCGTTTCGCCCGACTTGGTGTCGCTGCTGCCCTTTGTCTTGTCTGTCTGGTTGTTGTGGGGCTGAAGGTCGGTGATCCGCCAGGCGTGCAGATGAAGGTCTTCGCCGATGCCTTTCTGAAATCGCTTGATGACGATCAGAAGAATCTGGCGGTCGTGGACTACGGTTCGTCCGATCGAGTCGTCTGGCACTTCATCCCTAAGAAGACTCGCAAGGGATTGGCGATTCGTGACATGAACGTTGCCCAGCGGACCGCGTCGCTTGCGTTTGCTGCGTGCCGCGCTCAGCGAAGGCGGTTACGACAAGGCCAGCAATATCATGCTGTTGGAGGGCGTTATTCGCCAGTTGGAGGGGAAGGACCGCAATTGGGAGCGAGACCCGCAGAAATATTTTGTCACGATCTTTGGCACGCCCAGTGACAGCGAACCTTGGGGGCTCAGTTGGGAAGGCCATCACTTGTCGTTGAACTTCAGCATTCGCGACGGCAAAGTGGTCGATAGCACGCCACAGTTTTGGGGTGCGAATCCCGGCACGATCATGGACGAAGTCAGCGGGCCACTGAAGAAAGGCACTCGCGTGCTGCGCGCGGAAGAACAACTCGCATTCGACCTGGTTGGGGCTTTGAGCGACGAGCAGCGTGAGAACGCGTTGATCGCCGAGAAAGCACCCAAGGAGATTCGCTTTGCCGGCGACGCGCAAGTCAAAGTGGATGAGCCGGAGGGAATCGCCGCCAAGGATCTTTCCGAAGAGCACCAAGACTTGTTGAAAGAGCTGGTTCATACCTACACCGACGCCGTCCCCGAGACGCTCGCCAAGCAGCGTCGCGATTTGATCGAAGAGAACGGCTGGGACGACGTGCACTTTGCCTGGGCAGGCGCGACCAAGCCCGGCATCGGCCACTACTACCGGATTCGCGGAAAAGGTTTCTTGATCGAGTTCGTGAACACCCAAGCGGACGGAGCCGGCAATCCAGCGAACCACATTCACTGTGTCTGGCGTGACGTGACCGGCGATTTTGATTTGCCCAACGAGTGACGGTTACTTCAGTCGCGTGGTGTACGACTTCATTCCTTCGGCGTTGAGTACTGTCCTGCCGAGAACGTCACGTATGTGACCGCGCCGGAAAATCAGGAAACCCAGGCTCGGTGTAGATGGTGTACTTCGGCTCGCCGTAGAAATCCAACTTGCCGTCGGCGGGAACCTCCTTGATCCAGCTCGGCGGGCTTTCGATGCCGCTTCGCCGCCACAATGTTCGGTTACCTTTGATGATCTGCAAGTGTCCCCTGCGGCCTCGGTAGGACAGCGTGTGACCGGTTTTCTTCGGATCGGTAAACTGCTTGCAATAGGTCGTCTCGAATGTCTGTTCCGGATCAAGAAAGGCCTTCACCGTAACTTTACCCGACTTCGCAGGAACGAAGCCTTTTTCGGCCAACCGTTGTTGCAGAATAGAACGGATCTCTGAGCGGCGGTCAGCGGGGATCCCCGTGACATCGATTTGTACGGAGTCACCGGCACGAAGCGCCAAGACCTCGACGTTCTTGTTGACGTGGGCAATCCTCGATCCGATGTCTTGATGAGGGATTTTGAAAGGCCGAAGGATCAGATCCTTCGATTTTCGTTTGGGATGGAAGCTGCGTCCGACAACCGCCCAATAGGAATCGCCCAGCGGCGTCATCCATCGTGTTCCATCGAGTTCCCACACCGCCATTGGTGCATTGAAGTCGAATAGGTGACGTGTTGAGTGCAAGAACGTGCCGGCCCAGGCAAAGTCGGATACCAATCGCGCGCCAGGATCCGCGCTCAAATGTTGGGCCGTGATTCGGAAGAATTCGTCATACTCAAGATCGTAGACCAAGGCATCGCCCTTGCCTCCGACTGCGATCTTCTTTCCGTCAGGATGAATCGCGATCACGGGTTCCTTCGGTGTGGGGCCAATCCTCCGCTGCCCAACGAGCATGACTTCACTCGGGTCCAGCATCATCAACATGTCACCGACGATAAGAACCACTCGTTTTCGATCGGGGGACAGTGATGGCATCCCGGAAACATTCAGCAGCGATCCGATTCTTTTCCGCTCTGGAAAGCTCCAAACGTGAAGCGTCCCGGCGTCATTGACGGTGACGATGCGATCGGTACCGACAAACGACGCCCACATGATTTCGGCCTCATCGACGTACGGTATCGGCTTTTCAATCGATGGATCCACCAGCGGTCGCCAACGATCGAGCACAACTTCGTCCTGATCCAAATCAGCCAAGTACAGCGTTTCGCGCCCATAGCGGATGGCATCACGCCGGCACAGGATCGCATGCTTGCCGGTGGGGTCAATCGAAAACGGTGCGGCGAACTCGGGCAGATCAAACGTCGACAGGACGCGTCCTGAAAACAGGTCGCAGTACGCACCAGCGGTCTGATGGGACCGCCTATCTTCCGTTTTGTCGAGATAGGTCACGAGGGCCTTGCCGGATTCCGTTGTCACGGCCAATCCCCAAATGTCGACCTTCGACGGGATCGCTTTGGAGAGATTCGTGGCCCGCGTCGTTGGCGTCGCTTGGCAGGGCTTCAGATCCCACTCGGCGTCGTCAACGACGATCGGAAAGCTCAGTCGGTCGGCCTCGTCGATCTGCTTGGCAGCTTCTTCCAGCGACGAGAGCGAAATCGCAGGACCCGTATAATCCTCACGATCGGGCTCGACGCAGCCTACGGACAAAGCCAGTAAACCGACAAGCGAACATGGAAAGGCGAAAAAACGAGTTGACATGGGAGTGCCGAAAAGCAACGGGTTGCGAAGCATCGATGGCGGCGACGTCCTGCCACCCGGGAAGTGTAGGTCAGAAAACCCAATGCTCCATCTGTTGGCTCTCGCAGGTGTCCAGCGCGATATAAAACAAGCAGAACCAAAGGGAAGGAGGAAGCGAGATGATTGGCTGGGTCAAACACCTGAAAGCATGCTGGGACAACTGGTCCGGTGATCGCGATATGGAACTGGCGATTCGCAGGCACCTGACGCGGGAAGGCTACTTTGGAGGCACAGCGAAGGGTGCAAGAGTTGCGGCTGGTAGCCGTCCAGCGGCCCGGTTGGTTGCAGGTCTTTCGCTTTGAGGCCGTTGCCCGGGTGCGTGCGGCCGCCGATGATGAAACTCCTGATCCGGATGCCGAGTATCAGAAGCTGTATGGGTTGGTCCGCGACGATTTTCGGCACAAGATCAGCGACATCCGTGTTTTTGATGATGAGAGTGAGCGTCGCAGCTTGTTCGCCCGCTGGAGTGATGGGCTGATTTGTCTACGCGGAGCGTATGGTCTGACGCAGTGACGGTTGCCTGCGTTACACTCTTCAGAAATAGGCGGGCAGTCGTAGTCCAGGACCTGTTCTGGCACCTGTGTCGCTTGCGTTACCAGCTCAGCTCCTGGCCTACGAAAACTGGCCCACGAAAACTAAACAGAAATTCACAACGCCGGCCAACATCGAATGTTCATACACCGACTCTCCCTTTTTCTCTTGTTGGGTTGCTTCCCTGCTCATGTTTACGCCGACGACGCAAACGCGGCAAAGAATACCGACGAGCAAAAACAAAAAGAGAACTCGGCCAGGCTGGAAGGCGAACTGATCGGCGACGCTCAGCAAATCACGTTTGAAGGCCGTCGAGCCGGCGAGGGCTACTTCAGTCGCGATGGTCGCCGTATGGTTTTCCAGAGCGAGCGTGATCCGGCCAACCCGTTCTATCAGATCTACGTGACCGATCTAGAGACGGGGGATATCGAAAAGGTCTCACCGGGCAGCGGCAAAACGACGTGCGCTTGGATTCATCCCGACGGCGATCGTGTGCTGTTTGCCAGCACGCATGACGATCCGGATGCTGTGGAAAAACAGAGAGCCGAACTGGAACTGCGGGCCAGCGGCCAGCAGCGACGGTATGCATGGGACTACGACGAGAACTTCGAGCTTTACGAGCGAGACGCCGATGGCGAGTACAAGCGGCTCACCAATGCGAAGGGCTATGACGCTGAAGGCAGCTATAGCCCCGATGGAAAGTTGATCGCGTTCGCATCCAATCGACAGGCGTACCAGCGCGAGCTCTCCGAACGCGAGCAAACGCTGTTTGCCAAGGACGCGGCATACATGAACGAGATCTATCTCATGAATGCCGACGGAACAAATCTGCGACGGCTGACCAACGAGCCCGGTTACGACGGCGGGCCATTCTTTTCACCCGATGGGCAGCGGATCTGTTGGCGCCGCTTTTCGGTCGACGGTGCGACCGCCGAAATTTACACGATGCGGATCGACGGAACGGATGTTCAACGACTGACGAATCTTGGGACGATGAGTTGGGCCCCGTTTTATCACCCCAGCGGCGACTATCTGATTTTTGCCACCAACAAACATGGCTTCGGGAACTTTGAGTTGTATCTGGTCCGCGCTGATGGACAGGGCGAACCGGTTCGCGTTACGTACACCGAAGGGTTTGACGGGCTGCCCGTGTTCTTGCCCGATGGGGAGCGGTTGGCTTGGACATCCAACCGCACGCCCGAAAAGCGTTCGCAGATCTTCATGGGCAAGTGGAATGACGGGGAAGCGCAGCGGCGGCTTGGCCTGAATAGCGGTGATGATCGGCACGCGGCGATTGCGGCAGCGGACGCGTCAACTCCCGATTTTTCGCCCACGGACGTGATGCGGCACGTCGATTTTTTGACCCGTCAGGACTTGGGCGGTCGCTTGACGGGGACCGAAGGTGAACGCCGGGCAACCGCCTATGTAGCGGCGTATTTGCAGAGTCTTGGCTTTCAGCCCGCCGGCGAAAACGGAACGTACTTTCAGTCCTTCGATTTTCCAGCTGGATCAAGTTTGACGGCAGAAAACGAAATCAAGGTCGGCGATCAAACGCTTGAGCTTGATAAACAGTGGCGTCCGCTTTCCTTCTCGCGGATCGGAAAGCTTGAACCCACGGAAGTTGTTTTTGCCGGCTACGGAATGCAGGTTCCCGGTTCGGACGATGTCGAAGAGTACGACAGTTACGTGCATTTGGATGTCCGCGGCAAATGGGTGATGGTGTTGCGCGATCTGCCGCAAGAGATCGCGCCAGAGCGGCGACAGCAGCTAGCTCGCTACAGCACGCCCCGTCGCAAAGCGACGGTCGCTCGAGACTTGGGTGCGAAAGGAATCATGTTTGTCGCTGGCCCAACCAGCAAAGTGAAAAGTCGACTGATTCGTTTCGATCGGAGTGCGTCGCAAGCCAGCGTCAGCGTTTCGGTTGTCACCATCAGCGACGAAATCGCTGCGTCGATGTTCCAGTCGGCTGGAAAAGATCTGAAGAAAACACAAACCGAGCTTGACGATGGCTCGCTGCAGATGGGTTTCGAATTGACCGGCGTCGAAGCGAGCGCCGTAATCGGAATCGAACGCAAAACGGGAACGGGGCGCAACGTGATCGCTCGGCTCCCGGCGACCGAGGAAGCGAATTTCAAAGAACCCGTGGTGATGCTAGGTGCCCACATTGACCATTTGGGCAGCGGTGGCAGCAGTAATAGCTTGGCGACTGATGACGAACGCGATCAAATTCATGTTGGCGCGGACGACAATGCCAGTGGGGTCGCCGCCATGCTTGAGATTGCACAGTACCTGGCCGCTGAAAAGAAAGCGGGCCGCTTCAAGGCAAAGCGTGATCTTTTGGTGGCGGCGTGGAGTGGTGAAGAACTCGGTTTGTTCGGATCGCAGGCATTCGTGACATCGTTTTACGATCTGTACCCCGATGCCCCCAAACCGAATCCGCATGCGGCAGAGGCTCACCAGAGTGCTCATGCAGAGGCTCACCAAAGTGCTCATGCTCACGGCACCAGTCCCGAGGCTCAGAAACTGACTGCGGCCGTCGCCACTTATTTGAACCTGGACATGGTCGGACGACTTCGTGACAAGTTGATTGTGCAGGGCATCGGTTCGTCCCCGGGTTTTGCCGGTGAAGTCCAGCGGCGAAATGTGCCCGTGCGACTAGAACTCAAGCTCGATCAATCGAGCACGCGATTGCCGACGGACGCGTCGGCGTTTGTTGCTCGTGACGTGCCGATTCTTTCGGCCTTTACCGGTGCCCACGAGGACTACCACACGCCACGCGATACACCGGACAAGTTGAACTACGAAGGTGCGGCTCAGGTTTCGCGTCTCTTTGCGCTGCTAGCTCGTGGTTTGCTGACCGCGGACGAGCCACCCCAGTTCGAGTTGGACGAGGGGGAAAAAGCGAAGCCAACCCCAAGAGTCCGGATGACGGCCTACTTGGGCACCATCCCCGACTATGCGGCCGGCGACATCCAGGGCGCGAAACTCAGCGGCGTCGGCAAAGGCGGCCCGGCCGAGAAAGCAGGTGTCCGAGGCGGCGACATCATCGTCAAATTGGCGGGTCGGAAAGTGGAGGATTTGTACGACTACACCTACGCGATCGAGGCTCTGAAGATCGGCGAAGAGGTCGAAATGGTGGTGAAACGCGGCGAAAAAGAGGTTTCACTGAAAATCACACCGGCTTCGCGTGATTAGCCGCGAGCGACGCATTTTCCGAAATCCTCGGGTGTTTGGCGACAAGTTTCCTGGCCCAATCGCGAATGACGAGAATCCAGAGTTCAGAGCAAGGTCTGGCCCGGCAGTTGCAAGATACCCTACTATTCCATTGTGGCTGCCGATTTGGCGGATCGCTGTTTTTGTTAGATGAAGTGAGAAAAGCAAATGATTTTCGATCCGATGTACTTCCTGTTCATCGCCCCCGCTTTTTTGTTGGGCCTGTACGCTCAGTGGAAGGTGAAGTCGTCGTTTGCCAGCATGAGCGAAATTCCAGCGCGGATGTCGGGTGCTCAGGCTGCGCGGCAGATGCTGGATTCCGGTGGGTTGCAGTCAGTCAATATTGAACAGATCGGAGGGCACTTAAGTGACCACTACGATCCGCGGTCCAAAGTCCTGAGGCTTAGCCCCGATGTCTACAACGGTCGTTCCATGGCTTCGCTGGGAGTCGCCTGTCACGAAGCGGGCCACGCCTTCCAGGATGCGAAGGGCTACGCGCCGCTGAAGATTCGTAACATGGCCGTCCCGGCAGCCGGCTTTGGCTCCAGTGCCGGAATGTTAATGCTGTTCGGCGGTTTCATCACCGGTATTGGGCCACTGATTTGGGTCGGCATTGCATTGTTCTCTGCGGTGGTCTTCTTCCAAGTCGTGAACTTGCCTGTCGAGTTTGACGCCAGTGCCTCGAGCCCGACGACAACTGGTCGACTCTGGGATGATCGCTGACCGCGAGGAACAGTATGTTGCCAAAGTCCTGAACGCTGCCGCGCTGACTTACGTCGCCGCGACACTCCAAGCCGTCATGACGTTGGTCTACTACGTTTGGCGAGCACAAGCCCGGGACTGATTTTGATTGTCGCCGTGCTCTCCGAGCTCGGGAGCAGTATCCGCAGGCCAGTTCCTTTCCCGCAAGAGTTTGTTAGCCTTGAGTTGCCAGGACAGGTCCTGGCCTTCGGCTGATTGTGATCGTACCGGCAGCTTCGATAACATCAACGCGGCGATCAATTCGAATGCCATCGCCCGATTTTTCGGTCGCACCTACATTTCGGCGGAGCGAGATGGCTACTTTGGGTAACCAATGATTGACTACTTCGCTGCTCCTGCTGATCCGGAATCGCTACTCACCAAAGCCGAAGGACCGAGCGGTTCACTTCCGCTTTCCGATGAGATTCTTCGCAACTGGAGCAGCGGCGATATCTTTGGTTTGACGCAAAGCGTCGGCATGGGATTCGATCCCCGACGCGTGCTCGGCGATCAGTACTTGATTCTCAGCACCCAAGGTGGTGTGCGAAATCCTGATGGCACGCCCTTGGCGCTCGGCTATCACACCGGCCACTGGGAAGTCGGCTTGTTGGTCCAAGCGGCCGCCGAACAGATCACCGAGCATGACGGAGTCCCGTTTGCTGCGTTTGTCAGTGATCCGTGCGACGGCCGCAGTCAAGGCACGCGCGGGATGTTCGATTCGCTGCCCTATCGCAACGATGCCGCGATCGTGATGCGGCGGCTGATTCGTTCGCTGCCGCGTCGCAAGGGCGTGATCGGCATCGCCACCTGCGACAAGGGCCTGCCCGCGATGATGATGGCGCTGGCCGGTTGTGGCGAGCTTGCCAACGTGTTGGTTCCCGGCGGCGTCACGTTGCCGCCGATCGTGGGCGAAGACGCCGGCAAAGTGCAAACGATCGGTGCTCGATACAGCCGCGGTGAAATGACGCTGGAAGAGGCTTCGCTGGAAGGCTGTCGTGCTTGCGGGACTCCCGGCGGCGGTTGTCAGTTTTTGGGCACCGCCGCGACCAGCCAAGTCGTCGCCGAAGCACTCGGGATGACCGTGCCTCATGCGGCGCTGGCACCGAGCGGGCAACCGATCTGGACGCAGCTGGCTCGTGACTCGGCTGAAGCATCGCGAATGATGGTCCAGCGCGAACGAGTCGTTGCGTGATGTGTTGACCGACGATGCGGTTTTTAACGCGATGTTGATTCATGCAGCCGTCGGCGGCAGCACGAATCTGTTATTGCACATCCCGGCGATCGCCGCCGCCGCGGGTTTGAAGCGGCCGGATGCCAGGGCGTTTCGCGAAGTCAATCGGCTTGTTCCTCGGTTTGTTGACGTTTTGCCCAATGGTCCCGTCGGTCATCCGACCGTGCGCATGTTCTTGGCCGGCGGTGTGCCCGAGGTCGCCTGGCATCTGCGCGAACTCGGTTTGCTGAAGGCGGAAGCTCGAACCGTTACCGGCATGACGTGGAACGAACTGCTGGATCAGTGGCGCGACGAGCGATCGTCGTGCTGCCTGCCGCGAGCGTCTGCAAGCTGCCGATGGTGTCGATCCTGACGAAGTGATCATGCCGCCGGCGGATGCCCGCCGTCGTGGTCTGACCAGCACCGTCTGTTTTCCCGTCGGGCAATCTCTGTCCCGAAGGATCGGTCATCAAGGCAACGTCGATCGATCCCAGCGTGATCGACGACGACAACGTGTATCGCAAACGAGGACCCGCGAGGGTGTTCACGACCGAACGTGACGGCGATTGCGGCGATCAAGGGCCAAACGGAGCGCGCCGATCCAAGCGGGAGACGTGATCGTCTTGATCGGTCGCGGTCCGCTGGGTTGCGGCATGGAGGAGACCTATCAGATCACATCGGCGCTGAAGTATCTGTCGTTTGGCAAAGCAGGTGGCTTTGGTGACCGATGCCACGGTTTTCCGGTGTCAGCACCGGTGCCTGCATCGGCCACGTCGGCCCGGAAGCGCTCGCCGGCGGTCCGATCGCCAAAGTCCGCGACGGAGACATCATCGAAATCGAAGTCGATCGAGAATCCTTGATCGGGCCGAGTCGATTTGGTCGAGACGTTTGACGGCAAGCGATTTCTGACGGCCAGCATCGCCCCATCCGAAGCTGGCTGTCGACGAGGGAGTGCCCGACGACACGCAGGCTGTGGGCGGCACTGCAACAAGTTGGCGGTGGTACCTGGGGGGGCTGCGTTTACGACGTCGACGAAATCATAAAAACGCTTCAAGCGGGATTAGAGGCAGCGTCAGCGGCGGGATGCGAGGCCTTAAGCGGTGACCCTTGCGATTGCCGTTATCGTCGGGGATAATCGCCGGCTTACGCAAATCCTAGACTTCCTAACCGAAACCCACAGGAAGCAAATCATGGCATTGGTTCCGCTTCGCGTTGTCCTCGATCACGCGGCCGAAAACGATTACGGCGTTGCAGCTTTCAACGTCAACAACATGGAACAAATCCAGGCCATCATGGAGGCAGCCGACGAAACCGATTCGCCCGTGATCATTCAAGCATCGCGCGGCGCCCGCTCTTACTCGCAAGACGCCTATCTGCGTCACCTGATGCTGGCGGCGGTCGAACTTGTATCCGCACATTCCGATTGTGATGCACCAAGACCACGGCAACAGCCCGGAGACGTGCCAGTCGGCAATCGATAACGGCTTCACCAGCGTGATGATGGACGGCTCGCTGATGGAAGACGGCAAGACGCCAGCCGACTACGACTACAACGTTCGCGTGACTTTGGAAGTCGTCAAAGCGGCGCACGCTCAAGGCGTCAGTGTCGAAGGCGAACTCGGTTGCCTCGGCTCGTTGGAGTCCGGCGGCGGCGAACAAGAAGACGGCCACGGTGCGGTAGGCGAACTGACTCACGACCAACTGCTGACCGACCCCGATGAAGCCGCACGTTTTGTCGAAGAGACCGGCGTTGATGCCTTGGCCGTCGCGATCGGAACCAGCCACGGTGCTTACAAGTTCACCAAGAAACCGACCGGTGACGTGCTGGCAATGGATCGCATCGAAGCGATTCACGCCAAGCTGCCCAACACGCACCTGGTGATGCACGGCAGCAGCAGCGTCCCGCAAGAATTGCAAGACATCATCAACCAGTACGGTGGCGCGATCAAGCAAACCTATGGCGTGCCGGTCGAAGAAATCCAACGTGGCATCAAAAGTGGCGTGCGAAAGATCAACGTCGATACCGACTGTCGCTTGGCGATCACCGGTGCGATTCGCAAGGTATTGACCGAGGACCTGGCTGGATTCGATCCGCGTTCGTACCTCAAGCCGGCCCGGGCCGCGATGAAAGAAGTCTGCGTCGCCCGCATGACGTCCTTCGGCCAAGCCGGCAATGCACGCCAAGCTGCGAGCTTCGATGGGCGTGACGGCATAGTCGTGCTGCGTCCACTCTTAGTCTTTGGGTAGCGAAACGCGTCAAGAGTCTCGGTCTCTCCAGCGATTCGCCAAGTCGTGTCGTCTTTCGCTAGGGCTGATCTCGTCTCCGCCGAGACGAAACCCGACCGTGTGTCGATTCCATCTCCAAAGATTGCATCGTACAGTTGATATCGATTTCGCCACGCTACTCCTCTTCGCGGGTCTGGTTTTCGCTGCATTGTTGGGTCGCCCCTACATCATCGCTCACGTGGTGGCTACGATGACAAGCATGTTTGCTAACTTGCTCGAAGCGTTCGTCTATCAAGCCACGACTCGCCCTGAGGCACTCGCGCTTGATCGTCCGGCGTGATCACCAGCAATGTCGATTCACTTGGTCTCGCTTGGCTGCGATGGTCGATCGATACCGCCGGAAGACTCGATGGCCAACCAATCGGCTTCGCCAGCGACAACTCGTTGGCCGACGTGATCTTGCCACTCGCGTGCATGGTCAGCGGCAAGATCGAGGTGCCCTTTGATCATCGGCTGGGTGAGTCGGTCGGTGAGCTTTGGAAACAAGTCGACGGTCGCTGGCTGACGCCTGCCGATCGTCAACGACTGATCGATCAAGCCCGGCAAGCGAACTCGGACAGCCAACGTCGATTTGGATTGGCTTGAACAAGCGAGCCAACATTGATGCGGATGTCTCCGTCGCTTATTCTCTGGACGAGCGGCACAACGTCCACGCCCAAAGGTGTCACGCTTTCGCACCGCAACCTTTTCGGCAATGCTCAGGCCAAATTGAACGCCGTTCCCCAAAGCATCGACGATGTGCGGCTCACTGCCCTGCCCCTCTGCCACGCCTACGCCCGCACTTGCGACTTCGGCACGTGGCTGCTGAGCGGATGCACGCTGGCGGTCGGACGCGGATTCGATGCCTGGGAATCGCTCGGCGGGATCGTCCGACCGACACTGGCCAATACTGTACCCAGCGTGGCCCAGCGTCTGTTGGACGCCGATGCCGATACTCTTGGGCTTGGTCGACTCAGATTGCTGGGCTGTGGCGGTGCTGCGATGAACGACACGGATTTCGCGGCTTGGCGCCAGCGGGGTGTGACCGTGATCCAAGGTTATGGACTCACCGAAACCTCACCCGTGATTTGCAGTGCCACACCGCACAATGCAACCGCCGGTTTGGTGGGAGAATTCGTCGACGGCTGGGAGAGTGAAATTCGCGATGGCCGTTTGTTTGTTCGCGGCCCGCATCTGATGCTTGGTTACTGGAACGATGAAGCGGCGAACTTGCCCAGCGAGTGGATCAGGACGGATGGTTCGACACCGGCGATATGGTCGCAAGTGGATGCGGCGACCGGCCAATTGCGAATCCTGGGCCGGTCAGATGATGTGATCGTGCTCAGTGACGGACACAAAGTCCATCCGCAATCGATCGAACGTGACATCCAGAGTGTTGCAGGAATACGGCACGCGATGATCGTCACTGCCGGTCGACACGTTGATGTCTTGGATCGATGCCGACGAGTCGATCGAGATCGACAGTTATCGAGACAAGATATCGCAAGTCTTGGCAAACCGGCCGAATTGGGAACGCCCCGTTGTGGTATCTCGACTTGATCCACCGTTAACGCGAGAAGCCGGCGAGTTGACGCAAAAGGGCGCGATTCGACGCAAGCGAATTATCGAAACGCGTGGTCACTTGATGCAAACGCAGTGAGAAGTTGTAGGCTGGATATTGCATCCGCGTAGGGTGGCGTCGAGCAAACATCGAAGGACAAATAAAAGGGGTCAGGCCTCTTTGTTTTCATCTGGGGCTGGAAAACGGACTCGCGGACGGCCTCTTGGGCGCATCGTTGATTCCAAGTTCAATCGGCGGGCAATCGATTCTACCCATCCTTCATCCCCCAGCGGTTGTCCACGTTGCGCAAGCGCTGGACTGCTTCGAGTTCTACTTCGGACAACGCTTCGTTGACTCGCTTGACCCAGCCAGGCAATCTCGCGAGCGGCCATGCGGATAGCAGTTGCGGGTCGGGCTCGGGCTTTTGAAGCCACCGCCACAGTGATCCCCAGCGCCAATCCTCCGCTCGGCGAACGAGTCCAGCGCGAAGCGCGTTTCGTTCCACGTACCGGCAAACGATGAAGAAGTGATCGTCGTCTTGGATCGGAAAGCTCTTGTAACGTTGCTGGTAAAGATGCCCCATGCCGCTGGTGTGGTAGTGAGCGTGATACCGCATCGTATGAGTGCCACCGACCCAGCCCATAAAACGGCTCATCTCTCCGTCGACCAGTGGCCTCAAGACGAGATGATAGTGATTGGGCATCAATTGGAAACTGAAAAGCTCAACTTGGTGAAACTCAAGTCCTTCGTAAAGGATTTGCTCGAAAGCCTCGTAGTCGGCCTCTTTCTTGAAGATTTCAGCCCGCATGTTTGCGCGATTCAGGGCATGGTAAAGCCCGCCCGCCTCGTCAGCTCGTGGTGGTCTTGGCATGGCGATAGGCTACCACACCCAAACGACAAATCAAAGAGGCCTGACCCCTTTGATTCTCCTTGCACTACAACACAATTGGATTCTTGGTGTCGCTGTAGCCGCGAGTAGTCGATTCCAGCGGCGGTGCAGTCACGCTGGGTCGTACGCGGCACTCCCCAGGCCTCGGCCTCGGGGGATGAATTTGCACATCAGAATTCCCAACGCGTACAAGACTACCAGCGGAATTGCCAACGCGACCATGCTGGTTACGTCGGCCGGCGTCAGCAGCATTGAAATCACAGCGATCGCCAGGACCGCGATTTTCCAGCCTTCGATATACGCCTGGGTCTCGACCAAGCCGATTCGCTGCAAGAACAACATCACCAGCGGCAACTGAAACGCGACACCGAAACCAAGTGGCAGCAACAACACGAAGTTCACGTAATAAGTCAGTCGCGGCTCCACCTCGACATCCATGCTGCCATTGAAGGCAAGCAAGAAATTCAAGACGTAATGCAGTACCAAAAAGAAGGCCAAGATCACGCCCGAGGCAAACAAAATAACACTGAAGGGCAGATAGACGTAAACGTACTTGCGCTCGTGCGTATACAGGCCCGCGGCAACAAAATTCCAGATGTGATAAAAGATCATCGGCGATGCGATCACGGCCCCGACGATCAGGCCCGCTTTGATCCAAATCAAGAAAGGCTCTTCCATCTTGAACGAGCTCAGCGACTGCTTGTCCTGACGAAGCTGCAATTGAGGTTTTAACTGCGAAGGATCGGGTAGCTTCGAGAGCAGTTCTGCCATCTCCGGCGCATTGACGACCGCTTGCGACACCTCCGAATTCTTGTCCGCTGATTCTTGCTTGACGATCGATTTTGGCGTCAGCGTTTGCAGTTGTTCCGGGATCGGATAGATGATTTCCCACTTCAACCCGCCGTTTTTCAGGAATGAATGCAGTCGGTGCACCGCCGGATCATCCATGTCGGTGTAACCCAGCATCGCCAAGTCACGATCAGCGTGGAATTTCTGGATCGCTTCCTTGACGGGCGAACTGACGAATTTGACGACTTGATTGGCGAAAATCAGGCCAAACGCTAAGCCTACGCCGAGCCAAATAATGGATCTGACCAAGCAATGACGGAGTTCTTCGAGGTGTTCCCCGAAGGTCATCACTGAGTTATCAAATAAATCGTCTTTTGGGCGAGCCGGTCGATCCACGAGCTGTATTTTAGGTGGGAGGAAACGAGGCGGATTGGCAATCCGACCACAAAGTATTCAATTCACTAACAGTTTACCACGACGTATCCAAAATCGGACGGGCGGCTTCGACACCATTTTGGTTGATTCCAAGGTCTTTCAAAGATGCCACATCGTTTTTCGCCGTTTTGCTAAACGTGAAACGCCCGTCTTCGCTCCCTGTAACCATCCAATTCAGCACAATGGAACCTTACCCGCTGCGATTTCGGCCGGTCCTGAAACAGACAATCTGGGGAGGCCGCCGATTGGGTCAGACCCTGGGGAAGCCAATCGGTGAGGGGGACGACTTTGCCGAAAGCTGGGAAGTCGTCGACCATGGTGACGATCAGAGCATCGTCCTTAACGGCCCGCTGGTGGGAAAAACGCTTCACGATTTGATGCAGGAAGATGCTCCCTGGCTATTGGGAGCAGACGCTTCGCAAGTGCAGTTTCCCGCTGCTGCTGAAATACCTGGATTGCAACCGTGTCCTTTCCGTACAAGTCCACCCCGATGATGCCTACGCGATGAAGATGGCAGTGCCGGATCGCGGCAAGACGGAAGCCTGGTACATCGTTGCTTCGGAACCTGAAAGTCTGATCTACGCGGGCTTGAAGCAAGGCGTTGATCGGCAGGATCTGGCCGACGCGGTTGGCCAAGGCAACACCGAACAAGTGCTGCACGCTTTTCATCCTGAAGCGGGCGATTGTGTCTTTATCCCCGCCGGCACCGTACACGCTTTGGGCGCAGGTTTGTTGGTGGCCGAGATTCAGCAGTCCAGTAATACAACGTTTCGCCTGTTTGATTGGAATCGAGTCGGTGCCGATGGCCGACCGCGACCACTGCACGTGGAGCAATCGCTGGAGGTGACCGATTACACGTCCGGTCCGGTTTCACCCATCCAGCAGCGATCCGACGGCCAGCGGATGGCAAAGTCCCTGGTCGATTGTGACAAGTTTGAACTGCGATCGCTTGAAGAGGGCGAAGCGACCGTTGGTGACGATAACAAGTTTCACATCATCACTGTTCCACGCGGCAGTGCGACGTTGCGTTACGGCGGCGAGTCCCTGTCACTCTCCACTGGCGATTCCATTTTGCTGCCGGCCGCGATGGCGCAAGTTGACGTCGCAGGTCGACCCCGACAGCACGCTGCTGGAAATGCATGCATAGTCGTCGCCGAATTCGGTCAGCTGAATTCGCCAGAAGTCAGGCCGCTCATCGGAAAGAATCTGGATTCACGTCCCCGGCTCCGCCAACGGCCATAACTTGCGGAGAGTGCATATGCCGCCACGATCGCGTGTCACCTTGGCTTGCACAGATCGCTACTTTGCATTGCGTTCACTGTCCACCCCGAGCTGTCGCTTGCTTCACGGACTTCTCGCGAATGATGAATCGATCTGCCGTTGCGGTCATCGGCGTGCTTTCGTTGCTCGGCTCCGGTTGCCAATCTGCCGCCTGCCGGACCGATGAACTATCAGCAATCACGTGCTGTGGTCAACGATCCATTTCCGCTGGACGATATCGGTCCCAGCGATGCGACGACCAGGCCTCCCGGTTTTGAGCAACCACTGCCCGAACCGGTTCGCGATCGCATTGTCAAAGACTCGATGCCCTGGGCGCTTCAGCAATAGCCTGAGTCACAAAGCTCCCGCGTTTTGGTAGGCTGGAAGCTGTCGGTGGAGATTTCTTGCTCCACTGTCGTGAACGCTCCCCGGAATTCTCGTCGCGATATTCGTGACCGAGAAGCCGATCGAAGACAAATCGGCCCATGATCAAAGCCTTTGAGATGTCCCGTCCCCCACACCAACAACCCGCACGGATCCAAAAAAGCCGGCAAGCGAACTGCGAAGAAAGCGTCCACTCCACCCGATGGCAAGCAGCGTTTGCAGCGATTGCTGGCAGCGGCTGGTTTTGGCAGTCGCCGTCAATGCGAAGAGCTGATTGAGGCGGGTCGCGTTGAAGTCGACGGGACGATCGTCACTAAATTGGGCACCACGGCCGATCCCAGCGTCCAGAAAGTTCGGGTGGATGGCGTCGAGCTGAGGAAACAAAAGCTCGTTTACTACGCAGTCAACAAGCCGATCGGCTTCATCACCACCAACGCCGACCCGCAAGGACGCTCGCGAGTCATCGACTTGGTGCCCCGTAGCGAGCGAGTCTTTCCGGTTGGCAGATTGGATATGAACAGCGAAGGCCTGATCCTGCTGACCAACGACGGCGATCTGGCACAGCAGCTGTCTCATCCAAAATTTGGCGTGCGAAAGTTCTACCGCGTGACCGTGGCCGGCAAGGTCGACGGGGAAACGATGAAGCAGATGCGCCGCGGGATCTTTATCGCCGAAGGCCGCGTGAGCGTCGAAGGTGCCAAAATTCTCAAAGTCGCGAGCCCGATCGACGGAACTTGAGATCGTGTTGCGGGAAGGAAAGAACCGCGAGATCCGGCGAATCCTTGCCCGCCTTGGTCACAAGGTTCAGCATTTGCGTCGGATCGCTGTCGGGCCGCTACGTTTGGGCGACTTGCCCGCCGGTGCTTATCGACCGCTGACCCGGACAGAGATTCAGAAGCTGAAGTCGGCCGTCGATGAAACACAGCAAGCGAGCCCCGAACGCCGGCAGGGCAAGTCCGTCAAACGTGGTCCAACCAAATTCAAACCCAGTGGCGAACGGGGAACGGGAAAGTCGCCGAGGAAATCCTCCCCGGCTCGCCGAACGGAGGGATTTGGTCTCAAGCGACCGGCCACAGGAAGTGCTGTCATCGGTGCCGATGAAGTGGAGGCCGAGGAATCGAGGCCGGCGAAACGACGGTCGGGGAAAAAGCGAACATCAACCAGCCGGGTTGCAAAGAAACGCTCCGTCAAAGGCAGTCGTCGCAGCACCAAGAAATCGAAAGGAAATCGAGCGCCCGCCGCGGGTCGACGAGGTGCAGCACGGAAGACGACAAAGAAAAAGGCCGCCCCCAAAAGACGATCAACAAGAAAAGGGAAACGATCGAAAGACTGATGTCGAAATTGCACGCCCAATTTTACGCCGATGCTCTGGTTCAAACGGACGCGGCGATCGAGCAACAGAAGTTGATCGCCGAAGAAACGTACAAGCTACGCGTTGCGGCTCCGGATATCGCGGCAGCAGTCGTTCCCGGCCACTTTGTGATGATTCGTTTGAGTGGCACCGACGCGCCGCTGATCGGTCGCGCGTTGGCGGTTTACGATGTGGTGCGAAACGACCAAGGCGAGCCGACTTGGATCGATTTGGTCTACATCCGTAAGGGAACGATGACCACCGCACTGGCGGCAAGTCCGCTTGGCACCGGTGTCACGTTGTGGGGACCGCTTGGCAATGGGTTTGACAATCGGCCTTGCGATCGCCTGATCATGGCAGCCGGCGGCATCGGACAAACACCGATGTTGTTGCTTGGACGCGAAGCGCTCGGTAACGATACTTGTGTTCAGCCGCCGCGAATCAACGGTTGGGCCAAGCAAGTCGAATTGATTTACGGAGCACGGCATGCGAGCCTGCTTGCCGGGATCGATGATTTCACCAGTGCGGGATTCGACCTGACGCTGTGCACCGACGATGGCTCGCGAGGCAAACAGCAACGCGTGCCGGACGCGCTTGCAGAACGCCTATCACAGATCCCCGAAGGCGAGACGGTTCGTGTGGCGACGTGTGGTCCCGAGATCATGATGGAGAAGGTTGCCGAGATCTGTGCTGCAAGGTCGATCGATTGCCAGGTGTCGATGGAGACTCCGATGGCATGCGGTATCGGCATTTGCTTTTCTTGCGTTGCCAAGGTCCGCCAAGACGGTCCTGAAGAGTGGGACTACAAGAGAACCTGCGTCGAAGGTCCGGTCTTTGACGCGGACCAGATTGTCTGGTAGCGATTCGGCTTGTCAGCTCTCCCGAACATGAATCTCCGTTCGGGCATTGATGTCGACACAAATCTATCGCAGGTACGTTGAGCCGCTCGCTGGGTAACTCGACGCTCCCGCGGTGCTGCCGGGCGAGTAGCTTTCACTGCTCGGTGTCGCTGGTGTGATCGTCGGCGAGGCCGAGGCGGCTTCACATGCTTTGCAGCCAGCACAGTCGCTGCAATCGCCGGCTGCGGCAGCAGGCGCGACAGCGCCGGCCAAGTCAGATGGCAAAGTAAAGCCGCCGGCGTTCGTGACAGCTGGCGGGGTCGCGGCGCCCGGTGTGGTCTTGGGTGCCGAGTAAGAAGACGGAATCGTGTACGTTGAAGCTCCGGACGATTGCGCAGCTGGGTTCGTGCCGAACTGATAGCCGGAGGTGGTTTTTGGTGCAGTCACTTGAGGCGGGACGATTCCTTCCAGTGCTGGTGGAGTCGTTGGCGGTGCTTGAAATCCGACTGCTTGCGTGCTGCCAGGGAATCCATTGGCTTGTGCTGCCGACAGATTGGTCGATGCGGGGGTGATGTAGCCAGGTTTGATATCGAGTCCAGCAACCTGTGCGGTGCGTGATCCAGGGCCGGCGGGCGGTCGTGACCGGCGACGTTGGCGAGGCACCCGTGCCGCCTGCTACTGAGGCGATCGCTTCGGGTGTCGCCGATTCGCTGGGTGGTACCGGATAAGTTGTGGTGGGCCCGCTGCCGGCTAAGGCTTCCGGCGACGGTTCGCCACGGAGGCTGAACATGTTCATTGACTTGCCGCTGCGACAGCCCGTGGACATGACCACCAACGACATACATGTTGTCAGTACCAAAATCCCCCGATTTCGCTTGCTACGCATCCCTGCCTGCCTTTGACAAAGTAAAGTCCGAACATTTGAGTCCATTCGTATGTTCGGACAGTCCATTCCTAAAAATCAAACAATCCGGCAAAGTCAGCCCAATTTAATCACGGCGTGGAAACGCTGCGTTTGACTGCTGGCTGGAGTGTCATCCGAGGGGGACACTAAGAAGCAGATTTGGCCGCTGTCAATGGCATCTTTTGCAAAGTGAGTTTCACGAGACCCTCGCACAGCGGCGTGTCGATTCAATCAGCCGCACGGCGTTAGCCGCGGTCTTCCCCGCCACAAAACCGGCTAACGCCCATCGGCTCATCATTGCAGTTCGCGAAACGACTAAATCGACGAGTCGACAGCGCGTGGCTGAACCTTACTCTTACTCATCACCTTAATCTTCTTTGCGAGCGATCCAGATTAAGATGATGAGCACGAGCACGAGTGGGGCTACAAACACGGCCCCCGACTCGGCAACTAACCGATTTCCATCGGTGTACCGAGCGTCAAGCCGGGTGCCGGCAAATTGCTGGAGCCTTGCAGGTAAATGTCGATCGCGCGGGCGGCCCCGCGGCCTTCATTGATGGCCCACACGACCAGGCTTTGGCCGCGTCGGCAGTCGCCCGCCGCAAATACCTTGTCAATGCTGGTCGTGAATTCACCATGCGATGCCTGGAAATTGCTACGTGGGTCGACTTCCATGCTCAGTGCTTCGGCGATGTATTGTTCCGGACCCAGGAAGCCCATCGCCAGCAAGATCAATTGTGCCGGCCACTCCTTTTCGGAGCCTTCCACTTCGGACATCTTCCAGCCGCCGTCGTTGTCTTTGGCCCACTGCACCTTGACCGTCTTGATGCCGCAAAGATTGCCATCATCGTCGACCAAGAATTCCTTACTGAGAATCTGGTACTCACGAGGATCGCTACCAAACTTTGCTGTGGCTTCTTCGTGTCCGTAGTCGACGCGGAAGATTCGCGGCCACTCGGGCCAGGGATTATCATCCGCCCGCTCGTCTGGCGGTTTTGGCAACAGTTCAAAGTTGACCAGACTCCGGCAGCCATGGCGAATGCTGGTGGCGATACAGTCGGTCCCCGTATCTCCACCACCGATGACAATCACATCCTTGCCTTCGGCGCTGATGAAACCATCTTTCAGCGCATCGCCGTGAACGGTCTGCATGGTATTGGCAGTCAGGAACTCCATGGCAAAGTGCACACCTTTGGCGTCGCGATTGGGAATCGGCAAGTCACGCGGTTTGGTAGCACCACAAGCCAACAGCAACGCGTCGTTAGCGTTGATCAGTTCCCGTGGATCGAGTTCTTGGCCGACGTTCACGCCGGTCTTAAAAGTAACACCTTCGGTCGTCATCTTGTCGACCCGCCGCTGCACGGCTTGCTTGGACAGCTTCATGTTGGGAATGCCGTATTGCAGCAAACCGCCAATTCGGTCGGCTCGTTCGTAGACCGTGACCGAGTGGCCGGCTTGATTCAGTTGATCGGCGGCTGCCAGTCCAGCGGGTCCGCTGCCGACGATGGCAACCTGTTTGCCGGTTCGTGTTTCGTGGCGGTGTCGGCACGATCCAGCCTTCCGCCCACGCGTGGTCAACAATCGCATTCTCGATGTTCTTGATCGTGACGGGCGGATTGGTGATCCCCAAGACACACGCGCCTTCGCACGGCGCCGGGCAAGTGCGACCGGTGAACTCCGGGAAATTGTTGGTCTTGTGAAGTCGCTCGCTGGCTTCCTTCCAGCGATTGTTGTAGACCAGGTCGTTCCATTCGGGGATCAAATTATCGATCGGACAACCGGTACCGGACTGGCAGAAAGGAACACCGCAATCCATGCACCGCGCCCCTTGTTCTTGCAATTGCTCGACACGAGGCTCGGTGTAGATTTCGTCGTAGTCATTGATGCGAACGACGGGCAATCGCCACGGAACTTTTTTGCGATCGAATTCCTTGAATCCAGTTGGCTTACCCATGGAAAGTCTCGTCTGAAAAACCTAGGTCGAAGTCGTCGAACGGACTTCAGTCCGTCAATGAAAGTGTTTCTTATTCCCCTGCTCGGCGCGGGAACGAGTTTCGTTGTTGGAAACGGACGATTGTCCGTTCAGCTAGGCGGTTGCAGCTTCCTGTTCCTGTTGCATCTCCTGCAGGACACGTTTGTAATCGATCGGCATGACTTTGACGCATTCGCTCAGAAATGTGCTCCAGTCCTCAAGGACTTTGGCCGCCATGTCGCTGCCCGTGAACGATTGGTGGCGGCGAATCATTTCCTTGATCTCCTCTTCCTCTTCAGCGGACTCGATCCTCTCCAAGTGTCACCGTTGCCAGGTTACAGTTCAGATTGAAATCGCCACCTTGATCCCAGATGTAGGCGATGCCGCCGGACATGCCGGCCGCAAAATTACGACCGGTGGCACCGAGAATGACGACTCGTCCACCGGTCATGTATTCGCAACCGTGGTCACCGACCCCCTCAATCACCGTGCGAGCGCCGCTGTTTCGCACGCAGAACCGTTCGGCGGCACGGCCGCGGAAGTAGGCCTCGCCGCCCGTTGCCCCGTACAGGCAGACATTGCCAATCAGAATATTGTCTTCAGCGACGAAGCTGCTCTCCCGCGGTGGGAAGACGATCGATGCGTCCGCCACTGAGGCCTTTGCCGACGTAGTCGTTCGCGTCCCCTTCCAGTTCGATCGTGACACCGTGGGACAGAAACGCACCCAGGCTTTGTCCGGCCGAACCGGTCAGCTCGATGCGAATCGTATCATCGGGCAAGCCCTCTTGGCCGTAACGCTTCGCGATCTCGTTGCTCAGGATCGTGCCGACGGTGCGATTGATGTTGACGATCGGCGACTGAATCACGACCGCTTCGCCGTTCTCCAACGCCGGCTTGGCGGCATCGACGAGCACGGTCAGATCGAGTGATTTCTCCAGCCCATGATCTTGTGGCGATGGTGCAGATAACTGTCCACGTCTTCGTGCGGTTTGGTCGCCGGTCTGAGAATCGGCGTCAGATCCAGCCCGTCCGCTTTCCAATGTTTGATCGCTGCATCGGTCTCCAAGAGCTTCCGTGTGACCCACCATCTCATCGATCGATCGGAAGCCGAGTTTCGCCATGATCCGACGTGCTTCTTCGGCGACCATGAACAAGTAATTGACGACGTGTTCCGGTTTGCCGGAGAACTTCTTACGCAAATCGGGGTCTTGCGTGGCGATGCCCGACCGGGCAAGTATTCAAGTGGCACTTCCGCATCATGATGCAGCCCAGCGTGATCAGCGGGGCGGTCGAGAACCCAAATTCTTCGGCGCCGAGCAGAGCGGCGATCACGACGTCGCGACCGGTTTTCATGCCGCCATCGGTCTGCAAAACGACGCGACTGCGAAGGTCGTTGAGCACCAAAACCTGGTGCGTCTCCGCGATGCCCAAGCTCCCAGGGCAAACCAGCGTGTTTGATACTGGTCAGCGGAGACGCACCGGTGCCGCCGGTGTCGCCGGAGATCAAAATATGGTCGGCGTGCGCTTTGGCAACACCCGATGCGATCACGCCGACACCGACTTCGCTGACCAATTTGACACTGATGCGAGCGGCGCGGTTGGCGTTCTTCAGGTCATGAATCAGCTGCGCCAGGTCTTCGATCGAATAGATATCGTGGTGTGGTGGCGGACTGATCAATCCGACACCCGGGCGTGCTGTAGCGAATGCGGGCGATGTTCTTGTCGACTTTGCGGCCTGGTAATTCGCCGCCTTCGCCCGGCTTGGCACCTTGGGAAATCTTGATCTGAATCTCGTCGGCGTTGGTCAGGTACTCGATCGTGACGCCGAATCGCCCGGAGGCAACCTGTTTGATCGCCGATCGTTTTGAGTCACCGTTTTCCATCGCTTGGAAACGGATCGGATCCTCGCCGCCTTCGCCGGTGTTGCTCTTTCCGCCAAGCCGATTCATGGCGATCGCCAGTGTCTCGTGTGACTTCGGCGCTGATGCTGCCAAAGCTCATCGCACCGGTGCAAAACCGTTTGACGATCTCGCTGGCCGGTTCGACTTCATCCAGCGGAAGCGGGTCGGTTGACGCCGTCCTTGAAATCCAACAAACCTCGAAGAGTGCACCGTGATCGATTGTCTTCGTTGATTTCGATGCGCGAACTTCCAATAAGCGTCTTCGTTGTTGGTGCGGGCCGCGACTTGTAGACTGGCGATCGAATTGGGCGACCAGGCATGTTTTTCGCCCTCGGCTCGCCAGTGGAATTCGCCGGGATTGGGAAGTTGCTTTTGTTCGTCTTCCGTCCGTTCGGGATAAGCCCAGTGCGTGTCGGCGGAGCGTTTCTTCGGCAATGACGTCGAACGACACGCCTTGGATACGACTGGCGGTACCGACAAAGCACTTGTCGATCACTTCGTCCTGTCAAGCCGAGTGCCTCGAAGATCTGTGCACCTTTGTAGCTTTGCAACGTGCTGATGCCCATCTTCGCCATCACTTTCAGCATGCCTTTGGCGACGCCCTTGCGGTACGCAGCCACGACTTTGTCGTCGTCCATCGAGGGATCCAACAGACCGTCGCGTCGTGCCTGCCAAAGCGACTCAAAAGCCAGATAAGGATTAATCGCATCGGCGCCGTAGCCGATCAGCAAACAGAAGTGGTGCACTTCGCGAGCCTCGCCCGACTCGATGGCCAGACCCGATTTGAGTTCGTTTCGCCTGTCCGAACCAAGTGATGATGCACCGCACCGACAGCCAAGCAGCGCACTGACGGGCACGCGATCATGGCTCGTCGCGCGATCGGTCAGCACGACCAATTGGATACCCGCGTCGGCGGCCTGCTCCGCCTCGGTCCGCGATCCGGTCCAGCGTCTTCTGCAGGCCTGCTTTGCCTTCGCTGCGGTCAAACGTGATGTCGATCACCCGGCTCTTCCAACCGTCGCGGCTGACGTTTTTCATTGCCGCGATCTCTTCGTTGGTCAAAATCGGGTGATCCGACCAACAACCGGTGGCAATGTTGCGGGGTTGCATCGAGCAAGTTATGCTCAGGTCCGATGTAGCACTCCAGCGACATGATCACTTCTTCGCGGATCGAATCGATCGCGGGGTTGGTTACTTGTGCGAACAACTGCTTGAAGTAGTCATAGATCATCCGCGGTTTGTCGCTCAGGCAGGCAATGGCACTATCGTTGCCCATCGATCCGACGGGATCGCGAAGTTGCTCGACCAGCGGACGAAGCATGAAGTTCATCGTTTCAGCCGTGTAGCCGAACGCCTGCATCCGCGGCAGCAAGGTCTCGCTGGCAAAAACCGTGCGGTTCGCTTTCGGGATGCAGATCGGAGAGTCGCATGCGCTGCTCGCGCAGCCAATCACCGTACGGCTTCGCTTTGGCGAACGTCGTCTTCAGTTCGTCATCCGGAATCAAACGTCCTTGTTCAAAATCGATCAAGAACATTTTGCCCGGCTGCAAGCGTCCCTTTTCTTTGACGATCGCCGGATCGACCGGCAACACACCGACTTCGCTGGCCATGATGCAGCGGTCGTCGTGGGTGATGTAATAACGACTGGGCCGCAAACCGTTACGGTCCAGCACGGCACCGATGTACTTGCCGTCGGTAAAGGCGATCGACGCCGGGCCGTCCCAGGGCTCCATCAGACAGGAAAAGTACTCGTAAAACGCCCGTTTCTCTTCGGGCATCGTCTCGTGCTTTTGCCACGCTTCGGGGATCATCATCATGATCGCCTCCTGCAGCGTGCGGCCCGTCATCAGCAGGAACTCGAGCACATTGTCGAACGTGCCCGAGTCGCTGCAGTGCGGTTCGACGACCGGAAACAGCTTTTGCAGGTCATCGCCCAACAGGTCGCTGCTGAGCACTACCCTCGCGGGCTCGCATCCAGTTCTTGTTACCGCGAAGCGTATTGATCTCGCCGTTGTGGCTCATGAAGCGAAGCGGCTGCGCACGATCCCAACTCGGGAACGTATTGGTCGAAAAACGACTGTGCACCATCGCCAGATGCGTTTCAAAATCGGGATCGCACAGGTCCGGGAAGTAGGGCATCACTTGCGCGGGCGTCAGCATGCCTTTGTAGATGATGACTTTCGTGCTGAGCGAACAGATGTAGAACATCAAGGCTTGCTTGAGCGTCTCGCTTCCACGCAGATCGATGGCTGGCTCGTTTGCGAATCTGGTACAACTTGCGTTCAAAAGCGTCGCCTTCGATGCCATCGGCCGCGGCCACAAATACCTGCTCGATGACCGGCTCGGAGGCTCGCGCGGTGGGACCGACGTCGGCCAAATCCGTTTCCTGCGGGACATCGCGCCAGCCCAGATGCGATTGTCCGGCATCGGCAATCAACTCTTCGATCCGTCGTTTGCAAACCGTTCGCTCCGCGGAATCGGTCGGCAAGAAAACCAGCCCGGCCGCGAAACGCCCCGGCTCGGGAAGTTCCACACCCAAGTCTTGCTTGGCGACCTTGGCCAGAAACTTATGAGGCAGGCCGCACATGATGCCCGAACCGTCACCCGTATTCGGCTCGCAACCACACGCGCCGCGGTGATCCATGTTTTGCAGAATCGTGTCGGCATCAACCACGTTTTGGTGACTGGGAACGCCCTTGATGTGCGCGATGAAACCGACACCGCAGGAGTCCTTTTCGTGCTCGGGGTCGTACAGACCTTGGGCCGGTGGGAGATGAAACAGCGAGCTTGGCCGAGTCTTTATTTGTTTCTGTCATCTTAAAACTCTTGGTTCATCCAAATCGTTAGTTGGGAGGTGCCGCGTCGCCCCCGCAGGTCGGGCATCAAAACCGGCTGTGCGATCAGGCAACAATCGAAGTGCCGGTCCCGCGCACTCGTTGTCGCCGTATCCACGGTCGGCTTCCCGCCGCCGGATTTCATCTTTCTGATTTCCGAGTCCAGCGGGCGACCCAGCAGCAGTGAGCCGAATTCGTTGGCGGCTCGACTGAGGTGTCCGGAACGTCGGAAGATGATGCCCAGCGGGCGCGTCATCCGCAGCTCTCGACAGGCGACGACTCGCAAGCGAGCCGGTCGCGGTTTCGCGGCGAACGGCTGCCTCGGGCACGATCCCGATGCCACGATTGGCCTGGATCGCGCGAATCATCGAATCAGCGTTGTCGAATTCCATCCGCACATTGACCGTCAACTCCGGCCTTGGACAAACAGCGATCGATTTCTTGTCGTAGCGGGAGCTGTCGGTCAAAGCCGACCATTTCGATGCCCTTTAGCTTTGCCAGGCTGATTTCATGCTGCTTCGCCAAGGGGTGATCGGCCGAGCAAACCAGTCGCATCGGTTCCTTTTGCCACAGGACCGACTGCAGGTCTTTGCTGTTTTTCGGAAAGCTGACCAAGCCAAAGTCGACTTCACCTTCGGTGGTCATTTCGACCACACGTTGGCTGGACCCGAACTCCACCTTGACATCCACATCCGGATGAAGCCGCTCGAATTCCTCGGTCGCATCCGGCAGGTAACTGAGGCCGACGGAATAAATCGTGCCAATGGTGACCATCCCGCTGAGCTGTTTGCTGATGCTGCGGACCTCTTGCTCCAACCGGTCGTAGCTTCGCAATACGCCGCGTACGCCGCGTAGATAAGTCTTGCCGGCAGGGTCAAGCACCAGCGGTCGTTTGGAGCGATCGATCAACTGCACGCCGAACGACTCCTCCAAGTGCTGCATCGCCTGACTGACAGCACTCTGAGTCAACTGGTGGGCTGCCGCCGCCTTGGAGAAGCTCCGTTGCTCGGCGACCGTACAGAAAATCTCGAGCGTACGAAGCTGCAAATCCGTATCCGCCTGAATAAGACTTTGCTAATAGTGCGAAGTCCTGCGTGAAAACAATTAATGCAACGGTAAGCGTGATGGCTCGAGTCGTCAAGCCGAACGACGCCGATCTCGGCGGGAGTAGCTGAATCGCAAGGGTGCGGATTGGTCACCGCTAGCCGCAGTTACTGCACGACTTGCCGAATCGACCCGGGAGCGTGAAGGCGTAGACGACGACGATCGCACCGACGCTGAGGACCGTCCACGGCATCCATTCGCGGGACGCCACTCTCTGGTCCCGCCGCTGGGGTGCCCGAGGGATCGAAGAAGTCGACCATCGTCGATTCGCGACTTGGAGTAAAAGCTTGCACTGTCGATGACTAGACACTCAAAGCCGAGAATGATGGCCATCAGTCCGAGGGCAATGAAAGTGGTTCGCCACATGGGTAGGGTCTCCAAAGGGAAGGATTGAGACACCTCACTTCTTCGTCCAATCTCTGCTAGCAAATCAAATGACGGTCAGCTTGTCCGCAAAGTTGACGTGATTGACACGACGCGATCGGAAGTGCGGCGAGGTCGGAGACCTGCGCCGCGCAGATCGGAAGTGCGGCGAGGTCGGAGACCTGCGCCAGCGGGTCTCCGACCCCGCATGCCGAGCGAGTCGCGCAGAGCGCGAGAACGCGGAGCAACTCGGCGACAAAAACGCTCAGCACTCACAGCAAGTGCTTGGCTTTGACTTCCAGGTACTGATTGACCAGCGGTGCGGTCAACTCGTCGGGGAAAGCGTCGATCGTCAACACGCCGCGATGTTCCAGATCTTTCAGGACTTGATCACGCCACAGCAGAATGTCTGCCGCCGCTGCGGCCCGATACATCTGGAAAGCGATCCCCATCGGGCGAATCCGCGGCCTCGAACATTTCACGGTCGCGAAGCAAGACGCCCAGCGGCAGATGCTGACCGTTGATGTTGCCCAGGTAATCGACCACCGCCGCCGCGTTGACTTCGTCGATCACGTTGGTCGCCAGCACGACCAGTGAGCGGCGTTTGCAGTGACCGGACAGATACAGAGAATGCCTGGTCGTAGCGAGATTCCACGAGCCTGGGGAATTGATCGAAACCGGCCTGGATCAAACGGTTCATCTGGCTGCGTCCGCCGGCGGGTGGAATGTAAGCGTGGATCGTGTCGGAGAAACAGAGCATGCCGACGGCGTCGCCCTGCGAAAGCGCCACGTACGCCATCATCAAACTGGCATTCAGCGCGTGATCCAGCAAGGAGTAATCGCCGCGTTGATTGGTCATCATACGGCCGCAATCGAGCAAAAAGATGACGCGTTGACTTTGGTCGCTTTGAAATTGGCGAACCGTTAACTTGCGGCGCCGGGCCGTGCTGCGCCAATCGATGTGCCGATAATTGTCATCGCGGCTGTAGTCACGAAGCCGCTCGAACTCATTGTCTTGACCGATCCGGCGCGTGCGTCGGACGCCGATCAAACTGAGTCGATTGGTGCGGGCAAGCAGTGCGTACTGCGAAAGTTGTTTCATGTCGGGATAGACATTCAGCTGGTCGCGAACATCAAATCGACGGTGACGTATCCACAACTTCAGCGGGCTGGTGAATCGCAGATAAATGTACTCGAGCGTAAACGCACCGCGTCGACCGGGCGTGAGCTTTCGCGGGGCGGTCATGCGTCCCATCGGCGGCAACCGCAACGGATGCTCCGCCGGCGTAGCATGAAAGTGGTCGGGTAGATCGTCGCAAGCTGCGCCGATCAGGGTCAAGGAGGTGCGGTTCTCGATCGTGATCTCGCTGGTCAGGGGAACGCCCAGCGAACAGGTGCGAGCGATCTCGCGAGAGACCTCGATGCCTCGATTGGTGGCAAGATAGAGCAGCAAGAAATCATTCGCGGCAACGATCAGAATCAAGCAATCGATGATCCCGACGAGGACGACCAACGATGAATTGAAAACGCTGAGCAGACTGGCGATGACGCGAAATCGACAGCAGACCGATCCACCATCGAGTGGGATAGATCTTCAGCCGCCAGGCAGCCAGCACGATCGGCAAGGCGACACCGTCAGCAGCAACCAAGGTAGCTGAGTAAGCCACTGGAATTGCTTGCTCGGCTGCTTGTGTGACGCTGTCGCCCATTAAGCATTTTTCAATCTGCGGCAGGCCTCCAGCCTGTCATGTTGCCTTTCATGAACGGGCTGGAAGCCTGGCCCACTGGGGAGCAGTCTATAACGCGATCGTGACAGTCTTGCTTTCGGTGTAGGCCTTCAAGCCTTCTTCGCCAAGTTCGCGGCCGTAACCACTCATCTTGAATCCGCCGAACGGTGCGGCTGCGTCGAAGACGTCGTAGCAATTGACCCAGACGGTACCGGCTCGAACACGTTTGGCAAACTCGTGGGCGACCGAAACATCTCGCGTCCAAACGGCAGCGGCCAGACCATAGAACGTGTTGTTGGCCCGGCTGGATCATGTCGTCCTTGTCATCAAAGGTCAGCACACTCAGCACCGGCCCAAAGATCTCGTCGGTGGCGATCGACATGTCGTCTTTGCACGTTGTCAAAAATCGTCGGCTCGATGAAGTAGCCTTTATCGCCGACACGATTGCCGCCGGTGACGCAGTCCGCCCCTTCGTCCTTTGCCCTTGTCGATGTACGACAGGATCTTGTCGAACTGAGCCTTGATCGACTTGCGGGCCTTGCTCGGTGTCCGACGCAAAGGGATCGCCGACTTTGCGTTGCTCGGCCAGCTTTTGTAAGCTTGTCCAGGAACTCGTCGTGTTTCGTTTGCTTCGACAAACACCCGACTGCCGGCACAGCAGCATTGGCCTTGGTTCAAGAACAGTCCGACGTAGGCTCCCATCGCCGCCGCATCCAGATCGGCATCGGCAAAGATCACGTTGGGACTCTTGCCGCCCAGTTCGAACGTCAATCGCTTCAGCGTGTCCGCCGAATCGCGCGTGATGATTTGCGCCGTGCGATGTTCACCGGTGAATGCGATCTTGTCGATCAGCGGATGTTTGACGCAGGCGGCGCCGGCGGTGGGACCGAATCCGGGAACGACATTGATCACGCCGTCGGGAAAACCGACTTCTTTGGCAAGCTGTGCCAGACGCAAACAGGTCAACGGTGTTTGCTCGGCCGGTTTCATCACGATCGTGCAGCCGGCCGCCAGTGCCGGTCCCCATTTCCAAGCCGTCATCAGGATCGGAAAGTTCCAGGGAATGATTTGTCCCGCGACGCCGATCGGCTCGCGACGCGTGTAACAGAAGTGATTGCCGCGAATCGGGATCGTGCTGCCGTGAATCTTGTCGGCGTAGCCGGCGTAGTAACGAATGCAATCGATCGCCAGCGGCAAGTCGACGGTGCGGCTGTCGCCCAACGGTTTGCCGTTATCGAGTGTTTCCAATCGCGCCAATTCGTCGATCTCGGCTTCCATGCGGTCGGCCAGCGCGAACATCAACTTGCCGCGATCGCGGGCATCCATCTTCGGCCAATCACCGGACTCGAACGCGTGCCGTGCGGCTTTGGCGGCGGCATCGACGTCGGCCGCGTCACCTTCGGCGACTTGCGTGATTTCTTCTTCGGTGGCCGGATTGACGGTGGCGAACGTTCTTCCCGCTGGCCGCTGGCACCCATTTACCGTCAATAAAGCATTCGGTTTCGCGGATTTCGATATCGGGGACCGCGGAGGTAATGGTGGCAGACATTGCAACCTCGTCGACTTGAATTTTGCAGGTCGGGAAAAGGAATCAGAACTTCATGAATTGTACCGAATCAGTGATCAGACGTGGTTGTCGATCGAGCCAGTGGACCTCCCGCTGGCTTGAAGGTAAGCGACACAAAGAGCAAGAATTGCGCACTGGGTTTTCTTTCCTTCGCCCACCAATCTCGTTGTCTGGAATGGAACACTCGTTCCTTGCCTATCTTCGCGGCCGCTGCCGGTCTCTGCGCCAAGTCTCCGTTGGCATCGGTGACGATGCGGCCGTTCTCGATCCGGTGGGAGGCCAGCAAATCGCGACGATGGATCAAATCATCGAGGGCACCGACTTTTTGGCTGAGCATGATTTGGGTGACGTTGGCTACAAGTCGATGGCGATCAACTTGAGTGATATCGCTGCGATGGGCGCAACGCCCACCGCCGCGCTGGTGACGCTCTCACTACCGAAAGGAAATGCCACACGAATCGCCGGCGATGTTTACGAAGGGATCTTTCACGCTGCAACCGAATTCAACGTGGCCATCGCGGGCGGAGACATCTCGACGTACCAAGGCCCGCTGTCGATCACGATCACCATGTTGGGTGAAGTGCCCGACCGGCGGCGCATGGCTGCGATCCGGCGCACAAGAAAACGATGCGATCATTGTCACCGGCTACGTCGGTGGCAGCATGCGTGGTCGACATTTACACCCCGAGCCACGTGTGGAGTTGGCAGCTCGATTGCGGCAGTTGGCTGATGTGCACGCTGCCATTGATATCAGCGACGGATTGTCTTTGGATCTTGACCGGTTGTGTGCATCCAGTCGCGTGGGCGCCGCGTTGTCGATCGAAACGATTCCGATTCACGACGATGCGATTATCTTGGCTGAAGAAACGGGATGGACGCCGTTTCAACATGCCTGGTCGGACGGCGAAGATTTTGAATTGATCCTGACGATGAGCCAAAGTGATGCCGACGAGTGCTGAACGCAGATCTCGGCGTGCAGCTAACACAAATCGGCAACATCGTCGGCCGCACTGGATTGTGGAAACGCACGCTCGGGAAATTCGAGCGAATGTCGCCGCAAGGTTATGTGCATTCGTCATCGTAGAACGGAAGTTGTCATGAGCATCGAAAACGAAATCCTTGCACTCACTCGCCGTTTGATCGATTCCATTGTCAATGTTGATTGGGACACCTACGTGGAACTCTGTGCCGACGATTTGACCGCGTACGAACCTGAGGCACACCAGCACTTGGTGCAAGGGATGGGATTTCACAAGCATTACTTTGAGATGGCTGATGGCTCACCTTACACCGGAGTCACAACAACACTCAGCAGTCCCCACGTCCGCGTCATGGGGGATGCCGCGGTGATCGCTTACATCCGACTGACCCAGCGTGTTGGATCGGACGGCAAAAGCACCACCAGTGCCACTCCGGAAACTCGCGTGTGGCAAAAAATTGGCGGCCGATGGAAACACGTTCACTTTCACCGCTCATGACGGGTTGATCGTCAGGCAGGGCTCCTGAGGTATCTCATGTCGATAGATTCGGGAGACCCGTTTTACAGCGGGCCTGCGACCGATCGACGCTGGATGGGCGCAATATTGCCTGGCCCCCCGCTAGTCTGCTGATTCGAAGGCGCAGCCCGAGTAAGTTATTACACGATTATCTCCGTCACACCTCCGCTGATGTTTTCGATGACCAAAAAATTGCCTGCTTTGCAGATCGTGATCGCGATTTGTTTCGCGTTCTCCGCCAGTGCTCAGGACAAGATTCCGGCGATCGAAGTTCCAGACGCGGTCGCGAAGGCCGAATCTGAAATGAAACCGTACGCGGAACCGATCGAGCATACCGACTTAAAACTCGAACTGGTGCCCATTCCCGGCGGCAAATTTCTGATGGGCAGCCCGGAATCGGAAGCCGATCGCAACGATGACGAAGGTCCCCAACACGAAGTCGAGATCTCGCCATTGTGGATGGGCAAGTATGAAATCACGTGGGACCAATACGACACGTGGGGCGAAGGCATGGATCAACTTCGCCGCAAGATGATGAGTCTCAAACAGTCGCCTCGTGACTTAGCCGTTGACGGCGTTTCCAAGCCGACCGAGCCCTATACCGACATGAGTTTCGGAATGGGCAAAGGAGACTATCCGGCAATCTGCATGACTCAGCATGCCGCGCGTACTTTCTGTCAATGGCTGAGTGCCAAGACGGGCCGTTACTACCGATTGCCCACCGAGGCGGAGTGGGAGTATGCATGCCGTGCTGGGACGACCACGGCGTATTCCTTCGGCGATAACGTGGACGAGTTAGAAGACTACGCGTGGTTTTTTGATAACAGCGAAGATCAGTACCAAGAGGTCGGCCAAAAGAAGCCGAACCCCTGGGGGCTGTATGACATGCACGGCAATGTCGCCGAATGGGTATTGGACCAATATGTTGAAGACTACTACGAGCAGAAAACCGAGTGGACCAACCCCCTGGCGGTGCCAAAAACTTTGTATCCACGAGTCGTTCGCGGTGGCGGCTGGGATGACGATCCCGAAATGCTTCGCAGTGCCGTTCGCGATCGATCGGACGAAGAATGGAAGAAACAAGACCCGCAAGTGCCGCGCAGCATCTGGTACCATACGGATGCCCAAAGCGTTGGCTTTCGAGTCGTGCGGCCGTTGGTCGAGCCTTCGGCCCAAGAGAAAGCCAGCAAATGGGATAAGACCGAGCCCCTACAAATCGATCAAGAATAACTCTCACCATTTTTCATCTCGTGTGGCAGTGCCGGTTCGTCAGGGACGATTGGTCGAGCCAGTGGCACACGTGAGCGAATCCCACCTTTCCTCTCTGGAGCAATGCCGTCATGAGCGAGTCAACGAGTAAGAATCCTACGCGCCGTCAATTTTTGAAAGACACCGGTCGTGTTGCTGCTGCGACCACGTTGGTTTCGGTCGCGACCGCGCCGCATCATGTTCATGCTGCCGAAGACAACAAGATTCGCGTGGCCTTGATCGGTTGTGGTGGTCGCGGCACCGGTGCGGCAATGAACGCGCTGACGGTCGACAACGGGCCAATTGAGCTGGTAGCGATGGCCGATGTGTTTGAAAATAAGCTGAAAAGTTCTTATGCCTCGCTTGCGGGGAGCAAGAAGGTCGGTGACAAAGTCGACGTGCCCGAAGATCGACGTTTCATCGGATTTGACGCCTACGCGAAAGCGATGGATTGCCTGCGTCCCGGCGACATCGCGATTTTCACCACTCCATGTGCGTTTCGCTGGGTGCACTTTACCTACGCGATCGAAAAAGAACTGAATGTGTTCATGGAAAAGCCGGTGACGGCCGACTGCGCCTTCATCCGTACGAATGCTGGAACTAAACAAACAGGCGATCGACAAAAACCTGAAAGTTGCCGTCGGTCTGATGTGTCGTCACTGCGAAGCCCGAGCGGAGTTGTTCGACCGGATTCAGAACGGTGAAATTGGTGACGTCAACATGTTGCGAGCCTATCGGATTATGGGCCCGACGGGATCCGCGGCGGCACCGCCCAAGACCGAAGATATGAGTGATCTGATGTACCAGATCAAGCATTTTCACGGCTTCTTGTGGCTCAGTGGCGGCGCGGTCAGCGATTTTCTGATTCACAACATCGACGAATCGTGTTGGATGAAGAACGATTGGCCGGTCAAGGCGCATGCACTGGGCGGCCGGCACTATCGCGGCGATAGCGTCGACCAGAACTTCGATACTTACGCGATCGAATACACGTTCGCCGACGGTGCCAAGCTGTTTGTGGATGGACGCACGATCCCTGGATGCAAACAGGAATTTGCCAGTTATGCGCACGGCAGCAAGGGACTTGGCATCATCAGTACGTCGTCACATAAGCCCGCCAAGTGCCGCATCTTTGCTGGGCAAAACATGGACAAAGAAAAAGAGTTGTGGGCGTTCCCGCAGCCGGAACAAGATCCTTATCAATTGGAATGGGATCACTTGATCGCAGCGATTCGTAGTGATGAACCTTACAACGAAGTTGAACGCGGCGTGATGGCGAGTGCTGTCACGTCCATGGGACGCATGGCGGCTCACACCGGTCAAGAGATCACGCTGGAGAAGTTCATGAAGCATGATCATGAATTCGCGCCGGGTGTTGAAAACCTGACGATGGAGTCCGAGTCGCCTCTGAAGGCCAACGAAGATGGCAAGTACAGCGTGCCGATGCCAGGTTTGGTCAAGAAACGCGAGTATCTGTAAACGGATCGTCGGCCAGGGCCTGTCCTGGCGACGATCGTGAGTTGCGTTCTAACCAAGTGCCGGGACAGGTTTCGGCCTACTTTTGAGTTTCAACCGATGGTCTATTTTAAGATTACTGTTTGTCTGTTACTGCTATCAACGCTCGTCGCTGCGACGGCCGCGGCGGAGCAAGTGGACGTTTGGTTTGGCACCACGACGCCCCGAAACGGACTCAGCAAAGGCATCTACCACGCCACCTTTGACACCGAGCAAAGGCAAACTGTCGACGCCCGAACTGGCAACGGAGATCAGCAGTCCCGGTTTCCTGGCGCTGCATCCAGACGGCAACGTGTTGTACGCAATTGCCAGCCATGCGGGTAAGCCGGCGGTGTTGGCATTCAAGATCGAAAGGAGTGGCGGTAAGTCGACGCTGCCGTTGCTGAACTCTCAAGAGATCGGTGACGGAGGCGCAGCGCACGTGACGATGGACCGCACAGGCAAGATTCTCGTCACGGCACAGTACGGCGGCGGATCGACCGCGATCTTTCGCCTTGCCAGACGACGGTTCGATTGTGGAACGCAGCAACTTGCTTGAAACACGGCGAAGGTTCCGGCGTCGTCGATGGTCGTCAAGACAAATCGCACGCACACTGGACCGGCACATCGCCGGACAATCGTTTTGTCTTTGTGCCCGATCTCGGGATGGACAAAGTCGTGATCTGGAAACTGGATGTTGATGGCGCTGAACTCAGCCCGCACGGGTATCGGCATCTGTCCGCCCGGCGGGGGGCCACGTCACATGAAGTTTTCTCCCAACGGCGAATACGTCTACGTGCTGAATGAATTGGCGCTCTCGGTGACGACGTTCAAGTACGACAAATCGGCCGGCACGATGACGGCGATTCAAACGATTCCGACGTTGTCCGAAGAAGTCAAAGCGAAAGAGACCTTCAATAGCGCCTCGGAGATCCGCGTTCATCCGTCGGGAAAGTTTGTGTACAGCGCCAACCGAGGGAATGACACGATCACTGCGTTTCGCGTCGACGAGTCTTCTGGCAAGTTATCGCTGATCGAAGTCGAACCGATTCGAGGCAGTTGGCCGAGGAATTTCAATCTCGATCCGACCGGCAAATGGCTGCTGGCCGCCGGCCGCGACAGCAACACGATCGCTGTTTTCGAGATCGATCAGGAGACCGGCGAACTCACCTACACCCGCCACACGGCCCTGGTGCCGACACCGATTTGCGTGCTGTTTTAGGTCGCCGTCGCGCGGAGCGTGATGGCAACTTATCTTGCCGGCCGGCTCATCAGCAGTTTGTAGTGGCCCTTGCCCAACAGGTCGTCGACTCGGTTTCTGAGTTCGTTGTTCACTTCAACGCGGAAGCGGGCGCTTTTTAGGTGCACTTGCTCGCCTTCGTTGAGCGACATGCTGAACAGCAGTTCTTTCGATCCGGGGTAACCGCGCAAGATTTCTCGCAAGCGGTTCATCGTCGCGGCATCGTGCTCGTGTTCATCCAAGCGAATGCGGATACCGTGCGTGTAGCGAGTGTCTAAGTCGTCGATGGGAATCAATTCGTCGATGATCAAGTTCGCTTCATCGCCACCGCCCCGCCGATCACACTTGCCCTTGGCGATCACGACCGCATCGGGCTGCACCTTTGTCGCCATGTCCACAAATCGGCCTTCGGCCACAAGATGCAACGGATCGAGCCTTGCATGTCTTCCAGGTCAAAGTTGGCGTACTTGGTGGGCGATCCCGGTTTGCCGTTCTTGGTGTGGGCGAATTTGATCGAGCTGATCATGCCACCCAGAATGACTCTCGCCACGATCTCTGACATCCGCCAGCTGGTCGGTCGTGTGCGTGCGAAACGAGGCGAGTTTGGCTTCAAATTCTGCCAGCGGATGACTGTCCAGGTAGATAGCCCAAGACTTCCTTTTCGGCGATCAGTTTTTCGCGTTCGGGCCACTCGTCCATGTCGGGCAAGGCAGCAGAGCCTTGGCTGCCGTTGTCGTTTCCTCTGCTGTCGCCGAAGGCATCAAACAAACTTCCTTGACCGCTCTTTTTGTCCGCTTGCACGGACGCACCGGCTTGCAGGGCCCGTTCGATCACGGCGGTCAGTTGGCTGCGTTTGGCACCGAAGCTATCCATCGCACCCGCTTTGATCAACGTTTCGATCGCCGATTTGTTGCAGGCACTGGGGTCGACTCGTTCGCAGAAATCAAAGATGTCTTTGAACGGCCCTTGTTTTTTGCGTTCCTCTTCGATCGAGATTGCGGTGGAACCGCCACAGGCTTTGATGGCCGAAAGTGCGAAGAAAATTTTGCCGTCGGCAACGGAGAAATCGGCTTCGCTGGTATTCACATCCGGCGGGACAACCTCGATCCCCATCCGGTCGCAGTCTTCCATATGTTCGACCAGCGCATCTTTGCGTTTGAAGTTGCGCCCGGAGATATCACTGGACAGCAGCGCCGCCATGAACTCGACCGGATAGTGGGCTTTCAGATAGGCAGTCTGATAGGCGACTAACGCGTAGGCCGTCGAATGTGATTTGTTGAAACCGTAGCCGGCAAACTTGACGATCAGATTCCAAATGTCGTCGGCATCTTTTTGCGCTCAAGCCATTTTCCACGGCACCTTTGATAAAGATTTCGTGGTTCTCGTTGATCAGCGATTCTTTCTTTTTGCTGATCGCTTTGATGCACGTGTACGCTTTGGCAAGCGGCACGCCGCCGAGTCGATTCAGGATCCGCATCACCTGTTCTTGGTAAACCATCACCGAGTTGGTTTCTGCCAAGATGTCTTTCAAGACCGGGTGTTTGTATTCGGGTTGCTGGCGACCGTGTTTGATGTTGACGTAGTCGTCGACCATGCCGCCTTCGAGTGGGCCCGGGCGATACAAGGCAGCGGTTGCGATGATGTCGGTGAAATGGTCCGGCTTCATCCGCAGCAGCAGATCGCGAATCCCGCCCGACTCGAGTTGGAAGACACCTTTGGTTTCGCCACGCTGCAGCAGCGCGTACGTTTCTTTGTCATCGAGCGGAAACTTCAGCGGATCAATCGCTTTGCCGGTCGTTTGCTCGATCAGCTGAACCGAGCGGCTGAGCATCGTCAGGTTTCGCAAACCCAGAAAGTCCATCTTCAACAGACCGGATGCTTCCACGTCGCCCATCGACCACTGCGTGATCACGTCTTGCTTGCCGGGGACACGTCCTAAGGGAACGTATTCGGTCAACGGTTTGTCAGCGATCACGACGGCGGCAGCGTGCGTGCCCACGTTGCGGGCGAGTCCTTCGATCTTCATCGCCAGATTCAGCAGTTCGCGGATCTCTGGATCGCCGTCATATTCGCGTTTCAAATCGGCGCTCTTCTGCGAGCGCCTTTTTGATCGTGATCTTCAGTTCGTCCGGCACCATTTCGGTGATCTGATTCACGCGAGCCAACGGGATGCCGAGTGCTCGACCGGTGTCTTTGATAGCGGCCCGTGCGGCCAGCGTTCCGAACGTTCCGATTTGGCAGACGTTTTCGTGACCGTAGCGTTCTTTGACGTAGTCGATGACTTCGCCACGGCGTTCTTTCTCGAAGTCGATATCGATATCAGGCGGTTCAGTGCGGCTTTCGTCCAAGAATCGCTCGAACAGCAAGTCGTATCGCAGCGGACAAACGTGCGACAGGTAAAGTGCGTAGCAGACCAAGGCACCCACGCCGCTGCCACGCGCGGTCGCCGAGATGCCTTTCTTGCGAGCGTGCGTGACGAAGTCCCAAACGATCAAAAAGTACGTCGGGTAATTCAGTTTTTCGATGACGCCCAATTCACGATCCAACCGCGCCATCACTTCCTCGCTCAGCTTGCCGTCGACAATCCGCTCGATCGTCACCTTCGTAACGCTCCAGCAAGCCTGCGATACAAAGCTCTCGCAAATAGTCGATCGGCTTCTGTTCGTTCGGGGCACTCAAAGTTGGGGAAGTAGTACTTGCCCAGTTGCAGATCGATGTCGACGGTGTTGGCGATTTCCTGGCTGCGAGCAACCGCGTCTTCCAGTCCCGGAAACTTCTCGTACATCTGCTGCGGAGATCGCAAGAAGAACTGGTCGTTCTCCATCTTCATCCGCGAGGTGTCGGTGCGAAAACGACCGGTGTTGATGCACAACATGATGTCTTGTGCTTCCGCGTCATCGGGATCGACGTAATGCGTGTCGCTGGTGGCCACCAGCGGCAGGCCCATCCGCTTGGCGATGTCGACGGCGCCTTGGAGCTGATGTTTTTGAATATCCAGATCGTTGTTCATGATCTCGATGAAGTAGCGGTCGTCGAACACGTTGTGGAACCAACCCGCGATTTCACGAGCTTCCTTCTCGTGTTCTTCGGTGTCGATGCCCTTTCAAAATCGCTCGACTGAATTCACTGCTCACGCAACCGGACAGGCAGATGATCCCTTCGCTGTGCGCGGCCAGGATCTCCTTGTCGATTCGCGGCTTGAAGTAGAAGCCTTCCAGCGAGGCGGTGCTGGCCAGCTTGATCAGGTTTTTGAACCCGGTGTGGTTCTGGGCCAGCAACGTCAGATGGTAACTCGCTTCCTTGCTGTTACCGGCGTTGCCTTTGTCGAATCGGCTGCCCGGCGCGATGTAGGCTTCGTAGCCGATGATCGGGTTGATGTTGGCCGACTTTGCTTTGCGATAGAACTCGAGTGCACCGTGCAGGTTGCCGTGGTCAGTCAGCGCCAGCGAGTTCATGCCGTGTTCAACACAGCGATCGATCAGCCGACCGATATCGCCGGCGCCATCCAGCAAGCTGTAGTGGCTGTGGCAGTGCAGATGAGTGAACGGTTGATCCTGGTTGGTCGGCTCGGTCATGACGTCGGACATGAATCTGGTATCCTTCCGGTGACATCCTGGAAATGCTGGCGGTGTGGCCGTCGGCAGACAGCTACCCAAAGCGTAGCGGTTAAACGCCGCACTGATCAATCAACCGGAAAATCGAGCGCGGTTGGGGTCGGGCGGATTTCCAGCCTTTCTGCTTGGCGGCTGGGCGCTGGGCTGCCATAATGTTCCGCTTTCCCCACCACCATGAAAATTGATGGCTCGCTTGGCGCATTTCGCCGCGCTCAACCACGCGATTCTCTGACAGTCTAACCTTGGAGCCACCGTCACGTGCTAAAGATCCTGACTTTTCCCCTCCGTTTGGCGGTCGGTTGGAGTTTATCACCGCGTCTGTTGGGTTTGATCGGTATCACGATGTTGGTGCTGTTGAGACTGACGATCGGTTGGCACTTTTACGCGAGGGCATCGAAAAGGTCCAGAAGGGTGATTGGGATGCAACGCCGTTTTTTGCCAATGCGCGTAGTCCGCTAGCCGAACAATATCGCCAGCTGGTTTGGGACGGCGACGGAAAGATGCGCCGTGACATGAAAGAGGTGACGATTTGGTTTGCGCTTTATCGCGATCGTGTCAGCAGGCATTACGGGTTCAGCGAAGCTCAAAGGGCACAAGCCAAGCGAACTTCGTGAGCGCGGTCGGCAACCACCAGCGAGTCCTCGAGGAAAACTGCCCAGGACTTGATCGAATACGATCTGGGCCAGCAGCGGATGGAGGATTTGGAGCGGGACCCGGCCAGAGACGGGGTGGCTGGACTGCGCGAGCAACGAGACACGATTCGCCGCGAGCTGCAGGCAAAAATCCAGCCCACGCTCGCTCAAATTGCTCAGGTCTGGGAGAACTACGAGGTCGCTCAGAACGCATTGGCCACCCCCGAACAGAAGCAGGCCCATCCCGCCGCTGCATCTTGGCCAGCCGCGGATTTCGCTGATGGATACCAACATGATCAACGCGATCGTGCCCTATTTTGACGTCGCGGTCGGACTCTGCTTGCTGCTCGGGCTGTTGACTCCGATCGCCGCGTTAGCGACCGCCGTTTTTCTCGGTTCGATTTTCTTGAGCCAATTCCCGCCGGTCACGGGTCCTGCCTCCAGCTACTACCAGTTGATTGAGTGCATGGCGTGCCTGGTGCTGGCCGGCACCGCGGCCGGGCGATTCGCCGGGCTGGACTATTTCCTGCACTTGATCGTCCGAAAGAGTATGGGGAATTCAGGACGATGAAGAGTGAAACTGGCCGAAAAAAGCGGTGCACAAACATCGCCCGCACCGTAAACTGAAGGGGTTGAAAGCACCAGCGACGAGACGTTGAGCCAAATTCGGCGGACGTGACGCGACTCAGACAGAGAGGATCGAATCATGGTTGACAAACTTTCCACGACCAACGCGAGGTCGGCGAAGAGAACTATTACGCCGCCGTCGGAAGCTACTACGACGTCAATCGTCGCGACTTTCTGCGCGGTCTGATTGCCGGCGGGGCTGTCAGCGGTGCCGGTTTGGGCGCCGCTTACTTCGGCTATGGCAAGGTCAACGATCCCGGTCCGGGTTGCCGTGATCGGCACGGGCGACGAAGGCAACGTGTTGATCGGTGGTTGCAACCCCGAGTACGTCGACGTCAAAGCGATCTGCGACATTCGACCGTTCAGTCGAGCATCGCGCCTTCCACGGTGACTGTAGCAGCCCGTCGCGCGCTGGTGCGGCGGCCCGGTTTGATCAAGGTTGCCGGCTACAAGGACGAAGCGGAAGCCCGTCGCAACGTCAAGGTCTACAACGCCAGAATGGCGGCATCATGGCTTGCTTGGACGATCCGGACATCGAAGCGGTGATCATTGCCTTGCCGCTTGTGGTTGCATGCCTCCGTCGCCGCGCATGGCGATGGATCGAGGGCTTCATGTGCTGACCGAAAAGCTGATGGCCCACAACGTTGCCCAGTGCAAGGCGATGGCGCAGATTATCGCAGCAATCCAAGGACCCGCTGGGAATCCCATTCACTTGGCAACCGGTCATCAACGTCACTACAACGTCAAATACGACAACGCGGTGAACTTGATCAAGTGGGGACTACTTGGCCAACTGCATCACATTCGTGCTCAGTGGCACCGCGGTAATTTGCCGGGCGCGGATAGCTGGTAGATGCCGATCCCCGGCGGTGAAGAGATGGCGGACGGCAAAATCTTCGACAAGCATCCAGAAGGATTTGGAATACCGCCAAAAGAAACTGAATGCAGCGACCGATCCCGATGAGATCGCGAGCCCAATGGCAAGCCGAGATCGCCCAGTGGACCGCCTGGGATGCGGACAAGAACGTTGATCCAAAGAATTTCGGCTACAAGGTTTTCGCCGTCGATGACAAAATGTTCACGGCGATAGAGGAACTGCATCGCTGGCGATTGTTCGAGCGAACCGGTGCTGGTCTGATGGCCGAACTTGGCAGTCACCAATTGGACGCGGTCAGTATCTTCCTCAGTTCGCTTCGAGACGACGGCAAGAAAGTGCATCCGTTGTCGGTACACGCCGTCGGTGGTCGTCACATCATGCCGCTCGATCGCGAAGCCGGTGACCATGTCTATTGCATGTTCGAGTTCCCCGGGCCTGAGTACTCCGAAACCTTTGACGTCGGTTACTACGATCGCGTCGACAATTATCCCTACGGTGGAGTGCCAGGTTACGAGCAACGACCCCGAACAAGAAAGTCGTGGTCACTTACTCGTCCATCAACGGCAACGGCTTCGGCGGCTGGGGCGAAGTCGTCATGGGCAGCAAGGGAACGCTGATCTCTGGAGAAAGAAACCGACGTGATGCTTGTACCGTAACAGCGATACGAGCCAGCAAAGTCGGTGTCAAGAAAGCGGACGCCGGATACGCGCTCGACACCAGTGCCAGCGGCGACTACGCGGCCGTCAAGATGCCAAGAAGGCCGACGCGGGTCCGGTCAGCCGTGGATACCGCGAAGAAATCGAGCACTGGGCCTACTGCATTCGCAATCCCGACGGGGAAAACCGGCCGCGGTGCCATCCCGAAGTCGCGATGGGCGACGCCGTGATTGCCTTGGGTGCCAACCTGGCCCTCAAGAAGTCGCAGAAAGGCGAGCCCGGCTTCCTGAAGTACGAGGAAGAGTGGTTCGAGATCGACAATGACGCGACGCCCGACGGCAGCGACATCAAGACGGAACTAGGAGACATGAAAAAGCCCGTCGCCTAAAGTCGCCGAATTCGCGGCAGCATCAAACAAGAGCCGATGCCCATGAAGGGCATCGGCTCTTTTTGTTTTCGGTTTTGGCGTTCGGATTTAACAGGTGGCGTAAGCTTCCAGCTTGCGATTCCCAAATTCGCAAGCTGGAAGCTTACGCCACCTGAGACTTGCTCCCGAACCTCCAGAAAATTTTTTTTCCGTGCTCCGATTCCGCCGCGATCAGGCCCAAGATTGCACGGAAACTGAGCAAGTGTGATGGCGACTTAAGCAGCATCGCGATCCGCAAATTTCACCCATCATCCTCTCTTAGCGGATCGCGAATCTCGATCAACCGGTTCAGGCGAGTGAGCGTAAAAATCTCCCAAATCTGCATGTTGCTGCTCGTTCCAGGACCATCGAGCGGCCATCTTGCTTGACATCCAGATGCAGCCGAATCAGCTGGTTGAGCTCAGCACTTTGGATCTTCTCTACGGCAGAAATGTCAACCACTATTTCTTCGTCAGTGGTATTCTCTGCGACATACATCGCCATCTTCAGCCAGTGAAACTCAGATTCCACCGGCATTGCGGACGTATTCTTGCGCGAGCTCTTGCACCATCGGATTGGAAGTCCGTCATCAGGAGTAAAGAAGCGATTCAACGCCATGTATTCATCGTGCCAAATGCTGGCCAGCGACGAAGCTTCAGGAAATTCCAGTGAGAATGTCTTGCAATTGGGATCGCTCAATCTGCCGCTGCGTCAAGTATTCCGGTGAAATGCGGCTTCGCCAGCGTTGGGGGCGAGATTTGAATTGCCATCAGGAGCTTGACGTGCGGTAAATGGTCAAGAGTCGCAATTGGCTATTTGATCTTGGCGAAGATGGTCTAGACTCTTGCACTGTTCAAAGGCGGACAACTACCTCAGTTCAATTGTTTTCTTCGTGGGATGGGAGCATTCTCCCTCGCTCGGAATTCGTTGGGAAACTGGTCCCAACCTAAAACTCGATTGACGTTAAGGTATGAGTGCGTGATCTGGCTCATCTGGGCTGATTGCGCTGTTAACCAATCGTGCTCACCTCGTCCGCAGCCCATCACGATGGCGATTCAATCTCAATCGCAGTCCAGCAGCCCGCTGCTTTCCGGATACCAAACCGAAGGCTTCTTTCGACGAACTTGTCGACGCAGTCCGGCTTGCCTCGTCCGGATGCAGAGCAATTGGTGGAACTGATCAATCAGACTTCCGCCGCGAGGAACTGGTTCGTCGACAGCAAGCGATCGAACGTTCGCTGTATCAGATGGGCATCACCTTTACCGTGTACAGCGACGAAGCGGGCACGGAAAAGATCATGCCGTTCGATATCGTGCCGCGGATTGTTTCGACGCGTGCTCTGGAAGCACATCGAAGCCGGGCTGAAGCAGCGGATCAAGGCTCTGAATGCTTTTCTTTCCGACATCTATTCGGACCAGCAGATCGTCGGCGACGGCATCATTCCGCGAGAGTTGATCGACACGGCACCGACGTTCTTGCCGCAGTGCAAGGGTCTCAAGCCGTTTCACGACGTGTGGTGTCACATCACGGGAACCGATTTGATTCGCGATGACTCCGGCGCCGTGTTCGTGCTGGAAGACAACTCTGCGGTGCCCATCGGGCGTGTCGTACGTGCTGCAAAACCGATTCGTGATGAAGAAGAACTTTCCTCAGGTCTTCAAGGCCTCGCAGGTTCGACCGGTCAATGATTATCCGGCGCGGCTGTATCAGATGCTTCGCGAGATGGCACCTCCGCAAGCGGACGATCCGACCGTCGCCGTTTTGACTCCCGGTGTCTACAACAGTGCCTACTACGAGCATTCCTTCCTGGCCCAACAGATGGGCGTCGAGTTGGTCGAAGGACGCGACTTGTTTGTCGATGACGATTGTGTCTTCATGCGGACGACCGATGGTGCCCAGCGGGTCGATGTCATCTATCGACGAATTGATGACACGTTTTTGGATCCCGAGGTTTTTCGCAAGGATTCGGTGCTGGGCGTTGCCGGTTTGATGCGTGCCTATCGCGCCGGGCAACGTTGCCTTGGCCAACGCGCCGGGAACTGGGGTCGCGGATGACAAGGTGATTTACGCATTCGTGCCCGAGATGATTCGCTACTACTTGGACGAAGAGCAGATTCTCGCCAATGTGCCGACTTACGTTTGTTATCGCGACGATGATCGCAAATACGTGCTGGAGCACATGGAAGAATTGGTGGTCAAAGCGGCCAACGAATCGGGCGGCTACGGAATTCTGATCGGTCCGCACGCGACCAAAGCCGAACGGGCGATCTTCGCCAAGAAGGATCAAGGAGAATCCGCGGAATTACGTTGCCCAGCCGACGCTTTCGCTTTCTCGCGTGCCCACGATGGTCGGCGAATCGCTTGGAAGGCACGGCATGTCGATCTTCGTCCTTACATTCTTTGCGGCACAGACGATGTTTGGGTGCTACCCGGTGGTCTGACCCGTGTCGCACTTCGCAAGGGATCGCTGGTGGTCAATTCATCACAGGGCGGTGGCAGCAAAGACACGTGGGTCGTCGCGGAACCGGGTCAAGCTGTTGCCGAATCCATAGTCATGCTTTCACGTGTTGCCGAAACGATTTACTGGATGAGCCGCCAAGTGGAGCGGGCTGAGAATTTGGCGCGATTCCTGGAGGTGACGCACAATCTGACTCTCGATCAGCCTGAGAACATGGTCGATCCGTGGCAGCCGCTGATTCATGCGACGGCCGACCTCGGAATACGTTTGACGAGCGTTACGAAGTGCGCGAATGCCGAAACGGTCACGCAGTTTTTGGCATTCGATCCGGAGTATCCCAATTCGATGCTGTCGTCGCTGCGACAAGCCAGAGAGAATGCGCAGAGGCGTTCGCGAATCGCTGTCCTCCGAAGCGTTCGAACAGATCAACGAGTTCTATCACTTTGTGCAAGATGCGGCCGAGTCTGTCCGTCGCTGGAATCACCAAACGAGTTCTTTGACGCCGTTCGGCGATATGCAATTCAGTGGACCGGCGTGCTTGACTGCACCATGTCGCACGACGCGAGATGGCATTTTGCCAATGTCGGCCGCATTGATCGAACGAGCCGACAAGACGTCACGGATTCTGGATGTCAAGTATTTCAATCTGCTGCCCAGTGTCGACGACGTGGGCACCGCGATCGATGATTTGCAGTGGTCGATGCTGCTGCTGGCGATCAGCGGTTTCGAGTCGTACCGGCGGCAAGCATCATCTGGTTGAGATTGAAAAGGTGGTTGAATTCTTCTTGTTCAACAAGGATTTTCCGCGGTCGGTGTTGTACTGTGTTGCCGCAACCGATTGGTCGCTGGACGAGATTCAGAAACGATCCGAGTTCGGATACACCCAGTCTCGCCCGCCACCGCGTTGCCCAGCTTCAGCATCGGCTATGTCCTCGACCAGTGTCGAAGAAGTCTTGGCCGGGCGGCATGCACGAGTTTATTGACGCGTTACAAACCGATCTGAATTTGATTGGCGACGCAATGAACGAAGACTTCTTTCACGCCACGTCCCATTCATGACAATCCGGGTCGCACTCCATCACAAAACCGAATACCGATACGATCGCTCGATCACGACTGGGGCCGCAGTTGGTCCGTTTGCGACCGGCCTATCATGCGCGGACACCGATCGAGGCGTACAGTCTGAAAGTCGAACCGACGGACCATTTCGTCAACTGGCAACAAGACCCGTTTGCCAATCCGGTGGCACGTTTTGTCTTCCCCAAGCCCACGGATCACTTGCAAGGTCACCGTCGACCTGATCGCCGACATGACGGTGATCAATCCGTTCGATTTCTTCATCGAAGAAGATTGCAATTGTTGGCCGTTTGATGTACGACGATGCGCTGAAAATCCAGCTGGCACCGTACTTGGTCAAGCTCCGAGCCGTCGGAGCGACTGCGAAAGTGGGTGGACGCTTTTCCCAAGTCATCCGATTTGCTGATCGATTTCCTGGTCGAGATCAATCAGCGGACCAAAGACCGCATCGAGTACCTGGTCCGCCTGGAGCCCGGTGTGCAAACGCCCGAAGAAACGCTGACGATCGGCAGTGGTTCGTGCCGCGACTCGGCGTGGTTGATGGTCGAGGCGTTTCGCCAGATCGGGATGGCAGCCCGGTTTGTCTCCGGCTACCTGATTCAGTTGACCGCTGACCAGAAACCGATCGATGGACCGGCCGGGCCAGACGGAGGACTTTTGTGATCTGCACGCCTGGACCGAAGTCTATCTGCCCGGTGCGGGTTGGGTCGGGCTCGATCCCGACCAGCGGGCTGTTTGCCGGCGAAGGCCACATCCCGCTGGCTTGCACGCCCACTTATCAGCGACGCCGCGCCGATCACGGGTAGCTCACGAAGCTTGCGAGGTTGAGTTTGCCCACGAGATGTCGGTCCGCCGCGTCCACGAAGACCCGCGGGTGACGCTGCCTTACACCGATGCGCAGTGGGACGAAATCATGGCGACCGGTCGCGAAATCGATCGTCGCCTCGAATCGCAGGACGTGCGGCTGACGATCGGCGGCGAACCGACCTTTGTTTCCATCGACAACATGGATGACCCGCAGTGGAGCACCGATGCCGTGGGCGCCGAAAAACGCGTGCTGAGCAATCTGCTGCTGTTGAAGCTGCGCGAGATGTTCGCCCCCGGCGGACTGCTGCATTATGGGCAAGGCAAGTGGTATCCGGGTGAATCGCTGCCGCGTTGGGCGCTGACCTGTTTGTGGCGTCGCGACGGTGCGCCGATCTGGCATGACCCGCAATGGCTCGCCGACGAAGGCACCGACTACGGCCACACGCCCGAAGATGCCAAGCGGTTCATCAAGCATCTGGGCCGAAAGCTGAACATCAGTGCGCAGATGAGCTTTCCGGTTTACGAGGACACGTTCCATTATCTGTGGCGTGAGAACCGCTTGCCGTTGGATGCCGATCCACTCGACCCCAAGCTGGAAGATCCCAACGAGCGTGCGATGATGGTTCGCACGTTCCAGAGCCGGCTTGACGACTCCCACGGCCTATGTCTTGCCGCTGCGACGCGCTTGGTGGCAGGCGCGTCCCGGTTGGATCGGTGGTCGTTGGCCGGTTCGCGGTGACAAAAGATCTTTCTGATCCCCGGCGAATCTCCGGTTGGTTTGCGATTGCCGCTGGACACCTTGCCGGTCAGCAGCTTTCGCGACCAACGCTTTCTACACGACGCCGATCGATCCCACGATTCCTCGCGGCCCGCTGCCTCAGTTCGCCCCCGAGGGTATCGAACAGGATACGCTGCGCGATGAACCGACATGGGAACGTGATCGACCTGCAACAGCCGGTCAACGAACAGACGTTGGATGAAGAAGATGAGGACGATCTGCCAACCGGCGACGACATCGTTCACACGGCGCTGTGCGTTGAATGTCGTCATGGCCGGATTGTACGTGTTCATGCCGCCGACCCAGCGACTGGAAGACTACCTGGAATTGATCTCGGCAATCGAAGCAAGCTGTGCAGCGATCTGCGTCTTGCCGGTGATCATCGAAGGCTACTTGCCGCCGCCGGATGATCGCGTCGAATCATTCAAGGTGACTCCCGATCCGGGGGTGATCGAAGTCAACACCCAGCCGTCGGAGAGCTGGGAGCAGCTCGTTGATTTGACCGAAGAATCTGTACGAGGCGGCTCGTCAGTGTCGACTGGGAACCGACAAGTTTGATATGGACGGCGTCACACCGGCACCGGCGGTGGCAACCACATTGTGCTGGGCAGCAAGACGCCGAACGACAGTCCGTTTCTTGCGGCGGCCCGATTTGCTGGGCAGCTTCATTGCTTTTTGGAACAACCATCCATCGCTCTCGTACCTGTTCAGCAGCCGGTTCATCGGTCCCGACCAGCCAGGCACCGCGGTTGGACGAGAGCCGCCGCGATGCCGTCTATGAAATGGAGATCGCCCTGGCGCAATTGCCGCGGCCGCGATCAATACACGCCGCCTTGGATGGTCGATCGTTTGTTTCGCGATCTGCTGGTCGATCTGACGGGCAACACGCACCGTGCGGAGATCTGCATCGACAAGCTCTACTCGCCGGACAGTGTCACCGGTCGACTGGGATTGGTCGAACTGCGTGGTTTTGAAATGCCGCCGCATGCCCGCATGAGTCTGGCTCAACAATTGTTGGTCCGGGCGTTGGTGGCCGCATTCTGGAAGCGGCCCTATCGGCAGGCTTTGACGCATTGGGATACGGCCTTGTACGATCGCTTCATGCTGCCGCATTTTGTCTGGCAAGACTTTGCGATGTCTGCGTGATTTGCGCGAGTACGGGTATCGAGATCAAACCAGAGTGGTTTGCGCCGCACTTTGAGTTTCGATTTCCCAAGCTTGGCGAACATACCTACCAGGACGTTGGCATTCATCTTCGTTCGGCGATCGAGCCCTGGTACGTGATGGGCGAAGAACCCGGTGCCAGTTCGACGACACGATTCGTCGATTCATCCGTGGAACGCCTGGAACTGATGCTGACAGGTTTCGATAACGCTGCGGTATCGCGTCTTGTGCAATGGCATTCAGGTACCGCTGCATGCGACGGATATCCAAGGTCAATATGTGGCCGGGATTCGTTTTCGTGCCTGGCAGCCGCCGCGTTGCCTTCACCCCACCGTCGGGATTCATACGCCGCTGCGATTCAATCTGGTCGACACGCATAGCAGGCAGTTCGATCGGTGGTTGTACCTACCACGTATTCCATCCGAATGGCCGTGCCGAAGAGCGGTTTCCCGTCAATGCCAACGAAGCAGAATCGCGACGTGCGGCCCGATTCGACACCTTGGGAATGGTGGGTGGGAGTGATCGATGAGCCCGATTTGCCGCCCGCAACCGCTCCAAATCCCTACCCAGTGACCTTGGATTTGCGTCGATTTATGATGGATTGACTCGTTCGTTCGTTACCTTTCATTGGTCGACCTCTGTGGAATCAAATCCGACTTTGTCCCAAACCCAGATTGCCCCTTTTCCCAGTATCAAACGGGCGGCCAGGGATATGACGAGTATCGATGCCAAGATGGTCAGATTCGTGACGCTTGGAAGCCGATCGCTGGTTTTTTCGATTCGCTCGGCGTTTCGGGAATCCAAGTCCGTGCGCCGATGAAACCGATCAATTGGTGCATGAGAGTGCGGCCAACTTTCATGTGGATCGTCGCGACGCACCCAGCGCGGCCGTGGAAATTATCAATGGTCCCGCTGGTCTTGGGTGCGGCCGAGTCGCGATCTCTGGAAATAGGTTTACAGCAACGCGTCCGCGTGCTTGGAAGCGGTGTTGGCTGACTTGCTGGGCCCCCAGCGGTTGATCAAGGAACGTGTGCTGCCGGCGGAACTGTTGGCTGCCAATCCAACCTACACAACGTACCTACCACGAATTGCCGACGACCAGTCCCCATCGGTTGCATTTGACGGCAACCGATCTGGCACGCAATCACGATGGCACCTGGTGGGTCGTGGGCGATCGCACGAGAGCACCAAGTGGATTGGGTTTCGCGCTGGAAAATCGAGTCATCATCAGTCGCGTCTTGCCCAGGCTGATTCGCCAATCCAACGTTCACCGACTGGCGCAATTCTTTGTATCGCTGCAGGAGCATCTCGCCTCCATTGCGCCGCGGCAACGCGACAATCCCCTGGGTCGCCATCTTGTCCCCGGGGCCGCAGAGTTACCGCTATTTCGAGGACGCTTATCTCGCGCGGTATCTTGGGCTACACACTCGTCCAAGGACGCGACCTGGCCGTGCGTCGCGGTCAGCTGAATTTGAAAACGCTTGGTGGCTTGCTGCCGCTGGACGTGATTTGGCGAAAAATATCGGATCAAAAGTGCGACCCTCTGGAGTTGGATCCCGATTCAAACGAGGGTGTGACAGGCTTGCTGCAAACCATTCGAAGCGGTGCGGTTGCCGTGGCCAACGACATTGGCAGCACGCTCGCGCAGATGCCGGCGTTATTACCGTTTCTGCCGGCCGCAGCAAGATTCTTGTTCAGCGAAGAGATGAGCCTGCCGTCGGTGGCGACGTACTGGTGCGGCGGCCGAAAAGAACGCTCCTATGTTTTGCAACATCTGGATGATCTGGTGATTCGTCCCGCGTTTGTGATCACCGGCGCGGCGCCGGTAGCGCCGGCGACACTCTCAGCGGCGGCGCGAGCAGAGTTAGTTTCGGCAATCAACGCGAATCCGCGTCAGTACGTGGCTCAGTCGCGCCCCAGCCGTAGCGTGACACCGGTTTGGCACGATCAGCAGCTCCACCCCTGGCACCTGGCGCTCCGCTCATTCCAACTGCAGACAACGGACCAGGTGCACGTCTTGCCGGGAGGCCTCGCACGCGTCAGTCCCGAAGCGGATCCGCTGGATCGAAGTCCTGCGTCCGGTCGTTTGGGGCTGGATTGCTGGGTGATTGGTGACACTCCTGTTGACCTCGAAACGACGTTGTTGCCGCCAGTTGGGGCCGTGATTCAATTGACCCGCGGCGGTGATGAATTGCCCAGTCGTGTTGCGGAGAATCTGTTTTGGTTCGGGCGATACTTCGAGCGTGCTGAATCGATCGCCCGACTGTTGCGAACCGCGTTGAATCGCATGTCCGGTGAAAACGACTTGAACGATATGCCAGACGTGCCCCGCTTGATTGCGGCTCTCGCGTCTGTGGGCCAAATCGAACCCGATTATGCCATCAAAGAGTTTGGCGAGTCACTTGCCGACGCTGGAAAGGGTATTGCCCGAATCAGTTTTTGATCGCAGTCAAGCACGCGGTTTGATGGCAAGTGTCATGAACATGATGGACAACGCGTCGGCGGTCCGAGATCGAATCTCGCTGGATGCCTACCGGATCCTGATGCGTATCGACGACGATTTGCGAAGATCACCGTGTTGACGCCAGTCGTGACATCACTGCAGCCATCGATCGCGTCAATAAACTGATTCCGGCGATGTTGTCTTTCGCAGGCTTGTCGAGCGAAAGCATGACAAGAACGCACGCCTGGCGTTTCCTGGAACTCGGTCGCCGCATCGAACGAGCCTGGCAAACGGCGGAATTGCTTGCCGCGACGTTTGTCGACGCGATCGCGGAAGAACGCGTGTTGATGGAGTCGGTGTTGCAAACACGTGACAGTTTGATGACCTACCGCGTTCGCTACTTACTCCAGCTTCAGCCTGCAGCCGTGATTGATTTGCTGGTGACCGATGATACGAATCCACGTTCGATCGTGTTTCAGCTCAAGCGGATCGACGAGTTGATTGGTGATCTGCCGAATGCCGTTGCCGAAGTCGGGCTTGGGCAAGATGAAAAAGTGGCAAAAAGCCTGCTGCATCAAGTCCAAATGTCGGATCCATTCCAGCTGTCACATCTCGATGACCAGCGTACACGCTGTGGTTTACAGGCTCTGACGGAGTTTCTGATCGATCAACTGCCGCAGCTTTCCAATGCGATTTCTGCGCGCTACTTGATTCACACCGCTGGAGCCCAGGCCTTGACTGGTCGACTGGATTCTTCTGTTTCTTAGACAGTGGTTCAAAAAGGGGTCTGACCCTCTCTTGAACCGATCCCGATAAATGAAAAAAGTGTCCGGTACCGAGTTTAGCTTGCAGTAGCGTCTGGCCCACAAAGGTTCAGACCCCTTTTTAAAACACGTTCTTAGGATGGTGATACTGCGGTGACAAGATTCGCAAAGTACAAAATCAAGCACCAGACGCATTACCGCTATAGCGAGCCGGTAGCGATCTGCCAAAACCAATTGCGGATGATGCCGCATTCGATGTCACACACGCTGACGCGAGTCGATTGCCACTACGTCAAAACGAACATCCGTCCCGAACCCGATGTCATGGAACAACATCAGGACTATTTCGGCAATAGTGTCTATACGTTTGCTATCGAAGCAGTTCATCAAGAGCTGGATGTCACTGTTCAAAGCGAAGTGACCGTTCACCACGATGAGTGGCCGGCCGGGAAACGCTCAGTCCCTTGGAGTGAGATCGTCAAGGGGGTTCCGTCGGGTGCCGATGTGCGTTGGTATGAGGTGCAAGAGTTTTGTTTTGATTCTCCTCGTGTGAGTCGGCATCAACGCTATGCCGACTACGCACTGTTATCGTTTACCGACGATCGTGATGCGTTTGCTGCAACACTCGACTTGACAGAGCGTCTGAATCGCGATTTTAAATACGACACCACCGCGACAGATGTGAATACACCGACGGACACGGCGTTCGACATCAAGGCCGGCGTCTGCCAGGATTTTTCCCATGTGCAGATTGCCTGCTTACGATCGATTGGCTTGCCGGCCAGATACGTCAGCGGCTATTTGAGAACGATCCCGCGGGAGGGCGCAGAACGCTTGGTCGGTGCCGACGAATCACACGCCTGGGTCAGCGTCTATCTGGGCAGCGAGTTGGGTTGGGTCGATGTTGATCCGACCAATGCTTGTCGTTGTGACACCAACCACATTCCCATTTGTGTCGGTCGAGACTACAGCGAAGTCAGCCCCATGCGGGGTGTCGTGCTGGGAGGCGGAAAAACGCAGCTAAGCGTCAAGGTCGACGTCGAGCTCGTCAGTGAAGGTTAGGAGAGACCTGTTACCGAGGTGGCAATTTGCCACGCTGCGATTCTGATTCGGTCTTTGCGGCGGGCCGGACGCGAGACTTGGACGATACCAACGTAATCAATCGGCCTTGCTGC
>CAVQPV010000007.1:0-69134 GCA_963714715.1 Pirellulaceae bacterium | reverse complement strand
GTGCCGTTTCGGGTCGACAGTCATGCGATCATCCCTGATGCATTGAGTCATGGACGTTGGATTGGATGACGGGACTGAACCCGAACCATCCTCATCGCTCTAGATCGGTGAGAAACGTTCCGCGTCTTGAGGGATTTGCGGGATAGCGAAACTAAGCCGTTTCAGCAAGGTTGAAAGCGGCTCTTCTCCGCGGTTCGCCTTGTGATTTGCCTCATCTGTGAGCAAGATAGCGTGACATTTCAAGCAATCCTCTGACCGTGAAACTCAGCCCTATGCTTCAAGTCGATTCCAAAGCCGCCCGTTCTCCAGGGCCTGATCCGCGAGCGAATTCTGCTGCTCGATGGTGCGATGGGCACGATGATCCAGCGATCTGGGGTTGGACGAGGCGGCCGTCCGCGGTGAGCGATTCGCCGATCATCACAAGGATCTGAAGAATTTTTCCGATATTCTCTGCCTGACCCATCCGGACGAAATCACGGACATCCACCGGGCCTACTACGAGGCCGGCAGCGACATTGTCGAAACGAATTCCTTCGGGGCCTCGCCGGTCGGGATGGTCGAGTTTGGTCTGCCGAATGAACTCGTCGAGGAGATCAATTTTGCGGCGGTTGCTTGCGCTCGCAAAGCCGCCGATGAGTGGACCGAGCGTACTCCCGACAAGCCTCGCTTTGTCGCTGGTTCGATCGGTCCCACCACGATGCAGTTGGCGATCAGCACCAAGGTCGACGATCCGGCCTTCCGCAGCACCACCTTTGAAGCGATGGTCGACAGCTACCGCGCGCAAGTCGAAGCACTCTGCGAAGCTGGTGTCGACATCCTGTTGCCGGAGACGGCGATCGACACGTTGAACCTCAAGTCGTGTTTGTTCGCCATTGAAGACTACTTTGCATCCGGCGGTCGTCGCGTTCCCGTGATGGTCAGCGGTACGTTCGACAAAGGCGGGCGGACTTTCGTTAGCGGTCAGAGTGTAGAGGCGTTCGTCACATCACTCGAGCATTTTCCCCTTTTATCGATCGGCATGAACTGTGCCCTCGGCCCCGACGTGATGCGGCCGCATGTGGAAGAGATTTCGCATGCGACCAATTTGCCGATCAGTTGTCATCCCAATGCCGGCTTGCCGAACGAGATGGGCCAGTTCGATCTTGGTCCCAGGGAGATGGCCGAGATTGTAGGCGAGTTCGCCGACAACGGTTGGGTCAACATCCTGGGCGGTTGCTGCGGTACGACGCCTGATCACATCCGCGCGATGGCCGAGCGCATCGCAGGCAAGCAGCCCAAGCAAGAATCTTCCGGTCCGGTCTACACGCGGCTGTCGGGTCAACTGCCGATGGTGATGCGGCCGGAAATTCCTTTCACGATGGTCGGCGAACGCACCAACGTGACCGGCAGTCGTAAGTTCGCTCGACTGATTCGCGACGAAAACTACGACGAGGCGGTCGAAGTCGCACGTGAACAAGTCCAAAACGGCGCCACGATCATCGACATCAATTTTGACGACGCGTTGCTGGACGGCGCCGAAGCGATGACGCGGTTTTTGCGGTTGATCTCCGGCGATGATGTTGCCGCGGCGGTGCCGGTGATGATCGACAGCAGCAAGTGGGAAGTCATCGAGGCGGGACTGCGCAACACGCAGGGCAAAGCGATCGTGAACTCGATTTCGCTGAAAGACGGCGAAGCAGAGTTTCTCCGCCGCGCACACTTGGTTCGGCAATACGGTGCCGCGGCGGTCGTGATGGCGTTTGACGAAAAAGGCCAGGCCGCCGACGAGGACAGCAAAGTGCGGATCTGCAAACGTGCCTACGATTTGCTGGTCAGCGAAGTCGATTTTCCGCCCGAGGACATCATCTTTGACCCGAATATCTTGACGGTCGCGACCGGCATCGAAGAGCACAACAACTACGCGGTCGACTTCATCAACGCCGTTCGCCGCATCAAACAGGAATGTCCCGGAGCGAAAACCAGCGGCGGCGTCAGCAATATCAGCTTCAGCTTTCGCGGCAACGATCGCGTCCGCGAGGCGATGCACAGTGCGTTTCTTGTATCACGCCGTCAAAGCCGGCTTGGACATGGGCATCGTCAATGCCGGTCAGTTGGAAGTCTACGAAGAGATTCCCCCAGGATCTGCTTCAGGACGTGTCGAAGATGTCCTGCTCAATCGCCGGCCTGATGCCACCGACCGATTGTTGGAGCTTGCCGAAACCGTGAAGGGTGCCGGCAAAGAAGAAAGCCGGCGAAGATCTTGCCTGGCGAGAAGCACCGGTTGCTGAGCGGATGAAGCACGCGTTGATCAAAGGGATCGATAAGTTCATCGTCGCAGACACCGAGGAAGCTCGTCAGCACTTCGACCGTTGCCTGCAAGTCATCGAAGGACCGTTGATGGACGGCATGCAAGTTGTCGGTGATCTGTTCGGTGAGGGCAAAATGTTCTTGCCGCAAGTCGTCAAGAGTGCCCGCGTGATGAAGAAGGCGGTTGCCTATCTGGAACCGTTCATGGAAGAGGAAAAGAGGGCACCAGGACTGGAAGGTGCGTCAGATCGGGGGACGTTCTTGATCGCGACCGTCAAAGGTGACGTGCATGACATCGGCAAGAACATCGTCGGCGTCGTGTTGCAGTGCAATAATTACAAAGTCATCGATCTGGGCGTGATGGTCGCCTGCGAAACGATTCTCGAGGAAGCCGTTAAACATGGTGCCGACATGATCGGCCTGAGCGGATTGATCACGCCCAGCCTGGACGAAATGGTTCAGTGTGGCCCGCGAAATGAAGCGGCAAGACCTGACGATGCCGCTTTTGATCGGTGGCGCCACGACCAGCGCCAAGCACACGGCCGTCAAGATCGCTCCGGTCTACTGAAGGGCCTGTGGTGCACGTGCTGGACGCCAGCCGCAGCGTCGGTGTGGTCGAACGGCTGATTAGCGACGAAAACGCGAGATGCGTTTTTGCGCTAACAATGTCAAAGCCCAAGCACAACTGGTCGCCAGCTACGAAGATCGAAAACAGACGCTGGTTCCGTATGCTGAGGCGTTGAAGAAACGGTTTGCCACCGATTGGGAGAAGTGCGAATTGATAAACCTGCGTTTTACCGGCGTTCGCGTGCTGAAAGATTTTCCGATCGCCGAGATCAGGCCCTACATCGACTGGTCGCCATTTTTCATGACTTGGGAGTTGAAAGGCAAGTACCCCAAAATCTTTGCTGACGAAACGGTTGGTGCTCACGCCAAAGAGTTGTTTGATGACGCCAATCGACTTGCTGGACCAGATCATCGCCGACGGACTCCTTGACGGCCAACGCGGCTGTACGGTTTTTGGCCGGCCGCCAGTGACGATGACGACATCGTGCTCTATACCGATGAGTCGCGAACGAAGGAACTGACCCGGCTTCACTGTCTTGCGTCAACAGTGGGAACGCAAAGGCCAGCAGGACTTTCGGTCGCTGGCCGATTACGTTGCCCCGATCGACAGCGGACGTGAAGACTTACATCGGCGGTTTTGTTGTCACCACAGGCATCGGTGCTGAGGAATTGGTCGGACAGTTACAAAGCCAAGCACGATGACTATAACGCCGATCATGGTGCAGGCAGTTGCCGATCGTCTTGCCGAAGCATTTGCCGAGTTGATGCACGAACGAGCTCGCGGCAGATTGGGGATTTGGCAGGGAGGAACGGTTGATCCAAGGATGAGTTGATTGCCGAAAAGTACCGCGGCATTCGTCCGGCTGCGGGCTATCCGGCCTGTCCCGGATCACACCGAAAAGCAGACGTTATTCGACTTGCTTGATGCCGAAGCCAACACTGGTGTTGAGCTCACATCGAGTTTCGCGATGACACCGGCCGCCAGCGTTAGCGGCTTGTATTTTGGTCATCCCGAGGCCAGATACTTTGCCGTTGATCGCGTCACCAAAGATCAGATCGAGTCGTACGCCGAAACGCAAAGGGAAAGCCGATCGAAGAAATCGAGAAGATGGCTGGGACCCAACCTGGCGTATGAGCCGCAGTGAAACTGGGATCTTGAGATGCTAACTCTTCAAATCGCCTCGAATCGATGCCAACGATAATTGCCCCGGCAACGTTCTTCCGCTGCGATCTCCAAATGCAATACACGTCGATGATCGGTGGTGTTGGCTGGCGGCCCGGCTGCCGTGTGACAGCAGCGGTCGCATCACAAACACATCGCCTGCGTTGCAGTGGATGGTTTGGATTGCCAGCTTCCGTTGTTGTGCATCAGCATGCGAACCCGGAATCACCACCAGCGGTCCGTTGTCGTCATGCATGGCATCCAAATGCAGCCGTAGCGTCAGCATCTCTCGCAGCAAATCCTTCGTCGCTTCCACGTGCGGCACACCTGCTTTGACGGTTGGTTTGGAAAATGGATCTGGCGGCTGCTGATGCTGGGAAACCGCGATCGTGCGGTCGCGGTGCAGCGACAGCGACCAGCCGCGTCCAGGCGGTTTGTCGAAGTACAGGATCCGAACCAAACCGGCGGCCCCGCCAAGGTGCTCGCCGATGAACTCGCCAATGACCGCCTTGTCTGTGATCGCTCGCCAGCCGGACCAGGCGTCGATCAAGTTGCGGCCGCCGACTACCCTGCCCTTCCCTGCCCCGATTGCATCATCAGGCCTCGCTTCGAACGCACGCGTGATTTCATCGATCAACCCCGCGCAGTCAGTAGGCGTCATTACATCCACAAGAATCGTAAAACCATTCTTCGGCAGTTCATGCGAATCCACGAGTCTTATCCATGGTAGCCGTCACGCTCCGCCGTGACGTAGCCCGACCGAAAAATCATCCAACTCAACAGTTCTTGATCGTAAGCATTTTTCCAGTGATGCGATCCACGATCATCGCCGTGATTCCGTTTCGCGTTACGATACTATCGCACAAAATAACACAGGTGATGTCAAAGTGCGCCACTCGCACGCAGGATACTTGTTAATGAAACCGAAAACCTATGGGCATTGGATCAACGCAGCGGAGACCGAGTTCGATGCGCATGCCTCATTTGACGTGCTGAATCCGCTCGACGATTCGCTGTACGCCCGAGCCGCGCTGGGAACCGAGGAAGATGTCGATCAAGCAGTCCGTGCCGCTCATCGGGCGTTCGCCGGCTTCGCTGTTTCGTCGCCCGGTCAGCGCGAGACCTGGCTCATCGCGACGGCCGAAAATCTGGCACGCCACGCGGCTGAGTTCGAGGAAATACTGATCGACGAAGTCGGGTCGCCAATTCAGAAAGCAAAGCACGAAGTGGCCACAGCGATCGAGACCCTGAGAGCAGCTGCTGGAATTCCTCGGCAGGTTTCTGGGAAGACGCTGCCCACCAACGTTGCTGGTCGAATCAGCATCAGTGTCCGAAAACCGCTTGGCGTAATCGCCGGCATCACCCCCTTCAATGTTCCGCTGATCAAGGCGATCAAACACAGCGCAATGCCGTTGGCGACAGGCAACACGGTCGTCTTGCTGCCCTCCGAAGACGCTCCCGTGATCGCCATGCGTCTTGCTAAGCTTTACACCGATGCAGGGTTTCCCGACGGCGTCTTCAACGTCGTTTCTGGCGGCGGCTACGACATCGGTGACGATCTGGTGACTCATCCACAGGTGCGGATGGTTGCTTTCACGGGGTCGACAACCGTTGGCAAACACATCCGAACACTTTGCGGCCAACATGGCAAACGGGTGACCTTGGAGATGGGCGGCAAGAATCCATTGATAGCGCTCGGCGATGCAAACATTCAGGCGGCCGTAGCTGCGGCGACGTTCGGTAGCTTCATGTTTCAAGGTCAGATCTGCATGTCGTCCAGCCGCATCTTTGTCGAGCGACCGATTGCCAATCAGTTCCTGAAAGAATTCTGTCACGCCGCGAGCGGTCTGGGGATGGGCGACTTGAGGGATCCAACAACCGTGATCGGCCCGATTATCAACGCAAAACAACGGCACCGCATTGCTTCGCACCTTCAAGATGCGGTGGAGAAGGGCGCGCAGTCGAGCTTGGTGGCGACTGGGACGGAAATCGTTGCCAGCCAACCATTTTGACCGGTGTGACCAATGACATGTTGATTCATCACGAAGAGACGTTCGGACCAATCACCTGCGTATCCACCGTCGATTCACCCCAAGAAGCGCTTTTGCATGCCAACCAAACGGACTACGGATTGGTCGCATCCGTTTTCACAGCGGATGTTGATCGCTGCTCTCGCTTCGCCGATCAGTTGCATACCGGCATGGTGCATATCAATGGCACGACGATTCAGCAAGAACCTCACGTGCCATTCGGTGGCGTTGGCGATAGCGGTTTGGGACGCGAAGGAACCGACGCAGCAATCGAGGAAATGACCCAGTGGAAGTGGATCACCATCGATCAAAGTCGTCGAAGCATGTAGGCCAGGACTTGTCCTGGCAGGTTTGTTGACCAGTTGCCAAGGAGACGCCTGTTACTCTGAATTCGCCAGGATCGGATGCACCATCGGCTCGAGTATTTCGGTGAACTGCGGAAGGTCGGCCGGCACGTCTTTGTGCAGGCAAAGCATGTTCAGAGACGCGACGTTCGGAAAAATGTTTTCCGTTTCACCGAAAAAGTTGTTGGGATTGAACAAGGGCGGAAGGTGCCACCAAAGCCGGTAGCCCATTTCCATCACCAGCTCGATCAGGCGTTCTGATCTGTCGGCCCGATCATTCTCCAGATACAGAACGGGCTTGAATTTTGCGATGCTTTGCCGAGCGCCTCTCAGCACGTTTTCTTCCATGCCCTCGACGTCGATTTTGATCAATTTCAGTCTGGCGTAGCTGAAGACGTCATCAAACGTCTTCACTTCGACAGCTGTACCTTGATCGACGTTTCCATCGAGTCCGATTCCCGCATAGTTGAATGGCTGATCGTATCGATAACGCGGGATCTTGATGGTGTCCGGCACATCCCCGAGTCCGCAATGGAACGTATCGACGTTGGTGATGGAGTTCAGGGAAACGTTGGCACACAGGTTTTGAAAAATCACTGACTGTGGCTCAAAAGCCAGCACGCGCCCGGCCTGCCCGACCAGCTTGGCAATGCCAACGGTATGAGCACCGATATTGGCGCCGACATCAGCAGCGACGTCACCGGGTGCAACGATTTGGCGTAGCAAGTCCATCTCCAACTGAGAGTACTCGCCGTACTTGATCAGTGCCCGGCCGACGTACATGTCGTTTTCATTGGCGACAAAAAAACCGTCGCGGGCATTGACCAGCTTATTGAAGCCGCCTAGATCCGTCACTCGATCCATGAAAGACGCTGCGTTGCCAGGATGAGAAGATGTGAAGTGCAGACAATTCTAGGCCAATCGTAGCGGAACTTGGAAGAGTTCCGAGAAACCGGCGCGGGTTTCGTTTTTGTAGCCGAGTTGCTCCACAACTCGTGCCGGAGTCTCTGGCTCGGCGCAGGCCTCCCGACCTCGTTACAGCTCGGCGCAGGTCTCCCGACCTCGCCGCGTAGCCGACCGCAGGTCTCCCACAGCTCGGCGCAGGTCTCCCGACCTCGCCGCGTAGCCGACCGCAGGTCTCCCAGATCGCACCGTCTGGAAACGCTGTTTCGTGTCATCTGTCGCTGTTATCAGCCCGTCCACACACGTCAACGAACATGGCGAGACGATCTTTCCAGAATTTGAAACTTTTCTGAAAGCTGCGAATTCGCTCGAAAAACCATGTCCGTATGCGAACCAATCACGCCCCTGGTGTGACTGTTGATGGTAATGACGCACAGCGGATCCCCGTCGGAAAGCGACCTTCGCATCCACGGCAACACTCTTCCGGGTCTGTGAAAACCGCTTTTTGCGTTATCTTTTCGGCATGGATATTTCAGAAGAATTGGCTGACCGCGTGATGCGGTTGGTCGTCTCGGCCGACTATCGGCCCGCAAAACCAAAGAAGATCGCCGAGCAATTGAAGCTCGACCCGGATGATTATCGAGAGCTTCGGCGAGTGATCAAGCAGCTGGTTTTGGAAGGCCGATTGGTCTATGGATCTAATCATTTGGTTTTAAGTACAGGATCGGTCGGAGGACCGAGTGACAGAGTGCGCGGCACATTTCGCCGCGCCATGGGTGGTGGCGGTTTTGGGTTTTTGCGTCCTGGCGACGGCGGCGGCGAAGGTGCCTCGGAGATCCCCGATGACATTTTCGTTCCGCCAGGTTCGACCGGCGGCGCGATGGAAGGCGACTTCGTCGAAGCGAAAATTCGTCCCGTCACGCAAAGGTGGCAACGAAGGCGTTGTCATCAAAATCTTGGAGCGAGCACGCCGTCAATTCACCGGCACCTTTCGCACCGAAGATGGCGCAGTCCGTTGTTTATCTCGATGGCACCCACTACGAGCATCCGGTCGCTGTGGGCGACGTTCGCGGTTTGCCGCTGAGCGACGACGACAAAGTCTTTGTGGAAATCGTCGAATTTCCCGACGAAGATGGAGCTGGCGGCGAAGCGGTGATCCTGGAACGACTTGGCAGCAGCAGCAATCCGGCGATCGACACGCTTTCGATCATGCGGCAATACGCTCTGCCCGACGAATTCCCCGAAGCAAGTGTTGAACGATGCACGCGCGCAGGCCGACGCCTTCAACGATGATGTCATTCCCGCAGGTCCGCAAAGACCTGACAGGGATGTTGACGATCACGATCGATCCGTTTGACGCCCGCGACTTTGACGATGCGATTTCGCTGCAGCGTGAAGACGGCCGCTGGCGGCTGTGGGTGCATATCGCCGACGTCAGCCAATTCGTTCCCCTGGGAAGCAAGCTGGACGAGGAAGCGCAGGAAGCGAGCCACCAGCGTCTATCTGCCCGATCGAGTGATTCCGATGATTCCCGAGATCATCAGCAATCACTTGGCCAGTCTGCAGCCCGATCGAATACGCGCTTGGTCAAGACTTGCGAGATCGAAATGCTCGATGACTTGACGGTCACGCACACCGAAGTTCACAACGCAGCGATCCACAGTGACATGCGATTGAATTATCGGCAAGTCGACCAGTTCTTGGCCGATCCCGATTCGCTTCGCCGGCGAATGGGGTGACGAAGTTTGCGATTTGCTTGCTCGCATGCACGAGTTGGCGATGCAGATGCGAAAGTCACGTTTCAAACACGGCGCGCTGTCGATGGACATGCCCGATGTCAAACTGGAATTTGATAAGTCGGGCAAAGTCAAAGGAGCCTTATCGAGTCGAACACACCGAAAGCCACCAGATCATCGAAGAGTTCATGTTGGCGGCCAACGAAGCGGTGGCCACGTGGCTGGATGATCTGGGCCTGCATTTTCTACGCCGCATCCACCCGCCGCCCGAGCGTCGCAAGCTTCGACAACTGGGATTGTTCTGCAAAGACCTGGGCCTGAAGGTCGGCTCGATCGAAAGCCGCTTTGAAATTCAGAGCGTGCTCGATCAAGTCGCCGGCACGCCGCTGGAAGACGCCGTCAACTTCTCGGTGCTCAAGAGCATGAACAAGGCCGTTTACGGTCCGCAAGCGCGAGGAGCATTACGCGCTCGACATCGAGCACTATTGTCACTTCACCAGCCCGATTCGCCGCTATCCCGATCTGACCGTGCATCGCTTGGTGCAAAATCTGCTTGAAGGCAAGCCGACGCCCGATGATCCGTTTGCCGGCGCTGGTGCAACTCGGTCATCACTGCAGCGACATGGAACGCAATGCCGAGCGTGCCGAGCGCGAACTGATCGAGTTGAAGCTGCTGCATTTTCTGAAGAAGCACATTGGCCAGACGATGGAAGCGGTGATCAGCCGGGTGTTTGCTGACGGGATTCACGCCCGTTGCATCAAATTGCCGGTGGACGGATTCATTCCGATCACGACGTTGCCGCAAGGACAAATATCGCTTCGAGCGTCGCGGTCAGATGATCAGCGGTTTCAAGAAGGGCAACCGCTATCGGCTGGGTGACCAATTGACGGTCAAAGTCGAAAAAGTCGACTTGCAAGATCGTCAACTGTACTTGGAAGTCGTGAAGAATCACTCGGCCGGCCGAGGCGAAAAGGCTGGGCGGCAAGAAGACCAAGTCAACCAAATCGAAATACAAATCCAAACGCAAGAAAGACCGTCGCGACAAAAAGAAAAAGAAGAAAAAGCGGTAGGGGCTTGGTGATCTGTGGCCCGCGCCGCCGCATCGCGTCGCGGTTACGATATCTGGATGGATGATATTCTTCTCCTTGTCTTCGGTTCACCTACGGTCGGGCTTATCGTCTGCGTGCCGACGGCGGTTGCACTTTGGGCTGTCTTGGGCCAAGCACATTTCTTGATTCGCTTGGCGGGAATGCTGTGTTGCATCGGAATCGTGGGCGCGTTCTTTGCGAATAGTCCCACGGGGACACGCTTAGCAGATAAGTGTGGAATCTGTGCGATGATCTTATTTCTCGGTTTGAGCTTTTGGGCATTTCCGCATTGGCTTTCCCGTCTCGTCGTGTTGGGGGTTCTCTTCAGCATGCTTGGGATGATGTACTGGCATCTGGGCGTTTATCTTTTTGATCCGCAAGCGTACGCGGCCGCTGCGGTCGCGATCCCGTTTGGTGCGTCGATGGTTTTTGCGTTTCGGTTGCTCGGATGCCGATTCATTCGGCTGACCGGCAGTGTCAGCGACGTTGATATCGAGATTGGAACGGGGATGAATATCGACGCCTGGCTATTGGAATTGCGCCAAGCCGATGGCGAAAGCATGTCGCGAAGCGAAATCGTCGCCTTTTTGCGTGACCGCGGCGTGCCGTTCACCTACCAGCGAATCTTGGCGGACGCCTATGAAATGTCGATTGGACGGCGGATCTTGGAGTCGCCGTCGACGGAACGCCGCAAACGGTCGTTGCCCATTCGCAGATTGGCAAGGCCCGCATCGAGCGGGAGGATGTAGCCAAGTCTCGTTGGTCATTGACACAAATGATGGTATGGAGCGTTGTTGCTGCGGGCTTGTTCGCTTTAACGCGGGCGCTGGCTCTGCGGGTTCCCGATGTCGAGCAATTGAGTTTGTTGACGATGGGAGCACTCTGCTGCGCACTGATCGCGATCCCCGTCTTGGTTGCCGAGTTGAGCGTTGAAAGAAACGCTCTGCATCGCGCCGTTTACCTTGTGGTAGCGTCAATCGTCGCGGTGGAAGTGCCGAGCACGCTTGGACTATTCGGCATCTGGTTCACGTTTGCGTTCTGTTCGATACTGAGCTTTGTGACGTGGCTCGTCGCGGGTGTGACATTGGCACGTCACCACGGTTATCGAATCGTCCTCGTCGGCCGTCCAACTGTCGTGTTGTGAGATCCGGAAGACGATCATCGTCGCCGTCCTCTCCGACGTCGGTTTTGCATCCCACGGTTTCCATCCCCGCGTTCCGTGCGGGACGCGACATTCAAAGGCGAGTCTCGCACCAGGTCACGCATGGATCAACGTACACGCGGGCCGCCGCCGCTTAGCGGCTTGTCGATTTAGTCGTTCGCGAACTGTCATGATGAGCCGATGGGCGTCGCCGTTAGCCCCGGTTTTGTGGCGGGGAAAACCGCGGCTAACGCCGTGCGGCTGATTAAATCGACACGCCGTTAGCATTGGTTGGTCGGTCATCGAAATGCTCGATTTGCTGTGCAAAACCGAGTTCGGAGAACTGGGCGACGATGGCCGGGGGACTCGAAGAGGGACGGCTACTTCGGGCGGACCTGGAAGGATACACTGACGCTTATGACTACACAGCTTGCCACAACTCCGCTGGATGCCTGGCATCGTCGCGCCGGTGCGAAGATGGTGCCGTTTGCCGGTTTCGAGATGCCGATTCAGTACGCTTCGATCATCAGCGAACATCAGGCGTGCCGTTCCGTCGGCCGCGCTGTTTGATGTTTCCCACATGGGGCGGATTCGTTTTGATGGCGACGGCAGCGAGCATCTGCTGGACCATCTGCTGACGCGTCGCGTGGCCGACTCTGCCGATCGGGCGCGTACGCTATGCGCTTGATGTGCAATGCCGAAGGCGGCGTGCTGGACGACGTTTTGGTGTCGCATTTGGAAACGCCGTCGCAAAGCCGCTTTCATCTGCTGGTCGTCAACGCGTCGAATCGCGACAAGATCATGAAATGGATTCAGCCGCACTTGGCCGACTTCCCCACCGTGACCGTTTCCGATCGCACCGAACTGACGGCGATGATTGCCGTTCAAGGGCCCCAGGCGATCGAAATCTGCAAGCGGCTATTCAAGTTTGACCCTAGCCGATTGAAATACTATCACGCTGCTGTCAGCGAACAATTTGCCAAGCCGGTCATCATCAGCCGGACCGGTTACACCGGCGAAGACGGATTCGAACTGATCGTCCGCGCCGAAGACGCGGAGCGGATTTGGGAAAACATCTTACTGGCCGGACGCGATCAAGGATTCGCAGCAGCGGGGCTGGGCGCCGCGATACGCTGCGGCTGGAAGCCGGCATGCCGCTGTACGGACACGAGCTGAACGAAACGATCGACCCCATTTCGGCGGGACTTGCCTTTGCCTGCAACCTGGAAGGCCGCTCCTTCATTGGCGATCAATCGCTGCGAGAAATTGCCGCCGCAGGTCCGAGCCGCATTCGCATCGGCTTGCTTCCCGAGGGAAAGCGGCCGGCTCGCGAAGGTTGTCCGGTACTTGCTGGTGATGGTCAGCCAATCGGTGTGGTCACCAGCGGCGGGCCATCGCCGACACTTGGGATGTCCCATCGCCATGGCCTACGTTGATTCACAGCACGCGGGCGAGAAACAATTGCAAATCGATATACGTGGCAAGACGGTCGCGGCACGTCAGACGAAATTGCCGTTTTACAAACGATCCAAATCCGTAATTGCGGGAGGAAGTCGAATATGTCGCGAGACAAAACCAAGTTACGGTACGCGGAGACGCACGAGTGGGTGGATATCAGCGAAGAGAACGGCGGAGACAAGATCGCCACCGTTGGTATCTCGGATTTGCCATCGAACAGTTGAACGATCTGGTTTACATGGATTTGCCGGAAGTCGGTAAGACCGTCGCCGCCGGCGACGAATTCGGTGAAGTCGAATCGGTCAAGGCGGTCAGTCCGCTGTATAGTCCCGTCAGCGGCGAAGTGATCGAGGTTCACGGCGAGTTGCCGGACAACTTGGAGGAGATCAATAGCGACCCGTACGATTTCGGCTGGATTGTCAAGATTCGCCTGGATGATGATACGTCCCTCGCGTCGCTGCTTGATTTTGACGCCTACCAAAAACAATGTGCCGAGGCGGGTTAAGGAACTGGCGGTCTGCATGCGAGCACGACTACTACCTCTGACCGCTGGCTCGGCATCGTGGAACATGGCCGTAGACCAGGCGATCTTAGAATCGGTAGAGGATTCCTCCGTACCCACCCTACGCTTCTACAGCTGGATCGAACCGACATTATCGTTGGGCTATTTTCAAAACTACGATGCACGCAGGGGCCATCCTGCCAGCGGGCAGGCAGCATGTGTGCGCAGGGCGACCGGCGGTGGAGCGATCTTGCACCACCACGAGTTGACGTATGGTCTGTCGGTGCCGATGGCCGCTGCTGCGACGTCCGCGCGACAACAGCTGTATCGTCAGGTCCACGCTGCGATCGCAACCGTGCTTGGCCGGCATCGGTGTCAGTGCCCGCGCCCATCGCGAAGCTGGTCGCAGCGGAGGTGACGACTCTGCATTTTTGTGTTTTCAAAGGCGGACTGATGAGGACTTGGTCGTCAGTGGTTACAAAGTCTTGGGCAGTGCCCAACGGCGATCACGGCGGGCCGTCCTGCAGCACGGGAGTTTGTTGCTGAAGGCGAGTTGCCATGCACCCGAGTTGCCCGGCGTGTTTGAGTTGACCTCGAAACAGATCGATCCACTGGAGTTGGTCGAGCCGATCGCGAAATCTGTTGGTCAACTGCTGTCGTTGCAGTGGGATTTGGGTCAGCTTTCCGATCGGGAACGCGACCGCGGACATCAGATTGCGGCACGAAGATTCGGCAACCAGGCATGGAATCATCGCCGCTGAGCATGGACCATATGGCTAGTAAGAGGGGTTTGGTGGGGGCTCCTAAATCTTTCTCAAGCCCTGCCAAGTGGTCGTTAAGTCGTAGGAAAGCGCGTAATCATCGGACTTTGTGGCATTCTCGCACGCGGCGAATCTGCTTAGAATACGGTAGGTCTCGTGTCGCGCGAGAATCGCGAGGGCAGACATGAGTTCACGCTACCTTTCGCAGTTGGTAGCAATTAATCCGAATGTTGTGCGGATCATCTGGTACCTTAGGCATGAAGGTTCGTTTGGTTGACTTGGTGCCGCTTCGTCGGTACTTGAGGGATCAGTGGAGACAAGGTGATCTATGCAAGTGAAGCTCAAGGTCTTGTCGGGGAGTCATGCGGGCAAGGAAATTGGGTTGACCACGGAAAAGTTCCTAGTCGGGCGGAGTGAATCGTGCCAACTGCGTCCCAAGAGTGAATCGGTCAGTCGCAAGCACTGCATCATCGTGATTCGTGACAACCGGGTGCTGATTCAGGATCTGAACAGTCGCAACGGCACTTACGTCAACGACCAAGCGCTTGCCGACGGACAAGGCCAAGGTCTTGAAGTCCGGGCGATCAAGATCCGCATCGGAAAACTTAAATTCGAGGCGGTCATCGAGGTCGGTTTGCAGGCACCCAAGAAGCCCCATGTCGCCGATATGGGCGATGCTGCGGCCAGAACGGTCGAGGCCGGCAGCCGACAGCAAGTTCGAGGAAGTCGATGTCACCAGTTGGTTGGACGAAGCGGATCAGATCGATCGCGTTCGAAAGCTTTCCGATCCAGAAACTCGACAATTTCGCTTGGACGAAGCCAAGGAAAAGGAACAGGAACCGAAGTCAGACAGTGGTGACAGTACCGAGCTGTCCGTCAGTGACTCCGTGGCGGAAGGATCAGACAAATTATCCGAGCTGAAGACAGAAGAAGAAGGACAAGAAGGGGCCGGGGAAGTTGCCCGCGAACTACAAGGCGGCTTTGGCGGACAGTTCTCGTGATGCCGCGGACGATGCTCTGAAACGATTCTTCAGCGGCCGATAGTTCGCGTTCATTCCTCCGTTGCTCGAGTGACTTGAAAGCTTAGCTTGAGCCAGACGAATCGAGGTTGATCGATGAACGAATCCAACGCGCTGCTGGCCGAGCAAGTTCGGCGAAACGATCCGACCGCCTTCGCAACTTTGTTCGGGCGGTATCATTCGCTGGTCTTCAATGTCTGCCTCAAGATGCTCCGTCATCGCCAAGATGCCGAAGATGTCACTCAGGAAACGTTTTCCACGGGTCGCCAGGTATCTCCATCGCTGGGATTCACGGAAGCCGATCGAGCCTTGGTTGATAGCGATCGCAGGAAATCGTTGCCGAACGCATCTTTCCCGGCGACGGAATGTTTCAGCCGCTGTCAGCGACTGCGGAGCCCGCGACGAATCGTGCCAACCAGGTCCGGGACGCTGAGTCGCTGCGAGAAGAAGTCGATTTGGCGATGCATTCGCTGCCGGAAAACCAGCAGCAAGCGTTCAAGCTGTTTCATGAACATGGCCTGAACTATGCTGAGATTGCCGAGCGTATGGCGTGTCCGGTTGGTACGTGAAGACATGGGTGCATCGTGCCCGAATCGAGGCTGATTGACCAACTCCGGCAACGAGACGTACTGCCCGAGGAACACGATCTCGGTGAGGCGGTGAAATGAATTGCAGTGATTTTGAGCAGCGAATGCAGCATCTGATCGACGAGAATCGATCGCTGCCCGTCGATGACGATTTGCTTGCGCACGCGCGCGGACTGCCGTGATCTGCCGTGAACGAATGGTGTTGTGGCAGCAAATCGATTCCGTGTTGCTGGAAGACAATCGTGCATTCCGCAACATCCATCGAGCCAGCACCGACAGCGGTAAGCATCCGAGCGCGACCTGGGCAATCGATGATCGCCGTTGTTGCCGTCCTGCTACTTGCATTCTTTCATGCTCAGCCCAAGATCATGTTGCCAGCTCCGACGCTTTTCGTCCACCGTACCGCAGGTCGACGCAGTACGTTGCTGGTTGATCCGTGCTGTGGTGGCGAAATGTGCAAGACCGCGACTGGATCGGTCAAACGATGCCGGCTGTTCATTCCGTTCGCGATGGAGTGGCCCCGCTGGGACGGTCGCTACTGCAAGCGGTCGCGATCCTGGCCACTGGTCGTGGGGAAAGCACCTCGTGAGTTCGTGCAACTGCAGCCGCACCGTGCCGATGCAGTGAGCTTTTTGGTGATCGGGTCTGGCTGTTCTCGAGTCACGGCCTTGCTGGCCGAACAGCAAGTCAGGCTGAAAAACGGCCTCGCCCTGAACGGATTGATTGGCCCGATATTTCGTCGCTGAACCAAAACCCTTTGCGGCAGCGGCTGCGGTGGCGGTGGTGTGCAGACGCAGCCGATCATGTTGATCGATGATGGACTGACCCGAATCTACTTCACCGCAACGGCATGGTGGCTGCGCCGCCGATTGATGTTCGCGGCGTCGAATCGTTATTTGAGTTCAAACACCCGACTGCCGTCGACCGGCAAGGCGTTTCAAGGGATCGGCTTGATCCTTGGGTGTCTCCCCATTCAACGAATTTGGCCGCCGTGGGATCACGTGCGAGGGCCGGAGGGCAGTCCGCTTGGCGATCTTCAAGGCATGACGGAATTGAACCCTCGTTACGCAAAACTGGAGGGTTTGAAAGGGACGCCTTCTTACGTCTGGGACATGCGCGTCGCCACCAGTTCGATTGGCTCACAAACACTGCGCAAAGATCTTCAAGCGCCGGCTTGATCAAACGAATATCGACCATCGACTGGAAGTCGTGCGCTTCTTCATCGAAGCCGAACGTTACGCGGACGCTCATGAGGAATTGGACCAGGTGCTGCGAGGATTCTCCCGAGAGAAGGAGCTGCGGGCCCAGCTGATCTCGATCACCGAATTTCAGGCGACCCAACTGATCTGAGGAAGCAAAGCAGCGAGCCGAAGTCGGCCAGGAGGACTTTGCCAGAGCAGTCTACAACGGTTTTCCACTCGCCGCCGTTGGTCGAGTCACGCGTCTGCAGATCCAGGACGCCTTGGGGAAATTGGATTCGACATTCCGAACGGCTAAGGCCTTGCTGGCGCAATTGCGTCAGCAAGTTGGCAAGCTCAACCGGGTCAGGCGGCGAAGTTACAGCCGGTGGTTGATGAAATCGCCGCCGGTCTTTCCTCGGCAACGCTGCCTCGCATGAGCGACTATCTGCGGTTGGGCAACGCGACCGAAATACCGCTGGACAATCGCGTTGCACTTGCGGTGGCCGGCTGGTTGCTAGGATCCGGGTTCCGGCGAACAAAACTTGACGATCACGATCTCGCTGATTCAAGTTCGTGAACTGGTGAGTCGAGTACCTGCGAACCGATGATCCGGCGCGGCGTGAGGCCATCTTGGAGGAATTGCGGAATCTGGAAGGTGCCGAGCCCGAGTATGTCGCCCGGATGTTGCCGCTGTTGACTCCCCCAAGCCTTGGCCCGATGAATCCGAGTCAGCACCGGGGATGCACACGATCGGTTGGACCCAAGTCGACGAATCCCAGTCAGATCGCGCCGGATTACGTGATTCAACTGCCGCCGGAGTACGATCCGCTTCGCGAGTATCCGTGTGTCGTTGCCCTTGCATCCGCCCGGGGGCAGGCCGAGCAGCAATTGATTGGTGGGCGGGGCCACTGAACGCAGAATCCCAGCAGCGGCATGGCCAGGCGACGCGGCACGGGTACATCGTGGTGGCGCCGCGTTGGACGCGTCAGGGACAGCGTGTCTACGAGTACACGCCGCGAGAGCATCAGCGCGTGCTGGTGTCGCTTCGCGATGCCATGCGACGCGCGTCGATCGACGCCGACCGTGTCTTTCTGGTTGGTCACGGCGAAGGTGCCACCGCGGCGTGGGACATCGCGGTTTCCCATCCCGATATTTGGGCCGGCATGATTTCGATCAGTGCCGAGCCGCGAAAGACGATCACCATTACTTTCCCAACGCCGAGCACGTGCCGCTGTACATGGTGATGGGAGAATTGGATGGTGCGCCCGCTGCCGCTGATTCGAAACGGTCCGGTGTTGGACGACTACGTCAAGGTTCGCAACGACGCGATGGTCGTGATGTATCGCGGTCGACGGCCACGAGTACTTTTACGAAGAAATGCCCCGCGATGTTTGACTGGATGAATCTTGTCGTCGCATGTCCGCAAGAGATATGCCCGCAAGAGATCGAGACGACGACGATGCGTGATGGCGACACCTTCTTCTGGTGGCTGGAGCTTGACGGACTAAAACCGGGTACCGCGATCGACCCGGTTTTGTGGGATCAGGCCGAGCGGATTCGCGGCAAGCTGGTTTCTGCCTCCGTCGGCGCGGAAAACCAGATCCGTCATCAGCCAAGGTCCGACCGATCGATTCACGATGTGGCTCCGGCCAGGGATGGGAATCGATTTGGATAAGCGAGTGACCGTGCGGTATCGAAGCCGACCTATCTACTTCGACTTTGATGGTTCACTGACCACCTCTACTGGAAGACGCTCGCAGCGTGCCGATCGAAAACGACCGTATCTGGGCGAAGATCGTCATTCCTTGATGTCGTCCTAATCGCTTGACAGCCTCCCGTCGAGCAGCTTACAATGGACGGCGTTCCCCGTCAGCTGCCAAGGAGCTCAATCGTGAAACGACGTGATTTCCTAACGACCAATGTATTGCTAGCCGGATCGGCGGCAGCGGCAACGAACGCTCATTGGTCAGGACGGCCAGGCATCGTCCCAGCAGCCGCAAAACAAACGCCCAGTGGCAACGTTCAGCAATCGATCATGGGTTGGTGTTTCAAGCCAATGGATGCGATCACCTTGGCAAAGCACTGCAAGCGAATCGGGCTGGAGGCGATGGAGGGCATTCCAGCGACGCACTACGACGAAGTCACCAAATTGGGCTGAAGATTTCTTTGGTCGGCAGTCATGGTTTTTCAAACGGTCCACTCGATCCCGAAAATCATGCCGAGGTCGAAAAGAAGCTTCGTGATGGAATCGACTTGGCGGTCAAGTATGGTGCGCCGAATGTCATCACCTTTACCGGTATGCGCAAGGACAGGAATCAGCGACGAAGCGGCGCGAAAAAACTGCCTGGCCTGCTGGAAACGAGTCATCGCCCTACGCGGAAGAGAAGGCATCTCGCTCGGTGCTGGAACATCTCAACAGCCGGGCACACTACAACGACGACGGCACCATCCATCCGATGAAGGGCCACCCCGGTTATTGGGGCGACGACATTCACCTGTGTGCCGATTTGGTCAAGGAAATCGGATTCACCCCAGGTTCAAGTTGCTGTTTGATATCTATCACGTGCAAATCATGAACGGTGACTTGATCCGGAATATCGACCGTTATCAGGAAATTGTGGGGCACTATCACACCGCAGGGAATCCAGGCCGACGTGAGCTGGATGAAGACCAAGAAATCTACTATCCCGCGGTCATTCGTGCGATAATGAAGACTGGTTACCGGGATTCATTGCTCAGGAATTCATCCCCACGGCAGATGATCCGGTCGCGTCTCTACAGCAAGCGTTTGACGTTTGTAACGTGTAGGTCAGGCCAAGCCATCACCTCGGGGAACCTGGCCGCCGATTGCGCGTCAAAGCACCGCCTGAGAGTGATGATGACACCCCGCCGATGACACCCCCCTGCCCTGCCCCCGAGATGACGGTTTCTGACTGAGACCCACAACACCTGTGTGCCGGTCGGTTTGGAATTTTCCGACGATGAGTTTAGTTCACCAATCACTGAACGATGATCGCCAACCGCGCTCGAAGCGAGACGCCCGCGATGACCGCCGGCGGGCCGATCGTGAAATCGTCCCGGCCTTAAACGCTGATGATTTTGATCGGCTTGGCGTGCGGCCTCATGAGTTACGGCAAACGGTGATTCGGCAAGCTGCCGTCAAGACCACCAAGACGTTGGCTCGGCGACAGTTGACTTCGCCCTCTGCGAGCACGGAATTGCAGCTATCGCAAGTCGCGATCTCGACCTATCGGCTGTTGGACCCGCGCAATCGAGATACCCCAACTCAACGGGTGATCGTGGGTCGAATCTTGCCCAATGCGTTGCAATCGGCGGGGCGGACACAGTTCTACAGCGGCACGCATCCCGGAAAGCAGTGCAAGACACGAGCGGGTTGGTTGCACAGATCGATCAAGCGGCTCAGGAGGAGATTGCCGCAGTTGAACTGGATTCCGCGGTTCTGGAAACAGGTTCGGACCTCGATGTGCCCTGGTCACTTAGTTTGGACGAAAGCGATCTCTTGCGACGTCGACGGCCAAGCGTTCGTTCCCTTCGCAAGCGGATGCATCAACCCGCCGTGCTGCTGGTGTTGGTTGCGATTTTGGCTGGCGCGTCGATCTGGGTTTGGGATTGGAACCAGCGATCGAAGGTGTTGATCGCCGCTGCCGAATCATCGCCACGTGCCGAATCATCGCCACGGGTCGCACCACCGTCCCGCGTTGAGGCGTCGACCGGTGCTGAACCGACAAGCCGAGTTGAATCGTCAACCGCCCTGTCAGTCGAGGATCCGACAGTACAGGTGACGGATTCAACTCCATCAGTCGTCCAGTCCGAGGCCACGACCGTGGCTTCAAGTGATCCGGTTGCCCAGGCCCAGTCAAGCAAGGCTGACGAGCCATCGCAAATTCAGCCGGCGGAACCGATTGCCCAATCCAGTGCGACCAGCAAGATGGAAGGCGGCGAGCAGCCGCTGGCGTCATCGCCGATCGATTCTCGCCCGCTGCTGGTTTCCGAGGTTGATGAGGCGATGTTGCCAATGTCTGAGGCCGATGCAGACCTCGAATTGGAGTTGTTGTTGGCGGATCTACGTTCGTTCTCGGGGTTTGACGTCCAGTCTCCCCCTGAACCCCAGCCAGTTCGCGACGCGTTCCCCACACGTGAGCGACTGGTTATGCCTGACAAAGCGATTGTTTCCGAAGCACGCCGACAGCTTGAGGTTTTGGTACCGGCACTTGGCCATCAACGCTCGCTGAAAACGGCGAATTTGATTTTGTCTGACCTGAGTGATGTTGCTAAAGCGGTCGACGCTGGAACGGTAGATGATTGGACGATTCGAATGGCGATGGCTGAAAGCGAATGGTTGACCGGCGACTTGTTCGTCGTTCAAAAACGACTCAAGCCGCTAACAGAAACCTTTGAAGTGGACATCAATGAATTGCTCGCAGCGACGTTTGTTGAGATGCCCAGTCCTCTGGATTCCGTCGAAGTCCATACCGCTTTGATCGAAAATGGCTTGCGGCTTGCGGATCGTTTGATGGTCAGTGAATTTCATCCTGATTGTCGCCAAGTGTTAGCCGCTTTACGCGATTCAGCAAGTTTCTTGAACGATGCAGGTTATTCATCGTCCCTGAGTGATTTTCGGGAAGCTGTCGTTGCCACGGCACGGCTGCAGGAGACTGCTTTGCACTCAACGGAGCGGGCAACTGACGATGTGACTTCCAGCCAGGCGGGAATTACCGGCCGCTATTTCTGTTTGATGTTACGACGATGGGAAACGGGGTTACCGTGGTTAGCCAAGGGAAGCGATCCGCGTCTGGCGGCGCTGGCAAATGATGAACTGGCAATCAAGACGGATGCAGATGTGAACGTGCGGCTCGAAGTTGCCAAGCGTTGGCTCGCCGCGGCCGATCGAAATGATGGTCGCGAGGCGGATTCGATGCGGTTGCATGCGATCGAAGTGTTGCAGCAAAGCGATCGTTCACAAAGAGGATTGCAGCAACTGAACGCAGAACGCTTGATCGACGAAACGTACGAGGCTCTGCCAGGTTATTTGCGCAATCGAATTGCCCAAGAAGATGAGGCGAAAAATCGGCTATCGGGAGAAGCACTTGACGCAGTTGCCGATCCTAACGTGGACAGCAGCGAACAACCCACTGAGTGGGGGCAGCTGAGCGGTCGAATCCTCGTCGATTCCAATGACCTTGGCATCCGCTTGGAGTACCAGCCCTCCATCGCGATTGGAGCGGTCGTTTTTGAGCAGATCGCTGCGAAACTTGATCGGAAGATTTCTAGTTGGACCATCGAGTTGGCGGGACAGTTCGACATTCAGGCTGAAAAGAATATTCAGCTGCAGATCAGCGAAGCCGCGGGCGGCATGTCGCAGGAGGTCTGGATCAATGAGCAGCTGATTCCTTTTGATGTGGATGCATCGTCCACCTTGGTGCCAGTGAAGGCGGGCACACATGCCATCCGTTGGGTCGTGAAGGCAACTGAGATCGAATCGCTATTTGTAGCTGTCCAAGATGCCGAGACCGGCAAGCCGATCCGCATTGCGCCTGTCGAGGCAGCGACCGCGGAGGACGCGCGAACGCAGCTGACGATCAAAATTCTGCAAACTTCTCCCTGATTTTCGACCCCCAAACGTTCAGCACGGTTCTTTGAGTGCAACTGATCTGGTTTGGAACGGCGGCAAATGTGACGATTTCATCTTCCAGCGGTGGTCTCTGCGCTACAATTGCCGCAGAATGCTCCTTCCTTCAACGTAGCGGACAAGAATGAACGCGATCATGACAGCACCGAAACCGACCACGCTGAAAGGAACTGCAGGAAAGCGGTTGGCACTCGAAGCCGGTCAAAGATGAGTTGCGTGATAACTTCATGCGGATGCTCGCCAGCGGTGAAGAATTGTTCCCGGGAATCGTCGGCTACGACGACACCGTGATTCCAGAAATCAATCTGGCATTGCTGGCCGGCCACGACATGTTGTTCTTGGGCGAAAAAGGACAAGCCAAAAGCCGCATCATGCGGATGCTGACGCGGTTTCTGGACGAATGGATTCCCTACATCGATCATCCCGATATGCCGCTTCACGAAGATCCGCAGCATCCGATTTCGACGCTTGGACGGCGTGTGATCGCCCAGCACGACCCGGAAGATATCAAGATCGCCTGGTGGCATCGTGACGAACGATACGCCGAACGGCTCAGTCCAGGTACGAAGTTTGCCGACGTGATCGGAGAGATCGATCCGGCCAAACTAACCGGCGGTGTCAGCATGAGTGCCGAAGAGGCACTTTCGTTCGGCTTGATTCCAAGAATGCATCGCGGCATCTTTGCGATGAACGAATTGCCGGAATTGGATGATCTGGTGCAAGTCGGCTTGTTCAACATTCTGGAAGAACGCGACGTGCAGATTCGCGGCTACCCGATTCGTTTCGATCTGGATGTGGTGATTCTGTTCTCCGCCAATCCATCGACCTACAACCGCAGTGGAAAAGTGATCCCGCAGCTGAAGGATCGTATCGGTTCGATCGTTCAAACGCACTATCCGCGGCAGCGCGATCAAGGAGTTGAGATCATTCAGCAGGAGATCGGCGATGACTTGGGTGGCGAATATCCGGTTCAGGTCCCGTACTTCATGTACGAGATCGTCGAAGAAATCACCAATCAGGCTCGGCAAAGCAAATACGTCGATCATGCATCCGGTGTATCGGCGCGGCTTTCCTTGGCAAACTTTCCGCACCATTGTCGCTCGGCGCGACAACGTGGTGTCATTCAATAACGAACGGCCCGGCGGTGCCTCGGATCAGCGACTTCGGACATCTCTACTCCAGCAGTCTGGGGAAACTGGAACTGGATCTGATGGGGACACATCAGATGAGTGAGCGTCAGGTCTTGGACGCGGTGCTTGCCGAAGCGATCCAGGTTGTTTTCGCCGAATACGTCGAACAGCACGGTCTGGCCGAGATCGCCGAGATCTTTCGCAGCGGCGTACGTGTCGAAGTGGGCGAGCATGCTGCCCAGCAGTGCCTATGCCGAACGTCTGCAGAATGTTCCGCCGGCTTGGGATCTTGGCCTTCGAGGTCAACGCCAGTGAGAACGAAGCGGTGCGCGCCAGCTGCGTCGAGTTTGTTCTGGCGGGGCTGTATAGCATGGATCAAATCAGTCGATCTCAGCGACACGGAAAAATCGAGTACGAAATCTAATGCGAAAGCGACCAGAAACCGTATCGGCCCGGTGGTGTGATTCACGCCTACCAGAAGTACGATCCGGCTCAATTTCCGCCGCCCACGCAGCCTCCGCCGGACATGGTTTCGCCGGCGTTCGAGCAGGCGCTGATGTACGGCAACTTCCGCGAACTGACCGAAGAGGAGTTGGCCCGAGCCGTTCGTTTGGACCCGAGTCAGATTGCCGGATTGGGACCGAGCCTGGACATGCTCCGGGCGCATGCTGGAAGAGCGTAAACGCAAGATTCTGGAAACGTACGAGTCGAGGACCGTGCAGAAGAAAGCGCGCAAAGCCTTTCACGATGCGGCCAAGAACTTGCGGATGCCGTCGCGATTTGGAAAAGACATTTCGTCGCGCGATCAACCAAGAACAGCCGTATTTGCTGGAATGCACTTTGGTATCAAGCCGGCGACGACAACGGCGAACTAGCACGCGGCTTGCTGCATGTCAGCCAGCGAATGAGCGACAAGCACAACATCGAAGAACTTGACAGCAAGTACGAGTTCATCGGCCATCAGGCGATGTCGGTCGACAAAGCACTGGAGGTCAAAGCAGAACTCGAAAAGATCGACGAGTTGCTGAAGCAGTTGGAAGAGGCCGCCAAGACGGCTCAGATCGGCATCATCGATATGGAGATGCTGAGCGAGTTTGCTGAACCCGGCGACATGGAGCAACTTGAGGAGATGCGGCGGCAAATCGAGAACATGATTCGCGAGCAGGCGGAACGACAGGGTTTGGAGAGCGACAATCAGGTGCGGTTTTCGGCTGACCCCCAAGGCCTACAAGATCTTTCAGGGCAGATTGCTCGAACGAATTTTTAGCGAACTGGCTCCATCGCGATCCGGCCGGCACGAGGGTGACGTGATCGGCGAAGGTGCCGTCGAAATGCAGCGAACCAAGCCATACGAGTTTGGCGACAGCGTCGCCAACATCGACATGCCGCAAACGGTCGTCAATGCTCTGCTGCGGCAAGGCGACGAACGGCCGATCCGACTGCGAGGCGACGATATCGAAGTCCACAAGACACGCAATCATCCGAAGTGCGCCACCTGCGTGATCATGGACATGAGCGGTTCGATGCGGTACGACGGGCAGTACATCAACGTCAAACGCATGGCACTCGCACTGCAGGGGTTGATCCAAAGCGAGTACCCGGGTGACTTTCTGCGTTTTATCGAGATGTATACGTTTGCCAAGCTTTGCAGCCCCGGTGAAATCATCGAATTGATGCCCAAGCCAGTGACGATTCACGATCCGTGGGTGCGGCTGAAAGCTGATCTGAGTGATCGCCGAGATCAGCGAGCAGATGATCCATCCACACTTTACCAACATTCAGCACTCGCTTCGGCTGGCGCGACAGCACCTGGTCAACTCCGACACACCCAATCGTCAAATCGTGTTGATCACCGATGGTTTACCGACGGCACACTTTGAGGACGAGTGGTTGTACATGCTGTACCCGCCCGATCCGGCAACGGAACAGGCGACGATGCGCGAAGGGGCGCTGTGTCTCAAGGAAGGCATCACGATCAATATTTTTCTGGTGCCCAGTTGGTCTCAAAGCGAGGAAGACATTCGTTTTGCTCATCGGCTGGCACAATCGACCCGAGGCCGAGTCTTCTTCACCAGTGGGAAGGACTTGGATCGTTTCGTGCTCTGGGACTACGTTCAGAATCGGCGTGATATCATTGCGTGATGCACGCTGATGAATCCTCGAAGATCAATCCCTACGCACCGTCGACGCTTGAGATCGAGTTGGCGGATGAAGCCCGTGACTCATTTCCGCAATCAGGGCTGCCGTTTGCTGGCGTGGTCGATTTGCGATCCGTACGGAAAACTCGCCGCGTCTCGCTCTCAGTTGGCTTGGTGATCGCGTTGTCGTTCATTGGCCTGCTGTTGTCGGCAGCAGCGGCGATGGCAGACGCCGGCGCGAGTGCGATTCTTGCCATTGCGGCTGGTTTGACGGCACTTGCCATCTGGGCGTTTGTCCACGGCCAAACCGATCGGCCGTTGCTGAGATTTCACTGGATGCACGGGCTAACGGACGGTACGTTAATGCCGCATCGGTTGGACATTCGCTGGAATGATGGTGAGTCTGAGGGTAGTTTCCGGTTTTCGAGGACGAGTGCCGAGTTGGACTTCTTGAATCGACATGGAAGGCTGTTCGTGCTGCGGAGCATTCCCTGTTTCATTCCGATGCAGTCGATTTCGCCCGACCTGTGGCAATACGTCAAGGCGTTTCGACCAAATCACTCATCAAGTCATGAGTCGGCGGAATACCTCAAGCAGCCGCCAGCGCCGTCGAATGATACGGCCCTGACATGGGAGCCGGCCGATGAGTCGTTTTTTTTCGATCGACGCAGGCATGAATCCGTCTGCGCTGCACCCATTTGGCCACGGATGATTTTCGTTTTCGCTATCATGTTTCTGGGGCTGCTCTACGGGATCGATCAGCAATCTGAAGGCGTTTCGACGGCCCGCGTTGCTGTAACGGTGATTGCCATGCTTTCGGGTGGATTTTGGCTGGCTGTTGAATTGGGGCGTCGTGGTTGGTTGTCTTCGCGAACGCCTTCGATTTCCTTGCGAAAGTCGGTGGAGCCAGCCCCAAACTACCGACGCTGGATCGATTCGCGTCGTTTGCTCGTTGGGTACGACGACGCGTGGATCTGCGTCCCGTGGTCAGCCGTGCAGCAGGCCACGATCTCTCAGTACGCGATTCAATTCAGCTTCACTCCCCTTGGTTTGGATGACTGGGTCTTGGAACGTGGTAGGTTCACGGATCGCCAGTGGCAGGCGATCATCGACCATGTACGATCACGGACCACAAGAGTCGACGTCTGGGGTGCTGCCCGCAGGCCCCGCTCGGAAAGACCTACCCGTGTCTGATCCCCAAGGCTCTTATCTGTTTGTGAACCTCAGTGCCTCGGAGACTCGGCGGCGATTGCGAGGATTCGGCCACGGCGTCAGGAAGATCCATAGCGCAGGCAAAGACCAGGCGGTTGTCATCCATACAGCTACCGGCGAGCATTTTCAGGAATTGCAGGCGAAGTTCGTTGACGTTGGGTGTTGGAGCGACCCCGAGCAGGAATGATTCGCAAGCAGACATTTCTTCGAACCGCGAACGGTCGAGAGGTTAAGATAGGTCTCTTTGGTCCTTCATCCTGGAACCTGAGTTTTAGCAGTCAACAAAGATGGACAATCCGGAGTTCTTCGTAGGCTGGGGTACTCTCTCGCTGATCAATGCGGGTTTGGCTCAGTCGAAGGGCCGAAGCGGATTGATGTGGTGGCTGGCATCCCTGCTGATCGGACCTGTGGGGACGTTCTTGATCGTGGTGTTGCCCGAGCCGTGAATTAGCGTCAGATGTGTTGCGGTGATCCAGCGATTTTCGGTCTGTGCGTCTCCGCACGCTGCTTTCGGTCGCAGTGCCCGCGAAAATGACCGATCAGGCTTTGTTTGAAGAACTCTTCGGACAATCATGAGATGATGGTCGTCTGGGAGTTCAGTGCATTCTGCCGAAGCGTTTTGCAGTAGGATTGGTTCCGACAGCGCTGATCAAAATCATCACCATGGAATTCGGAGCAACCATGTCCCGACGAGTCCTATGCGCGGTTATCGTTGCAGCGGGCATCTCATTCGCTGATGCCGACGATTCACAATCTGAATCTCCAAGCATCGCACCCGCAAAATCGGTTGAAGAGTGCGGTGCTCGCGCGAGAATCTTGCATGAAGCGTTCCACGGGGCGTTGCAAGTGATGCACCGTGATTTTTTTGATGAAGATGAAGCCCGCGTGCTGCCATCTGGTTCGCTGGAAGATGTCTTCGAGGAGTTGAAACGCTCCTACGACATTCAGGTTCGTTGGCTAGCCGTTAACGCCAAGGCAATGAACATTGATCACGAAGCCAAGGACGAGTTTGAAAAGAACGCAGTTAAGGCCTTGGCTGCCGGAAAAAAGGAGTACGAACAGGTAAACGCGGATCAGTATCTGCACGTGGGAACGATCCGTTTGGCATCTCAATGCCTGAAGTGTCATCTGCCTCAGCGGACCAGCACCGACGACCGGGCGGCAGCCCTATCGATCAGCATGCCGCTGCAAAGTACCTCGGATCAACCAGCGGAATCCAAGTAGCCGGATCAGGTAACACGTGGCTGGCGAGATTCGTTCTTTGACTCTTATGCCGATTGTGCCGCGTCATGCTTTGAATCCACCTCCGATCCTGGCGAGTCAAGAGAGGCGACCGAGATGATTGGGTCCTAGGTTTCAAATGGACGGTCGCTCAGGCCATTACATTTGCACCAACTTGGGATTGGATGATGCCTTGGTTTCGCTTTTTTCGTCAAACGACATGGTGTCTACTTGTCGGTACCACGTTAGCCATCACGGGTTGCGACCCCGCGAATATGGGGGCACTCCGCGGAGTTGCCGAGAAAGTTGGCGCCAAAGTCGTCAGTAAGGCGAGTGAAGACGACATTCGTGAAATGTTTCGCAAAACGAATGATCAATGCCCGGTGAAAATGGATGTCTACACGACGCTGGAAAGAGTGACGATGATCGATGAGAAGAATGTCGAATTCTTCTACAAGGTGAATGACAAGGGCAGAAAACTGGTGCAAGGAATCAGCAAAGACCGGATGCGCCAAAACGCTGTCCAGCACATGAAAGGCAACGCCATGGCTGTTGCGGTTGCCGAACGCAATCTGACAATTCGGCACATCTACGAAGACCGCTTCGGTGGCCACATCTTGTCGTACGTGATCAATAAGGCCGTACTGGAAGGTCGGGAACCGATCGGAGACCAACAGGGCAACCCGTTTTCAGTAAAAACCGTCAAGGCGAAAGCAACGAAGGACGTCACCGCGTCAGCAATCGAGGTGGAACCCACCGATACTGAGTCGGTCGCTGCGGAGGAATCGGATGCCGAGCCAGTTTCCGTACTGGAACCGGCGCCGGAACCAGAGCCGGAACCCGAGGATTTGTTACCAGAGCCATACAAGCCGGCCAAGCGAACTCGAGACAATCCTGCTGGTGTGCAGGCGAATCCGTTCTTTGACTAGCATCAATAAGCCTTCGCAAAGATTGCTTTTTGTTCTGCCGGCTTTCCGGTGAAGAAGCAAGTGCCCGTCTCGCCGCCGCCGCCCCGCGGGATACAGCGGATGGTCACTTTCAGTTCCTTCAGCAGTGAATCCAGTGCCTCTTCGCTGGCGAAATAACAGTGTGCAAATCCACCGTGAATCTCCGGCTGCTCGGCATTCTTGGGCGTGAAGAAAGCACGGAAGTCATCTTTGTTGGAGATTTCCACGGTGTTTTCTTCGCGCAACATTGCGGCTCGATCGAATAATCCTTGTTGGATTTCAGCGAGCAACTTGCCGATGCTGCCGACCAATTCATCACGATCAATGCCAATACTTTTTGGTTGATCACGTCGCCCCATGAATGCGCCGTTCTTTTCCATGTCCTTAGGGCCGATCTCCAGTCGAATGGGCACGCCGCGTTTGACGTGGAACCACTTCTTTTCGCCACCGCGGATATCGCGATCGTCGATTTCGACGCGGACCGCCATGCCATCGTAGGTTTGCGCGGCCAATTCGTCACGCAGTGTGTTGACGTACTGAAGGACGGCGCCGCGTTGATCGTCACCTTTGTAGATCGGCAAAATCACCACTTGGGCGGGTGCCAGTTTTGGCGGCAACACCAGTCCGTCGTCGTCGCCGTGTGTCATGATCACAGCACCTACCAGTCGCGTCGATACGCCCCAGCTGGTTGTCCAGGCGTACTCGCGTTCACCACTCTCGGATTGAAAAACGATATCCTGGGCCTTGGAGAAATTTTGCCCCAAGAAGTGACTCGTTCCCGATTGCAGAGCTTTGCGATCTTGCATCATCGCTTCGATCGACAGCGTCTCGATCGCACCCGGAAATCTCTCGGCGGGCGTCTTGCTGCCGACCGTTACCGGCATCGCCATCCAATTCTCGGCAAAGTCGGCGTAGACATCGATCATCCTTTCCGTTTCTTCCACTGCTTCTTCGCTGGTAGCGTGCACGGTGTGACCTTCTTGCCATAAGAACTCTGTGGTCCGCAAGAACAGCCGCGTTCGCATTTCCCAGCGAACGACATTGGCCCACTGGTTGATCAGGATCGGCAAGTCACGGTAGCTCTGTACCCACTTGGAGTAGGTGGCGCCGATGATCATTTCGCTGGTGGGACGAACGATCAATGGCTCTTCCAATTTGCCGGCTGGCCGCAGTCCGCCGTCCGGATCAACCTCGAGTCGGTGATGCGTGACGACGGCGCATTCTTTGGCAAACCCCTCGACGTGCTCAGCTTCCTTCTCCAAATAACTCATCGGAATGAAGAGCGGGAAATAGGCGTTCTGGTGTCCCGTCGCTTTGAACATATCGTCCAATGCCCGCTGCATATTCTCCCAGAGCCGATATCCCCATGGCTTGATCACCATGCAACCGCGGACCGGGGAATTCTCCGCAAGATCCGCTGCTTTGATGACCTGTTGATACCATTCCGGATAGTCCTGTTCTCGGGTCGGTTGAATCGCGGTTTTAGGGGCTTTGGCCATGTTGGCGTCTCGTCTGGGGAATAAACAGGCAGTGTGGAGCAATCGTCTCCATTGCTCAAAAAAACCATCGGCATAATGGCTTTTCGCTGAGGCCGTCGATCGAGGCAGTTTTCAAAAACAGATTGTCGTATCGTAGATCGGTCTGCCAAGCCCCAGGAATTTAGATTGTGTGACGCGCCGTCATCGTTGCATCGTACTCCCGCTGTTCACGCTGGCGCATTTTGGCCTGATGCCGCGACTGCTGAAGTTGCTGGAGTTTATCAAGTCTCGCGACTTCCTGTTGTGCGTCGATCAACTGGTCGCGGGCCTGTTGCAACCGAATCTCTAACGCGTTGCGTTCTGACAAAAGCTCCGTTTCGGCGTGCCGCAGTGCCAGATCAAAATCGGCTCGGGACTTGAGTTCATGTGCCGAGATTACTCCGCTTCGCAGATTGCGTTGCGATTCACGAAGCGACTCATGTTGCCGGGCGATGTTCTGAAGCTGGTCATCCAGTCCGACGATAGCCGCATCGATTTTTGCCAGTAGCACAGCAGCCTCATCACGCTCTTGTTGCGCAATTTCAAAATCGCGGCAAATCGAAACGTGAACGTCATCGTGCGGCTGGAAATTCAACGGTCTGGTTCTCGGTCGCATCGTCGGCTGCAACCAGGTCACGTAGTTGTTGCTGTGACGCCTCGATCGGAATCACTTCCTCGGTATCCTGTTTCAAGAATTGTTTGATCGGATCGTGTATCGCGATCGCGGCGTCGATCTTCGGATCGCTTCCGGGTCGGTAGGCTCCAATCGAAATCAGATCAGCATTCCTTCGATACTCGCTCAGGTGACCTCGGACGATGGCCGACGATGCCACGGTTGGTGCGTCGGCAATGTACGGCTGCGAACGACTGAGACTGTCCAGCACGTCGATCGGCGGCCAATGTGCTTCGGCGGCAAGGTTGCGGCTAAGCATGATGTGGCCGTCCAATAGTCCGCGAAGCGCGTCGGCGATCGGCTCATTGGGATCGTCGCCTTCGACCAATACCGTATAGAACGCAGTGATTGAACCACGACTCGTCCGGCCAGCTCGTTCCACCAGGCGCGGCAAGCAATTGAACACACTGGGCGGATAGCCGCGCGTCGTTGGCGGCTCACCAGCTGCCAAACCGAGTTCACGCTGTGCCATGGCGAACCGCGTGATCGAATCGAACAACAGCAAGACGTCTTCGCCTTGATCGCGAAATGATTCCGCAAAGGCCGTCGCGGTGTTGGCTGCGGCAACGCGTTGGGCGGCGGGCGAATCACTGGTTGCTGTGACAACGATACTTCGGCGCAAACCTTCGGGTCCAAGACACCGATCGACGAATTCTTGTACTTCGCGGCCACGTTCACCGACCATTGCGATCACGATGCGATCAGCTGCCGAACCACGAGCCAACATGCCCAATAGCGTACTTTTTCCGACGCCCGAGCCAGCAAAGATCCCCAGCCTTTGACCACGCCCGCAGGTCAACATCGCGTCAATCACGCGTACGCCCGTTTGCAGCGGTGTATCGATCGGTGGTCGATCCAAGGAGGCAGGTGGCGGTCCGTCGGCATCAATGGACTGCAAGCCTCTAGGCAGCGGGGCATCATCCAATGGCATGCCAAAGGCGTCCACAATTCTCCCGCACAGCGACGAACCGACGCGCAGTTTCGCAGCGAAATCGACCAGTCGGACAACGTCACCAGCAGCGATGGTCGTCAATCGCTGCAGCGGCGAGGCAACAAGCCGGTGATCACGAAAGCCAACCACCTGGAGACGGATGGTTGCACGTCCTGACGTCAACAGCTCACAGATCGCTCCGAGCGGCGCCGTCATCCCGTCGATCTCAATGTTTTCGCCAACGACACCGGCAACACTGCCGGTGACTTCGTGGACGACGGCACCTTGGATCAACGACAACGTATCCTGACTCGGCAGCATCGGTGGCCGCAGGCAAAACGCGGGCTCTGGATGTTTCAAGTGAGCAGTTCCTCCAATCGCCGCAGTTGTGCCTGTAGGCCCGCCTGGATTTCGCCGCCGCTCTGCCGCACCGCGACTTCGGTCGGGCCGACCGATTCGTCGGGAATCACGCGGGTGTTTTCTGGCAGATCGGGCGCCGCCAGCATCTCGTCCAACGCTTGTCCAAGTTGCGCGAGCGTCTCGGGGTGAACGGCAACCGTCAATTCGCAAGCCGATCGTGTGCTGCGGACCGCATCTTCGGCCCATCCGACAATCAGCTCCGGCTGTCGATCGAGTTGGCCGCGTACGATCTTCGACGTGGCGGCAATCGCGATCGCCCCGAGCGATTCAGCGTAGTGAACCATCCACTGTTCGTGAGCCTCGTACATTTGAGCGACAGCGCTGCGAACCAAATCCAATCCTGTACGGGCTCGTTGTTCGGCCGATTCTTGGATTTTGAACTCCGCGTCGATCGAGCCCCGATCGAAACCATCTTGGTAGCCGCGTTTCTCAGCCTCGCGTCGGATCTGCTCTGCTTGCTGATTTGCTTCGGCGATGATCCGGGCAGCTTGGCGACCGTATTCTTCTAGTTGTTGTCGGCCCTCGCTAGCCAAATCATTCAAGTTAAAACCGGCCAACCCGGCGGTAGCGCCGGCAGCCGGATCGTGCACGGTTCCAGAATCATGTTTTACGACAACAGCCATCAAGCGGTGACTCGGGTAATGGAGTGAAACGGCTAGTGGATTGTCACAGCTTTTTTATCGGGTGGAAGAACCGGAGGGCTTGCTCCCTACAGCTAATACTCGTAGCGGAGCGGCGCGAGTCGTCCGGTCTGACCCTGATTCATGACTGTGACACGCAATAATCCAATGTAATGAGTTACTAGGCGGCGTTGCCAAGTTGACGGTGATCCATTTCAAGCGATGCCAACGCGACTGCTTCCTTTGCTTTGTCAATTTCACGCAGCTTGACGGACGTCAAGTTCGCCATTCCGCGGCGTACCTCTTTGGCTCTACTTCGCGACAACATCGAAAGCGCAGTTTCCGCGATACCATTGGGAAGACCACACAGGGTCAGTAACGCCTGACGAGTTTCGACTCTTCCCAGCGCCAAACAAAGTGCTCGTGGCGGAAGTTGGATCAAATGTAGGTGAACATCTTCCGTGGATAACGCTTCTTCCGTCGTTTCTTTCACGCCGATGGGGATTGTTTCAGCGGTTGAAGACGCGGCGTCATCGGTTTCGGTGATCTCGTCGTGGTAACTCATCTTTTCATGAATCTGAGGCTGTTCATCCAATCCGTGAGGCATCGCGTCAATGATTGCTTTGAGGGTTTGATGGCCTGGATTGCTCCTTGATTGCTCCAAATCACGGGCACGCTCACGCAAATGCGCGGCGACCTCAGTCACCGTCGCTTCGGGAACGTCTTCCAATCGCCCGATCCTTCGTACGGTTTCGCTTTGCACACCGAGATCGAGACGCGGAAGAATCCGCGCCGCCTGTTTCGGAGTGATCGAGGCAAATACCAAGGCGATTGTCTGAGCGTGTTCGCCGGATAACAGTTTCACGAAAGTTTCATCATCAACGTCATCCAAAAACGCAAACGGCGATGCGTGGCGTGATTGGGAATCAAACGATCGCGGTAACTCCCATTGAGATACCACGGAAGCAACTTGAGAGTTCAGCAGGTCGGTGGAACCGGACGGCAGCACATGATTTTCTCTGCGAACGTCGAATTTATCCTGGTATTCGTCCGTGTCCTGGCCGTTCACGTTCGTGTTTGCTGCCGTTGACGGTACGGCAAACATTTGTTGACGAAACTCGTGCAAGACGGCGGCCCGTTCCCGTGCGTCGACGCCGGCTAATGATTCGACAACGCGTTGGACACCGGCGTGGATCTTAGGGTCCATGCTTTGAAGCAATCGCGACGCGGTCGATGGGGGCAAACTGCTCAAGACGATCGCAACACGGCGCAGCGTCGAATCGGGCGGCGTCGTTGATTGCTGAGAGTTGCCCATCCTGGGTTCTCCGGCGCTGACTGCTCAGATGGCAACATTCCGCGCTGCCTTGATACAGCTTTGCTTTTATGAAAATAGGTCGCGCAGGGGAAAGAGTGATCAGGCGGCTTCGCCGACCCAACTGCGAATCGCATCGGCTGCCAAATCGGGATGCTGATCGACCAAAGACGACAATTCGCCGATGATTTCCGCGTTGGCAGTTTCCGTCGCATACGTGTCGGTCTGTCGTGACTTTTCCGAAGGTTGACCGGCGGCGTTTTTGTTCCCGCCCGATCGGAGTGCCGCGAACAAAATCCATACCATCAGGCACCCCAGCAGGCCGGCCGCGATCTGTCGCCATGACTGCGAAACCCAAGTGATTCCCGTTGCGACCTGAGCGGGCTCCGGAGTTGGCTCCGCCGTCAAATCGGGAAAGCTCCAGATGTCAACCGTGGCCGCGGATTCGTCGCCACGAAAATCAGGCCCAAGGACTCGCGACATCAAAGCGGGCGTTACAGCCGTGGTGATGTTGGCCTTTGTTTGCTGCTGCATCGTCGTTAGCTCGGCAGGCCCGAGTGCGGGGATATCTTGGATGCTCTTTCCTGGATGGTTACGCAGAAAGCTGAGTTGCCAAACTTTTAGATAGTAAGACTCGGGAATGCCGATTGAGAGGCGAACGCTTTTCAGCATTGCCTTGTCGTGGCTTACCTTGCGAACCGCAACCTTGGCTGTGGTGGGCTGCTGAGCATCGCTGTCACGCTCGTTCAAACGTGTTGCCCGATTGCTGCTGACATGCGTGACCGCTTCGATAATTTCATTTAGTAGTGAACGATCCCGTTCTGATTGATTGACGACGGGTGGAGATGGTTGAGACTGGCGAACGATGGTGGGTGTCCCAGCGGTGGTCTCGGTTGTTTCCGATTCCTGCATCTCGATGTAAGCGGCGATGCGGATCGGACCGTATCCTTGCAGAATATTCTGGACTTCTTGTTTCAGTCTTGCTTCTTCCTCGCATTGCTTTCGAGCGATCGCGTCGTTCGTCGGGCATACCGACGGATCGGCGTTGGTATCGATGACAACAACGTCTTCGGCTCGCATGCCGGCGTAAGAACCGCGGATGTATTCTCGGATCATTTCGGTGTGTGCGGGTGGCAGTGGGCTGGTGCCCTTGGGGCAGACGACGACGCTGGCGGATTGAGTGGCGCGCGCCCAGGCCGCTTCGCTCGCCCAGGTCGTGTTCGACACTCGCCCAGCGAATCTCGGCAAACGCCCGCAATTTGTTGCCCAGATCACGCTCTTTCGCGTGCCTCTCGCGAGCTTCCCGTTGGCTTGTCGGCTCGAACAGGCTTGCCTTGTCGATCGCCTCTTGAACACTGCTTTGCAGCGACACCGGTAATGCCGCGCTATCATCAAGCACCGCGAGATACTCGCTACGGGAATCAGTAGGGATCTTGATCCCTCGATCATCACGCTGCCAACCGTCCAGTTTTGCACGGCTGAAAGTCAATTCGACCGAGTCGATTTCTTGTTCGTCGAGTGTCCGGCCACCAAACAAATATTCTGTCTCGACGCTCTGGTTGCCGCGAATCAGCAGTGCAAAGCCGACAATGACGGCAGCCACCAAGACAAAGGAAACGATGCGCGAAACCAGCGGCATTTCAGTGAATGCATGACGAAATTGATCCGACGATTGGCGAATGGCTCTCATGCAGACTACGAAGGGTTACCTCTCCGGTCGGGAAAGGTCGGCGTCTCAACGCCGGGAGAGTTGGAAATAACGTTCATGTCAATCAACGAACCTGTTGTTCGTTGTTGATGCTCGCCTGGGGCGGAATGCCCTGCTCTCCACCGCAAAAAAAGTGAAAGAGAGTTGCAGTCACTGGTAATCAAGCTGCCCGGCGGCCTGACTGTCCGCGTCGACCAAAAGTGATTTTCACCACTGCCCCGCCCTGCGGCCCGCTTTGCCAATCCAAATTCGCACCGATCGAGGCGGCAGCCATGGGAATGCTGCAGGCACGATTTTCGACCGGGCATCCGCTGTCGGCTAGTTCCAGCTCAACCGCACCATCGGTCTCCTGGGCCGCGATCGTCAGTTCACCGCCGTCGGGCATCTCACCAAGCATCTGTGTGACCAGTGCGCGAATGATCTCGGCCGTTTGGTTTGGATCCGCCGGAATTCTTACCGAATCCCCGATCTCCATCTCCAGGCAAATCGGCGAGGAGTGTTGAATCAAGAGTGGTGCTGTGACCGTTTCCACAAGCACAGCAAGTGACGGGCACGATTCAGGGGCGATCCATTGATTGGACATGGTCGACATCCAGCAGTTCGTCGGTTTTTCAAGTCGAGAAAATGATTAGCCTTGGCCAATACTGATTGTCAGCGGGACAATGCAAGATGAATTGCCGAATCAGCCTGTCTTTGCTGGCAAACCGAACGTGCTGGGGGAAGTTGAAATCCGCTCGGGGACGACATGGGCGGAATTGAGTTGAGCACAATGCCGTAAGTCATCCTGGTAATTCGCAGCAATCAGATTTCGTCCACCTTGCGAATTTCCGATTTGCTTGGCAAGGGCATCGGGATCGACATCCGTTTTGCTGCCAAAGCAGGCCAGCCAATGCTGGGATGCCAGGATTGGCTCGTCCCCGATCAACTCCAACGGTTCGGACCGGGCTAACAACGCTCGAATGATGCCGCCGGCCAGCAGCGTGTCTTCGGCGGTGATGGCGCCGTTGGTTCCGGCGCAAACCAAATGAACTTCGTTCGGCCGGTTCGATCGCATCGATCACCGCCTACAAGATTCAGAAAGCTTGCCGTGATGATTCGGTCGGCGGGTCCAGCCGCGGCGATCGCGTGGGTGCCATTGGTGGTGGTCAGTACGAGCGAGCGATCCTGTACAATCTCTCGAGTGTATTCGGACGGTGAATTACCGAGATCGAATCCGGGAATGGGGCGACAACCTCTTTCACCACACAGCAGCGGTTTCTTGCCGATCATCTCGGCGACCATTTCGGCATCGTCGACTTCTTCGCAGGTGACGATCCGCTTCGCACCGTTGGCCAAGCGCTGTCGCCATCACGGACGTGGCCCGCAAGACATCAATCACCACCGCAATATCGGTCGACGGAGAACGGACGCAACACGGCAATAGGAAACCAATAACTTCATACGATTGCCGCAGGGGAGACGATGCTGAAATCATAGAATCTGCACCGCAATAGCGAACACACAGATCTTTTGCCGCGAGGTTAATCAGCAGATCCGCACCAACAAGTGATCGGTCCCGCGGATCGTTCCACGTTCATGTGCCTCGGAGTCAAAGGGGAGGCGATAGACGACGACTATTCTCGAGATGCAATCGCGACAGGCCGCCGATTGGACCTGAGCCGCGGCAAAATTACTTCACGTCGCCGCCTCGTCGTCTTGTGGACATATGGAGCCCTACCGGAAGACAAACCGACGTTCCGCAGCGACCTTACTTGGCTTTCTTTTTTCGGTGCCTTTTTCTTTGGCTCCGTCGCTGGTGCGGTCGGTTGTGGTGGTTTTCTTTTCGTCGTCTTTTTGGCAGCGGTCTTCTTGGTCGTTTTCTTTGCCGCCGGCTTCTTGGCCGGTTTCGTCTCCGCTTCGTCCGCCGTCACGGGTGCTTCGACAACGGCAACACCGTCGGCCGGATTCCAACCCTTTTTGACGTTTTCTTCCTTGCACTTGCAGGTACAACGCCTCGATCTGTTCCTGCGAGTTGCTGACCGCGACGTCTCGCGAGAGTGCCGATTTGCGATTCGGGCTGAAATCGGTGTAGTGCATCACGTAGGCCGGATACTCGTCGCTTTCGTCTTCCTTGTTTGTCTTCAACAACATGAACTTGCGGACCATCGTTTGTCCCTTGGCTTCTTTGGTAAAGACTTCTCGCCGCAGGATCTCCGTTGCCGGCAAGTGTGAAGTTCTTGGCGTCGCAGTCGGTCAAAGCAACTTCGACTTGCTCGCTGACCTGACCGATGCGAACGTCGTCGGGATGAGCCTGTTTGTCTTCGCGAACACGGATGAACTGCGGCGAGATGACCGTCACCAGCGGCAGTCGGCGTACGACCTTGTAGCCTTCCTGCGGCTGAGTCGTAATCCAAGACCATCCGATTGATGTCGCCGCCGCGCGTCGTCTGCGAAATCAAATCCAAGCAACTGATTTCGACGACCCAATCGGGACGGACCATCTGGTAAGCGACGTAGTCCGAATTGACTTCGGCGTACTCGCTGGGCACGACCATGTCCTTCAAGTCGCTGAGCATCGTCCGCCGCAGGTCTTCGCTGAATCCGCCGCCGACGCGGCACATAATATGAAGCGTGCCGTCGTGCCGCATCACCGCCAACAGCAAGTCGTGCATCATTCCCGCGCGATCGTCCGTCGATTCGGTGAACCCGATCACGACCGCGTCCAACGTGTGACGCGGCTTGACCTTGAAGAGTCCCGCGCTGTCGCTGCGAACCACCAGGCCTTCCGCACCTTCGCCTTCGACCCATTTGACGAACAGTTGTTCGATGCCGCCGGTGTCGCTGACGACTTCCGTCTCGACGGGATGGACCAGCGTGCCGTCAGCCGAACAAACTTTCAATCGTTTGCCAAGTGTCGGCATACATGTCGCTTGACGGCATCTCCGTCGATCGAGATGATGTCGAAAACGCCGAATCGCAATCGACCGATGTCTTCGTCCGATTTGGGTTGCCGCGCAATCGTCGAAACGTCATGCACGCGAGGACGTCGCTCGGTGTTGTGCACGTACAAGTTCGCCAGCGATCATCGCATCGTTGATGCCCGCCTTGCTTCAGCGCCTCCAACGCTTCCTTCTGCCAAGGCAGTCCGACTGCGGATCGTTCCGCCGGGATTGATCGAAAAGATCTCATCACCGCGCAGCACCAGCACGGTAAACTCGCCATCGATCTTGCGACTGACGTGATAGTCGGCGGTGGGGATCTTTGCGCGGATGTCGGATTTGCCGATCGGCATCATCCGCGATCCCGTCAGGCGGCGATAATCTTGCGTGGCCGCCAGAATCTGTGGATCGGACAGCATCGTGGCCGCGCCGACGCCGTAGTCGCCAAGTTTGATTTCGAATCGCTGCCGATCCAGCAGTGCAGTCTCGGTACTCATTCGCTTGCCTCCCCATTCTTTGGGAGTTTCAATTCCAGATTGGAGAAGTGCAGGATCAGGCAGTAGCGATCGCCATCGGTGCGGCCTTCCAAGAAACCGCGATACGGTGTGCCGCCGCGACGCAGGATCAGTGGTTGATTCGACTTCGCACCGGCACCCAGCAGCATCAGGCTGTTGCGTTCTTCCAGTTCTTTGGCCATCGCGTACAAGAAGTCGAACGTCAGGCCGTTGACGTGCTGCAGTTGGGCTTTGCCGGAGAAGACAAATTTGCGAATCGCATCTTCCTTCGGAATGAAGACGCCCGACCATCGCAGCGGCGTGTCGGTCGACAAGATTCGTGTCGGCCATCTTGCGAGGCCGCTCGTCGCGAACGCTGCCGTCGGCGTTCTTGACGATTTCCATGAACCGCACGTTGCGGACGATGCAGCGTCTTCGTCGATGTAGACACGCGACGTGTCGCTCAGAAAACGACCGGTGTTTTCCAAGTCGATTTCGGGATCGCCGTCGATCAGTGCGCGCGAAAGATTGTCGAGGTCACCGTGCTCGACCAACAGCGCATCGACGTCGTGGGGAATCGTTGACTTGACGAACCGGATGCTGCTCGCTTGCCGGCTTTGATCGTCCAGCCAGCGAATTTGTTTGATGCTGACAACATTGCTGGTCGCCACGACGGCGTCGCGTCCGCCGCTGTTGCTAAGATTGATTTCACCCATGGATCAGGTCTCGTTAGAGTCTTTCTCGTCTCTGTGCTTCTATTCCTGCCAGCTCTCCCAGCGGGAGAGCTCGCGGTCTCAGCTGCGGGCGAGCGTTCTTACTGCAATCGCCCGCCCGTCGGCTCAAATCATGTCAAAGTCCATCATTTCAATATCTTCAGCTTCCTCGGCTTCTTCCGCTGCCGCCGCCGCTGCGGCCATGCCGACGAATTCGACTTTGGTCGGTGTACCCACCGCCATCATCGGTTGACCTGCTTCGTTATTCAGCAGGAACGCTGTGTCGGCTTCCAAGCCGCCGCGATAGCTGTAGGCGAATTTGAAGATCGTCCCGCGATTCAATTCCGCCATCAGATCGGTCAAGTCGCTTTCCGACTCGAGTCGCGTAAACCAATCGAATGTTGTGTTCCAAGTAGTCTTCGACCGTCGCCAGTCTCGAACAACTTGATCGGTGCGCTGAACGAACTGGGGACCGGTTCGATCGTGTTACCATCGGTATCAACCGGGACGAGCTCCGCTTTCTCGCGCCAGCAGCCGTCGGCATCCAGCCAACCGAGTCCCGTACCGCCGCGACCGATCAGCGTGCATCCGTCGCCTGCCAGGTCGCCAAGTCGACAAACGTGATTCGACTCATCGAGTGCTTGAACTTCCTTGAAGCCGTAAAGCTTGCTGCGGTCGACTTTGTTCAGCGAGAAAGCGATGTCGCGATCGCCGAGTTGAAAGACAAGCGGTTTGGCCATGGGATCATCATTCCAGAGCACGGGGAAGAATGCGGGCAGAATCTTTGAAAACATAATCCTCGCGATTGTCCGCCACCAGAAAAACCGTCCCAGAAGGAAGCGAACCGCCGTGTCGGGGCGAAAATAAAAGAATCAGCGGAAAAGTCGGCCCGGATCGCCCAGGTTTCAAGTGGTTGGCCCGATCCGGTCGCCTCTCCCATCGGCAACAATATTGGCCTCGTCGACAAATGGCAAAATCATTCCACCAACTTGAACGGGTTGTCTTCCTTGTCTTCATCTCCGCTTGCAGCTTCTTAACGTGCGTCTGATCCTGGCTGCTCAGCTTGTCCACTGGGATCTGCATCGTCTTGCCATCGGTTCGACGTAACGTCACTTTGCCGTCGGTGACGCTGACGAATACCGCGTCGATCTTGAAACGACCCGTCGCATCGGCCCAAGTTCGCGCTGCCGCCGGCAACCACGGGCCGTCTGCGATCTCGGTGGGTCGTGGTACCGGTTGCTCGTAGTTCAGGAGGCAAGCTGAATATTGTTTCGCGTGACGATCTCGGTGCTGTGACCGCGTTCTTCGCCCCAAAGTCAAAAAGCCAAGTTCGACTTTGCCGTCGGGAAGCAGCTGTTTGATTCTTGCGGCGAACCAAAACGAACCTCGGTTTTTCCGTCTCGCCTGAACGATTTGGCCGACGTACAGTGGCGTGATCGATTCAACGACTCGACCGGTCGAACTCAACCGGCCCGGGACCCTGGTAGTCTTTCTCGAAACTCTTTTTGGATGCGTAAGACGGCGACCACTTCGCCATCGCACTTTGAGCCGATTTGGCGACTGCGTCGATCACCGCTGATCAAATGCGGCTTGATCGCCTCGGCAACTTCCGGATCCGGGTCCTGCAATGACTTTGGCGGCAAGCTTGTCCAACGTCTGGCGGATCGTGCGGGATTGTTTGATGCGAGAGCGGCAAGCGTCTGTTGTTTTTCCTGAGCGCGTCAGTGGCGTCTCGGCGATCCGTTTCTTTTCGGCGGCAGCCCTGGCCATCTGCTCGGCACGTTTCTTTGTCGCTGATTCCATCTCGGCGAGCTTTTCCGCCGAGAGTCGATTGTATTTGACCTGATCGGACATGGACGTGATCGTATTCTTGACTTTGACCGACGAGATTGAACTTCATGTCATAGGCATGCGGCATATTTTCCTTGCTGGTCGAACGTCCAGGTGCCAGTGCCCGTCATGTCAAACGACGGGTTGTCTTTGGTCGGTGGCGTATTCAAGCGATACGACTTTTCTGACCGTGACCAAATCATCGTCGGTGCTTTGGACCTCGTACGAGGACAACTCGCCGGCGGCCTGCACGCTTTCGGGATTCATTCCGGCGCGAAACGGGCTCATCGGTCCAAATCTTCCAAACGGATGCCGGTCGTCGTTGTCCTTTCTCGGTAATCGAGACGCCGCCGTCATCGATCCATTGTTTCTGAATCTCCCTCCGGCAGCGGCTCAAACGGCATCAGCGAAACGTTGCCCAGCAGGTATGGCAACTGGGAATCGCCCTGCAAGTGCCAGCGTCTGCCCGCGGTGTCAGGTGATTTTGTTGGTTGTTTGAACTTTGCCACGGAACGTCGGTTGCGAAAACGGACTGGGAATCGAAGGCGGCCCAAAACCACGAGGCCCAAATGGACCCAACCTGCCACCTTGATTGGTCGCTTTATATTTCTTCGACTCCGACAAGACCACCCTGGTAAGTCACCGTCGCTTTGTGCCCATTGCAGCTGTCCCACGGTGTAATGGATCACGCCCTTGTAAGTCGTCTGTCTCGGCATCGGTATCAACAACCATCTCCATCTGATACGAAAATTTCTGTCCGGGCTTCCAACGATACGAGAGCTCTTCGCAGCGCGCAGTGGCTGCGCACGGCAGGGAAAGCACCACCGACAACAGGGCTGTCGAAACAGCTAGGTATCGATCGCAAGTTACTCAACATGATTTGGTCGCTTTCAATGGCCAAGGACGGCGAAGCGAACGATGATACAACGTCCGCATCGTGATTGCGAATCCGAGGGAACTCTAAAACCGATCTTGTTCGGGCTCGGCCCAAATGTGGGCGTCGTCGCCGTTGAACTCGACGTGAATGACGTTGGGATTGCAGCACACCGGGCAGTCTTCGACGTACTGCTGGTGGCTGCCGGCGGATGGATCGAGTGGGATCACGATCTCTTCGCCACAACTGTCGCAAACGTAAGCGGCCTCGCCCGCGAATTGGTTTTCGGATTCGTTGTTCATGATTGATTCCCGTGTTAAATATACGACCGCGGTCGCAGCAGCCATTATCGTCTATTCTATAACTCAAGCACAACTTTCAAAGCGTCCGGCGATGTAGCAACTTTCATTGCTTTTACGGCCGATTCGATGGGAAAGCGATGCGTGATCAACTCGCGAGACGTCGACACTTTGATTAGCTAACGCCTCAATTGCTTTGTCGAAAGGTCCGCAGCGGGAACCGACGACGTGTGATTTCGTCGATCACGAGTTTGGCGAGCGACAGTCGATGCTCGGCGGCAACCGTCGTCTTCATCACGATCGTGCCGCGAGGACGGACCAACCGCATCGCAAGTGGTAACCCGGTTGTTGACCCTGTGCAGTCGACGACGACGTCAAAAGCTCCTTCGTCGATCGGTGAACCCAGGAGTTGTGTGTGAACGCCAAGTGATTCGAATCGGGCTAACTTGGCGGAGTGCTTGCCGATCACCGAAACGGCTGCGCACCGAAAGCAAGATCGCTTTGGCACTCAGTCAGCGCGAGTCGCCCATCGCCACAAATCGCGACGCGATCCTCTTTGCCTATCGCGACCTGCTGGCCAATTTGAAAGGCGGCGGCGAGCGGTTCGACAAAGACTGCTTCATCGTTGCTGACCGAATCGGGCACCGTGTGTAAGTTGTGCTGGGGAACGGCAACGAAGTCCGCGAACGCTCCGTCATGCCGGTCGATGCCGATCACGGTACGATTGCCGCAGTGCTTGCCAAGACCGGCAGCACATCTTGGACAGTCGCGGCAATTGCAGTTGATTTCGCCGACCACGCGGCGGCCTTCCAGCGGACCGGATTGCGCGACACCAACGAATTCGTGACCCAAGATGCCACCGAAACCCATATAACCGCGGGCGAGCTGTAAGTCGGTTTCGCAAATCCCGGCTTGGGTGACTTTGACGAGAACCTCGTCGACACCAGGAGTTGGTGTGGGGCGGTCGCTGGAAAAGGCGAGTTCGTTGTCGTGAAACGTTACGGCACGCATCAGTTCAGCTTACTACGGCGGTGTGGTTGGAATATTTTCGCGTGAACAATAGTGCGATTGTCGTCTCTTCGTGGCTGTCAGGCTACGTGTCCGGCCGACCAAATTGACCCTCCTCCGGGCCTGCCAGCCCGACTCTCCGAGAGTGATTGCTTTCAGGGCACGGTGTGGCGACAAATCCGCAGCCGAATACCTATACTCTGGGCCGTACGTCCTTATTCCTTTTGCTTTTCGCAGGTTTGACATGATCGACGCCGCTGGCGATCCAGCACGTCTGTTAGATCGATTTGGTCTTTCCAGCTTTCGCCCGGGGCAGCGAGAGGTGGTCGACGCAGTTGCCTCCGGCCAAGATGTTCTGTGCGTGATGCCGACTGGCGGCGGAAAAAGTCTCTGCTACCAGCTTCCCAGCCTGGCGCGTCAGGGGACGACGATCGTCGTTTCGCCGCTGATCGCGCTGATGAAAGATCAAGTCGACGGGCTTCGCGAGCTTGGCATCCGTGCCAAACTGATCAACAGCAGCTTGAGTGCTCAGCGAGCAAGCCGATGTGATGGGCGAACTGGCAAGCGGCCAATTGGATCTGGTTTACGTCGCACCGGAACGGCTCCGCAACGGCCGCTTTTTGGAATCGGTTTCGTCGGCCGATGTCAGCTTGTTGGCCGTTGATGAAGCCCACTGCGTCAGCGAATGGGGCCACGACTTCCGGCCCGACTACGCGCGGCTGGGGCGTTTTCGCGAACGTTACTTGGGCAACGTGCAGACGATCGCACTCGACCGCGACGGCCACGCCGACGGTGCGCGACGATGTCTGCAAGCTACTGGGGTTGGCGTCACCTCGTGTCTTTGTGACCGGGTTTGCGCGCGAGAACTTGCGGTTCAGCGTCAGTCACAGCAAAACCGATCGGGACAAAGATCAGCAGCTTGTTAGACTATCTGAAGCAACAAGACGGCGCGGGCATCATCTACGCGGCGACGCGAAAACGATGTGAGGAAATTGCGACGTGGCTGCCAGAGACAGCAAAGCGATCGATCGGCATCTATCACGGTGGGATGGAACCCGATCAGCGACGATACATGCAAGAACAGTTCATGTCGGGTAAGTTGTCGGCGATCGTTGCGACGAACGCGTTCGGTATGGGCATCGACAAATCCGACATTCGTTTTGTCATCCATTACAACATGCCCGGCAGCCTGGAAGCGTATTACCAGGAAGCGGGCCGCGCCGGGCGCGACGGCAAAGAAAGCGATTGTTTGCTGTTGTTCTCCTACCAAGATCGCTACATCCAAGAGTTCTTTATCGAAAACCGCTACCCGTCCAAAGACACGGTCCGCAAGGTCTACGAGTATCTCTTGTCGCGGCCGGAGGATCCGATCGAACTGACGCTGGACCAAGTGCGTGAGGCGGTCAAGGTAACGGACGGCAGCGAAGCGATTGGGACTGCTGAAACGTTGATCGCCAAGGCCGGCGTGCTGAAACGACTCGACAGCAGTTCCAATCACGCGATCGTGCGGATCGATAGTGACGCACCGACGATGCTGGATTTCTTGCCCAAAGAAGCCAAGCTTCGCCGCCGTGTCATGCAGGCGGTCGAGAAAGTCGTTGGCAAACGACGTGGCGAAGACGTGTTTGTAACGCCACGGCGGATTATGGAAATGGCCGATGTTGACCGCGAACAATTGACGCGGACGCTTCGGGAACTCAGCCGGTTGCAGTCGTTCGACTATGTGCCGCCGTTTCGCGGCCGGGCGGTGCATTTCACCGAGCGTGACGTGCCGTTTGAACAACTGGACATCGATTTTGCAGAATTGGACCGTCGCAAAGCGGGCGAGTACCAAAAGCTGGAAGCCGTCATCGAATTCGCCAGAACGAGTGGTTGTCGACAGCGCGTCATCCTGGATTACTTCGGCGATCCAAATTCAGTTGCCTGCGGTCACTGCGACCGCTGCCAGCCGACAACAGGTGCCGCGGCGATCAAGTCGGGCAGCAAAGTTTCGGTGGCTGACCAACTGGATGGTGTTGACTCGGCGGCGCTGCTGTGTGGGATTCGCGTGGTGCTGAGTGGCGTGACACGCATGCACGGCCGATTCGGCAAGAACATGGTTGCACAAATGTTGTGCGGGTCACGCAGCAAGAAATTGCAGCAATGGAAACTTCACCGGCTGAGTACCTATGGAATGCTTTCCGATCTCAAGCAAACCGAAGTAGCGGCCGTCATCGATGCCTTGGTCGAAGGCGGATTGTTGATGCAACGCGAAGTCGATGATCGTCGTCCCACGATCGACATCAACGATGCCGGCAAGCAAGTCATGCACGCGATCGAGCCGTTGCCCGCGTCGGTGACGATGAGCTTTTCCGCTGGCCAAACGATTGGCGATTGCGGCCCGCGGCATCGAATCGCGAGACGTTCCCCGTCAAGTCTGATGTCGGCGTCGCGGACAACAACACGACATTCGTCAACGGATTCAGCAAGTTCGACTCAATCTGACCGAGACTTTCCGATCGCTTAAAACGTTGGCGACGAAAGACGTCAGCGGCCATGGGGATTCCCGCCTATCGGGTGTTGACCAACGCGACGATCGAGCGAATCGCCGACATGATGCCCACCGACAGCGAACAGCTGGAAGCCGTCTCGGGGATCGGAGCCGCGACGATGGAGCAATACGGATACGACATACTGCAGCTTGTGCAGCAGATCGCCCAAGGATCAAGCGAGTCGACTGAGGAGCCGCCTTCAGCCGCGAGCAAGGACCAAGAGTCGAAGAGCCGGCGGAAGAGTTGGAAGATCTCCGCGTCGATCCGCCAGCAGAATTTGGACGCTGATCGGCATCAGCCCTTCTATTGGACATGGCGGTTGTTCACCGAGGGGTACTCAGCGGCTCAGATCGCACAGATCCGACGCTGCGATCCCAGGACTCTGTTGGAGGAGCTGCAAGCAGCCAGCGATTTTGGGTTGGAAGTTCGGCCGGATTGGGGTCTCGCGGTACGAGAATTCACGGGGACCAAGCCTGCTCAACCAACCAGCGAGTGAGCAGAATGCCGCCCATCACGCGACGGTGTGGCGATCCGCCGGTCAACGCGGTTAGGCACTGCGCGGGATAACCGGTACAATTCCCAAATGGTGGGCCTCTGGAGTGGGAAATCGCCGGGCAGAGAAGAGGTTTGGCAAACTTGCCCATGAGCGAGTCGAATTGGCTTCGATCGTTACCTCACAGTCTGGGAATCGCAAGTGATTGCCAACAAGGGGCTGGGGCCGCTCTCGGGCTTTGACCGCAAGCTAAAGTACGGTAAATAATCGAAGTTACCCCCACCACATCGGGCCTCAACCACCCAGCCAGCGCCAATCGAAAATTGAATCATTCGAGGTGCCATTTGATCATCTAGGGAGCCATCCGCTTCCCTTGCAAAAAGGCAGTCCATGGAAAATCGTCCTGACGAAAACAATTCGCCCGAAGGCGAACCGGAACCGCAACAGCGACGTGGTAACAACTCGTTGTTGATCGCATTAATCATCGTGGGCTTGATTGCGATGCTGTTCTTCCGAAACGGCGAGCAACGATCGCTGATCTCGGCAAGCTTCTTCCAGGAGCAGTTGAAGCTGAACAACGTTGAGTCGGTAAGCATCGGGGAACGTCAAGTCACCGGGATCTTCAAAACGCGACCCGATGCGGAACCGGAGATGGTTGACGGTGTGCCCAAAGATCGAGAAAGACGACAAGGGCGAGCCGACGAAATACCTGAAGAAATTCGTCTTCAATCGAGGGAGCGATCTGGGATCGGCACTGCGGCTGCAGGAACAGTTGGAGGAGGCCAAGGTTCCCTATGAATATTCACCGCCCGATCAGACTCAGAACATCATCAACGCCATTTTCTTTGTCGGTGTGCCGCTGGGGATCCTGGTTTTTTTGTTCATGATGATTCGCCGCACGCGAAGCGACATCATGGGTGGCGGCTTTCTGTCCGGTTTCAGCAAGAGTCCTGCCAAGCGGTTTGAGGCGAGCGAAAAGATGGTGACGTTTGATGACGTGGCCGGCTTGGAAGGCGTCAAGGCTGACTTGCAAGAGATCGTCGACTACCTCAAGACGCCCGATAAATTCCAGAAGCTGGGCGGCCGAGTTCCCAAAGGTGTGTTGTTGAACGGACCTCCCGGTACCGGCAAAACCTTGTTGGCTCGAGCGGTGGCCGGCGAAGCGGAAGTGCCGTTCTTTTCGGTCAACGGCAGCGAATTCATCCAGATGTTTGTGGGTGTCGGAGCGAGCCGCGTTCGCGATCTGTTCCGAACCGCAAAGGAACACAGTCCCGCCATTATCTTTATCGACGAGATCGACGCTGTCGGTCGACAACGCGGTGCGGGTCTGGGCGGCGGCCACGACGAGCGCGAGCAAACGCTGAATCAGATCCTGGGTGAAATGGATGGTTTCAGTCCCAATCAGGCCGTGATCGTGGTGGCCGCAACCAATCGGCCGGATGTGTTGGATCCCGCCCTGCTTGCGTCCCGGTCGCTTTGATCGTCACATCACCGTGGGGCGTCCGACGCTGAAGGGCCGTGAAGAGATTTTCAAAGTCCACGTTCGCGACGTGCCGCTGGGGGATGATGTCGACTTGCACCGATTGGCCGCCGGGACGATTGGCCTGACCGGTGCGGATATCCGCAACATGGTCAACGAAGCCGCCTTGTGGGCAGCCCGCAATGACAAAAAAGTCGTCGAGATGAACGACTTTGATTATGCCCGCGACAAGATCTTGATGGGGGCAAAGCGCGAAGAAGTCTTGCAGGAGAGCGAAAAGAGAAAGACGGCTTATCACGAAGCCGGCCATACGCTGACCGCCTGGCACTTGGATGGCGCGCATGTCGTTCACAAAGTCACGATCATTCCCCGTGGTCGTGCGTTGGGAGTCACCCAGTATGTTCCGAGCGAAGAGCGGCTCAGCATCAGTAAGCGAGAACTGGATCATCAGTTGATTGTGCTCTTGGGTGGCCGCGCTGCTGAAAAAATCATTTACAACGAAACATGCGTGGGCGCCGAAAATGATCTCGAACGAGCCACCGACATCGCGCGACGTATGGTGACTCACTGGGGAATGAGCCCCAAGATCGGGCCGGTTAGCTACAAGACCAGTGACGAAGATCCATTTTTGGGCCGCGAAATGCACCGTCAGCGACAATTTAGCGAGCACACGCAAGAACTGATTGACGAAGAGGTTGGCAGAATCCTGATGGAAGCTGACCAAAAAGCAGAGCAGTTGCTGCGCGAGCACCGTGAAGAGCTTGAAACGATCACGGTGGCACTGTTGGATCGAGAAGAACTGAGCGAAGCCGAGTTGACTGAGCTGATCGGACTTTCGATTCAGGCTCGCAACAAGCAAAAGGAGGAGTCCCAGGACTCCGAGCAAACGATTCCTCCGGAAGACGCCGCTGCGAGTACCTCCGCTGCCAATACGTCGGGCGCCGTCGTTAATCGAGATCCTTCCAACGGCTGACTCCAGCTCGATGTTGCCCATGGCAAAAAAAAAGCAAGCGAAGCAGAGAACGAGTTTTCGCAAGAACTACCAAGGACGCGTCAGGCAAGGAGATCTGACTCGCGACTTTCACGCGGGCAACGACGACGAGCTTGCCGACGTCGTTCAGGGTGAGCGGGTCAGCGGCAAAGGCAACCTGACTCGCAAGCGGACGATCAAGGGTGCCGACGATTCGGACGATTCGCGGGCTGCGGATGAGTCGTTGATTGCCGGTCGTGTGATCTCGGTGCACGGATTGAAGAGCCGCGTCTTGGGCGATGATGGTCAGCTCTATGAATGTGCGCTTCGCCAGGTGCTGAAGTCGCTGGATATCGACCAGCGCAGTGTCGTTGTCGCTGGTGATCGCGTGCGGTTGCGAGCCGAATCGCCTGCGGACGGCATGATCGAGCGAGTTGAGCCACGCCATGGCATGATCAGTCGAACCAGTCGCGGGCAACAACATGTGATCGTCGCCAATGTCGATTACTTAATGATTATTGCTAGCGCCGCGAAGCCAACGCTGAAACCCACGCTGATTGATCGGTTCTTGCTGACGGCTGAGCAGTGTGATGTCGAGCCAGTCGTGGTGATCAACAAGATTGACCTTGTCGACGCGGTCGCTTTGCAACCCATCGTGGGCGTGTACGCGTCTCTGGGTTATCGGGTGTTGATGACCTCGGCGGAAACGGGGAGGAACATTGACTTCTTAAAGGCCCTTTTGCGTGGCAAGCAAACCGCTTTGGCGGGGCAAAGTGGAGTCGGGAAAAGCAGCCTTTTGAATGCGATTCAACCGCGGCTTGGGATTGGCCGTTGCCGCAGTCAGTCGCGACAACGAAAAAGGACGCCACACGACGACGGCGTCCCAGTTGATTCCCTTAGCAGATGGCGGCGCGGTGTTCGATACTCCCGGCATTCGACAATTCCAACTTTGGGACATTACATCCGAAGAAGTCGCCGGATTGATGCCCGATTTAAGACCCTACGTCAGTGCCTGCCGCTATCCCAATTGTCTGCACCTGCATGAAGACGACTGCGCGGTCAAGAACGCCGTTGCCGACGCCAGAATCGATGCGCGTCGCTACGATGCTTATTGTCACCTGTTGGAGAACGATCTCTTGTTGAATCTGCCACAGCCATGACCTTGCCAGTAGACGACAAGTCCCAAAACCAGGCTGGAGCAGTTCAGCGACGTGTGCGGCCGGGGATCAAACTGCTGTTGGTCAGTTTGCTGGTGGCTGCCGTCTCATTCGGTTTGTTCTGTTACTCACTGGATTTGAAGTTTGGGGATGGCTGGTCGTTGTCAGCTGATGATCCTCCTCCCGCGGTCAGGCGAATTCCGCTGGCGATCGCGATGATTGGATTCGGTGTGTCGATTCTCGTTTTTTGGTCTGGCTACCTGAGTCTAGCGCGGCGGTAATTCGTCTGTTCCGACGCTCTGTCGGCTGGAAAACGAAATCGCCCTGGATGCGGGCACACGGGTCGCAAGTTTCCATCGATTCCGCCGCCAGCAGGACAGTTAGGGAGCCAGCCGATCGGGCCATGCGATTGTAAATTCAGCACGACTGCTTCAACCGGCAACGCGTTGCTGGCAGAGCGTTCCGAGCCAATCTCAGCTGGCGTTGAAGACAAGCTTTGATTGACCGTTTTGTTGCGTCAAACTAGACTGAAATCGGGAGAAACGCCCTGGTTTGCCTAGGTTGTTCTGATGTTCCACCACTTAGTTGATGGCAGCGGACGCTTTTTCCACTGACTTCTCTCTCATCACCGATTGGCGACGATGGCATCCCACGATTCGATCCGCACTGATGCCTCGACGGTTCATCGCCCGCCCGATGCTCCAGCAACCGAGGCGGGCGCCGACAGTGGCGCTGCTGTGTCAAAAGCAGTGCCGCCCGATGCCGAGCAAATTGCCGAAGCCAAGACGGTGATTCGTGGATCGTCGCAAGTCGATGGCAACCTGCGGTCACTTGGCCACACGCCGGCTTCGGTTGCCAAGGTGCTGCAAGGTAAGTATCTCGATCATTTCTTGTTGGAAGAAATGATTGGCGGCGGAGGAATGGGTGCGGTCTTTCGTGCTCATGACGAACAACTTGATCGCATCGTTGCGATCAAGGTGATTCCGTTCGTGGGCGAAGATGTGGATTTGCGGCGGAGGTTTCGCAACGAGGCTCAAAGTGCGGCCAAACTGGACCACCCACGCATCGCCAGCGTCTTTGGCGTCGGGCATCGCGGTGACTGGCATTACATCGTCTTTGAATACATTCATGGCACCAACATTCGTGATTTGGTGACCAAAGGCGGGGTCTTGAATATTGACGACGCGGTTTACTACACCTGCGAGTTGGCTGCGGCACTGCAACATGCGGCTGACCGCGGGATCGTCCATCGCGATATCAAGCCGTCGAATGTATTGATCGGTCCCGACAACAACATCAAACTTGTGGATATGGGTTTGGCTCGTTCCGAACATTTGGAACTGAGCGAAGACATGACGGCCAGCGGCGTGACCTTGGGGACGTTTGACTACATCTCGCCAGAACAGGCTCACGATCCACGCGATGCTGATTTGCGCAGCGATCTGTATTCGCTTGGCTGCACGTTGTATTTCATGCTCACGGGCAGTCCGCCGTATCCTGGCGGAACGATGTTGCAAAAGTTGCTCAACCATGGCAATTCACCGCCGCCAGATCCGCGAGAACGGCGACCGGAAGTCAGCAGCGATCTGGCAGCCGTCATTCAAAAGATGTTGGCAAAGGATCCTGATGCCCGTTATCAGAACGCAAATGATTTGATCTTGGATCTGCAAGCGGTCTCATTTCGTGAGGGACTTGTCCGTGCACAAGGGACGCAGTCGATCGTTCTTCGAGAGCCAAGCGTTGTCTTGTTGTGGCTGGAGCGTCATGCGCCTGGTTGATCGCGGCGACGCTCTTGTTGGTCAGTGCCGGCTGGCTACAGCTTTCGGCAGCTTCGCAAGAAGGTTTTACATTGACCCCGCCGTCGTCGGCAAAATCGCCCCCAAGGATCACCTCCGAAGACCAGGCTGATGGCAATGGATCGCTTGAGAGTGTCCCCATTGAAACCAGAGAAACGCTGGAAACCAACGTCTTGACACTGGAGAATGATGCGTCCGCTGCGGTACCCGATTCGGCTCCCCCCAGTCTTCGCAACGTGCCGATTCCGACGGAGTTGAACTCGGACACGTTGCCCATCATCGATACTGGGAGCCCAGAATCGTTACCGACGGGTGCTTCCGCATCGGAAGCGTCAAACGATCCGTCCCTGCGAATCTCAGACGAAATTGAGTTCCGTCTGGAGGATCCCGACGCGATCGATCCGTTGATTGCCGAGCCGATCATCGCTCCTCACGTGATCCGCGTGCTCGGACAGCGCGAGGGCATGGACTTGTTGGCAGATCCACGCCAGCGATATGAGGATGGTGTGCTGCTGTCGTCTTCATTCTCCGAAGCAATCGATCTGGCAGAGAAATACGGGGCGAATCGCATCGAAATCGCGACTCCGTTTATTTACAGCGAACCGGTTGCGATCAAAAGCGACGGATTGTTGATCACGTCGACCATCGCCGGTGGCAGTGTCGTCGCGTTCAAGCCCAAGGATCTGGCAACGTTGCAACGTTCGAGCATGCTGGCCATCGGCTCCAGCCGTATCGAAATGGATGATCTTCATTTTGTCTGGAACGTTTCGCCGGGTTTAATCGAAGGTGGGGCCCTGATCCGCGTCAATGACAACCGCCTGATTCGGATGACCGATTGCAGCATGACGATCAATAATCCTGCTTCTGTTGATGAAGTCTACGCATTCGATGTCGTCACGGATCCGGAGGCAATTGACTGGACCGACCGAGATCAGTTGCCTCGCGGCGGCAATTCGTTGCCATTGGTGGCGATCGAATTGAACAATGTGATTGTGCGAGGGCAGATGACGATGGTGCACATGGACTGTGCGACCGAATTACAGCTCCAATGGGATAATGGGCTGTTGGCTATCTCCGAACGAATGATCGATACGGCGGGAGCGCGGCTCGAACCTCCGCTCACATCGGGACCTATCCAGCTTTCACTCACACGTCTAACGGCGCAGCGTTCCCCTTGGAGTGCTACGGATGCGGTTGGGTCCCAGCGGACAGTACCCGCTTGTGATTGATCGCGAATCTCGCCACAGCGTTTTTGTTGTTAATCAGGATCGTCCCTATGTCGAAGTCTTGGGGCTGAAATCGCTGCCGGCTCAGCCAGCGTTACTGAAGCTGCGCGGGGAGGCAAACGTGTATGTCGGCAACGAAGGCTTGTACGAGCCGATATTGTCGCGCAGCGACCAAGACCGGCAGAACGTCACCATCAACATGAGTGAGATTTCGGCCTCAGCGCCGAATTGGTTCACCGAGGCGTCTCCACGGCGATCGGTCCGCTGGTCTGCGGGCCAGTTAGAGAATCTGCCGCCCAACCGCGTCGATCCGTCGCACTTCTTGCAGGATGGAACGGTGTTGAGTGGCTTTGATGAGCGATCTTTGCCGCAATTGCCGGATGTCTTGACCGAAGCGGGTGGTATCGACACCCCGGGCGAGGAGTCGATTTCACGAGAAATGCCTTTAAATCCACGAGAATTCTGAACCCGATTTGACTTTTTGGGTGATCTGATACTTAATTGAGGCTCACTGGGGCTGAGACCTCAATCCCGCCTTCCTTGCGATCAACACGACCGCGTCTGTGACTTTCGGAGAAATTGAATGAAACGTCTGGCTTTACTTTTGGGTTGCTTGTTCATGTTGGCATCACCGTCGATGGCAATCAGTGAGTTCGGCAAGCAATGGAAAAACGAGTATCTTTCGGGCGACGATGTCAACGAGGATTTCGTCAAAGCAGGTCGCAAAGCTGGATGCTATGTCTGCCACGTTAAGGGGGAAGACAAAAAAGAGATTCGCAATGAGTACGGAAACGCGGTTCAGAAATTCCTGAAGGCCGAGGATTTCCCCAAGGAATACGTGAAGGACAATCCGGAAGAAGCGAAGAAGAAGATCTTGGAAGGCTTTAAGAAGGCTGGCGAATTGATGAGCAAAGACAAGAAGAAATTCGCTGATAAGATCAAGAACAACGAACTGCCCGCTACCGACGCTGGTCTCTAGGATCATCGTCGGGCTTCTAAGAATCTTGGGCATCTGATCCGCTTGTCGATAGTGAACGTCGACAAGCGGTTTTTTCTTGCCAAACAGCTTCACCTTGCCTTGCATCATGAACAAACCGCGTTCACCCTGCTTCGCTTGCTCCCCACGCTGGTCATCGTTGCGATTGGGTCAGCTGTGCCGGCGGAATCACCGAAAACAGCATCGGGCTTTGTCTTCTTGTTTGACGGCAAAACGCTCAATGGCTGGAAAAAGGCCGCAGACAATCCCGACAGTTGGAAAGTCAACGATGGCATGCTCTCGCCCGGATATTGCACCCGCGAAGGGTGGCGTCGAGCAAACATCGAAGCAAGGTGGGTCGGCATTCGCGGATTGCACTCGCTGTAAAACAGGGTGTGATTTCAAGCTCCAGCCGTTTGCGCTGACCCACCAGGGACTCACGCGAATTTGACCCACCCTACGTGCTACGTGCAATATTCGGCCTAACTGCGGACCAGGGTCATGTCCATCAACATTTGAAAGGTGTCCCTTTCGACCTTGGTAACTTGAAGCCGATCGCCCGGCTGCAGCGCATAGTCGCACTCGGGACGCACCTGATCTCCTGTCAACTTCACGACCATCTTCATTCCGCCGATCATTTGTGGGTTTGGTCGGTACAGGACGACATCGATATTGTCCAATTTCTCCAAGACCCCGGTTTGTTGGAGCAAATTGCTGACAAAGACGCTTTTGCCGCCAGTGGGCAGCGGCAAGATTCGATGTGGTTCTTCGTCCCCCACGACTTGCAGGACCACGGAGTTCTGAGCCTGCGCCTGACGAACGGCCAGGTAAGTGCCCGCCGAATCAGCCGCCGAAAGCTCCATTCCCAGTTCGCCCGTTTCGTAACGGGAAAGATCGGGACCCCTCTGGAAAACACTGCATCCGGTCGTGGCCAACAGGACCAGCAGTGTCAATGGCCAACGCGGGAAAGCGGGTTTTGGGTCGATCATGGCTGTGAAACTGAATGGTAGGTTGTTTTGGCAGAGTTTGCCGATTGGGGAGGTTTTGTGGAGCATCGGCCTATCCACCGGCCGACTTGAGATGATTCGCCAAAATATCGTCAAGCAGCGTGAAACCCAACGGTTTCCTGCTTCCCGCTCAGGCACTTCGTCTGTATATTGCCGAGCTTCTCAGAACCCAAACTGAATCAGATCTACATAGCGTCGGCGGGAGAATCCCATGGCACGGCAATGCGAAGCGTGCGGTAAGAAGGTCCAAATGGGCAACCGAATCGAGACTCGCGGCAAGGCGAAGTACTTGGGGGGGGTCGGTACAAAAATCACCGGAATCACGAGGCGAAAGTTCGTCCCCAATCTGCAACGTGTTCACGTCACACTGCCCAGCGGTGAAAACAAGACGATGCGGGTCTGCGTTCAGTGCATTCGCAGTGGCGCGGTTCGAAAGACGGTGAAGATCAAGCCGTTTGACGTCAGTGGTGCCAAGAAATAGGCGTCAATGGCAATGTCGCTTTCTGAGCAAGACGTCCGCAAACTCGCTTTGCTAGCTCGTCTGGAATTGACCGATGACGAGGTCGCCACACTCGGTCCCCAGCTTGAAAGCATTCTTGGGTTCGTCGAAAAACTCTCAGAATTAGACACCACGGATGTCGAGCCGATGACGACGGCGCTGGATGTCGACAATCGATGGCGGGATGACGAAATCGTCGCCGGATTATCCCGGGAAGACGCCTTGAGGAACGCGCCCAGCAGTGATGAAGCCTGTTTTCTAGTCCCTCCCGTCCTGGGGACGGCCGCAGTGAAGAAGTAGTGCCGGCGGCACTTTTTTCAATTGCATTGAAATATTTTCAACTCACGCACGGACGGAAATCCGTTCTGCACTGCGTTCTCCGCGTGATTGTCGAATTCGTTGAAATTGGCATCAGTCTTGCGTAAGCGTACGTCGAGAAGTTAAGACGACGGCGTGGCCCTCGAGTTCAAATCGCAAGGATGTCCCATGGTTTTTGTTTCACAGATTCGAGTTGCTTTGCTTGGCGGCGCGCTGTTTTGCGTGTTCCCGTCAGCCTCATGGTTGGCTGCCCAATCGCCGGATCAGCCGATGACACGGATGCGGCCCATCGGGGCCCCGAGTGCGGTTGACCAGTATCGACCAAGGACCCAGGGGGGTGAAGGTCGTGTTCGCCAGATCGCGTACCAATCGCCTGTTCGACAAACGGTCATGCTGCAGCAAGGCCAACTGAGTTCGCCGCCGCTACCGATGAATCCGTCGGCACCGATCACGGCACCTGCTCCTTCGACGGTCATGCCGATGCCGGCCAATCAAGCTGGTACGGTGCTTCCTGCCAATCCGACGCTTCCCACGCAATCCATTGTCGTCGGCAGCGATCTGCAGCCGATGGCACAGCCCCAATTAGGGAATGGTTTTGCCACCATCGACAATTGCGTTCTCGTATCGCCCCCAAGTGATTACTCGGCGGCCTCGGGATGCGGTTGTGGGACCGTTGTGCCGCAGTCATACGAGGTGCCGCAACCGACAGCAGCGCCGGTGACGTACTCGCCGGCACCGGCAGAGGTAGCGGTTCCTGTTGTCGTTCCCGCGACAACGCCCTCCAACGCAACGCTTGGGGCACCCATGCGATCCATGGTCACGTTTGGCCAGGAAAGGAATCCCGTTCAGTTGGGACAAGGGTTGGTGGGCCAACCGGTTGCCTACGTCCCCGGTCAGCCATTTCGCAATTGGATTCGCTACTTCTCCCCGTAGTGGACTTTCCGGCTTTCGGATGCTTGTACATGAAACACTCTCCCTCTGTGGGAGAGTCGGCGTCGTAACGCCGGCGAGGGCAATCCGGTTTCCACGTCGTGAATCGAGCTACTACCGTCCAGCTTCACACCCCATACCCACCTACAATGCGGGATCCAGTCGGTATTCATCGCTTTGGTAGTAGCGCAGTCGGCCCCGCGTCTCGACCGCTCAGAGGGCTCGCACACGGCAAACGAGAACGGGCACGATAGGCCCGCCCTGATTGCCGCACATGAGTGCGGGGGATAGTTTTCCGTCTGAATTGACCACTGATGAATGTCAAATCGACGGTTCAAGAACCCCTGATTTCTGATTTCAATGTTTGATGGTGTTTTGATTTCCGGGATGGGAATTTGGACTCTGATCGGTCGAAAACGACGTCGTGCGCCTGAGAAGATCGAGAATCTGCATCAAACGAACGTTTGGTGGCACACGCTAGCGGCCCGCTTCGATGCACCGGTCGATGAAACCGGTGCCACTTATCCACCGGCGATTCGGCGCGTACGTGACGATGACCGACGCGTCGAACAGACTTCGCTTCGCCGCCTCGGTCGATGCAACCGACTGCAGCAACGAATCGTGGTTTTTGCCTTCGGTGTAGGTGCCAGCACTTCACTCTGGCTCCCTTCTCCCCCGCGACGCGGGCGAGTGGTGCTCGCTTTCGTCGCGGGGGAGAAGGGCTGGGGATGAGGGGGTACGCTGCTCGATGTGCTCATCGATAGCCTGCTCGATCTGCCACCGCGCCGCAGCAGCATTCCGCAAGACCTCGTAACCCGGAAGCCGCACGACATGGTACCCCTGCTCGGCCAAATACTGGTCGCGGCGCTGATCATGCTGGCGGCCTTCGTCGGTCTGATGATGCTCACCATCGACCTCAACGACCAACTTCAGTGCCACGCAACAGAAATCGGCGGTGTAAGGCGGGATCGGGTATTCACGACGAAACTTTTGATTTCGACAACGACGATTCCGCAGCATCTGCCACACGTCTTGCGAAAAGTCGTTCGCGGTGGCTCGCTGATGACGAGCAAATTGGATCGCGTCATGGTCACGCTGCAATCTTCTGTTCATGTCGCCCCTGTGACTGGCCGGTACCGTCTGCTTGCCCCCTCATCCCCCTCATCCCCAGCCCTTCTCCCCCTTCCATGAAGGCGAGCACCACTCGCTTTCATGGAAGGGGGAGAAGGGAGCCAGTTTAGAGTAGGCCGGCCACGAAGTGGAGATCGCAAATCCGCACGCCATCGAACACCGAATGCAGTTCCAGCTTTTCATTCAAGACAGCGGTTGGACCAACCGCCATCACGAAGCGGTGGCCGATGGGCGCGGAGGTGTCGCAGACCGAAGCGAGTTTCCACCATGAAGATGAGCGCTCCGGTGGCCGACGCCGGAGTCTCGAGCGGTCACCGTCCCATCAACCCGAGATGACCGCCGTTTCTGAATTGACCATCAAACCACCCCAAAACGGGACACGTTTGATGGTACGCCTTTTCCTGTGCCATCAAACCTGCGAACTGAGTTTTTGAACAGCCGATCCGCTGAGTCCTCAGAGTGGGCTGGAGCATCGCCGGGACGATCCGGAACCACATGCCGGTGTTGATGAAAAGAGCTTCGGTAAAGGTCCGATTGGTGCGACTCAATTCTTGAAGCAGCGCGCGAATCCGGGACGACTGTCGACGAAAACGGTCTGGTCGCCTAGATGGGCTCTGATTTCCGTGATGACCACCAGCAATACCCGAATATAAACGATGCCGGCAAACCCACCACGAAGAACATTGCCCCCAGTACGAGCACAAGCCAGGACATTCCGGGGCCTCTGACCAAAACGCTGCGTTTCGGATCCATCGGATCGTAATACACCTCGACCTCTTTCCCCTGCGGATAGCCTGCCAGCACCCTTTGAGCTTCCGAGCGGGAAGAGTAGCCTTCTTCCCCATAACTCAGCCTGCTTCCCTCAAGCGTCTGGTCATCAACCTCGTACGAGTATCGTACCTGGACACTGTATTTTGTGCTGCTACCACCACGTTTTCCGCCGCCAGTTTGTCTGTGACTCGATGAAAAAATACGCGAACTGATGATCCTGCCTTCAGCCGCAGGCCAGTGATGGCTTTTCGAGCCGAGGCGTAGCTGATTGATTCCTTCGACTACCAGGAAGAGGCCCACGCAAGGGAATAGAAGACAGATAAGGAAAGCCTTTAACCAGTCAGACGTCGGCGTCCGTTGCTCGGTCCTTGTTGATTTCATGCAGAGGTCTTATCGCTTTGTTGGACTGCTCAGTCCAATCAGGATTACGCAGGGACAACCGTGAGCGTCCCGGATTAGCTTTGGACCGGGATTTTAGCATCTATTGGTGAGCACAACGGACGCGTACCGATCGAAGCAAGGCGGACTCCGGAATCACGTCTGCATTCTTCGACCCCGTGGTCAAGCAGGCGATAGATGCTGGGGCTGTGTAGCAGGTTCGCAGTTTCAGAAACCCGTCAGATCTGCCACATTTCTGAACGCCCCACCAAACGACCGTTTTCAGATCTCGGACGCTCAAGATGTTGGGGTCGCGGCTGACTGCCATTCTCTCAAAGGGTGCCAACGGCTGACACTGCGGCCTTGTCAACCGATTTCACCCGGAACTACCATGGCCGATCTGAGAGACGTAGACTCCGCCGCGTCTCCCACGATCGTCTGAACTGCGGGATTCGACAATTCAATCGGTTGATCCATGGGAATTCTGTCCTGGATTCTATTTGGCTTAGTTGCAGGTGCGCTCGCCAAGTTTCTCATGCCAGGCGACGATCCAGGTGGTATCGTTGTGACGATATTGCTTGGGATTGCAGGTGCTGTTGTAGGCGGATTCGTTGGAACTCTGCTTGGGTTCGGTACCGTCAGCGGCTTTGACTTGCGTGGCTTGCTCGTCGCCGTCGGTGGCACGATGATCCTGCTGGCTGGTTACCGAGTCATCAAGAAGAGATGATGCGGCCTGGACGCTGAACGCAAAGCCACATCCCGAGAAACCACCGCAAAATGGTTTACCTCTGGGTCACAGAATAACGTTGCTCACCTGCGGGAGTTGATTAACAATTCGCTGACGAATTAGACTTGGAACCGTTCGTCGGCTCTGGGTTCTGTTCTTTTGCTGCACCTGTATTTGTCTTCTTCTTCGCCCCGCTATCTACGCGGCCCGCTGATCTTCACGGTGCATCAAACCGCCGATTGATGGTTAGCTCCTGGCCGGGTCATCAAACGTCCAATCCCGTTTCTGAACAGCCAATCCGCTGAGCCTGAACAAATCGTGGCGTTTGGGCCGTATCAGAGGAACGTGGTCTTGGGCGGTCTCCTGACTTCCGCGACGCGTGATTTGGCCTGCACACCGGATGCTACGTTCCCAGTTGCCGCATGACCCGCTGAACAATCTTTTCGATCGTCTCGGTCGGTAGGCTCCGGTTGCAGTCAAGCTCGGTGACTTCGGCCACCAAGGCGTCGATTTCGCGCTGTGTTCGCGCCACGGCTTCCCGCTGTTGCTCGGATAACGGAACGCGTCCGGGACCGAGATTCCAGCCACGCGATCTTGCTCCTGCCCGGAAACCCTCCGGAAATTCTCCCAGCGAGATCATCGCGTCGAATAGCGGAAGCAGTTGGTACTGTAAACGCATCGCTTCCGCGATATTGCCGGCAACAACGGCCCGGTGAACGGCTCTGGTCAATTCGGGGACGACGCCACTGGTTGCGTTGGTGCCACCGTCGGCACCGACGATCAGCATCGGTGCCGGGAGGCATCCCACCCGGTCAGAAACGAGAAGTCCTCGCGCATGGGTCGGATGGCCGCGATCATTCGCATCATGTTTGGCAGGTCGCCAGAACTATCTTTGATGCCAACAACACGTGGGCATTCGGAGGCGAGCCGGACAACGGTGGTCAATTCGATCGGCGAGGCAAAGAGCGGGATGTTGTACAGTGTGACGTCGACGGAGACGGACTCGGCGATTTCCCGAAAATAGGCGTACACGCCTTGTTCGCTGAGCCGGTAATAAAAGGGTGCGACGATCGCGACCGCGCGAACACCCATCGCTCCATAGGCGTCGCAAGCGGCGATCGTTTCTTTGACGTTGGCTTCGGCGGCACCCGCCAGAACCGGAACGCGACCGGCGGTCTGGTCAACCACGATCTGGACAATCCGGCGGCGTTCCTCCGCTGTGAAACGGACGAATTCGCCCGTGCTGCCGTTGGGATACAGGCCATCGACGCCTCGGTCGATCAACCAGTCGACGTAACCGCGCAACCGTTCTTCGTCGACGTGGCCGTCCGCGTCAACGGGCGTGATGTTGGGCGTCAGGATTCCTGTGATTCGGTCAGCCATCGACAGTGCCGTAGGCCAGGACAAGTCCCGGCAGAAACAGAAATCATGACGCCAGGACAGGTCCCGGCCAACAAGTTAAATGAGCGAAGAAATCACCAGAGCAACCACACTCATCAGCTTCAGCAAGATGTTCAACGATGGACCTGAGGTATCCTTGAAGGGATCACCCACGGTATCGCCGACCACGGCGGCCTTGTGGGCATCGCTTCCCTTGACCAGCATTTGTCCCTCGACCTCGAACTCCTTCCTCGATCATCTTCTTCGCGTTGTCCCAGGCACCTCCAGCATTCGACTGGAAAAGTGCCATCAACACGCCGCTGACGGTCACGCCTGCCAGCAATCCGCCCAGCATCAAGGCGTTGGTATTGCCTTCCAGTCCCAAAAGTTTGGGGACGAAACCGAAGCCGACGGGAACCAGCACAGCGACCAGGCCGGGCACGATCATTTCGCGAATCGATGCCCGCGTCGAAATGGCCACACACTTGGCGTACTCCGCTTTTCCATCGGCAGCTTCAAACGTCTTTTGTCTTCTTGCGACCACTGCTCAAATTCCTTTCCATCGTTTTCCTTCATCACGTTCAGTGCGGCATGCAGTTCGGGAATGTCTTTGAACTGGCGGCGAACTTCTTCGATCATCGCCATCGCGGCGCGGCCAACCGCATTCATCGAGAGAGCCGAGAACAGGAACGGCAGCATGGCTCCCACGAACAACGACGCCATCACAAAGGGATTGGTGATGCTGATCGCTGAATCGGCGTATCGGCGTGCGTCGCGTTGTAGGAAGTGATGTAGGCGGCGAACAACGCCAGTGCCGTCAAGGCCGCCGAGCCGATTGCAAATCCCTTGCCGATCGCTGCGGTCGTGTTGCCGACGGCATCCAGTTTGTCGGTGCGTTGGCGAACTTCCGGGGCAATTCAGCCATTTCCGCGATCCCGCCCGCATTGTCCGAAATCGGCCCGTAAGCATCAACCGCCAACTGAATACCGGTGTTGGAGAGCATGCCAACGGCGGCGATCGCGATCCCGTATAAGCCAGCGAATTGAAAGCGCCAGATGATTGCCGTCGCGATAATCAGAATCGGAATCGTCGTCGACATCATGCCAACACCGAGGCCGGCAATGATCGTCGTCGCCGGTCCGGTAACGCGACTGGCGAACAATCGCCTTGACCGGCCGTTCCGGTTCCGGTGTAGTGTTCGGTGACTTTGCCGATGGCCAAGCCGGCGAAGAGACCGAACAGAATGGCAGAGAACACACCGTCGCTGGTGTAAATGAATCGGCTGTCCCGCATCCTGGTCGTCCACGTCGCCGGCAACATGAACTTGATGATGCGTAGGTCAGGATCAGCAGAATTCCGGCCGAACCGAATTCACCGATGTTCGAGGCGTGATGCGGGATTGCCGCCCTCTTTCACTTTCACAAAAAACGTTCCGGCGACCGAGGTCAAGAATCCCGACTCCGGCCAGCACCAGCGGCAACAAGATCGCCGACAATCCGCCGAAGTTGTCCATGTTTCCGTTCGTTGAAGATCGTGTAGAAGGCGGTTCCCAAAACCATCGTGCCGATGATCGATCCGACGTAGGACTCGAACAAGTCGGCACCCATACCGGCCACGTCACCGACGTTGTCGCCGACATTGTCAGCGATGGTGGCCGGGTTCAACGGATGGTCTTCAGGAATTCCCGCTTCGACTTTGCCGACCAAGTCTGCACCCACGTCGGCCGCTTTGGTGTAGATGCCGCCACCGACGCGTGCGAACAACGCGATCGATGATGCACCAAATGAAAACCCGGTCAGCACCGTGATCACGGCGGATTTGACTTGAGATGTCCAAACCGAACATCCTGGCGTAAACCACGAAACAGCACGCTCAAACCGAGCACGCCCAGTCCGACGACGCCCATGCCCATCACGCTGCCGCCGGCAAAGGCGACTTCGAACGCCTCGCCCAAGGCTGGTCGGGCAGCGTTGGTCGTTCGAACGTTCGCCTTGGTCGCCACTCTCATGCCGACAAAGCCGGCCAGGGCCGAGCAGATCGCCCCGCAGGCGAATGACAGCGCAATCAACGGCGAGGACGAATCCTTGCGTGCTGCCGCCGTAGCCCAGCAACAGCCACGGCGATGACGAACATCGCCAGGATCGAGTATCTCGGCTTTCAAAAACGACATCGCGCCTTCGGAAATGTTGGCCGCGATGCGATCCATCCTCTCGGTGCCGACTTCCTGGTCGGACACCCAAGCGGTCTTCCAAAACGTAAACGCCAGACCGGCCACGCCCAAGCAACGGAATCAAGTAAGCGATCCAGGGAATGCCGCCGCCGCCGACCTCGATCGCTGCCCGCCCGGCCTCGGGTCGGCGAGCCTTGCTCCGAGTCTTCCCACCGGTGGCTTCATCGGCGGTGCGGCCGATTCTCGGTCTGTGCGGCCGAGTCGCGCGGTCTCCTGCAAGGCGAATGCCGGGGTCGGAGTGATCGACAGTCCAACAGGTACGAGCACCGTCACAAGCGACCGCAATAGCCTGCGCGTACGATGCGGAGGCCCGAACCAGCGCGGCAATCGTGAAGCGGTCGCGATGGTCCAAACAGTGAACGCCAGCATGGTGAGTCTTCTTTCGTACGCGATTGGCGACGAGCGAAACGGGCAGGTCGAGCTACAGTTAGGAAAGAAGCAGATCATGTCAGAGGGCCACATTATGGGAGAATTTCCCAGAAACGGAATATCGGGTCGGCGGGTGGAGCCGCGACAAACGCAAAAAAATATCCCGCCTCCGCGAAGATCCGGCGGCCTGAGCGGTTCTGCCACAGTTTTCAGAAGCATCGCATCCGGCTATCGGGGCACGTGCAGCCCACCTCGGCCAACACGCCGGGAATCGACTTGGCGGCTGATAGCCACTCGGTGAGCGATGACTTTCCGTCGGATCAGCAGCGTCATCGGATACGTCTTACGTTGATGCGGCCAAGCGCTCGCGGCTCGCTGCGGGTTCGAGCTCAGACGACAATGCGACAAAGCCGCGGAGATCCGTTGCCGGACAGACGCGTCATCCCCACGTCGTCCGATTCATCGCGTCACAGTAGGTGCAATCGTCACTGGTGATGAAGATGACCATCGGCACGCCACGCCTCCGTGACTCAGCCACCCAGAGCGAAGGTCGCGATGCCAACGGATTTCAGGTGCGGTCGTATTTGCCGACGAATTGTACCGGTGACGGTCAACACCCGAGTCGTCTCGGCATGAAGCGACCTTGGAGGTGGTGCGGCGAGCCCCAGCAATCCCAACCCCCAAAAAACCATGATTCTATTCACGGCCCATCTCCATCCTCTGTTGTGTAGCCGCTGACGCGTTCCCTGCGTGCGATTTCGTGCCCAAACCGACCAACTGCCAAGACAGGCACAATGGTCTGGCGAGAGCAAGGCAGGGCGATCCAGGTTGGTGCGGCAACCATCCCCCCCCTAGCGACGCCGGCAACGAGACGCAATCAAGCCAAAGATGGCAAGTTGCTAGGCTGCACCAAGTCGCTTTCGTTGCTCCGCGGCGGCGATGGTTCGTGCGAAACTTAGCCCGCACGCTGATAGATTGCGGTGAGCAGCGACTCGGTGTCCTTGAACTTCTTGCCAGTCGTCACGGCTTCATCGATCAGTCGTCTCGCATCGGCTTCGCTGTGGCCGAGTGTGATCAGGGCGTCAAATGTTTCGTTGACCACCTGCCGACCCACGTCGTCGGCTTCGCCAACCGCGCCTTGCTGCACGATCAGGGCAAAGCGGGGCATCTTGCGACGCAGCTTGGCGATGATTCGTTCGCTGGTTGCCGGTCCGATACCCGGCAGTGCGGAGAGGCCCTTGGCGTCTTGCTGTTCGATCAGCACCGCCAGTTCCTTGACCGGTTTGACCATCGCGCGCAGTGCTTTTTTGACGCCGACGCCGTCGACACTGCAGAACAAGTCAAAGAACTGACGTTCCGGCTCGGTCATGAAGCCAATCAATCGTGGCGTCAGTCGGCCGCCCTGAGCCGCATTGCCTTCGATGTAGTCGAGCGTATGCAGGCGAATCTGGTCGCCCGTTCGACTCTGCAATTGGCGTCGCGTGAAGTCGGCGACCAAGACTTCGTACTCAAACGGAGCTGCTTCAATCGTGACGGATGTTTCGCCAACGCGAACCAGTTTTCCAGAAATCGTGATGATCATGGTCTTGTTTCCGCTACGACGACCGTGTTTAGTTTCTCCAGCATCGGTACTTTGCCAAGGTGGTGACCGCACAGCGCGATGGCGAGTGCATCGGCCACATCCGTCTGGTTCCGGGACGGTGGCCAGGCCGAGTTGTAACTTCACGGCCAACTGCATTTGGTGCTTGGGGGCACGGCCGTTGCCGGTCAGCACTTTCTTGACCCGTGTCGGTTCAAAGTGGCGGACTGGGATGTTGGCTGTTTGAGCGGCAAGACAGATCACCCCGCGGGCGTGTCCCATCAGAATGGCCGTTCGGGGCCGATCGTAGTGAGAAAATAGTTGCTCCAGCGCCATGAATTCCGGCGTTGAGCGACGATCACTTCGCTGACTCCCTCGTGGATTTCGCCAGGCGTGTTTCCAGCGGATCTTTGGGACGGCTGCGAATGATCCCCGCTTCCAGAATGTAGATTTGTTTGCCCGAATCGACTTCGATGCACGCCGTAGCCGGTTGTGTTCAATCCGGGATCGATGCCCAGGATTCGTTTGATCCGTCACGAACTGCGTTCCCAAGTCGTGCCTTCTTTCTTGTCCAACAGGGCCACACCCAATTCGCTCAACCGGTCTCGAATCGCATCGCCAGTGGCGTAGTCCTTTCGCTCGCGGGCTTCCTTTCGTAAGTCGATCAGCAATTCACGACGCTGTCCAGCAATGCCGCATCATCATCGCTGCCGGTCTTGGACGGTTGTTTGACGAACAAGCCTAAGACAACCGACAATTCACGAATCACGGTGGCAGCCTTGATCAATGACGCCACGGCGGGTGACTCGGGGTCAGCAGCAGCGGCGAGTTTGTTCTGATCGATGTGACGGTTCAGCAAACGCAACGAGTCGAACAACACGCTGATCGCCGAGCCGGTGTTGAAATCATCATCCATCGCGGCAAGGAATTTTTCACGCATCGCATGCATCTCGACCAGTAACGGCCGTCGCCCGGGATCGAAGTTGCCTTCGGTCGCGTCGGTTGGCAGTCGAAAGTTCATAGAACGATTTGCCCGTGATTTCAGCGAAACGATCAAAGAAACGATAAAAACGCTTCCAGCGACGTGCCCGCTTCCTGCAAGCCCTTCTTCGCCATAAATGATGGTCGATCGGTAGTGCGTACGCAGCAAAAAGAATCGAATCCGTTCGCCGCGTGTGACGGCGAATCAATTCGCCAAGTCCACCGCCCCCTTGCTGCGGCTGATCTTTCCGGCGGCGGCCTCGTCCGCGCTTGCTCGCGGTCGCTCCTGCCACCGACTTTGCCTTTTTCGCCGGCCCGCATCAAGCCATTGTGCATCCAGTATTTCACCATCGGTGCGCCGTGGCAGCAGCCGCTCTGTGCTCGTTCGTTTTCGTGATGCGGAAACATCAAATCCAGCCGCCGCCATGAATGTCAAACGTCTCGCCGAGAATCTCGTGACTCATCGCCGAACATTCGATATGCCAACCGGGTCGTCCTGTCCCCAGGACTATCCCAAGCGGTCTCGTCTGGCTTGGCGATCTTCCACAAGGCAAAGTCGCCGGAGGAGCGTTTCTTGGCCGCCGCTTCACCGCCTTCGCCCTGCTGCGCGTCGACGCTGCGATTGGTCAGTTGGCCGTAGTCGGGATCTTTGGCGACATCAAAAAACACGTCGCCGTCGACCGCGTAGGCGTAGCCCTTTTCCTCCAAGCGTCTCGATGAAGCGGATGATCTCCTGCATGTGGTCGGTGGCTCGTGGCAGATGGTCGATCTGGTTGACGCCCAGGTCTTTCAAATTCGCCAGTAGTCCGCCGTCATCTCGGTGGCGATCTGGGTCATCGGAATGCCGCGCTCGCGGCTCTTCGCGATCAGCTTGTCGTCGACGTCGGTGATGTTGACGACCCAGGTCACGTCGTAGCCGCAGTACGTCAGGTAGCGTTTGATGGTGTCAAAGATGACCGGGCCGACCATGTGGCCGATGTGGGCTTCGGCGTAAACGGTGGGGCCGCACAGGTAGATGCCCACCCGCGGCGGACGAAGCGGCTCGAAAGGCTTCTTTCGTCTTGCTCAGCGTGTTGTAGACGCGGATTTCGGGCTGCTGAGTTGACACTTGTTGCTGGCTTTTCGCTGCGGTCGCGGTGCTCATCGTCGACTTATTAGACAGGAGTTGAGTTGGTAAAGCTCGCGATTATAGGCGCCCAGAGGAATTTTGGCAGATAGCGTTTGTCGAGTAGTCGCGACCGCAGCGGGTGAGTGGAAAAAATGCCGCCTCCAGGCGGATCGGGGGAAAGGAAGAAAAAAGTCACGTTGGGGTGACTTTCGGCGTTGAGATCGACACCGAGATCGAAAAAATCAGATTTCCCAGCCTTCGCGGTAATCTCGCTGAACAAACTGATTGACTTCGGTCACGTTTGGGCTCATCAGCTTTTCGGCGTCCCACTCGATCCGCGTCCCTTCGCCAGCTCGCAGAGCCAGATTGCCGATCAAGATCGTTTCGGTCAAGCGGCCGGCATAGCCGAAGTTGGACATCGTCCCAGGCTCGTACTCGCCCTTGATGGTACTGACGAATTCCCATTTTTGTCGCTGGTCGCCACCGCCTTTGAACGGGATTCGTGGCAGTGTTTGCTCCGGCGGCGTGTAACCGGTGAAGTCCTCTTCAGGAAGCAGATAGTATTTCGCACCGTAGTCATCGGGCGAAAAGACCAATCCTTTGCTGCCGATGATCGCCGCACCACTGGTCTTCCGACCGCCTTCGCGTTGCTGCGAAATTCGCTCCTGGAATGACTTGGGCAGTTGGTTGATCACCTCGCTGTTGGGCAACTCGCC
>CAVQPV010000006.1:0-138365 GCA_963714715.1 Pirellulaceae bacterium | reverse complement strand
CGTACTATGGTACAAAGCGAGAAAACAGGTGTCCAAACCGACGTGAACTGCTCTCTAATCGTTGTCCCCGAGACAGATGCCGGTCAGTCGGGCGGCGCTGACCCACGAATGGTCCATCGGGACGAGTTTCTTTTTGCCGGCAACTTCGCTCAGTGGCATCGGTTCGGCGCTGTCACCTCGCGCCGCGACCATCACACCGTAAACGTCTTCCCGCAGCAACTCGACGCAGGCCGTACCCAGCCGAGTTGCCAGGATTCGGTCGGCTGCCGATGGCGTCCCGCCCCGTTGCAGGTGGCCGAGAATGGTCAATCGAGACTCAATCCCCGTGAGTTCCTCCAACTGTTCGGTCAACTTCAGCGTGTGGCCCACGTGATTTTCGTGAAATGCGTCAAGTTTTGCGGACGCTTCCTTGCGATCCCGCTTCGATTCGGCGTTTCTCTTTTGACTGACGGCATTGTCAATCGTTTTTGCTTGTTCGCGAGTCATGGCACCCTCGGCCACGACCACAATGCTGAATCGCCGACCGCGCTGCGCTCTGCGACGGATCGCTTCGGCAACGGCTTCGATTGAATACGGGATTTCCGGCACCAAAATCACGTCCGCTCCGCCGGCGATGCCGGCGCCCAGCGCCAACCAACCGGCTCGGTGTCCCATCGTTTCCACGACGATAATTCGATGGTGACTGGTAGCGGTGGAGTGCAATCGGTCAATCGCCTCGGTGGCGATCTGCAGTGCTGTATCGAAGCCAAATGTTATGTCGGTGCCAAAGATGTCGTTGTCGATCGTCTTGGGCAGTGTCACCACGTTCAGACCAGCCTGGGCCATCCGGATCGCGTTCTTCTGTGTGCCTCCGCCGCCGATGCAAACCAATGCATCGAGCCCGTGCCTGCGATAGGTGTCGACTGCCGCTTGCGTCATGTCTTCGGTCTTATCGCCGATCGGCATTTTGTGCGGTTTGTCGCGACTGGTACCGAGAATCGTGCCTCCATCGGTCAGGATGCCTGCGAGTTGATCGCTGCTGACTCGAAGAATGCGATCTTGCACGATCCCGCGGAATCCGTCACAGAATCCGACCACCGACATGCCGAATGAGTCGAGTGCGGCTTTACCAATTCCGCGAATCGCCGCATTCAAGCCAGGGCAATCGCCGCCGCTCGTGAGGATGCCAATATGTTTCTGCAACTCGCGCTCTTATTTAGGTGCCACCAAGGCTGCAGTGTAACGTCCACTCGCTCCGATGTCGCGACATCGGCCGCGTGAGGATCGAATTGGCTCTTTGTGGTAGTCTATTATCCGGCGATTCATTCGCCTCCCAACTTCACCAGCGGACCCTGTGTTCTTGGAGCCGGCCATGCGTTGCTACCGTGACTTTTTATCCCTCTTGATCGCAAGCATTCTGCCGCTTGTCGTTCAGTCGGTTCACGCCAAGGACGTGAGCACGCTGCAGATCGGTGCGCCGGCGCCTGAGTTGGATCTGCCAGGCGTTGACGGCAAAACCTACCGTTTGGAAGATTTCGCGGATGCCAAAGTGCTGGTCGTGATTTTCACCTGCAACCATTGTCCAACAGCCCAGGCCTATGAACAGCGGATCATGAAGCTGCATGAGGACTATCGTGATCGAGGCGTATCGCTGGTGGCGATTTCTCCCAACGATCCGCTGGCCGTACGACTGGACGAACTTGGCTACACGGACCTGGGCGATTCGTTTGAGGATATGAAGCGGCATGCCAAGCGTCGTGGCTTTCAGTTTCCATATTTGTACGACGGTGATACGCAACGCGTTTCGACAGCATTCGGTGCACTCGCGACACCACACGTCTTCATCTTCGATCAACAGCGCCGGCTTCGTTACAACGGTGGCATTGACGACGCGGACGTCAAACCACCGAAATCGCACGACGCTCGAAACGCGATCGACGATTTGCTGGCCGGTCGCCCGGTTGCCGTGCCGAAAACGCGAGTCTTCGGTTGTTCCACCAAATGGGCCGACAAGCGTGACCTGGCGAAGAAGTCGATCGAGAAATGGAACGCGGAGCCGGTCGAGCTTGAGCAGATCGATGCGAGTGGATTGCGTCAGCTCGCGGCGAACAAGACCGAAAACTATCGGCTGATCAATCTGTGGTCGACGACCTGCATTCCTTGCATCAGCGAGCTACCCGAGTTCGTGACCATCAACCGGATGTACCGTCGGCGACACTTTGAAATGTACACGCTGACCACGGATCCGCCCGATCGGAAAGACGCCGCACTGAAGGTGCTACGTGAGATATCATGTCTCGTGTACGAACTACATCTTCGCCTCGGATGACCGGGACGAGTTGGCCGAAGCACTGGACTCACAATGGCAGGGCCCCGTTCCCTACACGGTCTTGATAGCTCCGGGCGGGGAAATCGTGCGGCGGTGGAAGGAAGAAATTGATCCCGCTGAACTCAAAAGTGAGATTTCGAATCGGCTCGGCAAAACGTACGCCAGCCGCAAGTAAGCTTAACCAAGCCTGCGGCCTAAGATCTTGCTGTCGCATCCCACCTGCCCATTCAATCGCTGAACCTCATGTGCCAACTCGTTCGATTTTTGTTGCTGACACTCGTGCTCACTTTTGCGCAGCCACTCCAGGCGCAGCACGATTCGACACCAGTTGACTCTGGCCAGCGGTCGCTGCGGTGGTGGAAAGGCAACCTGCATACCCACTCGCTGTGGTCCGATGGTGATGACTTTCCCGAAATGATCGCGGCCTGGTATGCCGATCGAGACTACAACTTTCTGGCCTTAACCGATCACAACGTGCTCAGCGAAGGCAATCGCTGGATGCCGGTTGCGACGGTGCTCAAACGAGCCGACGAGCAGGCGATACCCAAGTATCGAAAGAGGTTTGGAAATGATTGGGTCGAAACTCGAGGCGAAAAAGGCCAAGCGGATCACGAAGTGCGACTGAAGCCACTGGATGAGTTTCGGTACTTGGTCGAGCAACGTAATAAGTTCATCATGATCCCGGCCGAAGAAATCAGTGATCGCGCCGAGGGTAAACCGGTCCACATCAACGCGACGAACATTAGCGAAGTGATTTCTCCAGCGGGTGGTGCGACAGTACGAGAAGCGATGGAGAACAATCTGCGAGCAATTCTGCAACATGAGAAGTACCACGGGCGCGAAGTCCTGCCGCACTTGAATCATCCCAACTTCGGATACGCGATTACCGCCGAAGATCTGGCGGCTGTTACCTCCGAGCGATTTTACGAAGTCTACAACGGACACCCCGGTGTGAATCATCGTGGCGACGAGAATCATCCCAGCGTCGAACGGATTTGGGACTTGGTCAATGCGATACGTCTTACCGATGTGAATGTGCCTCCCCTGATGGGCATCGCCACCGACGATAGCCACGAGTATCATGGCGAACCTGGTTCGCATCCGGGACGGGGTTGGGTGATGGTACGAAGTCGTTATTTGACGCCCGAGCATTTGATTCGCGCCATCAAGGCGGGCGATTTTTACGCGTCCAGCGGCGTCACGCTCGCGGACGTCCGATTCGACGATACAACGCAAACATTGAAGCTGGCGATTCAGAGCAACGAAGGTGCAACCTACCGCACTGAGTTCATCGCCACGCTGAAGCCGGACGCCTCGCCCGCCGATGACCACGACCGAATCGGAAAGGTCGTGGCAACGGTCGAAGGAAACGTGGCCGCATACAGAATGACCGGCAGTGAGTTGTACGTTCGCGCCGTCGTGACCAGCAGTTTGCCGCCAGCCGATCCCGTCTTTGCCGACCAACGTCAGCAGGCGTGGACGCAGCCCGTCGGCTGGTAGCCTTTTGATTTGTTGCAGATAGCCAACTGGGGTGAACCGTCCGAGCGTCAGCGAGTATCGGTGTAAATCCCAGATAGGATGGCCGCCAAATTGAGCCGCGAAGACGGCTTGAGTCGGAACGCACCCTAGCAGGCTGTTGATCTAAACGAAATGTGAATTGCAAGGGTGAGCCGCGGGCCGTAAGGCGCCGGGCAATGACGTATGCCCGGCCTAAATCAACAGACGTATGCCCGGCCGCTTACGCGTCGCGGCTCACTAAATCAACAGACGTATGCCCGGCCGCTTACGCGTCGCGGCTCACTAAATCAACAGGCCGCTAGCCCGGATATTGCGCCCGCGTAGGGTGGCGTCGAGCAAACATCGAAGAAAGGTGGGTCGGCATTCGCGCAATGCACTCCCTGGAAGACAGAGTGTGATTTCAAGTTCGAGCCGTTTGCGCTGACCCACCAAGGACTTACGCGAATTTAACCCACCCTACATGCAATATCCGGGCTAGGGCTGCGCATCATTGCAAACCACCACGACGGCTCGCGCTGGGCCTTCACGCCCACTTGTGGGCGCGGCCGATCAGTGTTTCCAAATCGGCAAAGAATTCCGGATACGTCTTGGCGGTGCAACCGGGATTCTTGATCGCGACGCCATCAAGACGCAGCCCGGCGAGCGAAAAACTCATTGCCATCCGATGGTCGTTGTACGTTTCCAACGTTGCTCCGGAAAACTTCTTCTCGGTCACTGGGTGGATCGTCAAACCGTCGTCGTGTTCGTCCACGCGAGCACCCAACTTTCGCAGTTCTGTCGCCAAATCACCGATGCGATCGGTTTCCTTGAAACGATTGTGGGCGACACCGCGGACTCGCGTCGGGCCATCGGCAAACAGCGCCACAACGGACAACGTTTGAACGGTATCGCTAATCGTGTTCATGTCGACATCGATACCATGGTCGGCGCGTCCACCGACCGTAATCGCATCGTCTTGATAGTCAACTTCACAGCCCATCGATTCAAGCACGGCACAAAACTCAACATCGCCTTGCATCGCCGCGCGCGACAGCCCTGCCACGGTCACACTGCCACCCGTGATGGCAGCGGCCGCCCAAAAATAGCTGGCCGCCGACGCATCGGGTTCAATGTGGTACTGCCGAGCCTGATAGGTGGCCGCTCCAACTCGAAACGAGACCGAGTCGTTTGAGGGCTCCGATTCTATCAATTGCGTTTCGGCGCCGAACGCCTTCATCACGTTAGCGGTCATATCAACGTAAGGTCGCGACACCAATTCACCGGTAACGCGGATGCAAGTTTCGGCGCGGCTGTCGTTGGTTTGATTCGCGATCGGCGCAGCCATCATTAAACCGCTCAGATACTGGCTGCTCACCGCACCGGCCACGTCGATTTCCGTGGGGCCCCAACCGTCCGATTCAATCAATACCGGAGGACAACCCCCGGCGGATTGCATCTCGATCCGGCCCAACTGGACCGCCGAAAGCGCATGGACCAAATCGGCGATCGGACGCGCATGCATCCGTGGCACGCCGTGCAGACGATAGTTACCGCCGGCGGCGGAAAGGGCCGCCGTCAAAAATCGAATGGTCGTGCCGCTGTTGGCGACGAACAGATCCAACGTTGGATTGGCCGCTGTCGCTTTCGCACGCGGCCTGCCATCAACGCGCAGGGTGCGACCGCCATCGGTCACGTCGATTTCGACACCGATGGCCCTCAAAGCGTCGATCATGACCTCGGTGTCTTCGCTTCGCAGTGCACCGAAAAGCGTTGACTCGCCCGCTGCGAATGCGGCACAAATCAGGCGCGATTGGTCAGACTTTTACTGCCGGGAGGACGAATCGATCCTTCCACTGGCCCGCCCGGAACAACTTGAACCTGTGCCTCGTCGGATGACAGATGAGTGTGCGACTCGCACGACGATTCAGGCATTTCAATTCAATGTCAAACAGGTCGGTCACATCGCGATCGACGAATCCTGATGGGGCACCAATAGCGCCCCCACGATCATTCCGGCCAAGGTCAGTGTGTGAAGCAGCCAAGTTTGGTCACTGTAAGCCACGGTTCGCAAGGTGACGATCGTGACCACCACCAATGTCAGCAAAAACTGTCTCTCCCAATGCCGAGCCAAGTCACCTTGGCTGATCTTGCTAAACAGTAGCGAAAAGCCGCCGACGACTGGCAAGATGATAGCATCCAGCATTCCAGCAACATGGGTAAGGTCGAGCATTTAAGCAAACTCCATTTTGCTATTTGTAGACGATAAGACGAGGCCCAGACCGACGAAGCCGCGAAATCCATCTCGGGCGTCAGAGTCGGTTGTTGCATTTCGCTGGCAGGGAGCGAAAGAGAGACTTTAATAAATCTGAGAAAAAAAGTGGAAACGGATGCCCAGATGCAGCTGGACCGCTCCCATCGGTATGCGTCAGAATGTTGCCACGAGTGCGTAACCTAGATTTGGAGCAGGATGATTCGTGCTCGCCTCTTAAGGAGCTTAGGATGGAAAACATGGAATTGACTGGCATCGCAGTCATCGATCTGGGAGATTTTTCGCGTCCAGGGATGCAAGCGGCAGCGTCCCATTTTGCGGCACGACGCATCGGCGGACAGCCTTTGATTGTTCGCATGGCCCGACGGATCAGCGAGTGTACGCTGGTCAGTCAAGTGTGCATCGTCGGCTCGAACATTCCTGCGACGCTGCTGACGTCGGGGATCGCAGGCGTCGAAGCAATCAACTTGCCAACCTGCCATATCTCTGAACGACTGTGTACGGTTGCTGATCGGTTCAACGCCGATTGGGTCGTGGTTGTTCCCGCAAACCGGCCGTTTGTGGATTCAGCGTTGATCGACCAGTTGTTGGCGCGGGCCATGAAATCGGCTGAATGTGATTACGTCGGCTACACGTCCAACGGCGGTGACTGGCGTCGCATCAGCAATTTGGGCTTGGCAGGTGAAGCTTGCCATAGCGACACGTTACGCCGCTTGCGTCGCAACGCCGACCGCTTGCCGACGGATGATTCCGGGTCCATCGTGTCCTGCTTGGAACACGCGCCAGGTGCCTACCATTTGAAGTTTGTTCCGCTGCCCGACGCGTTGGATCGTGAGGATCTTCGCTTTGCGGTTGAGGACGAATTCGACTGGGATGATGTGGAACTGTTATGTGAAACTGTCGAAGAACAGGATGCCGAGTGGCAGCAAGTCACCCAACTCGTGCTGGGTAACGACGATTTGCGGGCCTCGATGGCAAGCCGCAACTTATAATCGCTAGTTCTTTCCTCAAGAGTCCAGTCTGCCTAACCGATACAACCGATGATCACCCACGTGGTCATCGGTTTTTTGTTGCGCTGCTGCTCGGTTGCGGCAACGTTCACTCGGAAGGGTTCAACTGAGATTCTGATCATGCGGTCTATTGCGCAGTTTCATGTCCGCTCGGCCGTCTTGCTGATAGCGGTTTCAGGATTCTTAACGACCGCGGGCTGTCGTCTTTGCTGTGATACGGACGACTATACCTACTCGGCTTACGGTGGCGCTTGGGAGCGGACGCGACGCGACTCGGGACGCGTGGGCAGCATCATTGATCCCGCGGGCGCAAAGGCAGCAAAGTTGGCCGAACGTGATGAGCCGAATCCACCCGATGAGCTGGACCGTCAGCGCCGCCGAGGCGAACCGGATGCGTTCTTGCTGGAACCCGATAAGGATCCGTCCAAAGACGATACCGACGAATCCGACAGCGAAACCGAAAACGAAGAAGACCTCAAGCGGCGACTCGAAGAGCTTCGTAACAGAGGCCTCGAGGACATCAATGTCGAACCGGGTGAGGTCGTGCCGCCGATGCTCTATTGACCCCTTGTCAAGTTCGCTGTTGAGAACGTGTTTTTAAAAGGGGTCTGACCCTTTGTGGGCGAGAGGTTATTGCAAGCTGAACTTGGTACCAGACACTTTTTTCGTTGATCGAGATCGGTTCAAGAGAGGGTCTGACCCCTTTTTAAAACACGTTCCTCGTGCGCGTGTGGCTCACACGCTGTGCACGACCAAAAGTCGGCGGACCGTTGATTCGACGCTCGTCGACACGGTTGTTTCCAGTCCCTATCGAGCATCTTGTTGACGGCGAGGCCGTTTGACAAATGCCTACGAAATCGTCACAGCCAAGGTGATTTTCCCCGTCGATCATTCGCTGCATTGTGCCCCCTACTTTCGTCGTGAGATCGGCTCGCGTAGGCTTGGCTGGTACTTCGATTCTTTCCTCAACGATGACGCCGCCATGGTCGATCTGCGAACCTATATCCGCGACATTCCGGACTATCCCAAGCCAGGCATCCTATTTCGGGACATCACCCCGATGCTTGCGCACCCCGTGGCCCTGCAAGCAGCTGCCGACGCCATGTCCGAACCGTTTGTCGACAAGGGCATTGACATCGTCGCGGCCGCGGAAGCGCGTGGTTTTATCTTTGCCGTTCCGATGGCGATGAGATTGAAGGCTGGGTTTGTGCCGATTCGCAAGCCTGGGAAGCTGCCGTTCGACTTGCATACTTTCGCGTACGAATTGGAATACGGTACGGACGAGTTGCAGATGCATGTCGACGGCGTCAAACCGGGACAACGAGTTCTGGTCGTCGATGACCTGTTGGCGACCGGCGGTACGGTCGAGGCGTGTTGTCGGCTACTGGAGAAGTGCGATGCCAACATCGTGGGCTGCTCATTCTTGATTCACCTGGTACCGCTTGGCGGCGAAGCGCGGCTGAGTCCCTATCGAGTCGAATCGGTTCTGCGTTACGATCAAGATGACGGGGAAACCGAGCTGAGTATCCAAAACGAGTTCCCCGGTCCTTCGTGGTGATTGTCGAATGAATGGCTCGCAGGTCAAGGACTATTTAGTCTAGAAACGAGATGGCAGGAGCTCAAAACGTTCGTTACAACCGGACTTCCAACATTGAGTCGCCAAGCCCAAAGAATGACCCGAAAAAAGATCGGCGCAGCCGTTCCTTCACCTTTGAAAGACCTCCAGCATGGTCGGTCGCCAGCACAGAGCACACTTCGTAGTTGCGTCGTCAGAAACGACAAAGAAGTGACATCATGGGTTGGCAGGAAGCCAACACCAAGCCTGCAAGGACGCAGCAAAAAACACACTCATCCGCGCCACTCGCTTAAGTTCAACGATTGCCATAACCGGGATCGCCCAATGCGGTGTCCATTCAAAACCGTGCCATGGCGATCTCCGGTTCATGGCGTGGTTCCCCGCTCTTTGCACAAGAGCAAGGCATGTGTGAAACAGCCACGCGAACATGCGATTGTACGCCAGGCAGTCTGCAAACTACAATAAGTTGACGGCAAAAACGGAGATCATCAAATGGTTCAAATCGTTGCGTCAGACGAATTGGTTCGACAACTCGAAACGACCGAGGGCATTGTCGAATTAGTCGATGCAAACGGCAAGCGTTTGGGTACCCTGACACGTCCTCCATCCGCGGAAGATATTCGTGTGGCAAAGGAACGGCGGGCGGCAGACAAACCGGGCATGACGACCGATCAATTGGTCGAGCGTATGCAATCATCCAGGTCGGAGTAGCTATGTATCAGGTCATCTGGGACGATGACGTATATAGCGAGGTAGCAACAACTTGGCTTGACGCGAAGGATCGCTTGGCGGTGATCGATGCCATCCGCGAGATCGATGAGATTTTGATGCGTGATCCGAACGGTTCTGGCACGGATTTGTCGGAAGGGTTGCTCTGGATCGACCGCGCTCCTGTTCGTGCGATCTACTCGGTAGATGAAGCAAAAAAACGGGTGAAAGTGCATCGCATCCGACAGATTTAGTCGGGGAACGTTGACGGTCACCCGGCCCGAACGGATCGGTCACTACCGACCCAAGATCTGTTTGAGGGCTCGGGTGCACCGTGTGGTTCTGGCTGTTTGGCGGCAGGTACTGATCGTGCCACCAGCAACCAGGTTTCTCGCTATGGATCATACCATCGGATGATCGACCGCGCAACATCTTTACGAGAGTTGGCGGTACTGAGGAGAATTGGCGTGTCGGAGGCGTGAGCCTTCAAGGGATCATCGACGGCGCACCTTCGAGCATCGGCATCCGTCCACAACATCATTTTCGACGATCGATCCAAGCAAAGTGAACGACTCAAAGCGAAGTGACGGTGATCCGGTCCTATCTCTCCGATCAACGGTTCCTGCTCGTACTCGTACTCGTACTCGTACTCAGCGAAGCGGTACTCGTACTCGATGTCGCGGACGCAAAGGAATCAATTGACCCATCGTTCGGTGTGGCGAAAACACGATGTCATGTGCCGGCGCGGATTCGAGTAGGAGTACGAGTACCGGCTGACGCCTAAGTACGAGTACGATTTCTTCAATGCCAGAACGGCAGTCGTCACCGAGGACCGCCAAAGTGGTTTCCATTTCGTATACGCGCCACGCGGTCCTTCGGTGGACGATATTGTTCTGGCTGTTCTTCGTGCTCGTACTCGTACTCAGCACCGCGGTACTCGTACTCGCCAGCAGCATTGTACTCTTCGCAAAACTCGGAAACGACATCAGCGCGTCCAATCAGTCGTGTCAACATCGAAACGATCCGACGCAGTATCCGCTTGAGTTCGCCGTGCGATTCATCATCAATGCCATCGGTTGCAGCGAGAACGTCCTGGATCGAAGCACATTCCAATGCTGACCCACGAGCGATGTCAAGAAATCGATTGCGGTCCTTGAGGCTGCGCTTCCCGTTTCCCTCGGCGATATTCAGCGGAATCGATTGCGCTGCCCGAAACCATTGATCACGAGCATGACGATGAAGCCCCCTGAGTTGCCTGGCGATGGCGAATGACTGAGCAACGTAGTCGATCGAGAGCCGATAAACGTCGAGTCGATCGTGGTCGAAGATTGGTTCGGTCATCAATGCCCCATTCGAGTACGAGTACGAGTACCGGCTGCGCCTGAGTACGAGAACGATTCAATGCCAGAACGACCCGCATCACGGGGCGGCGGGAGTTGACGTTGATTTCAAAATCGGCTCGCCACCGCCGCTCCCGTGCATCGCAACATACTCCCGCAACGTAGCCGTCCAAGACGTCGCCCCAGTCAATGTGTAAGACGTACCAACGGTACAAAAATAAGACAGCCACGCGAGAGTAAGCATGGCATTAGCGACAAACAGGCCGGCAGCAAGATACGCGATCGTGCCGTCCCGAATCGAAGGTTGCACGGAATTTTCACGTGATTGCGGTGTCGAGTACGGATTGAGCGACGTCTGGTTCATGCACCCTTCGTGATTGCGATAACTTGAAATTCTCCCGGTTGGTGACCGGGAGAATAGCCCTTTCGGCCATTTTCCCCGGCTGTTCTCCCGGTTGGCACCCTGAAAAGGATAGCAGGTTTTACAGTTCTCCCGGTTTGGTTGCTACGCAAAACCTGTCAAAGGAGATTACCTTTTTTCCATTCTCCCGGTTGTCTGTCGGTGGTGTTCCAGTACGCACCTGCCCGCTCTTTCCAATGCCCCGCTTGACCGCGGGGCTGCAACCGCCCACGATTTGCAGGCAAACAATACACTTGTTCATGCTTCTAACGCGCTAACTATCGCGTTGGAGGCAATCTATTCAGGGGGGCACTGAGGATGTTGGACGCAATTGAGCTTGTTGGCGAGAACCAGAGTTTCGAGGAGAAACAGGAAAAGTGGGCACGGATTTGGTTCGACGCTTTGGTTCGCTTTCACCGCGTTAAGGAACCGGCAACTTGGCAATTCGATCAACAGCATGTGATCGATTTCTTGCGCTCGAAACTCAAGGATGACATGCCGGCATGGAAGCGTTTGAAAATTGTTGAGGGGCTGATCTTTTATCTCACCCGCATCCGCGAGTCCCACGTGCCCCGGTTGGGGACGATCAGGGCGAAGTTGCAGGAGCTAGCCGCACGGGAGAAACTTCCCGAAGGCGAGATTCCGATCGAGGACGTCGTTGGCAAAATCAATCCACGTGAGCCCAGCAACTCGGCTACAAAAACCGCTCGCAAGCTCGCTGGTTTGGGCCTACGTCGATTTTCGATCGATCAAGCCACACCCCAAAGTGGCCGCCAGATCGTCGACGGCGAATGGCTTGGCTGCTGCAAACGACTCTGCTGCCGCAACGCCCGACAACGATCCCGTCATCGTCGCCGCTGCGCAAACGCGCTGGAGTATCGCCGGCTTGTGATCAAATTGCGATTTATAACATTTGATCGAAGCGATCTTCTTGTCGAGCGTGTCGGTGATGTCGACGATGGTGTGATGCTCGTTGCCCGGGATCGTCATCGGGTCGACCGCGAGCCGAAAATAGAGCTGACGCTTGATCGTGTGCACCGGCAATCCATCAAACTCGCTGTCCCATTTCGTCAGCCGGCTGTAAAAAACGGCCGCGTCGGTGATCTGCACCGCTTGCCAGTGATCGGGCGAGGCGAGCGGGGTTTTGTCACCGAAGCCAATCACAATCGAGGGTCGATAGCGGCGAAACACCTTGGCCAAGGCAACGCGATGATCGAACGAATCAAAGAGCCGGCGATTGGGCATCTCCAAATGAATGCGCTCGTGCACCCCCAGCACTTCGGCAGCCGCGTTGGCCTCGGCAAAGCGAGCCTCGGGGCCGGGTGAGTTCGGGGTCGGTTCGCCATCGGTCAAGTCGACGATCCCCACGCGGTAACCTTGGCTAACCAACTTGGCCAGCGTGCCACCACACGCGATCTCAACGTCGTCCGGATGTGCGCCGACAGCGATCACCTCCAAAGGCTCGGGAAGTTCGTCAGTCATTTCGGGGAATCAGCAATCTTGCGTTCGGTGATAGGTTTGGCCGCGTTCGGGAAGCGTCGTCGCGATGCGGTCGCGAACAATCATATCGCATCAATGCGACGACGGTTGATGGCAGTGATGCGGCAAATTGCACGGGAAATCGTCATAACCATCACAGCCAAACGGAAAGTATCGCCTGTTTGATCCAAATTGCCCGATCGCCTAAATCGCGGTCGCCAAAAGCTGGCTTCAAGACTACTGTTGCTGGTGTGACGGGGACGCGAATACACCGTGACGCACAACAAGATATTTAAGCGTCCCCCCGTGCGAGGCGGGGTCGGTCCTTCGGGATCGGCCTCGCCTTTTTTCGTTGGTTCTCGATGCTAAGCCTTGTTGGCGATCAATTCGTCCAGCTCTTGTTTCAGTTTCGGCAGGATCTCGTCGTACCCGAACGCGCCCAATGCCTCCGGGCCTCGTTTCAAGTTCACTTTCGCCGGTCCACACCAAAGACCCAGATCGGCGTCATCGGTCTCGCCTGGTCCGTTCACGCGACAGCCCATCACGGCGATGGTGATGTCGTAATCCCTGGCATACTCGGTCATCTCTTTGACCTTGGCGGCCAGATCAATGAACGCTTCGTTCTCGACACGCGAACAACTTGGACAACTGATGATATTCGAGCGCTTTGTCGTTGAACTTGACGACGCTGCGAACACGTCCGGCGTAGATGTCGTCGATGATACCAAGGCCCGCTTCGATCTCTTCCGGTTTGCGTGGATTCGGCAACGTCAACGAAACTCGCACCGTATCACCGATGCCGCGGCCGATCAGTTGCTCGAAAGCAATCCGAGTCTTGATGATTCCATCGGGCGGCATGCCTGCCTCGGTGACGCCCAGATGCAAGGGCACATCGGGGCGTGCCTCGGCAAACCGTTGATTGACTTCGACGACTTTGGCCGGATCGCTGTCCTTCAGCGAAACCACGTATCGGGTAAAGCCAAGGGAATCGACAAACTGGCAATGCTCCAGTGCACTCTCCAGCATCGGCGTGATGGAATCGGACGGATCGTACTTTTCCTTTTTTGCCGGATCAACGCTGCCGCAATTGACTCCGATGCGGACGGCACAATCGTGCTGTTTCGCCTGGTCGATGATGAACTGCACCTTCTCCTGCCACGGCTTTTGCGCGTTGGTGATGATACAAGTGGCCGGGGTTGTAGCGGATCTTGTCGACCGACGGAGCGACCAACTCGGCCAGGCGGAAGTTCTCTTGGAGATCCACGGCCAGATTCGCGGTCGTTCGCTGGCGGATTTCGGCGAGCGCGTTGGCGTCCTTCTCGCTGTCAACGGCGATCCTCACGACGCCCGCCCCCGCCAGGCGAAGTGCTTCGGCTTGGGCACTGGTCGCATCAACATTCTGCGTCTTGGTCGCCGTCATGCTTTGCACGGCGATCGGATTGTGATCGCCAACGGTGATGCTGCCGATTCGCACCGATCGAGTCGGGTTGCGTTTGATGGTCATGGAGTTCGGTATCAACCAGGCGAAGAAATGACGATCCAGGGGCCGCAAACGACGAATCGTCTGCCGCGTCTGGTGAACAATAACCGCCAGGATAGTCGATGGGCGATTATTGCAGCAGGGCGGCCGCGATTTCCGCAATATGCGGGACCGCCTGGCGCTGAGCGGCACGTAGCCGATGGGCCTGAGCCGCCGGCATTCCGTGAGTCTCGATGTGCTCGAAGCTCTTGCCTAGTTGATTCCAGAACTCGACCATATGTTCGGCTTCGGTCTGCAAAGCACGCAAATAACGTTCGTCGTTGAAGCGACCGCGGCGGTCAAGCGACTCATGCAACTGTTTGCTGTGATGAAGCAATTCGTGGGTCGCCTCGCGAACCGAATCGCGGAACGAGGTCGGGGTCAAGCTCCTTTCGTATCGCTTGATCTGATCCTGGAAATATTCCGCCGTGCCTTCCAGAGCCGCGGCGGCCTGAACTAAATCTCCCATACTACTGGCCGGTGCGTGGGTGTTCTCGATCCCAAATCCGCCCCGCAGCTGCTGGCACGAACGATCGATCTCGGCAATCGTCCCCCGGTTCAGTGACGAAATCTGAGGCAACGTGTCGCTGATCGCACCCCAGTCCCGGTCGATGCCGACAAACAAATCTCGCATCTGTTGGCGGCTGGAATTCTTTTCACACATGCTGTGCAGTCGACGGGACTGGTCATACAAGTTCCGGCAGGATTGGAGCACAAGCAGTTGGTCCTGCGGCTTCAGTTGCACCATCGATCGCAGATTCAGCTGGCCCAGAATTGTTTCCAGGCTATGCTCAAGCCGCTGAGTTGTCGCCAACAGATCTTGAGCGGAGACCGGAGGCTGTAGCCAGAGCAAGTGATAGGTTTGTTCGCCACATTCGCTGATGCGATCCAACCGACGATGCAAATGCGGGTTGTTGATTTTGTAGATTTCGTAGCTGAACGCGCGCCACTGGTCGGCAAACTCGGAAAAGCGTTCGACCATGTCGTCATACCCTGTTTGCTCAACGCGATCGGCTTCCGCGAGCAAGCGTTGTCGCAACAGCCGTAGGTCGTGAGTCAGTTTGCGACAGTGAGCCTCCGACGGCACGGCGATGTGCAGGTCATCCGAGAGTGCTTGCATATACACGCTCGCCGTGATCATCACATCGTGCAAGGCATGACGATCAAATTGCGGTTCGATATTCAACTGTTTGCACATCGCGGCACACAGTTGATCGCACTGCCGGATCGCCGCCGTGCAATTGTCGCTCAGGCCCGGCACAGCCTGGAGCCCAAATGACAACTGTCGCCAACGTGAATCGAGCGCACGATAGGGATCGTAGATCGGAGCCAGCGAAGAGATCCCATCACAGCTCTGCAACAACGCTCGCGTTTCTGCTGCCACCGCGTACGCTTCCGGCATCAAGGCGCGAACGTGTGGGTGCTTGTTTGCAGCGGACCGCAACTCTGTGATCAGCGGACCGACTTGCTGATTGAAGCGCACGAGGTTTTCGGCGTAATTGGCTGCTTCGCGGCTGCGTACATTGATCGATGGCTCCTTGGGGATCACACGTGGTTTGGCGGTTCCGACCGGCACGCGCGGGGGCGACGTCGGCCCAAAACCGGAAGGCAGACGGACTTCGTAAGGATCTCTCGATTCCGGCCGCCTCGCTTGCTCGGCTTGTTGCATTCTTGCTTGTTTCTCTGCCTCGAGCCGCTTCAGCTGCTCGCGCTGTAACTGGCCTTCCGCTAGCGACCGGAACAGACCCTCGATCAATTGGCCTCGTTGGGCCGCCGCCGGCTTGTTGGGGATCGTGATTAAAAGACAGACAAACACCAACGCGATACGAAGTTGAGAAGACATGAAGATCTCGAGCGGCGAGGAGGAAGACATATTCGGGTCATTTGAGAATGTACCAGTATCAGAACGCGTCCGTCCGAGACAGTTCCCGCACATCCCATTTTCGGCCTGCAGATTGCTGCTCAACATGCATGCTGGATGCATATCGCGGTTTGCCAGCGACAACAAAAAGTAGCCGTCACGCTCCGCCGTGACGATGCCCGACCGAGTGGCGAACCATCAGATTGTTTTTTGTCGAACAGATCGCTTGGTCGCGGTCCAGCTACGATCCACCGTGATTTCCCTGGAAAACGGTTCGGTCGGGCTACATCTCGACGGAGCGAGATGGCTACTTTGCGAACCGTCATGATTAGCCGATGGGCGTTAGGCCCGGTTTTGTGGCGGGGAAAACCGCGGCTAACGCCGTGCGGCTGATTAAATCGACACGCCGCTTATCACGCTCGGTCGGTTCACACCACGCGATCTGCGATCGCCGATTCGGGGCTATTCGATCCCCGCTGGTGCTAGTCAGCCACTTTCTTTCAAACGTAGCTTGTCGACTGGCCCCCGTGAGGCGATCATAGTGAGGTTAATTGATAATCACTCTCAATCTCAATTCGATGACCCCTCTCTCAGAAATCACCTCCGGGACCGCCCGCTGCCACTCGATCGAAGGCGAGGGGGCAGAGGTCGTGCGGCTCAAACGGTTAGGGATATGCTTCGGACACGACATCCAAGTGCTGCAGGCCGGCGACCCCATGATCTTGCAAGTGATTGGGACGAAAGTCGGCATTTCGCGGCAGTTGGCACGCCGCGTTCTGGTCGAGCAAGTTGAACTGGCAGGCAGGCGGGTTGAGGAACACGCCTCGTGATCCACCTGCCTGTGATCGACATCGCAGACACGCACACCCCATTCGAATGTGTCGCCCTGGTCGGCAATCCGAACGCAGGCAAGACGTCCCTGTTCAATGCACTGACCGGACTTCGCGCCAAGACCGCGAACTTCCCGGGCATCACCGTCGACATTCGCGAAGGTCCGCTGAAATTGCCGGACCAAACGGTGGAACTGGTCGACCTGCCGGGGCTGTACTCTCTGGACGCGTTGAGCCCCGAAGAGACGGTCACCGAAGCGTTCCTGCGCGGCGATGTCGAAGTGGGGGCCGCGCCCAAGCTGGTTTTATTGGTGCTGGATGCAACCAACCTGGAGCGAAACCTGTTTCTGGCCAGTGAAATTCTGGAATTGAACATTCCCACTGTCGTGGCGCTCAATCTGATTGACGCAGCCGATGCGGCGAACATTCGGATCGACATCGAGTCGCTGAAAACAAAACTCCGTTGTCAGGTCGTCCCGGTCAGTGCGCGCACCGGCGCCGGGTTGGCCGAACTACGTCGAACACTCAATGACGTGCTTTCAAAGCGATTGTCGGCGGAGACCCATGACCATTGTTCATGCACCGTGGGCTGCGACGGCTGTACCTTTGCAGCACGTTACCACTGGGCAGGCCGCGTGGTCCATGACACCGTTCATCACCCGGCCGATCATGGACGTACCGGAAATGCGATCGATCGTGTGATCACAAAACCGCTGATCGGTGTCATCACGTTTCTTGTCGTGATGCTCGGCGTCTTTTACTTGATCTTTTCGTTGGCCGATATTCCGATGACGCTGATCGAGACTGGGTTCGCCCGGATCGCGGCGCTGGCCGGCAGTCTGATTCCGGCAACGGTGAACTATCGCTGGCTTTGGGGCATCTCGATCTTTGCGATCGGCATGCTGATGTTTGCCGGGGGATACCGGCTCCGACGCATTCGCCTGTCGTGGCAGAGTGTTTTGCCGGCAGTCGCCGTCTCGGCGTTTATTTCGCAACTACCGCTGGATGATTTTCGCAGTCTCTTGACCGATGGCGTGATCGGCGGTGTCGGCGGCGTTGTCGTTTTCTTGCCGCAAATCTGCATTCTGTTTTTCTTTATTTCGTTGTTGGAAGACAGCGGTTACATGGCCCGCGCCGCGTTTGTCATGGAGCGGCTGATGCGTGCGGTAGGCTTGCCGGGCAAGGCATTCGTACCGATGTTATCCGCGCATGCCTGCGCGATCCCGGGCATCATGGCGACCCGTGTGATCGAAAACTGGCGAGACCGTTTGGTGACGATCATCGTCTTGCCGATGTTGACTTGTTCGGCACGCTTGCCCGTCTATGCGATGGTCGCGGCGTTACTTTTCAGTGAATCGCCCGCCCAGGGTTCGCTGGTCTTCGTCGGCGCCTACCTGCTGGGTGTCGTTGCTGCCTTGGCCACTGCCTGGGGCTTGAAACAAACGATTCTGCCCGGCGAGGCCGAGCCGCTTGTGTTGGAGTTACCGCCCTACCGGATGCCCAGTTTGCGCAACGCCGTGCTGACGATGGTCGATCGAGCGTTCGTGTTTCTGCGCAAGGCTGGAACGATCATTTTATTGATCTCGGTGCTGCTGTGGACGTTGGCGACGTATCCCAAATTGGCTGAGGGGCAACTGTCACCGGCCGTCGCCGCCGAAGTTGCCTCATTGCAATCCCAATCGCAGCTTGCCAGCGGCGAGGATGCGGATCAGTTGCTCGCACAGGCGAACCACCTGATCGCTGGAGAGCAGCTTGCACACTCGTTTGCCGGTCGTCTTGGCCGACTTGCTGAGCCCATCTTTCGACCTTTGGGATTCGATTGGAAGATCAATGTTGGCGTGATCAGTTCGTTCGCGGCACGCGAGGTGATTGTTTCGACACTGGCGATTGTCTATGGCGTGGGAGAAGACGCCGCCGAGGACGATGCCACGCTGGTGGAAACGTTACGCGTGCAAAAGCACCCCGACGGAACGCCGGTGTACACGACGGCGACCTGTTTAAGCTTGCTGGTGTTTTACGTTTTGGCAATGCAGTGCCTGCCGACCCAAGTGGTCACGCGTCGCGAGACCGGAACTTGGAAATGGGCGTTATTCCAACTCGGATACATGACGACGTTGGCGTACGTGGCTTCCTTGATCGTGTATCAGAGCGCAAGAGCGTTTGGGATCAGCTAACGATGCTTTGCTCGCGCGTCTTGACCGCGAAGATCCCGTTTGGAGGACGTGTAGCCACGTCCACTACGGAGAATCCTTCAGTAATATAATCGACTTCCCCCTGGTCGATCCGCAAAGAGCCCTGGTCCCCAGGACCTGTCCTGGCGGAATCGTGCCGGTACAGGTCCTGGCTAGGCTGATGAATTAACCGATTCGCAGCGCAAGAGGGTGAGCCGTGGGCCGTAAGGCACCGGGCAATGCGCAATGCCCGGCCGCTCACGCGTCACGGCTCACTTAATTCAGCAGCCCAGGTCCTGGCTCTGCGCTATACGCTTGACGCTGAATCAATAATAAGCGCTGACAGTCGACCACCACCGCGTCGCCAACGTGGCTTCCCGCCGACGTGGCCGCTAGAATACCCGGCTCAACTCGCCAAACTAGATTCCCCGAAAACCAGAGTCCTTCATGAACGTCAAGCGATTGTTCTCTCCCACCGCGTTTGTGCTGATGTTGACCGCCGTGTTCGTCAGCGCGAAGATCGCTCGCGGCAACGAGGCAACCGATCAAGCGATTGCGGCGCTGCGGAGTGCCGGCGGCGAAGGCTCGGGGTTCGAGGCTGCGATCTTGGCTGCCAGGCAACTTCGTGAGCTGCCGGCCAAGCAAATCCCCGTGCTGCTGGATGGCATGGAGGAAGTGAATCCGATCGCGGAAAATTGGTTTCGGGGGGTGGTCTTCGATCTGTCGCGGAAAGCAGAGGGGCCACCGCTTCCCGAATTGAAGGAGTACGCGATGGATCGGTCGCGTAACCCGATCGGCAGGGGACTGGCGATGGAATTGATACGCAAGCAAGCGACGGACGAAGCTGACAAGTTGATTGCCAACTGCATGGATGATCCAAGTTTGCCGTTGCGAGAGATGGCGGTCGAACAAGCGATTGGGCAAGCGAAACAGCTTGCCGAAGCCAAGGATGATGATGCGGCCAAGCGTCGTTATCGCCAGGCCCTGACTTCGGCTCGCCACCCGCGGCAACTCTCGCGAATTCTCGAAGCTCTCGGCAAACTTGGTGACGAAGTCAAAACTGCGGAAGCTTTTTCGATGATCACCGAGTGGAAATCAGTCGCGCCTTTCGACAACGTTGACGGCGTGGGGTACGACACGGTCTATCCGCCGGAAGCTCAGTTTGTTGCGACCGGCACGGTTGATCTGTCGGCAAACTACCAAGGCAAGACAGAACGCATTGAGTGGCAAACGGTCAGTGCGTCTGATGAAGGTGTCGTCGATTTGGCCGCCGCCTACGACAAAGAAAAGGGTGCGATCGGTTACCTGTTCACCGAATTTGTCGCCCCCGAGAACCTGCCTGCCGAAGTGCGACTCGGTTGCATCAACGCCAACAAAGTCTGGATGAATGGCCGTGAATTGATGGCCAACAAGGTTTATCACTCCGGCACCATGATCGATCAGTACATCAGCAAATGCGACTTGGTGAAGGGCACGAACCGAATCCTGTTAAAGATCTGCCAGAACGAGCAGACGGAACCTTGGGCGCAAGAATGGGAGTTTCAGTTTCGGATCACGGACCGCGCCGGCAAAGGGCTTCGCAGCGGCCAATGAACCGGCCCCGACGCGGCAACACCCACATTCATTTCCTTGATCGGATACCTGCAATCATGCGAACACAAGCTTTTTCATCATCCATTGCCTTCGTTCTTTGTCTCTTCGTATCAGGTCCTGCGGCGGCAGCCGAACCAACTGGCTGGCTCGGATTTCGAGGTGACGGTACCAGCGCGGCTGCCGAGGCACCGGAGACACTGGTGGTTGGCGATGGCGGCAATCTTGCTTGGCAACGTCAGATGCCGGGACAGTAGCGTGGCGGGCCCCATCGTGATTGGCGATCTGGTCGTGACCACCAGTTCCAGCGGCCAAGACGGCGAAGCGATCTTTGTCAGCGGGATCGACTTGGCCAGCGGTCAAGTTCGCTGGGAGCAATCGTTTCGCGCCACCGGTCGTCCCTTCTGCCATCCGACCAGTGCCAACGCGGCCCCCACGTCAGTCAGTGACGGCGAGCGGATTTACGCGTTTTTCAGCAGCAACGATTTGGTCTGCTTGTCGCTCGATGGCGAATTGTTGTGGTATCGCGGACTCGGTTTTGACTATCCCAAAGCGGGCAACGATATCGGCATGGCATCCTCACCCGTGGTCGCCGACGGAGTCGTCGTCGTGCAGGTCGAAGCTCAGGGTGACTCGTTCGCAGCCGGCATCGACGCAAAGACGGGTCAGAATCTTTGGCGAATCGATCGCCCCAAGATCTCCAATTGGTCGTCGCCGGTGGCCATCAATCGCCCCGACGGATCAGTCGAAGTCGTGCTTTGTTCTCAAACCGATGTGATCGCAGTCGACCCCCGAACGGGAGCAGAAAAGTGGAAGATCGACGAAGGGCGCGGAAAGATTGCCTCGGCAACGCCGACCAGTGAATTGCTGTTATTGCCCGGTGACGATCTGATGGCGTTGAACACGGGCGACAGCGCAACGAAGCCGGAAGTTGCCTGGCGAAATAGCAAGCTTTCACCGCGCAATGCGAGCGTCGTTGTGCAGGGGAGTCGGCTGTACGCATTGAAGGGATCCGTGTTGGTCGCCGCCAGTCTTGCCGATGGCGAAGCTTGCCTGGCAACAACGACTCTCCGGCCTGGGCGGCACTTGGTCGACCCCGGTTGTCGCGGGCGACCGGATCTATCTGTTCGATCAAACCGGCAAAGGACTGGTGGTTCAAGATCAGGGCGAATCGGCCGAAACCGTCGGCGAAGTCGAACTGGGCGACTCGGTGTTGGCATCGCCTGCGATCGCGGGCAAGCGGCTGATTGTGCGCGGCAAGAAGACGCTGTTTTGCTTTGAATAGTGCCCACGCAAACGGCATGCTTCAAACTTGTTGCGCTGGAGCAACGTGATACAGACCGGGACGCAGCGGCCGCGGAACCTGCCGAAGCCAAGATTTCAATTCATCCCAATCCTCGTTCGTGAACGTGCTCATCAGTCGCTGCATCTGCTGGACGTCTCCCGTCGCACAATCGATCGGACGTGGATCAAAATCGACCCAGTGAGGCAAGTCCTCGTCGGGACTTCGCCGGTACAGTGACACCATGGGCAGCAGGCAACCCGACTGCGGAGACTGGCCGCATACCGTGGCAAGCGACTTGTCGATGATCTTGATGACGGGGTACTGTCCGACGCCCATCGACAAATCCGTCGCGACGGCGATCCTCATCGGTTCCATCGAGACTAGCATCGCGGGATTGGCACATCCACAGCGAAAATGGTCCCGAACACGCTGCCAGTACAGCCAGTTCATCGCCAGTAACAAGAGAGCGATGATCCAAAAACTCCCGTGGACCAACCAGGCCATGACAACAAAGAACAACAGACTGATAAGCCAAATCAGCGGCCACGTCGGATAGTGTCGGAACCAGCGAATTGGATTGACTCGCAGCTTGCCGGGGTTGCTTGCCCGCGCCGAGTCATCCAGTGTCCAGGTCTGTTGTTCCTCAGGCATGTGGAGATCCTTTGTCTCAGCCAACTCTCGACGCTCAAATCGTACGCGGTTGTGGGAATCGGGGTGCGTTGATTCCGCCCGCAATTCCGTCATACAGAACGACCCGGCCGCCAATGATGAAAGCGAGCCCTGACAGCATCAATTCCGTGTTACCTGATTGTGCTCCCTTTTCAAGCACATTGCGACCGGGATTGGCCGGGTCGTAGAACACTTCGCAATCGGCCCCCGCGGGATAAGGTTCCAGCCGTCGTTCGGCTTCAAACACGTCAACCGCTGGTCCCTCTCCGACGTTTCCCGTTCGCGTGCATTGTCTTGCGCTCAGTTTCGGCAAGGCCAGACGCTCTCAATCCTGGAGACGAGGGCGGATCATCCAGTCGCCAACGAAGTCAAGCTTTCGTGCTTCGATGCCGGGCAGGCCGGCACGAGATCGTTCACCACTGGTATCCGCATCATAGCTTACGTACACGCCTTTGGTTCGACCAGCACGAAAGTCGAGCACCAGCCACCCTTGATCAGGAAATTCAACCGGCTTGTCAAACTGGATCGAGACCCATTTCTGTTCACCGCGCTCGAACAGGGAATAGGGTGCCAGCTTGGTCGCGATGACTTCCGATTGGTCGCTGGTAAGGATGTAGATCAAGAATTTTTCCTTTGGTGGATCAGCGGTTCCGTATCGCGATCCATGGACGTCAATGCCCGCAAGCATTCGATTATCGGCAGCAAGCTCTAGTTGAATCATTTCTCCTGAGCCACCAAGACTCTTCTTGCCGTCAGGTTGGCCATCGGCAGACACCAGGCTGTGACCGGAGCAGGCAACGACAAGAACGATGACAGAGAAGCGAGTGAAGATGGGGTGCATAACGTCACGGACTCTTTGGAGGATGGATGAGCGAAGCTTTGGGACGAGAGCCACGCAGCGATTCTAGGCGCCCGCTGCTCTCAACGACAAGTCTTGACCGCCGTCAGCTTGGCGATCGGTTGCCGAAAATCGGGACAGGACGGCGCGCATCGACTTCCGATTCAATCGCGACATAACTGACGTCTGCCTGGGTGAGCTTTTCCGGCTGACCGTCTCGTTCCGCTTCGACCTCGACGTGCATGGTGATGGACGTTGTTCCGATGCGGATCAAGCTGGTCCAAAAGCTCACGACATCGCCTACGAAAACGGGACGATGAAATTCCACGCTCTTCATCCCCACGGTGACAATCGGCTGTTTGCTCGAGCCAGATTGACGAATTTCGTGGTAAGCACCGACGGCACCTGCTTGATCGATGTAACTGAGAATCACGCCGCCGAAAATCGTCCCGTTTGGGTTCGTATCTCTCGGCATCATGACGACCTTGATCGCCAAGTGCCGCTCCTGGCTCAGCTGATGGGGTACGTCTTGATTGGTCATGGTTTCGATCGGTTAGTAAGTCGGAGACGGTCGTTCTTGACGCCGGGCGACGTTCAGCTCGCTAGGGCTGGTCTCGATAGCCTAGGGCTTTGTCATGGAACGGCTTTGCCGGAGGCGTAGTGATCGATTTCAGGAACTTGTCCGTCGCTTCATGATCGACACGGATGTGATGATCGACCATGCGTGGAAACACCGTTCCTCGCCGTGTTTTCAGCGGCATTTCTGCGTCTTCGGTCATCGGCATATGGCAGCTGATACAGTCGTTGACAATCGGTCTCGCCAATCTGGTTGGACAGGGGACAGTGCTGCTGCTCGTGGCAGCTCAGACAGCTCTTGGAAAACATCGCCGTGTTACCGCGCTGGTTGCGATGAGGATCGTGACAGGCTGTGCAGGTCATCTGCGATTGTTGAAAACAGGAACTCTTTTCCAATCGTGTCAACTGGTTACTGGTGTGGATGCTACCGACCTTGTCTGACATGCGCAATTGCTCGTGGAATTCGCTGATGTCGTCACCGGGCCGAAAGCTGAACGCCGGTTTCTTCAACTGGAACGATCCCGAATGACATTGGCCGCAAATATCCAACTGTTGTTGCCGCGTGAGTCTGGACGGGTGAGTGATGAACTTGGTGTCCGTCGCTTTGGGGTTTTGCTGGTGGTATTGAACGTGGCTTTGACCAGGGCCGTGGCAGCGTTCACAGGAAATCCGCCACACGGCAGACGGCCGGTGATAGCGATTGGGTGGTTTGGTGAGTTGAATGTAGGTGATGTGACATTCCAAGCACCCGGTCCGGATCACGCGAGTAAAATTGGCCGCTGTCGCTGTAAAGCCCGGACTGGGAATCCATTCATCGGTGGCCGACACGTAGGAAATGTGCGTCTGAAACAATCGATCGCCATGCCAATACAGATAGGTCTGTCCTGCTTTGGCAGATCCGGTCGCGATCTGCATGGGAACTTGCAAATTCCAACCGCAAAAATCGATCGATTGAAAGTAAGCATCGCCGCGTTTGATCACTTGATGCGTGACCTCGGGGTCTTCGGTGCGAACCGTCGATGCATCGTCGACCGCTCCCTGGAACGTCTTTTCGGAAACCAGCGAGCTGGTTTTGTGATGCGCCGTCTGTGCAAATCCGTCGTATCGCTGTTGATGGCATTGGGCACAAGCAGCAGCACCGATGAACCCAGGATTCGCATCTTGGGCGGGCGGATCGCTCGTCGTTTGCTGAGGACCCAAATCGGGACGATAAGGCAACGCGATCTGAGAACCCGTTGGCGAATTGATGAGCCAGTAGTCCTCGCGATCATCAAACTCGGCGATCAATTCTCCGTTCAACCGCACCACGTCGGCATGATCGACGTCGCCTGAGTTTTGTGTATTGTCCTGTTGCGCGATCCTGCGGGCGATTCGTTCAGCGTCGTCAAGGTCACCTTGGACGCCAACGCTGTAAATCAGCCACCCAGCGAAGACAAAAGCAGCGGTGGCTAGAATGATCCTAGATCGCATGTGTCAACAACGAGTGGGTTTACCAGAAAGCCACCGACACCGATGACATGACCACGTAGTGTACTCGATGCCTGCCGGGCATTGAGATTTAGCTGCGGAGCAGCTAGCATTCCAAGCGGGAGAATAAGCTTAGAGCGTTGGACCAACGGTCCAGGGGACGAATTCGTGATCGCCGAAATCAAGTCTTTCGCTCGCCGTCTGTTCGCCGCTGGCGACACGCAACGTGTACTCGAAGAATTCATCGCCGACCGATTGCAAGTCCCTGCCTTCGGCCACCACGCCGGCGTTCAAATCCATATCTTCGCGCATCGCCTGGAACAGCGGCGTGTTCGATGCGACTTTGATCACCGGCGACGGCTTGCACCCAAAGCAACTGCCACGGCCCGTCGTGAACATCACCACATTGGCTCCTCCCGCGACTTTGCCGGTCACGCTGGCGGGATCGAAACCGGGGGAATCCATCACCACCAATCCTTGTGAATCGATCCGTTCGGCGTATTCATAAACAGCCTCGAGCGCCGTCGAGCCGCTTTTGGAAACCGCACCGAGTGACTTTTCGGTGATCGTCGTCAGTCCGCCCGCTTTGTTGCCGACCGACGGATTGTTGTCGATGGTTCCGCCGTACATCGCCACGTATTCTTTCCACCAGTTGATACGATCCAACAGCTGTTGGGCGACTTGCGGGGATCGACTGCGACTGACCAGCAAATGCTCGGCTCCATACAGCTCGGTGGTCTCCGAAATGACGGATGTGCCACCGCAAGCGACGATTCGATCCGAGACAACTCCAACGGCCGGGTTGGCGGTCAGCCCCGAGTATCCGTCACTGCCCCCGCATTCGACGGCCAGCATCAGATGGCTGGCGTCTGCTTCGGCACGCTCGAACTCGTTGGCTCGATCCAGGATTTGTTCGACCAATCGCTTCCGCGTTTGCGATCGTCGCCCGTGTGCCTCCTTCGCTCTGCATCGTTACCATCGGAATCCCCTTGTCGCGTGTCAGCTGCCGGCCATCGGGTGCGTAAAGCGAAACGACGCCATGATGTTCCGCCAAGTAACCCGCCGTGGTCTGTTCGCATCCAAGTCCGATGATCAGACAGCCGCCGACGTTGGCATGATTGGCGTAACCGGCAATCGTGCGTCCCAGCATTTGATGTTTGATGCCGTGATACTGCAGTGCGCATCCGGTCGTGTGGGTTGCCGCAAAAACACCGTCAACATTGGGCCAGCGTTTCATTCTTTCGGCGTCGAATCGCTGGGCGACTTTGTGGCATACTGTCGCACTACAATTGACCGTCGAAACGATCGCAACGTAATTGCGCGTGCCGACGCGACCATCGGGCCGATGAAATCCTTGGAATGTTCGCTGCAGTTTTTGCCGGCGCCGCGGGCGGTGCGGTCTTGCTGACGTCGTTGTCGATGACGTGATGGTCGGCCACGTTATGGACATGGACGTGATCGCCAACTGCGATGTTTGCGGTGGCAATCCCAATGGCTTGGCCGTATTTGGTGACCGCCTCTCCTGAGGCAATCGACCGCAGCGCAATTTTGTGACCGTGCGCAACGCTCGCGCGGGCGGTGATCGACTGGTCGCCCAAGTGAATCACTTGTCCGGCCGAAATCGTTTCCGTCGCGACGCCAACGTTATCCAGCGGGTCAAGATGTACGAGCGATTCCATTTTTTACCTATGGTTCCTTGCACCGAAAGTGATGCGTATATTCTCGGCGTGTCGTAGGCCCGGCGGCTGCCGGGCGGGTTGCACGATTGCCCGGCAGTAGCCGGGGCCTACAAGCGAAAACTCAAAACGATGAAGATCCACGAATATCAAGCCAAGCAGCTGTTCCGCAAAGCCGGAGTGCCGGTTTTGGAGGGAATCGTAGCGACCACCCCCGAGCAAGCAGCCGATGCGTTCGGCAAACTTGGCGGGCCGATCGCTGTTGTCAAATCTCAAATTCATGCCGGTGGCCGCGGGAAAGGGAATGTTATCGACAATCCCGACCAAAAGGGCGTCGTGCTGGTGAAAAGTGCCGACCAGGCCAAGCAGGTCGCCGCTGGTTTGCTGGGAAACAAGCTGGTCACGATCCAAACCGGCCCCGAAGGCCAAACGGTCGGCAAAGTTTATGTCGAAGCCGGCTGTGACATCGCCCGCGAACTGTATTTGGGCATTGTGCTTGATCGCGCAGCGGCCAAACCGGTGTTGATGGTCAGCACCGAAGGCGGCATGGAAATTGAAAAGGTCGCCGAGGAAACGCCCCACCTGATCTACAAAGAGCACTTTGATCCCGCGGTGGGACTGGAGGCTTACCAGGTCAGAAAGTTGTGCAAGAAGCTGGGCATCCAAGGTGCTGCAGCGAAAGCGGCGTTCAAGTTCATGACCGCCATGTGCCGGTTCTTTGTCGATTACGACTGTTCGCTGTTGGAAGTCAATCCGCTGGTGATCACGGGCGACGACCAGATGATCGCCTTGGATGGCAAAGTCACGTTTGATGACAACGCGATGTACCGACACAAGGATTTGGAGGATTTCCGCGATCTGTCTGAAGAAGAGCCTGATGAGATTCGGGCCAGCAAATCAGGGCTGAGCTTCATCAAACTGGACGGCAACATCGGCTGCCTTGTCAACGGAGCCGGGTTGGCGATGTCGACGATGGACATCATCAAGTACCACGGCGGCGAACCGGCAAACTTTTTGGACGTCGGCGGCAGTGCGGACACGGAACAGGTCACTGAGGCGTTTCGCATTTTGTTGGGCGACCCGAATTGCAAAGGCGTGTTGGTCAATATTTTTGGCGGCATCGCTCGCTGTACGACGATCGCCTCGGCTCTGATCGCAGCCAGCAAGACGGTTGGATTCACCGTTCCCTTGGTCGTGCGGCTGGAAGGCACCGAGGTCGAAGAAGGCCGCAAGATGCTGGAAGAGAGCGACGTGGACATCATCAACGCGACCGACATCACGGACGCCGCGAAGAAGATCGTCGCTGCAGCCGGTTAGTTTCATGTTTCTCAAAACGAGTTCTCCCCATTCAACATACGAATCGGTCATGAGCATCCTGATTGATAAGAATACCAAGGTCATTTGCCAAGGTATCACGGGCGGCGCCGGCACTTTTCACTCGCTGGGTTGCCGCGAATACGGCACCAACATGGTCGGCGGTGTGACGCCGGGCAAAGGCGGACAAGACGTCGAAGGCATTCCGGTATTCGACACCGTCGAAGAAGCGGTCGAGCAGACCGGTGCCAACGCGACGATGATCTTCGTGCCGCCGCCGTTTACCGCCGACGCGATCCTGGAAGCGGTCGACGCCGGCATCGGCGTGATCGCGGCGATCACCGAAGGCGTCCCCGTGATGGACATGATTCGCGTGTATGAAAAAGTGCGTGCGAGCAATTCCGTGTTGATCGGTCCCAACTGCCCCGGTTTGATCACACCCGGTGCGTGCAAGATCGGCATCATGCCCGGCTACATCCACAACCCGGGCAAAGTTGGCGTGATGAGCCGCAGTGGCACGCTGACCTACGAAGCTGTCTGGCAGACCAGCAATCTGGGGCTGGGACAAAGCACCTGTGTCGGTCTGGGCGGTGACCCGATTGTCGGCACGAGTTTCATTGACTTGCTGAAGCTGTATCAGGAAGACGATCAAACCGAAGCGATCTTGATGATCGGTGAAATCGGTGGCTCGGCCGAAGAAGAGGCCGCGGCATTTGTCAAGGAGCACGTGACCAAACCGGTGGCGGCGTTCATTGCCGGTCGCACTGCACCTCCCGGAAAACGCATGGGCCACGCCGGTGCGATCATCAGCGGCGGCAAGGGCACCGCGGTCGAAAAAGTCGCCGCACTCGAGGCGGCGGGCATCTCCGTGGCACCCACACCGGCGGACATGGGTGACGCAGTCGTCAAAGCGATCGGCGGCTAATTCGTTAAGTGGCGTAAGCTTCCAGCTTGCGATTCCCAAATCCCGCACGCAAGCTGGAAGCTTACGCCACGAGCAGCTCGATGACGCGTTGCAGGTCTGACGGCAATGGCGCCTCGAACGTCATCTCTTTGCCGGTTTGCGGGTTGCGGAACGTCAATTTGCGGGCGTGCAGCGCTTGACGGCTCAACACGGCCTGGCGATCCAGCACGCTCTCATGCTCCTCGATCGCCCTGCCCAACAAGGCTGATCGACTCATTTCGGCGTGACCGGCATAAAGCCGGTCGCAGATGATCGGACAGCCGATGTGGGCCAGGTGAACGCGGATTTGGTGGGTGCGGCCGGTTTTGGGCATCACGCGCACTTGCGTGAACCGTCCGTGGCGACTGATCACTTCATAAAAAGTTGACGCCGGCTTGCTGGTGCCGTGTCCGCTGCGAATCGCTTGTTTGTCACGCTGATAGGGGTGGCGGCCAATGGCTGCGTCGATCACATCGCGGTCTCGGTCGATGCGCCCCGCCGTGATGGCGAAGTATTCCTTCTGGACCTGACGATTCTGGAACTGCTCGCCCAACTTCATGTGCACCGCATTGGTCTTCGCCACCACGATCACGCCACTGGTGTCTCGATCCAAGCGATGGACGATGCCAGGGCGGGTCGGACCGCCGACATCCGACAGCGACTGAAACCGGTACGCCAACGCACTGGTCAACGTGCCCATCCAGTGGCCACGTGCTGGGTGGACGACCATGCCGGCCGGTTTGTTGACGACGACGAAGCCATCGTCTTCGTACAAGATGTCCAGCGGAATGTTCTCGGGAATTGTCTGGTCGATCGTGGGATCAGGCAACGCGAAAACGGATCCGTTGACCGGGCTTGAGCCTGAAGCTGGGCCGCACGATGCGACCGTCCAGTTCGGCGTGGTCTGCTTGCACCGCTTGCCGGATTTGAGTCCTGCTGTAGCCATCGCAGGCTTGGGTCAGAAACAGATCGATGCGTTCGCCCGCTGCTGATTCGGGGACCACGAAATCGCGAAAGACGCCACCGGCATCCTCATCTTCAGCAAAGATGTCTTCCCCATCGTTTGGGGCGTCTGACGGTGACGCGCTATTCTTTGTCGGCGTCACTACTTTCCGCTACTTCAGTTTTCTCTGGCTCGACCGTGTCGGCTTCTTTGCCAGCAGCTTCGCCCTTTTTGGCGGCAGCGTCGGCTTCTTTGGCAGCAGCGTCGGCTTCTTTGCCAGCAGCGTCGCCCTTTTTGGCAGCAGCGTCGGCTTCTTTGGCAGCGTCGGCCTTTTTCGCAGCAGCTTCCGACTGGGCGGGATCGCTGAGCGCATCACTTTTTTCGGCCGCTTGCGTCGCGTCGGTTTTCTTCTCGGCGTTCACATCGGCATCGTTCGGCAAGTCCAATCCTTCTCCATCTTCCAGCTTCATCGTATCTTCGCCGGACTCGGAATCATCGCTACTGACGCCCAATTTTTCTCCCAGCGTGGGTAGATTCAGGTCAGGCATATCAGGCAAAGTCTTTTCCGACGGTAACGAAGGCGGCAAGGACGGATCGGCGGGTGTGAAATCTTGTTCGGAAAACCACGCCAGGAATTCTTTGGTTTGTGGATTCGACAATGCATCGATACGGCCCTGCGCGTAATCGACCATCGCCTCCGACTCATCGGCTTCCACGCATTTGCGATACGCTCCGATTGCCTCATCAATCTCGCCGAGTGATTCCGCGACGCGGGCGAGCCCGAAATAGCCGCGTGATCGCAGCAACCGATCATCCGATCCCGACAGCGCCTGATTGAACGCGTCGCGCGCGTCGCCCAATCGCGCCTCGGCGTCTTCACGATCGACGTAAAGTGCTCGCAGTCCCTCTGCCATATAGGCATTGCCTTCGTACAGCCGCGACCAGGCCGCCGGCGCGGTGTCGGGATAATTGTCGCCAACGGTGGCAAGTTGTTCGGCGCTGCTACTGCCGACCGCCTGGATCAGCTGCAGTGTGGCGTCGCTGCGGTCGCCGGAAACCTTGCTGCGATAGAGCCCGTAAGCGATCCCCCCGACGATCAGCAAGCCGAGCACCACGGCGATCTGTTTCGAATAGGGTTCGACCGATCGGTTGATTTTTTGCAGGTAAACGGCAAGTTCGTTCGTCTGCAGTTCGTGACGGCGGTCGTTCATCTTGGTTTCGACGCTTCGAGTTCAGGGCCAGAAGATGCGTGCGGAGCCAATACGTGAGTACGTGTGGCCAAACCGCAAGTATAGAAATTGCATGAACTTAGCGTCAAGAGAGCCGCCGCATCTGCAGCCATTGCTCAAGCTTCAACCTTTTAGCACCAAAGGTACGGCCATTTGCACAGCCCAGGCCAAATGTAGCGAGCGGGCAAGCGGAATGACGGCCTGGGTATCTCGCAATGCAAACACGTTCCGCGCGGTGGTCGCATGAACTGTCGGCCCCTGGGCCGACAAATGGATCATGCCCGGCGCGAGCGTCATCTGAATCACCCGAGCCTTATTCCACTGCATGCTCTTGAAGCTCTTCCAGGGAGGCGAATTCGAGCGCGGAGATGTGGGTCGCCTCCAGCACCACCGCGGGTGCCATGTCGGCGTCGTAGGCTTCTTTCCAACGTGCGGCGCACAGACACCAGCGGTCGCCGGGCTGCAAACCGGGGAATTGGAACATCGGATTGGGAGTCGACAGATCGTTTCCCCGAGCACGACTGAACTCCAGGAATTCCGCCGTGACCTGGGCGCAGACGACATGCAAACCGGTGTCCGAGCCGCCCGTATTGCAACAGCCGTCTCGGTAAAACCCGGTCATGGGATCGGTGCTGCAAAGCTGCAATTCGCCACCGAGTACGTTTTTACCCGCCATCGCTGCTGCTACCTCTGTCTTTGTGTCTGATTCACCGCGGCGTATTGTCGATTGTTTTTTCGCCGCTGGCGACCGGACATGCCCGAGAATCGCAGCGGATTCCCCTTGATCGGCACAAACCCTTCGATTCCGAAGCGGGCCCGATGCGGGTATGATGGAAGTCCGCAAATCGCTGAGACTGAGAACGTGTTTGAACAGGAGGTCTGACCCTGGGATGGTGAACAAACCTGACGTGTTGCGTATTCGGGTGGGCCGCGGGCCGACAGGCCAATGCCATCTACTTTCGGGTTTTATCAGCCGCCGAGCGTTAGCTCCGGTTTTCCGCGGTCCGCGGAAAACCGGAGCTAACGCTCGGCGGCTGATAAGAAGAACCACCCAACTGGAGCCAAAGTAGTTGGCATTGGCCGTCAGGAACCGGGCAGTGCGCGATGCCCGGCCTGTTGATTTAGTGAGCCGCGACGCGTAAGCGGCCGGGCATACGTCATTGCCCGGTGCCTTACGGCCCGCGGCTCACCCTGGCAATTCACATTTCGTTTAAATCAACAGCCGCTGACGCGTCGCGGCTCACTTTCAGACCAGTCTGACCCTCTCTTGAACCGATCTCGATCAACGAAAAATTCTCGCCCACAAAGGGTCAGACCCCTTTTCAAAACACGTTCTTATTCGACGGAAAACCATCATTGGCCATGGATGCGATCTTCAAAGAACTGACCGACGCACAGCGTGACGCGGTGACCCATGTGGACGGTCCGCTGTTGATTCTGGCCGGTCCCGGTAGCGGCAAAACGCGAGTCGTCACGCACCGCGTCGCACACATGCTTGCCCAAGACGTGCAGCCTTGGCAAATCGCCGCGCTGACCTTCACCAACAAGGCCGCTGACGAGATGCGGATGCGGCTGGAAGTGCTCGCACCAGGCCGCAACGTTTGGATGGGCACGTTTCATCGCTTCTGTGCTCAGCTGCTGCGCCGCTACGCGTCCATGGTAGGTCTGTCGGAGAACTATTCGATCTATGACACGTCGGATTCCAAACAAGCGATGAAGCGAGCGATTGAAGCGGCCGGGGTGACCACCAGCCACGCTTCGCCGGAGCAAATTGCATCGTCGATCAGCCGGGCAAAAAACCGATTGGTGATGCCGGAGACGATGCAATCCCAGTCGCTGAAACCGGGTGACACGATCGCGGCGCGTGTCTATCCCGTGTATCAGCAACAGCTTTTGACCGCGAACGCGGTTGACTTTGACGACCTGTTGCTACACATCGCCAATCTGCTCCGCGAGAACCCTGAGGTCCGTGCCGAGTTGGATGCGCGATTCAAATACATCCTGGTGGATGAGTACCAGGACACGAACCTTGCCCAGTATGCGATCGTGCGAGCGTTGTCGATCGACCAGCCGAATTTAGCCGTCACGGGAGATCCTGATCAGTCGATCTACGGCTGGCGCGGTGCGGACCTGAACAACATTCTTGATTTCGAGAAGGATTACCCCGACGTAAAAACCGTCCGTCTGGAACAGAACTATCGAAGCACGCCCAACATCCTGCGAGTTGCCGACCAGTTGATTCGTCACAATCGGCGTCGCAAACAGAAAGGCTTGTTCACCGAGAACGATGAAGGTGACCAAGTGATTTTGCGAATGTTCGAGGATGGCTACAAAGAAGCGGACGGAATCGCGGACGAAATCGCTCAGGCGATCGCCGTGCATGGCCTGAGCCCCAAAGACTTTGCCGTGTTTTGCCGCATGAACGCGCTGACGCGTTCCCTGGAACATGCGTTCCGCAGTCGCAGCATTCCCTACCAGATCGTCAACGGGCTCGAGTTCTATCAGCGGAAAGAAATCAAGGACCTGTTGGCCTACCTGCATTTGATCAACAACCCGAGTCACGATGTTGCTTTGACGCGAATCATCAACACGCCGACGCGAGGCATCGGAGCCAAAACGGTCGAGCGGATTCGCGGTTTCGCAGATTCGCACAACATCCCGATGCTGGAAGCGGCGCGTCGGGCCGACGAGATCCCGGCGATTGCCAAACGATCCGCGTCGATGGTCGCCAAGTTCGTTTCCATCTATGACCGTCTGCAGATCAAGGCCACGGCGCCGCTGGAGGATCTGTTGCGGTATTTGGTCGAGGAAACCAACTACGAGGCGTATTTGGAGAAAACATCGGTCGATCAACAAGACAGCAATCCGATGGCCAACGTCGATGAATTGATCACCGCCGCCGTCGAATTTGATCGACAGCATCCCGATGATGGTTCGCTGGAAGCTTTCTTGGAACAGGTGGCCTTGGTTTCGGATACCGATGCGTTCGAGGATTCGAATGATCGCGTCACGCTGATGACACTGCATGCCGCTAAGGGACTTGAATTCCCACGGGTCTTTATCGTTGCCGTCGAAGACGACTTGCTGCCACACAAACGGTCCAAGGAAAACGAATCCCAATTCGAGGAGGAACGGCGGTTGCTGTTTGTTGGGATCACGCGGGCCAAGGAATGGTTGCAGCTAAGTTGTTGTAAGCGACGCGCGGTTCGCGGCGACGTGCGGCCCGTGATTCCAAGTCCTTTCTTGAACGAATTGCCGCTCGACGAGCTGCGGCGGATCGAAAGCACCGTCCAGCGAGACTGGTTTGACGACGACGTTCACGATGACAGCTACCCCGAGTCGTGGGATTTGCCCGACGAGTCATCCGACGAATCGACCGATTTTCCGCCACCGCCCGATGTGGATGACGTCTGCCAGTTGCCCGACCACGAACGACCGAGAAAGACGAACGAAACCGCAGCTGGATTTGCCGCGGTCAGCCAGTTGAAGACAGCCGCTGACATGCTGACGGGGCCGACGACACCGCTGACGGCGTATCGGGAAGGAACGGTCGTACGCCACCACCAGTACGGCGACGGCACGATTGTGGCCGTCTCCGGTCGTGGGCCCAAGCGAACCGCTCGCGTCGCGTTTTCGGACGGAGAACATCAATTCCGCTTGGCATTTGCCAAACTCGAAGTGCTTGATTAGACGCCAACGGCTTTTCAAACGGATTCCGACAGCGTAGAACCGCATCGATCTGATGAGTTAGCAACACGGCCAAGCGAGGAACTGTTTTTTCATGTCCGACACCGACACCGATTTCGGCGACACCGACGCAACCGTTGGCGTCATCATGGGCAGCCGCAACGACTGGGAAACGATGCGCGGCGCCTGTGAGGTGCTGGATGAATTGTTGATCCCCAACGAAAGGTTCGTGGTTTCGGCCCATCGGACACCCAAGCGGATGTTCGCGTACGCCGACAGCGCTCGAGACCGCGGTCTGAAGGTCATCATCGCCGGCGCCGGTGGCGCTGCACACTTGCCAGGCATGGTGGCGTCGGAAACCAACCTGCCCGTGATCGGCGTGCCAGTACAAAGTCGCGCCTTGCAGGGACTGGATTCTTTGCTGTCGATCGTACAGATGCCCGGCGGGATCCCGGTGGCCACGATGTCGATCGGGGCGTCGGGTGCCAAGAACGCGGCGATCCTGGCCGCCAGGATCCTGTCTCTCTCGGATCAAGAACTATTGGGTCGGCTGCAAGCGTTTGTAACCAAGCAGACCAACACGGTGCTCGACTCGGCGGAGTTGTAGTGGTGGATTTGCAGACAAAACAAACAAAAGATGCTGCCGCGAAGGATGCCGTCAAGATCATCCTGCCCGGAGCGACGATCGGAATGGTCGGCGGTGGCCAACTTGGCCGCATGTTCGCGATGGCCGCCGCGACGATGGGCTATCGTGTCGTTGTCTTTTGCGGCAGCGAAGATGACCCGGCCGCCCAGGTTGCCGATCGCACCGTTGTCGGACCTCTGGATGATTCCGCCGTGGTCGAGAAATTCGCGAGCTTGTGCGATGTCATTACTCTGGAATTCGAGAACATCCCCGCCGAGACGATGGCTCAATGCGGCGACTTTGCGCCCACGTATCCTGCCAGCAGCGTATTGGCGACCGCACAAGATCGCTTGCTGGAAAAGACCACGCTTGCGCGATGCCGGGCTTCCCGTCACGCCGTTCATGGAAGTCGACGGTGCCCCATCACTGGTCGAAACAGCGAGTCAACTTGGTTGGCCGTTGATCGTCAAATCGGCGCGAAGCGGCTACGACGGCAAAGGACAGTACCGGGTCGAGTCGGAAGCGGCGGCGACTGCGGTTCCTTGGAACAGTGCCGAATCATGGATCGCCGAACAACTGGTGGAATTTGATCGCGAGATTTCCGTGATCGTGGCGCGGACTGCCGATGGCCGCAGCGTTTGCTATCCACCCTTTGAGAATCAGCACCGCAATCACATTTTGGATGTGACGTTGTCTCCGGCGAACATCTCACAGGAACTGGCCCAACGAGCGCGTGAAATCGCGCTCGCCGCGGCCAAGACGATCGACCTTGTCGGGCTCCTGTGCGTCGAAATGTTTGTCAGCGGCGGTGGTGACGATGTGATGATCAACGAAATCGCTCCCCGGCCACACAACTCCGGTCACCTGACGATCGAAGCGTTTCAGACCAGCCAGTTTCAACAGCACGTTCGGGCGGTTTGCGGTTTGCCTTTGGGCAGCACGCTGCTGGCCTGTGGCGGCGCCGCGATGGTGAATCTGTTGGGAGACCTGTGGTCCAGCGACGCAGCGCCTGATTGGAGTCAGGCGTTGTCGGTTCCCGGCGTCAATTTGCATCTCTATGGAAAACACGCCGCCAAGCCCGGTCGCAAAATGGGGCACCTGACAGCGACGGCAGCCACGGTGGACGAGGCACGCGCGTTGGTATTGGATGCACGGGATCGATTGATGTTAAAATAGCTGGCGATCAGTGGTTCGCTGTGTGTTCTGGCGCTCGCAGGATTTCCCCCTTCGGTGCACAGATGGGACTTGAAGCCCATGGAAACACGGGTTTTCGACGTAGCCATCTCGCTCCGTCGAGATGGTAGGTGCGACCGAACGTTTTCCAATGAAATCATGGTTGCTCGTAGCTGGATCGTGGCCAAACGATCTCTTCGACAGAAAAACATCTGCTGGTTCGCCACGAGGTCGGGCATCGTCACGACGGAGCGTGACGGCTACTTTTTGAGTACTACTTTCGCTTCAGCACGAACAGCGCGTCGGTCAAGTCGTTATCAAAGTCTCTTGGCTCCTCGATGTCGTAATCGAAGTCATAGATGCCAACGAGCTCCAATTGGTCCTGCACCTTGGCAAACAACTTTCTTGCTTGTGCCGCCGTGTAGATGCGCAACGGAAACTCACTGCGGATGCGTTCGACTTTTCCCGATCGCTTGGTCGCCTTGATCGTGACGCGCAGTGATTCGGCTCTCGATTTGCGGTCGAAATCAAGGACCGTTAACGTTGCGTTCACGGTCGTTCCTCCGTGACTCGCCTTCCAGCGTTCAGTGCATTCCGCGGCGGCGTCCATCGGAATCAAGTGAAAGCCCAGAATGTACAGACCGCCTTTGCGAAGGTGATTTGCGATCGTTTGCAAGTGCGTGACCGCATCGTTCTCGGTCATCAAATGACGGAACGTATTGAACGTGCAAAATGCGGCGTCAAACTTGCGTTTGAACTTGAAGTGCGTCATGTCGCCCGTGATCAAGTGACCCTCGAGGCCGCGACGGGTCAGCCGACGGCCCGCGTAGTTGAGCATTGCCGGCGACAGATCGAGCCCCGTGACTTCGTAGCCACGTGCCGCCAGCGCGGCCAGCAATCGTCCGCTGCCACACCCGGGTTCGAACAACCGCCGAATTTTTCCACGCCCGAATTTATCAAAAGCTTCCTGAAAAAACGCAACTTCATCCGCCGTTTCGTCACGAAACACCATGTCAAAATACTGAGGGTAGTCGTACCAGTTCGCCACTGGCGTTCCTTTCGATATACAAGTCTCGTTGATTGGGGATCACTCGGCCCAAGAATTTAGCGACGAATTGGCGGTTGACGAGTGGTCGTGTGCGCAATGAGTGAGGCGACGCCTTAAGATGCGTCGCTGCGACGACACCGGAAACTCTGCAGCGACTTGGCATGTTGATCGGCGTGTTCAAGCAATTCTCTGCAAATCAACAATTCAGGAAAACCAAACGCTCTCTTCATCCTGGCCGACGCGTTTATTGATGGATGTGGTAGCGATGACATTGAACGCATGAATCGCCCGCGGCGGCTGGTTGATGACACGCCGCACACGCTGCTCGATTCAGCGGCTCGAATTCGTGATGCTCGCTTGCCGCGTTGACCACGTTGATCATCGCCGTGTCTTGCGTTGACAGCGAAGCGACCTGATGGCAATGCAGGCAATCACCGAGTTGCGAAACATTCAAATGCGGTCGGTGCGAACTTGGTGAAATCGCGACTTCGTCCAATCAACGGCTCGCTCTTCCAAACGGGCGGAAACGCCGTCGCGGCGGCGTGGCACGACACGCACGCCGCGATCGATCGTGATGCCAGCAACCGTTTGCGAACTGGGTCATTGGCCGGCAGTTGAGCGATGATGCTGATCGCGGTGCGCAAAACGGGATCGCCGTGACCGCCACCGCGATAACTGATCGACAGACGCAGATCGTCCCGATACCAGCCACCGAACGGTAACATCGTCGACGGTTCAAATCGCTGTTCACGCGTGCCCGCATTTTCGGGCAAAGCGAGCAGGTCAAGATCGTTGAGCGGGTCAGCTGTCGAAAGAGGGTCTTCGTCATCCAACAACAAGGCGTCCGCGTCGGGATCATTCGGGTCGCTTTCTGGTAACCGCAAGTCGCCATCGCTTTCGGTGCTCAACAGCAACTCTTCGTCGGCGCGTGCCGCCATTCGCAGTGACGGCGGCGTTGTCGATTCGTGATCAAAATCAACCAGCCGAACATCCTTTCCCAATGGGCGTGCCGCCTGTGGTCGAACGCCAGTGGGCGATTCGAACCAACGGCGATACGTATCGCTCAGCAACTGCGGCGGCAGTGTTCGGACCAACTCCGTGACTGCATCGACCGCCAGGCCCGCGGCATCCGCACGCTCGAGAATCAGTGGATGGCCGGCATTGGATACTTCGCGGAGAAAACGGCGATGAGCGTATGCGATCGCTTTCAGCTGCGCTGATCTGATCGTCTTGATCGAGACCGACGCGGCTGAAATCGCAATTGGGGATCTGGCGCATCGCATCGGCAAGATGCTTTTCACTACGAAGCAACCATTCCATCAACGGGGCGAGTTGTCCATCGGCGAACCCGGTGGCTGCATCCGGCCAGTTCCCGATTTCCTGGGCGGCGTCTTTCGGCAATGAAGGCAGCGTCAAAAGATCGAAGCCTTGGGCCACTTCCAGCCGTAGCGCCTGATCGTGGCACGATTGGCACGATGTCTGATAGCCGACCTCCGCGTCAGTTCGCCCGTTTCGCTGGGCTGATGGCAGGCGACTGCACTGAAACGATGCAGCCGAACCATTGCGAATGGTGTTCGGGAAGTGTTTCTTACTGTGCGTACGATGGTCAAAAGCGATGGCGCCGCCGCGCCCATAGGGCCAGTCCGTCCAATCCGGATGCGACGTGGCGAACCGGCCGAAGCGTCTGGAATGACACGTCTGGCACTGGGTATCGGAAAGATCCACCAGGCTCGCATCCTGGCCGCGATGTTCCCGGTGGCAAGCCGAGCATTCGATGTCATCATGCGATCGCCGGCCCGGGCAACGAAGTGCGTCGCCACGATGTTGAATCTGCGGAAACGAAGCGTAGCTGGGAATGTATCTGCCGGCGCACATGTCGGGGAAGATTGTGGCGAACTTCGCGAGATCACGATCGATCGTGGTGTGATGGCAATCCAAGCAACGATCGGTGTGACTGGCATCTTGGTGGCCGCTTGCGGCCGAGGCGAACCAATCGATTGGGGAGGAAGATGCGTCGCGTGGCACGTCCCACAGCGTTGCGAAGCCAGTGTGCCCGCCAAAATCTGAGCATGCGGACGGGACAAGTCGCCCGGCGCGGAATACGGTTGCCGATACGTTCGATCGAGTCGCGACGAGCAATGTCAGAGCCAGAACAGAACCAGAAACGCCCAAACACTTGACGCCGACGCCCCGCCCATGTGCGTCGGGGACGGCACGCCTCGGCCAGGGGACAGACACCACGGCCGCCTGGTCCTGGCGAGCGCGTTGTAACCGCGCCCGCACATCCAACGGTCGCCCGGGCGATCGTGAGCGGGAAGCTCGGCCAGCGTCAGGTCGTCGCGTCGCGTCAAGGATTAAACTCCAGCAGGATCATTGAACTCCAGCAGGCTTGTGGATCAACTCGTGAATCGCCAGGCCACAACCGCATGAATGATGGCGCCCAAAAGCAGAGCGACCGAGAAAGCCGAATGCACGGCGACCCAGAGTCGCAAACGAAGCTGCAAGGCAAACTGGTAATCCAAGTCGTCACGCCGTCGCACCAGGGCCGCAAACTGCCCGGCCGTATTGCGGCCCTCGTCCTGTAAATAACGATCCAATTCTCTCAGACCGCCAAGCAATTGACGGCGGCGATTCCCCCTCGGCAGCAATACATAAGCAGAGGTCGGACGCTGGTGGAAGAATGGCTTCAGGCTGGTCGTGTAGTACGTTCCCAGCACACGCACCGGCGTCCGCTCCGATACGTTCTCCAGCAATTGCCCTGCGATCTCGGCAATCTGATCACGATGCCAGACGATACGGTCGAACCGATATTGACCCTCGACGGCCGTCAACCGTTTGGGCAGCGTGCGACTGGCGTAGACGCCATAAAACCCGCTGGCGGAAACGATCCAGAATACGATCGACAGGCAGCATTCAAACATCCCGGCCCCGACCAACGCCGGGACATGCATCACGTAGACCGCGGTCGCGAAGAGACCGGTGTAGATGTGAATCTGCGTCCAAGTACTGGCGCTGCCGAGTGGCAGGATCGGAATTCGCCGGCGAATTCCGAACAGCATCAGCAAGATCAGCGAGCTGAAACAGGTGATCCCGGTGAAGTACGAGGCGTGGCCCAGTCGGCCCTGCTTCGATCCAGGCGATCAGCCAGACGAGCAACACGGCCAGGCAGGTCACGAGTCAAGGCAATCGTGCGTCGGGTGCGAAAATGCAGTCGGCTCATAGGCTAACTCCGCTGCTGCAGCCATTGTGAGAGCGGTTTCGATTCGCTCAGATCGATTCGCACCAGGGCGTCATGCGGGCACGCGGCGACACAAGCCGGTCCGCTGGGCAGCCCGCTGCACAGGTCGCATTTGGTCGCCTTGTTAATCGGTTTGCCCGAGTTGACGTCACAGTAGGCGCGTCCTTGCTCGTCGAAGACGTCGACCATTCGAATGTTCTGGTAGGGACAGGACGCGGCACAGGTGCCGCAACCGACACAAATCGACTCGTGAATCGACACCACGCCAGAATCGATGTCACGCGCGATCGCACCGGTTGGGCAGCCGATCATGCAAACCGGATCGGTGCAATGCATGCAAGCCTGAACAAACTGCAATCGTCCGTGCGAGAAACCTTGCCGATCAAAGCGAGGATTTCCGTCATGAGCGCTCGCACACGCCTTGACGCAATCGTCGCACCGCGTGCAACGGTGCAAGTCGATGACCATCGCTTGTTGGCCGTTGTTCATGCGATTCTGCACGATGAACTCCAGCAGCGCCGTCGATTCGAACTGTGTTCCGGTTTGGCTTTTCAAATCGGTCGCGTCATCCGGCAGTTGCTTACGTCGCCTGGCTCGCCGCCGACGGTCTGCGCGTTTCTCGGTATAGGAAACCAGCAACTCAGCGGCCGACGACGGCAATTCGCTGCAGCGGACGTAGGGCAGAATCTCGGTCGCAAAGGTCTCAACGGGAATCGCCAGTGTGTCCAGAAATCCAACGGCTCGCAGCGAGCAGGCGAGTGTCTTGGGCGGCAAATCTGACGGGCGCAGCGCGTTGTAGGCGACTTCCTCCAGTCCAAACAAATGCCCTTTCCCCAAGTATGCCGTGGTGCGATGCCCCGCGCCGTGCTGTTGGCACATGCGACCAAATCCGCTGCGGACGATGATCAACTCGGTGGGCACACGTCCCTCGTCGGCGACCAACGGTTCCTGCTTGATTTGTTCGGCCGCCGGCAACTGCCGCGTTTTTTTGTAGTCGGTGTTCCATTCCATCCGGCCGTACGAATGCAACTGAGTTACCGCAGCGACGTGTTGCAAGTTCGCCTCAGGCAAGTGCCGCAACAGCGGGCACTCGCGCAAATGCACCGACAGCCAGTGCTTTCGATAGTGGGCTTCCAGGGTCTCGGCGAAGGTCTGATCGCGGCGGAGAATCCGCAACCCTTGCCAGCGGATCTCCAACAGCGTGGCCTCGTTATCCACCACGACAGTCGCCGTGCGAGGCGAGCGATACATGGCGGCGACCTCGCCAAACAACTCGCCAGGCCCCAGACTCACCGTCTCGTTCTCTTTCAGAACCGCGTCGAAGTCTTGCAGAAAAAACGCTTGCCGATCGTCGACTTGGCGAACCGTCTGTCCGCCATCCTCCCGATTGACAGTGACTTGTTCCGGCGTGCGGTGCTCGGCGACGTCGCTACGACTCCACCAACGCTGCAAGGTCTCGATCCACGATAACGTTTCGGTCGGCGTGCGCCCCAATTGCTGTGGCGACAATGAATCGAACAGGACACGAACACTACCAGCGATCACCAAAAACGCGCTGTTGCCGTAATCGCCTTCACGAACCACGATCTCGCCGGGCTCGCAACGATGGAGCCGGCAGTCGTAGCGGAGGATTCCGGCCAGCGACATTGTCCGCGGAAACGCTTTCTCGTCCATCGAGACAAACGGTGACCGCGTGCGCAACCATGCGACGTCTGCGTCGGTCATCGACGAATCCATCGGTTCGTCCCAACGCTTGGGACGACGCACGGCAATCGACTCGGTACCTTCCATCAACACGGTTGGTAGCCGGACAAGAAGCCAGGCGTCAAGACTGGCTTTGCAAGCAACCGGCGTCAAGGCCCTGTCATTACCCACCTCTTCGGTAGTCGCGAAGCGACGAAAGCAGGTAGCTGCCGGCGTGAGCCGGCAGATCTTTGCCGACGAATCTCTGTGAGCCGCGAAGCGGCGGCAGCAAACGTCGCGGCGCCAACCCTGAAAGGGTCGCACACGGATTGGTTGTGAAACCCTTTCAGACAACAGACAACGCTGTTGAGCATTTTTTTCGGGGCAAAGCCCCAGCAGTTTACCTAAGCCCAGTCCAGGGTCACACTTGGCAGCCCCTGCGAACTAGCCGCCACCCTGAGTTGACGGTGGCACCATGCTTTTCGCATCGACGGCTGGTTTGAACACGCAAACGCTGATCCCGTTCATGGTGGTGCCTGGATTATCTTGCCCCTGACGCGTTACCAGCGCGGTATATTGCGCTTTCATTTCCACGCTTCGGTTCGTCCGAACCGTGTCACGAAGACATGAAACAAACGGCCGTGAATCATCGTGGACCCAACGAGACGCTTAAAATGGCTGACCTGCAACGGTGTAAGAGCTCTCTTCACCGCAGCCTTGATGTGCGGTTGTCTTGGCGTCGCTGATGTCCACCGCTTGAACGCTCAAGACGGCCAGTCGCGCGAACCGCTCAAGGGCGTCGATCTTGCTGGTGGGCTACGTCGTTTTGGCGAAAAAAGCGATACCAAGGCGGTGGTGGTCTCGTTCTTGTCGACGCAGTGTCCGATCAGCAACAGCTATCTGCCGGAGCTGAATGAATTGTCGTCGACGTATCGGCGGCGCGGCATTGAGTTCTATGGAGTGGTTTCGGATCCGTCGGTCACGCGGGCCGAGGCATTGGAACACAGTAAGACGTATCGCATTGAGTTCCCGGTGTTGTTTGATGGCTCGGGCGAGTTACGTGTCGCTCTGTCACCGACCCATACGCCGCAAGTCTTCGTGCTGAATCCGTTCGGCAAGAAACTCTATAGCGGTGCGATTGATGACCGGCATATCAAACTCGGCCGGAAGAAAGACGCTGCGGCAAGACCATTCCTGGCAGACGCGATCAACGCTGCGATTGCCGGCAGGCCAATTGCCGTGCCGAAGACCACGCCCGTTGGCTGCCTGTTGGAGGATCCACCCAACAAGACCAAATCGGGCAGCGTTACCTTCACACGTGATATCGCTCCCATCATTCAGGCAAATTGCGCCTCCTGCCACCGCCCCAATCAGTCGGGGCCTTTTCCGCTGCTGACCTACGACGACGTCAGCGGGCACGCCAATCAAATTCTGGAGGTCACGCGGTCCCGGTTCATGCCGCCGTGGAAACCCGCGCCCGGGTTCACTCGCTTCCTGGATGAGCAGCGACTGAGCGAACATGAGCTATCGCTGCTGGCGGTGTGGATCGAGGGCGGCAAACCCGAGGGCGACCCGGCAGACCTGCCAGCCGCCATCGAGCACGTCGAGGGCTGGCGACTCGGCGACCCTGATTTGATTTTAGAGATGCAAGACGTCTTTCCGATTCCGGCCAGCGGCCCCGACATTCGACAGTACTTTGTCATTCCCGCACGGCTGACCGAGGACCGCTTGATCACCGCGATCGATTTTCATCCGGGGACGCCGCAAGCGATTCATCATGCCAGCTTCTTCCTGGATACGAAGCGTGCCGGTCGACGGCTGGATGAAGCCGACCCCGCGCCGGGATACGGTGGTTTTGGAGGACCCAGGTTTCAGACCCAAGGAACGCTCAGTAGCTGGTTTCCCGGGATGAGTCCCCGCAGATTGCCGGTTGGAATGGGGCGTCTGATTCCGCGAGGCAGCGACATTGTGACCGAGATTCATTATGTGACGACGGGCAAGGCTGAGCGAGACCGATCAAAAATAGGGCTCTACTTTGCTCCTCGATCGGCGCGACAAGTCGTGGTGGAAGTGCAAATCGGCAACAAACAAATCAAAATCCCGCCCGGAGAACGGCGGCACCCGGAAAGAGCGACCTACACACTTCCGGTCAATACAACGCTGTTGGATATGGTTCCGCACATGCATGTGCTGGGACGCGAGATGAAGGTCTGGTCAAAATCGCCGGGCGGACGTACCCAACCACTCTTATGGATCAAAGATTGGGATTTCAATTGGCAAGGCCAGTACTCGTTTGCTCAGCCGGTTCGCCTACGCAAAGGTACGCGGATTACCGTCGACGCCTGGTACGACAATTCGGCCGAAAATCCATTGAACCCGAATTCACCTCCCAAGACGGTCGTCTGGGGTGACGATTCGACGGACGAGATGCTGATCTGTCACTTTCAATGTACGTGCAAGACAATGGACGAGCTGAAAGAGTTGGTCGAGCACCAGGAGCGATACATTGCCGACGCCAAAGCCCGCGAAGCAACGAACGGGAAATAACGGTTTCCATAACCAAGTAAAACTGAAGGGCTGCATCCACGAGTTTGGTCACGAAACATGGAATTGAAAGTGCCCATGTCGTACTGCACTCGTTTCGCTAGTCGTTAGTCGCGACGAAAGCAGGTAGCTGCCGGCGTGAAGGGGGCAGATCTTTGGCGACGAATCTCAGTGAGCGCGCGCGAAGTGGTTGTCGTACAACCGGTAGGACCCGTTCATCCGAAATTGCAGATTTCAGTTCTTTGACATTGGTGCAACACGCCTCCATCGCGATTGAATCGGTGAGCTATCTCACAACAGCGGCTGATATTTCGTTTTGGGCGAGCAAAGAAATGAACGCGGACGAGACTCTGGGTAGACGTAAGGAACCACGGTTCAAAACTTGCGACGATGAACTGCTGGAATGCAACACCTTTGTCGATTTCGACGATCCCATCGAGGGAACGGTCATCGACATATCCCCAAACGGCCTGCGGTTCTTGTGCGACGGTAAGTTTGGTGTTGGCCAGGCGTTCTTGACAGAGCTGAAGACGGATCGACTTCACGGAGTTTTTCCCGGCGTGATTCGTCGCGTTGAACCGTGGGTGGACGGAAAAACTGTTCTTGGGTGCCAACTGCTGGAAACGATTCCGGATGATGTCCTCGAGACGCTTGCTCACGAGGACGTCATCGACCGTCGCCGCGACGAACGCGTCGCTTGGAATCAGGCAGCGAAGATGAGCTGGGAACTTCAGCCCGGTGAAGTCGATATTCAGATTCAACATTGCTCCTTGGGCGGTTTGCAGATCTGTTCGCCAACAACGGTCCCCGACGATGTTCGCGTGCGTATTCGCGTTGAGCTGGGCGATCAAGAGCACGTGATCGTGGACGCGAAAGCGGTCTGGCAAATGGAACGCGAGGCTGATTGTTTATTGGGACTGGCTTTCACCAATCGTGAAGTTCCCGGGGTGATCGCGCGAATTCTGGCACAAAGCAACGCGAGCGAAGGCACCGCAAGAAACGCGAATCGCGGTAGATCCGTTCGTCGCAGCCTGCTGGTTGCCGCGGCGATTGTGGTCTTCGCCCTGGCAATATCGCAAACAGCATTGTGGGGATAATCCATTACCACTGCTCTTCTGTGAGCGGTGGACGCTAGCCCACGGTTCGCAAAAACCGAACGCTAGCGGCGTGTCGATTTAATTAGCCGCACGGCGTTAGCCGCGGTTTTCCCCGCCACAAAACCGGGGCTAACGCGGCTAACGCCCAGCGGCTAATCATGACAGGACTTACGCGAATTTGACCCACCCGACATGCAATACCCGGGCTAGGTAGCAGCGCTGCCCTTCCCGGCAGCGTCGCGCGCTCGTGTAGAATGTCACGCTGGGACTTGCACTTGGAACTCGGCTTGCGAAAGGACCGGCGTCTTGGCAACGGTGCTGATGGCATGGGAGTTAGGTGGCGGGTTGGGCCACGTCAAACGTTTGCGCAACTTGGCGGAGCCGATCGCGGCGCGCGGGCACCAAGTCATCTTCGCTGTGAGGAATCTGGTCGAAACGGCCCCACTACTGGATGGGCTGCCGTACCTCTGTTTGCAGGCACCCTACTTCCGGGAACGACACCGGCGCACTGGGGCATTCCAGGCCGCCAGTTTTGCCGACGTGTTGGCCGTGTGCGGCTTTTCCAGCGTTGCTAGCCTGTTTCCCCTGGTCCGCGCCTGGCAGGGCCTGTTGGATCTTGCCCGACCGCAGCTGATTGTTGTCGACCACAGCCCGACGTTGTGCCTGGCCGCATACGGTGCACAACCGATCATGAATGTTGGCAACGGCTTCTCGATTCCTCCGGTCGATGGCGCAACATTTCCACCTCTGCCCACCGACGCGGCACCCGTGACGTCCGAAGACCAGTTGCTGGACGTCGTGCGGGAGGTCCAGCAGCAGCGTGGGCGTCCGCTTCCGGAAACGCTCCCAGAGTTGCTGGGGGCGACCGAGCGGTTCATCACCACGTGGCCTGAACTGGATCCTTATCGCGAGATCCGTCAAGACACGATGTGGGGTCCTTGCACAACTTTCCAGGGCCCACAGCTTTGCCTCCGCGGCCGCGGTTCTTTGCCTATCTCGCCGCTGCCTACCCGGGCGTCTTGCAGATTCTGTCGTTCCTGGTCCGCCACGGGTTTGAGGGAGAGGCATTCATTCGTGACGCTCCGCTGACGCTCAGGCAGCAGCTTCGCGAGGCGGATGTGCAAGTTCACGACGGACCGGTCCCGATCACCGCGGCGCTTGCCGACTGCTCACTGTTGTTGCACCACGCGGGTGTTGGCACCGTGGAGGCGGCGTTGGCCGCCGGCCGACCCCAGTTGATGTTTCCCCGGCACCTGGAGCAGCACCTGACGGCGCAGGCCATTGAAGCGTTGGGTGTCGGTAAGCAGCTGAGTGGACGTGTCTTGCTAAGCCAAGTTCCTGTTGCCGGGCGTCAACTTCATGAGGCCGACGTCCAGCAGTGCGCGTTCGAGCTGGCGAAACAGTTTCAGGAAAGATCAATCGACAACGTCGGACAGCGCGTCGTCGACCGCTGTCTGATGCATTTGGAAACGACTTGACTGATTCGAGACTCAGCAGGATGGCTCTCCCAAGCCGTCATGGTTTTCTCCCACATTTTGAAAACCGTTTGCCGATGGAAACTGATCAACGATTCAAGTGGCAAGAATGCGTTAAGAGTTTGTCGCGAGTCGCGCAATCAAAACACACGTTTCGCATTTACTATCTTGCAAACGTTCGGGCAGAAAATGGTGGTATGCATTTGACTAGCTCACAGCCGTTCAGTGATGGTGTTCGTTTTGTTCACTGGCGTTCGTCAACGCGCAGTTGCTTGCGCGAATGTTCACCAACATTTAGTCCGTAGCTCGCAGCGTCATTTGCCGTTTCGCGCATTCAATTGGCCGCACTGTTGACAAGGTAAAGATCGTCGCATACCATCGCCGACTGATTCCTGAGCATCTAGTTCGTGGTTCCGTGACTACTTGGCGTCCAAAGGCAGCGGAATCATTTTGCAATCGCAAGCTCGTCCTTGAGCATCGGGAATCTTTGGCCGTGGGGCGCCTTGGGGAGATCTTTGTCATGAGTCTATTATCTCGTCGTAAGTTGATTGATCGAATCCGTTTTTCTCGTCGCACCTCCGAGCAGCGTCGACGCAGACAGCGTTTGGTTTGCGAACATCTCGAAGACCGTCGACTGCTGGCGGTTGGGGTCTTCAACGATCCGATCATCGTCGACGAGGCTGGCGATTCACTGACGGGGCCCCGGGACCACGTTGCGCGAGGCAATCGTCTCGGCCAACGATGCAGAGGGTGCTGACTTAATCCAGTTCGACCTCCCTGCAGGCACGGACGAGATTCTGCTGACCGAGGGCGAGATCGACATCATCGACAGCTTGCAGATCGATGGGCCCGGCGCTGAAGAGCTGACGATCAACGCCGGCGGCAGCGTCGCGAATTTTCGACGTGGTGGAAGTCGCAGCCTCTTCGTCCAGTGGGGATTGCAGGGACTGACTCTGACGGGAGGGTCTGCGGACGATGGTGGGGCGATTCACAACCTGAATGCAAGTCTGACAATCAGCGATAGCGTGCTGACCGACAATTCGGCAACGCTGGGTGGTGCCATCCATACGGAAAACGATTTCGGCGGGATTTTTCCGCAGAGTCTGTATCTCGACGGGACCGTCATCAGTGGAAACTCAGCCGTCGATGGCGGTGGAATTTACAACTTCAATGACCACGTCGAACTCAACAACGGTTCGCTGATCACCGGTAACGACGCCACCGGCAATGGAGGTGGTGTCTACACGTCAGCAGATTTTGATGATGGCCTACGGTGGCTATGGTGGAGCCACCGCGACTCTGTTCGTCGATGACAGCGAGATCAGTGGGAACGACGCGGACGGTGACGGTGGCGGGATCTACAACGACAACGATCACGTAGAGATTTTCAACGGCAGCGTGATTGCGGACAACATCGCTGGAGGTAACGGTGGCGGCGTCTACACCTTCGGCAATGGGTTCACCGACAGGCGAATCACTGTATGTCAGCAACAGCCAGATTCAAGGCAATATCGCTGGCGATAGCGGCGGTGGCATCTACAGCGAAGACGACCATGTGGAGTCTGTTTGACAGTGTCGTGTCCGCGAACACCGCCGTGAACGACGGAGGAGGTGTCTATATCGTCGCCACGATGTCGGGAGGATCTCCCTCAACCTTCTATGCCGAGGAGAGCGTCATCAGCGGCAACATCGCGACGAACGGTCGCGGCGGCGGGATCCACAACAACAGCGACAGCGTGCAACTCTATCGCACCACGATTGATGACAATCGTGCTGGCGAAGGTGGCGGGATCTACCACAGCAACCCCAATGAGAATTTTACCTACAACGACATCGTCGACACGACCATTAGCAACAATCGGGCCGTCGGTGGAACCTTGAACGGACAGCCAGTCGTCGGCCGCGGCGGGGGTATTTCCGTCGCCGGTGCCCCGCTGCAGTATGTGCGCAACATCACGATCAGCGGCAACGAGGCGATTGGTCACGGAGGCGGTCTCTACGTGGGCGTGATCGGGGGCGAGGACGGGGTCTCCTTGCGACACGCCACGGTGGCCAACAATATCGGCGGTGACGGCGGCGGTGGCATTTACCACGACGGCAGCGGTGACGTGCGGCTGGACAATTCACTGGTCGCGGAAAACTTCAAGGCCGCCGGGGTCAGTGACGATCTGTGGGGCGATTTCAACCAATTGAGCGATTCGAATCTGATTGGCAATGGAGATGGATCCACCGGCTTCGATCCACTCAACGGAAATCAGGTCGGCACGTTAGCCAACCCCATTATTGCGGGCATCGAAGTTCTCGCCGACAATGGTGGGCTAACGCAGACACATGCGCTGCTCGCCAACAGCCCGGCGATCGATGCCGGCAGCACGTCGTTCGACGAGTTCCGACGACCAGCGCGGCTTACGCCGCTTCGGCTTCCAACTCGGTGTTGTCGACATTGGTGCCTATGAGGCGCAGCTTGACTTTGGTGATGCACCTGAGGAATACCCGGTCTTGGAGGAGGACCTTGGTGCTCGTCACGTCATTGGTGGCTTGCGGCTGGGCCGAAGAAGCGGACACGGAACTCGATCGGCCAACCGAGTGCGGCTGGCTTCGCCAACCAAGATGACCTAGTCGGGTTCCCGGACGACGAGGACGGGGTCACCTTCAGCTCTGCTGCGGGCGGCTTCATGGCCCGCGTAGATGTCGTTTCTATCGGGCGACGGATTTGTCAACGCTTGGATGGACACCAACCAGGACGACGTCTGGGACGCGAGCGAGCAGATCTTGACCGACGCCGTGGTGACAGCGGGGGTCAACACGCTGTTCTACACGATTCCCGCAATCCCGGCGGGGACCGGCGACTTTGTGGCCATCACCCGCTTCCGGCTCAACTCCACCGGCGGACTTAGCCCCACCGGACCGGCCGAAGACGGAGAAGTGGAAGACTATGGCCTGTTGGTCCAGGAAGTAATTTTGCCGGACGACGAAGGTGGCGAGGACGGTGTCTTCACTTTCACCGAAACGGTTCAGCCGCGGGTTCGCCGGGCGTACGATCCGGCCGTTGCCGGGGGCTATGACTACACGGTTACCGGCTCGACTTTTGCCACGGTCGAGTTACCGCTGCTTGGTTTCGGTGACGAAAGTTACGAGCTGAGTTACGAGGGTCCCGATGGGCCGGTCACGACCACACTGGAGGCTGGCATCGAATTTGATTTCGAGCTGGCGATCCCGGCGCGGAGTTTCCGGCGGCGTCACCTCCTTCCGCGTACTCGGCATTGAGATACCACCAGGGCTCGATCCCGACGGATGACACGGCGTTTCCCGACCTTCCTCTCTTTTGTCTCGGGCGGAGAAATCACGCTGGAAATGGATCCGCTGGTCACACCTGAGGCCGACGATGACGAGTACGACGTGGACGAAGATGACGAACTCGTGATCGCATGCACCTGGCGTGCTGGTCAACGACACAGATTTCGATGGAGATTCCCTGACGGCGATCCTGGACACCGGACCGACAAACGGCACGCTTGAACTGTTCGCTGACGGCTCGTTCACCTACACGCCCAATCTCGATTTCAGCGGTGAGGACACTTTCACCTATGTTGCCAACGACGGGCTGTTCGATTCGGAGCCGGCGACGGTGGAAATTACGGTCAACGCGGTCAACGACGCTCCCGTCTTTGTGATTGCGGCAGACCCGCCTGCATCGGATCAGGATGCTGGACCGCAGAGCGTCGCAGGATTCGCAACCGACTTGGCGGTCGGTCCGGCCACGGCGCTTGACGAACTGGCCGATCAGTCGCTGGTTTCGTTCAACATCACGGTCGATTCGACGACGGGTGATCTGGCGTTCGCTGCAGGTCCCGCCATCGACGTTGTCACGGGTGACCTGACCTACGAAGCGACGGCCGGCACCACGGGTACGGCGATCGTTTCCGTGACCTTGACCGACGATGGCGGCACGGACAACGACGGCAAGGACACGTCGGCCACGCAGACGTTCACGATCACGGTCGACCCCGTTGCGACTGGCATTTCATTCGTTGACGCCAATAATAACCAGGTGTTCGACAGTGGCGATGTCGCGTTGGTGGACGGGGAAGTCGAAGACGGCGTCTTTGACACCCGGCGCACCGAAGGCGGTTACACGACCGTCATCGCCGGCGCCGGGCTGGTGATCGACGGAGCTGCCGTCAGCGCTGCCAGGGTCGATTTCGTTGCCGATGGCGACGTGGTGATCAACACCGATCTGACCTCGACAGGCCCGCCAGCGAGCAATGGACATGGTCATGGTCATGGACACTGGTTCTGGCACTGGTTCCACCGCGGACATGGCAATAGCAGCGTCGATGTCGATCTGCGATCCCGTGAGGGCAGCGTGTCGTTGAACGCGAACATCGTCAGTGAGGGTAGCATCGAAATCCGCGCCGCGTTGGACATCGATGCGAGCGGTAACAGCCTGGAAGCTAACGGCAGAAAGTCGGAAATCGAGTTGAAGGCTGGTGGTGCTATCGATGTGAGCGGTTCGGTGCTGGTCGCCAACAAGGAGATCGAGTTGTCGGCGAGAGGCGACATCAATGCCGATTCCGCTTCGTTTGACGCCGGACGCGAAATCGAGTTGCAGTCGTACCGCGGAGATGTTTCCGCCGACAATGCGTTGTTGCAAGCCGAACGAGAGATCGAGCTGAAGGCTTCGAAAGGTACCGTCGCGGCCCGTGGCTCGTTGCTGACCGCGTCCGGAGACCGTGGCGAAGTCGAACTTGATGGACAGGTCGTCGATATCGGTGTGCTGGGCCTCAATCCCACGGTCATCACGGCCGCGCGAGAGATCGAAATCACAGCGAAAGATCAAGTGATCGCCGATGCTGCGGTCTTGCACGCTTGCGATGGCGAAGTCGAGATCTATGCCCGTAATGACATCAGTCTGGAAGCGGCCGTGGTGCGGGCGCTGAGAGACATTGAAGTCAAGTCGCGCGGTAACGTGGATTTGATCATGGCCGATCTGGCGATCAGCGGCGGCACCCGTGGCGACATCGAGGTCAAGGGCAGAAAGCTGTTGGTCGAGGGCGCTACCTTCACGGCTCCCGATAGGATCAAATTGCGAGGTGTACAGGAAGGCACGCCCACGCTTGTCGACGGAACCAAGCCCTGTTAGTCGACTGACGCCATGTCAACGATGATACTTCGTGCCCCGGCCAGCGATGCAGACGCTGTCCGGGGCATTTTTGTTTTCACAGTTGTGAGGCAGAATAGAGGGATGCTGATTCGCCACCATCTCCGGAGTTGGATTGCCAAACCATGCATGACCTGAGTGCAGTCAAGGAATTCTTCGCCCCCCAGCCCTACATTTTCCTGCTTGGCGTCAAGTATTTGCATCTTCGCCTGCCGGACGGCGCGGAGCTGTACATCACCGAAGACGGACTGCCGTTCGCAGAGTTGCTCTTGCCGCATAACCACTGGGGCGACGCGGCATGGCGCCATGACCATCGAGAACGTCTGCCCGGTTCCAGTAGTGTGTTCCGCGTGACCACCAAAGAAGTGGGTGGGCGCTCGATCGATGTCGTCTTCAAGTGGAACCGGATGGGGCAAGATATCCCGGGTGAGACCGAAGCGGCCGGGGCTCTGGACGGCGCGGAATTCAATAGCCCCTTCATGGAATTCAGCCTGCTGCAAGAAATGCGAAGCACACAGTTGCAGACGTCGTGCCGATTGCGCACGCATAAGCCGTTGGCGATCTACGTGCCCCATCGTTTTCATCCCGCCGAGCATCTGGGGCGCAGGAAGCACCGGATGGAGTCGATTGATCAATCTCACTGCGAAATCGAATTGGATTGGAACCGATTCTACGCCGTGATCTATGAGTGGCTCAAAGGCATCGACTCCGCGGAAGCACTTGGCCAGGGCCTTCTTGACCATCAGCAAATGGTCGACCTGTACGAACGCTCCAATCGCGAAATGATGGCCAACGGCTTCTGCATGCGCGACAACAAACCACGCCACGTGATCGTTCGCCCCAAGAACGGCAACCTCGCCAGCGACAAGTCGGGTGCCACGCTTTATGGACTGGTTGATTTTGAGTTGCTCGAGCGAACGCCGGAGCGAGAGGAACTCGTCCGCGCAGTCGAAGCGCCGCGAGTATCTGGCCAGACAAGCGAAACGATTCGAGGCGCACGAGGAACTCTTGCCCGGTCTCTCACGCATGACGATCATGGGCGTCGACTACATTTACGGCGAAGTTGAAAGTACGGGCGGCACCTCTGGGTTGTGGGGCACGACCCCATGCTGTTCGAATTTTTCTTGCCGGAAAAGTGGCGGCGGACACCGCGAAGGAAGTTGGTCGAGTCTCAACGATGGTACGAGACCACAACCAAAGACGACGTGCAAGTTGTTTGGCGGGAGTCCCGTGTTGGGGAACGTCCCGACGTCGATCCCTTTCTCCCTGGCGGACGACGCGTGTTGGATCACGGCTACAACAGTCCGTTCGAAGAGTTCTCGATCGCTCTGGATCTTCTGCACAAGGGAATCGACACCAAGTATCCGCGCACCATCTACATGACGGGTTCTCGGTCGGCCCGCTTGCCCGATGACCGCAGTCGCTTCGACAGCCACGTCAATCTACTGACACCGCAGGGCACGCCGATACTGAGAGACAATCGGAAATACGTGTCGATTTGGGGTTTTTGGAATGTGTCCGATGACATGCGTGCCACCCAAGGCGCCGCTGTCTACCAGCGAATCGATGCGCTCTCCGCCTATCGTGAAGGCCGACTGACCGAACCGGACTACCTGCAGCTGATGCGAATCACCCAACAGCGGCTCGCCGCCGCAAATATTGAAGATTTGAGTTTTACCGGGAGTCACTTGTTGGTATCGTTCGACACGACCAATCGAATCAAGAGAGACCAACAAGGCATGCCGCTGGTGCGACTCCGCAACTACGAACTTCTGAAAAAAACCACCGCCGCCGAGAAGCCTTGAACGCACGGAGATCGCGAGCGATTTTGAGTCGGCAGTTTGCCAACAATCGAATCTTCTCTATTCGCGAAGCAACGAAAGCAGGTAACTGCCGGCGTGAGGGGGCAGATCTTTGGCGACGAATCTCATCTCTCGTTTTCGCCTTAGATCACTGCGTTTCATGGAAAACCACCACACAGAGGTGTGCGGCATGCCTCAGGTGGGCGATCCAAATCCGCACTAGCGCTCTATATTGGTGTGCTTTTCGGCGTTAGAGTATGATGCAATCAGGGGCGAGCCGATTTACAATAGGGCGTCGCAACGTGGATGGCAAATCGTCGATTCGAGAAGCCTTAATCTCGGTTCCCACCGAATCTACGTTATTCGTTTCCTGAACCGGGAGAGGATCGATGGGAACAGGATGGTATTACATGGCGAGTGGCTGGCTGCGGAAGTCACGTCGTGTAGGACCTATTACCGAGGCCGATCTGCTAATGCGGATCGACAAGGGCAAGATTGAGCCCGATACTTTGGTGCAGAGCAGCAAGACCAAGGGTAAGTGGGTGCCGATGAATTCGGTTGGGCCCGCGATGAAGCGTTGGAAGCAATTGCATCCAGAAAGCGAGTAGGCAGCGACTCTGACGACGCGATCGAAGACCGCCGCTGATTATGCCGCGATTGCGGTAGCGCCGCTGTTGATCTTTATCATGATCAGCAGCTTGGCGAACTTCTTAATCCTGATTCTCTATCAGGGCGGTTTCCCGGCTCGAGTCTCGTGGATCATTTTGATGTTCACGATGGGCTCGGTCGCCGTCGCACGTATTGCTATCGAGCAAGACCGTACTTATTCCATCGGCTACGCGATCGCGCTCGGACTTGCCGCGCTGGTGGTGATCTCACAATTCCTGAGCAACATCGTTTTTTCTGCCCTGATCTTGGGACTGATCGGCTATCTCGCTGATCGGATCGTCCATGATTGCACGCTGATCGATGACTCCGTCGATGCCAGTGGTCAAGGGCTTGTCGATGTCGGCCATGAATTTGTCCAACAGCAAATGCAAGCCGATGCTAGCGAGACTTCCGAACAGCAAACACAGACCGCCAAGAAACGTCAGACGCAAGCCGCATCAACCGGGTCGAACGGTCATGTATCTGGCGCTCGCCGCGCTACCGTTGTTCGGCGTCGGTCAATTCCTGATGCGAGGCGACCCGCAAGCGTGGTCGGCTGCCCAAAAGTATCTGGCACTCTACCTGTTTTCCAGTTTATCGCTGTTGGTAACGACCAGCTTCTTGGGGTTGCGCCGTTACCTGCGACAACGTACAAGTCGACATGCCAGTCGATGTTTCCGTTGCCTGGCTGGCAGGTGGATTGTTGATCATTGCGCGATCCTTGGCATCGCCTATCTGGCCCCGCTGCCCGGCCGCGCCCTGGCTTCGTTGGAATTGCCGGACTTCTTGACATCGCAAAAGGACCACACCGCCAGTCGTTACGGTTGGGGTGACGAGGCAGCGGAAAAGAAAAGTCCCGGTGCGGCAACGACCGAGAAGGATCGCAAGCCAGAGGGCAAAGAAATCGAGAAAATTCGTCCCCAAGAGGGTGCGCCGCCCGGGGACTCCGGCGACGGCAAAGGCAAGCAGGGGCCGACAGGCAAACAAAAAGGCGGCCAAAAGTCGGCGAGCGAGCAGTCCGGGGGCGACCAAGACTCGAAGTCCAAGGCTCAACAGCAGTCGTCCAGCAAAGGCGGCCAACAACAGAAGTCCGAGCAGCAGAAATCCGAGCAGCAGAAGTCCGAGCAACAGAAGTCCGAGCAGCAGAAGTCTGAGCAGCAGAAGTCCGAGCAGCAGAAGTCCGAGCAGCAGAAGTCCGAGCAGCAGAAGTCCGAGCAGCAGAAGTCCGAGCAGCAGAAGTCCGAGCAGCAGAAGTCCGAGCAGCAGAAGTCCGAGCAGCAGAAGTCCGAGCAGCAGAAGTCCGAGCAGCAGAAGTCCGAGCAGCAGAAGTCCGAGCAGCAGAAGTCCGAGCAGCAGAAGTCCGAGCAGCAGAAGTCTGAGCAGCAGAAGTCGAGCAGCAGAAGTCCGAGCAGCAGAAGTCCGAGCAGCAGAAGTCCGAGCAGCAGAAGTCCGAGCAGCAGAAGTCCGAGCAGCAGAAGTCCGAGCAGCAGAAGTCCGAGCAGCAGAAGTCCGAGCAGCAGAAGTCAGAAGCCACTGCGTCGGAAAGCGCCGACAGCGGATCGTCATCGAGTTTGGCGAACACGATCGGTCAAACCCTGTCGACCATCGGCGGCTTGTTGAAATACGTCATCATGCTGGCTTTGTTCGTCATCGTTTTGGCGTTCGTTTGGATGCATCGCGGTGCGCTTGCCGACTGGTGGCGTCGCCTGTTTGAACGCGATCAGGATCTCGCCTCGGATCAGACGCTTGGTGTCGTGGACGAGTCCGACCCCGAAGCTCCGCCACGACCCTTCGCTTCATTTCGCAATCCCATCGGTAACGAAAAAGATCCACGGCGCGTCGTCGTCATCACTTTTCAAGCCTTTGAAGCTTGGACTCGCGAGCAAGGATGGAAGCGTACCAAGGACGAAACGCCCAGCGAATTCATGCGTCGCGTTGCCAGTTGTGTTCCGCAAGCTGCCGCGGCGGCAACGGAAATCGTCGAAGCGTACAACCGCATCGTTTATGGCCGAGGAAAAGCGACGCGAGACGACCTCAATGCAGCCAAACAAGTCTGGCAAGCGATGACTTGATGACCGTTTTCTTCGTGTTGCTACTAGAAAGTTATTTCTCGAGGCAGCGTTACGCTGGAGACGATTGTCTTCCCAAAATAGAATTGCGGGGTCATGAACGCATTGTCGGTCGTAATGGGGACGGTCACCGTCACCGTCACCGATTCGGTGTCGGGCAGAATCGCACTGGGGCTCGCCACTGCAGTCCCGCCGCTAATTTGCACGAGTTCCAACAATTGGTTGGCTGCCATCTCACATTCGGCCGACGTGGCCCCTGGTACGATGCCCTTGCGAGCACCTTCATATGCCGCGTTGATCGCCGTATTGCGGATCATATTGACGCGTGAAAATTCCATGCCCCCGAACGTAATCAATAACAGAATCGGCAGAGCAAACGCGAATTCAACGGTAACTGCTCCGTCACGTGTTTGATGCGATCTGATCATGGTCTTACCTTGCGTTCTGGTGAACATTACTCGGTCAGAATAGCGATTGAACCGGCGATCTCGCTGAACACATCGTTCAGAGTCGCGGCGTCGGGTGCGTGATAGTGGTTGCCTCCGCCCGCCGCGGCGGTTTCTTGCATGTTCGCGATCACAACTGCTGGACAAGATCCAAACGTGATCGTGTGGACTCGAATGTCCTCCTCGGCAGCCAAGGCCGCTACTCCTTCCGGATGGATGTCGTTGGTATAGGCACCGTCAGTCAGCACGACCATGATCTTCTGTGCGGTCGGACGACCACCGTTTAGCTCATCCCGAGCGAGTCCCATGCCGACGCTGATTTCCGTATTGCCATTCCAGACTGAGGAACTCAAAGTCGCCATCGCCGAGTTGATTTCGGCAAGGTTCGCCGTCAGCGGTTGATCGAGCGTCGCGGCTTCGCTAGTGAAACCGCAAGTCGTATTGTTACTTGCAAATGTCACCACAGCAACTTGCTCATCGGACAGTGTTGCGTCCATCTTGTCGACGAAGATACGGATCGCCGTATCAAGTGCGATCCATCGGCTGTCGACCCACGGAGGATCACACTGGCGTGCGTCTCCGCCCCCCATTCCCGTGGCTGGATTGCTAACCGCCAGCTTCATCGAACTCGATCGGTCCAGCACCAGGCAAATGTCGGCGTTAATGAAACCGGCGGTCGCCACCGCTGTCGGCGCGAAGCCACCTCCGCCGCGAAAGCCGGAGAAAAAGAGAGAAACTTCGCCGTCCGGTGCTGACGCGGTGCGGCGTCCTTTGACCTGAACAGCGTTCATGGGCAAGGCGTTCGCGGTGAACAACCATTTGCCGGTGGTCGAGCGTGTCGTATTGCCAAAAACGAAGTCGCTGTCGTCAAGCGTGAGTCCTTCGCTGGCCACCAGATTGGCGCTGGCAACTTGTTTCCCCTTGGCGATGGCGAGTGCCGTGTCTCCGGTTTCTGCTAATTCCGCAGACGCGGCCTTGGCAGCCAGGTCGGTTGCCGCCCGCAATTCGGCCCTGGCGAGTTGCATGTAGGCAAGGTCAACCGAGAATCCGATGAATAACATCAGCACGGGCAGGATCAGGACGACGACGACAGCCGTGGCACCTCGGCGCTGTGCAGGAGTTGAGGGCACGTGGGCTTTTGTACTCCGGTATTTCATCGCATCTCCAATCATTATTGTTTGATAGCCGTGGCCGTGCATGACAATGTTTCAGCAAAACCGAATAGCTGGGGCCCCGCCACGTTTTCATTGGTCTCCGCCTCGACGGTCACGGTAACCGGGTCACCGTGGCGAAGCGAATCGTACGCCGCACCTCCCTCTCCTGCGATGAACACATTGGATGGCGTGACGTTGCGGGCTGTCAGCACGGTATGGATGCCCGCGATGATCTCCGCCTCCTCGGCATTGGGTCTGAGTGCCAGGAGAGCACCATTGTAGGCCGATTCGGAGATGATCTGCTTCAGTGCGATCATGTTGCATGCCTCGATCGACGCGAACACGATCAGAAAGATCACCGGCAAACAAACCGCCAACTCAACAACTGCCGTACCGCTCCGCTTTGATCTCTTGCGTGTCATGAAAGGTCACGAGAATGAACATGAATGGATGAAATGGCACGAACGGGTCCGTGCAGCCGGCGGCGCCGTAGCTGGTTTTGACCAGGCCGACTCGATTCTGGCACGCTGTGTCTGAAGAGCCGATGCAGACCACCGACTTTTCTGAGCGTTTCCAAATCGGCTGTAAGAAACGCTATGTCGCGATCACGCAACCGAGCGCATTCGCGCAGAAATGCATCCCACTATTTAAGGCCACTTGGCGCGAATGTGACAGTGGCACCAGATGCCGGGCGCTGTTCGACAATCCAACCGCCCCGAATCTTGGCGGCAACGTGAAGACTTCGAATTCGTTTTCAACCGCCTCGTGCGGATCCGCAGGCCTGGTGGTGTGTCGATTCAATCGTTTCGCGCGAACTGTCATGATTAGCCGATGGGCGTTAGCCGCGTTAGCCCCGGTTTTGTGGCGGGGAGAACCGCGGCTAACGCCGTGCGGCTGATTAAATCGACAAGCCGCTGGTGGTGTGGGAGATTCCCGCCACAATCCGGGCCCAATTCCGATGCATGATTCGTCGTGGTTTTCGGGGGATCAATGCTCGCTGTGGCTAGTGCAGCTAAAAAGTGGGGTAAGCATCCTGCTTGCCATTCGTTTTCCTGGCGTATTCGCAAGCTGGAAGCTTACGCCACCGTCCGTGGGCGCGGTTCAAGAGAGGGTTAGAGCCCGATTTAAAAGACGTTCTAAGACGAGTATTCTCCTTTGGAATTTTCGAGAAACGCATCGATCTCTGCCACGATCCGCGTGATCAATCCGCGCAAACGTTTGGCCGCCGCTTCCACGCGTTGACTGTCTTCCGCGATGGCGGCTTCCTCCGCTTCTGCAGAGAAATCAACGACTTGCTGCGCGCCCAAGATTCGCGAGGAACTCTTGATGGTATGCGCCGCTCGCTGGGCCGTGGAGAAATCTCCCTGCGAAATCGACAACTCAAGCGTGTCAATCAACTCCGGCAGTTCCTGGGAGGATGCCGTAACCACCTCGTCCAGCACTTCGGCATCGCCGGCGACCATGTCCAAAGCCTGTTGCCAATCGATCAACGACGAAGAAGATTCGCTGGATGCGTGTTTCGCTTCTTCGCCACGCTGACCCGTTGAGGCGAAAAGCTGATGCAGGACGGCGTACAGTTCGTGTCTGCGGAACGGTTTGGCGACATAGTTATCCATACCGGCTTGAAGGCAACGATCCCGATCGCCTTTCATCGCGTGAGCGGTCATGGCCACAATCGGAATGTGTGAATCGGTTTCGACTTCCAGCACGCGAATGCGGCGAGTCGCTTCGATCCCGTCCATCACTGGCATTTGCACATCCATCAAGATCAAATCGAATGTCTGTTGCCGCCAAAGCTCAATCGCTTCTGCACCGTTCTCGGCAACCTCGACACGGTGGCCCCATTTTTTCAAGACGCCCTTTGCCAGGATTTGATTCGCTTTCCCATCTTCCACCAGCAGGACTTTCAATGACGGCAGGGCAAACTGGTCGACGCGTGTACTGGGCACTTCCTTGGCCGCGACCGTTCTGCCCGCGGCCCTGCTGATCGCTGCGAGCAATTCGGATTGCTTGGCGGGCTTCATCAAATGAATCTTGATACCAAGTTGCTCACAGCGCCGCGCGTCCTCAGGTCCAGCTCCCGAGGTGAGCAGGATGATCGGCGTGTCTTTGAGTCGTTGGCTGGCGCGAAGTTCTTGCGCCAGCATGAAACCATCCATGTCCGGCATATGCACATCGCTCAGCAGGATTGGGCGTTTGCCCGGCGAGAGACAGTTCTCAAGTAGCTCGATCGCTTGCGTGGCTGATGCAGCCGTCATCACATCCATGCCCCAGTTTGCGAGCATCTCTGTGAGGATCCGCCGATTCGTTTCGTTGTCATCAACGACGACGATCGGCAAATCAGCGAGATCGGCGTCTTGCAGATCAACGGCCTCGGCAGGCACGTTGCCGGGAACCACGTTGATCGTGAAATGGAAGCGGCTTCCCTTGCCGACGTCGCTTTCGACCCATATTTCGCCGTTCATCGCTTCGATGATTCGCGCGGAGATCGCCAATCCGAGTCCCGTCCCGCCGAATTGCCGGGTCGTCGATTTATCCGCCTGCTCGAAGGCAGCGAAGATTTGTTTTTGTTTCGCCGGCGGGATTCCAAGTCCCGTGTCGACAACGGTGCAGTGCAATTTGACTTCAGAGTCATCGCTGGCCTGGCGACGAATATCAACCACGATCTCGCCTTGCTCTGTAAACTTGATGGCGTTTCCCACCAGGTTGACGAATACCTGACGTAGCCGTGCAGCATCGCCGCGTAAATATCTTGGCACGTCCTTGTCAATGTGCCAGGCCAACTCCAGTTGCTTGGCATGAGCGCGGTGCCCCAGAATTTTCAGCGCGTCACCGACTTCTTCGTGGAGATGGAAATCAAGTGATTCCAACTCCAAGCGACCGGCCTCGATTTTCGAGAAGTCGAGAATCTGATTGATAATGTCCAGCAGAGATTCGGCTGACTCAAGCACAATCGTCAGGTAGTCGTTTTGCGTGCGACTGGTCTTGGTTTCCAAAACCAGTTCCGTCATACCAATGATTGCGTTCATCGGCGTGCGAATTTCGTGGCTCATGTTGGCTAGAAACTCGCTCTTGGCGCGATTAGCGGCCTCGGCGGCCTCTTTGGCAGCTACCAGCGAGTTCTCTGCTTGCTTGCGTTTGGTCGCATCATAAATACTGCTCAGCACGACGGCCTGGCCATCGGACTCAAAGGGACTGAGCCCGATCTCAATGGGAAACAATCCGCCGTCTTTGCGCTGACCGATCAGTTCGCGTTCAGGTCCCATGCCGCGGGCGACCGGTCGCCGTGAATAATCTTGCCGACGCCTGACGTGATCGGTGCGGTGGTTATTCGGAACCAATACTTCGACCAACTCGTCGATTAACTCTCCGCGCTCATAACCGAACATCTGTTCCGCCGCGGCGTTGACAAGTTGAATTCTGCCCGTCTTGTTGACAACGATCATCGCATTGGGTGCAGCCTCGACCACCTGACGAAACTTTTCCTGCGCGATTTTTTGGTCGGTAATGTCGTGTGAAATACCAACGGTCCCGACGATCGTACCGTGCTCGTCACGAAGGGGCACTTTCGTCGTGGACACCCAAACATCCTTTCGGTTGTCCAATTCAGGATGCTCTTCTTTTCGAAATCATGGGCCGGCCAGTCTCCATCAGCTTCTGCTCGTCAGCACGGGCCGCGGCCGCATATTCGGTGGGCAGAAAGTCTTCGTCGGTTTTCCCGATCATCTCTTCCGGGCCCTTGGCACCGAGCCATTTCGCCAACGACGTGGAGACCCGCATGAACCTGCCCCGCGTATCCTTGAAGTAAATGGCATCGGGGAGGTGTTCGAGCAGGGTGTGGAACAGGAATCGCTCCTCTTTCAGCGATGATTCCGCCTTCTTTCGCTCGGTAATGTCGGTGATCGACCCCGCCATCCGCGTCGCCGTCCCCGCTTCATCCCAGATCGCTTGTCCACGCGCACGATACCATTGGTAGTCGCCCGACCGTGTTCGTAAACGGTATTCGACGTCGTACGGCACGCGCTGTTGGATGTGGGCCGCGATCGCAGCCATCGTGGGATCGAGGTCATCGGGATGAAGGAGCCTGCGCCAGGACTCGAGTTCGTGGGGCATTTCGCCTTTCTGAAAACCGAGCAACTGCTGGAATCGGTCCGAAAAATAAACCTCGTTCGTGCTGGTATTCCAATCCCAGATGCCATCGTTGGACCCGAGCACGCACAGTTCAAAACGTTCTTCACTGGCTACCAGCGACTCCCATGTCGCGTGGATTTCGGCCATCAAGCCCGTGAGCACCAGCACATAGCTGCCGATTTTCAGCACGTGCGCCATGTCGAACATGCCGTCGAACAATGCATGGGATCGCGACATGAACAACGTTTGACAAAGCAGACCGACGATCAACGAATTGACGATCCAGTACTCCAAACGATCCTCTCGCCACTCTTGCTTGGACCAGTAGCCGACCAGAGCGCCGGCAAACAAGGCTGCCGCAAAGAACTCCTGGGGTCTTCCAAACATGGAATTGGGAAAATAGGCGGGCCCCAGTGGCACCCATGCGAAGAACAAGAAGCTGATCAACGTCACCATGGCAACACAGGCGTAGACGACGATGTCGCTCAGTTGCCCCTGTGCCCCCAGCCGGCGTTCGCGCCTCCATGCCAGCCAGCTGACCACCATCACCAACGCCAAAAAAATGCGGGAAGCGTTCCAACTCCATGGAATCAACGACGAGTCCTGGGAGGGAAAGTATGGCTGAACCGCAGTACTGGTCACGACAGCGTGATAACCGTCCAGCAGCGCGGTGCCGATGAACCCCCCACCCAGCAAAAGAATCGCGTCATGTCGCTTGGCATAGTAGCACACCAAGGCTAAGGCACCCACGATCAGAGCCGTCAGCGTGGCGACGACTTCCATGATCGTGTGCAACCTCGCATTGCCGTAGGACCAGGACCCAGACGCGGATTCCAGAAGCAGGAACGCTCCGACCAGGGCAACTGCCAATAGCACAGAGAGCCAGACTTTGAACTCGACTTTCGACGTCATTACTTAGCATCACCTTGTTCCACGCGAGTGTGCCTCATTGTCGCAGACGAAGATGACGGTACAAGTCGCGGCCCCCATAGAAAACGACTCCGACGACAGAAGATGACGGGGTAGCGTTACTTGCTCCGTAGAGGGGGACGAATTGGAACGGAAGACGGCAAGGACGAATGTGATGACAACGCAATTGCATCGTGTTTTGACCACGAAGTGGTCGCAGCAATTAGCCGTAGGTCGCGTAGCGCACCTACGGCTTGTCATTACCCACATTTGTTGTCGCGTTACTGCTACGCCATCACGGCTTTGCCTTAGTGAGCGACCGCGAAGCGGTCCAAGATATTAGCCGTAGGTCGCGCAGCGCACCTACGGATGGTGTTCAGATCCACCTGAGTCGACCCCGGAGGGCGTCGCAGATCGGTGCGGCAGCGGAGGTCTGCGACCCGCTTCGGGGTCGAAAACACGGAAAAGACATTGACCGTCAGGTGCGCTACGCGACCTACGGCTAATGTCTGTGATCCTTTCAGGATCAAGGAAATGTGGGTAATGACAAGCACCTACGGTCATCGTCGGCACGATTGCAGAGCGACCCCGCAGCTGGTCGGATCGTCGACAAAGACCCTGAAAGCCCTCAAGATCTGCCGCCTGTCGTTGTTTGACGGCAGCTGCGGTATCCCCGGCTGTCGGCTGTGGGCGTGTTGGACAATAATTTCGGGATCAGGAAGCAGCCGTTGCGGCTGACTTTTGGCCAGCGAACGCAGGACTCCCTATGTCGACCATGCAGACTCATAGCGTCGGACCTCGCAGTGCCGAGGCGTTTGATCGGGCTTTGAAATTGATGCCTGGTGGTGTGAACAGCCCCGCGCGTGCGTTTGGGGCCGTGGGTGGGACGCCGCTGTTCATCGATCGCGCCGAAGGTGCCTACTTGTACGACATCGATGGCCGTCGATTGATTGACTTTATCGGTTCTTGGGGCCCGATGATTGTGGGCCATGCTCATCCCGCCGTCGTCGACGCGATCAAGAAAGCGGTGGAGCGGGGAACCAGTTACGGGGCTCCGACCGAGGCGGAATCGCAGCTCGCCGAGCAGATCATCGAGGCGGTGCCCAGCGTCGAGAAAGTTCGCCTGGTCAACAGTGGTACCGAAGCGACGATGAGCGCGATTCGCGTGGCTCGGGGTGCGACCGGCCGCGACAAGGTGATCAAGTTCGCCGGCAACTACCACGGTCACGTCGACAGCTTGTTGGTGGCTGCCGGCAGCAGTGCCGCCACGCTGGGTGTGCCCGATTCGCCTGGCGTGACCGCGGGCGCCGGCGGCGACACGATCGTGCTGTCCTACAACGACTGTGAAGGAATCCGGCAAGCCTTTGCCCAGCATCCTGGTCAGATCGCGGCGGTGATCATGGAACCGGTCGTGGGCAACATGGGGTGCGTGATCCCGACAACCGAGTTCTTGTCGTGCGTGCGAACGTTGACCGAGCGATGACGGCGCGATTTTGATTTTTGACGAAGTGATGACCGGCTTTCGCGTTGCCTGGGCGGCGCGCAGGAACGTTTCGGTATCACGCCGGACATGACGACGTTGGGAAAGATCGTTGGTGGCGGTATGCCGCTGGGTGCCTACGGTGGTCGCGCTGAGATCATGGATCAAGTTTTGCCGGCAGGAAAGGTATTCCAAGCGGGCACGTTGAGCGGGAATCCTGTTGCTGTGGCCGCCGGAAGTACGACGCTGCAATTGCTGAAAGATGATCCTCCCTACGAATACCTCGAGTCGCTAGGGGCGAAGCTGGAACACGGCTTGGCGTCAGCGGCGTCGGATGCCGGCATTGCACATCAAGTGCAACGCGTTGGCAGCATGATGACGCTGTTCTTCAACGCCGATCCGGTACTCGATTGGTCCGGCGCCGATCAGAGCGACCGACAAGCATTCGCGAGGTACTTTTGGGGATTGATCGACGAGGGTGTCTACATGCCATGCAGCCAATTCGAGGCATTATTTTTCAGCCGCACTCACACCGAGGCGATGATCGATGAGACGATCGATGCAGCCAAGAAGGTTTTGAAGAATCTTTAAAGCGCGAAACGTGTGACTCAAACCCGGTCCTGACTTGATTCCGAAGGGATCAAGGCCATTAGCCGGGGGTCAGCGAGCGGAGCGACTGCCGCCCCCGAACACACGCTGCGAACGCTTGGCCGTATCCGGCTGCAAATTTTCCAGCTTGTCAAGATTCATCAAATTCAGCCATTTTCATCAACCCAGCTTCGCCCTGCCAAGCCAAGAAAACGCGGGGGTTTTTGCTCAATCTGCGAACACTTCGGTGACCTGCTTTTTCTGTCTTGGTCCAGCTTACTTCATCTGCTAATCTTCGTCTCAGCCGAAAAGCATGGGCTAAATCACAATTTGTGGGGCCAAGGATGGCGACCCAACAAGCGTGCCGTTTCGCTCGAAAGGAGTCCGAGGTGGAGCAAGCAAAACCAGCGTCCGTTAGTGTTCACATTCGTTGGATGATTCGCCGCGATATGCCGGCGGTTCTGGCAATCGAAAATCAGTGTTTCGAGTTTGCGTGGACGGAGGAAGACTTCATTCGTTGTCTTCGCCAACGCAATTGCATCGGGATGGTGGCAGAAAAGGATGATGAAGTCGTTGGCTTCATGATCTATGAACTGCACAAAAACCGGCTGCATATCTTGAATTTTGCCGTCAATGTTCAACAACGTCGCCAGGGCGTCGGAGGCGCATGGTCGGGAAACTGCTCGGCAAGCTTTCGCATGAACGACGCAACCGCATCATGTTGGAAGTTCGCGAAACAAATCTGGAAGCACAGTTGTTCTTCAAGTCAGTTGGCTTCCGAGCGATTTCGGTGCTGAGAGACTTTTACGAGGACAGCGACGAAGACGCGTACTTGATGCAGTTCCGGTATCAGGCGACGGCCGAAGAATTGGCGCATCCGCACAACCGAATTTCGCGGTTGGCAGGCTAACGCACCATTTTTTCAGGTGGCAGAGGTGCCAGGAACCAATCATTGATTTCGCGAATGCTTGGTTCCAGTGGCGGGGGCGGTTCCCCGGTCATTCGCTGGATCGCCCAAAAGCAAGTACGGGCAACTAATTCCTGCCCGACGGCAAAGTTGCGCAGTGCCGGCAGCGACGATTCGGCTTTCATGCGGCCCAGGCTGACCACGCACATGGCCCGCATCTCTCGCGATTCGCGCTCCGGACCCCGCACATCCGAAAGCCGCTCGACCATGATCGCCGCCAAGTCCTCTTGCGGCTCGTTTTCGTACAGCATTCCCAGCGCCAGGCGGCAGCGGGACGACTGTGATCGCCGAGTGAAAAGTCTTTCGGCAAATATTTTCGCATCAGCGGATCGGCCTGATGGTAGCGCTGATCGCCGAAGGCAATGAACAGATGCGCCATTTGCAGCGACGGACCGAGCACGTCGCGGTTCAATTGCCCGGACCGAAAACCATCGTAAACGCTTTGGGCGTGATCGAGCATATCGGGCAGTAGTTCGGCGATCTTCAATTGCTTCAGCCCCCAAGCGGTCGCCACCTGGACCTCACCACGCTGATGTCCCAGTAACTCGACCATTCGTGTCCCGCAGCCTTTGTGGTCCATTCTTGCTAACACAACCGCTGCCTGTTCGCAGCCTCGCCACTGGTCCTGCTTGAGCACATCCATCGTATTTTCTGTGACCGCATCACGTAGCTGCGGATCTTGGCCCAAATCGCAAAGCGCATTCGCAACCTCGTAGCGGAGTGATGGATTCACATCATCCAGCAGCCTGCTCAACGGTTTGATCCGCTCAGCTGTATGCATGGCGATCATCGCTTGTGCGCACCAGCGACGCACATTCACGTCATCACTGCCGACCAGGCCGTCCGCCAAGCCATTCACGATCGCGGGGTCGATTTCAAAAAGCCTTTGCAGGGCACGCGATTGGACCGCGCTGTTATCACCATTGGCGATTTCCTTCAGAAGTCCGACGGAGCGTTCATCATCACTGCGGCTGAGCAATTCGATGGCGACCAGCGAACCGAACGGACTGCCAGCTGACGCGTCGCGCTGCATCTCTTGGGCAAGATCGACGACGCCCTGCGCCCGGTTGATCCCCAAAGCTCGCGCCGCTGCAATTCGCATCGGCAACGGCCTTCCCGTGCTGCGCAAGATCTGTTCCAAAGAATCGTTGGCCTCGGGGCTCTTCAGCGCAGCGAGCCCGTTGATCGCCAGCATCATCATGGTTGCGCTCGCGTTGGCATCTTTCACGCGCTGCAGCCAAACCGTTTTCATGGCCGGTGACTGCCATTTGGCCAAAGCAGGCTCGACGATCTGAGCAATGGAGAGCCCATACTTCGATGCGATCGCGGCGATGTTTGCCGCCTGATCCTGAGCGTCCATCGTGATCAAAGCGTTGACGGTAGCGCGACGGACTTCCAGCGTTTGATCGGGTTCCGCCAGGAGCGTTACCAACCGCGGTACCGTTTCATTCATTCCCTCCACGCCGCGGCGGTGTGCCAAGGCGATCGAATCAATCACCATTCGCTGCAGCTCGGCATCCGGGCGCTCGAGCGCCGTGAGCCAAAGCCGTTTCAGTCCAACCGGATAAACAACGTATTGTTCCAACGGCGCGAAGAAGGGATTGTTGTACATTTCCAAGTCGTAGTGATGCCCAGTATGCTGCGCACACGCCGGTCCCGCCCCATGGCAGGCCGTCAGGGTCAACGACAGCGCGGCGACGGCCAACCATTTCATGCTCACACTGCTCGCGAAAGTCGCCATACCTGAATCCCCAAGACAACAAACATCACAAGCGAAACAGCACCTGAAATCCACCATGCCAGTGGCAACAGGTTGTATTGTTCAAACCCCGGTGTCTCGATCACGCTGAGCGCCGCGCCAACTGGGTTCATCAGCAACGCAGCGTGGACGGTGCCGTACCCAAAGGGGGCGTCACGCCCCAGCCAGACGAGAAGCGGCGTGAGAAACAGCAGAATCACCACCACATAAGTCACAGTGGTCGAGACAGCAGTGGATCGAAAGAGACTGCCGACCGCAGCGCTCACGGCCAATGCGTAGATCGCCGTAAACACCAGGCAAATGGAAACGTACTGGATCTGCAGCCACATTGCCGGTTGAATATAGATCATCATCAAATAGCCTGGCAGCGTGGCCAGCAACACCAAGGCCAACGTCCAGGCAACGCTGAGGATCTTACCGCGCACGATTTTGAATGACGAAAGCGGCGTCAATCGCAGCAATTCCCAGCTGCCGCCATCGCGTTCACCGCTGATCAATCCTGACGCCAGACTGGGCGTCAGCAACACCACCAAGACGACTTGCAGCAGCACCAGCAATCCGCCCACGGTTTCCACGCCCCAGGACGTCGAACTCGAGGTCGCCAGGATCGTCAGGACCATCGAGACAACGGCACAGATCGACACCAATCGCAGCAACCATTGAGATCTTCCGAAACGCCGACAACGAAATTCCTTGACCATCACTGGATTAAGAAACCAAGGAATCCCTCGTTTTCTGCGTTGTGGATCAACGATATAGGCCAAGCGGCGAAACAGGCGTGTCAACAGACCGCGATCATCGGTGATCACTCCCTTGCGCGCGAATGATCGAAAATGCGATGGTTCAAGCGCGCGAGCGTGATCGCTGCGAACACAGCGCTACTGATCAAAGCCATTGAGACAAACGTGCTGGTGGTCGACGATTGCTTCAGCCCGAACGAACCGACTGAATTGTGCCGCATGATTTCCATCACCGATGGCAGCGGGGACAAGCTGCGGATCCAATCGGCGGTGCTCGAGAGCCAGGCCGAGTGAAACGTACCGCGGACAAGCGTGGCCGGGACCAGCGTCAAGATAAACAGGCCAAGGACCGCGCTATAGGTAATGCGGACACCTGCGTCTGCGGATTGAACAAAGCTACTGACCAGCATGCCAAGTGTGACGTACTGGACAATCGCTAACAGCAAGATCAGATACAGTAGTCCCAGTTCACGCTTGAGATCGATTCCGCCCATGGCATAACACGCTGCAGCCGCGGGCAAACTGCAAAGCAACACGAAAACACTGAACAGCAAGACCCCCGATACTTTGCCCGCGTAGATCGAAAACGCACTCAGTGGTGAATTGATCAACAGCGACAGCGTGCCGCCATTTTTTTCATTGACGATCGATGTCGCTGGGAAAGCCGGGACCAGGAAAACCACCGCGGCCAAAATCCCGTAGCCAAAGATGCGAAAAACCTCGATCGACTGCTTGCCGCTTAAATCGACCGTGGCGTCCGCAGGCCACCGCATCAGAACCGCGCAAGAAAAAGCCAGTGTCAGCACGAGCAGCATCGCGATCGCGCGGCGCGACCGCATGATCCCAATGAACTCGCGGGCCACGACTGGATTCATCACGCTTCGGTCCCCGCAACATCGGCGGCTTCCGCGGGCGCGGCGGCGTCTTGGGCGGCCTGCACTTCACCAGCATTGGCAACGGACAAAAAGGCGTCTTCCAAATTGGTAACCACTTCGCGAAATTGCACAATCGCGATGCCCTGCTGCACCAACTCGGTCAGCAAAGGTGCAACATCCTGATCGGCAAGGCTGGTCGTCAACCGCACGACTAACTCAGCGTGTTCGCCAACCACATCCGGTCCGATGCCCGCGATGTGAGCGTGGTGGTCGTCCAACCACTTTGTCGTGATCGCGACGACGGGATCGACCTGAGCTTCCTCCAGCAACCAGACCTCGAAGGTCCGGCGCGTCTTGATGTTTCGCATGATGTCGCTGAGTGTCCCAAACGCTCGCAGTTTTCCCTTGGTGACCATCGCCACCAGATCGCAGACCCTGGCAAGCTCGGGCAGAATATGGCTGGTCACGATCAGAGTTTTGCCAAGCTCCGAGAGCCGCAACAGCATTGCTCGCATGTCGATCCGCGCCTGCGGATCGAGCCCGCTGGCGGGTTCATCCAGAATCAGTACCTGTGGATCATGAATCATCGTGCGTGCCAAAGCGACACGTTGCTGCATTCCCCGGCTGAGCGCATCAACAAACAGGTCTTTCATATCGGTCGCCCCGGCGATTTCCAGGACTTCATCAATCCGTTTGTGTCGCTTTGAGCGGCCGATCCCATAAGCGGCTCCGAAGAAATCCAGATACTCGCTGACGCGCATGCTGTGATAGGAGCCGAAGACATCCGGCATGTAACCGACAAGCCGCTTGATTTTTCGAGAATCGTGAAAACAATCCGCGCCGCAGATGCTTGCCCGTCCGCTGGTCGGTTTCAGCAAGCCCACCAAGATTTTGATCGTCGTGGTTTTGCCGGCTCCGTTGGGACCGATGAACCCGAGGATTTGACCTTTACCAACACTAAGCGACAACGAATCAAGTGCTGTAAACTCGCCGTATCGCTTTGTCAGTTGAGCGATTTCAATGACAACGTCGGAGTCACTCACGCGCGGCTCCCGTCTGATTGACGAGGTCGAAATTCAATCCTCACAGCGTCGTACCTTCCATATTGAGTTGAACGAAATCAATCCGCCAGGTGTTGCGATTTGGCAGATCGGAGCTGGACGGGTCATTCGGGCTACTGGATTGACTCGCGCCGTCGGCTGCTGCCGGTGGTGCCTCTGAGTCGGAGACTGCAATCGCGATGCGGAGCCCACCGCCGGGCATCCAAGCGGAGCGCGTCCTGACGCTGGATGTCGAACTTCAAGAGCCCACTGGGGTCCTTTTTGCGATGCAACGTCACGTAATTGCCGTCCACCAAGCCCCGAATTTCCAAGGTTCGTCCCGGCGCGTTGATTCTGATCGCCAACTCCGCTCGTTTCACCCTGCAAGGCAGCAGTTCCGGCGGCACCATGAATTGCAGTTGTTCGAACGCCGGCTTATTCATCTGGTCGAGCCATTGGCCCGTTCGCCCGTTGAACACGAGTGACACGCCTTGATAAGCTTCGAGTCGTAAGAAAGTAGCGGGCAGCTTGAAATTTGTGTTGGCAGGCAGTCGCTGCAGCTGAATCGGAATCGACATCAGCACCCAACCCCGCCGCTGGTAGCCGTCGTCGAATTCGACGCCCGAGTCAATCGCGTCGGTCCAAGCCAGCAACGTCGGTTTGCGACCGAAAGTATGTCGGCCTGGGCTGATCAATTGCCGCAGCATGTTTTGTCGATAACGTTGCCGATCGGACATCAGCGCATCGTCGATATATTGATCTCTTAACAACAAATCATCGAAGCCTCCGCGAAACGTATCGGACGTTGCCGACAACGATGCCGACAACGTCGGAGCGTTCGCGGCAACGATCACCGGGTCTTGGCATTGATCGGCAGCGAGTCCTTGAAGCTGACCGACGAAACCATCCTCGTTGAATCGACCCTTCACCGAGCAAGTGTCGGGAAATGTCACGGCCGATTCGCTGGACACATGCCGCACCACACCGGGCGATTGATCAACGAACAGCCAATGCGAGCGACCGTCATCGGTCCACAGGATACGTTTCGTTTCGTCCTGTAAATCGTCCGCCGACAGCATGGTCGTGGTTGTCGGCGACGACTCGATGGAAAGCGGTCGTCCTTGCTGACTGTAGATGGCGGCAAGCGTTTCGACTTGCACTTCCGCATCCTCCGCTGAGACGCGAGCGATTTGACCGGTGGCAATCGTCGAGGGGACCGCGCGCGTGCGATTTTTTCCCACCGCAATCAAGGACCCCGTCACCACCAAGGCAGCTACGGGGACAACGAATGCCATCAGTTGAAGACATTGACGTCGCGCCAACCAGACAGCCGCAAGGAGCACGACGAGGAGATGAGCAGCGAGCACCGCCAGAATCAGCGTCCGGCTGGGAATCTGGTAGCCAATGTCGTTTTCCAAGGATTTGGCAATCTCCGCCGTGTGACTCGGTGGCGGAAGTCGCTTGACGAAAAAGCTTTGGGCAAGAGTCGAAAAGCTGTGAAGTGGTACGTCACCGCGAAACCAGCCGCGCGGCCCCAGCGTGGTGAAGAGAATTTCGCCCTGGCCAAAATCTTTCCAGAACGCGACGGGCCAGCCGTTGATGCGGCAATGGACGTTGCCGCCGTCTGCCACGACGCGCAGCATCTTGACCGGTCGTTCGGACGACCAAGACTCGTTTTGTTTCTTGGTCGCGGACCGATGCACGACAACTTCTTGCATTTCAAAGTCATTCAGTTCGACGCGATCCACGACGCTGTAGCTGGCGGCATCCCCCAGCAACTTCTGCACGGAACCGGGATCGATTTGATCCAACATGACCCACATCCGTCCGCCAGAACGAAGCCAGGAACGCAGCTGACGAACCGCCGTGGTGTCGCCCAGAAACCGATCACCCGTGATCACCATTTGATCGATCGAATCAAGTGCTCTTGGCGATGTGGGCAGAAAATAAGAAGTCAGGTTGACCACGCCGAGGTCTTGCCGGCTCTTGACCGCCACGTCCCGAACTCCGCCAACCGCCCGCAACAGCGTACGATGCGCAAAGTACGTGTCCTCGTTCTCATTCTCTTTCATCTTGTCAAGCATCACTGCCGTATGAGACGAGTCCCAAGAAATCAGCAGCGACCTCTCGATGATCGGTAAACCAAGGACGTTCGCCTGAAACTGTTCGCCGCCCTGCTGATTGGCCATCCGCATCGATGTCATCGTGAGGTGTTGCAATTCGGGATCATCCAGCTCAGGGATCCAGATCGGCAGCCAGGAACCGCGCCGGGCCCCGGCCGGGACCCAAAGCTGCCGTGCGAACTGCAATTTCTCGGCCTGATCGAGACTGACGACAATCGTCTCTTCGACGTCGTTAGCCGAGCGGTTGGAGGCGGTCACATTGACCATCGCCCACCTGCCTGGCACGTGTCGTCCCGCGCCGGCTGGCGTGACGGCATACGTCATCTCAGGCCTGCTGGTTTGCTGAGCGACACAATGATCCGGTAGCAGCATCAACAGATGCATCAGAGCAAGCAGAATTGCCAAATGTCTCATGTGGATCGACCGGCGAGGCCGCGGCAGAGGAGACGTCGATGAAAACGACGACTACGAAAATGACAAGCACATTGTCCGCGAGTTTACACGATTCCGATCGGACGTGCAGAAGATCCGCTAGGACAACAGTTCGGCATTCAGCTTTTCTTTGCAGGCGCCAATCACTTTGCCAATCAGCTGGTCGGCCTGATCCCCGCTGAGCGTGGAATCGTGCCGCTGCAATTCGACCGACAGCAAGATGCGTTTGCGATCCTTGCCGTCCCTTTTTTCGTCGCGGTACGTTTCCAAATAGCTCAGGTCGGCCAGTTCGCTGCCGATCGCCGCGCGAACGACGTTTTCCATCTCGCTCCAACGAATCGACTCCGCAACGATAAAGTTCAGGTCCCGCTGGACCGATGGGAACGAGCTGACCGATTGCTGCTGGGGAACCAGCTGGGAATTCGCCAGCAGTGTCGGCAAGGAGATCTCGGCAGCAATCACCGGTTCGGGAAGCTTCCAGGCTTTCAGGACTTGCGGCCTGACGATCCCCAGATATCCCAGCGTCGTCTCCTCGAGGCACAACTGGACGGCGCTACCGGTGGTGAATCCGTCACGTTCAATCGCCTTCGCATCCAAACGCATCGCGATCCCCATCCGCTGACAAAGCGTTTCGAGGACTCCCTTGACGGCAAAAAAATCCCCGCCCACGACGATGCCAAGCGTGTATTGCTCCGCCGGAAGCGTCTCCCCATTTTCGCTCGGCAGGTAAATGTGGGCGATTTCGAACAAGTCCGCAGCAAGCCCCGCGGAAGCCCAGTTGTTGGCGCGAGCCCCCAGCAAACTTGGGATCAACGTTCGCCTGAGTTGCTTTGAGCCTTCCAGCATGGCGGTTTGAGTTTGAAGGGCCGCCTGCTGTGTCCAAGGACTGAGCGCAGCATCCAATTTTTCCGTCACCACGCTGGGTGTCATCGCTTCGGAAAGGCCCGACGCGGTCAGCACATTGCGAACTCGATCCATGGCAACATCGAACGGCCGACGAACACTGGGAGCGACCGGAATCGGTGCGTCCTCGGGGATCTGTTCGTAGCCGTGAATCCGTGCCACCTCTTCGATCAAATCGGCTTCGCGAGTCAAATCGTGTCGCCAACTGGGTGGCACAAAACGGACACTGTCGGATTCAGCCTCCCCGTCGACGCTGCACCCAAGGTCGCACAAGATCCGCGCGACTTCCTGTCCGGGCAACTCGATGCCCAGGATGCGTTTGATTTGGCTCAAGCGTAACGCGATCGGATCGCGGCGCGGGATCTCGGGCGCCGTGTCGATGACGCCTTCGGCAACGTTGCCGCCGGCCAGCTGGACGATCAATTCACAGACTCGTCGGCTGGCCCAGTCAACGCCGGCGGGATCAACGCGACGCTCGAAGCGATACGAGGAGGGGCTGTGCAGCTTCAACTTGCGAGCGGTGCGGCGAACCGAAAGCGGTGTGAAGATGGCCGCTTCGATGACCAGATCCGTTGTCGACTCATCAACCTCCGAGAGCGCCCCGCCCATCACGCCGGCGACAGCAGTCGCTTGCCGGGCGTCGGCGATCAGGCACATCGATGGATCCAGCGGATACTTGCGGTGATCAATCGCCTCGATCGTTTCACCTTTGCTCGCCGGGCGCACCTTGATCTTTTTGTCCGCCACTTTGGCGTAATCGAATGCGTGCAGCGGTTGCCCGCACTCCATCATCACATAGTTGGTTGCGTCCACGACATTGTTGACGATACCGATGCCAACAGCCGTCAAGGCCTCGACCAACCAGTCGGGACTGGGGCCGATTTTGACACCGCGAATCACGCGAGCGGTATAGCGGGGACAAGCTTCCACGAAATGGTTTTCGACCGCAAGCAGCGTCTCGATCGAGGCAGAGGACGGAGCGAGCTTGGGTTCCGGAGTGTCGACCGGCAGCCCATACAGCACGCTGATTTCCCGTGCGACGCCCAGGTGCCCCAAGCAATCTCCACGATTACTGGTGACTTCCAAATCGATCACGATATCGCCGTCGACCGTCTCGGTGCCTTCGTGGTTCAACCCCGAGAGACTCAGCCGATGCGCCAATTCTTCGTGATTCATCGGGAGTTCGATGTAACGAGACAGCCATTTCCAAGAAACAAGCATGGGGTCGTTCGAAGTTTACCGTGATAAAGAATGGGTTGGACCGCCGAGAACTCCCTGCTCGAAGCTCCAAGCTGCTTAAAACTGTCTCAAAAACCGCAAGTCGCCGCTGTACAAATCTCGAATGTCGGTGATCCCGTGGCGACGCATGCACAGTCGTTCCACGCCGAGCCCAAAGGCAAAGCCGGAGTATTCTTCACTGTCGTAGCCGACCGACTCGAACACGTTCGGATCGACCATCCCGGCCCCGCCGAACTCGATCCACGTTCCGTCCCACAAGAAGTCGACTTCGACACTCGGTTCGGTGAACGGGAAAAACGACGGACGAAAACGAATCTCGACATCGCCGCCCAAATAGTTGGTGGCAAAGACTCGCAAAACGGTTTTCAAGTTCGCCATCGTGACGTGGCGATCGACGTACAACCCTTCCATCTGATGAAACATCGGATAGTGCGTGGAGTCGGCTTCATCGGGTCGATAAACGCGGCCCAGCGAGATCACACGTATCGGCGGTTGCCGCTGTTCCATCACCCGGATCTGCACGGTGCTGGTTTGGCTGCGCAGCAACTGGCTGCCCTCGGCGTGACGCGTCGCGGTGTCAGCGGTGGCCAAATAGAAATTATCCAGCGGGTCGCGCGCCGGATGGTCCTCGGGGATGTTCAACGCGACAAAGTTGTGCCAGGGATCTTCCACCTCGGGTCCCTCCTCCGCCTCGAAACCCATCCGGCCCATGATCTCCATCAAATGGTTGATCGTTTGGGTGATCGGATGAATGTGCCCGATGTTGGGGCGTAGGCCGGGCAGCGTCGGATCGAAGGTGGGATCAACGCTGCTGTCGTCGCCGCTGTCCAAACGCGCCTTGGCGCAGTCAAAGGCGGCTTGGATCGATTGTTTGACCTGGTTCAGCCGCATGCCGGCGGCTTTCTTGTCATCGACGGCGCCCATTTTCTTTTGGACGTCTTTCAGCGCACCCTTTTTCTGGCCCAGAAAACGAACGCGTGCGTCTTCCAGCATTTCGGTGTCGGCGGCCGAATGGAACGCCGCCGATGCATCGTTCTCCAATGCATCGAGCGTGGAAAGAAAATCCTGCAGTGACATGATCGGCTAAGCCGCCAGCGTTTCCTTGACCTTGTCACAGACGTCTTTGAAACCGGCTTCGTCGTGAATCGCCATTTCCGAAAGCGTCTTGCGATCCATCTCGATTCCGGCCTGCTTCAGGCCATGAATGAATTCGCTGTATCGCAAACCGTGCTGGCGACAGGCGGCGTTGAGCCGGATGATCCACAAGCGACGGAATTGTCGTTTGCGGTCGCGGCGATCGCGAAATGCGTACGCGCCACTTCGCAGCAACGATTCCTTGACCGTTCGCGTCAGACTGCCGCGGCCGCCTCGGTAACCTTTGGCACGTTTAAAGAGACGTTTCTTTGATTGTCGACGTGCGGAACCTTTTCTGGTGCGCATTGCTATCCAGTCCTGTCGTGATCGCTGGTGGTGTTGTCAATTCAGGCCCCGGTGATCGATGTCACCGATGTTTTGCCTAACTGATTGGAAAGAAAGTTTCCTGTGTGTGAGCCAGGACCCGTCCTGGCTGGATTTCCGCGGCGTGTTTTGCCAGGACCGGTCCTGGCCTACACCTGGAGTTCCCGTCGTCTAGTAACTGTTGTTGTTCAGGGCCGCGTGAATGGTCTTTTCCATGCAAGCATCGACCGCTTTGGTGCCACGCAAGTTTCGGCGTTGCTTCTTGCTCAGACCGCGAGCCAAGTGGCTGGTGCCGCTTTGTCGATGCATCGCCCTGCCCTTGGCAGTCAGCCGAAAGCGTTTCTTGGTGCCTTTATGAGTTTTGACCTTGGTACCCATTGCTTGTCCGCTGGTTAACACGTTGGCCAGGATCGGTCCTGGCAGGAATTCAGTCGCGTGTCTTGCCAGGAAAGGTCCTGGATGACTGCGCTACAACTGTCGGGAGTTGCGAAAGATACCTAATTGTCGGGGTTTCGGGAAGTGCTTCTGCAGCCCGATCGGATTCATCCGCGAAAACTCCCGCTGGGGCATTGGGGCTCTCAAGCTCTTTCCATGGTTTTTTCTTGTCTCGGGCCTGGAGACGGCCCGTGCGGGGCCCGCGCAGAAGGCCCTCCCCGGCCACGACGGCGTTCCGACCCGTGCCGGTCGCGTCACTGAAAGGACGTTCGCCCGCAGCGTGCGACGACTACTGCAAGGCCTGAATGAAATCGCCTTCGTTGATCGTGGGGCGTTCCAGCCGGCCTTGATGGTTGTACGATAGCTTCATTCGATCCAGCCCCATCAGGTGCAAGATGCTGGCGTGAATGTCGCGCACGTGGGCTCGATCTTCGACCGCATACAAACTCAAGTCATCCGTCGCGCCGATGACTTGACCGCCCCTGACACCGCCGCCAGCCATCCACATCGTGAAGCCGGTCGGATTGTGGTCGCGGCCGTCCCCTTTCTCACTCATCGGTGTCCTGCCGAATTCACCTCCCACACGACCAACGTCTGGTCCAGCAATCCGCGACGCTTCAAATCAGTCAGCAATCCGGCAATCGGCAAATCGCTGCTGCCGCAATACTTGGTGTGGTTGGCTTCGATCGCCGTATGCGCATCCCAGCTGCCGCCAGCGCCACTGTAAAGCTGAATGAAGCGAACGCCGCGTTCGACCAATCGACGTGCCAGTAGACAGATCCGCCCGTAAGCCTGCGTTTCTTTGCGGTCCAAACCGTACAGCTGTTTGGTTTCAGCGGATTCCCCGGCCAGGTCGACCGCTTCGGCGCAGGCACTTTGCATCCGGTACGCCAACTCGTACGACTGAATTCTCGCATCCAACTCCGACACGTGCGGTAGTCGAGAGGCGTGCGCGAGGTTGATCTTGCGAATCAACTCCAGCATGCTTTGCTGTTTTTTATCGCTAATGCCGGGCGGCGGGCTGAGGTTAGCGATCGGCTGCTTCGACGTCGGGTCACCCACCGGGGTTCCCTGGTAGGTTGCCGGCAGGAATCCGGGGCCCCAACTGCGCACACCGTTGGTCACCGCGCTCGAGTTCTTGTCGGTCATGACAACAAACGCTGGCAGGTCCTGGTTCTCGGTGCCAAGTCCGTAACTGATCCAAGCGCCCAATGATGGCCGTCCGCCTAAAATGCTGCAGGTATTCATCAAGTTGCAGCCGCCGGAGTGATTGATGCCCTCGCCGTAGCAACTGCGAATGATCGCCAAGTCGTCGGCATGGCGAGCGATGCAGGGCAACCAGTCGCTGATTTCCAAGCCGCTTTCGCCGTAGCGAGCCCAGTTGCGTTTGCTGGCCAAGATCGGGGCGTTCTTTTCGCCCATCGCCGTGATCGGTTCTTTGAAGCTTGCCGGCAACGCTTTGCCCGCCAGTTCGTTGACCAGTGGCTTGCGATCGAAAGTGTCGATTTGGCTTGGGCCACCTTCCATGAAAAGAAAAATGACGCTTTTCGCGGTGGCCTGATGATGACCGCCGGGAGCGGCGATCAGCGGCGCTGCGTTTGCCTCGGCAAGCATTCCTGTCAGCGCGACGGCACCAAAACCGGCCCCCGCGCTCGCCAGCCATTCACGGCGGGAGAGCGCCTGTTGCACATGCGGCACGTTGGCATTTCGGCAGAGTGTTGAATCGTTGGGTTTCATGGTTTCTTTCAACGTAGCCATCACGCTCCGCGTGATGTAGCCCGACCGATAACTGTCTTGACTTGATCGATCTGGATCGTAGTGTTCGCTCCGGTGATGGTGACGGTTCGAGAGAACGCAATCGATTGGAAGCCGGTTCGGTCGGGCTGCATCGCGCGGAGCGTGATGGCTACTTTACTCCACAAACAAAAACGCGTTGTTATTCAGCAAGACATGACACACGTCCGCTTCGCTCATCCCCTCGGTCCCGATCGCCGCTGCCAGCAAGTTGGTGATCTCTTTCGGTGGTGTGACTCCGGCAACGATCAAGTGGGCGCGGTTCACGAAGTCGACGGCGTCGTAATTCGCCCCCAAGTCACGACGCACACGCTCGGCAAACTGCTTCGCCACGTTCGTGATCCGAGTATTGTTGATCAACATCAATGATTGCGGTGCGGTGGTCGTGACGTCGCGTTTCGCCGTGCCAACGACTCCAGGCGGCGCATCCAACAGCAACAGCATCTCGTCGCCGGAGTTGCGTTTCCGCTGCAGGTACAAAGTTCGCCGCGGCGGCGCACCACTCAGACTCGGGCCGCCGTACTGGCTGAGAAGTGTCCCCATTGCGACCAACAGCGAATCGCGAAACTGCTCGGCATCCAGGCGACGGACGCTATGGTGCCATAACAAGCGATTGTCGGCATCGACTTGCATCGCCTCGTCGGCGCCGGGATGGATCGCCGATTGCCGATACGTTTGGCTCAGCAATATTTCACGCTGGACGGCTTGAATATTCCACTCACTCTCGATCAGTTTCTGTGCCAGATAATCCAACAGCAGCGGATGTGACGGTGGCGCACCGAGATTGCCGAAGTCATTGGGGCTTTGAACCAGACCGGTGCCAAAGTGATATTGCCACAGCCGATTTGCCAAGACACGCGCGGCAACCGGATTTTCAGGCGAGGTAATCCAGCGTGCCAATTCGGATCGCCGCAGCGTCGATCGTGTCGACGGATCGCGAGCTGGCGGATCAAGCAACGCGCCGCCATAGACTTCGGGTGCTCCGGGCTCAAAGGCGTTCCCTGTGACTCGGCCCGGTAATCGCGTCGCCCTGATTTCACCTTTGGCATCGGCAACGGTCATCAAGTGGGGTTTGGCATCCGGGTCGTATCCGAGTTTCCGAAGTCGAGCAATCAGGTCTTTACGTTTCTCCGCATGCTCTTTGCCCAGTTTTTTATCCAGTTTTCCGCCCGCGGTGCCTTCGTCCGTTCTTTGCCGATTGACCATGTAGGCAATCTGCTCCTCGTAACTCGTTCGCTGCTCCGGCGGCTTGTTGTACATCACTTGAACGTTGAGCGGAAATTTATCCACCACCGCATCGGTCAGCGTTCTCCGAGCTTTGTCTTCGATCGCTTCCAGTTCTTTGCGCAGCTGATCGACCTGTGCTTGTTTCTCGCTTGGGATCGGCGGCGCGAGAGGTTTGCGATCGACGAACACGACCGGTTCAAACACGCTACGCAGTCGAAAGTAATCGGCACGAGAAATCGGATCGAACTTGTGGTCGTGGCATTTCGCGCACGCCATTCCGGTGGCCAGAAAAACGTCCGCGGTCACGTCGGTGATTTCGTCGACGATGTTTTGCCATTGGCCTTCGGCGTCGCGCTGGTTGTATTCGTAGATCCCCAGTCGCATGAACCCGGCGGCGGCCTCGGCTTCTTCATCGCCCGGTGCGATCTCGTCGCCGGCCAATTGATAGGCGACGAACTGATCATACGGCATGCCGCTGTTGAACGCGTTGATGACCCAATCACGATACCGATACGCTTGGGGACGATAAGCATCTTGTCGCCACCCGTCTGACTCGGCGTACCGCACCAAGTCAAGCCACAGTCGGCCCATGCGTTCCCCGTAGGCTGGATCTGCGAACATGCGATCGACCAGACGCTCGTACGCTCGCGGCCGCTGGTCGTTGACAAACGCATCGATTTGCTCGGGCGTTGGCGGCAAACCCAGCAAGTCATAGGAAAGACGTCGGATCAAACGACGCGGTCGGCCGGCGGTGCGCGATGCAAATCTGACTCGGCAAGCTTGCTGTCGACGTAGGCATCGATCCGAGTCGGCGAGTCGACAGCGACCGGGTCGCCGCAGTCAAGCGGTTCGGCAGCCCACCACGGTCCCTCGTCGGCGACCATTTCCGCTTCGCCGCTGATCGGCCAATAGGCACCCGTTTCGATCCACCTTTCGACTGCCGCTTTCTCCGCATTCGACAGCGGCTCGTCCGGCGGCATCTCCAACTCTGCGTAGTCAATCGCCGAGACGAGTAAACTGTCGGCGGGCTTACCGGGTACCAACAGCGGCCCACTGTCGCCCCCGACCGTCAGCGATGTAGCAAGGTCCAATCGCAATCCACCTTCGGACTCGTCACCCGCGTGGCACTCATAGCATCGCTCGATCAGCAAAGGTCGAATCGAGTTTTCAAAAAAACGAAGTTGCTCCGCCTCCGAAAGCGACTTGCCCGCTTCGGGTGGTGCACTCTGAACCACGAACGCCCAAGAGCCAACAACAAGTAGCAGCAACGCTGAGATCGAACGCATGGAGCAGGAGGGAATTTGAGGTGGGAAGGGTATCCACTATCTTACCCGAACCGGAGCGATTTGAGAAAAGCGCCGTAGCTGCGATTTGCAAAGTAGCCATCTCGCTCCGCCGAGATGCAGGGCGACCGAACCGTTTTCCATTGAAATCATGGTGGATCGTAGCTGGATTGTGGCCAAACGAGCTGTTCGTCACAAATAAATCGGATGGTTCGCCACCCGGTCGGGCATCGTCACGGCGGAGCGTGACGGCTACTTTCTTGTTTCCCACGAAAATGACGGGTCAGGAGACCCGTCCTACGGTCGAATGAAGGAGTTTTTGGCAGATGTCGGTCCCCCTTCCAACGCGGTTTAACACGAAAATCGCTGTCGGCGGACCGGGCGTACGCCGTCATCGATGAACAGGAAGCCGATGGGAAAGGAACGATCGCCCACGTCACGACAATCTTTCTGACGGCCAGTGAGTGCCCGATTGGCTGTCACATGTGCGACCTGTGGCAAAACACGCTGGAAACAGCGACCCCAACAGGTGCCATTGCGAGTCAAATGGACGCGGCTCTGGTGGGACGTGACACCAACGCGGCCGACACTCGTTGGCTGAAACTTTACAACAGTGGCAACTTCTTCGACCCGGCAAGCATTCCGCCGAGCGATTACGGGGCGATCGCCGCACGGTGCCACAGGTTTTCGCGAGTCATTGTTGAGAATCATCCTCGTTTCGGCCGGCAACGTTTGCCCCGATTTCGCGATCTGCTTCGAGGGGCAGCTCGAAGTCGCGGTCGGTTTGGAGACCGTTCAACCGCGTTGGCTACGTCGCCTCGGAAAAAAAATGTCGCGGGATGACTTTGATCGGTACGCGCGCTGGTTGGCCACGCAACGCGTTGGTGTTCGCGTCTTCTTGATCGTCGGCGTCCCGTCGATCACGGTCAGTGAGACGCTGCGATGGGCGCGTCTTTCGGCTCGGCATGCTGTGCACGTCGGTGCAAGGCACATCAGTCTGATCCCCGCACGCAGCGGACACGGATGGAACGGTGCTGCCGAGAAACTGCCGAAGTTATCGCTCCAACATCTCGCACAGCTGCAGCACGAAGTCCTGCGTGACGTTGGTGGCGCCGCCGTGGTAACAATCGACACTTGGGACTTGGAAACGCTCGCGGCATCGGATGCGGACAAGCGAACTGTACGTGCGATCAAACAGGCAAATCTTTTGCAGCGAATCACATGACCAAACATTTTGACGTCGCCATCATCGGATCGGGGTTCTCGGGATCGATTCTCGCCTGGATTCTCGGCTCGCGCGGCCGCCAGGTTGCCTTGATCGATCCGGTCTCGCATCCTCGATTCGCGATCGGTGAATCATCGACGCCGATCGCTGACCTGCTGCTCAGGCGGCTAGGAGAAACGTATGGATTGAAACCACTCGAGCAACTTTCTACCTACGGCAGCTGGCAGCAACATCACGCGGAACTCGTCTGCGGTCGTAAACGTGGATTCAGCTACTACGTTCACGAGCCGAGCAAAGAGTTCAGCGACACGCCCGACCAGCGGCGCAGTTTGCTTGTCGCCGCCAGCGCGAGTGATTCCGTCGCCGACACGCAGTGGTATCGCCGAGATGTGGATCAGTTCTTTTTTCAGCAAGCGATCGAAGCGGGAGCTGAAAACTTTGCCGGCTCACGTGTGCAGGGGCTGCAGCCGGGCCGCCCGAGCCGATTGACATTATCAGATCACGAGTGCATCAATGCCGATTGGGTCATCGATGCATCGGGACGATCGAGTGTCACGGCAAGATTGTTGAACCAACCGGCGCTCGCGGATCAGTTGTCGACCAACACACGGAGTGTTTTTGCACATTTCCGCGGTGTCGATTCATGGCAAGCAGTTCTGTCATGGGTTGGGCGAGAACTGCTTGTCGGATCCATTCCACACCGACGACGCGGCACAACACCATTTGCTTCCTGATGGCTGGCTCTGGGTGCTCCGATTCAACAATGGGATCGCCAGCGTCGGGTGGACCACCACGGGCGATCCGTCAAACTGCCCGCTCGCGGCACTCGGCAGTGCTGGTCGTGAGATACAACGAATATCCATCGATCACCCGGATGCTTGGCAACGTTGAACTGGTCGATCCCGCCGGCGGGCCGACCACAACGGACCGCTTGCAGCGATTTTTTGATCCCGTCGTTGCGGAGCACTGCGTCATGTTGCCCACTGCTGCCTGCACGATCGATCCGCTGCACAGCACAGGGATCGCGCATGCGTTGGGCGGCGTTGCTCGTCTGGCGGAAATCGTGCTTGGTGATCTGTCGGTAGAACAATACAGCAAGTCGGTGCATAGCGAAGCACGTCTGCTCGATCGACTCATCAGCACCGCCTATCAGACCGCAAGCGATTTTCCAAGGTTCACAGCGGCCTGCATGCTGTATTTCGCGGCGGCCATTGCCTGCGAAGAACGCATCCTGGCCGGCGACACGCCGAGCCATCTTTGGAATGCTGACGACAGTCGATTCGTTGAAATGGTCGATTCGTGCTGCCGGGAACTCACAGCAAACGAGTCAACTCACTCGGCAGTCGATTTCGTACGTCGCCAGATTCAGCCCTGGAACACCGCCGGATTGATGGATCCGGCGGTCAACAATCGATATGCGTATACAGCGACCAAGTGATCTTTAGACCTGCTCGGGCGCCGGGACCTCGAATCCTGCACGGTACTCCCGCGTCAGCATCTCGTTGGCGGCGTCGTTGTTGGTGAATCGTTCCGTTTCGGGATCGAATTGGAGATGTGGCCCCAGCGAGATCGGGGTCTTCGCCAGATCGACTTTGTTTGACTTCAAATGCTCGATCGTTCGCTGCATGGTGGCGACGTTATCGTCCAAGCTCTTGATGCCCTCGATCGCAGATTCCAATTCTGACGCCGACACCGTGTTCTGTTCGCCCAGGTAGTACGAGAGATTGCCCAGGTGACTGACGCCCGCCGACAGGTGACCGGTCAATGCATCCGCATTCAGCTTGCTGTAGTCGCGCGACACGCAGGCATCGATGAAGTTGGCAAAGTGAGCGTCGCCTACATCGTTCGCTTTGAACTCTTTGATCAAGTTCATGTCCTTGTCGAATGCTTTGCAGTGACTCGTAGGTGACCTGAGACACATAGCCGTCGCTGCCGTAGAAAATCACGCCGATCTTGTTGCCCGGTTTCTCACCAAACATCGCCGCGACGTCGTTGCCCAACGACTTGCGAAACATCCAACCCACGCGTCTCAAAGACAATGCATTTGTCACCGTAATCGTAAATCGAAACTTCGGTGTTGGCCGTGTCGCCGGCGTCGACGTAACTGGGGTCTTTTCGTTCGGCTTGATATCCCAAGCGGCCGCCGTAGCTGATGATCGAATTGGGGTGACGGTTCAAGCCCAAGCCCCAACGCGCGATATCGGTTTGATGCGGACCTTGATTGCCGAGGTCGCCGTTGCCGTAATGACGTTGCCAATGCCAATCGTAGTGGAATCGCTGTCGCGTCACTTTGGGGTCGGTGTAGGTCGCCGGTCCACTCCAGAGATCGAAATCGACCTTTTCAGGAATTGGATAGTCACCCAGTGGTCCGATCGACTTGCGGCGCTTGTAGCACAAACCACGGGCGAAATTGACATCGCCGATGCCGCCGTCGGCGATGAACTTGACGGCGTCCTGGCAGGCGCTGCTGCTGCGAGACTGCGTGCCGGTTTGGAACATGCGTCCGTATTTCTTGCGCGGCCGCGACCAATGCACGGCCTTCGTGGATGTTGTGGCTGATCGGTTTTTCGACGTAGACATCCTTGCCCGCTTGCATCGCCCAGACGCCCATCAATGCGTGCCAGTGATTCGGCGTCGCGCACGTCAGAATGTCGATTCCATCCATCTCGATGCGCATCACGAACATCCTTAAAGAACTCGGGGGCCTTGCCCTGCATCTGCTTTGACTTTGGCAACGCGCTGCTGGCCGACGCTCTCGTCGATATCAACGATCGCACGAATCTCCGTCCGCGGGTCTTTGTCAAAACCACGAATGTGTTCGTTGCCGCGACTGTTCACACCAACGATACAAACACCCAGCTTTTCATTCGGACTCTGAGCACGCAGTCTGGGAGCGGCGGCGAGAAAGAAACCGGAAGCGGTGGCAGCAGTGAATTGGCGGCGACTTAGTTTGGACATCAAAAGACCTGTCGATGGCGGGATACGGGTGGCGTGGAGCGAAATGCAGGGAGCGAAACAATAAGTGCCCGGGGCTGTTGGTGCCAAGCACCCGAGGTGAGTCGCTGGCAAGAACTGGCGGACACGGTGTTTCCGCCCTCAGCATAGCCAATGGAGCCGGCGGATTCGAGTTGCGGGGGGCCGCTTGCGCAGGAGACGCCAGATCGAAACCCGTTTGCCCGTCGAGATGTAGGTGCGATCGAACCGTTGTCCGGGGAAATCAGGGTGGATCGTAGCTGGACCGCGACGAAGCGATCTGTTCGACACAAAAAAATCTGCTGGTTCGCCACTCGGTCGGGCATCGTCACGGCGGAGCGTGACGGCTACTTTTTGTTGTCGCTGGTAAACCGCGATATGCACCCCCGCGACTTAGAATTTGCGATCCACCGCGAAGTGGGCGATCGCTTCCAGACCACGCTTACCATCGGACTCCGGTAACACGCTCAACGACTCGATCGCCTGGCGGGCAAATCGATGAGCGACCGCGGCGGTGTACTGCCGCGCGTCGCTTGCCTCCAGGTATCGCTGGATCTCGGGTAATCTGTCACACGAATTGGCTAGAACCTTGACGATTCTGGCCCGCTGGAACTCGTCAGCCGTGGCCAGCAATCGAATCAAGGGCAGCGTCATCTTGCCTTGCTGCAGATCCGTCCCCAGCGTTTTGCCGACTTTGCCGTCGTCGCCCCACAAGTCCAAAAAGTCGTCCGCGATTTGAAAAGCGATTCCCAAAGCGGTGCCGTAATCCGCCAGCGCGGTGGTCGTTTCTTCGTCCGCTCCGTTTTGTTCCGCACCCAACTTGCATGACACGCGGCAAAGTTCCGCCGTCTTGCCGCGAATGATCTCGAGATACGATTCTTCATCCAGATCGAAAGCTTCACGCTGGAGGACTTGTCGTAGCTCGCCCTCGCACACCAAACGGGCTGCTTCGCCTACCACGGCGCAAACCTCGCGGTCGAGTGCGTCGCGGCTAAACGGAAACTTTGTGCAAACAGATAGTCGCCGAACAGGATGCTGGTGTGATTATTCCATAAAGAATTGATGGTTGCGACATGACGTCGCGTGTCGGCTTCGTCCAAGACGTCGTCATGAATCAGGGTGGCGGTGTGAACCATCTCGATCACGGCCGCCAAAGCGATATGTTCCTGCGAAATGTTGCCGGTCGCCCTGGCTGACAGCAGCACCAGCGCAGGTCTCATTCGCTTGCCACCCAGTTGTGTTCCGTGACGCAGCAACGGGGCCAACGCCTCGATCTGACTCTGCAATTCCTTGTGCAGAAAGGCTTCGACCGCCTCCAGGGAATCCAAAATCGGTCCATACAAACGCCTCAGCGACGCCTCACGCCGTTGAGACGATCCGCTGGTGCCGGCGGAAACCTGCTGAATTTCCGCTTGAATCGTAGTACTCGAATCCATCTCGATGACGCTCTTGGGGGATCAGACGGCACGCATTTCTCGTGTTTCTACGAGTTAACCGCAAGTACCACAACGCGGATAACTGCATTCGCGGCGGCGGTCGCAGAGCGTTTTCATGGAAAAAACACCGGTTTTGGCCATACGCCGTCGCGAAGAACGAGGCCAGCTGGGGGTTGTCAGCGATCAAATCGGCTGTTCAGCCGCAGCGGCCGGCTTGGCGTTCCCTGCTCCGGCATTTTAGTCTGTATCAGATTCTGTGCCATTCCTCCGTCCAGCTCTCCCATCCATGCCGACTCATTTTGACTCCGACGGCAACGCCCACATGGTGGATGTCTCGGACAAGCCAGTTTCCGTGCGTGAGGCGGTCGCCAGTTCCATGCTGACGATGCAAACCGCGACGGCGGACGTCATCCAGCGGGGGACGGCAAAGAAGGGCGACGTGTTGGGGGTCGCCCGACTGGCGGCGATCGGCGCGACGAAGTTAACGCCGCAGTTGATACCGCTTTGCCACGCGATTGCGATCGAAGCGGTCACCGTCGACTTCGAATGGCCCGAGAAGACTCCGGCACCATCGGAAACGACGACGCTTCGTTGTCAAGTCACGGTTCGCACCACAGCGAAGACCGGCGTGGAGATGGAAGCGATGACGGCGGCGAGTCTGGCCGCGCTGACGGTCTACGACATGGTCAAATCGATCGACCGCGGCTTGTCGATCGGCCCCATCCTCTTGGAAGAAAAATCAGGCGGCAAGTCAGGCCACTTTCGACGTGAATGAATGGAGCCAGTCCGGCGTGGCTCTACACAAAATTCCAGACGTGGCTGACGAGAACCAGCGAGGATCGATTAGCCGCGGAGCGCGGAGCGGCGGTCGCAGGTAGCCCACGGCGTCACAGGCTGTTGATATAAACGAAATGTGAATTGCAAGGGTGAGCCGCGAGCCGTAAGGCACCGGGCAATGACGTATGCCCGGCCGCTTACGCGTCGCGGCTCACTAAATCAACAGGCCGGTCAGTCGAGGGGGGTTACGTTACAATTACAAAAAGCCAGCCGCGAAGAATTGTTGGCCGTCATCCAACCTGGGGTTACACCGACACTCGCTGACGCTCGGTCGGTTCACCCCAGTTGGCTATCTGCTGCCGCTGCTCCGCAGCTAAATCCCCTCCCGTCAAAACCAACACAGACGGTTTCCCGGTCGCGAATCCAATGGTTGTGAAACAGGACTCCCCGGAGCGTGACAATCAATTCGCCCCGGCAGCGGGAATGGAGATACTGAACGCGGCCCATTTGCCTGGTGCTGATTCGGCTCGGACGCATCCTCCGTGTGTTTCGGCGATCCGCCGACACAGAAAGAGCCCCAGTCCGCTGCCGCGTTGACCGCGCGTGTTCTCGTTCTTGAGTCGAGAGAACTTGGTAAACAGGGCATCCTGTTCTGCAGCCGTGAAGCCGTTCCCGTCATTGCGTACCGTGACGTTGACCGAATCGCCGTCCCGGCTGACCGAGACCGTGGCCCAACCGCCTTCGCGACCATACTTGGAAGCGTTGCTTAAGAAGTTGATCAGGGCGATCCGCAACATCTCCGGGTCAGCGACCATATCGACTCGATCTGGACCTTCAACGGTCAGACTGATGTTTCTCAAGTCGAACAAAGCATGCGTTTGATCGACCGCCGGGCCAACCACGTCGGCGATCAGTTCGATCTCGGCTTGGTTCGGCGTTAGCTCCCCACGCTCGGCGCGCGACAAATCGAGATAGTTTTTGACCATCCCCTGCATCTCACTGCAGCTCCGCCGAACTCTTCGCAGGAACGAGCAGGCTTTTTCGGGGATTTCGCCGGCGTATCCCTTGTAGACCACATCGATCAGATTTTGCATGGCCGCCAGTGGGGACTTCAACTCGTGCGTGACAAACCCCAGCGACTCCATGTAATTTCGATTGACGCGGGCCAACTTCTCGTTCGCCTCGGCAAGCTCAGTGTTTTGCTGCCGCAGGTGCTGATCACGTTCGGCGATCCCACGCTGCATTTGCTGAAATGCCTTGGTGAGCCGCGCGATTTCAGCATAACTCTTGCGGTCGGAGAACTGCGCGACATGATTGCCCTGTGTCATCCCCGCCGCGGCCTCGCCCAGTTCCTCCAGCGGCGCCGTGATTCGCTTGACAATCAAGACCGTGATTCCGACGGCGAGAGTCGAGATGATCAGGACCAAGATCACGAGTTTCTTCATCCACCCATAACGCAAGTCCTTGAACGGGGATTCGAGCAGTCCCACGTACAGCATGCCGATCGGCTCTTTCTCGGGGTTGCGAATCGGTTCATAAGAACTCAGATACCAGGCATCCACGACCCAGGCACGATGCTGCCACACCTTGCCCTGTCCAAGGACTTGGTCTTGCACTTCCGCCGAGACGGTCGTTCCAATCGCGCGATCACCGCCGGGACCGAGCACGTTGGTGGCCACCCGCAGGCCATCCTGAAAGATGGTCACCGTGCCCAACGGCTTGGCGTTGTACGTGTCGGTTCCGAAAGCGAGTTCGCGGAGTTCGTCCACCAGCGACAAGTTGTGATTCAACGCACGTCCCCCGTAAACGATCGCAATGACCTCGCCACCGGTGTCCCGTACGGGGCAAGCCGCCCACCAAAAGAGTGACGATGACTCGTCCTTCTCGGCCCCGCCTTGCTGACGCCGTACAACAAGCGATTGCGCCATCGCGACGCCGCCTTCGTGCTGCAGTCGCTGGGCGTCCAGCAGTTCGGTGCCCCAACTGGGCTGGCCGGCCAGCGCCCGACGCAAACATGGGTCGTCGTCGATGGGCACGCGGAACGAGAAATCCGGATAACTGCCGGCCAGCGGAAGTCCGGCGGTGTCGCAGACGTTCAGCACCGTCAGGTCCGCCTCCTCCTGAATCCGCCCCACGGACGCTTGCAGCTTCGTTTCGTCACTCAGCGGAAGTGCCTTGGCCGCGTCCTCGATCAAATGCGCGACAAATCGCAAACGCTGATCGTAGTGGGAACGCACCAGCTTGAGATTGTAGTTGACGCGTTGCTGTTCCTCGCGGCGAACATGGTCGCCAATGATCAGCACACCGATCGTCCCAATCAGCCCCGTGGTGGCCGCGCCGATGAAGAGCATGGTTCCGATGAGTGCGGTTCGAATCGACATGCTCACGAGATTAGCGGATTGGAGGCAAGCGCCAACGGGAGCATGATCGGTATTTTCCGGCGGCTTTCTTTCATTTTGCCGCAACAACGGCAACGATCGCGGGTAACATTGGTGACAGCCGATGCCTCGCTGTTTCCCAACCCGAAGCGTGAGCGAGGGACGAGTGAAACACGGTGAATCCCTCGCTCACGCCTCGGGTTGGGATGAACTCGCCAGCGAAAATTGAACGCTGGGGCCGTTCAGCGATCCAGTGCCAAGAGAGCAGATTATATGACGACCACCGAGACAAAAACGGTTCAAGTCAACCAAGATATTCAAGCCGAGAAGAAACGCCGAGCTGCGATCCAGCGCGATGAATTCACGCAACAAGGAACCTTGGTCGTCAACATGGTTTCGTCACCAGGGGCGGGCAAAACGAGTTTGCTGGAAGCGATGGCGAAACATTGGGCAACATCGCGGCGGATGGCGGTCCTGGTCGGGGACCTGGCGACCGAACGTGACGCCGAGCGATTGCGGCCTTACGTGCCCACCGAACAACTCACGACCGGCGGTGCCTGTCATTTAGAGCTATCCCTGGTGCAAAGCGGGCTGCAAAAACTTCCCCAGAACAATTACGAGTTTCTGTTCATCGAGAACATTGGAAACCTGGTCTGTCCCGCTTCGCACGATCTTGGCGAGCATCTGCGTGTTGCTTTGCTCAGTACCACCGAAGGGGACGACAAGCCTGGCAAGTATCCCAAAATGTTTCGTACCAGCGATGCCCTGTTGATCACCAAGTGTGACTTGCTTCCCCACGTGCCTTTTTGCGTCGAAGCTGCCATTGCCGACGCGCACCTGGTGCAGCCAAAGCTGAAAGCGTTCTCCGTCTGTGCTTTGACCGGCGATGGAATAGCTGCTTGGTGCGAATACCTGGATGATCAACGTGCGAGCCTGCTGAATTCGGCAACCCAAGCGACGCCATGACGGTGCGAGCAGCAACCTTGCCGAAAGATACGATTGCGATCCGCATCCGCTTGCGAGGTCATGTCCAAGGAATCGGCATGCGACCAGCGATCGCCCGCCTTGCTGCTGAACTGCATCTCGCCGGAACCGTGGCCAATGACGGCGACGGCGTGGTCATCCATGCCGAAGGTTCGCAGCCTTCGATCGAGCAGTTCAGGGATCACGTGCTGGACGCACTGCCGCCTGCCGCACGGGTCGAATCGATGCTGCCCGAGCAAGCAGCGGTGGAGCATTTGACTCGCTTCGTCATTCGCCGTGCCGAGTCGATCGATGAAATGTCGACACGCGTTCCCCCAGACATCGCGGTCTGCGCAGCATGCCTGAGCGAAGTCGCCAATCCAAACGATCACCGCGCCGGATACGCCTTTACCAGTTGCACGGATTGTGGGCCACGTTATTCCATCCTCCGGTCGATGCCGTACGAACGCTGCGACACATCGATGGAACCGTTCGTTTTCTGTGATCGATGCGCCCGCGAGTATCAGTCTGCATCCGACCGTCGGTTTCACGCCCAAACGAATGCGTGCCCGGAGTGCGGTCCATCGCTCTGGGCCAGCGATCGAAACGGACAGCCCATCGCGAAAGCGGACGCGGCAATTCAGATTGCCGCAGAAGCTCTGCTCCGCGGCGACATCGTGGCGATCAAAGGCATCGGCGGATATCAACTGCTGTGTGACGCCACCAACGATTCGGCCGTGGGCGAATTGAGAAAACGCAAACACCGAAAGACGAAACCGTTGCCAATCATGGTGTTGGATGCACAGTGGCGCAAGCTTCCAGCTTGCCAAGCACAGTCAATGGCAAGCTGGAAGCTTACCCCACTTTCTGCTCTGGAACCCTCCAATCCAATCGTGATCGTTGCCGATTCCGGTTTTGACTCTCTATCGCCAAGCATTCACCCCGGACTCAACAACACCGGCATGATGCTGCCGACGACACCGCTGCATTGGTTGCTGGTACAGTCGGCTCAGCGTCCTTTGGTCGTGACGAGCGGGAATTGCGACGGCGATCCGCTCGCCTACCAGCAGGAAACGGCACAAGAGACGTTATCGTCGGTCGCCGATCTTTTCTTGCATCATGATCGCGCCATCGTGCGGCCGATCGATGATAGTGTCGTCCGCCTGATCGCCGATCGTCCCGTGACGATTCGGGCTGCACGCGGAATCGCACCGCTGCCATTGAATCTTGACTGCGACCAACAAATTCTCGCGGTTGGCGGTCAACAGAAAGTTGCGATTGCGTTGTCCAATGGTCGCCAGAGTGTGCTGGGTCCGCACGTTGGCGATTTGTCAACAGTCGCCGCCCGCGAACGATTCATCCAGCATGTGGCGGAACTGTGTCAGTTGTACCGCTGCCAGCCAAACATCATTGCTCACGATCTGCATCCCGACTATTTCACCACGCGTTGGGCGACCGAACAGAACGTCCCCAAGGTTGCCGTTCAACATCATCACGCTCACGTCGTTGCCGGAATGATCGAGCACGATTGGCTCGATCGAACCGTTCTTGGCATTGCCTGTGACGGTACGGGACTTGGAACCGATGGCACGATCTGGGGCGGCGAGTTCTTGATCGCCTCGGCAAAGGAATTTGATCGTGTTGCCTGCCTCCGTCCGTTTCTGCTTCCCGGCGGCGAAGCAGCCATCCGTGAACCTTGGCGCGTCGCCTGTTCATTGCTATCGGCTGCCATCGGATCCGACGCGGCCGTTGCGTACGCTCAAGTCAACACCCTCAACGACATCGTACCGCTTCTAAGCAGCAGTGATGCAAACGATTACGAACATGAATCACTCAAAAACGCCGCCGGTCCCATCACGAGCAGCTTGGGTCGATTATTTGACGGCGTCGCGGCAATCGTCCTCGGCGTCACGGAAGCAACTTACGAGGGCGAACCGGCGGCGATGTTGGAGGCGGCCTGCAACACGGAAGCTTTGGGACACTACACGATGTCGCTGTCGGAAAATGGAGATCAGTTGACCCACATCGACTGGCGGCCCCTAATACGAAGAGGTCGTCCATGATCGAAACCAACAAGTTCCAGCTGAAATCATTGCCATGCGCTTTCATCGAAGTGTCGCTCGGGCGATCGCCGCGATTGCGTCGCATTACCCGCAGCGACCCGTCGTGCTCAGTGGCGGCTGTTTTCAAAATCGAGTCCTCACGGAGCTGGTCGCGCACGAATTGCGAGACCACCCGCAGCGTGTTGGGTTGCCGGGCGTGATCCCGCCGAACGATGGCGGTCTGGCCGCGGGGCAACTAGCGGTAGCGTTTGCAAAACTGAATTCGGCTGACTGCCAGGAGAATGTTTGATGTGCTTGGGTGTCCCCGGAAAGGTGGTTCGCTGGCTGGATCGTGATCCGACCTTCGGGCGTGCGGAGATCGAATTCGACGGTGTCCGTCGCACTTGCCACATGGCCTGCGTTCCTGACGCGGTCGAAGGTGAGTTCGTCGTTGTCCACGCCGGAATCGCCATCAGTAAGATCGATGCCGATGAAGCACAGCGTGTGCTTGAAGATCTCCGCCGCCTGGAAGACGAAGTCGCCGGAACTCGATCTGCAGGTCGGCGTTTCCGATCGGGAGGTCGATCAACCTTGAAGTACGTTGACGAATTCCGTGATCCCAGTCTTGCCCGACGCCTGGTCGATGATATCCGACGCATGACAACCCGCCGGTGGGTTTTGATGGAAGTCTGCGGCGGCCAGACTCACAGCCTGCTGCGGCATGGGATCGAAGAGGAATTGCGAGATACGATCGAGTTGATTCACGGACCTGGATGTCCCGTCTGCGTGACACCCGCTGAGGCGATCGATTTTGCGCAGGAACTTGCCCTTCGCGACGAGATCATTCTCACCAGCTTTGGTGACATGCTGCGTGTACCCGGCAGCCGTCGTTCGCTGTTGGACGTGCGCGCCGACGGAGGAAACGTACGCACCGTCTACTCGCCGCTGGACGCAGTGACACTTGCCCAGAAAACTCCGGACCGGCAAATCGTCTTCTTTGCCGTCGGCTTTGAAACCACGGCGCCGGCAACTGCGTTGGCTGTTCTGCAAGCACATCGACTTGGCCTTGAGAACTTCACAGTGCTCGTTTCACACGTTCGCGTCCAGCCGGCGATGGAAGCACTGATGCAATCGCCCGACAACCGCGTGCAAGGGTTTCTCGCGGCGGGGCATGTCTGCACGATCACGGGATTCGGCTCCTATGATGAATTCGTGCGACGGTTCCGAGTCCCCGTGGTGGTGAGCGGTTTTGAGCCGCTCGATCTGCTGGAAGGGATCCGCGATTGTGTGCGGCAGCTCGAGGCGGGCGAAGCCAAAGTCACCAACCAATACGCGCGGGTTACCGATCGCGATGGAAATCTCGCGGCTCAAGAGATTGTCGAACGCGTCTACGAAGTAACCGATCGTCCCTGGCGCGGCTTTGGTGTGATTCCCGACGGCGGCGTGTGTCTCCGCAAAGAGTTCGCGAGGTTTGATGCGAGGACACGATTCGTGCAGATGTCGTCTCGCCATGCGTTGCCGCTTGCGGACGTCGAATGCCCGGCAGCCGACGTTTTGTCGGGGAGGTTGCGACCGACTCGGTGCCCCATGTTTGGGACGCGTTGCACACCGGATTCTCCCCTGGGCGCACCCATGGTTTCCTCCGAAGGCGCCTGTGCGGCCTACTTTCGTTACCAGGGCGTGGCACGATGAGTCAAGCCTCGTGGCAGTTGCAGTGTCCCGTTTCGATTGATGCAAACAGCGAACGCATCACACTGGCTCACGGCGAAGGGGCTCGTCTAACCAGGCAATTGATCGAAAAGCACATTCGCCCCGCGTTTGACAATCCGTTGCTGTCGTCGTTGCCCGATGCGGCTCATCTTGCGACGGACACCAACCGGCTGGCAATCACCACGGACAGCTTCGTTGTTTCGCCGCTGTTCTTTCCAGGTGGTGACATCGGTTCGCTTGCCGTTCATGGAACCGTCAATGATCTGGCGGTGTCGGGTGCCAAGCCGCGGTGGATCACGTTGTCGATGATCATCGAAGAAGGCTTGCCGCTGGCCGTACTGGACCACGTCTTGGACAGCGTTGCCAGCGCGGCCCGACAGTGTGACGTCGTTGTCGCTGCCGGAGATACCAAAGTCGTGCCGCGTGGTACGGCGGACGGTTTGTTTCTGAACACGACCGGGCTGGGCGAACTGGTCGATCCGGTTCCCAAGGGACCGACGTCGATTCAGCAAGGCGACGTTGTGATCGTCTCAGGACCGATCGGACGTCACGGAATCGCCGTCCTCTGTGCTCGAGAAGATTTTGCATTTGAGCCGCCTCCCGAATCCGACTCGGCGCCGCTGATCGAAGTAGTCCAGCTGCTCCGTCAGGCCGCCGGCGGCAACATGCGGGCAATTCGAGACGCCACGCGTGGAGGAGTCTGCGCGGTGCTGCACGAATGGGCAAATGATTGTCAGTTCACCTTTCGCTTAACCGAAAGCGAACTGCCCGTCAGTACCGACGTGCGAGGAGCGTGCGAACTACTGGGGCTCGATCCACTGCATGTTGCTTGCGAAGGCACCCTGGTGGCTACGATCGCGCCGGAAGTCGTCGACGAAGTCATCGCGGCGCTTCGACTCTGCCCCATATCGCAGCAGGCTGCCGTCGTCGGAACCGTCACCCAGCGACGGGTATCTCCCGTCACGATCCAACGCACCCTCGGTTCCGAGCAACCACTCGACGAACCATCCGGTGCACCACTGCCGCGAATTTGCTAATTGTCGCCGAGCTCTCCGAGCTCGGCAGTAGCATGTGCGGATCTCAAGTAGCGAGCGCTTTTGACACACCGTAGCGAACGAGTGTGCGATACCGCACGCATTCACGTAGCGATGAGCCGCGGAGCTCTACGTCGTGAAGTATTTGTTCCTTTTTCGTCACTCCGCCATCCCCAGCACCACGTCGGTACATGGATTGCGTTGCTGTGGCGCCGACTCGAGCCACACTCGTACGATTCTTTGTCTGTCCACCATGGCGACCAACTCAACCGTCCGTGACTCCCGGCCCAATCGCAAAAACGCTCGGCTGGGCGTCATTCTCGAGGTGCGTGGAAGCGTCATCGATGCCCGGTTTCCCGACCAACTGCCCAGTTTGAACGCGGCGCTTCGCACCGGTCCCGATGAATCGATTGTCGTGGAAGTCGTGCGACATCTGGACGAACAAACCGTTCGCGGCATCGCACTGCACAGCACCAGCGGTCTGGCGCGGGGTACGCCCATCCGCGACACCGGCCAGCCGTTACGCGTGCCCGTTGGGCGTCAGTTGCTCGGCCGCGTGTTCAATGTTTTTGGCCAGACAGTCGATCGCGGGGAGCAGATCACCGATTGCGAGTTGCGTTCGATTCACCAGAAACCGCCACGACTCGTCGATCGGTCAACGCAATCCGCCATCTTTGAGACCGGGATCAAAGCAATCGATGTACTCGCTCCGCTGGAACGCGGCGGCAAAGCCGGACTATTTGGCGGTGCGGGAGTTGGCAAAACCGTCTTGATCACCGAACTGATTCATAACGTCGTCGGACAGCACGAAGGGGTCAGTCTGTTTTGTGGCATTGGGGAACGTTGCCGTGAAGCGGAAGAGCTGTATCGAGAAATGAAACAAGCGGGCGTTTTGGACAGTACCGTCATGGTGTTTGGCCAGATGAACGAACCACCGGGAGCACGTTTTCGCGTCGGGCATGCGGCGTTGACGATGGCGGAATACTTTCGAGACGACCAGCGACAAGACGTCTTGCTGTTGATCGACAATATCTTTCGGTTCATTCAGGCCGGCACAGAAGTCTCCGGCTTGCTGGGTCAATTGCCGTCTCGGGTCGGCTATCAACCAACGCTGGCGACGGAACTTGCCGAACTGGAAGAACGAATCTGTACAACGTCATCCGGCGCGATCACATCGGTCCAAGCCGTTTACGTTCCTGCGGACGACTTCACCGACCCATCCGCTGTCCACACTTTCGCGCATCTTTCCACGACGATCGTGCTGTCTCGCAAACGGGCCAGCGAGGGACTTTATCCGGCAATCGATCCGTTGGAATCGGCATCCAAAATGCTCATGCCCCACATTGTCGGCCAGCGTCATTACCGGGTTGCCAAAGATATCCGCAGAACGCTTGCCGAATACGAAGACCTGAAAGACATCATCGCTATGTTAGGACTGGAAGAGCTGTCGCGGCCCGACCGGCGAACGGTGAACCGCGCCCGCCGGTTGGAACGTTTTTTCACACAACCATTTTTTAGTACCGAACAATTTACCGGCAGCCAAGGGCGACTCGTCAGTCTGGATCAAGCACTGCATGGCTGCGAAAGAATCTTGAACGATGAATTCCACGATTCGCCAGAAAGCGCGTTGTACATGATTGGCAGCGTGGAGGAAGCAAGCCAAGTGCGGGCGGAAGTGTCATGAAAATGAACTTGAAAGTCCTGTTGCCCAACGCTGTGCTGCTTCATCAGCCGGTCTCGAAAGTGATTGCCGAAGCTGAAAATGGTTCTTTCTGTTTGCTGCCCCGCCATGTCGATTTTCTCGCCGCGCTCGTGCCAGGTCTGTTGTCGTTTGTTGATCAAGAGAACCAGGAACAATTCGTTGCCATTGACGCAGGTGTCCTGGTCAAACAAGGCGCCGAAGTTCTGGTGTCGACGCGTCAAGCAGTCCGGGGTGACAACATCGAATCTCTGCGGGCGACGGTTCGACACACGTTTCAGTCGATTGACGAACGAGAACGGACGGCTCGCTCGGCGATCGCACGGATGGAATCCGACTTGATTCGTCGCTTCCTGGAACTCGAACAGGCGCCGCTATGACCAACCCACTGGATGAACCGCGCCATGACGCCGAAGACTCGCTCGAGCGTGAAGTCCAGACGCGAGCGGAACGAAAGATGCGTGCGAGACGGGAACAGGATCGCAGCGTTTGGTTCGGCTTGGGAATGTTCGGCTTGATCGGTTGGTCGGTCGCCGTGCCATCGCTGATCGGCATCGCCGTGGGCGTTTGGATCGACAAACGCTGGCCGGGAGATCATTCCTGGACGTTGATGCTGATGGTCCTTGGCGTTGCGGTCGGCTGCCTGAATGCGTGGCATTGGATCCAGCGTGAAAGCCATGACGTCACCCACGACGAGCACAAAAAATGACATCGACACTTCAATCTCTGGCGAACCCATGAACGAACTGATTCTGCTCGCGGCATTGCCACTCGCTGCCGGACTCGTACTGGGGCTGGTGTATTTCGGCGGGCTCTGGATGACCGTTCGTCACGTCGTCCATTCAAGGAATCCGGGAACGGTGCTGTTGGCCAGTTGGCTGGCTCGCACCGCCCTTGTTCTCGGTGGTCTGTGGCTGGTCAGTTCAGGTCGTTTGCAGGCGATCCTGGCATTCATGATCGGCTTCCTGATCGCCCGCTTCATGCTGATTGCCCGATTGAAACCGTCCCTGGGCACTCCAAGCAAAGGGCAGACCTGATGGAATTCAATCCTGACGAGATCGTTTTTTGGAATCACGGATTCGTCCGCTTGAACGCCACGATCGTTTACACGTGGGTCGTGATGGCGATTTTGGCGGTCGGTTCATGGTTGGTCACCCGACGTTTGACCTCTGGGACCTCGATCTCGCGTTGGCAGAACCTGTTGGAAGTCCTGGTCGACGGGATGCGGAAACAGATCCGTGACGTCAGCGGTCAAGAACCAGGACAATACCTGCCGTTTGTGGGAACGCTGTTTTTGTTCATCGCCATGTCCAACCTGTTGATCATCATTCCCAGTGCCATCTACCAGCCGCCCACGGCATCATTATCGACGACGGCGGCTCTGGCCGCGTGCGTGTTCGTCGCCGTGCCCCTGTTTGGAATCGCTAATCGTGGATTGGCCGAGTATTTGCGTAACTACCTTCGCCCCAGCATCTTCATGCTGCCGTTCAACGTGATTGGCGAGTTGTCACGCACGCTTGCCTTAGCGGTCCGGCTGTATGGAAACATGATGAGCGGGACCGTGATCGTGGCAATCTTGATTGGGTTTGTGCCGCTTTTCGTCCCGATTGTGATCGGAATTCTGGGACTGTTGACCGGCATGATCCAAGCTTACATCTTTGCAATTCTGGCAATGGTGTACATCGCCTCGGCGACTCAGGTTCATCATTCCGGCCGCGATCCGACAGACGACCAAGCAACCAAAGTCGAAAACAATCCCGCCTTCAACGGAGAACCATCATGACCGACGACGCACTCGTCGCATTTGCCTCGATCCTGAGTGCCGGACTGACGATCGCGATCGGATCGATCGGCCCGGCAATCGGAGAAGGACGTGCTTTGGCGCAGGCCTTGAGTGCCATTGCACAGCAACCCGACGAATCCAACACGATCACGCGAACCTTGTTCGTCGGTCTGGCGATGGTCGAATCGACGGCGATCTACTGTTTCGTGGTCTCGATGATCTTGATTTTCGCGAATCCGTTTTGGAATCACTTTATTGGTCAGTGAATAAATGGGCATTGATTGGTTCACGTTCGGTGCACAAATCGTCAACTTCCTGATCTTGGTCTGGTTGTTGCGCAAGTTTCTGTATGGCCCCATCATCAATGCGATGGACCGCAGAGAAGCGGCCATCGCAGAGCGCATGGCGGCCGCCGACAAACAGCAGCGAGAAGCGGAAACTCAGGCGGCGTTGTACCAGGAAAAGAACCGCTCGCTGGATCACCGGCAGGAAGAGTTGATGGCCGAAGTCCAGGAAGCCGTCAAACAACGCCAAAAAGAACTATTGGGCGAGGCGCGAGCTGCGGTCGAGCATAGCCGCTCGGCCTGGTACGAGGCGCTGGAGCGAGAACAAACCTCGTTGGCTCAGGAAATACGCCGCGACACGGGCGTTCGCGCCGTGCAAATCGCCCGTCGAGCCTTGGAGGATTTTGCGGACCGCGACTTGCACGACCAAGTCGTCAACATGCTTCATCGGCGGCTGTCGCAGTTGACGCCCGAACAGCAAACCGAACTGCGCGACGCTCTGCTGCAAGACGACAACCAGATCGTGGTGACGAGTGCGTTTCCTCTATCGCAAAGTGCGGAAGCGAGCATTGGCGAGGTTCTCCGCGAGAAGTTGGGTGCGAAATCGGAACTGGTTTTCCGACGCACGGATGAACTCATGTGCGGGATCGAGATTCGTGTGGGCGGACAGCAGATTTCCTGGAGTTTCAACGATTATTTGGATCTGATTGATCTCGAATTCGAGAGCGCGATCAAGTCCTCTAAACCTGAATTGCTTCACCCTCCCGCGCAGTGATCGCACCGCCAATGAGTTTCAGTGCTACAGGGGTTTACGAATGTGAATTCACTCGCTGGTTCTCGTCGGCCACGTCTGGAATTTTGTCTAGAGACCAATGCCCAGAGGGACAATGATATATGTTCGAGCGCAACATTCACCTGAAACAAATTTACGACGACGGCTTTCGGCTGCTTGACGAAATCGTCGATCGGCAACAAGGTCAGCTGCGGGTCCAAGAGGTGGGAACCGTCACCGAGATCGGTCAAGGGGTCGCGCGGATCAACGGCCTTCCGAATGTCCGCGCTGACGAATTGCTTCAGCTGGCCGGCAATAAATTCGGCCTCGCCTTCAATCTGTTGCAAGACGAAGTCGGCTGTGTGCTTCTGGATTCCACCGAAGGCCTCCACGCCGGCACCGAAGTGCGACGCACGCACCGAGTCTTTGAGGTTCCCGTTGGTCCTGAAGTTCTGGGACGCGTGATCGACCCGGTCGGACGTCATCTGGACCGTCGCGGTGCGATCGCTGCTGAAGGCCGACGAACGGTTGATCGCGAAGCACCGCCGATCATGGATCGTGCGCCCGTGACAATCCCGCTGCAAACGGGACTCAAAGTGATTGATGCGCTGATTCCGATTGGACGAGGTCAGCGAGAATTGATTCTCGGCGACCGGCAGACGGGAAAGACGGCGATCGCGGTCGACACGATTTTGAATCAACGTGATCAAGAGGTCGTGTGCATCGATTGCGCGATCGGACAGCGCAGCACCTCGGTGGCTCGCGTCGTGGAAACGCTCCGCCAGCAGGTCGCGCTGGATTATTGTGTGATTGTCGTAGCCGAAGCAAACGCGCCGCCTGGGATTCAATACATCGCGCCCTACGCCGCGACGACGGTTGGCGAGTTCTTTATGGAACAAGGCCGAGATGTCTTGGTGGTTTATGACGATCTCACCGCGCACGCTCGTGCCTATCGCGAATTATCGTTGCTGCTGCGGCGGCCGCCGGGGCGAGAAGCGTTTCCGGGTGACATTTTTTATGTCCATTCGCGGTTGCTGGAACGCTCCACTCATCTCTGCGATGACTTGGGCGGCGGTTCGCTCACGGCCCTGCCGATCGCGGAAACCGAGGCGCAAAACGTCTCGGCCTACATCCCCACGAATCTGATTTCGATCACGGACGGCCAAATTTACCTCTCTCCGGATCTGTTTCGCAAAGGTGTCTTACCGGCCGTGGACGTTGGTCGTTCCGTTTCGCGCGTGGGCGGCAAAACTCAATTGCCAGCCTATCGAACCGTTTCAGGTCGACTGCGGTCTGTCCTATTCACAATTCGAGGAACTGGAACGGTTCGCGCAGTTTCACCAGCCAACTGGACGAAGAAACTCGCAAGGCACTCGATCGCGGCCAACGAGTTCGCGCGACCTTGATGCAATCGGTACACGAGACGATGACCGTACCAGCACAGCTTGCCGAACTGATTGCGGTGACCGGCGGCGTCTTCGATCCTCTGCAGATCGATCAAATCAACGAGGCTGCGAAAGCCGTGCGAGACACCGTCGTTGGCGAATTACCGGAGTTGTGCGACCAGATGCTTGATGGCCAAACTTTGACGAGCGAGCAACGGGAAGAAGTTCGCTGCCTTGCGCTGGAGGCGGTCAAGCCGTGGGTGGAGAAATCGACCGATGGAAACACTTGAGTCCTTCCGCAGACGGATCACCGTGGCAACGGAAATGCAGGCGGTTGTGCGGACGATGAAGACGCTGGCTGCCGTCAACATCCGCCAATACGAGGCAGCGGTTGCTTCGCTGGCTGATTTCAACCGCACACTTCGGCTCGGCTTTCAAATCCTGTTTCGCGACCACGCAGCCGAAATTCGCTCTCCGCAACGATCGAACGAATTCGGAGCGATTGTGTTCGGTTCCGATCAAGGCATGTGTGGGCAATTCAACGAACAGATCGCCGACTATACGCTCGACTACATCCGCAGCCGATCCGGTTCCTACAGTGACTGGTCGATTCTCGCACTGGGCGCCAGAATCCACTCGCGGCTTTCCGATGTCGCAGTTGCCAATCGATTCAGCTGCCGATCTGCCTGGTTCCCTTGCCGGAATCACGCCGTTGGTACAGCAGCTCTTGCCGCAACTGGAACGTTGGCAAACCGATCGCAACTTCGCGCGAGTCTACGTGTTCTACAATCGCCGACTTTCGCCCTCGACGTTCGCCCCGCGCCACTTTCGATTGCTTCCCCCCGATCTCAAGACACTGGCGAGGGCAAGACCTGGCGAACCGAATTTCCGAACGCTGCCCGTGTTCACGATGCAGCGAGACGCCTTGTTTCGTGCACTGATCCGGCAATACCTGTTCGTGTCGCTTTATCGATCGTGTGCCGAGTCGTTGGCCAGCGAGAACGCGAGTCGGATCGCGGCGATGCAAGCGGCGGAAAAGAACGTCGAAGAAAAGCTGACAGAGCTGACCATGGATTTCAATCAGCATCGGCAAACCGCGATCACCGAAGAAACGCTCGACCTGATCACGGGATATGAGGCGTTAACGGCAAAGGAACGAAAGTAGTTCGCCATCACGCGTTCGCGCGCTCAACGCCGGTCTGCGCTGCGCTCGGCGCAGGTCTCCGACCTCGCCGCCATCTCGCGCTCGGCGAGGTCTCCGACCTCGCGCTCGGCGTAGGTCTCCGACCTCGCCGCCACTGCGACCGAAGGTCTCCCAAGACCGATCTTACCCATCGCGCCGGCGCAGGTCTCCGACCTCGCCGCCACTGCGACCTCGCTCGCGCTCGGCGCAGGTCTCCGACCTCGCCGCCATCGCGACCTCGCATCGGCGCAGGTCTCCGACCTCGCCGCCATCGCCTCGCCGCGCTCGGCGTAGGTCTCCGACCTCGCCGCCACTGCGACCGAAGGTCTCCCAAGACCGATCTTACCCATCACGCCGCTCGGCGCAGGTCTCCGACCTCGCCGCCATCGCGACCGAAGGTCTCCCAAGACCGGTCTTGTCTGAGCCCGTCGTAGCGCTTTTCTGATTTCCGGAGGCACGTCATGCGAGCGACGCCGTCGAGCCTTGGATACCAGCTAGACAAGAAACGACCACAGCGTGGTCACAGAACTTAGCCGGGGGTTCAACAGACGAGCCGTAGCGAAGTTTGTCATACCCCCGGAACAGTTGCACAAAACGTTTCAGATTCCGGGGGTGGCGTCTGGTTCGCTGGATGCTCACCATTCTGACCCCCGGCTAATTTCTTGAACCACTTCGTGGTTATGTCACTCCGATGGTAGCAACGCCACTTGACAGCCACCGCCAGTGTGCTTACTGTACTACGTTCCGCAGTACAGACGGCACGCGCAGCGTTGATCCGCTTGCGCCGCAGCGAGGTTGCCATGCTTCGACTTCAAATCACCACCGGCAGCAGCTTACCGATCTATCGGCAGGTGGTGGACCAGGTTCGCCAGGCCGTCGCCACGGGCAGCCTGGCCGTCGGTGCGGCGCTGCCGAGTGTCCGGGCATTGGCCACGGAACTGGTCGTCAATCCAAACACGATCGCCAAGGCCTACGCGGCCTTGGTTCGCGACGGTGTCTTGGAAAGCCAGCAAGGACGCGGCTATTTCGTCGCCCAGCGCCGCGACATCTACACGCGGAAGGAACGTCAGCGGCGTTTGCAAGAAGTGATGGATCCGTTTCTTGCCGAGGCACTCACGTTGGGATTTGACAGCGAGCAGATTGTGCAGGAAGTGGACAAACGTTTGCAACGGATGCGTTCCAAGGCGTAAGGTTTTTGTGTTTCCTTTCCAGAGAGTCACCAACCATGCTGGATCCCGTCATCGAAGTTGCTCGACTGACCCGATACTTTGCTGATCGCGCGGTCGTCCGTGACTTGGACATGCGTGTGCCGCCGGGCCAGGTCACCGCGTTGCTGGGGCTGAACGGGGCGGGCAAAACGACAACCCTGCGCATCATCATGGGCTTGCTGCGTCCGACGCGTCGGGCGCTGCCAGGTTTTCGGCCAGGACACCACGGTGATGTCGCCGGAAACGCGAATGCGGATCGGATACATGGTCGAAGGCCACTATATTTACTCGTCAATGCGAATCCGCGAATGCTCGCAATTCCAACGTGCGGGGCACTCGCATTGGGACGACCGCATGTTCGACGAGATCATCAGTCACTTCGGCGTTTCCGGCTCATCGCGAATCGGAGAAATCAGTCGGGGACAGGCGCGGGTGTGGCGCTGGCCCTGGTTTTGGCTCCCGACCCCGAGTTGCTGGTGTTGGACGATCCCGCCTTGGGCTTGGATCCGGTCAGCCGTCGTGCGTTGAACGAGACACTGATCGAGTTCGCGGGTGACGGGAAACGGACCGTGTTGCTGAGTACTCACTTGTTGGACGACGTCGAAAGGGTGGCCGACCGTGTGATGGTGTTGGTGGACGGGCGGCTGAAAGTCGACACGACGATGGAGGATTTTCACCACCGCGTCAGTGGTTTTGACATTTTTGCTGAGGTTGTCGATCCACAGCAGCTGGCAGCGATCCCAGGGCTGATCGAAGCACGTCGGCTTGGCGAGCGCTGGCAACTGTCGATTGCCGACGCGGATGCGGAAACAACAGCGGCTCTGGAGCGACTGGGCGCGTCATCGATCGAAGCGGTTGACCTGACTTTCACCGATCGAGTCCTTGCCTTCCTCGCGCGAGCGGCGCGAAGGATCTTTTCTGAATCATGACCGTGCGGGAGCTGTCCAATGAATGCTATTTTCCGAAAAGAACTTCGTGATGTGCTGCGTTGGTCGCCGATTGGGATGCTTTTGCTAGCCGCTTTGTTCTGGCACGCGTCGCCACGCCAGTTGCACGACGTCCAAGGTATCGAACGGACCTACGTCTCAACGGTCGGAATCGGTTGCGCCTGTGATCGCGATTGCTTTGGGGCTGTTGCAAACGATGTTTGATGCCCGCATCGATGCGCGCGGATACCTGTTACACCGACCGATCGCGACCGCCGGCATCTTTTGGGCCAAACTGCTGGCTGGGTTCGTCGGCTATCTCGCCTGTTTGTTGCCGCCCTTGATCTTGACCGCGATCTACTTGCAAGCGAAAGGTATTGAACAACTTCCGACCGCCTGGCAACAGCTTGCTCCGCTGATGATTGCGACGCTGATCATCTTTGGACTGCACCCCGCGGCGATGTGGATGGCGCATCGAAGTGCACGATGGATTGGCACGCGATGGTTCCCGTTGGTGCTGGGGATCGCCGGTGTCATAACGGCCTGCTTGATCATCCAGGAATCCGAAGCCATGGCCTTTGTCTTGGCATCGCCCTGTTGGTATTGCTGTACGTTTTGCTCACCTGCGCTGCCCGGCACGCGTTTATCCACCAGTCGGCTTTACCGCCTGCTTCGTCGCGGGAATCGATGTCATGGTCCCGTTCGATTGGATTATTGTTGGCGAGCGTGATTTTGGTAACGACGGTCCTGGTTGTTGCCGTCTTGCAGCTACCGAGCAGGCGGTCTGTCGAGCCGGTCACTCGCTATCGATTGGCGTTTTCGGCCGATGGACAGCCTTGGGAAGTTAGCGAGACGTTTGAAAATGCGCGTTACGATTCGCAGGTCAGCAAGCGCGAAGGACGAAAGCTTGACTCGGAAGATGGTGAGAAAAGCGAATTCAAGCCACTGCCGGATTCCTGGCGTGAGAGTCCTTCCACCGAGTTTCGCAACTGGAGTCGCAATTCCATCTGGAGCAGACCGCGTCGAAGATGACCCAAAGTACCTGGAATGATCTGCGACCACTTCGCGGTCGTTGCGCCGCTTGGATCCCGAAGGGATCGCAAAGTAGCCATCTCGCTCCGTCGAGATGTAAGCCCGACCGAACCGTTTTCCAAGGAAATCACGGTGGATCGTAGCTGGACCGCGACCAAGCGATCTGTTCGACACAAAAAAATCTGATGGTTCGCCACTCGGTCGGGCATCGTCACGGCGGAGCGTGACGGCTACTTTTTGTTGTCGCTGGTAAACAGCGATATGCACCCGTCGCAGCATCGCTGGCCGTGCATCCTGATCGCTGCGCTAATCAGGCTGAGCATCATCGGACGCGATCTTTTCGAGTGGAGTTGGTTTTGATGTTGGAGCAGGCTCCCGTCGAATACGACCCAAAGTACCTGGAATGATCTGCGACCGCTTCGCGGTCGTTGGAACGTGCGTGCTCGCGATCCGGGGGTGGCGCTGCGCTTACCCCCGGCTAATGTCTGCGACCGCTTCGCGGTCGTTGCGACGCTTGGATCCCGAAGGGATCGCAGACATTAGCCGTCGGTCGCGCAGCGCACCGACGGAAACGAGCTTGGACTGCTCTGACACACCGCAGCGAACTCGTTTATAGTAACCCCTCGAAAGACAACACGTCTGGTGTGGGTTGCACGCAGTGGAAATCATCGACGTCGACACGCTTCTTCGTACCGACGGATTGCCGGTCATCGACGTTCGTTCGCCTGGCGAGTTCAGCCACGGTCATATTCCTGGTGCCAGTAATGTTCCGCTCTTTGACGACGCGCAGCGCGCGGAGATCGGGACACTTTACAAACAGGTCGGAAGTCGGCCGGCGGTCAATCGAGGATTGGAAATCGCCGGGGCCAAAGTCGAGCGGCTGGTCGCATCGGTCACAGGCGATCGCGTCGGATGCGGCGTTTGCCGTTCACTGTTGGCGCGGCGGGATGCGCAGCGAAGGCTTCGCGTGGCTGTGCCAGGACTGCGGATTGAAGCCGCAAGTACTGATGCGGAGGCTACAAATCGTTTCGACGTGCGGCGCATCAATGTTTTGCACAGCCGCGCCGCGTGGTCGTGCTGGCCGGACACACCGGCGCAGGCAAAACGGAGTTGCTGGGGGCTCTGCGAGACCAGGGCCAGCAAGTGATCGATCTGGAAGGATTGGCGAACCACCGCGGGTCCGCCTTCGGGGGAATCGGGCAACCGACTCAACCGACCGTCGAGCAATTCGAGAATCTTCTGTTTCTTCAGTGGCGAACTCTCGATCCCACGCGCCCGGTCTGGATCGAAGGTGAAAGCAGGTCGATCGGCAGAGTCCAGATTCCACAGTCGGTGTGGGATCAAATGAGCGATGCGCCGATGATCTTCGTCGAAGTCGACCGAGAGCGACGAGTCGATTTCCTGGTCCGGGAATACGGCGATTTCCCTGCAGATCAATTGTCATCGGCGATTCAAAGAATCAGCAAACGTCTCGGTGGTGCCCGTCTCCAGGCGGCGCTGAACGCCATGGAGCGTGGAGACATGAGGACGGTTGCAGCTTGCGTGCTGGAATACTACGACAAGTCTTACTCGCAATCCCTTCGCAAGCGTGGCAGCGGTCACGTCCTCAAGTTCCCGCTGTCTCGCCCCGGCCAAGCCGACGCGGCCACGAAGTTGATCCCCTTGGGAACCGAATTGACCGACGATCGTGAGATTGCCGACCTGCCAGTCGTCCCAGCCAACGTTGAACTTAGTCGGAGAGAATCACCGAGTCGTTTTATGTTTCGGCTCTAAGCAACGAGCGGTAAATAAGTGTCCGTGGATCGCTCCGCCGATCCAACGTGGGATCGCGGAGCGATCCACGACACTAACTAATCGCACGTTGCTAAGTTGCTTTCAGAAGCGTTTGCGTCAAGAAGCGACAGGGGGAAAACGGCGAGGGCGTTCGCTCTTTCGCCCCGCGTGTGGTGTCAAACGCCCAGCTGGACGCCCCGTTGACGATGCTGGCTCCCATCTCCCCCGGCTCTGCGCGAGAAGGGTTGGGGATGAGGGGCAACGCCGTTAAGGATATTTCTTCGCGTAGGCGCGGCATCCTGCCGTGCCGGAAAGGAAATGCTGGCACGGCAGGATGCCTTGTCATTACCCACATCTTCTTGCGTGCGAACATTCATTTGTCGCTATTCGACCGCGAAGCGGTCCAAGATAGTAGCCGTAGGTCGCGAAGCGGATCTGCCTCGCCTCGGCGAGGCTGTCATCGCGGCGATAAGAGATAAAAATGCCCCCAGCCACACGCGCCTCGGTTAGGTGGTTTCTTCGGTGAATCAAGAAGGGCATCCGGAAAGGGGTCAGATGCCAGTCCACGTTGTTATACACAAGTCGTACCAACTGCATTTGCCCTGAAAGGGCGAAACAACGTAGCCCAGGGCAGAGCGCAGCGCCGCCCTGGGTTCACAACGCCACGTGATCGCCAGCCCTGAAAGGGCGAAACAACCACGAGTGCGCGTCCGCCCGCCGTTGTCTCGCCCTTTCAGGGCTCAAGGATCGTTGTTGGTTCCCTACCCAGGGCTGCGCTGCGCTCTGCCCTGGGCTGAATTGTGATGCCCTTTCAGGGCCAAAAACAACCTCCGTACTGTGTGTATAACAACGAGGCGCTAGCCACCGTCTGCAAAACTTACCCGTTGATCAACGTCAGCAGATCGCCGATGTTTCGGTGAGCTTCGATGGGGTGTCGCAGTGGCTGATCGGTCAACACCTCGTAACGGTTCCGACGGCCGACCCGTTCGCGGCGGATGAAGCCCTGCTCCTCTAAGTCTTGGACAATCCGCTGCACGGCCCGTTCGGTAATCCCCACGCGGATGGCGACCTCGCGTAAGACCAACTCCGGATTGGCGCGCAGCACAATCAGCACGTGAGCATGGTTGGTCAGAAATGTCCAACTCGCTTTCGGGGCTTCCGGATTCCCAGCGCCGCCTTTGGCAGCCGACGGTGAATCGATCGTTTGCTTCGTCTTCTTTCTTGCAGCCACGGATTTGCTCATTCGCCGTTCCTCGCCTTCATCGCATTTTGTCGGCCCAGAATGTCATCGGCAAGAGTTCCTACGGTCCCTCTGGGCATTGGTCTCTTCGCATCTGAGTTGTTTTTGAATGAAGGGGATTTCGCTGCGGAGCAGCGACAGCAGACAGCCTGGGGTCTCATTGGCGAGCTCCAACGAGTCAATCGCAGCCCCAGGTGCCGCTCGCTGATTCAAACCCTGTTCGCGGCTCGGACAAGTGTAGCACAATCATACGAAAACAAATTCGTGAATAAATTCGCATTCAAAAAAAGCAGGTTTTTGCGTGGTTTTGACTGATTCGGCGATAATTCGCTCACGAAAGCGGCATAGTTTTCACGAAATATAATTGACGACATTAATATCGTGGTTTAGTATTCGCGAAACAAATCAACCCGGAATCGGAGGTGCTGCTGTGGACGACCTGTTGACTCTTGTACTCCTGGCCCTGCCGGCCTGTTTGCTTGCTTGCGGGCTCGTCAGTTCCCGCTGGGCCAACCGACATCGAGATCTGGCCTGCCTCTGTGTGACCGCGCTGGCAGGGCTCCAGTCGATTGTCGCCGTGACGCTGGCAATCGCTTTCGCGACCGGATCAATCGGCGTCATCAGCGGCAACGTGATCACGGGAACCGCTGAGCCGCTGTTCTCGGTCAGCATTTATTACGACGGGATTTCCGCACTGATGCTGGCCTTGGTCAGTTTTGTCGGCTTGGTGATCAGCAACTATTCGATTCGCTACCTGGACGGCGAGCCGAATCAGGGAGCGTACTTTCGTTGGACCGGGTTCACGATCGGTGCGGTCTCGCTGATGGTTGTTTCCGGAAACTTGCTGATGTTCATCGCCGCCTGGGTGCTGACCAGCCTGGGGTTGCACCACTTGCTGTTGCATTACGGGCATCGACCGGCGGCCCAACGAGCTGCCTGGACCAAGTTCACGATAAGCCGAATCGGGGATGCTGCTTTGCTCGCTGCGTTGGTCTTGGTCTATTCGGAGTTTCAGACAACCGAGTTTGCGGAACTGTTTGCTGCGATCCGCTCTCCCGCTTTTGCCGTGACTCCGGCGATCAGCGCCGCCAGTTTTCTGCTGGTTGTCGGTGCCATCACCAAATCCGCTCAATTCCCGTTCCATACTTGGCTGCCGCAAACGATGGAAACGCCGACACCGGTGTCCGCCTTGATGCACGCGGGCATTGTCAATGCGGGCGGTTACTTGATCATTCGAACAAGTCCCTTGGTTTCGACAACGCCGTCAGCCTTAGCGGTGTTAGCGATGATCGGCGCATTGGACGGCCTGTTTTGCAGCGTTGGTGATGGTCACGCAAACCAGTGTCAAAAAATCTTTGGCGTATTCAACGATCGCACAAATGGGGTTCATGATGCTGCAATGCGGGTTGGGTGCCTTTTCAGCGGCGATGCTGCACATCCTCGCGCACTCGCTTTACAAAGCTCATGCGTTTCTTGGCAGCGGCAGTGTGCTGACGCACCGCGCCGCCACGTCGGGGCGCTGCCGGCCGACCAATCGATTTCGATCACAAAGCTGGCAATGGTCGGTACGATCATGGTCGCCTTTTACTGCGTCGCGCTCATGCTGTTTGGTGTTGATCCCAGTGCCAAGCCTGGTGGTGTGCTGCTGGGCGGGATTCTCTGTCTGGCGCTGACCAGTTGGATCGGACAGGTTTTGAAGACAGGAAATCACCAGCTGGCCGTCGGATCGCTGTTGACCGCTTCGCTGCTCTGTCTGGCTTACGTACTCAGCTTCGTCGTGGTTGATGGAATCGTCGCTGCGAGCCTGCCGATGGGTACTGCCCCGGCCCTGGCATGGCTCGTGGCGGCGATCGTCAGTTGCGGTTTCGGAGCCGTCTTCGTGCTGCAAGCAACGCTGCCCGCGGCGAATCGCCCGCCCTGGATGCACGCGTTCTACGTGCATGTCGCGAACGGCTTCTACTTGGAAAACCTGCTGCGACGTGTGTTCGGAAAACTCGCGTCCAGCTAGTTCGTTTGTGTTGTGACCAAACCGACCTTTCTCCCTCAAATGGAATTTTTGCTTTATGACTCAGCTCCAAACCTCACCGCTTCCAGCCGTTAGCCCCAGCGAATTCCTGCCGCCGCCATACGAGCATCCGCACGTGGTGCGACAATTCGATGAGCTGCTCAAAAGCGTTTCCGAAGTCATCGTGCCGGTTTGGCCGCTGAAGGACTACGTGGCTGTGAATCCGTATTCCGGGATTTCGGCTCGTCCCTTTCTGGATGCGAGGGCGTTTTTGAAGGTGTTCTCCGATTGCGAAACGCTGATGCCACTGGAGCACTATGCCCACCAGTATCAACTCGGCCGCTTCGGAGCGGCGGATATCGAAGCAGCCATCGGAGAATTGCAGTCGATCGGGATTGGGACTCCGCGGCCGATGTCGGCACAGGCTATCGAGCAACAGCTGAAGCAGACGACCGTTTCGCCTGGAGCCACCGAAGTCATCAGCTCAAACAGTAACAGCAATCGTCGCCTCCGATCCCTATCGGAGACATACGATCGGCATTCGGATGTCAACTGGACCGAGGCGATTCGTGATGAGGTTTCGAAGCTCTGCGCGGCTCACTATGACGAGGGCGAAGCGGAATGGTCGAGTCCATGGAAGCAGCTGCCACTGTACCAGGCCTGGCGATCGGCCAGCGTTCATGACCGCAACATCGAGGCCTTGGGGATGAGCGGTTTTCGCCGCTTCGTCGCCCGCTTGCCCCACACCGCGGAGGCGGCGATCCTGCATTGCCTGAATCTGCTGGGTGTTCCGCAGCAGCTTTGGGAAGCTTTCCTGTTGTGCCAAGCGTTCACGATTCCTGGCTGGAGTGCTTGGGCCAAGTACAAGGACACTCAGGGCGAGAGCGCCCTCGGCAACGATCTGGTCGGACTGCTGGCGGTCCGACTTGCCTATGATGCGGCCTTGTGCGAAGCGTTCGCGTTCAGCGTGCAGTGGAGTTCCTTCAATCACACAGAAGCAGCCGTTTTCCAATCGCCAACGAGCGAAGCCGGTGACGATTCGCTCTTGCGATACACGCTGTTGCGAGCGAGCGAGATCAGTTACCGAAATCAATTGCTTGCTTCGCTCTCCGTTGGTATTCCGACTGCGTCCAAGCGCAACCTTGCGCAAGTCGTGTTCTGTATCGACGTTCGCTCCGAGCGATATCGTCGACATCTGGAAGCGATGACGCCGGAAATCGAAACCTTTGGATTCGCCGGCTTCTTCGGCATGCCACTGGAATTCGTTCCGTTGGGCGATCGTCAGGGCAACAGCCATGTGCCCGTGCTGCTGAAGCCACAGTTTCAATTGCACGAGGGGCTTCAAGACACGGAGTCGCCGCGCGAGGCAAAGGCGATCGCCGATCGAACCACGGCACGAACTTGGCGGAACCTGATCAAGCGGTTCCAGACGTCATCGATCGGTTGCTTTTCGTTCGTCGAGACGACCGGCTTGTGGTACGGACTGAAACTGGCCGGGCGATTAGCCGGGTTTGGCCAACAGAGAAGTCCGCAGTTCGACGGATTATCCGGGCAAGACTGCCTGCATTTGGGACCGACTTTGCGCGGTTTGAATCATCAGGGCATCACAACGACACGCCAAATTGAACTGGCCGAATCGATGTTAAAGAACCTCGGTTTAACCAAGGACTTCGCGCCATTGGTGGTGTTTTGCGGTCACGCCAGCCAAACAGAGAACAATCCGCTCTCAGCCGGCTTGGACTGTGGCGCTTGTGGCGGACACTCGGGCGAACCGAATGCGCGATTTGCCGCGATGTTGCTGAATCAGACATACATCCGCCAGGGCCTGGCCGAACGTGGAATCGAAATCCCCGCGGACACGTACTTCCTGGCCGGCTTGCACCATACGACCACGGATCAGATCGAGTACTTCGATCTCGCCGACATTCCGGAGTCGCATCGAGGCGAATTTCGCGAACTGGTCAACTGTTCAAAGTTCGCCAGCCAACGTACGAGGCGAGAACGAATGCCGATCGTCGCCAGCAAAACCACCAGCGACTTGCTGCGACGCGCCCGCGATTGGTCGGAAGTCAGACCGGAATGGGGGTTGGCAGGCAACGCGGCGTTCATCGTCGCGCCGCGATCGATGACCCGAAACGTCCATCTTGACGGTCGATCGTTCTTGCACAGCTACGATCATCGCAGCGATCCGAACGGCGAAGTGTTGGAAACGATCATGACGGCGCCGATGATTGTTGCACATTGGATCAACATGCAATACTACGCATCGACGGTGGACGACGATCATTTCGGTAGCGGTAACAAGACAGTTCACAATGTTGTCGGTGGCTTCGGAATCCTGTCGGGCAACGGCGGTGATTTGATGACCGGTTTGCCTTGGCAGTCCTTGCACACCGGTGACCACTACCAGCACTTGCCGATGCGATTGCAAGCGGTCATCGCGGCACCGCGCGACTCGATCGATCGCGTGATCGAAAAGCACCAAGTCGTCGCCAACTTGGTGACCGGCGGCTGGTTGCACTTGATTGCCATCGACCAGGGCGACGCGTATCGGTACGCAGCGGATGGAAGTTGGCAACAAGTCGACACGTCCATGAATCAGTCACTGCAGCCTGTATGTTGAGCCAAAGCTCGGTGTGACGGCTTGCACCGGCTTTCGTCGCGATGGATTGCTCACATACAGGCTGCTATTCGAACGTATTGCAAAATTGTCGAATAGGCATCTCGTGAGCCGACGGCGCTAGCCGCGGGCTGGAAGCGCGAAATGTTGAGGAAAGAGGCCCGCGGCTAGCGCCTACGGCTCACAGTTCCAAACTTGTTCTTAAATCCAACCTCTTGAAACACGATCGATCGGAGAACGCCACCATGTCAACGATGACCCCCTTCACGACAGCTCCGCAGACAACCACCGTTGGCCCGCATCTGGCGGATTTACGGCAGCGGTTTGTCGGAAAACGACCGTCCCTGGAATGGCTGGTGATCGCCCACAACGCACCTGCGATGGTTCGCCGGGTGATGGAAGTCGTCAACCGGAATTCCGCCGCAGTGTTGCAGGCCCCGCAATCGGCCTGGGACTTCGATGCCGATTCGCTATCCCAGGCCATCGCCTGGTCGGTCAGCAACGCAAACCTTCAGCACTTGTTGGTCGTGGGTCACTCGCAAGCGATGCCACACGATGAACGAGCCAGCCCCGCGGGCGACGGACTCGGCGTCCTTCCCTTGCCTGGCTGCAAACAGTCAAGCGGCGACCGATTGCTCGACCGCGTGGAGCGTGTTCAAGCACAGATCCAGAGATCGAAAGATCATTATGCCCAGCAGATTTCCCGCTTGTGCGGACTTCGTGAAGTGCGTGAGGGGCTCACTCAAGGTCGTTTGCAGTTGCATTGTTTGTTCTACATCGCCGAGAGCGGGTCTTTTCTGCTTTTCGACTTTGTGAATCAAACATTCGATCCGCTGACGGACTAAGAACGGGTTTTACAGAACCAAAAGTATTATCCCGGCCCCATTTGCGCAAAATCAAAAGGCGTGAGCGAGGCGATCATTCAACGTCGCCGTCGACGAGCTTGCGTTGCCCAACCGACGGTGGGAGGAGAGCGTTGCCGGTAATGTACAATGAAAGCTGGTTCGACAGCTTTCGGTGCCTCACGTTGTTAACATCGGAATTCGGATCGATTCATTCCCATGCACGCAAGACAGGTTCAGTTGATTGGAAAATGCCGCCGCCACTTCGCGACGGGCATGGTTCACGACCAGGCCAACGCTGTCGACACAGGTTGTGTGGTCGATCGTTTTGGGGATTGGCTGCGGCGTCTTCTTTGGCCAATGGTGCGAAAGACTTTCCGTTTTTGGAGATATTTTCGTCGGTCTGCTGCGCATGACGGTCATGCCGTACATCATCGTTTCCCTGGTTGCCAGTCTGGGTCGGCTTTCGCGCCGTCAGAGTCGGCGATTGGGAGTGATCGGGGGTGTCGTCCTGGCCGTCCTTTGGCTGATCACCCTACTCACGGTGTTTGTCCTCGCCAACACGCTGCCTGAGTGGAAAGCGGGATCGTTCTTCAGCGTGGCGGCCGCCGAGGAACCGCAGGAGATGAACCTGGTTTCCCTGTTCATCCCCTCCAACATCTTCGAATCGCTCTCACAGAATCATGTGCCGGCTGTGGTCTTGCTGTGCATCTTCGTGGGACTCGCCTTGGCCGGCATGCCGAATCGCGAAATCTTGATTTTGCAAATGGATATTCTGGCGAAGGTATTGATTCGCGTCAGCGTCGTTGTCACCCAGTTCGCTCCGTTGGGTGTTTTTGCCATCGCAGCGAGCGCTGCTGGGACAATTTCCATGGCCGAAGTTCACCGGCTGCAGGCCTATTTTGTGATCTACACCAGCGGAGCGATTTTTCTTGGCTTGTTGGCGCTCCCCGCCTTGGTGTCGGCGCTGACGCCGTTTCGATATCGGGACGTCTTGAGTGTCTCTAAAGACGCGATGTTGATGGCGTTCGCGACGGGCAAGCTGATCGTCGTCCTGCCGATCTTGATCGAACGAACTGAAAAGCTATTTCAGCAGCGGTTTGAAGCCGAAGAAGCCGAAACCGTTCCAGCGGTCGACGTTCTGTACCCCGTGGCCTATACGTTTCCGCACGCCGGCAAGTTGCTGAGCATCGTGTTTGTTCCTTTTGCCGCCTGGTTTCTGGGGCATTCATTCGATTTGACGGATTTTCCCCGCTTGCTGCCGGCGGGGCTGGTCAGTTACTTCGGCGGTCCGTTGCTGGGGATGCCGTTCTTGTTGGACCTGATGCACCTGCCACACGACATGTTTCAGCTATTCCTGGTTTCGGGTGTTTACGGTGAGCGAATTGGGGATGCGGTCGGCGCGATGCACTTGGCAACGTTTACGATTCTGACCACGTGTGTCTTTCTCGGTCGCTTGCGATTGAACTTTGCCAACGTAGCCAAGTACCTGTTTTGGACGCTGTTGGTCAGTGTTGGCATCAGTGCACTGCTCCACCGCGGGCTCGAGCAGACACTCCGTTTCGCCGACAAAAAGGAAAAAGTCATCCTGGACATGACGTTGCTGGACGAGCCAGTCGAGTCGACGGTAGTGAGAGATGCAGTGCGCCAATCCGGTTCCCCTGGAGGCGGGCGAGTTGTTGTTGGAGCGGATTCGGCGACGCCGAGTCATTCGCGTTGGCTACAACGAAGACAAGCTACCGTTCGCGTATTTCAATCTGCAAAGAGATCTCGTCGGTTTTGATATCAACATGGCGCACGCGCTGGCCAAGGATCTGGGGGTCAGCATCGAATTCGTGAGGTTTGATCGTGAAAGCCTGGTTCAGCAACTGGCGGATGATCATTTCGACGTCGTCATGTCGGGACTGGTCGGCACCTTGGAAAGATCCGAAGCGATGCAACATACCGACCCGTACATGGATGTGACCTTGGCGTTGGTCGTGCCGGACTTTCGGGCCCGCGACTTCCGCTCGTTCGATTCCCTGCGTTCCATGCCAAATCTGAGAATTGGATTTGTGGATCTCAGTCGCGGGTTCGTCGATCGGCTTCGCAAGACGTTGCCGGAAGCCGAGTTCGTCGAACTGGCAAGGAATCAAGATTTCTTTTCCGGCTCGTCGGACGACTTGGACGGCTTATTGATCAGTGCCGAAAGCGGCTCCGCGTTTACGTTGCAGTATCCCGACTTTGACGTGGTCATTCCGCGGGGCCGCCGAGTTTCGCTGCCACTTTTCTATGCGATTGGCAATCGCGACGCTGGGATGCGAGACTTCTTGGACCACTGGGTGGCGTTGCGTCGAAAAGACGGAACGATGCAAGAGTTCTACGACCATTGGGTGCTTGGTAAATCAGTCGAGGCGAAACAACCGCGTTGGTGTGTTATCCGTAATGTTCTGGGTTGGGTGGATTGAAAGATGTGGAAATCGCTGAAAAGAGAATCGCGTGAGCTGCCGGTCACGCAATTCGAGATGCGAAGTGAAATCGGTTTTTTGGGAATGTTGCTTGGCGACATTGTCCGCCAATTTGCCGGCAACGACACGTTTGATACTGTCGAGGAGCTTCGCCGCATTGCTTGGGCACGTCGCGTAGGTCAGGAGGGAGCCGAAAGGCGGATGACAGAGATCATCGCAGGACTCGGCAATCGGGAACTTCACGTCGTGATTCGCGCCTTCAGTATCTTTCTGGACCTGTTGAACATTGTCGAGGATCGCAAGCGTGTGAAAGTCCTGCGGGAAAGGGCTGCCGACGCCTATCCGGAGCCGCCGCTGGAGTCGATCGGGGATGCGATCCTGGAACTGAAAGCGGCAGGCAAATCGATCAATGAACTACAACGGCTGCTCGAGCGATTGAAGATCGAATTGGTCTTTACGGCCCATCCCACCGACGCCAAGCGACGTTCGATACGGCACAAGCTGACGCGACTGCGCGAGTTGCTGACACGGCGCGATCGAGAATCGATGCCGGCGGAGCGGACACAGACCGAGCAGCAAATGCGCGCCGAACTGGCGAAGTGGTGGCAGACCGATTTCATCCGTCCCTGGCGGCCGTCGGTGCTGCAAGAAGTCGGTCGGGGATTGTCGATCAAGCCCGTGCTCTGGGATGAAGTGCCCAAAATGCTGGGAGAGCTGCAGCGTTGGGTCACTGAGTACTTTGATGGCGAAGTGAGTCTCTCCCAACCTTGCTTGACATTTGGCTCCTGGATCGGCGGCGATCGTGATGGACACCCCGGCGTGACCGCGGAAGTGACCGAACAAACGTTTGTCTGGCTGCGCCAGGAAGCATTGAAATTTCATTTGGCCGCCTGTGACCAGTTGTTCGATTCGCTCAGCCTATCGCAGCGACAAATGCACATTTCCGATGCGTTGCGGGATGCTGTCACGACCGCGTGCGAAACGTGGCCGCATTTGGAACAGCGGATCGCTGCGATTCCGCCGTTTGAAATCTGTCGCCGTTACTTGGAGATCATTCATTGGCGATTGCAGCAGACCGAACAGATCACACTCGCTGCTTCGCCCATCGACGGCGCCTACGCTTGCCCGCTCGAGTTGCGGGCGGACGTCGATCGCTTGTTCGCCTGTCTGGCAGAATCAACCGCGGGTGAGTTGGTGGCCAGCGAGGTGCGAGCCTGGCTCCATCGGATCGATGCGTTCGGGTTCCACCTCGCCCGACTCGATATTCGCCAGAACGCTCACCAGTACCGGGAAGTCGTGGAGGAACTTCTGCAGCATGCCGGCATTTGCGATGATCCTCACACGCTTGACGAACGGGCACGTCAGCGGGAACTCGTTCGAACTTTGGGGCAAGAAGTCTCGCTGCAGGAGCAATCTTTGTCGCCGCTGGCCAGAGAAACACTGAACCTGTTCCGGTTGCTGCACCGCGTGGTCAACGCGTTTGGAGTTCAAGCCATCGGTGGTCAGGTGATCAGCATGACGGGGGCGGCCAGTGACGTGTTGACCGTTCTTTGGTTTTGGAAACTGACCGAAGACAAGACGGTCGACAAGGACGAGGCGTTGCCAATCGCACCCTTGTTTGAAACGATCGAAGATTTGCAGCAGGGGCCCGGGATCCTGGCGGAAATGTTGGCAATCGATGCTTACCGGCAGCACTTGAAACGCCAATCGGATTGGCAAGTCATCATGCTCGGCTATTCCGATAGCACCAAGGATGGCGGCTACCTCTCGGCATGTTGGTGGTTGCACGAAGCACAGAAGAACCTGTCGGACACGGCCTCGTCCCATGGGGTTCAGCTGACTTTCTTTCATGGGCGCGGCGGGTCGCTGGGACGCGGCGGCGGTCCAGCCGCGCGGAGCATTTTGTCACTACCGTCAGGAACATTTCGCGGTTCGCTTCGGCTGACCGAACAGGGCGAAGTCTTGGCCGATCGCTACGACGACCCGGCGATCGCCCACCGGCATTTGGAGCAAGTGTTATGGTCGTCGCTGTTGGCTGCCGGCAAACCAGCCGCGGCGGACAACCGCGATTGGAGCGCCCTGATGGAACAACTTTCCGAGGTTTCCTATCAGAATTATCGTCAGCTGATCGAGCAGGTTGATTTCGTCGCCTACTTTCGGCAAGTGACGCCGATCTCGGAAATCGAGCGACTGCCAATCGGATCACGGCCGTCGCGCCGTCGTGGTGAAGCGAGCTTGAGCGATTTGCGGGCGATTCCCTGGGTCTTCTCCTGGACGCAATCCCGTTGTCTGATTCCGGCCTGGTACGGAATTGGGTCGGCAATCGGGCCGCTCACAGAGGATCCCGGAAAACGAGAGACACTGCGCGAGATGTATCAACAATGGCCGTTCTTTCGAGCTTGCATTGACAACGCCGAGCTGGCTTTGGCGAAATCGGATTTGTCAATTTTGCAGCAATATGCGAAGTTGGCCAGCAATCAGGCCGCGTTGGCGAAGATCGCGTCGACGGTCGCGGAAGAATACCGTCAGTCATGTGACGCCGTGCTGGCGCTGACCGAGAAGGATGAACTGCTGGATGGAACGCCGTGGCTGAAGGAGTCGATTCGCGTTCGCAACCGTTACATCGATCCGTTGAACTTCATCCAAGTCGAATTGCTGCGGCGTGGACAGGGCAGGGATGTCGAAGATGAATCCGAATCCGAGTGGCGGCATCTGACCCGACTAACGATCAACGGGATCGCTGCAGGAATGCGAACGAGTGGCTGAGCAAAGGAGGACGAGGCAATGACATCAGTGAATGAATCGGAACGGACAAGCGAAGCGGTCGCACCAATTGGTGAAGAGCGGGCGTTTCAGGCGTTGCTCAGTATCGGTGCCGGTTTGAACTTACCGATCGAGCGGGCGAGTCTTGATTTGAGTGACGTTCCCGTCAGTGACGTCAACGTCGATGAGATGGCCCTGCTGATGGCGGGGGCCCGGCAGGTCGGCATCACTTTGAAAGAGATCGAGTTGGCGAAGTCGAGCGAATTGTTCGATCTCATTTTGGACGGCTACCCGGTGATGTTGGCCGCCGCCGACGGCACCTTGTGGGTGTTCGAGACGACATCGGCGAAACAAATCGAAGTCAGCCGGATTGGCAAGAAAGTCGAACGGACCTTGTTGAGCCGCAGACATCTGCGGCTCTTGGTTAAGAGAGAAAGCGAGGGCAGGTTGTTTGTGGCGAAGAAGGAATTGGAATGCGATTCACTCTCTGCGGCCAGCGGTCACATCGGCCACGGCCAGCACGGCGGTCATGATAGCGATCACGTCTCTCCTCTGCGCCGATTCCTGTCGCTTTTGAACATGGACCGCCGCGACGTTTGGACAATCGCCTTGTTCGCTTTGGTGGCGGGAATTCTTGGGTTGGCGACGCCACTGGCGGTCGAATCGTTGGTCAATGTTGTCAGTTGGGGGACGTACTTGCAACCATTGATCGTGTTGGGCTTGATGTTGTTCGCTTGTCTCGGATTGGCTGGGTTTATGCGGATCCTGCAAACGGTCGTGGTGGAAATGATCCAGCGGAGACAGCTCGTGCGCATTGTCGGTGATCTCGCTCACCGCTTTCCGCGTGCCAATCGGCAGTCTCTGGTGGGCGAATACCCACGTGAACTTGCCAATCGCGTGTTCGACATCATGACGATCCAAAAGGCAACCGCGGTTTTGTTGCTGGACGGAGTTTCGATTGTCCTGACGACCGTGCTCGGAATGCTGTTGCTGGCGTTCTATCATCCATTTTTACTTGGTTTCGACATTGTCCTGCTGATCGCCATGATCTCGATCACCTGGCTTCTGGGACGCGGAGGCATTCGCACGGCAATCGACGAATCGATCATGAAGTACAACATCGCACACTGGCTGCAAGATGTGATTGCGTCACCGGCGGTGTTCAAAATCAACGGGGGCGAAATGCTCGCGGTCGACCGCGCGAACCGTCTGGTTTCCGAATACATTCAAGCTCGACAGAAACAGTTTCGCGTCGTGATTCGGCAAGTCACCTTCGCCATCGGCCTGCAGGTGTTCGCGTCAACCGCCGTCTTGGCGCTGGGGGGGTGGTTGGTGATTGATGGCCAGCTGACACTCGGACAACTGGTCGCCAGCGAGTTGGTCGTGACCGTCGTGGTGGGCGCTTTCGCCAAGGCCGGCAAGTCGCTGGAGAAGTTCTACGACTTGATGGCCGGCGTCGATAAAGTCGGCCACTTGTTAGACATCCCCGTCGATCCTCGGCATGAGCTTGGTGAACTGCCCAGCGGACCTGTCGAGGTGAGTTGGACCGATCTGAGTTTCCCAGGGCTCGCCTCGTCCAGCAAGATTGCCGCGACGACGATCGATGCCGGCAGCCGTGTCGCGATCTTTGGCGACGATGTCGAGGGACGGACGCGATTAGCCCGCGCGTTGGCGGGATTGACATCGCCCGCGCAGGGTTCGGCACAAGTCGCCGGATTTGATGCCGAGCAAGCGGCGCAGACCAGTAGCGGTCGGCTGGTCGCTTATGCAGGCGGACACGACGTCTTTCATGCAACGCTGCAAGAGAACGTTGATTTGGGACGCAGTGCGATTGGTCAGAGCCGAATCCGCGAAGTGCTTGAACAAGTTGGACTCGCACCGACAGTGCTGCGACTGCCCGACGGCTTGCAAACGATGTTGCAGACGGACGGATATCCACTCTCGCGTCCGCAAATCGTGCTGTTGATGCTGGCCCGGGCGATCGCTGCCAGACCGAGCCTGTTGATTGTGGATGGGTTGCTGGATGAACTTGGCAGCGAGATCCGCGATCAGGTGTGGCAGTCATTGTCCACTGCCGAAGCACCGTGGACGTTAGTCGTCGTCACGAACCGAGAAGACGTCGCGATGCTGTGTGATACCCAGGTTGCCGTAAGAAACGTATAGGGACGCAACAAACATGAAAACATCCGAACTTTCTGACGACTTTCCGGCGATGCAGTTGGTCCGCACCAGCCGGTTGGTGCGTTTGTTTGGCAAGCTGACGTTTCTGGCGTTGGTGATTTCGATCGTCGCGATGATCTTTGTCCCCTGGCGACAAACCGCTCGCGGCATCGGCACGGTCGTTGCCCTCGACCCTCAGCAACGGCCGCAACCGGTGCTCAGTCCGGCCAAAGGAGTCATCAGCTACGTCAAACCGGGCCTGCGCGAAGGCAGCTATGTCGAGAAAAATGAATTGCTGCTGCGTCTAGCTCCCTTTGCGGCCGACGGTATCTCGCAAATGGACACTCAGATTCTGGCAATCGAATCGAAGCGGGAAGCTGCGAACTCGGGTCTCGCTGTGGCAGAGCAAGAGGCGAGACTGCAAGAAAGCAGCGGTCAAAGCTTGACCGAATCGCTGAAACAGGACTATCAGGCTGCGCGTCAGAAGTGGGAACAAACCAAGAACGAAGTCGTATCGCTACAGGCCGAATTGGAGGACAAACGTAACCAGTTACGCATTGCCGAGGAGGTGGCTGCGAAAGGAATCATCTCGCGCGAAGAACTGTTCTCCAAACAGCAAGCCTTCGAGTCTCAGAAAGCCAAAGTGTCGAAGTCTGAGAACGCGGTGGACGAAGCCTACAGTGCATTGCTGTCAAAGGAACAAGAAATCGCATCGAAGATGCACGACATCGACATCAAGAATCAGACCGCGAACCGAAAGGTCTTAGAGAGCATTCAGAAGTTGCGGACGATCGAAAAAGAGATTCTGGACCTGGAAAACAAACGGGGCGAGCTGGACCGGTTGGAAGTGCGTGCCCCCCGGGCGGGATTGATTCAGCAGTGGTTTGGACTCGAAGGGAGTGACACGATCAAGGAGGGGGATCGGTTGTTCGTGATCGTCCCCGACGCGACGGAGTTGGCGGTGGAGATGAAAGTCAGCGGGAACGACATGCCGTTGATCCACGAAGGCGATCGTGTGCGGCTGCAGTTCGCGGGCTGGCCGGCCGTCCAATTCGTCGGCTGGCCCTCCGTGGCCATCGGCACCTTTGGCGGCAAAGTCAACCGGGTTTTCCCAACTGATGATGGCAATGGCAACTTCCGGATTGTCGTCACCCCCGATAATCACTTTGAACGTGAGGACGGGTGGCCGGATGACCGATATTTACGACAAGGTGTGCGCACCAACGGATGGGTGCTGCTGAAACGAGTTCCGCTTGGGTACGAAATATGGCGACAACTGAACGGTTTCCCGCCAACTGTCGCCGACGAAGAGCCGGACAAGGAGAAGGACAAAGGCAGCAAAGTCAAACTTCCCAAGTTGTAGTCGGCCGTGTTTCACGATGCTTCGTCATCGCCATCGCTGTTTTGGCGTTCACGAAGTTCTCGACGGCCCAAACCGCTTCGCCCGCGCAGCCCAACCGCTGGTGGCCTTCGATCAGATGTTGGAGTCATCGGACGGGAACAACATTGCCGCCAACTCGGTTGCCGGCGGCAGTGTACTCGCCGCTGACACCCCTTTGACAGTTGCCGATGTCGTGGCCAGTCTGTATCGATCGTATCCCGAAATAGCGCGGGCTCGGCAGCAAACCAACCTCGCCGGCGGTCAGCTGACCGAAGCTTATGGGGCGTTCGATACCAAGATCTTTGGCGATTCCCTTTCGGAGCCAACCGGTTTCTACCGGAATTATCGCAATCGTATCGGAGTCTTGCGGCGAACATGGTGGGGCGGCTACGTCTCGGCTGGCTATCGAATTGGCCGCGGCGACTTCCAGCCCTGGTACAAGGAACGCGAGACCGAAAAGGGAGGCGAATTCAAGGTGGGCCTTGCTCTGCCGCTGCTGCAAGGCCGCGCCATCGATCCAGAGCGGCTCGCGGTCTTTCAATCCTCGCTCGCCCAGCGAGCTGCCGAACCCCAAATCCAACAAGCGATCTTGGACTCGTCACGTGAAGCGGCGACCGCCTACTGGGATTGGGTCGCTGCCGGTGCCACGCTCGAGGCGCGACGCGAGTTGCTGAACCTGGCAGAGAAACGCGGCGAACAGTACGAAGTTGGGTTCAAAGCGGGCAAGTTCGCCGAAGTCGACGTGATTCTCAATCAGCAACAGATCGCCGAACGCCGCGCTAATTCGCTTGAGAGCGAACGAAAGTTTCGGGCCACGTCGTTCAAGTTGTCGCTGTTCCTGCGCGACGAACAAGGGCAGCCGTTGGTTCCAAGCGACGCGTGGCTTCCCGATCGTTTCCCGGTCGTCCAGTTTCAGCCCATCGATTTTCAAGCGGACCTGGCCGCCGCGCTCTCGCGCCGACCGGAACCGCGCGTGCTGCAACTCGAGCGGCGTCAGGTCCAACTCGCACAACAAGTCGCCCGCAACCAACTCCTTCCGCGAATCGATGTCGTCGCCGACGCGTCGCAGGACGTTGGCGATCCGGCCACGAAGCTGGATGACAAGGGCGAATTCCTGCTCGTCCTCGGATTGATCGGTGAGATGCCGATCCAGCGTCGCAAGGCCCGGGGCAAGATCCAAAGCACCAACGCAAAAATCGCCCAGATCAACCAGAAGCTTCGACTGCAACAGGACAAGATAGCCATTGAATTGCAGACGGCCTACAACGCGATGAGCCTTACGTCGCAAGTCGTCCAACAGGCCGACGTGTCGCTGCGCGCGGCCATCGAAACGCTCGATCGTTATCGCTTCGCGTTCGAGCGTGGGAAGATCGATTTGATCTATCTGAACCTGCTGGAAACGAAGACCAACGAAGCGGAAATCAAGTTAGTTGACGCGCAGCGCAACTGGTTCGCGGCCGTGGCGAGCATGCAAGCAGCACTTGGTCTGGACCCACTCGATCAGGCAATGGTGGTCGCGGAGCTGCCCATGTCAACGCTTCCCGGTCCCGGCCACCTGCCCGAGCCCAAAATACCAGATGCAAAAATATTGGAACAGGATTGGCAAAAGCGAGTACCGCCGCCGGATGTTCCGTAGTCCAGGCGCTTCAGCAACGGAGAGAGCGTCAGGGCGGGGGAAAGCAATTCAAGTCTGAGTTTTCCTGCGATACACGTTGTCGGTACGTTCCGACGTCTCACTTTGTCACAACGGCTACTTTGAAGAATTCGCGGCATCCAAGCTGCACGACCTCCACGCGGGAGGGTGAAGCAGGACAAATGACAAGATGATGTCCGCCCGGATGCTCAGGTACAATGCGGCGGTTTGTGGCCTCGTGATATGCAGAGCTAAACGAATGAAAACTCGAGCTTGTCTTGTTGCGGCGTGTTTCTCCATCACGTTGATGACGGCCGCAGTCGCTGAAGAATTACAACCGATTCGCGTCTCCGACGATGGAACGCAGTTCGTCTTCGCCGATTCCGGCAAACGCTTCATTCCCTACGGTTTCAACTACGACCATGAAGGTGATGGAACACTGATCGAGGACTACTGGGTCGACCAGTGGCCGTTAGTGGAGTCGGCGTTTGAAGAAATGAAACAACTGGGCGCCAACGTCGTTCGCATTCATCTCCAGTTCGGCAAGTTGATGGACAGCCCGACGGAGGCGAACCAGGCATCCTTGGATCAACTCAGTCGACTGTTGAAGCTTGCCGAGAAAACTGGACTCTATCTGGATATCACCGGCTTGGGTTGCTACCACAAGCAGGACGTCCCGGCTTGGTATGACGAACTGGATGAACAGGCGAGGTGGAATGCACAGGCTGAGTTTTGGAAGTCCGTTGCCAAGACGTGTACCAATAGCCCAGCCGTGTTTTGCTACGACCTGATGAATGAGCCGGTCGTCGGCGGTGGAAAGAAACGTGATGATTGGCTCGGTCCCGGGTTTGGCGGTAAGCATTTTGTGCAATTCATTAGCGTGGATACCGGCGGACGGCCGCGACATGAGATCGCGCGCGAATGGACCGAGAAACTGGTCGCCGCGATTCGCCAACAGGATGAACAGCACATGGTAACCGTTGGCTTGGTGCCCTGGAGTTTGAACCGTCCGGGGATGACCTCCGGATTTGATCCTGAGCTGATCGCGGAACAGCTTGATTTCATCGCCATGCATATTTACCCCGAGAAAGGCAAGGTCGATGAGGCGATCGAAATCGTCAAAGGATTCGCGGCGGTCGGCAAACCGGTCGTGATCGAAGAGACCTTTGTACTGAAGTGCGGCGCGGATGAGCTGAGCGAATTCATCGATCGATCGCGAGCTCATGCAACGGGCTGGATCGGATTCTATTGGGGAAAAACGCCGGATGAATACCGTCCGCCAAAGACGCTGCCGGAAGCGTTCGCGCTCAGCTGGCTGGAGTTGTTTCAGGAGAAGCGGGACCAGATTCTCGGCGACCGACCTGCCGTGCCCCGCTCGGTGGCATCTCTCTGGGCCGACTTTGACCCGCGAGCAGAGGTGCTTGATGCGAAGGTCGTTCGTCAATGGGAAGAGGATGGGATCACGTTTCGATACGTCACCTTTCACATCGGTACCTTCAAGGGCAAGCCAGCTCGGATGGCTGCGTTTTATGCGTTTCCCAAAGATGAAAACCAGCTTCCCGGCCTGATCCATTTGCATGGCGGTGGCCAACGAGCGAATTTGCACGAGGTGAAGTACTACGCCCAGCCGCGGGTACGCCTGCCTTTCGATCAATTGGGGCGGACGCGAAATGGAAAACGCGGAAGCGGGCGACCCGAATACAGATTGGGGTGCCGTCGATCCGACGCAGCAAAACGTTCCCGGCTATTTCAACTTGATGCCCGGTGAAAAATACCTCGACGGGGAACAGTCGCCCAGGAACAACAACTGGTATTTGCTGACGATCGGTGCGCGTCGCGGGCTGACGTTCCTGGAAGCACAGAGAGAAGTTAATGCCGATCGGCTGGGTGTCTACGGGCACTCGATGGGTGGCAACCTAACCGTTTACGTTGCCGGTACCGATGACCGCGTCAAAGTCGCTGCACCGTCGGCCGGTGGACAAGGCTTCCGAACCCTTCCTTGGGCGTTGTTGCCACAGCAGAATCGCAACCGAATCAAAGGCGATGTTGCACTCTTCCGCAATACGCTCGGCTTTCAGTCGTACGCGCCGCGAATACACGCACCCCTGTTGTGGTTGGGAGCCACCAATGATTTTCATGGCATCATGGATGACACCTATCGGACTGGCGAACTCATTCCGGGCGACGTTCGCTACTCGTTTGCGCCGCATCTGAACCATCGATTCACGCCTCCGTTCGCAATCACCCGTCCTTTGTGGATCGATCAACATCTGCAAGGCACGATCGAGTTCCCCGATACGCCGGCATCGGAGTTGACGTTGTGCAGTGAAGATCATGTGCCGACGTTGTCCGTCACGCCGAATCGCAGACATGCCGATCCAGCGCGTCCATATTTACTATTCCATCGATCCCGATCCGCAAGCAAGATTTTGGCGCAGTGCGGACGTGCAGTCGGCGAAAGAGACGTGGACGGCCAAGCTTCCGATCATGGACCGGGAACAACCGCTCTTTGCCTTTGCCAATGTCCACTACCGCCTGGAAAATGCTCAGCCGGTACCGTTTGCCCAGCCGACCGAGACATTTGCGATCAGCTCACGATTGCATACCGCGTCGCCGGATGAACTCAAGCGAGCGAATGTCTTTACGACCGACAAGCCGTCGCTGGCCATCGACGACTTCAAGTCGAATTGGCGAGACTGGTACAAGCTTTCCGCCGACAATCCGCATCATTGGCAGTACTGGACACGAAAAATCAGCGATCCAAAATGGCAAGGACGTGATGGCTACCGGCTTGCGCTGGATGCGAAATCAGAACAGCCGAATCAACTGGTGCTCGTGCTGACCGAGAACTTCTTCCGGTCTTACCGAGGCAAGTCGCAAGACTATGTGGCGGTGATCGATTTGCAAGGCGGCGATCAGGATCAACCGATTTCGCTGGCGGCAAACGATTTCAAAACGCTTGATGCAAAAGAGACGCTCCAGTCATCGGCGCACGTCGATTTGCTCGGCCTTCGCCCTTATCACCAGCAACAGCGTTCCGATTTGCGAGTCGGCTCGGAGCACTGGGCCGGTCCACAGCCACGATTTCGCGATCTGCGCTGGATCGACTTGTAGGTCGGGTCTCCTGACCCGACTAGCGAATCAATGAACGTAAAAGACGGGTCGGGAGACCTTGTCATTACCCACATTTTTTTGATCCTGAAAGGATCACAGACAGTAGCCGTAGGTCGCGTAGCGCACCTACGGACGATGAGTTTTTCCCAGCGTTTTTCGACCCCGGAGGGTGTCGCAGATACCGGACGGACTGGTTCTGCGACGCCCTTCGGGGTCGGTCGTCGGCAGAGAGCCAACGCCAACCGTAGGTGCGTTTCGCGACCTACGGCTACTATCTTGGACCGCTTCGCGGTCCAATAGCGACAAATGAATGTTCGCACGCAAGAAGATGTGGGTAATGACAAGGTCGGGAGACCCGGCCTACATCAACCTTTCCATTCTACCGCTTCAATACGTCGTCAAACATCTCGTAGGCAAGTTCACGCATCTCGTTGGGAAAGTCGTGTCCGCAATCGGGATGCTCGACGCGGAGCCGACCGCCGGCATGATGAAGCTCAAACACATCTCGAGCAGCCGCCGCCACTCGGTCGACGCTCTCGAACTGGAAGTTGCTGTCACGCCAGGGTGCGATGATCAGGGTATGCCGGGGTGCGAGCGCGGCGATCAGTTCGTGGAAGTCGAACGGGATTTCTTCCAGCCGACCGGCATAGTTGGCCAGTTTCGGCATGTAGCGATCCGACGTCCACCCTTTGCCGCGAACCCAAACCTGCCGGTCGCCGCCGTAGTAGTCCAGGAAGGAATCCAAGCCACAGCTGGACACGATCGCTTTGATTCTCGGCTCGAGGACCGCCGTGAAAACCGCGTTATGACCGCCCAGCGAATGACCGATCGCACCGATCGCGTCCTTGTCGACATACGGAAGCGTCTCGAGCACGTCGATCGCTCGCATGTTGTCCCAGACGGCTTTCAACGTGCCGCTCTGCCAACCGAATTCCTCCAAATCAGGCTGATACGTCGCCAACAGCGGATAACTGGGCGCGATCGTCACGTAGCCCCGCTCGGCCAACTCAGCGGCGTATTGTCGATTCGGCTTTCCGCCCAAGCCCACGACGACCTGGTGACCGACGTTGTTATCGGTCGGATGTAAACAAAGAACGGCGGGAACTTTTCTTTCACTGGTCGCGATTTTGGGAATGCAAAGAAATGCGGTCGTCGGTAAACCCGGACCAAGCTGATACGCGATCCGTCGTCGCAGATAAGATCCACAGTCATGCTCCGAGATCTCCTTGACGCGTAGCTTTTCCGACGTCCGCACTTGCGGAAACTCACCCGTCACCGTCTGCATGCCACGGACAATCTGCTCGCGTCGAAGCTGCCACTGGTCGAGTGTCCGTGCGGTTTTGATTTCGCCGCTGGGGTCTCGGTACATCAACGTCTGGTCACGAGGCAGCCGGACAGGTCCGGTCGGGGCCTGTAACTCCAAGACCGCAAGCAAGGCACGGTGATCTGAGGCAACCGCTTCGGGCAGCACTTTGGTTTCGATCACACGCCAACGATTCGCAGGGCGAAAGAACACAAAATCGATTTGTCGATGCGGATCGCCCGCCGGAATCGTTGGTTGTTCTTTGTCGCCCGCGATCGTCCATTCCTTTCGCAGTTCGTCCAGCACGGCGCTATCGCGAGTCGCGTTGATGTCACCGGCCAGGATCGATGGCACGCTGTTGCCTGACACGTGTGCGTTGATACTGCTTGCTGACGCCAATCGTTCGCTGTCATCGCGGCGATGATCAAAGTGAGTTGCCAAGAAAGCGATCGGCGTTTCAACATTGACGGAAACACTTAGCACTCCGCGTTGTTCGCCATCGTTGTGGTTTGGCAGCGATAGGTTATTGCTCTCGGTGAAATCCCACTTACTCAAGATCGCGTTGCCGTACTCGCCGCCTTGCAGAGGGATGTTGCCGCCAAAGACGACTTTCATGCCAGTCATTCGGGCCAGCTCGGCACCTTGGTCGACGGATCCGCTGCGTGTTGCCTGCTTGTCGACTTCCTGAAGCGAGACCAAATCGGGCGAGACCGATTGGATAACCTTGGCGATGCGACCGAGGTCAAGTTTCCGATCGGTGCCCTCGCCATGGTGGATGTTGTAACTGAGGACTCGCAGGGTGATCGGTTCGGCGGCACCTGCGGACAACACAGGAACTGCGAAAAGGGCAAGAAAAAGCAGGAGACGCATGATTTCGGTCTTGATGGTGTATCGCCATCACTCAGTTTGTGCAGTGATGCAGCGCCAGCAGGAATTCTTCGGCAGTTTTGAATCGCTGATTGGGAACGAGCTGAAGTGATTTTTGAAGTACGGCGCGTAGCTCTTTCGAGAGTTCGGCCTTGCGAATTCCTGCCAAGGTTTCGTCCGCTCGAAACACCATGTTTGGCAAGTTGCCGGTAACCAAACGGTACAGACAAGCACCACAAGAAAAGACGTCTTCGGCTGGTCCCGCTCCCCGGGAATCCGCAAATTGCTCCGGCGCCATGTAAGAAACCGTCCCCCTGACCGACCGCTCATTCGTCAAGCCACTAAACCCGGCGTCTGCGTACATCTTTGCCAACCCAAAGTCGCCCAGTTTGACTTGCAGCCGATGCTTTTCGCGATAGGCCAAGATGTTGGCCGGCTTGATGTCGCGGTGAACGAACCCTTTCGCGTGGGCATAGTGCAGTGCCTGCAGAACCCTCGACACGGTCCACGTCGCCGTGCGAATCTTTTGATCGATGGGTTGGGAGTCCACCAGATCAAGCAGGTCGATTGTCTCCAAATACTCCATGACCAGGTAGGGAGTACGTCCCTCGATCCCGAATTCGATTGCCTTGACAATCCGTGGATGCTCCAGCTGCGTCAGCACACCCGCTTCGCGAACGAACAGTTGCAGTTGCTTGTCGGTGCGAGGCAAATCACTGCGAATGAGTTTGACGGCGTACAATTGATCGGTCCGCCGATGTTTGGCGCGGTACACGCTCGCCATGCCGCCGCGTCCAAGGAGTTGCAAAAGTTCGTACGAACCGATGCCGTCGCCGGTGGTGGGTTGATAACGTTGCGGCGAAACATCGGAGTCCGCTCCCGCGTCAGAGAAAAAGCTGTCGGCAGGGCCTGCGGCGGCCGCTGCTTGTTGACCGCTTGTTGCAGCCGTTTCCACATAACGCTCATCGGTGGGCTGTGGGTTCGGATCCGTGGCGGTTGGTCCCATCCGCGTATTTGCAATCGACTGATTCTCTGCCGTTGCATCGTCGGACGCGGCGGGCGCCGCCGTCGGCTGAACGATCGCTGCGGGCGCCGTGGGCGAAACTGGGGCCCGGGCGACTCCTTCTCCAGGACTTCAAACAGCATCTCCGTTTCGCCGACGCCAAAACGGTCACCGTGATGGAGTGTTGCACCGGCCAGGCGGACACCGTTCACGTAGGTTCCGTTTCGACTGCCTTCATCAATCAGTTCGGCACGGGGCGGTGTGATCCGTAGTTGCAGGTGTTGCCGCGACAACGCTTGCTCGGATGGCAGAATCAAATTGGAAGGTGCTTCACGACCGATCGTGACCTCCGTGGGATGAGCGAATATCCAACGCATGCCGGCATGCGGCCCCTTCACCACACTGATCTGTACGCGTGAATCAGGGGGAGCCGCGTCTGGATTCAATTCGATTGTCGGCTCACTCATCGCCGAACCAGTTATTCGTCACTTTCGTCTCTCATTAAGCCGTCAAAATCCAGATCAATGATTGCTCCCGCAATCGACTCCCGTCCTGGAGCCGCGTTGAGTTGCCTCGCCAAATCGCGGAATTGGATGAAAAGCCGATCGTAAACAATCTCCGTCCCCGCTTTTGCTTTCCCGAATTCTACGCCGTATCTCATCATGTATTGGATCAGCGTCGCTGCATTTCTTTCTTCGGCAGGATAATGGTCGAAAAAGGACGGTCTTTCAACTGCGTACGAAGTGTCGACTTCCGCGAAGCTGGAAACCGTCCGCTCGAGTTCTTGCAGGTACTGCTCAGCCGCATTGATTCTTCGCGTCAGAATCGGTGTCGGCGAGAGCCGCGATTCTGGAGGATAGATTCGATAAAACGCGTTGGTCGCGTTCTTCAGCGAAACCTGGAACTGCTGCTCAATCTCGTACTTTTCGACATTGCTGACGCCCGGTCGAAACAACCTCGTGACGATCTTGTTGATCTCGTAGCTGTGCGGACGCAACGCCGGATCGCGGAACAAATAGGGCCAGCGCTTTCAAGATTTCCGGCAATGGGGAAGCCAGCGAGACATCGACCGGACCATTGATTGACGAAACGACCAGATTCAGGGCTTTGAGTGAGCGGTCATCCAAGGTGGCAAGGTTCTCGGCGATCGATCCTGAAACCGACCCGGATGAACTGAGACCTGACTTCGCGTCGATTTGACCCGCGACGCGATTGAGAAGGTCTCCGCTGCGGATACCAGGACGAATCTTGTTAAGCTCACCTTCAATCGTCCGCTCCCAGACTGCAACCTTTCTCGCATTTTCTAATACCATCGGCTTGCGAGCACTCTCGATCCGTTCCTCTAAGCGATGGTATTAGAAAATGCGAGAAAGGTTGTCTGCAGTTCTAGGACGATTGAAGGTGAGCTTAACAAGATTCGTCCTGGTATCCGCAGCGGAGACCTTCTCAATCGCGTCGCGGAGTCAGATCGACGCGAAGTCAGGTCTCATTTCATCCAGGTAGTTTTCACCGAGACCTGCCACCGCTCAGCTCGACCTAGATGTGATTCGGTTTCGTCAATACGATGGTTCAGGTCGATGTCTCGCTGGCTCCCCCATTGCCGGAAATCTTGAAGCATGGCCTATTTGTTCCCGCGATCCGGCGTTGCGTCCGCGCGGCTACGAGATCAACAAGATCGTCACGAGGTTGTTTCGACCGGGCGTCAGCAATGTCGAAAAGTACGAGATTGAGCAGCAGTTCCAGGTTTCGCTGAAGAACGCGACCAACGCGTTTTATCGAATACTTGTACCTCCAGATCGGCGGGGCTCTCGCCGACACCGATTCTGACGCGAAGAAGAAGTTCGAAGTATGCGGCTGAGCAGCAGTACCTGCAAGAACTCGAGCAGACAGTTTTCCAGCTTCGCGGAAGATGGACGGCTTCCATACACGTGAAAGACCGTACCTTTTTCAACCATTATCCTGCGAGATCCCAGCGACGCTGATCCAATACATGATGAGATACGGCGTGCAAATTCGGGAAAGCAAAAGCGGGGACGGAGATTGTTTACGATCGGCTTACCATCCAATTCCGCGATTTGGCGAGGCGACTCAACGCGGCTCCAGGACGGGAGTCGATTGCGGGAGCAATCATTGATCTGGATTTTGACGGCTGATGAAGACGAATTTGACGAATAACTGGTTCGGCGATCGTGAGCCGACAATCGATTGAATCCAGACGCGGCTCCCCTGATTCACGCGTACAGATGCGTGTGGTGAAGGGGCCGCATGCCGCATGCGTTGGATATTCGCTCATCCCACGGAGGTCACGATCGGTCGTGAAGCACCTTCCAATTTGATTCTGCCATCCGAGCCGATTGTCGCGGCAACACCTGCAACTATAGGATCACACCGCCCCGTGCGAACTGATTGATGAAGGCGGTCGAAACGGAACCTACGTGAACGTGGCCGCCGCAGTGCGACGCTCATCAGCGGTGACCGTTTTGGCGTCGGCGAAACGGAGATGCTGTTTGAAGTCCTGGAGAAGGAGTCGCACAGGGCCCCAGTTTTCGGCCCACGGCGCCCGCAGCGATCGTTCAGCCGACAGCGGCGCCCGCCGCGTCCGACGATGCAACGGCAGAATCAGTCGATTGCAAATACGCGGATGGGACCGACCCGCCACGGATCCGAACCCACAGCCCGCCGGATGAGCGTTATGTGGAAACGGCTGCAACAAGCGGTCAACAAGCGGCGGCCACCGCAGGCCCTGCCGACAGCTTTTCTCTGACGCGGGAGCGGACTCCGATGTTTCACCGCAAGAGTTATGAAACCACCGCCCGGCGACAGTGGGTTCGTACGAACTTCTGCAACTCCTTGGACGCGGCGGCAGTAGCAGAGCGTGTACCGCACAAACATCGGCGGACCGATCAATTGTACGCCGTCAAACTCATTCGCAGTGACCTGCCTCGCACCGACAAGCAACTGCAACTGTTCGTTCGCGAAGCGGGTGTGCTGACGCAGCTGGAGCATCCACGGATTGTCAAGGCAATCGATTCGGATCGAGGGACGTACTCCTAGTTGGTCATGGAGTATTTGGAGACAATCGACCTGCTTGATCTGGTGGACTCCCAACCCCATCGATCAAAAGATTCGCACGGCGACGTGGACCATATCAAGGTTGTCAGGTGCATGCCCACGCGAAAGGGTTCGTTCACCGCGACATCAAGCCGGCCAACATCTTGGCCTATCGCGAAAAGCATCGGCTGCAAGTCAAACTGGCGATTTTGGGTTGGCAAAGATGTACGCAGACGCCGGGTTACGTGGCTTGACGAATGAGCGGTCGGTCAGGGGGACGGTTTCTACATGGCACATCGCTCGGACAATTGCGGATTCCCGGGGAGCAGGGACCAGCCGAAGACGTCTTTTCTTGTGGTGCTTGTCTGTACCGTTTGGTTACCGGCAACTTGCCAAACGTGGTGTTTCGAGCGGACGAAACCTTTGGCGGGAATTCGCAAGGCCGAACTCTCAAAAGTTTTACGCGCGAGTACTTCAAAAATCACTTCAGCTCGTTCCCAATCAGCGAGTTCAAAACTCAAACCCTGCTGGCATGCATCACTGCACAAACTGAGTCATGGCGATACACCATGAGACCGAAATCATGCGTCTCCTGCTTTTTCTTGCCCTTTTCGCAGTTCCTGTGTCCGCAGGCGCCGCCGAACCGATCACCCTGCGAGTCCTCAGTTACAACATCCACCATGGCGAGGGCACCGATCGGAAACATGCTCGGTCGCATCGCCAAGGTTATCCGATGGTCTGGCCGGATTTGGTCTCGCTTCAGGAAGTCGACAAGCAGGCAACACGCAGCGGAATCCGTCGACCAAGATGTGCACCCGAATAACTCGGCATGAAAGTCTTCAGCAGCAACGTCTCCTCTGCAAGGCGGCGAGTCCGATCTTGAGTCATTGGCCAACGAGAGACCTATCGCTGCCAAACCACAAACGACACAACGACGCGGAGTGCTAAGTGTTTCCGTCAATGTTGAAACGCCGATCGCTTTCTTGGCAACTCACTTTGATCATCGCCGCGATGACAGCGAACGATTGGCGTCAGCAAGCAGTATCGACGCATACGTGTCAGGCAACAGCGTGCCATCGATCCTGGCCGTGACATCAACGCGACTCGCGATGACAGTGCTGGACGAACTGCGAAAGGAATGGACGATCGCGGGCGACAAAGAACAACCAACGATTCCGGCGGGCGATCCGCATCGACAAATCGATTTTGTGTTCTTTCGCCCTGCGAATCGTTGGCGTGTGATCGAAACCAAAGTGTGCCGAAGCGGTTGCCTCAGATCACCGTGCTTGTGGTCTTGGAGTTACAGGCCCCGACCGGACCTCTCCGGCTGCCTCGTGACCAGACGTTGATGTACCGAGACCCCAGCGGCGAAATCAAAACTACAACGGACGCTGTGGCAGCTTCGACACGAGCACGGATTTGTCCGTGGCATGCAAGCGCAAGTGCGGACGTCGGAAAAGCTACGCGTCAAGGAGATCTCGGAGCATGACTGTGGATCTTTGCTGCGACGACGGATCGCGTATCAGCTTGCGTCCGGGTTCACCGACGACCGCATTTCTTTGCATTCCCAAAATCACAACCAGTGAAAGAAAAGTTCCCGCCGTTCTTGTTTTACATCCGACCGATAACAACATCAGTCGCCGGTCGTCGTGGGCTTGGGCGGAAAGCCGAATCGACAATACGCCGCTGAGCTGGCCACGGGGCTACGTGACGATCGCACAGTGTCCTCTGAGCAACGTGCTGGCGGCCATTCGGTTGGCAGAGCGGCACGTTGAAAGCCGTCTGGGACAACATGCGAGCAATCAACATGCTCGAGACGCTTCCGCATGTCGAAAGGAAGCGATCGGTGCGATCGGTCATTCACTGGGCGGTCATAACGCGGTTTTTCACGGCGGTCCTCGAGCCGAAATAGAAGCGATCGTGTCCAGCTGTCGCCTTGGATTTCTTCCTCAACTACTACGGCACGATTCGGCAGGTTTGGGTTCGCGGCAAAGGGTGGACGTCGGATGCGAAAGTTCTTGGGCCAACTTGCTTGCCGGTCGGTCGAAGAAGTGGTTCGACTTCCACGAACTGATCCGCCGCATCCGCACCCGCATACCCTGATCATCAGCGGCCTGGCGTGACAGCAACTTCCAGTTCGAGAGCGTCAACCGAGTGGGCGGCGGCTGCTCGAGATGTGTTTGAGCTTCATCATGCCGGCGGTCGGCTCCGCGTCGAGCATCCCGATTGCGACACCGACTTTCCAACGAGATGCGTGAACTTGCCTACGAGATGTTTGACGACGTATTGAAGCGGTAGAAATGGAAAGGTTGATGTAGGCCGGGTCTCCCAGACCTTGTCATTACCCACATCTTCTTGCGTGCGAACATTCATTTGTCGCTATTGGACCGCGAAGCGGTCCAAGATAGTAGCCGTAGGTCGCGAAACGCACCTACGGTTGGCGTTGGCTCTCTGCCGACGACCGACCCGAAGGGCGTCGCAGAACCATCCGTCCGGTATCTGCGACACCCTCCGGGGTCAAAAACGCTGGGAAAAACTCATCGTCCGTAGGTGCGCTACGCGACCTACGGCTACTGTCTGTGATCCTTTCAGGATCAAAAAAATGTGGGTAATGACAAGGTC
>CAVQPV010000005.1:0-53681 GCA_963714715.1 Pirellulaceae bacterium | reverse complement strand
CCGCGGCGCCGATTTGGTCGCCGATCAGGGCGCGTCGAAGCGAACCACCGCCGTCGACGACCAACACCTTGCCCGCTCCGTCGGTCGCCAGGATTTCCTTGACCAACGAATTGTCTTCAAAGCACTTGACGGTGACAATTTGGCCCGCAAACGCACTGCGTTTTCCAAAAGTTTGAAACTGCAACTCACAGGCGGCAACATCACCAGGAAACGCATCGCACAGATCGGGTGTTGAAATCGTCACGACTTAACTCCAGTAGCTCGACAACAAAAGGACGCCTCAGAATTGAAGGTTCATGATCGGTTCCGTCCTCTCATTCGGGAATCGGGCATTAGCAGGCTGTTGATTTAAACGAAATGTGAATTGCAAGGGTGAGCCGCGGGCCGTAAGGCACCGGGCAATGACGTATGCCCGGCCGCTTACGCGTCGCGGCTCACTAAATCAACAGGCCGTTAGAATCGCTCGCTAAGAATCGTCGGTCAGGACCAAGGGAGACGTGCGACAATAAGGCACGCTTATGGGCGTTCGACTTGCGGCGGATTGTTCCCGTAGGCCGGCAACCATTCAATTTCCGCGTCGAGACCACATCAACCGACTTGCATCTGGCAAAATCTGAGTTCAGCCACAGCCGCGATAGGGACCCTCGAAATGAGACTCATCAAAACGTTTGGATCTTCACTCGCGAACTGGTTCAGAACGTGTTTTGAAGTTCTCGATGATGCATCTTGTCAGCCGACGGCGCTCGCCCAATGCCATCGACTTTGGCACCAGTTGGGTGCGTCCCATCAGCCGCCGAGCGTTAGCTCCCGGTTTTCCGCAGTTTGGGAACCGGACGCTAACGCGTTGCGGCTGATAAAACCACAAAGTAGACGGCATTGGGCGCTCGCCACGGGCTCCTTTGCTCGACCTTTGACGCATCCAGGACCGAGGCTAGCGACTGCGGCACACATTTTAAAGCACGCTCTCTGGATTCTCCCTCTTTGTCTGATCAACGTTTGGTCGGTCGCCGCGGCCCAGAAACCGGGCTCCGCCGCTTACGATCGCGCTGCGGACAAGCACAATTTCACGGTCTTCATGACCGAAGGCGGCTGGTGCTGGTACCAGGATCCGCGGGCCATCATTCAGGACGGTAAGTTGTTCATGGGATCGGTTCAGGGAAACGGTTCCGGCCCTGCGCTCGTCGGCGTTTACGACCTGCATCAGAAAAAGCCTTTGGGTACGGCCGTGATGCACGACCACTTCCAGGGCGACGACCACAATGCCCCCGTCTTCTACGCTCGGTCCGATGGCAGCGTTCTGGCCGTCTATGCGCTGCACGGCAAGAACAAGACGCACTACTACCGGGTCGCGGATGCCCGGGCGCCGCTCAAGTGGAGCGAGGAAATGGCCTATGTGCACAAGTACCCGCACGCCGGCAATGTCACCTACATGAACCTCTGTCCCCTGGCGAAAGCAGGAAAGCTTTACAACTTCTTTCGCGGAATTGAGTTCAACCCGAGCTTCATTACCTCAAGCGACAATGGCGTGACCTGGGGCGAGCCGACTCATTTCATCCGCAGCGAGTTAGAAGGACGGCATCGTCCCTACGCGCGCTATGCCGGCAACTCAGCGGACACCGTGCACGTCAGCTTTACCGATGGCCACCCTCGGCAATTCGGCAACAGCATCTATTACGCCGCCTTCCGCGATGGAAAATTCTATCGAGCTAACGGGGAACTGATCAAAGAGCTGAAACAGGATGGTCCCTTGAGTCCCAGCGAAGCTGAATTGGTCTTCAAGGGCAGCGGTGAAAGCGGACGCGGCGACTCGCTGAGCGCACGGGAAAGTGCCTGGACCAGCTCGATCGTCTTTGATGATCGAGGTCACCCGCACATCGGTTACACACTGTATCTCAGCAATACCGACCATCGCTACCGAATCGCTTCATGGGACGGGACCAAGTGGATCGATCGCGAAGTCGCCCACGCCGGAAAGTGTCTCTACGATCGCGAGTCCAGTTACACCGGCCTGATCACGCTCGATTCGCTTGCTCCGACCCACGTCGTGATTTCGACGGATGTTGACCCGGCAACCGGCAAGGACCTGGGTGGAAAGCATGAAATTTACCGTGCCCACGTTGCTGCCAACGATGACGTCTCGACGATTTCCTGGCAGCCGATCACGAACCGGTCGCCGGTTCGCAATCTGCGTCCCGTCATCGTTTCCACCACAGGCTACCGTATCATCCTCTGGTTGCGCGGGGATTATCAGATCCTATACCAACTATCAGCTCGACGTGGTTGGCCTTGTGGAAGAAGTAAGATAATGAATCCATGTTGTCATGCCCGCCAGCGGGAAACGTTCTGAACGAAAGGTCTTCAACATGATCGCGCCAGCCCGCGTAACTTTTGCCGTTGCTGTGTTGCTTTGCATTTCGCCATTTCCAACCGTCGTCTCGGCGGCAGATAAGCAGGGCGTTTGCTTCGTTCTCTATACCGTGCAGGACGGCGTCCTGAAATTGACCTCGCAACTGTATCCCCTCGCCGAAACGGATAGCCGTGAGGTTCACTTGGAAGTCCGAGGGGACGAAGCGTGGTCCCGCGTCGCGACCGCCCAAGTCCGCGAGAATCCGTACAGTGCTCCCGAAGGTGCCCGAAGCTGGACGGCGCATTTTCGCGTCAGCGATTGGGATCATGCCAAGGATCGACGCTACCGAGTTGTCTCGCTGGGTGGGCGGAGTGTCTATGAAGGAAAGGTTCGCCGCGATCCGGTCGACAAGGCCGAGATCGTGGTCGCCGCGTTCACAGGCAACTCCAACGCCGATAAACGACTGAAACCGGACATTATTCACAACGTAAAGGCGGCCAATGCCGACCTGCTTTTTTTCTCCGGTGACCAGGTCTACACCCATCTGGATCATCTCGGCGACTGGCTGCGGTTTGGCGAGCAGTTCGGCGAAATCACCAGAGATCGTCCTACGGTGACGATTCCTGACGATCACGATGTCGGTCAGGGTAATTTGTGGGGCGATGGCGGACCGGCGACGAAACGGGACAGAATGGGCGGCTACATCATGCCTGCCTCCCACGTCCGGGAAGTGGAATGGGCGCAGACCAGTCATTTGCCGGATCCGTATGATCCAACGCCCATAAAGCAAGGAATCGGCGTCTATTACACACGACTGAACGTGGGGCGTATTGATTTCGCCATCGTCGAAGACCGCAAGTTCAAATCGGGATCGGAGCGAATTCTTCCGAAGGGCTCTGGCGAGGGACGATCCTGAGTGCGTGGGATGTCGCGGGAGCGAGCTTGCTGGGTGAGCGCCAACTACGCTTTCTTCACGAATGGGGCAAAGACTGGCGCGGCGCGGACATGAAGTGTGTCCTCTCGCAAACCGTGTTCGCTGCCGCTCATACCAACAAGAATGTGAGCACACCGACTCCGCCCTCGGTAGACACGGACTCAAACGGCTGGCCCCGCGCCGGACGAAATCGCGCTCTGGTGGCGATGCGGAAGGCGCTCGCGTTTCACATCTGCGGCGATCAACATCTCGCAACCGTCATTCAACACGGGATCGACGATTGGGACGACGCCGGTTATTCATTCTGCGTCCAATCGATCGTCAACTACTTTCCCCGTCATTGGCTGCCCAGCACCCAGGTGGAAAAGAAGGTGGAAAGCTCGCTGCCGTACGCCGGTTCCTACTTCGATGGTTTTGGCAACCGCATCACCATGCACGCCTACGCGAATCCCGAGTTCGGCATCAAGAATTACAGTTACCAAGTCGACGAAAACGCTCCCTTGCGGGGCGCCGATGGGTTTGGTCTGATCCGTTTCAACAAAGATACCCGCCAGATCACGATGGAGTGTTGGCCACGGCTGACGGACATCACTCAGGAAGACGCCAAGCAATACGAGGGCTGGCCAATCACGATTAGCCAGTTTGACAACGACGGCCGCCAAGCGACCGCATGGTTGCCGGAGATCCGTGTCCGTGGAATGGAAGACCCGGTGGTGCAAGTGATCGACGAAAGTAACAACAACGTGCTTTACACGGTTCGGATTCGAGGTCGCTCATTTCGGCCGAAAGTATTCGCCGCAGGGCGTTACACGCTGAGAGTCGGCGAGCAACCGGACGCAATGAAATCGATCATGGGAGTACGGGCGGCGGCCGACAAGGATGATCGAACCGTGGACTTTGAGTTCTAGGAACGTGTTTTAAAAAGGGGTCTGACCCTCGCTTGAACTGATCTTGATAAACGAAAAAAGTGTCCGGTACCGAGTTTAGCTTGCAGTAACCTCTCGCCCACAAAGGGTCAGACCCCTTTTTAAAACTCGTTGTAATTGGACAGCGCCATTTTTGACCCGAAACACCGTGTTTCGCCGCATCATTAGCCGATGGGCGTTAGCCCCGGTTTTGTGGCGGGGAAAACCGCGGCTAACGCCGTGCGGCTGATTAAATCGGCACGCCGCTAACGCGTGGCGCCTGACAAAAGTGGCGCTGTCCAACTAAGGTCGGCAGAGAGATATTGCATCATGGTTCATGAAATTCGAGATCTGTTACCGCGCAGCGGTGGAAGCCTAATTGTCATTGTATTTCCCTGCCGTAATTCGTTTTGCCCCCTGAGGAACTCTGATGCTCCGTTTCACTTTCTTGACGTGGATGCTGTTGTTCTCCGTTGGCACGGCCGCTGAAGGGATTCGTGATCAAGTCGATTTGAACGGCACATGGCAGTACCAGCGGGCCAGACAATTGGAGACACCGCCAGAGACAGGCGATTGGCGGACGACGGAAGTGCCGGGAACATTCGTCGGATACGACTACCAGCGAGTTTGGCTGCGCCGCGAATTCTCATTGCCCGAAACAATGCGGGGCAAACGGATCAAGATTCAATTCGATGGGGTCAAGTACAATAGTCGCATTTACATCAACGGGAAACACATCGGTGGTTGTTACAACGGCTACGATGCTTTCCAGGTCGATGCGACCAATGTGGTTCGATTTGGCAGTCCCAACCAACTTGCGGTGGGGTGTCACGATTGGACCGGCGTCTTTTCCGACGGCAAGTTCGACTTCAGCGAAAAACCGTCTTGGCAACGACCGAGGCGCTACGTGACCGATAAGGTGATCGCGCCGATAGGTGGACACTATGACCACTACGGAATTTGGGGAGACGTGACGCTGGTCGCTCACAGCGACGTCTATGTGCAGGATCTGTTTATCAAACCGTCCGTTCGCAAAGGCGAATTGGTGGTCGACTACACGATTGCGAATGAATCCGCCAAAGCGGTCGAGACCGAATTGCAGGCGACTGTCGAGGATCAAAACGGCGACGTGCTGAAACTGCCCACCGCCACGATGACGATTCCCTCAGGCGGTTCCCAAACAAAGACGATTCGCATGCCTTGGCAGGACGCCCGCTACTGGTCACACGAAGATCCGTACCTGTACCACCTGCGCAGCGAACTCTCGACCGGCGATTGCCAGCGAACACGGTTCGGCTTTCGTGAATTTTGGATCGAAGGTCACCGCTATGTGCTGAATGGTTCCAAAGTCAACTTGCTGGGCAGTTCTTGGTGGCCACCGACCGAGCAGATGACACGCGACGAAATCGAATCACAGTGGCGCGCCCTGAGAGCCGCCGGCGTCAACTGTTTCCGCACACACACTCAACCTTGGCGCCGCGTCCATTACGATGTCGCCGACGAAGTGGGCTTGTTGATGATCGTCGAAGGGCCGGTGTGGCACGATCCTTATTGCACCGCCTATCAGGACCCGCGGTTTTGGGACAACTATGCCCAGTCGATTCGAGCCATGCTCAGCCGCGAAAAGAACCGTCCGTCGGTGATCATGTGGAGCATGGGGAACGAACTGTATTCGGGTGAAGAGAAAACCAGACTCGCCGTCGCAGGACTCGCCAAGATCGGGCAAATTGCCAAGCAAACGGATCCGACACGGCCAATCTATTTCGAGTCGGACGGTGATCCCCAAGGCGTCGCGGACGCGATCGGGATGCACTACGTCCATGAATACCCCAAGCACACCTGCTGGCCCAACGAAGCCTACTGGCTGGACAAGCCGTTCAATCCCAAGACCTGGTTCGGCATCAAGAGCGAGCCGACGGCGTGGAAAAAAGAAAAACCGCTTTACATCGGCGAGTTCCTGTGGGTGCCGTCAGGTACGCCCGCACCGCACACGGTGTTCTTCGGCGACGATGCCTACCGCGACCTCGACCTGTACACGCGGAAGGCCAAAGGCGAGTCATGGAAAATGCAAGTCCTGGCATTTCGCCATCACGAGGCCGGCGGAATGTGTCCCTGGACCGTTGGCACCGATCTGGACGAAAGCAATCCTCTGTATCAAGCCCACCAGTACGCTTATCAGCCGATCGCGGCATACTGTCTGGACTACGACCAACGTTTCTATGCGAAGGAAACGGTGCCGCGGCGAGTCGAAGTGTTCAACGATTCGCTGTCGGATTCTGAACTTCGATTTGCTTGGTCCCTGAACCAGGGCGAGCAAACCATCGCAACCGAAGCACGCATGATCGCGCTGAAAGCGGGTGAGAAACGATTGTTGACGCTCCAGTTGTCGATGCCGAATGTCGAGTCTCGTACACCCCTTGCCTGGCAGTTGACGCTGCGGCGTGACGGAAAACAAGTCTTCCACGACACGCATGCCTATTCGGTCTTTCCGAAGTTGTCGCTGCCGACGTCGCAGGAAGCCTTGTCGTTGTTTGATCCTGTCGGTGCGACAGCGAACGTGCTGAGCAAGCATCGGGTTGATTTCAAGCAAATCAAGTCGATTGAGAAAGTTGACTCGAGTTCTGATCTGCTGGTGATTGGAGACGGTGCCTTTCAGTCGGACGCGGCAACCGACGGCAAAGGGACCGTTCCCATGGTTGGTCGCACCGATCCGCAACGAGCCGCGTTGATCGATTTCGTCGTTCGGGGAGGCCGCGTGTTGGTGTTGCGGCAAGACTCTTATCCGGAAGGCCTGTTCGATCTCGGGCCGACTCCGCACGAATCGACCATGACGTTTCCAACACGCCCAGGGCACCCGGCACTGCGAGGCATTCGAGCGGACGATCTGAAGTTCTGGCGCGGTGACCACCTGGTAACGGATCACGAGTTGCCGCGACCGTCGACCGGAGCCGCGGTGTCAATCGTCGTCTCGGGGTCCAACACCGGAATCTCTCATGCACCGCTCCTGGAAATACCGTTAGGCCGGGGGACACTGGTGCATTGTCAACTGAGACTGATCGAAAAATCGGCCCAGGAGCCGGCCGCCGGCTTGATGCTGGGAAACCTGCTGGACTATTTGGCGAACTACAAACCGGCGGAACGAAAAACCGCTGTGATCGGAGCAGATGACAAGTATCGCGAGTTGCTGCGCGAGTTGAATCTGCACTTCGATGAACTGACAGCGGCCGATCGTGCGGATCTCTCTCAGTACTCGCTCGTCATTGTCCGTGGTGAAGCGGACGGCCTCCAAACCTTCACTCATGATCTCAAGGCGTTCGTCGACGGCGGTGGCCATTTGTTGGTACATCGACCGGCACCCGAAACGATGGACCTGGTTTGTGAAGCACTTAACGTGGGTCTTGTCGCGCAACCATGGGAGGGAGCGGTCACACGTGCCGAGGGCGATGATCCGCTGCTGGAGGCGATCACTCGCGAGGACCTGTATTGGTCGGAAAAACAACCGGGGCTGAGTTGGTCGCGGCAACCACTTTCGCAACAGATGATTGACGGTGTGTTCGGCCACCGATTTGACGCACAGGGTGCCGTTGAACACGAAATCGAAAAATGGAAGTTGAGCGGCCAATATGTCACTGCCAACGATTCGGGCGTGCTGTTCGCGACCGCGGGTACCGCCAGCGGCGAGGTCGATTTTCCAGAGTCAGGAAAATACGGTCTCGGTATTCGTGCGCGGGGAACGGCGTGTCGCGGCGTCTATCCGATTGCACAGCTATCGATCGACGGAAATCCGTTGGGATCGGTTGCGTTGGTCGGCGACCAGTGGCAGGACTACGGCGTGCAGGGCCATGTAGCAAAGGGACGGCACGAGGTCACGGTGTCGTTTGTCAATGACAGCGCAGATCCGCCGCGGGAGGACCGGAATCTGGAAGTCGACAAACTGCTGGTCGTTCGCGATCACCGAGCTGACGACACCGTTTTCTTGACGGCCCCTCCTGCCACGGTGGTCGAGCGACTTGGTCAAGGCGTGGTTGTGTTTGATCGCGTTCGCTGGGACACCGAGCAGTCCAATAGCCGAAAAGCCGCGCGCTATGCGGGTTCATTGCTGACCGCATTGGGAGCAGACTTTCGGCCGAAGTCTGCCGTGACGTTGGAGTGTGAGCAGATGACACCCCAGGCGGAAATGCCTCACTACGATACAGACGGCAGCACGGCGTACATGGGATCGGGCGGTTACATCGGCACGATGATCGAAGTCGCTGAGTCGAAACGCTATACAGCCGAACTGGTCGCATCGGGAGACGACTCCGAGGGCATTTGCCCCCTGGTTGAAATTCGCCTGGACGGCCAGGCGGTTGGGGAAGTCCAATTAACGACCGAAGCGTGGCGTTCGTATCTGTTGGAACTCGACTTACCAAAAGGCAAGCACGAACTATCGCTGTGGTTCATGAACGATCACTACGCCCCCAGCGGCGACCGCAACCTGCGTTTGGACAAGTTGCTGATTTACAATGACTCGGCGGAGAATTAGCCCGGCAAATTCTTGGTTCGCGTCGTTAGGGTTGCGTTCAGCTGCGTGACTTATCGCCGTGGCCCTTGTGAACGCTCCGCCGATGTGCTGGCAGCCAAACGTTGAATCAGCGACTGCCAATTATACCGAGATGAGAATAGAAGAATTGCTTGCTGTCGTTTTCAAGCCGCTACGCAATCAGGAAGCATACTTCCAACACGTTGCTTTCGCGTGTACAGAAAAACTCAAGCGGTCCGGACAACGGTTGCGCCTCCCAGCCAAAAGCGGTCGGCGCGGCCAACGGATTGGCGGGCAAATGCAAATGGGTGAGGGCTCTTTTTGAAGTGATTTCGCAAAAGAGGCCTGGCCCATTTGTTCGCTCCCAAGACCTGTTTTGCAGCGCGGCCTGAGTTGGAACGCGGCAACCATTGGCGACAGCAAAACTGAAACAGCAGATGGCGAAAGCGTTGGCAAACAAACCGCTTCTTTTCGGATCAGCGAAGATCAGTGCCGATCAGTGTTCCCGCATTCCGATGAGCGACCGAGGGAACACTAATCGACGCTGATCGACACTAATCGAAGAAGTGCGATCCGATGCTCATCCAACGCGTGGTTCTGGCTGTTTTGGTGCGGAGATTGGCCGGACCATTAGATCAAGCCCGATCCCGGAGGATATCAGACAGCATTCGTCAGCGCAACACTTGTTCACGCACGTCCAAGGCTGGGCTGTTCGCCGCAAGAAGGATTAGCGACGAGTCTCTATCCCCAAATGCGCAGTCGGAGCAACGCGCAATATTGCGTTGAGGCTGAACATTGCGTTGAGGCTGAACCCTAACGCGTTAAGCAAGCTCGCCGCGTCGAGTGTATCATCGTCGCAGATTGTCTTTGTGTTCGGCGATGTCGGTCTTCTCTGCGTGCCCCAGAAGTACGAGTTGCTCGTCCTCAAGGAAATAGGGCACGCGCTCGATGATCACCACGTCGGCCGGCAGTCGGTCTTGAATCCTCTGGTATTCGGCCTCGGTGGCGATCAAGAAATGATCCGGGTCATCGCCAACAAACGCGACCGCTTCCATCCCACCGTCACCACTGGCCTGTCGCACGGTTGTTCGCCCGTAAAAGACCCACGACGAACGCATCGTTCCCAAGGTTCGAATCGTGGGCTGACGACTGCGCGAGTGCATCGCTGCCATCAATCCCTCGATTTCTTGACGCTTGCCAACTTCCTTTGCACCCCAGCCCAACAACATGGCAACGAACAACGCGGAAGTAGTCAGCATCACTTGTACCGATCGCACAGCAAGCTGCTTTCGCCACAAGACCGCGGCCGCCACGGCACCCATCACCAACACGACGCCAATGATGCCCAGCCACTGAATGCCTGGCAGAAATTGAGTCGCCACGACCGGGATTGCGATCGCAACGGCCAACCCAACCGAGCCCAGTACTGCGTAGGAAACCTGGGGCCAGAAGTTACCAATCCGCGCTGTGTTGGTACTCAGTCGATGCAGAAAATCTCCCATCAGGACCGCCAGGGCTGGGTAACAAGGCGTGATGTAGCTGGGCAGCTTGGTGCTGGCGAGCGTGAACAGTCCGACGACGACACCGATCCAGCAAATCGCGAATGTCCGCGGATCTTTGGATTCGGAATTCAGTTTCAAGGACCGGACCAAATCGATCAAAAACGGGACGAAGAAAATCGACCAGGGAAAAAAGCCAATCATCAACGCGACGATGTAATAGAAGGGTGGACCACCGTGATTCTCCATCGAACTGACCGCACGACCCACGTTGTGCTCGATGAAGAATCCGCGCGTCCACTCTCCGTCGGATCGGATCGTTACCCACACGTACCAAGGCAACGCGACGACCAGGACGCTATACACCATCAAGTCCAAACGCATTGCGCGACAGGTCTGAAAGAAATGCGATAGCTGAAAGGGTCGAAGGATCGTTGCCACACGACTCCATCGACTTCCGGACCGCCAGGACATCTGTTCGATCGAGGGCGGCAGCCGAGCGATCAGCAAATACATTCCAATGATCGCGGTCGGCAGCAAAAATCCGATCGGACCTTTGTCCAGCGTCGCCATGCCCATCAAGGCATACATGGCAACGACGGCAACGACGCTGAGTGGAAATGGGCTCTTGGGCAAACGCCCCTTCACCGGATTCTTGCAACGGAATCGAGGCGTGTGTGTCACGAACACAGCTAAAGCGGCTGTGATGAAGAACACCAGCGTCGAATCGGGCGTTGCCGCACGGGCCGCAACGGGAAACATGAGGGTCGAACACAAGATCAAGCCGGCAAACAAGCCCGAACGCGGGCCGAACAAACGCCGCCCAATCAGATAGGTCAGCAAGACCGTGCCGACACCCAAGGCGGCCGACCAAAAACGCGCGGAGAATTCATTGATCCCGAACACCGAATAGGCTGACATCATCAGCCAATACAGCAGGACCGGTTTGTGCGTCCGAATCTCACCATTGAAAAACGGCACGACCCAATCGCCGCGTTGCAGCATCTCGACTGCGCAGGCTGCGTTTCTCGGTTCGTCTTCGTCCCAAAGCCGAGGGCCGCCCAGTTGAAGGAAGAACAAAGCACTGGCAATCAATGCCAGCAAGGCAATCTGGTTTCGCTCGCGCATTCAATCCTTTCTAGCTCGAGTGGTGGCTGACTTTACGAGGTTTCCGCGATTGGGGGCAAGTCCGCCCGTGGTGTCGAAAAAAATGCCAGGTTGGCCGCGAATCCGACCCCGCTGAGACACCCGGAGCCGACGCCAACCCTTTTTCCAAGAACCACTTACGGCTGTCGTTCTGCGTCCGAGCCGGCACACTTGACTTGCCTACACATGTAGGTATTATGCCTACACCTGCTGTTAATGGAGTTCGTTTGCGATGAAGAAGAGCCTGCCGCCCCTTTCCTCGGGGCAACTAGAGATGATGGAAATCGTCTGGGACCGCGGCGAAGTTGCCGCCTCCGAAGTTTGGGAGGTGCTCTCACAGCGGCGCGCGGTGGCACGAAACACCGTCGTCACGACGTTGAATCGTTTGGAAGGCAAGGGATGGCTGAAACATCGAACCGTGGGGCGGACCTTTTTCTATACGGCGACACGCCCCCGCGCCGGCACGATGGGACACTTGGTGCGTCAACTGGTCGAGAATACTTTCGGCGGCTCCGCCGAGGGACTTGTCATGGCATTGCTGGAAGATCGTGGCGTCACGAAGGAGGAAGCGGATCGGATTCGCATGATTTTGGATCAGGCCTCGCCGTCAGAGAGTGAGAAAAAGCGATGAGTGTCCTGCCGCATTGGTACCCGGGCGATCATGTCGTCTTGATCGTGATCAGCGTGCTGATTCAAGTCACGTTGATGTCTGCGATCGCGTTGTTGCTGGCAAGATACTTTGCCGCCAGAAAACCCGAGATCAAGCATGGGATCGTCGCCTGTGCACTGATGTGTTGCCTGCTCAGCCCCGTGATGACGGTGATGTTTGATTGGGCGGGTGTGCGGATGCTGGAGTACAGGATCACAGACAAACCGTTGTCGTCGACGATCTCCGTCGACAGAGTCGAAGATTCTGTTGGTGCCGCGATTCTAAGAGATTCAGGTCCTGACATTCGTGCCGATGACTCTGCCGCAGCGGTGGCAATGACACAGGCAAGTGATCTCCGTCAAGTTGGCGATGCGACTACTCCTTCCCGTGTCCTTCCTGTTCTCGGCGGTGCAGCGTGGTTGACCTATTGGCTCGTCGCGCTGATCTTGCTGAGCCGATTGGTACATGGTTGGCGATCTGTGCATCGCTTGCGCCGCGACTCAAGACCGCTGACCAACCGACGCTTCACGACGATACTCTCATCGGTGACGGCCAGCCTTGGGATGACACGCGCACCGGCACTGGCGTGTTCCGGCAGCGTTTGTGGTCCCGTCACCATCGGGATGCTGCGGCCAATGGTGCTGCTTCCTGAAACGCTGATCCATGCCGCGGACCAGCAGCAGTTGAGGCAGCTGCTGCTTCATGAGTGCGCTCATGTGCTGCGGCGGGATTGCTTCACGGGACTGATTCAGCGTTTCGCTGAGATTTTGTATTGGCCGCATCCGCTGATCCATGTGTTGAACCGTCAGCTTGCTGAAGCTCGCGAGGAGGTATGCGACAACTACGTCCTGCTGAGCAGTGAACCGAGCGAGTACGGCCGCACCTTGTTGAAGCTCGCCGAAACGTTGCAGTCACCGCCTCGGATCACCACGGCGGTCGGGTTGCTTTCGCGGCGTGAAAATTTACAGCAGCGGATTGAACGAATCCTCGACTCCAGGAGAACTCTCATGACTCAGATGCGTTACTCGACATCGATTGGCTTGGCCGTTGGTTTCCTGTCCCTGATGGTTGCCATCGCGGGTACCCGCGTGACCGATGCGCAAGAGGCCGATGTTGTGGAGATTCAGGCGACAGAACAGTCGCCAGCGACCAAGGTCGACGATTCGCGATTGAACGAAAAGCAGCGGATGTTTCGTGATTGGACCAACGATCGGTACGGTAGTTTGCTGGACGAGTCGCCCCACCAGAGTCTGACGGACGCTCAGCGGGCGACGGCGGAGACCGAATGGATCGGGCAGCTTTCGGAAAAGCAAGGTCGCCAAAGAATTCCGGCGATCAACGGCTTGGCCGGCATCCGCAGCCGCAAAGCTGTCGAGGCACTTTCGCGCGTGGCTTTCGCGCGTGTGGACAAAGACAACCGCGACCGCTGGATGGCCGTTCGTGCGCTCGGCTTGCTGGGCGATCAAAGCGTTGTGCCCGGCTTGGTTCACCTGACCTATCACTACAACCTGAACACAAGGCTCTGGGCGCAAATCTCGCTGGTGCGACTGACCGGCCAGAATTTCGCTGGCGATCTTGATGCTTGGCGCAAGTGGTGGAACGATTCTGGAAAGCAACCAGCGATCGACGACGAAGTGATCACTTGGACGACTCACAAAGAATGGTCTGACCCGGCGAGCATGGCCGAAACGGAACAACGCTGGCTTGCCAGTGTCAAGGGCGGTGAGAATGTCAGCGACGCACCGCGCATCGTATCGACGTCACCCAAGGTGGGGGCAACCGGCGTCGATCCCTCCACGACTGAGATCACCGTCACGTTTGATCGCGATATGGCCGAGGGTTTTTCCTGGACAGGCGGTGGTGAGAAGTTCCCGCCCAGCCCTGACGGTGCAAAAGCTGTTTGGCGGGACAAACGAACTTGCGTGCTGCCGGTAAAGCTCAAGTCAGCTCATTTCTATCGCGTCGGAATCAATTCGACCAGTTACAAGAATTTCCGAAGCGTGTCAGGCGTTCCAGCCAAACCGTCAGCGATTTACTTTACCACCCAAGGGGCCGGCGACGAAGTCAAGAGCCAAACCAAACTGCCGAACATCATCAAGATGCAACCTGAAAACGGATCGCTCGATGTCGATCCTGGACTCACCGAGTTGCGCGTGACGTTCGACATGGCGATGGCCGAAGGTTTTTCATGGACTGGCGGCGGCGAGCATTTTCCCAAGGGCCCCGCAGGAAAGCGACCGGTTTGGTCGAAAGATCGGAAGACCTGCGTGTTACCGGTCACACTCAAGCCGAACTGGGAGTATCGCCTGGGACTGAACAGCCGCTCACACAAGAATTTCCAAAGCGCAGCAGGCATCCCCCTCGATCCCGTCGTCTACTCGTTCAAGACTCGAGAGGACTGAATCTGCCAGCAAGTCATTCCAACCGCGCAGTGCATCCGCGTGGACGCAGACGCGAAAGAACTGCCTTGCGAAACAAGTGGCAAGCGAAGAAGGAATTTGTTGGTTTCCGTCCTTCCGCCATCACTGATGCACCGAAAGAGCCACAAAGACGCTGCCGGGGGCGTCTTTTGGCGGTCTGCGTGCGTGTGAAGCATTCCCACTCGTTCAAAATAGTTGACCGGACGGCATTGATCGGCGATAACTCAGGGTGGGTCGCGAGTACTACTTACGGGAGAAGCCGATGTTCATGCACTCCGGATTGCCCATTGTTTCGAGTCGTTGTGTTGCAAAAAAGACATCCTCGACCGCAAACAAGAGCTTTGGCCTCCTCCGAAAACTCGCAACCGTTGTCGCGGTCATGCTCCTGGCGGGCAATGTTGCCGGCGCCCAAGGACTGGGCGTGGTAGGGAATCTTGTTGGGCTGTTGGGCAGCTCACCTGTCTTGGAAGTTCAAACCGTCGTACCTGGTGGCTTGGCAAGCCGAGTGGGTGTCTTTCCGGGCGACAGCATCATCAGCATCAACGGTGTCGCTCCGGGCGATGCGACGGTCAACCAACGAGCGATCGCACTGGGCGGCGGAAGGCTTGCCATTGTCGTGCAAAGAAATGGCACCCTCATCAACCTTGGCAACGACCAACTCGGAGGCAATTTTGGTGGTTCAGGTTTTGGTAACTCAGGTTTTGGTGATTCACGCTTTGGTCACTCTGGATTCGATCACTCACGCTTTGGCAACTCACGCTTTGGCAACTCAGGTTTTGGCAACTCAGGTTTTGGCAACTCAGGTTTTGGCAACTCAGGTTTTGGGTCGGCCCCATTTGTTCCAAACAATGTGGAAGGGAATCGGCTTCAGTTAACACCCGGTCGACCTGGTCCCAACCTGCAAATGACGCTCGAATCCTCCCGGGGTTTCAGCGGAGTTCAGGTTTCGCGAGTCGTGCATGGAGGACTAGGGGATCAACTGCGATTCCAAGCCGGCGACGTGATTACCAGCGTTAACGAGAGACCTGTGAATACGACGGCGCAGTTTTCTGAGGCGTATGTTGCCAACAATCGGCGACAGATCGTTTTCGGCGTGCTCAGGCGTGGGCGTGCTGGAACGGTCACGCTTAGCGAGCAGGCATTGCGGCGTGCGGCACTGCCCGCAGGAGCGATTTCAACCGAACTCGGGTTGACAACTTTTTATGATCGAGAGGGCAAGGTCACCGTCGCCGGCGGATCAAAAGATGGCCTCGGTGCGCAGTTGGGCATTGCCACTCGCGGAACAAGAATCTTGGAGATCAATGGTCAGCCAATTCGCACTCCCGCTGAGGTCAAGCGAATTGACGATGAGATCGCTGCGGGGCGAATGACGCGCTTGGTCATCAACATTATTCGTCCGGATGGGACGCGTGATACGGTGTCCTATGCGGCGAGTTCCCAAACCAGTCGACCCAGAATCAACGCTCGCCCCACTGGCAGCGATTTTCCCATCGGTTTCGGAAACACGCGTTAGGGTCGAATATATGTCCCTTCTCTTTTGGGAGTCTTGAAATGTTGCGATACCTATTTGTCCTGACTCCAGCACTTGTGTTGGGAACTCTTGGCGAAGCGCACGCCTGCGATCGGTGCCAAATCGTGTCGGGGACCTACCATCGAGCCGTGGATTGCGGGTGTGTCGTGCATCACGCATGTTTTTGCCCCAACTACTGCCTTCCGATGCAGCATTCCGTTCCGCTCGTCGTTGGTATCTGCCCGCCCCCAGTGGCTCAGGTCGTTCACCAACCACCGATCGTTCACCAACCACCGATCGTTCACCAACCACCGATCGTTCACCAACCACCGATCGCTGCGCAAGCTCCGAATTGCGCCCACCGCCCGGCAAAGTTGCCAGGGTTCGCACTCGTGAAATTCCCTATACCGTGATGGTGCCAGTCCAGAAATCACGAACAGAGAATTACACGGTTCAGGTGCCGGTCACGGAAACGAGAGAGGAAACGTACCAGGTGAACACGCCCAATGGTGTCGAGACTCGTACAAGAACGTACAACGTCACCGTGTACAACTCAGAAACACGCAGCCGTGAGGTGACCTACATGGAAATGGCGCAGGAGCAGAGAACACGCACCGTCCAATCGATCGAATACGTGGACAGCAGCGAGGCGGCAATCGCGAGAGGTTATACGGGAGCGAATGGCATCAATGTTGAGATCTTACGGGATAACCTACTGATCATTGTCAAAGATCAGTTAGGAGGCGAGCCAAAGGAAGTGGATATTGATGCAAATTTTGTCACTGTCGAAACAGACGGAGAAGACGAGACCTATACAGTAACGTGCACCATCGTTGGCGAGAAACGAATGGATGTGAGCGTGAAAGTAGATGCAGACGTGTCAAAAGACAAGCTGAACGGTTTGGCACAAACTATTTCGAGCGCGTTGCAGCCACAATCAACTGCCTTTCGAGATCCGAATTTGGAGCGGGAAACCGAACCGATCACATCGATTGCGGCTCCGCGTTATTGGACGCATGCCGACGGCAAGCGATCGGTCTTCGCCAGTTTCGTCACAAGCCTGGACTCTGAGCACGTGCTTCTGGTACGACACCGCGACAACAAGCGATTCACAATTCCACTTGAAGCTCTTAGCATTCAAGACGTCGATTACCTGAATGAATCCGGACCACAGAACAACTACGCTGGCATTCAATCACGAAACTGAATCAGGCCCCATTCCGACGTCTCGTGGTAACCTCGGTCATGCTTGAGCTTGTTGACGACTTGAGCGCGAAACCGTCCGATGCAGAATGGGTGACGAAGCAGATCAATCGCGTCCTGTGGGCGCGCGTCTCCGCGATTGCTGTCGCGATGATTTGGAATGATTCCTGATCATCGGTTTTTCTCGTCGACTCCACGAGTCGTTTGGTTGCCCTCTGGACTGAATCATCGAGGCTGTCTTTGTCAAGCGATGCGTAGACGAAGACACAAGCTGCCAAAGGTCGCACATCCCTATCCGGCAACTCTGCTCTGCCATCGCCGACAAGGGATCCAATCACCTCGTTTAATCTTGATTGCAGGGCGAGTTTTGCGTCATTTCTCAGGAAGTTGTCGGCGATGTCGCGAATATTGCCGCAGAAGAATTCGAAGTCCTCGAATGACGTCGTTATCAATTTCAGTCCAGCGATGATTGATTGCGAATCTAGTTCGCGGAGATCTGCTTTTTCGACACAGTTTTCCGTGCGTGCAATGCCGTGCAACAGCAAGCTAGCCTTAAGAATCTGCTGCTCAAGCAACATTTGTCTGACGCTGAATTCTTTATCTACGAGGAGTTCTTGGGCAACTTCTTTATCTTGGCAAGCCTGCAGGTCGGTGCGAAGCAGTTCGACGAGCGACTGTGTCTCCGCCGACTTCGGGCTGTCTAAGTTCCTCAACGCGTCGGTGACTAGCGTTCGAACTTTAGGAAGGCTTGCCAACGCCAGTCTTTCTGCCAGAGCTTCGTCATCGGCCGAGATTCGATTGAGTAACGTAAGCAGGCCTTTAGCAGCTTCTTTCCGAGCGTTAGCATCAACAAGCATGCCGACGCAAGCATTTGTGAACTCCATCGATGCCTCTGGAGTCGTCTTGAGCCCCGCAACGGACTTCATGACGTCAAGTTTGCTGCGAAACGAATTCGCCTTCGCAAGAATCGGTGAGAATTCATCCTGCTCTAGCTCGAATCCACGAAGACGCCTGACACTCGCATTGAAAAGGCTTGCGCTGGTAGCATCTTGGGTTGCACTCAAGAGATGCTGACGAATCTGGTTGTATGGCGGTTTCCCACGCAGGATGGGAGCCAAGATGCTTAACGAATCCAGATCCTGCGAACTGAGTTGTCGGTTATCGTCAATCGATTCGATCTTTTGCTTCACATACTCGAAGGCAAACAAAACAGAATCCTTGGTGCACTGATCCTCGAGCTTGCCTCCGGCGACTTGCGCTGCGAGCAACGCGAAAATGGTCTGCGGGATCTCTTCATTCCCTTGATTCTCTTCAATGCCCTTGCGGATCGTCCGATTTAGTTGATTGACGTCTTGCTGGTTCCGCGGTTGCCTCCACGTGTGCTTGTTGAGTGCCTGCGAGTAACTTTGCATTAGCTTTCCACTTGGATTGGCCCACCCAGTAATGACCCCTTCGATCGACTGCCATTCAAGAACCTCTCTGAGAAGCCTGATCCACGATTTGCCGCTACTCGGTTTTCCGGCGATTCGATCGCCGCATTTCTGCGCTGAATCTTCCGACAGACGGATGAGCGTCAGCAAGGATACTTGCAGATCGGAGAACTCCGGCGTTCCGATTTTCTCGTACAGCTCATCAACAAGTTGTTCAACGATTCGATCGTGCGTTGCCTGCTCGCTGCCGTCGCCGGGCCAACCAACTTCAAGATGGGCCGCGAGTCTAAACAGCATGGACTTCGCGTAGTCGCCGTTCAGATGCTCAGGGAAATAGCGATCGATCGCGTTTGCTCGAGCGACGGGATCGATCCCAATCGTTGCTACCGTTAGCGGCTCAAGTCTTTCCAACAGTCTTCCTTCGCTGTCCGATTCCAGGGCACGATCTAGCACCTGCACTCGCACCTCGGCCGAGCTATTCGAGATGGTAACGAGGTTTTCCGCTTCAAGCTCGCCCAACGCTTGCGGCTTCCGGTTACTGCTGCTGTCCGACAGCGGAACGCCAATGGGAGAAAGCAATGCGCTGGCGGTTTGCCCTATCAATTCGCTATTAAGATGCGCAGCTTTTCGCCATAAGATAATCGCTCCGATTGCAGCCAACACAGCAACGAACGCAAGAGCACTCAGAGTCCGTTGGTTCCTTTTCGCAGCAACAAGTTTTTGCCTTCGTCTCGAAAAACTGGCGGCTAGAAATTTACTTTCAAGGTCATTTAGGACCCGACTGTTCTCCCGTGAGAATGACTCCGCGTCTTCCAGTCGGCCACCTTCCCAAAGATAGGTCGCATCACGCAGGCCAGGCGCATCGGGGGCTGTTTCAAACCAATCGCGTGCGGCATCTCGAAGCCGGTCATGGAGTCGCTTCTCTTCTCGATTTGCATTGAGCCAATTCTTCAGTTGATCCCAACTTTGCATCAGGGCTTCATGGGTGACTTCAGCCGTTGCGTCGTCGTTGGTGACGATGAGACGAGCGTCCTTAGCGCGGAGTTTGTCAATGACGATTGCGACTTCGCCCCTCTCTAATTCATTGGCAGGATAGAGTTCTTCGACGGGCACGCGACGTCGCGTATCGTTAGTCCCTTCGCCCAACGTCGTCAGTCGCAAGAAGACGTTCTTGGCAATGTCGCGCTGAGCGTCGGTGAGTCCTTTCAGCGTTTTGTCGGCTCGTTTGCGCAAAGCACCGGCCACGCCTCCAGTTGCAGTGTAGGCGTCATTGGTTAGCCAGCGACCCGATCGCACAGCCCAAAGCTCCTTGAGTGCGTGTTCCAGCAGTGGAAGTGAGCCGCGCCGGTCCTCAACATCATCAAGAATCCGCTCCACGAGGCCCTTTTCGAAATAGCCACCAGCAAGTTGCGCTGGCCGGACGATGATTTCACGCAAGTCGGAACGTTCCAGTTCGCCGAGTAGCAGCTGAGGGTTGTGTTGGTTCTGAAACATCGTGCGAAGCGGCGCGTAATCCAGGCATCGCGGTTGAAAGTCCGAGCGCAACGTGATCAGCAACCGAACTCGATCACTGGGATGAACCACCAATTCACACAACTCGGCCAGAAACTTGGCGGACGGCGTATTCGTTCCTTGCTGTTCGCGACTGTGTGTGAAAACCTCCTCGAACTGGTCGACAACCAGGAGCACGAAATCGTCGTCATGCGGAAAGAGACTACCGAGCAGAGCTCCAAGCCCGTTATTTTCTTCCCGAAAACGGCGGGTGTATTCGTTTGCTTTGTCTGGTCGTGATTCGCGCCGTTCAGCGGGGATCACGCTGGCGGCCAGTTGCTCCGCGAGCGAACGCAACGGATCACTACCTGGCAGCACGGTGATCGTGGTTGCCGTGGCCAGTTTCGGCAGCAACCGGTGAGCAAGCTCGGTCTGCAATCCGGCGCGAACCAAAGACGATTTTCCGCTACCGGATGCACCGATCACAGCAACGAACGGCTTCGACTCAATCGCACCGCATAGACGCCGGATTTCCTCATCTCGTCCGAAAAAATACTCTGCGTGGTCGCTGTCAAATCGCTCAAGTCCACGATACGGCTGGCCGGCGACTTGATCGTCGGCCGAGACCGTTCCCGGAGCTTCGCCTCGGAGCAGCTTGGCAAGTCGATCCAATGCCGCAGGGCTGTCAAGACCGGCGACGAAATCGACCCAATTGAATAGCGACGTGAAGCCATCCACATCTTCCTTGTTCGCGTCTGGCAACAGCACGGGAACGAGCCAGAAAGAATCACGCTGGCGGGCAGCGCGGTCAATCAGTTTCTGACGTTCAAGTTCGTGGATTGGACCACGACCTGATGGACCGAAGAAAAGTGCTGCCGATTCGCACGCTCCCAGAACGGACTCAATCTGAGTCATCCAAGTATCCCGAGACCGCAGGTCGTCCTTGTCGAGCCAACAGCGGAATGGCGGGTCGCAAGATTCTAGCCGCCGCTGGATCTCTTCGACCGCTGGTTTATCTCGACTGTTATGAGACAGGAAAACAACGTTGTCTGATCCTTGGGTCATCGAGTGTTCGCTTGCCTACGCTTGGTCGGCTGCGGCGTCGGTTTCTTCCGGCGCCGGCCGCAGTTTGGCTTGTGGTTTTTCGGTGACGGTACCGGGCACGAGCCATGGTCCGCGCGAGTTTTCTTCGATCAAGCGATTCAGTTCGTCGAAATCGATCGATTCGACTTCCAACAATCGTTGTGTGACCGCTTCCAGAACGTTCCGTCGCTGTTCCAGAATCTCGCGAGTCTGCACCAGCGCGTCCTCGACGATTCGCGATACTTCCTTGTCGATCAGCTTGGCCATCTCGTCGCTGTGCATCATTTGATAGCCGTCTCCGCCGCCACCGGCCAAGAACGGTGAACGCGAACTGCGGCGAAAGTTGATCCGCCCCAAACGACTCATGCCGTAATCCATCACCATGCTGCGAGCGATTTCGGTGCAACGCTCCAAGTCGTTTTGGGCCCCGGTGCTGATGTCTTGAAAGATCATTTCTTCGGTCAGCGTTCCGGCCAGCAAGACTTTCATCTGGCTTTCCAGTTCGCTCTTGGTCATCAAGTAGCGATCCGATTCGGGACGCTGCATCGTGTAACCGAGTGCCGCCAGTCCGCGCGGAATGATGCTGACTTTGTGGACCGGATCGGTATTGGGCAAGGCGGCGGCGACCAGCGCGTGGCCCGACTTCGTGATAGGCGACGCGAATCTTTTCGTCCGCGTTCATCACGCGTTTTTTCTTTTCCAGTCCGGCGGTCACACGTTCGACCGCTTCGTTGAATTCGTTGATGCCGACCGCGGTCTTCTCCGCCCGTGCGGCCAGCAAGCGCGGCCTCGTTGACCAGGTTGGACAAATCAGCACCGACGAAACCGCTGGTGATCGAGGCGACTTCTTTCAAGTCAACGTCGTCGTCCAGCTTCACGTTCTTGACATGGACTTGCAGGATCGCTTCGCGGCCGGCGACGTCGGGTCGATCGACCAACACGTGTCGATCAAAACGGCCCGGTCGCAACAACGCGGGGTCCAGCGTTTCCGGTCGGTTGGTCGCCGCGATCACGATCACGCCCGAGTTGGAATCGAAGCCGTCCATTTCGACCAGCAAGGCATTCAGCGTTTGTTCGCGTTCGTCATGTCCGCCGACGACGGAGCCGCTGCGGCTCTTGCCGAGTGCATCCAGTTCGTCGATGAAGATGATGCAGGGGCGCGGCTGGTCGCTTGTTGGAACATGTCGCGAACGCGCGCGGCACCGACGCCGACGAACATCTCGACAAAGTCGCTGCCGGACAGACTGAAGAACGGCACGCCCGCTTCACCGGCGATCGCTTTGGCCAACAACGTCTTGCCGGTTCCCGGAGGTCCGACCAACAACACGCCTTTGGGGATCCGTCCGCCAAGCGCCTGGTACTTTTCGCTGTTCTTGAGGAAGTCGACGACTTCGCGGACTTCTTCGACGGCTTCGTCGATTCCGGCGGCGTCGTCAAAGGTGATCGACAGATTCTTCTTGGCCGTACAGTTTTCCGCGACTTCGCGAAAATGACATTGGTGATCCGACGCCGCCAATTCGCCGCAGCATCATCAAGCCCAACATCACCAACACTCCGATCATCAACAGTTCGGGCCAGTGATCGGCAAAGAAACGATTGGGTCGCGCGTTATCCCAAATCACGCCGCTGGCCACCAACAACTCCATCAGCCGCTTGGTCTTCAGCTTCATTGCGAATCGTGCGAATCGTTTCAAACTTGACGCGCGTTGGTTTGTTGTCAGCGTCGTCCGCGTTTTTGCCGTCGCGGCCCAGCGAACGAAACATCACCGTCCCGGTAATCATGTCGTCGGAAACGTTGATGTCCTGCAGATTCGAGAGTTCAACAGGAACCTGAGAATCTTTGGTCGACGGCACGACGATGGCAGTTGTTTCAAGCGTCGGATCGTCACTGTCCTCCTTGCACGCTCCGTAAATCGGCTTGCAATAGAATTCGCCTTGACGTGCATCTCCAACAGACTCAGTAGGTCGGGATACCGCAGTCGGCGTTCGCGGACTGCTGAACAAAAACGCGCTGATCAGAACGGCGGAGGTGATCGCCGCCAGTACCAGCCAGACGTTGCCGCCCCGGTTGTCGGCTGCCGCGTCCGTCTCGATTGGAATCGTCTTTTCGCTTGTCGTCGTCAGTCATGTATTTCTGGCCGGGGTGGCGGCTGAGAAACGGAGTCGGAATCGTGCTGAAGTCACCGTCCGTAGGCTGAAGAAGGCACGCGACAAGCGTGGACTCCGGCGCAAGGCCAGCACCGCTGCTAGGTACTAGGCAGCCCCTAGTGTATTGAGCATTCTTTGGCTGCCCATCGCGATCGGCAAGCGGGGCCATTTGCCGTCACATACCGGTCGGGTCGTAACGGTGGTGCGAATCGTCCATGATATGGCGGTCTGACCGCGCTGCAGAAATCGCTGACTGCTCGATCTAGAAATTGCTGACCGCTTGATAGAATTTGGTGGTTTTCACCATCCAGGCCCCGGAAAACTCCCACAGACAGCCATCCATGTCCGACCCGAGTCGAACCACGAAAAATGTCGCCGTTCTCGGTGCCACCGGCAGCATTGGGACGGCGACGATCGACGTGCTGGAGAACCTGGATCGCGTTGATCCGATCCATCGCTGGCGTTTGTGGGCAGCGTCCGGTCATCGGAATCTGGATGCGCTGAGCGAAATTGCCCAAAAGAGCATCGTCGCCTCCCCAGCGGCTGATTCTCTCCGATCCCGAGGTGCCGACCAATTCGACGCTTGCCGGACGCATTGGCGCACTGTCAGATCAGAGATCGGGCCGGACGAATTGGTCGCGGCCGCCCAGCACGATTGCGTCGACATCGTGGTTGCAGCGATTGTCGGACGTGCTGGTTTGGAAAGCACACTCGCTGCGGTCGATGCGGGCAAACGAGTCGCCTTGGCCAACAAAGAAACGATGGTCGTTGCCGGGCCCTCTGGTCCTAGCCGCCAGGTCAGCGAGTCCGGTGCGGAATTGCTGCCGGTCGATAGCGAACACTCCGCGATCTTTCAGTGCCTCGGCACATCGCGACTCGACGCCCAAGCGATTGATCCTGACGGCCAGCGGTGGACCGTTTCGATGTTGCTCGAAGCAGGAAATGGAGGACGCGACACCGAGTCCGCACTCGCTCATCCGACTTGGGAGATGGGTCCAAAGATCACCATCGATTCTGCCACGATGATGAACAAATCGCTTGAAATCATCGAGGCTCGCTGGTTGTTCGATCTTCCCGCCGAAGCGATCGAGGTCGTCGTGCATCCGCAATCGATCATCCATTCGATGGTCGAATTCGAGGATGGATCCGTGATCGCTCAGCTGAGTCCGCCCGACATGCGGCTTGCCGATTCAATATGCTCTGACCTATCCCCGTCGGCTGCCCTGCGAGGCTCCGCCGTTGGACCGCCGAGCAAACCTGGGATTTGACGCTCGAGCCGGCCGACCGCGAGCGTTTTCCGGCACTGGACCTGGGATTCGAGGTCGCCGCGGCGGGCGGCACCGCCGGAGCAGTCGTCAATGCTGCCAATGAGGAAGCGGTCGGTCTGTTCCTGAGCGGACAAATTCGGTTTACTGACATCGTTCCGGCTTGCCGCAGAGTGCTGGAAAACCATACTCACGAGGCCGATCCGCCGCTCGAGCGATTGATACAGCTGGATCGCTGGGCTCGAGACGAAGTGAAACGTGGGCTGAATGTGTGAATCTGGGCTAAATACACCTGGCCGAACCTGCGATACTGGCGCAGACTCGGAATCCAACGAAGCAAGTAGACGGTGGCCAGGATACTGCCTGGCACGATGCGACTGCCGGGAAAAGTCCCGGCCTACCAGAAAAAGGCAAGATTTGATGATGTTTGAATGGATCGCTTCTGCGCTACCATTGGCGGACACCGAACCGGCTGCCATTGCCGCGTTTCTTGTCGCAGGTTTTTCTGTGGGGACGCGTCGCCATCGGCATCGGCCTGGTGATCTTCGTTCACGAACTTGGACACTTTGTGGCCGCCAAGACCTTTGGCGTGAAGTGCGAAAAGTTCTACGTCGGCTTTGACGTTCCGATCCGCATCGGTCCGATCAAGTTCCCACGCACCTTGGGCAAATTTCAGTACGGCGAAACGGAATACGGAATCGGGATTCTGCCGCTGGGTGGCTACGTCAAGATGCTGGGCCAGGACGACGACCCGCGCAAGGCACAGGAAGAAGCCGATCGGATTCGGATCGGCGGCGATGGCGATGATGACGAGGACGCAGCCGAGGAACTTGATCCGCGAAGCTATCCGGCCAAACCGGTTTGGCAGCGGATGATCATCATCAGCGCCGGCGTGGTCATGAATGTGCTCACCGGCGTGCTGTTTGCAGCGATCGCCTTCGGTTACGGAGTCGCTTACAACCCGGCGATCATCGGCGGCGTGACACCGGGCGGTCCCGCCTGGCAAGCCGGGATCCAACCGGGCGGCCAAGTGGTCTCGGTTGGCAGCTTGGAAGACGACCAAATGCACTTTCGCGAAATGCGGTTGGCGATTCTGACCGCCGGCATCGACGATCCAACCAAACCGGTCGACCTGTCGATCCAGTACGACGATGGTGTTCGCAACTACGAATTGCTGACGTCACCTCATCCGCTTGATGAGGACATGCGGATGATTGGGATCACCAGCCCCACGTCGACCACGCTTAGTACCGATGTTTACGCTGCTCCGCTCAGTGTTGCCGCCGAGCGTTCTGACCGAGGCAGATGCCGGGGCGAAGATCGTTGCCTTTGACGGGAAGAAAATCGACGAGTCGTCCATTGTCCCGGGCACGCCGCTGTTTGATTACTTGAATTCCACATCCCGACAAGACGGTTGAACTCAAGCTGCTGCGTGCTGACGGCAGCACCCATACGGTCAAGTTGCCGCCGCAAAAGGCAAAAACGATGGGCGTCCGTTTTGCCGTCGGACCGATCGTAGCACTGGTCGTCGGACGGTCCCGCGGAAAAAGCAGGCGTGAAGGTCGGCGACGTGATCACGGCGGTGGGTGACAACGATGCGCTGGATGCTTTTGGATTGGCCACTGAACTGGTGACGGCCCAAGGCACGGTGACGTTGACGTTGCGGCGAGGTGACAAGAGACGATGCCGAAACCGTCCAGGTGCAATTGACGCCGGTCGATTCGAAACAAACTCTGTCACCCACCTCCGGGATGGGCGGTGAGATCGCGATCAATTCACTCGGACTCGCCTATCAACCGCTGACCGCCATTTCTGAAATCATTGCCGGATCGGGCAGGATGATCAGCCGGATGCCGAAAAAGACCTGCTGTCGTTTTTGCAGCCCGGAGACGTATTGAAAGAAGCGCATCTCGTTCTGAATCAAGATCTTCCCGACGAGTTCAAGCAAGGAAATCTCGCGGAATTACTTTCTGAACTCGAGCACCAGGAGTTCGATGGCGCGAGTTCCGTCGACGGCTTTCGTCGAGTCGTTGCAAGTGTTGCCGGTCGGCACGAAGGTCATTGTCAAAGCGGAACGTCCGCCGGAAAACAAGATTGTCGAAGCCTCGTTGGTTGTTCGTGAGGATGACGTTTTCAATTCGAACGCGGGATTGGATTCACCGCCAGTGAAAAAGTTCAACAGGCGACCTCCCTCGGTCAAGCGATGTCGCTTGGTGTTCGGGAAGGCAAACGCCGTTTGGGTGATGTCTTCCGATTTCTGGGCATGATGTTTCGCGGGCGTGTGAAGGGAAAACAGGTTGGCGGCCCGATTCGGATCGTGCAAATCGCTGGGATGGAAGCGGAACGAGGAATCTCGCCGCAACTCTTGTTCCTGACGATGCTGAGCATGAACCTGGCGATCCTGAACTTCCTGCCGATTCCCGCGTTGGACGGCGGTCACATGATGTTCCTGATCGCAGAAGCGATTCGCGGCAAACGTGTCGACGAGCAACTCGAGATGCGATTGACGCTGGCGGGCGTGCTGGCGCTGTTGGCCTTGATGATCGTCGTCTTTTTCAACGACATCGTGAATAGTTGATCGTTTCCGCCCGATCCTTAATCGCGAACGATCGACGGAGCCGCGTACGGATTGATGGTCGACGACGGCGGTCGCCGCTCGGCGCCGTTACCGCCTGGCGTGTGGTCTGTGGAACCACGTTCCCATTCACCTTCGATGCTGGGCGCAGTTAGCGGACCAAAGGAACCACCGGTTGCAATTCGATTGATCTCGTCGACCAAGGACAGTGCCTGCTCACGCCGGCGCGAGTTACGTAAGCACCCCCACTGGTGATCGCGATACGAAATCGGTAGTTCGACCGGTCCATCCCCCGTTCGTGCGTAGATGACCACCATGTGCGTGTCGGTGAACCAACCCGATGGCCTGATACTGTGAAGTTCGACACCGATAATCGATTCGCAAGGCAAGTCGTATCGATGGCAGTCACCCTCCATCTGCACGCCCAACGAATCGACGCGGATCAGCATCAAGTCGGTCGCCGTATCCAACAGCAACTGGTTCCAGCGTTCGCGCGGCACCAGTTCGACAACGCGGTTATCAAGATCATTTGCCCAGACGGGACGATCGTTCCGATCGCTGACGCTGCGACGCAATCGGGACGACAGCAACCGGTTCATCGGCCACTCGGGATAAACAAACACAATCACGAATTGACAGCCCAACCACATCATCGCCAGCCAAAAACCTAGGACTCCGACTGCCCGTTCCGTCCCGCCCGGCATTCGGATCAGCGCCCAACTGAAGATACCCAACAGAAGCCAACCCGTCTGCAAGGCAACGAAGGCAGCATTGTGCATCAACAGACTGGGAAGGTTCATCACTCGCCGCGCTTGGCCGGATTCAATGGGGGTGATCGTCGCCAGGTGCGATCGGGCAGCCAATTGCATTTTGAACTCCTACCTAGAAAAGATGTCTCCATCTAGCTTAGTGGTGATCGCAACAATGAAAAGCTTTTATTTGCCGCCCAACCGCCGACCCAACATTGATTCATGCTAGATCGCGTTGAATTGCCATCAGCCCTGGACGAGACACCTGTGCCAGCGGAGGTCCAGTCATGGATCAGGGACGCACAACGCAGGATCGAAGTGTTCCAAGACTGCTGGGAGAAAACCCGAATTGAGCAGTTTGTCGCCGCCGATTACCAATTGGTTTATCAAACGCTGATCTGGTTACTCCAGACGCAGCCGCTGATTGGGAATCGATTCTTAGAGTGGGGATGTGGTTTCGCGGTCGTGAGCGCACTGGCGTCGCAGATCGGTTTCGACGCCATCGGCATCGAAGCTGAAAATGATCTTTTGGATCAAGGCCGCGCAACGATCGCGTCCTGGGACGTCAGCGTCGAATTGATTCATGGCGACTTCCTGCCGCCGGGGGCGGAGGCACTCGCGGACGATCCGACCCTGCCGAGCCTTGGTCACGGAGCCGGCAATGCCTATGAAGTGCTGGAAATGGACCTGGATGACTTTGCCATCGTCTACGCCTATCCTTGGCCAGGCGAAGACGATTTTCATGAAGCGGTGTTCGATCGCTACGCGGCAGCCGGCGCCTTACTCGTGTTCTTTTGCGGGCCGAACGAGATGAGAGCCTGGCGCAAACGCTCCTAACGCGACGCTCACGCTTCCACTTCAAAAATCGCTTCGATCTCTACGGCGATCTTGCCTGGCAATGAGTTCGTGCCCAGCGCGCTTCTGGCGGCAACGCCGTTGTCTTCTCCGAACACGTCTCGGAACAATTCACTGCATCCGTTGATCACCGCGGGCTGTTCGGCAAAGCTGTCCGAGCAGCGAACCAGCCCCAGCAGTTTTACCAGTCGCTTGACCTTGTCCAGGCTGCCCAAGTGCGATTGCAACGTCGCCAGAATTCCAGCGCCGGTCACTCGCGCTGCTTCATAGCCGGCTTCGACATCCATATCCAGTCCAAGTCGGCCGGTGATCAGTTTGCCGTCCGGTTTCAGTGGCCCGTGCCCGGATAAATATGCCATGTTTCCGGCAATCACGATCGGTTTATAGACACCCATCGGCTTGGCTGCGGGCGGTAACTCGATTCCAAGTTCAGCTAAACGTGATTCAGCACTCATGATTGTTCTCCAAGCATCGGGAAAGTTGGTTGAGAAATTTGCGTCAAATTTTCGCTACCGTCGGCGGTTCAAACGCGAGCCTTGCTGATGTCGCCCAGCGCAGCTAGCTGCTCGTCTCGCTCTCTGAGGGCTTTGTCCACGGCATCAAGCGATACCTGATCGAGCACACGCGTGCCAGCGACAACGGTTTGTTCGATCTGTTTTGGACTTCGCGAACCGACGATCGCGGAAGTGACTTCGTTGCGACGCAATACCCAGGCGATCGCTAACTCAGGGATGGTCCAACCAAGGCCGTCACAAATCTTTGCAAGTTGACCGACAAACGCCAGGTTGATTTCCAGTTGCGGCGATTGGAATCGCGGATCACGACGACGGTGGTCTTTTTCGGATAACGCACCAGCCCGTTGGGCGGTGAATGCGCCGGTCAGCAATCCTTTGCCCATCGGGCTGTAACAGAGGACGCCGATGTTGTGCTCGCCACAAAACGGCAAGATCTCCCCTTCAACGTCTCGTGTGATCATGCTGTACGGTGGCTGCACAGACGCCATCGGGCTGATCGCCTGCAGCCGTTTCAAGTGAGACACGCTGTGATTGGAAACTCCGATCTGCCGCACTTTGCCTTCCGCCTTCAAGTCGACCAGCGTCTGCCAGCCTTCTTCGAGTTCCTCATCCGGTTCGGGCCAATGCAGTTGATACAAGTCAATGCAGTCCACGTCCAAGCGACGAAGACTCGCTTCGCATTCGGCGATCACACTTTCCCGCCTCAAGCATTTGCCAATCTGACCGTCACCTGAATTGATTCGCCCGCACTTGGTCGCAATCAACGGCCGTTGTGATTTGGGTATCTGCTGCAATGCTTTACCGATCAGCAACTCGCTTTGGCCGAATCCGTAAACAGCGGCGGTATCGACCCAGTTGACACCGAGTTCGATGGCACGAACGACCGACTGAATTGCCTCCTGTTCGTCTTGGTCACCCCAGCCAAAACTCCAATCGCCGCCGCCAATCGCCCAAGTCCCCAGTCCAACCACGCTGAGTTCCAAGTCGCTGGTGCCGAGTCTTCGCGTTTGCATCTGTCACCTCACCGATTTCACGTGCGCTGAACAACAAGTTACCTTAATGAAGGCCAGCAGGTCGAAACAGTGCTGAACAGAAAGCCGTCAGCGACGATCTGCCGTCCTCCCGCAAGCCATCATCCCAGCCCGCCCTGGCGGATTTGACAAAACGGGAAGGGTTCCATCGGCCGGGCAGGTTGAAGACAATGGGTTTCACGGCGATTTGCCGCATCTCGAACGGACAAGGTGAGAACGATGAAAAACAACCAAGACAAATCTTTAAATCGTCGAGCGATGCTCACTCGTGCCGCTGGTCTCGCCGGTGCAGCCTCGGTGTTGACAACCGTTTCCACGCGGGCCGAGGAGATCGCCAAGGCCGAGGAGATCACGAAGATCGTCAAGAAAGGACGTATCAAGCAGTCCATCTGCCGCGGCTGTTTGCGCAAAACAGGGATGGATGTCGAGCAGCAGGCCGCCACCGCTGCCAAGATGGGGATCCTGGGACTTGATCTGGTCAAACCCGATGACTGGGCGGCGGTGAAGAAACACGGCTTGGTCGCGACCATGGTGCCCGGAGCCGGAGGCATCAAACAGGGACTGAACGACCGAGTCGATGCATGCCAAGTTCCTGGAAGATTTCCGCAACAACATCCAAGCGGCTGCCGATGCCGGCTGGCAAAATGTCATCTGCATGGCAGGCGACCGGAAAGGCATCAGCGACGAAGAGGGCATGGACAATTGTGAAACGATCCTGAAAGAGGCGGTCAAGATCGCCGAGGATCGGGACGTGGTCATCTGCATGGAACTGCTCAACAGCAAGGTGAATCACCCCGGTTACATGTGCGACAACTCCACTTGGGGCTTCGAGTTGTGTCGTCGCGTCAATTCGCCGGGATTCAAGATGCTGTACGACATCTATCACATGCAGATCATGGAAGGCGACTTGATCGCCACGATCGAGAAGAACATCCAGCACATCGGCCACTTCCACACGGCAGGCGTGCCCGGGCCGGCACGAGTTGGACGAGAACCAGGAGATCTACTATCCCGCCGTCATGCGAGCGATCGTAGAAACCGGGTATGAAGGGTATGTGGCCCACGAGTACACGCCGATCCACGATCCCATCACCTCACTGAAGCAAGCCGTGGAAATGTGCGACGTCTGAGCATCGTGCAATCACTTGTCCCCAGGCTCCGCCTGGGGACACACTGTCCTGGAGGCTCCGCCTCCCGAGTTGGGGAATGAACAGGCGGAGCCGCGGAGCCTGCGGTGGATGGCCTTCCCAGGCAGGAGTCCGGCAACAGGTGGTGTCAACGAATCGGACACCCCGCCCGTTTCCACGACACATGCAACGGCACGACGTTGCGGTTCACTTCTTTTTCAGTGAGATCGACATTCCGCCTCGGATCACCGTTTCCAAACTTGGATTGGTTGTGATCGCATCCATGAATTTTGCATCGGCCATGCGCGGGTTGATGTTGTGCGCCAGAACCAGTCCGCCGGGGCGCAGCAGCGGGAGGAGTTTGCTCAGGTAGTCAACGTAGCCTTCTTTGTCAGCATCCAGAAACACCATGTCGATCGTTCCTTTCAGCTTCGTGACTTCCTCATGCGCATCGCCCTCGACAAGGATGATCAAGTCCTCCATCCCCGCTCGTTTGAAATTCTCGCGCGCCTTTGCCGCGCGATCGGCGTCAATTTCATAGGTGGTCAGTTTCCCGCCGGTCTCCTTGAGTGCCAAGCCAATCCAGATCCCCGAGTAACCGGTCGACGTGCCCAGTTCGACAACATGCTTGGCACCGATCGATTGGGCCATGATCCGCAACAGCCTACCGTCATGCTGTGGAACGTTGCGGAAGCGTTGGTTCGCGGCAATATCCGAGAGCACGGCGAGGGCGGACTGTTCAAAGTCATCTGCGGGCAGCGGCCCTTTCTCCAACTGGACGTCGCCGGGCAGACGGTCACCTCCGGGCTGAGCAAAGGCGACTCCCATCGGCAACGTCATGATGGTGAACGCAAGCATCGCGATCGCATCGGTTTTGTGGCGGCGAGATTGGCTGGCTGTCAACAACATTTCATCTTCCTCGTGGGTTAGGACTGTTTGTAAGCAGATTGGATCGACCGATGTGCGTGAGCTAATCGGCGAGGTGCTTCTGAAAAAAGGCCAGGGTTCTTTTCCAGGCAAGTGTCGCAGCGGCTTCGTCGTAGCGCGGCGTCGTGTCGTTATGAAACCCGTGATTGACGCCGGGATAAATGTACGACTCGAACGGTTTGTTGTTTTCTTGGAGCGCCTGTTCAAACGCGGCCGCGCCTGCCAGGATGCGGCGATCGAGCTCGGCGTTGTGAATCAATAAGGGTGCGTCGATCCGTGGAACATCGACTGCATCAGGCTGGCTGCCGTAGAAAGGCACGCCCGCGTCCATGATGTCCGGAATGCGAACGGCCAGCTGGTTGACCATTCCACCACCAAAGCAAAAGCCAACGACACCAACCTTGCCGTTTGACATGGCGTGATCGTCGAGCCATTTCGCGGCGGCGATGAAGTCCTCTGTCATCTCTGCACTGTCTCGTTTCCGCTGCAGCTCGCGGCCTTCGTCATCGTTGCCGGGGTAACCGCCCAGCGGTGTCAGCGCATCGGGGGCGAAGGCCAGGAAGCCAGCGACCGCCAAACGACGTGCGACGTCCTCGATGTAGGGGTTCAAGCCTCGGTTTTCATGAATGACCAGAACAGCAGGGAATTTCTTGCCGCTGGCAGGATGAGCGAGCAACCCCTTGATCTCACCAGCCCCTTTTGGCGACGCGTAGGTGACGACGGCTGTCTTGATCCGGTCGTCATCCGGTGCGATCTGTTGTGACCATGCATAGTTCGGTGCGAGCGATTCTTCGAGTGCTTCGACCGTCATGCCGCCAACGGCGAATGCGGTGAGTCGCTTAACGTACTCGCGGCGCGTCGAGACGTCCATGTGCAAAGTCGTCGTACAGGTCCAAGACCGCTTGGTCGAAATGTTGAGCTTGTTGGCGTTCCATAATCGGATGGTCCTTGATGAATCGGGGTCGATTGTGATCGCTCAGAATAATAATGTTGGCTGGAGTTCGGCAACTCGCCTGATTCGTCGGGCAAGGAAACGCCCCCGCTGTTTTCAAACGATTGGGCACTCGTCAGTCCCCGGCCATCTGGCTCAACACGACGCGAGAGGGTGAGTTTGGCACATCCATCAGCTCGTTTTTCTCGAACCCGGCCCTTTGGAACATGCGTTCATAATCAGCAAACGTGTACGCATCACCGTCGTCAGTACTCATCAGCATCGTCAGCGCGAATGCCGCGGGGGTCGCGGGAGAGACGCGATCGTCGTTAGGTATAAAGCCCAGCGTCAGCGCGAATCCGCCGGGCCTGAGGCACGCCCGGACTTTTTTCAGCAATTGATCGCACATTTCAGCATGAAAGTGGTGCAAAAAGTTCGTCAACAGAACGCAATCAAAACTACCTGCGAAATCAACGGACATCGCATCGGGCAGCAGCGATTACCGCCCTTACGGACTGCACCCGCAACATCTCGGAATGTATCCATCATTTCGTCTGCCGCGACGAACCGGGCCACACTGCCCATGTCGACGCGGCGACTTCTCGTCCAGGAAAGCGGCCGATGTTGGCGTCAGCGCGTACGCGTTGCCTGTCTTTTCAAGGAATTCGATCACGGTCAAATAGTCACAGAGAATCCGGATGCCCCGTGTGTCGGCATTGCAGGCCGCGGCGATCGCGGAGGCTTCGAGCGGTCCCGCGCCGAGAGCAGTGAACAATTTCAGCTCGATAGCCGCTTTCAGCGCTCCCGTGCGTTGAAAAGCGTTCAGTGTGTCGAAAATGATCACCGGATTAGCGTCATTCACCAGGCTTTCCTCTCCGGGCAAGAGACAAATGGCTCTGCCGCACGGTGGTCAATCCTCAGGTAACCGCGCGGCATCAAAATACCGGTAGTCACGGCCGTCGGCCAACCTGCCCAGTAACAACGCCACTTCGCGGGCGTGATAATCGCCCCACATGCTCGATTCACCGTTGGGAATCTTGCTCCCCTCGGGAATGTGATCCCAGCCGTTAGGGCGGTGGTAAATCGAGTGCAGGATCAGACCTTGGTGTTCAGGGTCCGTGGAAAGATAAGGTTCGGCAAATAAGTTATTGACGACCGTCAGGCCCGCCTGGAAATAACGACCGCCGGCGGCGCTGTCGGTTCCGAGATAACGACCAAGCCGAATGAGCCCTTGGGCACCGATCGCCGCCGCTGAGCTGTCGATCGGTTCGTGGTCGTTATAGGGGTCGGACGGTCGGTCGAGATAGTCGTCCCCGAGTTCGTGGATGAAAGGCGCACCGGTGTCCCAGTAGGGAATGCCGTCGGTGGGCGTGTGCTTGATGAAGAAATCGCAGGTCGCCTTCGCGGCCCGCTCGAAGCTGGCGACCGCGTCCGCCTTTTGCTCAAAGTCGGGGATCTCGCGTAGCAGTTCCAGTTCTTCTGCGAATCCGGTCATGGCCCAGGCGAGTCCCCGTGTCCATGTGGTGAACCCCGAGAAACCCTGTTGAGCATTGGGACAGCGGAACTGGCCGTCGTTGGTATTGAAGACACTTTCGTGAGCGGTGCGTCCAGGCTCGGTGTCGTAACTGTCGCGGCCCTCGCCATAGAAAACGGAATATCGCGCGGTCGCCTTGCCGTGTTCCACCGCCCGCCCCAACAGTGAGATCTCCTTGTCGCCTTCGTCCATGTATTGATGCCCCAACAGGTAGCTCAAGAAGAGTGCGCGGCAGGAGCGGATCGTATCGACGAAAAGAGAATGCGGGCCGTTGAACGAGTAAATGAACCCGGCGTCAGGAAAATCGGGCAGCGGTGTCCAGCGACGAGCTTGGGAGGCGCCCGATATTTTCAGCGCAAGCTCATAAAAGTTGCGTTCCCATTCGCTTTCGGCGATCCGACCTTCGTTCATCAGGCGGAGCAAGTTGCCGTAAGTCGATGTGTTGTTGAAACCGTGGTCGTGGACGCCGAAGTGGCTCACGTGGGGTGCCATCTTGGCCACGGTGTTCTGCCTGGCGAAATCGAGGAACCAGTCATCGCCAGTCGCATCGAACTGCAGCACCGCGGACCCATACTCGAACCCCTGTGTCCACTCCGTCCAACCGCGGGTGCTGTATTTTCCAGCGACGGTGAAGACCGGTGATCCCTGTGCGTGGTCGTATTCGGCGTCAATCCGTTTGATCTTCTCTCCCGAGCGCTGCCAGAAATTTGCGAGGGCGGCTTCGAGTGCCGCAGGGGTGAGGGATTCGTCGATCTGGAGCATGGTTTGTCAGCGGGGCGAATGCGAAGTAGGGAGGTTTAGAGCGTGCGGAGGTGAAAGCCGCCATCGACGTAGATGCGGTCGCCGGTGGTGAACGGGAGCCCGCCCTCGACGAACGCACGAACGGTCTTGCCGACGTCCTCTGGGGTGCCCCAGCGCCGCTGCGGGACGAGCCCTTCGGCGATCAGCGCATCGTATTTGTCTTTCACACCCGCCGTCATGTCGGTCAGCATGATGCCCGGTAGCAGCTCGATCGTTTGGATTGCGTGTTCCGCCAAACGCACGGCCCACAGTTCGTTGACCATTCGCATCGCCGCCTTCGAGATGCAGTAATCGCCACGGTTCGTCGAGACCGCCGTCGCGGAGATCGAGGAGACAAAGACGAGTTTATATCCGGTTTCGAGCCGAGAGGCGTCGCGGTTTTCCAGCCAGTAGTTGGCAGCTCGCTGGGCCAGGAAGAACGGGCCCTTCAAGTTGATGCCGAGGACGTGGTCGTAATTCTCTTCGCTGGCTTCGGTGATATCGAGGCGTCCGGGCGAAGTGATCCCTGCGTTGCTGACGAGCACGTCAAGATGTCCAAAAGTGTCGAAGGTGGAGCGAAAAATCTGCTCGCGGTCGGCCGCTTTCGACACGTCTCCACCGACGCCGCAGAACCTTTGTTCGCCCGAGCTGGCAACGTCCTGGCAGGCGAGGACGGTGTCTTCGGCGGCAGCGCGGTTGGTGCTGTAATGAACGGCGACGCTGAGGCCGGCGCGGGCGAGTTCGACGGCGGTACCCCGGCCGAGTCCGCGACTGGCTCCGGTGACAAGCGCAATGGGTGGTTTGGCAGTGGACATGGTCTGAAGATTGTGACAAAACGTGTCAACGGGCGAAAGTAGTGACGCTATTTCTTCGCGTGTCGCCGCTATCGCCTGATTGATCGTCCCACAATCAAATACTCGGTCACTTCGTTCCGCGAAGCGGCACTGTGCGTTCCAAAGTGGTAGCGATGCTCACGTTCGTGAACTTCGACGATTCCTTTGTACCGCCTTAGCAGTTGCCGAAGGTTGTCAAGGTTTGGATAACCATTGGACGAATACGACAACACGATAGTGCAGTCGGCGAATCGTTCAAACATCCGATCGAACGCGTCGAACGCGGTCTTGCGGTAAGAAAACGGTGTGTAGGGTTTTGCAATCTTCTTGACTCGACTTGTCCGCATGATTTCGACGCCTTGCCAGTAGCACGAAAGCCCTTCGAGAAAGTGATACCGCTTCATGTAGCAGTTGTCGTCAGATCGTGGTACGTAGGGCGGATCGAGATACACTAAGTCGATGTTCGTCGGATCAAGCGAAAACACGTCACATCGGATCGCTCGATTGTCTCGACCGTTATCGAAGGCGGCCGCGTTATAAACTTCCAAGTGTTCGCGAAAGTGGTCCTGAATGGACAGCTGTAAATCTCGCCGACCATCTTTGTACTTCTCTGGGTCGCCAGCCACTGTAAACACACCTCGCGGTTGCCGCTTCGCACAGGAACGAATCATTGCGGCAGTCGCGACTGCACGTCGGTGCTGATTGCGAAACTTGTTGATGTTCCAGCTGATGCGATCGAGATACCGCAAGTCTTCGCTCGTAAAGAAGATTCCGCCAAACGTATTTTGTATGAATCGGCGGTGTTGTGGATCGTATGTTTCGAGTTTGGTTAGATCACGGGGAGAGACCTTCACGCCAGGATTTGCGATCGTTGCGGATGCAATCGTTGTTGGGAAGTTCAGGAAGTCTGCCGATGTGACTTGTTTCCCCATTGCCTTGAGGAGATACCCAACGCAGCCCGATCCAGAGAAGGCATCCAAAGCGCGGTCAAAATCTAGTTCCAGTAGTAAAGCATGTATCCATGGAAGCAGGCGGAACTTGCTTCCCATGTAACGCATGATCGGGTATCTGCGAACAATCTCCGGTAGCTCAACGCCGCAGCGTTCTAATTGATGATCGGCGGTCGCCATGTTCATTCCTTTGGTTACCTCGTGCAGCCACGCAAGGCCTCGGTCCAACACCTGAGGACATGAAAGACGCCTTGTTGTTGTGACCAAATCTTACTGTTCGCGGAACATCGCGTTGTCCACGACGGCGGCGACCGTGTCGATGATGCGATCGTCGTATTCCGCCGACTTAGACAATATCTTTCCACCTCGGAGCCGTCATCGGTCGATTATGTTCCGTTCATCGGGAACGCCGGACGTGAGAAGAGATTGCCGACGTCGTGTTCGTCGGCTTAGCGACGCCGTCCACTGGCGCGTTTCAGCCCTTTGGCAACGAAATCGAACGCGTCGGCTGCCTTGTAGTCTTCCAGCACATCGAAGAAACACGCGATCACTCGCTTGGTTTCAGTGACGTTGATTTTCACGCCTTGAGTATCGGCTTTCGCGGCGACTTGGTTGTAGAAATCGCTGAGTGTTGATGCCTTCTTCTTGGCGGACGATTTCTTGACTGCTGCTTTTTTCTTTGCCATGCCGGGCATCCCTGAAGTTGGAGAACGAGTTGTGAAAGAAGTGCTCTTTGTACTCGGCATTCGACGGCGTGAGAACAGGCGAGTTTCTGTTCCTCAGTTTTGTCGGTGAAGTCAAGGACGCGACCGCCATGGATCGTCGCTCCTGCGTCGCCGCACGGTTCATGGCTTGCATCGTAAGTCTCCCCCGGCAAGACGCACACGGCAAATTGTCTGGTTTCGCATCGATCGACACGCTGGCGTAAGCAGTTACGCTATACTTCGATGGTTTATCAGCGATGTTCCTGTTCAGATCGAACCCAGCTCGACGCTCGCTCGCGGAACATCGAAGAGTTGAGTAAAAGGCGACAGAGATGGCAGCGAGATGGAAAACTGGTTTGGTATGCTGCGGCTTACTATGCACACTGTTCTGCAATTCCCTCATGGCCGCGGAAACGGATGCGACTTCGTCGAATCGCAAAGAAACGCCGGAGCAGCATGCGGCACGGCTGCAGTGGTGGAGCACCGCACGCTTCGGGATGTTTGTCCACTGGGGCGTCTATTCGGTAACCGGCGGAGAGTACCGGGGCCAGAAGCTACCCAACAGTGCCGAATGGATGATGAACAAGGGAAGGATTCCGATCGCCGAGTATGAGCAATATGCAGCTCAATTTAACCCAACCCGATTCGATGCCAGGGCCTTCGTGGGATTGGCCAAGCAGGCCGGCATGAAGTATCTGGTCATTACTGCCAAGCACCATGACGGCTTCTCGATGTTCGGTTCCAAATGCAATCCCTTCAATGTTGTTGATGCCACTCCGTTCAAACGTGACATCATGAAGGAACTGGCCCAGGCCTGCCAAGAGCAAGGGATCCGTCTTGGCTTCTATTATTCACAGGCCCAAGACTGGCATCACCCGGGAGGCATTGGGAACAACTGGGACAAGAGCATCCAAGCGTGTCAGCAATGATCAGTACGTCCGCGAAAAGGCAGTTCCCGAGGTGAAACAGTTGCTGACGGAGTATGGACCGATTGGGATTTTCTGGTGGGATACTCCTCGGAAAATGAGTGAGGAATCGTTCGATAGCCTGCATTCGTTGACCTCCCTCCAGCCTGACGTCATCACCAATGATCGTCTGGGAGAGAACTTCCCGGGTGACTACAAGACCTTCGAGCGTGAGATCCCGCAGCAGGCGCCGGCAGGTAAGTTTTGGGAAGTCTGTATGCCTATCAGCGGCAGTTGGGGCTTCAAGCGTTCGGACACTGACTTCAAGTCGACGACCACGCTGATTCGCAACCTGGTGGACATTGCCAGCAAGGGGGGAAACTTTCTTCTCAACGTCAGTCCGACTGGCGATGGCACCCTGTTGCCCGAATCGATCCAACGTCTCCAGGCGATCGGTCAATGGATGAAGGTCAACGGTGGATCCATTTATGACACCACTGCCAGCCCTTTCGCCAAGCTGGCCTGGGGGCGCTGTACCAAAAAACAGATCGCCAGCGGGACCATCCTTTATTTGCACGTGTTTGACTGGCCGGAGAACGGAGAATTGCTGGTGCCCGGTTTGAAGAACCCGATTCAGCAAGCCTACCTGATGGCCGATAGGACTGCCCTGGAGACCCGTCAACGGGATTCAGGGATTGTCATCTCGCTGCCTCGTCAGGCACCGGATGACATCGATAGTGTTGTTGTGATGAAGGTCAGCGGTGCATTGGACATTGAAGTCGTTTTGCCGATGGCCAAAGAAGATGGATCACTCGTTCTGTCGGCGGACATGGCCTATATCCATAACAACGAAGCCGGACAGCAGGCTCGCATCCAACACCATGATGGGATTCCCAATCTAGGTTACTGGACGGATGCAGAGGCCTGGGTGGAGTGGTCCTTCAAAGTTGATCGACCGGGACAATATCAGATCCTGGCCGAACTGGCCATCGAGCAGGAGAAAAGCGGCTTCCGCATCGGGCTACCGGATCAGCAAGCATCCGTAGAAGTCGTTTCTACCGGAGGATACGGTAATTATGTCAACAAGTCGCTAGGAAACATCCACATTGATGAAGCCGGGAAGTACACCCTGACCATCAAACCTGAAAAGGGCTTGTGGCAACCCATGAACCTCCGGCAACTGGAATTGAAACCGACTCTCCAGCAAGCGGAAGAGTGAAACGAAGGAGTGATTTCTCTTTACGGTTTCTTTGTCTTTGACTTCTTCGGGTTCGCTCTGCGCGCGCGGGAACGGGCGGCTTTGTCGGACGTGGGTCGACGGCATCAAAGAACCGCATGTTCTTGCCAACGCGATCGTAGTCGCCAAGGTCATCGCGCATCGCTTCGGCCAACTCCAGCAGACGCTCAGTGACCTGCGGGTTTTGATCGGCGACGTTGGTTGATTCGCCGAGGTCATTGTCCAGATCGACCAGAAACGGTTTTTCAAAACCAATCCGGTCTGCCGGTGCGATGTGGTTGTTCCTGCTGAACGGAGCGGCTCCGATCGGTTCTTTGTCCCGCGGAAGGTGCAGCTTCCACCGCCCTTGGCGGACGGCCTGAAGGTGAACGCGCAGGTAATAGAAGTACGCCTTATCGGCAGTTGCTTTAGCGAAATCTCCGTGAAACAGCTGTCGAATATCTTCGCCGTCGATGACGCGGTCCGATGGAAGTTCCGCGCCGGCCAGGGCAGCGAGTGTTGGTAGGACGTCGAGTGTGCTGGCGATCGAATCACACGTTGTTCCGGGGGAACACGGCCCGGCCCCCACAGAATGGTCGGCACGCGAACACCGCCCTCAAACGTGGAAACCTTGCCGCTTCGCAATGGGCCCGCCGATCCGCCGTGATCGCTCGGCAGATGGCCATCGGCATGGTCTTTGTTCTTGATCAGCCACGGACCGTTGTCGCTGGTGAATAGCACGTAAGTCTGCTCGGCCAGCCCCATTTCATTCACCGCGTCGATGATCCGGCCAACGTTGAAATCGATTTCCTCAATCACGTCACCGTACAACCCGCGGTTGCTTTTGCCTTTGAATTGCTCCGAAGCGTCAAGCCGTGTGTGTGGCATGGTGTGCGGGAGGTAAACAAAGAACGGTCGCTGTTTGCTCTTCTGCATGAAACGGATCGCTTCATCGGTATACCGCTTTGTCAACGTCGCCATGTTCGTCTGCGGCTCGATAAGTTCCTCGTTCCGGTACAAGTTGGCGAAGCTGTCGTTGCTGGTCGGCGTTCCGAAGAAGTAGTCGAAACCTTGATGCGTTGGCAGCAGGTCCGCAAAAAAACCATTCTGCGCATGCTTTGCCAGATCCCATTTGCCAAAGCATGCGGTTGCGTATCCTTTGGTCTTCAGCAACTCGGCGATCGTGATTTCGTCGCTGTGCAGAATGGGGTGGACCTGTTTGACGTTCCCGCGTTCAGCGACGCGCATCGGGTAGCATCCCGTCATCAGCGCCGCACGCGACGGTCCGCAGATCGGCTGCGCGTAGAAGCTCGTGAACTTCATGCCTTGGGTCGCCATTGCGTCCAGTCGCGGCGTGCGGATGTCGGGCGACCCGAAACAGCCAACATCCTGATACCCCTGATCATCCGTGAAAATCACGATGAAGTTGGGCGGCCGATCCTCGGCGTGGGCAGCGGCGGCAATCCATACCGTCATGAGCATCAATTTGCAGAGCATGTCTTTGGTGGTTCGTATCATGTGGTTTCCAGTGACCTACGTTCCTGGCCACTATTTCGAGAGTGGCTTTGGGTTTTTCACAAAGGCTGCGGGGCGGCTGTGCTGTGCGATGTCTTTTTGGAATGCCGTCATGGATGCCATCAGCCTTTCGGCGACGGCTTGATTGCCCTTCAACACGTTATGGGCCTCGCCGATATCGTCTTCCAGATTGTGAAGCGCAACCGGCTGATCGTCTTTGACTCGCAGCTTCCATGGACCGGATCTGACCGCCTGGAGCCCATTGCCGGCGTGGTAAAAGAAGGCCTCATGGGGGCTTTTTTCGTTGCCGGTCAACACGGGCCAAATGTCCTTACCATCAATCACGCGGTCGGCTGGAATTTCGGCTCCAGCCAGTTTGGCGAAGGTCGGTAGGAGATCCATGGTCGTCATCAGTTCGTCGTTGGGCTTGCCTGCTGGAATCTTTCCCGGCCAGCGGACCACCGTGGATTCTCGCATACCGCCTTCAAACGTGCTGCCCTTGCGACCTCTCAGTGGGCCAGCACTGCCGATGGCGGGGCCGTTGTCTGAGGTGAAGATCACGAAGGTGTCTTCGTCAATGCCCTGCGTCTCAAGCGTGTCCAGAATCCGGCCGACAGACCAATCGATTTCCGCGATCGCCTGTCGAAACAGTTTGTCGCGGGTCTTGTAATCGACAGAGTCTGCTTCGCGTTTCAGCTTGTCCGTGATCGCGGTCCCCACGCCCTGCATGTACGAAGGCGAGACATGCAGCGGCCGATGCGGAATTGGATGTGGCAGATACAAAAAAAACGGAGCGTCTCGGTTCTTCTCGATGAAGTCGACTGCGTGCTCCGTGATTCGCTGCGTCAGGAAATCCGCATCCGGATCCATTTCAATGACCGTCTCGTTGGCAAGAAGCGGAAGCGGAGGAAATTGAAAATGGTCCTGTCGCGGATGAAATGGATGGATATCGTGGCTGTAGGGAATCCCAAAGTACTCATCGAATCCTTGCCTGGTTGGCAGAAACGGCGGCTGATCTCCCAGGTGCCATTTGCCGAATATCCCCGTTCGGTAGCCCGCGCTCTTCAGCACTTCGGCGATCGTGATTTCGTCCGGATTCAGGCCCTTCGTGTCGCCGGCAAGCAGCACGCCAAAGTTGGAACCGGTCGCCATGTCGACACGTTTCGGATAGCAACCTGTCATCAGCGCCGCGCGCGAGGGAGTGCAAACGGGAGCGGCGACGTAGAAACTCGTTAGCTTCGCGCCTTCGCTGGCCATCTGGTCGATGCGCGGCGTGCTGACATGTTCTCCGCCGAAGCAACTCAGGTCGCCGTAGCCTTGGTCGTCCGTAAAAATGATGACGAAGTTGGGTTTCGTGGCCAGCGCGGTCAGTGGGCTCAGCGAGGTCGTCGCACAGATGGCAACAAAGCCTAGCCCGCAAACAATGTTCTTCATGTTGATCTTTCGTTGGATGAGTTGGCCGGCAGCATAAGGTCGTCGTCGGTGATCTTTTTATCCGGTGTCCGCTGGCCGTGCTGTAGACGGCTTGTTGATTTAGTCGTTTTGCGAACTGTAATGATTAGCCGCTGGGCGTTAGCCCCGGTTTTGTAGCGGGGAAAACCGCGGCTAACGCCGTGCGGCTGATTAAATCGACACGCCGTAGACAGACGGGCTACGATACCGCGGAGTGATCGATGACCATGTCACAGAAGAGGATAATCCGATGTGTTGCTTCTCCCGCCCTGTCGATTCTGTTTCAGACACCAGCATTTTCGCCCGTGCTGCTGGCAAAGGTTGGCAATACCTAGCTTACAGCATGAATTTTCAAGCCGCTGAGGATCTGGCCATGATCTTGCCGATTCCGACGAATGCAAACCTGGGTGAAGAGGCTGTGAAGTTCATCAGCATGGAGAATTATCCGGATTTCTTTGTCGACATGCGTGCAGGATTTCCAAAGCCGGTAACTCGTGGGAAGGGTGGCGGCTTCGCACTCGGTGCCGTTGGCGAGAAAACGAAATTGAAAGTCGTCGACGTTGGCTCATTTGAAGCATCGTTCGTACCGATCGTCAAAGACTTCGATCGACTTGACGAGCGATTCCGGTTGCAAGCTGAAACTTGGGATGCACTTCCACGATACAAGACCTATGGTTTTGCCGTCTTCAAGCTGAAGAAGGGTGATCACAAAGTCCACCCCATGGCATTCAAGTTCGCGTCAGCAATCGGTTGGCGTTTGTTCTTCCCCACCGTCCACATTCACGATGGAAAAGTTCATCGAGATGCGAATTTTGACCATGGTTTGTATTGCCAGTTGAGCGACGTCGATGCGCGTCACGCACGCGATTGGACGGAATCGATGCAGCCTGCCGGGATGTTTCTTGATGAATCGAAACTCGGCGAGTTGGTAGATCCCGACGAGCACTGTTACCAACGCTGGATGAAAGGCAAGATGAGAAATGTCGACGTGATGATTTGACAGTGTCAAGCCGGTACGCTTGCCACGGCGAAAACCCAGCATGAATGCTTTCCCAGACAGCACTCAAAGAGTTGCCCGGATGAGGCATGATCGTGAAGAAAACCGCAATCAGCGACTTGCTTTCTTGTAGTAGTGATCGTGTCCTGGAAGCCGCTCGGTTCTGTCGCTCAGCCCAAATAGGTTCCGCTCTGCTTCGTCAACGGGAATCGGTACGATCTCAAAATCGGTTTCCTCGCTTGGCCGGCGACAAAACATGACCGGGCGCGACGGTGCGCAAGCCAAGCCTTGGCAATAAGCACGTTCAAACACCATGCCAGTTGCCGCGAGCTGGTCGAGATGGGGCGTCTTGCACACTTGGTCGCCGTAGGCCGGCAACACACTCGCCTTCAGGTCGTCCGAGATGATGAACAATATATTTCTGGTTTGTCCTGCAGGGACTTGGCCGCAACAGGTTGAGCCGTACGCGGCCAGCGCCGGCACGCCGATCACTGCCTGGGTAACGCAATTCCTGTTCATCATGGATTCCGACCGTGTCACGACGCCACGCCAGCGGGGATCTGTTTCAATTCCACCAGTTCAGCAAGAGTCGTCAGGATATCGGAAAACACAACCGCTTGCTCGCAAACCCGACCTTTTGCAGCGTAGCGGGCCAGCAGACGAGAAACGGCGATGGCCGCCTTCCCAGGATGAAAGTTTCATGCCGCGCAGCCCGCAACTGGGTCGTGCCCAAATTACTCGACGTCATTCTCATACCAGACGGACCGTTGTCGCTGGAAAACAGGACCAAGGCGTTCCTGACCCATGCCCGTGTTTTCTCGAGCGTCCAACACACGTCCGGTCCCGGAATCGACACCAACTTCGTCGTGCCGCCGTTTCCATCACGTCGAATACCGTGGAGGATTGTGCCCGACAATCTCACTCCGCGGAATCAGCACTGCGAACAACCTGAACCGTTACTTAGCATCGTGCGTCTATTTAATGTCGTATTTCGCTCCGCGAAATCACGTCTCACCCGTTATTTTGCGGAGCAAAATACGACTCTTGTTTTCCGCACGATGCTTAAGGTTCAGTTCGCATTCGAAGCGATGAGGAACGCCAATCACTCTGAGCTTTTCTTAGTCGCATTCATCAGCGGCACTCTTTCGATTTCAACCAGGTGGAAAACGGTGTCGTCGCCTCGTTCATGTCTCAACATCAGTTCCCCCAAGGCTAAGCCGGGTAACGAGACCATCTCTGTTTTCCACAAGCCGCTGCTCGTATTCTGAACACGTTTTGTACCCGAGCTACCGAAGATTCCCATTGACCAGGTTCCTGTCCCCTTGTCGAGGTAAGTTACGCTCACGGTTACGGCCTTGGCCTTAAAGGTTTCATCCAACTTGAAACGCATCTGCGTCTTGCCGGACTGATGCTCGAAGGCGCGGGCGAAGCGACCGTAGATCGATTCGTCGACATTCCACAAACCGACATCGCCGGATCCGGGATCGAGTTGCGACAGGAAGCGGGAGTAGTTGCCCGGCAGGATCGCCCAGCCTACGTCATTCGACCCGTTGCGCTTGCGGTTGACCATGCCGGCGCCGACCGCTTTCTGGGGATCGTCCATCCGCGCCCCATATTTTGAATACGCATCTGCAATTCGGAGATAACGCTGGACATCGCGCTTGTTTCCCTCCTTGCCCCCGAATTCCGCAGCAGGAAAACGATCGAAGTCCGAGGCGTCCAGCCCGTTGCGCAGGGCGCAGAAAGCCGCGGGCGCGGTGGCGGGGTCGGTATGCCCGGCATACCTGTTGAAAAAGACGAACGCGGGAAAGCCGAGATATTTGTCGAACTCGTATCTCCCCGGTTGCGGCTCCAGTTTGTTCCAATGCAGAATCAGCGGCACGCTTCGAAGCTCCGGGCACTGGGCTCGCGTCACCTGCTTGGGATTCCAGCCTGCCCAGCTTGAAATTCCCATTCCGTCATTCGCTTCGGCGATGGCAACGGCCGACAACCAAATCAACAATACAAATCTCAAAACAACTCCTTCACTGTGAGCATCTGCGGGACATGGCGTCCGTTTACGGGGCAAGCCGATTCGCTTTGGCCTTTGATTTCTTGAGTTCGTTGTGTGGATTGCTCGGACTGTCCGGTTCGTGATGCGTCGGCAGGTAGTCTCTGAGCCTACAAATCACGTCCTGGTATTCCTCCCTGGCGGCCAGATTGCTGTGCTCCAGCGGATCGCGCGCGTGATCATAAAGTTCCTCTGCACCCTCCGCTCTGCCACCGTACCAAGTGTATCGGTAACGACCGTCGGTGATGGAGTGGTTCTTGTATTGGTAGGTTGTCAGTGTCGGGAAGTTCCATTCCTGGGAAGGATCAGCCAGTAACGGTGCAAAACTGCGGCCATCGTTTTCCTTATTCGGCGGCAGGCCGCACAACTCGATCAATGTGGGATACATGTCGATCAGGTTGACGACTCTTTCGCAGCGGACGTTTTTCGCCGTAGCTCCCGGAACTTTGACGATGAAAGGCACTCGGGCGGATTCTTCCCATAGGTTGGTCTTGCCGTAATGCAACTTCTCGCTGAGATGCCATCCATGGTCACCCCAGATCATGACGATCGTATTGTTCGCATGTTCGCTTTCTTCCAGCGCATCCAAGGTCACGCCGATGCAATGGTCGACATAGCTGACGTTGGCGAGATAGGCTCGGTTGGCCTGCTTGTGCATGTTTGTGCCGTCGGCCAACCGGAAGCGATCGCCCGGTTTGAAAATCGGTTTGCCGCCGTCTCTAACGATGTCATCAAGATCGTCACGGCGGAAGGGAGCCGGTTCGACTTCGTTGATTGGATACTGAGCGAAGAATTGTTGAGGTACGTACCACGGCAGATGCGGCTTGGAAATACCGAGCGCTAGAAAGAATGGTTTGCCGTCAAAGTCGCGATTCAGTTGATCTGCCGCCCACTTACAGGCCAAGTAGTCTTTGGTTTCTTCGGTTGCAGCGTTGGTGGCGCCCCAGGCAAACTTCGTCCCCCCGGCTTGGATGCCTTCCACCTGAGGTTCTTCTTCCCAGGCAAGTCCCTTGGTTCCGCCGCCAGGATGGACGTGCTCATGGAATGCCCATTGTCCCTCGTCCAATCCGGCAGGATCACCGTGCTTGTGGAAAATCTTGCCCGCCGAAAGTGTGTGATAGCCGCGATTGCCAAAGTATTCCGGCAGCGTTTCAAGGTCTTTCGCTTTGGGCGCGTGCTTCAAATTCTGTCCGTTCCCATAGACGCCGGTGTGAGTGGCATGTTTGCCAGTCAGCAGCGCAGATCGGGAAGGACAGCAGACGGTGGACGGGCAATAGGCGTGCGTAAAGACGATGCCGCCGTCTCGGGCAAAGCGATCCAGATTCGGCGTCTTCACCTGGGGATTGCCGCCTAAGCATCCAACCCAATCGTTCAAATCGTCGATCGCCACAAACAACACATTGTACGGCTCACCCGACTTCTCTCCGGCAACGGCTTGCGGGGTCACACAGGACGCAACAATTTGCAAGCACAGCAGTCCTGCGAATCCGGGCGTTCTTTTCAACATTGCTCCAATGACCATTCGACGTCTACTGTTCGTGTGCTTGCGGTAATTCTCAGATCACGATGGCGATTCCCGAAGTGCCTTTTTGTCTGACAGATCATCGGGATCGACGAATGACGATTCTAACGCCGCGAGAGGCTTCGTCCTATCAGTCATTGCGGAATGCGTCGCTCAAGATGACCAATTCGATCAGGTCGCGGAGCCCGAGAGATGTCTCCTGCATCTGATGGATGATCGCATCAACATCAACGCGGTCGCCGATTTCCAGTTCGCGGCCGAGTTCGCAGACTCAAAAATCAACTTTGATCGGCCCGGCGTTGGGTCCAACCGCGGTGAAGCCGATGCCGTCTAGCCAGAAAACATCGGTGGCGGAGCGTTGGCACGGTTGAATCGGGAGAAGTTCGAGCCCTCAGATCACAGCACGAGTTAGACCCCTATCTGTTTTCTCCACTTGTCAAATTGACGATCGGCGCTTTAATCCCGAGTCGCTCGTTCGATGTTTAGACGAGCAAGATCGCAACATCCTCGCATAGATAGAAGACGTAACGATGAGAACTAACCCGGAAACAAGGTCGCATCGTATGGGAATGGTGGTCGCCCTGACACTGGTCGCCACGCTCGTCATTGCTGCAACGGTTGTGTCAGCCGAGCCAGCAAAGAAAGACATTGTTGATACAGCAGTTGAAGCGGGGTCATTCAAGACGCTTGCCGCGGCACTCGGAGCGGCCGACCTCATTGGAGCGTTGAAGGGTGACGGACCTTTCACCGTACTGGCACCGACGGATGAGGCATTTTCAAACTTGCCCGCTGGCACCGTTGAAACGCTGCTGAAGCCAGAAAACAAGCAACAGCTGATTGACATCCTGACGTATCACGTTGTTCCCGGTAACGTATCAGCCAGGCAAATCTTGGAACTTAGTGGAGCGACAACTCTGAATGGTCAGCGAGTCGACATTCAATTCGCGGACGCCAGAGTTAAAGTTGATTCTGCAAGTGTCGTACAAACGGACATCCAGTGCAGTAATGGCGTCATCCATGTCATTGATCAAGTGATCCTGCCCGCGGCCGATAACATCCCCGCAACCGCACAGAAGGCTGGTTCGTTTACGACGTTGCTTGCCGCTGCCAAGGCAGCAGGGCTGGTTGAAGCATTGTCGGGAAAAGGACCGCTAACCGTGTTCGCCCCAACGGATGAGGCGTTTTCGAAAGTTGCCAGCGGGTACGGTCAGTTCATTGCTGAAGCCGGAGAACAAATCAAAACTGGTTGCAATTCTGAAGTATCACGTTATTGCCGGGCGTGTTTACTCGGATGACGCCATCTCCGCTGGAAACGCGAAGACGCTCGAAGGTGGTTCGGTCCGAGTTGCGATCGTTGACGGGGTCGCTCAAGTCAACGATGCAAAGCTAGAGTCGACGGACATCGATTCCAGTAACGGCGTCATCCACATCATCGATTCTGTGCTGCTTCCTCCCGAGAACAAGCAGAGCGGAGTTCATCCGCGTCGAATGATCGAGTTGGCGATCGAGCGTGGAGCACCGATGTATAACAACGGGCATGCGGGCCAATGTGCGTCTGTGTACATGACAACTGTCAGTGATCTGCTGTCCAACAGCGGGCACACGATGACTTCGTCGACGCGGCATGCACTGCAGGCTGCTTTGACGAATGCCCAGCACACAACTTGCCCGAACACACAGGCGTGGACCCTGCGACACGCGTTGGATAACGCCTACAACAGCATGGCATCATCACGCTGACCCAAGATCGCTGCTTTTCGCACAACGCCGGCCACCAAGCTTTAAGCTTCGGTGGCCGCTTTCGTGTCAATCCCGTCTCGATCTCGAGCCCATTCTCGGCGCGGAGCATGCCCTACTGTTTCTACTCTACAGAAGTGCCTGATTTCTGAATCACGCCATCAAACGACCGATTGATGGAGGGTGCATATCGCGGTTTGCCAGCGGCAACAAAAAGTAGCCGTCACGCTCCGCCGTGACGATGCCCGACCGGGTAGCGAACCATCAGATTTTGTTTGTATCGAACAGATCGCTTGGTCGCAGTCCAGCCACGATCCACCGTGATTTCCTTGGAAAACGGTTCGGTCGGGCTGCATCTCGACGGAGCGAGATGGCTACTTTGCGAACCGCGATATGCACCCTTGATGGATAGCTCGCCATCAACTCGTACCTTTTTCGGATAGCCCTGTGACTATCCAAAAAACGTCCGAATCAGGTTTCTGGACAGCCGCTTAAGCTGAATGAGATCGCCGATGAGATGGATTCATCGGTTGGACGTGTTGCCGGCCTGTTGCGTCGGGGATTGGAGGAACTGCATCGATTGCTGCCAAGCCAGCTCAAGGAAGAAATCGAGGGCGCCTGCCTGTGAAGCAGCACGAAGCTTTTTCGTTGGACGACGTGATCGCTGCGTACCTCCAGGAACTGGATGAAGGCAAGACCTGCGAACCGGACGCGTTTGTGTCCCGATGGCCGAATCATCGCGACGCGTTTTTGCGATTCGTTGCTCAGAATAACCGCTTGCAGGACCTGACCTCGGATGCGATTCAAGATGAATCGGCCATCGATCAGAGCGTCGTGGGCATCAGAACTCCAGCATCAAACGTTGTGGGTCGGTTCAAGCTCGGACGGCTGATTGGCCGCGGGGGAATGTCTCGCGTCTACGAAGCGACCGACATTGCCAATGGAAATCCGGTCGCGCTCAAGCTGCTCGATTCGGGTCGGATGCTCGATTCATCGATCCAGACGCGTTTTCGCCGCGAGGCCCAGGCCGTTCAGACGCTCGATCATCCTCATATCGTGGCGTTGTTGGCTTACGCCAGCTACGACGGAGTGCCCTACCTGGCCTTCCCACTGATTCACGGTTGTACGCTCAACCAACTGATCACTGCGTTCCGCGATCGAGAGGACGCTGGTCATTCCCAGCCCACAGCAATCGATGCAATCGGTGATGCGGACAATCCAGACTTACAGTCCAACGATGAGACTGTGCCCGGTGCCGCCGTGAGTCGCCAAAGTGAGGTGTCCGACGACGAAGTGGATGCTGTTGATTGTCCGTCCTCCGCGCTCGAGTGCTTTGCTGCGTCGCGGAGACACGATGATAGAAACAAAGACATTGCGGAGTTGATTGCCACAGCGGCTGATGCTCTTCATGCTGCCCACGGGCAGGGCATCGTGCATCGCGACGTGAAACCGTCGAACCTGATGATTGATCACAACGGACATCTTTGGCTAACCGATTTCGGGTTGGCGTCGATCGATGGCGCGCAAACAATCCTCACACAAACCGGTCAAGTCGTTGGAACACCTTATTACATGAGTCCGGAACAGGCCGGCGGCAATTCCAAAGTCGTCGATCATCGCAGCGACCTGTTTTCACTTGGTGCAACACTTTATGAACTCGCAACCCTGCAACGGCCCTATCGTGGTGATCGATTGCGAGTTCTGTTGGACATTTCCAGTGGCAAGCTTACTTCACCTTCGCGCGTCCGCGGCGACGTTCCCCAGCCACTAGAAGCGATCATTCTGAAGGCGATGTCGCTGGAGCCCGCCGACCGGTACGACAGCGGCGCAGAGATGGCGGCCGATTTGCGGCGTTTCGCTGCCGGTCGCCATCCGCTGGCGCGAGTGCCGGGATTCACTGATAAAGCGGTCCGCTGGTTCGTCCGAAATCCCAGAACATCGATCGCAACCGCTGTCGGGATCGCGGCCGTGGCAATCCTGGTGTTGGCCTTGCAATATGCCAGCGGAAAACAACTTTCTAAAGTCAACACGCGACTGTCACTGGCTAACACCGCCCTGGAGCGAACGAACGAGGAATTGGAGCTTTCCAACGCAAATCTCGAGCGGAACCGCAGTCGCTTGCGTCGTCATTTGTATGTCGCCGATCTGGCGACGGCCTATCGCGCCTACGCGCGAAACGAAATCGATTTGGTCAGGCAGTTGCTGGCCCGGCACGAACCGGGTAGCGCCCCGATGCGAATGCCGAAGATCTGCGTGGATTCAAATGGTGGTTGCTGCGCAATCTGACTCAGGCCCCGGAAGTCGTGAAGTTCGACGGTCATGACGGCCCCGCGCGTGAGCTGGCAGTGATCCCTGGACGACGCGAATGGGTCAGTGTCGGCGCCGACGGCGTGATCCGACATTGGGACCTGAAATCGAAACAACAAGTTCATCATTTCCCAATCGGTGGGCGGCTGGACGCAATAGCAGTCTCACCCGATGGTACGCGGCTGGTGACAGGCATCAACGATTCCTTCGCCCTCAATCCCGTGGCGGTAAGAAACGTTTTGACGGGCGAGATCATTCACGCTCTGACACGTCACGGTCATTCGGTGGAGTCGGCGGCGTTCTCTCCGGACGGCGAACTGGTTGCCACGGCGGATCGTTATCACAACGTCCACTTGCACGATGCCGGCGGCAAGCTTCTGGGCCGCGTCGCGACCGATTCACGTAACGAATCGCTTAGCTTTAGCAGCGATGGCAAGCAGCTGATTGCGATCCTGCGCGAGCAAGTGGATGGTCACAAAAAGCAGTCGCTTGCGGCTTGGACCGTGCCCGACCTGGAACCTGTCGGAACGTGGGATCATTGGAGTCTAGCGGAAGTATTCGCGCTATCCCGGTGACGGTCGCCGCATCGTCGTGGCTCATCCGGGCGGCATTCTCCTGATGAGCTGGCCCGAGCGGCAACCGATCTACGAACATCACGATCTGCGCGGTCGCATTCGTTGCGTCGCTCTCGACTCGGAAGGAAATCAGGTGGTTGCCGGCTCGACAACGGACTGATCTATGTTTGGAGGATCGATCGAGACTCGTCGGCAAAGACCATTCCGCCCATGACCATCGTTACCGGTGAGAACCGGGTCACCAGCGTCAAGTTTCTGGATGACGAGACGATCGTTGCGACCAGCGAAGATGGTTCGGTGAAGGCGTACCTCCTGCACAGGGTCAACCGAGCGGTCACCAGGCTTTGGCTTTTCCACGTGTGCGATCGCAGCTTCGTCGGCGGCGCGGACCTGTTGTACTTGCGAGGGGAACATGGTCGGTGTCGAACGATTGAGGTTAGCCGACCTGAAGGACTACCGACAGATCGCCCGTGTCGATCACGCTGAACACACCAACTGGCCGCAACGGCCGACGGCGATCAGGTCGTGGCGGCATCACCTGGATCGCTCGTCGTCTTGTCGGGGAAGACGGTTCCGAACTCCATCGAATCGAAACGGGGCTGCCGACAAGGCATGCAGCCGGCTTCAATTTGTCAGTGATGACCGACGTTTGCTCGCGCGTTTACGCCGATCGACTACGAGTTTATCGCACGGATGAATGGGGCCTCCAACAAGAAGCCATCCTCAAGGACGAAGGGGCGAAGTCGTTGGCGATTTCTCCCGACGAATCTTCCGTCTGTAGTCGTCACACGTAATGCTCTGGTTTGGCTGGATGCTTCGACGCTGAAAGTCGGGCACGGTACCGAGGCCGGCTCGGTGAATTCTCGCACGCACGCTACACGTCCGATGGCAAGATGATCGCGGTCGGCCATTTCGATGGCAGCATTGAGCTGTTGAGTGCCGCCGACTTGCATCGAGTCGGATTGTTACGAGGCCACGGGGGAGAGGTCTATGACAGTTTGTTTTCTCGAACAAGACAGGACGTTGGTGACAACGGCTGACGACAAACCATCCGTTTCTGGGACGTACAAGCGGCCGGGAGTTGGGCGTGTTACCGGTGGGTGATGAGCCCATTTGGTATCTCCATTACAACGCCCAGCAGGAGTGTTTGTACGGCTTCGGTGACTACCGTCCAAGCGTGTCTGGTCCGCTGCGCACTCAGCGGCGACCAGGAACGCAACGCAAACGGGAGGGCGACGCTCCCGCGGAGCACATCTGCACGACAGCAGCACAACGTCTGGGCACAACATTGGCTCGGACGGAGCCTCGCCCTCCCTTGTTCGCCTGCACATTCTTGCTCGAC
>CAVQPV010000004.1:0-36278 GCA_963714715.1 Pirellulaceae bacterium | reverse complement strand
ACCATTCGCGAACAGAACGAGTCGGTCCAGCGAAACACGTCGCCCTGACCAACGCCATAGCCAAAATCCTTGGCCTCCAAGACGATCCAATCGTCTCCTTCGGTTCGCGTCACCATCCAAAGCTCGAAGCCGAGGATTCCGTGGAGGTGGTCTAAAACGGCCTTCGACGCCTCGTGAAAATTACCAAAAGGGTTGGTGTCTGTCATTTGCCCAATTTCCGCGCAGTTCTGATTACCCCGGTTTCCGCCCCAACGCGTCTGCCACGGAAAACTCTAGGCCATGTTTAACACGCCTGCGAAAAAAACAACCAAGCCCGCGGCCAACGTTCGATAAAACCGGAACAACGCGTCGGACGCCGTTTACCGCGAAGCGGTTGAAGCAATTAGCCAGGGGTTCGAATTGCGAGCTTCCGGCGAGCAATCCGACACCCCCGGAACGTAGCCAACCAAGGCGCTTCTCCCACCGCGATTTGGCGGCGTATCCGCCAATTCGCGATGGGAGCGGATCTCTTCTCGCGTCTTTCCCGGGGCTGGCACTCAACGCCGTGAAGGATATTTCTTCGCGTAGGCGCGGCATCCTGCCGTGCCGGAAAGGAAATGCCGGCACGGCAGGATGCCGCGCCTACGAAGAATATCGGGAAAGAACGTCACCAAAATCCTTAACGGCGTTGGGTGGCACTCGCTCCGCCCGCTTACCCCCGGCTAATTGCTTGGATCCCCTCGGGATCAAGACAGGAGCGAAGATAACTCGGTGAGTCGACGCCACGAGAACCATTTCTTGGCCAATTCTGGGAAAAGCTACTCAATTTCGCTGCTCAGTTTCGCCGTAACCCCTGGGATAGAATGTGTGTCTGATCGAAAATGAATGCCCGCACCCCGTGGCGGGGAATTCAATTCCGACGTGTGACCAACAAAGAGCAAGATGAGCGAACCTTTCAATATCGATGGACCGGCGATCCAGGCACCCACCACCGACCCTGTGCCAGAACCGTTCGAGGTTCGCTATGCGTCGCGCGTCAATCGACTGCCGCCATACATGTTTGGCCGCATCAACGCCTCGCTGTACCAAAAGCGTCGTGCCGGTGATGACGTCATCGATCTGGGGATGGGCAATCCATCCGATCCTCCCGATCCAGTCGTCGTCGAAAAGCTCGCCGAAGCTGCCGCCGACGTGGGCAACCATGGCTACAGCATGTCCAACGGGATCACCAATCTGCGTCGTGAGGTAGCTGGAAAATACCACCGTCAGTACGGAGTGAGGCTGGATCCCGAGACCGAAATCATCGCCTGCTTGGGCAGCAAAGAAGGCTTCTCACACATGTGCCTGGCGCTGATGGGCCCTGGTGACACGGCGATGATTCCGTCGCCGTATTTCCCGGTGCACATGTACGGCGTGATTCTGGCGTCGGGAAATGTTGTCTCCTTGGACGTGGCCGATTCCGAAAAATTCCTGCAAAACGTGGCCTACACCTGCGAGCATCTGGCACCAACGCCGAAGATTCTGATCGTCAACTATCCACACAACCCATCGTCGGCGGTGGTCGAGCCCGAGTTCTTTGTCGAAGTCGTGCGGCTGGCCAAAAAGTATGGCTTCATGGTGATCCACGATTTTGCCTACGCCGACGTCGCCTTCGAGGGCTATCAACCGCCAAGTTTTCTGGCCGCGCCGGGGGCACGTGATGTCGGCGTCGAATTCACGACCATGAGCAAGGGCTACAACATGGCTGGCTGGCGTGTTGGCTTTTGCGCCGGTAACGCCGAAATGATTCGCGGCCTGGGCACGATCAAAGGCTACTACGACTACGGCATGTTTCAGGCGATCCAAGTCGCGGCGATCGTCGCGCTGCGGCAGACCGAAGCGAGCGTGGAAAAGCAATCAAGAATCTATCAAAAGCGGCGCGATGTCTTCGTCAGCGGACTACGTCGACTCGGCTGGAACGTCGATCCACCCAAGGCGGGCATGTTCGTGTGGACGAAAGTGCCCGAGCCGTGGCTGAGTTCGATGAGTACGATGGATTTTGCCATGAAACTGCTGGAAGAAGCCAATGTTGCCGTCAGCCCCGGCAGTGGATTTGGTGCCGCCGGCGAAGGCTACTTGCGGATGTCATTGGTGGAGAACGAGCAGCGTTTGCGTCAAGCGGTGCGAAACATCGGAAAGTGTCTCAACCAAGCCAACGCACCGGCGACGACCTCGTGAACCGCGGCCCCCGACCTGGGCCGGTGAAAATGTTCGAGTTGCATTTGGTTCTTTCGACGAGATAACTGATGTCACAGAACGATTTTGATTTTAGTCAACTTGAGCCCGCGAAAGAGAGCGGCGCGCGTGGTGCAAAAGGATCGCAGCACGGCAAGAAAAAAAAGGGGCATCGCAAAAGCAAGAAGAAAGGATGGCATGCCCGTTGTCATGATGGGCACGTTCGCTGTCTTGCTGATTGGCGATCGTCGGATGCCTGGTGGCTCTGTTCATCAACAAAGATCCAAAGCCGACGGCGAACGAACCGCAACAGCCGCAGGCAATCGACAAGAGCTACACGGTTGACGAGCTTTCACCGCTGCGAATTGACGTCAACGAATTCATCGACTCCGCATCGTCTCTCCGTTACGCACTCAGTGGCGGCCCAACCGGTGCCGCTGTCAGCAGTACGGGCAAGTTCACGTGGACGCCGAACGAGCAGCAAGGGCCTCGCGAGTACACAGTTCGTCGTCGACGCATCACGAGCAAGACGCCACGGCCCCCACAACGCGGGTGCGATTGTCGGTGCAAGTGCGAGAGGTGAATCAAGCACCCAAAGTGGTCCCGGTGCCGCCGCAATTGGTCGACCAGCAGAAGTGGACTGCAACTGCGAATCAGCGCTTCGGATCCCGATTCGCCGCGTGTCCCGCTCGCTTATACGTTGGCCGACGACGCGCCCGCCGGAGCGACCGTCGATCAACGGACCGGCCAATTCCAGTGGACCCCCGGCCCCGACGCGACGAACCAACAGTACGTCATCAAAGTGAACGTGACCGAGGCAACGCCGAATGGTCTGTCCTCCGTTGTGCAGTTTCCGGTTCGATTGGCAAGTCTGGATACTCAACCGAACAATTCTTTGGAAAATGATTTGGGATCCTTCCAGATGCCCCAGCTGACAGCCGGCGAACAGTCGGAGTCTGATTCGCTGGCCAACGGTTCACTGAAGATCGATATCCCCACCGGAGAACATGGCGACGACACGATCTTGACGCTCTATCGTGACCGCGAACTCTTCAAGCCGCATCAGTATGCCGTGCTTCGCAAGATCTATGCGACTCGGTTCGAGCTTCAGCATGGCGACCAGATTCGTCAGGCGCTTAGCGGACGACTACCAGGAAGCGATGGCCTGGTTTGATGAGCACGTCGACATCAAGGAGGAGCTGTATACAGCACTCGATCCCGACTTCGACGATATCGGCGGAGCGATTGGGATGTTCAATGCACTGCGCAAGGAACACCCCGAACAAGTCGTCTCGCATGCCCCGCTGGCGATCGCCGTCGCAGTCGTTTGGGACAACGCCAAAGGTGTCTATCGTTATCAAGGGCACCAGCAGAGAACGCACGGGATCATGCCCGAAGAGATGTTGGACGGCCTGCAGAATTTTCAGTATTTCTTAAACGCCGAGCAGGTCATGCAGGGCCGCGGTCGGTTTCTGCCCTGGGAATTCCTGGTGCACGTCATCAATCACCCCACGCCGGCCATCGAGCGACAATGGGCGATCGTCAACTATCTGCCCAAACGTGTGATGTTTGGCAAGTGCTATCACGATGTTCCCTACGACGGCGAGATGCTGCAGTCCGGTAGCAAAATCACGCGGCTGGACGGCAAGCCGTACACGCTGGCAAACCTGCGTCAGTATGGGGGCGTTTGTGCGATGCAAGCGGATTTTGCCGCACGCGTCGGCAAAAGCATCGGTGTGCCGGCTGCCTATGTCAGCGGGCAAGGACGTTTCGGAGGTTCCCACGCTTGGGTCATGTGGGTTGAACTGCAATCGGTGACCGCCGCTGGAATTCAGTTCATGCTGAAATCACATGGCCGTTATCGAGGCGACCACTATTACATCGGCAACTTAAGGGATCCGCAGACCGGCCAAGGCACGACGGATCGGCAGTTGGAACTTCGGCTCCAAGCCGTCGGGATTGGACCGCTGGAAAAACGCAGAGCCGACTGGTTGATGGAATCTTTCCCGATGGTGGCCGAGACCGAAAAGCTGGATGTGGTGGATCGCATCAAGTATTTGGAACAAGTACTCCGCGTTTGTCCGTTGAATGAACAGGCCTGGCGTGCGCTGGCCGACATGTCTCGCGAAGGCGTGATCACGAAGCAGTACGAGAAGCTGATGATGGCCAACATGAACGGGTTGTTCACCAGTTTCGCGAACTTCCCCGATTTTACCTGGGAGATTTTTGACGACCTGATTACCTTTCAGGACTCAGCCAAAAAGCGTGATGGACTGTATGGGCAACTGGTGCAAATGTACGAAGCTGCCGGGCGTCCCGACTTGGCTGTCAAAGCACGGCTGAAGTACACCGATTACTTGGAGCAGCAAGACCAGCTGACGGCCGCGATGAGCGGGCTGGCTTTCACGATCCAAAAGTTTCCGCAAGAAGGTCGCTACGTTCCACCCATGTTGGATCGACTGGAACAGATCGCCGGGCAGGTTGCTGGAGCCGACCAACAACTGCTCGCTTTCTACAAGACTTTCTTGCCGAAGATCGAGCGCAAACGAGGCAATGCACCCAGCAAGTACTGTATGGACATGTACCGTCGCGGCATCGAACGATTCGAGCAAGCCGGTGACGCTCGCACCGCCGCCCTGCTAAAAGCAGAGCTAGCCAAACTGGAATCAAGCGACGTGAAGTTTTGAATCGGGAGCTTGTTCTAGCCTACTTCGGGCGCAAACCGGCAACGTCAGATAGACTGAAGCGCCGCCGTTTCGTGGTTCGCCAAAGCAGATGCGACCACCGTGCGCCGCAGCGATGCGTTTGCAGATCGCCAGCCCAAGACCGGTCCCGCGTTGCTTGGTGGTAAAGAACGGCTCGAACACCTTGTCAACGTCTTCCGACGCAACTCCCGGCCCGTTGTCACTGATGACAACCGTCATGGCCGCAGCTCCATTGATTTGATCTTGGATGTACGAAACCTGGATCTCCGGTGACAGCGTGCGCTGAGGTGAGCGCATTCTCAAACACCAATTGCAGGATTTCACTGATCGCGGCCGCGTCAGCTTCACAAGTGAGATCGTCCGAACTGGGAACGTGCGAGAAACGCGCTTCCGTCGAACGACAGGCAATGTTTACCCACACCTGCTGGACCAGTTGATCCAAACGACAACGCTTGCGATTCAGCCGGATGGGCGCCGCGTAGCTTCTGACCTCTTCGTAAAGACTGAGCAAGTGGCGTTGTGCGTTCTCGATTCGTTCGACAAGTTTCAGGGCCTCGTAATCTTGCAGCACATGGAAGCGAAGCAAATCGATACTCGCCTGCGCACGTTGCAGCGCATTGCGCCCTTCGTGGCTCAAACCCTCCATCGCTTGTCCAATCGCAGCCAATCGCTCGGACTCAACCAATTGCCGCTCAACGAGCTTGCGATCGGTGATGGAAAGATGGACCGTGACGACACCTTGCGTGTTGTCCTTCAACCGCGACACGTAGAGCAAGAACCATCGCTGTTGAGTGCGAGAGTGGCATGGATACTCGAGCTTGAAAACATCGCGCGTGCCATTGAGAACCTCTTCGATTCCGCGGCCGGCACGCTCTGCCAGCTCTGAATCCTCTCCTTTGGCCGAGTGGCAAACCTCAAGGTAGTTGACGCCGATTCCGGTTTTCTCCGGCGATCCCTCGTTTTCAAAACAGAATTGTTTCCAGGCATCGTTGACGGCCAGGATCGTTCCACTCTGGTCAAGCACCGCGATACCAGCGGTCAGCGAATCCAGAACCTGCCACGACAATTCGCGACGCTCTTGTGATCGGTCTTTCGAGTTTTCTCGGTCATCCGCAATCATGCGATTTCAACAACATTCGGAAATTTGAGGCGGCGAAAGCATTCGTTCAAAAGCTGTGCCTTGCTGTCACAACCGTGCGGGAATGGCTGGACTTCGACGACACGATGCTTTGAGCGAACTCCCTGCATCGATTGGTCGCACACCATTGTTGCGACGGTTTCTGCAGTGAAAACCGGGGCCAGCGTGCCTCGACTGATGAAAGTCGCAATGTCCGGTTCGACACTACAATCAATTGGGAGTAGCGATGAATGCAACTCGCGTGCCACTCGCCACACGTCTGGGCAACTTATCGATACTGGCCTTCCGCAACCTTCCCAGGAGAAGTAGCAGTGATCTCGATTGAAGTCCTCTGAGAGTTTTTAGGATGAGTCAGAGGCTTGTCATTACGCACATTTCCTTGATCCTGAAAGGATCACAGACATTAGCCGTAGGTCGCGTAGCGCACCTACGGTCAATGTCTTTTCCGTGTTTTCGACCCCGAAGCGGGTCGCAGACCTCCGCTGCCGCACCGATCTGCGACGCCCTTTGGGGTCGACTCAGGTGGATCTGAACACGATCCGTAGGTGCGCTGCGCGACCTACGGCTAATATCTTGGACCGCTTCGCGGTCGCTCACTAAGGCAAAGCCGTGATGGCGAAGCAGTAACGCGACGACAAATGTGGGTAATGACAAGGTCAGAGGCGGTCTGCAAAGTGGCCATCTCGCTGCGTTGAAATGAAGGTGCGACCTAACCGTTTGCCAATGAAATCATGGTCGATCGTCGATGCATCATGGCCAAACGCTCTGTTCGACACAAAACAATCCGATGGTTCGCCACCCGGTCGGGCATCGTCACGGCGGAGCGTGGCGGCTACTTTTCGTTTCCGCTGGGAAACGCAGTGGCGAAACGAGAAATGCCGTCACAAACCCTACATCCATGTGTTGCGAGAAAACTTTGCGCGACTGCACTCGTTTGCCGATAAGTAACGAAGGTACCCCTGCGCTTCCTCCCAAACACCAGGCAGTGGGCATGACACGGACGTTGTGACGCTTTGCAAAAGCTCGAGTACACTTCGTGTCGATTCTTCGTATCTTCTCAATCCGGATTTCATCGCTGCTTTGCGCGGTGATCATCTTGCACACGGCTGGCTGCTGTTGTGTCTCGAAGGTGAAGTGGATCGAGCCGACGTATGTCGCTCCGCTGACGGACAGCAACTGCGCCGACAACTCGGACATCGCCGATGCCGAACGACTTTACGCGGCAGCGTTCGAACAGGAAGAACAGTGCCTGGCTTCGTGTGTCGATCTGTTTTATGAAGTCGCTTACCTAACGGCACACTACGAAAATGGTTTGTCGGACTGCAATCGTGGGTATCTTTTACACCAATCGGCCTTACTGAAGGTTGTGGAAGCAGGTCAGAAGTTCCGCCGACTTGATCCCAGCCAAGGGTTGACGATCCAACGAGCCGGCGGCGAACAACTGATTCCGATCAGTTTTTGCGGATTTGTCTGGCAACCAAGTGATTTTCATCGCTTGATCGCCGTGGGTGACTATCGGACCCAAGTGCTGTCGACGAAGCATCGGCAAGCAGGTGTCGGAGTGCCGTTGGTCGTCAAGCGTTGTCAACGCGCTGATGAGGGTTTGCTGCCGGATGAATCGCACTTTGCGGCCACTTTACGGCTGAACGTCAATCCGGTCCAGCACGCCGGCGGTGACGCCCTGATCGGAAGCCAACTTGAGTTGTACGATCCGCTACGAATCGATCATGCGAACATCCAAGGCCGCAACGAGCCGATCGCAAAAGACACCACGGCACCCTTGGCTTTTGCACTCCGTGGTGAACGGCGAAGGTACTTGTATGACTTTCTGTATACGAGTGCAGCTCGTGAAACCGCGGGCTTGCGAATTCTGGAGCCGTATCAACCTGGCAAAATTCCGGTCGTGCTGATCCACGGGTTGCTTTCCGATCCGTACACCTGGGCCGAAATGGTAAACGAGTTGCGGGCACACCCCGGGCTGGTCGATCGCTTTCAGATTTGGGTCTACGAATATCCGACGGGCCAGGCGTTTTTGACGAGTGCCGCGCGGCTCCGCGGACAACTTTCGACCGCGCGGATACGCTGGATCCGGCGCAAACCGACTGGCAGCTGTCCAACATGGTCTTGGTCGGGCACAGCATGGGTGGGTTGATCGCGAAGTTGCAAATCACTCGCAGCGGAGATCATTTATGGCGGTCCATCGCCAATCGTCCTTTTGATCAGGTGGTGATGGATGACGAGCGTCGCATCGAATTGGCCACCGCATTCTTTTTCGAGCCGTCCGAATGTGTCTCAAGCGTGATCTTCATGGCGACGCCACACCGAGGTTCGAACTACGCGAGACGGCTGATCGGCCGAGTCGGCTCGTCGTTGGTCCGAACAACGGAGGCACAGCGACAAGAACACGACAAGTTGGTGAGGTGCAACCCAGGAGTCTTCAAGCAGGAAGTCAGAAAGCGAATTCCGACAAGTATTGATTTGCTGGATCCCGACAGCAGTCTGCTGAAGGCGATCAACGAGTTACCGATCAATCGAGCGCGTCTGTCTGCACTCGGTCATCGGCAATCATTGCAGAACGCTCTTTCACGGCCGATCCGATGGTGTCGTGCCGGTCTACAGCGCTCGGGAGCAACGCGCCGTGAGCGAAAAGATCGTCGATGTGAAACATTCCGGAGTCAAAGAACACCCTGAATCGATTGCAGAAGTTCTCGCAATTCTGTACGGACATCTGCGGCAGACCGGTGATGGGGCGATCACGCCGCATACCGAGCCGCTGCCGCGATTGCTTGGCCCAGTGCTCGTGCCAGAGCTCGTGCCAGTGCTCGATGACTCGTTCGGTACCCTTTGAAATCGGCCGGACCACCGATGAGGTCTTTCGCTGTCCGCGCCATTGCCGAACGTGCGGCCGAGGTGCGTGCCACTTGGACCGATCGCGTCAATCGGCAAGTCAACCGCGCAGTCTCTTGGCGGCCACCTGAGGCCGATGTTGCGGTCATGCTGGATCATAACTAAGCACCTTGTCACCAATCTCGTGGGTCAATCAGCCGCTGGGCGCCAGCGGCTTATCGGTCTAATCAGCCGCACGGCGTTAGCCGCGGTTTTCCCCGCCACAAAACCGGGGCTAACGCGGCTAACGCCCATCGGCTAATCATGACAGTTCGCGAAACGACTCAATCGACACGCCGCTAACGCGCCCGCGGCTGATTGTGGTATGCCCAGATAACTCCAGCAAAGCTGCATCGTTGATTGGCGAAGTTGAACCGGTCGGTACGTTATGCTGTCGTTCTTTCCATCAGTGAGCCGACAATGTCCAACCCGTATCAAGCGCCGCTCTCCGATGGTGAGGTTGAGTCTCCACCGCGTCGACGATTCGGCCCTGTTGGTTTCGGATGCGCCGTGCTCTTCTTTCTGGCGTTGGTGTTCATTGCCCTGACTGCTTCGTTGCTTGTCTTGTCAACCCGCGTTCAGCAGTCGCCACCCGTCGTCGTACCGGCACCCGTTCAGCCAAGACCCGTCCAGCGCCGCCACCCGTTCTTGCGCCAGTGCCAGAAAACGCTCCCCAGAAATAGGCGGCCATGTTGGGGCAATGGTCGCGTGACTTCCCGGGGGGGCCGTGCGTGTTTTACGCACAAACGATTGACGGATGTAGTTCCAGAACTAGTCTGGTTTCCAGTGCTGATCATTCAGTGCTGTGCCGGACGTGACTCGTGCCCCAGTTGCGTTCGGCTCTTTTTTTGCGCCGAGTGCTAACCGCTGGCAACAACGAGTACCCGAATACGATTCCTTGGTGCTCGGTTTTCCCACCGGTCCATCGTAGCTGGACCGCGACCAGGCGATCTGTTCGACACAAGAAAATCTGATGGTTCGCCACTCGGTCGGGCATCGTCACGGCGGAGCGTGACGGCTACTTTTTGTTGTCGCTGGCAAACCGCGATAGGCACCCCGTGTTGGAGTTTCCTCACTCGCCTCGCTTCTACGGATCGTCAGGATCGGCTTCCGATGAGCTGTGGTTGCAGAGAAGAATAGCTGAGAGCCCGCATCAGCAGGTGTAGATGAGCTTCATATCCGGGCGCTCCGTGCCTTATCAGCCATTGTCAGCGGTTGATAGAATTGCTATTTGCTCCAGCGTTTCGAAAACCGAATTGAGGCAAACAATGTTGAAGAAACACCATGCTGCGATCCTATTGGCGATCATAAAGTGTTCGTTGGCAACGTCACCGTGGACAAATGGCTTCCTGGCGAGATGGAGTTGTTCACGCAGGAATTCTTCAAAGAGCCTGCCGATCTGCCGCCCGGTAAGATCGTCGATGTTGCCGATTCCATACGCTTGCCAGAGGATCTTTCTCCAGGAACCTACACGTTATCGCTAGGCGTCGTTGGCGAGGGGGGCACGAAACCGACTGTGCAGCTTGGCATCGAAGGCCGATCCGACGATGGTTGGTATCCTATGAGCAAGGTAACGGTGACCCGATGAGAGCAATGGTCGTGACATGAGATTCATTTTCTTGATCATTGCGACTTTCTTGTTGCCACTGGCATCAGTCCATGAGCAGCAAGTCCCCGGCTATTTCCCCAGCAAGATCTGGAATCGGGCTGGAGCACTTGGCGAATCACCACAACATGTCACCGATGCCTACCCGCTTTCTGATCAGCAGAACAAAGGCGGTTGGGAAAAATACGACCCGATGAGCGATGAGTTTGACGGTGACAACTTGGACGACTCCAAATGGACGCTCGGCCTTTATTGGTGGAAGGGGCGCCAGCCCGCTCTGTTCAGCGACAAGAACGTAACCGTTTCAGATGGCAAACTACATTTGACTATGCGCAAGGAAAAGGTGCCCCGAGAATTCGAGAAGCTGGGATACAAGGACTACACAAGTGCCGCTCTGCATAGCAAGGTTCGATCCAGCTACGGCTACTACGAAGTCAAAGCCAAGCCGATGAATTCAGCCGGTTCAAGCTCCTTCTGGTTTCAGAAAGACGAGATTCCCGGCTGGGGAACCGAGATCGATGTGTTTGAGATCGGTGGCAATGCTTCCGGCTTTGAGCAGAAGGTCAACATGAACGTCCATGTGTTTCGGACCCCCAAGGAAAAGAAACACTGGAGCGTCGGTGGTGTGTGGATCGCCCCTTGGCGGCTAGCTGACAGTTATCACGTTTACGGCCTGGAGTGGACCGCCGACCAGATCAAGTATTTTGTTGACGGCGTGGTTGTGCGAACTATCGAGAATACGCACTGGCACCAACCGCTCCACCTGATCTTCGACAGCGAGACGATGCCCGATTGGTTTGGGATGCCCGAAGACGAGGATTTGCCGTCCACATTCAGCATCGAATACGTGCGGGCCTGGAAGCAGTCCTGACCAGTACAGAAAATGAGAGTTTACCGTGAGAAGCATCTTCCTGTTGTTTGCCGTCTGTACCTTCGCATGGTCTGGAAACGTGGCCACTTGCGATGAAGCCTCCAGCAGTTCCTCCCAAGTCATTGTGCTGAAACTCGACGATGTTGTTGCCTACAAGGAAGACATGCCGGTATCTCCGAGGTGGCAACGGGTGACGGACTTCCTAAAAGCTTCCAACATCAGAGCATCTTACGGCGTCATTGGGTTTTCTCTGGAAGAAGACAACGAAGCGTATTTCACCTGGATCAGAAACGTGCACAACAGCGGTCTCATCGAGTTCTGGAATCATGGCTACCGGCAACGGAAAGCCACGGACAAGACCGGCGAATTTGAGGGCTCTTTTGAGGAGCAGAAGGACGCATTGCAAAGGACGCAAGAGCTTGCCAAGGAGAAACTGGGCATTGAACTCAAAGCGTTTGGACCTCACTGGAGCGGTACAAACGAGGGCACTGCAAAAGCGCTGGAGGAAATTCCCGAGATCACGATGTGGTTTTACGGCCCGGCCAGTTCATCCAAATTCGTGTTCCCAAGGTATTTGACGCTTGAGAATCCAACGCACGTGCCCAGTTGTGCCAAGTTCAAGTCAGCCTATGAAAAGGTTGGCCATGACAAGACTTGCTTGGCGCTCCAAGGGCATCCCAACAGTTGGAATGATGAGCGATGGGAAGAGTTCGTCAAAATCATCAACTATCTCAAGTCAAAAGGATGCGTCTTCATGACACCATCGCAGTACATGGAGAAAGCCGTAGCGGGTGGCAGATCGACCGGTTCGGAATAAACCAAACGCTTTGTCGGAACTTACACCCGTTGCTCAGTAATCCTCGGCCACCTCGACCGGAACAATGTGGACTCGAAGTTCCAAATGCTGGCCATCTTCCTCCCACCCGATCTCAAAGATCGAGCGGCGCTGGCTGAAATGAAAGTGCTCTAGGGGAATCTGTTTGCCCAACTCGGTGAAGTCAAACTCGGCCAATTCGTACAACAGCGCCGGTGCTGTTTGTTCACGCCCATTGCCTTCGGATTCTTCCGGTTCCTCAATTCCGACCGGCCAAACCTCAAGAACATGGGCCTCGGCATCATGATCGTAATAGTATTCGGAATAAGCGCCATGTAGCCCCCAACAACCGGCTACGGGGCACGGGATCGAGGCCATCACATCGTTCAGGCGTGACGTGATCTTGGTGTCGTCGTTGGTCATTTTCGTGTACCTATCTCAGGGCAAGCCTCGTCGGCAGCTTGTGTTTGCAGGATGCCCGTCATGTTGTGATCAACTCAGCCTTACTGATGCAACGAAATCCCAAACAACGGCCACGGGCACTTGGCACTCGTCCACGCCGATATGAACGGCGGCATAATTCATAGGGGCCGACCCAACTTCCGCCTCGTTCACTACGGACCCCTGACGCTTCACGATTGACGGCATTGCTTTTTGTAGACTCTGGGCGCTCATAAAAACTCGGATCGTACCAATCCCGGCACCACTGCCAGACATTTCCTGCCATGTGACTTAGACCGAATGAAGATACGCCGATGCGCTCATTGACCGCCGCCATTGGCATCGTATTGGCGCTGTAGAGGGTGCCTCGTTCGTGTTGCCCATAAACAACTCTTGGTTTTTCCAAAGATTCATCCTCAACTGCTGACGTATTTGGGCAAGCGTCAAACGCAGCGTATTCCCACTGTGCTTCCGATGGAAGAAAGCCGTCATTTGTCTGGTAATCGGTCCAGTCAAAACCATTTACCCATAGTGAGTAAGCATTCGCTCCGTACCACGACACCAGAACCATGGGAAGGGTTTCAGCGCCAACGACAGGAAGCCATTGACCATCATCAAAGAGAATAGGCATCTGAAGTTTTCGGTCATCGGTTGGATCGAGACGAACCCAATCGAACAGGTTTGTGTCTGTGGCGTCTATCGAATTCAAGAATCGACAATAAGCGGTTGTCGAGACCGGTTCCGCATCGATCAAGAACGAATCAAGTGCCACGGTGTGAGCTGGTTGCTCATCAGGGTGTGACCCAGGATCGTCGTTACCAATCTTGGCCTCAGCGGACGGAAGCAGCACGCAACGCATTCCATCCGAGCGTCGTCGAAATTGCCGGACGCCATTCTCTGTACCCAAAGGCTCAAACAAAGAAAACCTGTCATCGGACGACGGTTGCTGCCAACGTCCGCTGAGTTGACTAACTGGCATTGACGAGCAGTCAGAATCACTCATCACCGTTCGCCGCCAACCCTTGCGCTCCGGCTTACCAGTGCCTTGATGCAAATAGACAATCTCGGCAAGGTCACTTAGCCGAAATGGTTGGCGGGTAAAAACCGTCTTGCCAACCGGATTGGCGGGGTCGTTCGGAATCGTTACACGGAACTCATCCTCCAATTCCATGATAAGCTCCACCAAGTCAAGGCTGTCGCAATAGAGGTCTTCAATCAACCGGCTGGATGGCTGCACTTTTGAGCGTGGTATGCTCAGTTGTTCGGATGTAATATCGCAGACTCGCTGCTCGATCACTCGCAGGTCTAATCTGACTTCGTTGCCCACTGTGTCACCTTTCGATTCCAGCGGCCCGGAGAAACATGAAGGTCCAGGCTTGTTGATTCTATCTGCCTCTTTGCTGGGCCGGTAGAATGAAGTCACCCAAGGAGACCACATCAATGATCAGACCACTCTTCATCATCAGCCTCGTTGCCGCCATTTTGCCGTCTTCGTTTCTCCGTGGCGATGAGCAATCGGGTATCCAGAAGCCAGCCCAACTGAACACGCAAGTCAAAGTGGAGATGGATTTCCTGCTGTACTTGCCCAAGGATTACGACAAACAGGAATCGTGGCCGTTGGTTCTTTTCCTGCATGGTGCTGGTGAACGTGGCGACGATATTGAACTGGTCAAGAAGCATGGTCCTCCAAAATTGATCGGCGAGGGCACGGATTTTCCATTCATCGTCGTGTCACCGCAGTGCCAGAAAGAACGCCGGTGGGAACCGTTCGAACTGACGGTTCTTCTCGATCACATCATCGAATCCCACAAAGTAGATGAGGATCGCATTTACGTGACTGGCCTGAGCATGGGTGGGTTTGGGACATGGCGGCTGGCCGCATACACACCGGATCGATTTGCGGCCATCGCACCAATCTGCGGTGGTGGTGATGCACATTCGTCAAAGCTTTTTTCACATCTACCGACGTGGGTCTTCCACGGGGCGAAAGACAAGGTGGTGCCACTGGAACGATCTCAGGAGATGATTGATGCTTTGCGGGAAAAGGGCGGTCTGGAAGCAGCGGGGGAATTGCCGCCAGTTTCAGCGGGTTAGCGACCCTCACTGGAAGGTGAGCTTGGGTTGGGGACGAGGAGCGAGGCAGCTCGGCGCGTGGTGATTTCGCGGAGTTCAGGGAGGTGTCGGTAGGTTGCCGCAGCTGGATTGGCGTCGCTCTAGCGATCGGTCGGTCGAAGCCGAGCCATGAGTTCAAGTGGGCCGCCGTCCACGTTGCAACTGGCACCTGCGGTAGCTTGCTCGGATCGATGCCTCAACGGAGCAAGGAAGCTTCCTCGATTGGGACGCTTGCCCCAGAACGCTGGGCAGAGCGAGGAGCGAGCGATGAGGGACGAGGTCACAACGCTGACAGCTTCGGGAATGATTCCTCAAGGGCGCACTGGGCCCCCGCCTGAACTCATTCAGATTCGACCCGTGCCGACACGAGCGACGACCGACATCGGGCCGCGACGGGCGGGTTTATTTGTCGTCGCCTTTCGTTCGATAGCTGTCTCCTTGGATGACGATCGCCTCCCCGTGATGCATCAGCCGATCGATCATGGCGGTGGCCAGGGTGTTGTCCACGTCGAAGATCTTGCCCCAGTCGCGGAAGGCACGATTCGTGGTGATCACGATCGATCCGGACTCGTAGCGGGCGGCGACGACTTGGAACATCAGGTCCGCACCGCGTTTGTCGATGGGCAGATAGCCCAGTTCATCGAGGAGGAGCAGGGAAGGGTTGGACGTAGGCCTTCAAGGCTTTTTCCAGCGTGCCGTTGATCTGGGCCGTGGTCAGCGCGTTGATCATGTCGACGACGCGCGTGAAGCGGACCGAGATCGCCCCTTTCACAGGCGGTGTAGCCCAGTGCGGTCAGGAGATGCGTTTTGCCGGTTCCGGTCGGCCCGATGAGCACGGCACAGCGATGCTGCGCGATGAACTCGCAGTCGAACAGGCGCAGGACTTTCTGTTTGGGGATCCGTTTGGGGAAGGTGAAGTCGTATTCTTCCAGCGTCTTGCGTTTGGGGAGACGTGGCCTGCCGCGATGCGGCGCTGCAGGGCCCGCTCGCGGCGGGCGGTGACTTCGGCGGCGATCAGCGTGGCCAGCACGTCCAGCATGGAGCTGTTCTTGCGGGCCGCCTCGTCGAGCACCTCCCGGTAGATCTCGGCGATCTGTGGTCAGCTTCAGCTCGGCCAGGTGCTGCATGCAGCTTCTCGTGGGTGCGTCGGCGATCAGCGGTCATCGTCTTGCTCCTCTGGTTCGTCGGTCTTCGCAGAAGCCGGTCGTAGGCGGCGGGATCGGGTTCTTCGAGGTCGATGTCGTCGATCAGTTCCTGACGTTGGGGCCGCAGCGGCGTCGGCGAGGGGAGTTCGCGGCGGCGGCGTTCCTGCAGCAGGATGGTCTCCACGTAGGCCGCATCGTAGGTCTGGTACTGGTGGGCCCGTGCGATGGCCGCCAGGACATCGTGCCGGCCGTAGAGACGCACCAGGTTCAGCAGCCGGCGCAGGTGGACGGTGGTCTTGACGGGCCGGCTGGCAGAGCTGCAGGTGGAATTCGCGGGCCTCGTCTCCCAGGGCATCGAAGGTCTCTTCCGATGTGCTGGCCCGCGCTGGCGGCGACGATGCTGGAGGGCCTCCAGTTGATGTTCGGTCTGGCAGATCAGCTGGCCGCGCTCGTAGCAGCGCGGGTGGCAGGCGACTTCGCGGCCCTGGTGGAGCACACGCACGTGCGTCGGCGCTGGCCCGCAGCATCACCGTCTTGCGAGCCAGTCGGGCGGGACCGAGTAGCGATTGCCGTCGAACTTGACGCGGGCATGGGAGTTGACCACGGCCGACACGATTTCGTCCGTGTCGAACGGCAGTTGCGGCAAGCGGGCGCAGCAGCGGACGTTCCTGCTCGAAGCGATCGATCGGGACGTTGCCCGGTGGCGTCTGATGCAGCCGCACGTTGGCCACTTCGTCGCGCCAGTGGACGGCCAGCTGCGGGTAATCCTCCCAGCAGGTCAATTCTTCGCTCGCGGCCCTGCAAGGCATTGTGTTTGACGTAACGCACGCTCGGCTTCGACGATCCCTTTCGATTCCGGATCCCGACGTGCGCAGGCGATCGGTTCCAGACAGAAGTGGCCGCACAAGGCCAGAAACTCGGGATGCAGACAGGCGTGCCGGCCGCGACCGTTGAGCACGGCCGCTTTGAGATTGTCAAAGATGATCTGCCGTGGACTGCCGCCGAAGAACTCCAGGGCATGGACCACGAGCCCGGTAGAACTCGGCCTTGCGTTGCGAGAGGCGAGAACTCGATGTAGCACCAGTCGGCTGTAGCACAGGACGGCCACGAACACCGAGACCCTGCCGCGACGTGTTGCCGATCCGGATCGATCCGCAGTCGCCCCAGTCCACTTGCATCGCCTGGCCCGGCTCGTAGTGCACCTCTTGATAGACACGCCCGCGTGCCGGCCGAATCTGTCGCACGTAATCGCGGACCACGGTGATTTGACCGGCAGTAGCCGTCGGGGCCTTTGCGGATCTCCTCCAAGACACGGACTGCCGACAAGCCGTGGATACTTGGCAATCAAGGCGTCGATCTTCGCCTTGTACGGATCGAGGATGCTGCCCCGGCCAGGCGGCGGCGTCTCGCCGGGAGCTTGCTCCGAAGCCAACGCCTTCTTGACGGTCCGCGTACAGCAGTGCAACCGTCGGGCGATTTCGCGCCCGGACAGTCCTTCCACCTTCGACAAGCGGCGGATCTCGGCCCATTGCGCGACTTTCATGGCTCTGCTCCTCTGGTCCAGCGACCGCAACAGGCATTCCAACGCCGGCAAGCCCCGACGCTGTGTGCGCTGCCGCGGCAGCGAAAGCACCTGAGTCAAGGGGAGCGGTACGCGACCAGATCGTGGGTGATCAGTTCCTCGCGAGCCTCGACGACCGCCTGCTCACGCATCCGCAGGCGAACCGCGATCGTACTGTCGCTGTAGAACGACAGCCCCTGTTTGTCGCTGACCGCGGCCAGGAAGAAGTACAGCATGACCGCGTCTCCGGTCAGTCTGGCGGCGTGCTCACGGAGGAATCGACGGTCGATCCAGGAGAAGCCTTCCTTAGGAGGGCGGCGGACGCGATCGGGAACGAGCAGCTTCTTTTCGATCATGCGCGGGATCCTCTTGGAAAGAGCCGCGACAAGATAATCCCCCGGCTTCACGATCCCTATAGTTGAGGACCGCATCCGAGCCGCCTTGGGCTGACCGGCGGCAAGCCCTGATGAGTCGCCACTCGAACGGCAACGCCGACGTCTTCTGCGTCTCGTATTCCAAGCGGCGTTTCAGTCGACCGGCCGGAGTCTTGCGGCGCAACCACTTGCGTTCACGGTCGAGCACACGGCGGACGTCTTGCGCGCAGCCGTCTCCGCAATACCGAGCCGGAGCACGAGCGGCAGGGCGCGGCGTGGTTCATAACAGCCGGGACGATCGCAAAAAGGACCGGAGATTTTTTCTGCTGCGTGACCACGCGCCACGGCGGTCGCGACCATTGGCTGGCTGAGCGGCTCGCCGGCCTGGCGGCGGCGTGCCCGCCGACTGCGCTCAGCAGCGGCATGCTGCTGGCGGACTTCCGGGCGAGTTCGTCGTTTCTGCTGACGCTTGGCGGCCTGCCACCGCCGCAATTCCCGCCGGCATTCGGGGTTACCGCAATAACGGTGGTTCCAGCGCCGCGGCTGAAAGATCTCACCGCAGCCCTTGCGCAGGCACACTCGCTTGCCCAGCGGTGAGCTTGTAGTCGATGACGTCTCGGAGAGATTATGCTGATTGTGTCCCAAGGGAGTTGCTGTCTCCCGACGGGGCCGCCCGAGGGACTCTGTGAAGTCGCTCGGGCACTTCTTTTTCACCGCGTGCGCACAGGGCGGCCTCCGTCACTTTAGCAACTGCCGAAAGCCAGTGCGAAGGACGGAGAAGGAGACACAGAAGGACACTGGCAGATAGCTCTGTTTTCTGGAAGGAGACCCAAGAATACGAACGGGGAAGTAGACAAAACTGGCGCCGCCACCCCGCCGCTACCGCGCACCTTTCCCCCGCTGCTCCCATGCTTGTAATCACCGCGCAGCAGGTCAGCGACCGACCAGATGAAAGAGGAAAGGTTTTGTTGGTTCATTGAGTCCTACCTGTAAATCGGGCAGAGCCGGGGACGCTGATGTACAGGTAGGAACGACAACAGTGCCCCGGGCTCACGTAGTGAACTCCGTGCCGGGCTGTTTCTTTGCCCGCTTGCCCTGCAGCCCGCCTGATCGCTTGCCTGGACGATTGCCACACGACGCTGGCGTCTTGCGGTTGCCCGATGCTTTATCGCGCTGTTGCTGGACGGCTTCGGCGGCTGAAATCGCCGGCCTCAGCGTCGCGAAGCAAATAGGGACGCATCACCTCCTGCGCTTGCGGTCCAATGTAGATGCGTCGCTCTCGCCCCAGGTGACTTGTCTTGTGCTCCTCTGGCGTCGCGACCCAAACGTCACCGCTACGATCGATCGACCCTGGTGTCAGTCGGCAGACGTCTTGCGGACGACATCCAAGCAACAGCTGCGTTCTGACCATGTCGCTCACAACGGGCGCCAAGTGCTCGATCGTGGCGTTGACGATGTCGACATCCACAGGTTTGACCGACTCCGTTTCCCAGGCCTCAGTCTTTCCCCGGTTTCAAACTCGGCACCAACCGCAACGTCTCATGGACGGCCGCGGGCACCAACTCCTCGCTGGCCGCCCACCTGAACATCCGCACGATGCGTTTCATGCGGGCATTGATTCCAGATCTCGACAGGCCGTCCGAGATCATGCTGTGACGAACTGACTTGAACTGCCGGGGCCCGAAGTCCGCTGCCGGATGCTTGCCGTAGAGGGCTTGGACGAAAAGCACCAGTTTGATTCGATGCCATTCGGAACACGGTCCGGTGCCATAGTACTGCTTGGCGCAGGCGAGATAATCGAGCATCAACTCGCACATCGACAGGTCGTCAGCCACCCCAAAGGACCGACTCCGACCACTGGCCAGATACTCGGCCATCAGGCGGTCATATTCGCGTTTGCTGGCTTCGGTACCGTGGGGCCCGAGAAGATAGTCACGACCGCTGATCGTAACCCGTGCGTTGTCGCTGGAATGCTTGCGATACTTGGGCAGGGTGTTAAACGTGGCATGCTGAGCACCTCTCAAAATGCCAAACGGGAAAGTTCCCGCTTGGAGTTTTAGAAAGTGTGCTCTGCCGACGGTTGGCAGGTCGCAGCAAATGCCGCTAATCACGGTAGATCTGCAAAGCGACGCGGACGGGACTCGAACCCGCAACCTCCGGATCGACAGTCCGGGGCTCTAACCAATTGAGCTACCGCGCCGGACGCTGGCCACGCCGGTTGCGTGCCACACATCGAGCGAATCGGGGATTATATCTACCAGCGACGGCTCTCGCAAGAGCAGCCACAGGTCGACCCGACCATTCCTTGGGTCATCGGCAGTCGCGGCCGCTCTCGTCGAGCCATCTTTGGCGATTCGGCCTGACCGGGTTGTGATGATTGCATCGGCCCGACGCCCTCCGTCCCCCCCAGACGTGCGCATCCGCCCCCGGTGAGGCCCTCCCAGCGGCATTGCAACCTAGATTTCTCTGCGGCCTTTTCTTGCGGCAAGTTCCCGCCAAGCGGGATTTGTGACACCATCCTCACCCATCCGGTTCATGATGCTCACTGCAATCGTAGCAGCGTTTTCGATGTCAAACTGGTTTTCCTCGGCGAGTTACGAGCTGCTCTACTACTTCAACCACATGAACACGATGCAGTGGGGAATCGTCTCCGCATGTGCCGTCGGATTTGGCTTTTTGTGCTTGAAGGGTACCGGTGCGAACCGATAAGGCCGCGTCGGCGACCATTAGGGCCCAGTCTACGGGCCCATCACCCCGCCTGAGTCCACCGGTCTGGGCTGACTCCGCAGAAGCGATGCGAGAGAAGTTTCGCATGGCCATTCCTTCGCTATGATATTCACGGGCGCATCGCCGTCATCGAGCCCCTGAACATCAGCACTGAGCCGTCTATATCGCGAAGGAACTCCCATGCCACTGTACGAGATCGAAACGGACTCGCACATCATCATCACTTGGGCCGATGACGAGGACGCCGCACGCGACGTCGTCGCCGACGCCTACCCGCAGGACGAAATCAGCCGGCTGACGAGGCGTCCACGTGACTGCTGGGTGATCAGCAAAGTCGCACTGGGACTGACCAACCACTCCTTGGATCCCTGTGCCGTCGCACGCGAATGCTTGAGCCGATCTGCCGGCGACAAGGTCAATGCCATTCGCCTCTATCGAATGGAAACTGGGAGCGATCTGGAGCAAGCCCGCAAGGCGATCGAATCAAACATGGTCATGGGCTGGTAGCCATTGCGGCTAAGCCGGCAGCCGCGACCTGAATGTCGAAGCCAGCACTTGCTGCCGTCGATCGCTGTTTAAACTTGGCCAACCCGGATTCTCAGGTCTGCACGCCGGACGCGTCATTGGCTTACAATTGGCGGACATGATCCTGGCGACCTGTTTCCGCTTTTCTGATTGCCGTGATGCCGCGTCTTTCGTTCCTTTTGGCACTGCTGTGCGTGCCACTGATCGTCGGCTGTGAAGGTTGTCGAAGCAATCCCGATCAGGAGGAAAAGGATCCAGAAGCAGCACCGCTGCAGGATTTCACTCCGCGGCCGTCACTTGCTTTTCCGGCCGACTCGAATCCGCAGGCCGGCGGCATCAAGCCCGGTCACTGGATGACGGCGGCTCAGTCGCTGAAGAGCAACAAGAACGACGCCCGCGGTGAATTGCTCAGTCAAGCGTCCGTCGCCAAACAGAGTCTCGAGCGTGGGGGCAGCATGGGGCAAGTCCAGGACGCAAAACCGTGCGTCCCGTTGTCTTGCCCAAAGGCCAAATGCGGCGATTTGATTTTCGCCTGCTGACTCCCGTGCCGGCGTCGATCGAAATTCGGCGGATATCGGTCGCCAGTCGATTTGTTTCCGCCGGTCGGGGAACGTTTTTTGATACTGGACGGCAGCCATTCAACCTGATGGCGAGTGAGGAATACTTCTTTGTCGTGCTGACAACGCGGTCGCAGCGATTCGCTCGCCTGCAAGTTGCCGATTGGGTACGTCCCTACAAGCCACCCAATGAGTTCCAAGATCGGACTGCGAACTATCGCATTGTCTTTCCGCCCACCAAAGACGTTTTGCCGCTGCCGGAAACGATGTTGGATTGGACCAGCACCGCAGTGGTCCTGTGGGATGATCTTGACGCCAATGCGATTGACGCCGCAGCAATGGATCCGCGCTGTCAGATTGGTTGCGGTTCGGTGGCCAGTTGATCGTCAATGGCGCGACCGCGTCCGATGCCATCTCCAAGACCCGTTTGGCAAACGTGTTGCCGTTGACGCCCACCAGAAATATTGAATTGGATCCCGAGGCTCGCGGCCGAGTTGCTGAATGGATGCTCGGTTCCGGCTGATCCTTCGACCGAAAAACAAATCGCGTTGGTTCGAGGCCAAAGTGGTCGCGTTTCCATCGACGGCAACCTTGCGTCCGGGCCGCCGCGGTCGACAACACCGGCAATCTGGTACTTCAGCGGCGCGTCGGCCGTGGCCGCGTTGTGCAGCCTCGATTCGATTTGACCGGCGATTGGATGCAGTCATGGGAATCGTACGACAGCTTTTTCAATTCCGTCATCCTGCTGCGGCCAAGACGTGAATACGTAGAGTCGACCGACGCGAAGGACTTGGCGATATACAGGCAAGATTTGTCAACTACCCCGATCTGAAGTCCGATGCGGCCATCAATACGCGATTCGACCGATCACTCGCGATTCGATCCTGCGGACGGATGCGAAGGGGCTGACAAATCGCAAAAGATCAGCAGCGATGTTGATCCGCTGACCTACGTCGACGCGGTGACCGGAATCTCCGGCTGGTCTGATAACAGCGACACGATCAATCTGTGCCGGGATATCTTGAAAGCCGAATCGGGGATCGAGATCCCGGACTCGTCGTTGGTGTTCCGTTCGCTGGGCTGGTACCTATTGATCTTGGTGCCGATCAACTATCTGATCTTTCGCTTGATGGGTCGGCTGGAATACGCCTGGCTCGCGGTGCCGGTGATCGCCGTGGGCGGTGCGATTTGGGTGGCCCGCGCCGCACGGCTGGACATCGGTTTTGCTCGCAGTCAAACGGAGTTGGCGGTGTTGGAATTGCCCGCCAACTACTCACGCGGGCACCTGACGCGAATCATCGCGATCTACAACTCGCTGTCCAGTCGCTACGACATCGACTTCAAGACGATTGACGGCGCGCCGCGCCTGTCGACGAGTACGTGGCGGCAACCGAAGCCGATGATAGCGTGTTCAAGACCTCGTTCGCCGAAGGACCCTCTCTGTCGGGACTGCCGGTCGATAGCAACAAAGTCAAGCTGGTTCATACCGAACAGATGATCGACATGGGCGGCGGTTTCAACCGACAGGGTGAAAGCCTGCTGAATCATTCCGAATACGAACTGCTGGATGCCTACGTGGTCGAAAACAACGGACCCGGGGAGGTTCGCATCGCCGTGGTGGGGGCATGTCCGCCCGGCTCATCGACAACACTACGATTTCGTGATTTGTCCTCCCCGCCGGTTTCTGATGAGTTGCCGATGCAGGCGGCAAGGCTGATTCGCCGGTTGGGCGCTCCGGCGGCGCTGCCGGCGGGTTCAGCCAAAGTGGTGGGACGGATCGACGCTTCGCTGTCGGGGATGACAATATCGCCGGCAGCAAACCAAGCGGAAGCACAAACCATCGTTGTGGCGCACTTGCAGTATGGTTCTCTTTCGAGTCCCCAAGCCGACGCGAATTTGCTTTCGCTATTCCAGAAAACACAACGAGCCGACTTGGACGCGTTTATTGGTGGCGACAGCCAAGAAGCGGACGGAAAGAAGAACAGCCCATGATCACGTTGACCGGTTTCGGAAAAGACTACGGCGACTTCACGGCCGTTGAGAGCATCGATTTGCAAATCGAAGCCGGCGAGACTGTTCGGCTTCATCGGTCCCAACGGCGCCGGCAAAAGCACGACGATTCGGTTTCTGGCGACGCTGCTGAGAGCCAGTCGCGGACGCGGCGAAGGTTGCAACGGTTGCAGCGTCACGGGCGATCCCGTTGGCGTTCGTCGAAGCGTCGGCTACATGCCCGATAACTTTGGCGTCTACGACGGCATGAAGGTCTGGGAGTTCCTCGACTTCTTTGCGGTGGCCTACCGGATTGGCCGCACCGAACGCAAACAGATCATCGACGACGTGCTTGGAGTTGCTGGACCTGACCGCACAAACGCGATGACTTCGTCAACGGACTGTCACGCGGCATGAAGCAGCGACTGTGTCTGGCCAAAACGCTGGTCCACGATCCGCCGGTGCTGATCCTGGACGAACCCGCCAGTGGCCTCGATCCGCGGCTCGCGTCGAAGTCAAGGCACTGCTGAAAGAACTGCGACGGATGGGCAAGACGATCTTGATCAGCAGTCACATCCTGACCGAGCTTGGCCGATTGCTGCACGTCGATCGGGATCATCGAACGCGGCCAGTTGCTGATGCAGCGGTCCGATCGACAGGTCTATCGTCAGATTCGCCGCAACCGCATCGTCGAAATCCAATTTCTGACCGGCGAAGAAGCGGGGCTTTCGATTCTGCGCAGCAGCCGAACACCTGCGATCGCTCGGACATCGAACCGCATCAGGTCGTCGCCGAACTGGAAACCGACGACGAAGGGCTGGCGGAGTCTGATGGAAACGTTGATCAGCGAAGGCGTGCGGATGCGGTCGTTCAACGACCGCGACCCGACGCTGGAAGACGTCTTCATGACGGTCACCAAGGGGCTGGTGACGTAGCCTGATCACGACAGCAGCATTTGCGCGGTTCCAGCGGCACGGTCCGAGTCGGTTCAGCGGCCAAGAGGACTAGATCCGACTCCGCTTTGGGCAAACCAATGCCGAGGTCTACCACCGGTACTTGACGTCCAGCGAACCAACCTGATAGTTTCGTCGTCTAGGTGGTTGGTCCTTCAGGGCCGAAAGCCCTTTTTCGGGGGATTAGCTCAGTTGGGAGAGCGACGCGCTGGCAGCGCGTAGGTCATCGGTTCAAGTCCGTTATCCTCCACTCGAAAAGCCGCTTGTGATTTCACAGGCGGCTTTTTCTATGCGCCGAAACCCCTGAATGCAGGTGTTTTAAGCCATTGCGGGAATAGGCACTTAGCTGGGGTGGGAGGGCGTTGTCGGATTGTTCGTCGGATTTGTTGTCGGATTTCGTCGGATTTCGGTATGCTGCTGTTAGCTTCCATCCCGGAGATCTGGCAATGAAGAGAGCATATCGTGGACGACTTCCGAAGCCTGACAAGAACGGTGACGTGCGCCCGGAAGTCGGTGCCAAACGCATCACAGTTGGCAACGTCAGACACGTAGCAGATGCTTGAACCTCTGGAACTCATCGAGAATAATCAGGTCCGGCTCCAGCCAATGCAGACAGGTTTCGGCCAGCAGTCGCCGCAATTCGCCGATGAGTTGATTTCGTTCGCGCCCCAACTCAGTTGGAATCGTTGCCCCGGCACGTGGCATGGCCGCGCACAAGTTTTCAAATTGCTGGCGCAGTTCCGGGTGGCACTTCAACTGCTGGATAAACTGTTCGTGAATCGTTGGGTGAATGTCGTACCAATCAGGAAACTTCTTTACGCGGTCTCGAAATGCGTCGATCCCGGCGTAGGCGTGTAGGACTCGGGTAGCTTTATTGAAAGACAGCGACCAAGCGTCTTTCAGAAGCCAGTAAAGCAGTTCTCGTTCCCGCGACATTCCTGCACTGTCTTTGAGATCGAATGACGTGCCCGGCGTGAACGAGACAAAGTTGACTCTCCGGTGCTGCATGTCCCCAACAGTGATGGGCAGCAATGTAATTCGTGACGACAACGAAAACTCTTCGCAAGTCGCGGAGGATTCGTTCCTGCCGATTCGCCGGCGCGTTCTGAAGGAGTGTAACCGGCAACCCACTGGCTAACAGGCAAGGGTGAGCGGCGTATAGTCGTGAATCAAATCGCGATGGGGATGAGTCGCCACAGTCTGTTTCGCGATCCGTTCGCGGTGGAATCGCTCCCAATAGTCGCTCTGGAAGACTGCTCGCACGCCAAGCATGCTTCGGGCGTTTTCGAGTGTCCAACGCATCCCGCTACGCTCCACCCGCTCATCGCACGCAGCCGTAAATAGCGTCACCATGCCACCGCCAGAGTTGCCTGCTGTAGCTCATCATTCGTCAGCGGGCGTTCATACATTAGGAACCGAGCCAATTCCCCATCGAAAGACTCTTTGCCCGGATGGTTTGTCGCATCACGTTCCTGGCCGATAGCGAGCTTCGACGAATTGGCTGCTGCGTTAAGCGGGAAAGGCTTGCTCGCCACCGATTGTGGCTGTTGACAAAGAGTTCGATCTGGACTTCGCCCGTGCCCGAACCCATACGCCCTGCCACGACGTAGTATTTGTTTTCGTTCAATGGCTTGTCAGCCAGCACCATGGGATTGTTGTCATCCCAGCGACCGAAGGTGATCCCATTACGTGATCCGATCCAGACCCGATTGTGATCCGTCACATTTCCCCAGATCCCCTCCACCTCGACGCCTTTATCAGCGTCCAGGTCCAAGATGAGCCCTTTCGATGGAATCTGAGCCTGAGCCGCAGTGGTGACCAGAATCAACAGGATTAGAACAAACTTCATGACGATTTCCTTCTGAGTGCGAACAGTTGCATTTAGGCTGCAAGCATCACGTCAATGTTTTTTCGGCCTATCACGCCACTTGTCAGAGATCACGGATCTAGACATTCGTATCACTCATGAATCTTCAGCGAAGGCGGAATCACGGGCTTGGTCTGCCACGATCCCCATCAGTTATCTCTCGAATGATCCGACACGGATTCCCTGCGGCAAATACGCCATCAGGAACCTCCTTTGTCACTACGCTTCCGGCACCAATCACCGACTTTGAACCAATGGTCACGCCAGGACAGATGATGGCTCCACCGCCGACCCAAACATCGGAACCGATTGAGACCGGTTTGCCGAATTCCTGAGTGCGGCGAAGTTGAGCATTCATTGGATGTGTAGCCGTGTAAACCTGAACGGCGGGACCGAAGAACGTGAAGGCACCGATCTTCACGTCGCAAACATCGAGGATCACGCAATTGAAGTTGAAGTAAACCCGCTCACCCAGATGGATGTTGCTTCCATAGTCACAGAAGAACGGAGGCTGCATCCAGACCGAATCACCGCCACTGCCAAACAATTCCGTCAAGATACGACGACGGGCTTCCTGCTCTCGCTCACGAGATGCATTCAGATCATGGCACAGATCTCTTGCTCGCTCTCTCGCCTCAACCAATTCAGGATCGAGAGCATCGTAAAGCTCTCCTGCCAGCATCTTTTCCTTCTCGGACTTCATTGAGTTGCCTACTCTCTTACTTCGACAATCCTGAACCCGACCTGCTCATCAGGAAATGCTGTCTGCACGCTCCCAGTGCAGCCTTTGTCCTTCTCGCATCGTCCGCTCGCCACGAGCAGCCGACCGCCGGACAGTCCTTCGATCCCCAGCGAACAGTCAAGCTCGTACCGGCCCTTCATCTGGAAGTCGGCGTCGGTGACGAGCAGGATTTTCGGATCGCCGTAGCAACCGAACCACCAGCGATCATGGGCAAACGTCGCTGTCTGAATCCCAAGATGGGTGTGACCGCTCTTGATGACGTGCTTCTTCAAGAACTTGAACTCGCCGTCGTACTCGTAGACGTAATTCTCCTCAACGCCATCCGGCAATCCGCCCACGACGAAGAAGTGGCCGTTCCGAAAGCCGATGCCGCCTGCACCGTGGAAGACTTCCTGCGTTTCGTGCCGGGCAAGCTCCTTGAGGGTTTCAGCGTCGTAGACGTAGACCCATGAATCGGCATTGCCCTCTGGATCGTTGAACTTGCCGAGGTTCACGGCGACGTAGAGCTTGCCGTCGTGGAAGCAGAGATCGCCGTGATGATTGGCGACCGGCATCTTCTTCAGCAACTTGCCTTTCATGTCGGTCTTCACGAGTGTCGTCGTGAAGCACCAGTAGATCGCGTTCTCGTCGGTGCAGACTCCTTGAAGGTGATGCTGGTACGTTCCTTCGCAAAGGACTTTGAACATTTCGCCGAGTGCTTTGCCCGACCTTGATCCACTCGACTTCCAGCTTGAACGGACCAGCCTTCTTGTCGCCGAGCAGAATGCCCATTCCAGTCACCTTGCTGGGATCGAGCTTCTCGTTCGGAAACACTCTGCCTCGCCAAGTGGCGACGAACTTGTCCACCGGCAATTCGACTTCGATCCATTCGTCTTTCTTGGTCTTGAATGATTGGCGGTAGGAGTATCCTCCGAGGTTTCTTTGCGCATAGAGATTGAAGTTGTACTCCCGACCGTCGCCACGCACTCGGGCGACAATGAAGTCACCTTTCTCAAGCCCGAGCTTTGCTCCTCTGGCTCTCACCGAGGCAAAGCCGCCGTTGTTCTCCAGCGACAGCGTGCCGAAGAACTCCATCTTCTTGTCTTCGTTGATCTTGAAACGGCCAACAGAGCGACCACCCATCACGCCGTCGTTGACCGTCTGCCATGGCTTGGCAGCTTCAGGGTTGTCGAACTCGAATAGGATTCGCTCCTCGTCCTTGGCCATCAGTGGCGAGCATGTAAACAGGAGTGCAAACAAGATGATGATTCTGTATTTCATGATGTAAATCACTTTGGCCAGTTGTAGTTCATTTGCTTACGAAATCCCTCGACGCTGATCGTCCCATCCGTGGCTAGGTTGATCATTGAGTATCCGTTGTTGTCGAGATCGATCCACTTGAAGTTCTTTCGGCGATACGGCTCGCCGTCACTGCGAAAACAGGAGTCCAGCACGACAAAATGGAAATCGCCTGAGTCGAAGGAGTAGTACGACCTCTTTTGCTCAACACCGTCTAGGAACTCCCGTTTAATGAGCGTGTAAACGCAATGGTTGCCAAGCACGTAATGCCGCAGTTCGCAGATCGCAGACTGCCATCACCGTAGGGAAGCATCCTCGGCACGGTTACAGCCAACGCACAGCAAAATCGTCAAAAAAATAACGGAATAAGAACGCATAGCCCCCTCCTTTTAAGAGACGGTTCTTCACTCCCCATTGTCCGTCTGCTTGGCCAGAAAGGAAAGCCGGTACGATGATGAGGTGCCCGTGTTCGGTCATCTAACCGGAAAACTCCCATGCGAACCTCATTTGTACTATTGGTAATGTTCGGCTTGCTGACAGCATTGCCAGCCCTGAGCCAAGACAGACAACAACGACAAAATCGGCAACAAACTCCCTTCCAGTTCGCCTTCTCTGTTCGAGGCATCGATTTCTCTGACGACCAACAAGCCAAAGTTGAGGAGCTTCGCAAGAAGTACACACCGCAACTCATGGCAGTGCAACGTAATCAGGGCTCGGTGTTCACGGCTGAGCAGCGGCGAGCACGACAGGAGGTGCTTCGGGCAGCAAGAGATATTGGCAAAAGCAGAGAAGAGGCACTGGAAGCCGCTGACGCCGCCGCTAAGCTCAGCGACGAGCAACGAAAACGACTCGTCACAATCCAGAAGGAACAATCAGATCTTGTCGCCAAGATTCAGGGCGAGGTGCGGGCACTGCTAACGGATGACCAGCAGGCGCAATTACGGCGTCAAGCCAGTCGCAACGCCGGAGGCCGTCCCCCGGTTTCCCCGACGCATCGAGACCTCAAGTATGGGCCGCATCGTCGAAACGTCATGGATGTGTGGCTTGCCAGTCGGATAATCCGGCACCCGTGTTGGTGTCCATTCACGGCGGCGGGTTCCGTGGCGGTAACAAGAGCGTCAGCGGAGGCATCCTGAAAGCTTGAGTTTGGTTGCGTTTGTGCGACTTTGATCCAATCAGTGTCTATGTAGGCATGAACGCAAACGAGATGGGTGAATTTTGCTTCATCAACTCTTGGTTCGAGCATTCTACGTGATTCCACGAACCCAATCTCTGAAACCGGCATTCGTTTGTTGTTGGGCAAGCAAGAACTCAGTTGTTCGACGTGTCGCTTGGCTTGTGTTTGATCTTCAACATCGAGATCATTTGTTCGCCATCTATTCTCTTGACCAGACTCAGCCACAATTCGTCACCGTACTCCCGACCGTCACCTCGCACTCTGGCCACAATCACATCGTCTTTTGCAAGTTCCAGATTCGCACCTCTGGTTCTCACTGATGCAAACCCGCCGTTGTTCTCCAGCGACAGCGTGCCGTAGAACTCCATTTTCTTATCGTCGTTGATCTTAAAGCGGCCACCCATCACGCCATCATTAACGGCCTGCCACGACTGAGCCGCTTCACGGGTATCGAACTTGAACAGGATTCGATCCTGGTTCTGAGCCTTCAATGATGAGCATGTAACCACGAACGCCATCAAGATGAATGATCTGTATTTCATAATGCAAATCACGCTGACCAGTTGTAGTTCATTTGCTTACGAAATCCCCCGACGCTGATGGTCCCATCCCTGGCGAGATTCATCATTGAGTATCCGTTGTTGTCTAGTCCCGATCCTTCGACCATGGCGACCAGTGTGCAATAATGAATTCCACCGATGTCTTTGTGATCATTCTTGTGGCTGTGCCCCTGAAAAACCGCCAGCACGTTGCCCGATTCTTCCATCACCTTGCGCACGTCGGCAGCGTTCTTCACGCCGTAATCATTGCTGACATCAAGTCGCTGATGGGCAAATACAACGGTTCTCTTTGTGGTGTTATTTAAGTCTGCTTGGAGCCACTCCAGCTCGGCGGCGGGAATGTTGGGATCGGTCCACTTGAAGTTTTTACGACCATACGGCTCGCCGTCGCTGCGGAAGCAAGAGTCCAACACGACAAAATGGAAATCACCGGAGTCGAATGAGTAGTACGACTTGGGTTGTTCAACCCCGTCAAGGAACTCCTGCTTCGTCAACGTGTGAACGCAATGGTTGCCGAGAACGTAGTGCCGCTCTTTGCAAATGGCCGAAAAGTCCCGGTTGATTCGCTTGAGGTAGCCAAGTTCGGCATCCACACTGTCAGCGGCGTCGATGAAGTCGCCGAGTTCAACGATGAATTCTGGGTCGTGTTTCCCGAAATGTTCAGCAGCCTCCGCCAACTTATCGGGCGTTTCACGGTAATGACGTGAACCAGCAGGTGGCTTGTCGGCGTAGTGCAAGTCTGTGACCAGCCCAACCTTCAGAATTGACTCCTGATCATCGGCAAAGACCGACGAGACATTCATACTTGCAGATGTCAGGACCAGCGTTCCATTCTTGAGGAATGCACGGCGACCGAGACTAAGGAACGATTCACCTCTAGTATTCATCAGAAATCCCTGCCAGCGGTTGCTTTACAACGAGACCAGTACATCCCAACAAGCTACATCAGTGATCCGATTTCTTTAAGCTGCTCTTCAGATGGAAACTCTCGTGCCCGATAGCGGATCGGACTTCCCGGCCACGGTCGGACGCCTCGCTTGAATCGGTCGGTCATCCAGTTGACTTTCGATATCTGCGGCCAGCGATTCGGCGGTCTGGTAACGCGTGGATCGTTCTTTGTCCATCGCCTTGATCACGATCCAGTCGAGGTCTTCGCGTAATTGGCCGCGAAGCTTTCCGGGCTCAGTACTTCGCGAGACGGCCAACGCCGGCAGCGTCGCGCTGGATGACAGTCGAGTGCTCGGTCGTGGAGGGTCTTCCTCGCGAATGACACGCAGACTTTCCTCAAGCCCGGATTTCCGCAAACGATCCTTGTCAATGGGAGTGCTGCCAGCGAGCAACTCGTATTGCACGACTCCCAGCGAGTCGATGTCACTCCGCGTGTCGATATCCAACTGATTGAACTTCGCCTGCTCGGGACTCATGTAGTCAAGAGTCCCGACGATCTGTGCGAACTGCGTAAACAGCGTTTTCGCCGTGAGTTCATGGGCGGTCGCCTTGGCAACACCGAAGTCGATGATCCGAAACGAGAGGTGCTTGTGGCTTCCAATCGGTCTCTCCCTGGGCATCGAAGCGTAGGAGTGTCATGATTCTCTGTCGCAGCTGATCGTCGTCGCCGCACACTTGATTCAGATAGGCCTCACGAGCCTCGCCGGACTGCAGTTCACACGCAACCTTAAAAATCGACTCTTCTTTGCTTTGCGACTGGTGCATTTCTCTAGTCCGATCGAAGTCAGCGTACGTCTACACACGTTTAGATGCTCGGGCCAAGGCATTCCGCAACTTGAAGCTGCGGTTTTCACGTCGTGTCAACAACACGCCGCCAATTCATTTCGGTTCGAAGGACGAAGTCGGATCCGGAGTCATTATGGTCGGTTGTGGCGGCCGCGACTACAGGAGCCCGCCGACTCACCGTAGTGGCATCGTACGGACTCGTGCAGGAGCCCCAGAAACGCGATGCACATCTCGTCGGTCGTCTTCTCGCCCCAACCGATATCGACCGGCGACGGGTTGGGATTGTTCGGATTGGACTCGGAATTGTTGCCATTTTCGTCGAAAACCGCTTTGTTTTCTGCATAGGCGTGACAGAACTGACACAAACCGAAGCCAATTAAACAGTCGTTTGTTGGCGTCTGTGGTGACTCGCCACTTCGGGCGGTGTGCATATTCGCACGCATGATGCACGTAGCCGTTTCTTGCGTCGGTCTTTGACAGGTATGACGCACGAAGCTAATCGCGCAACTCGCGTCGGTTGGTCCAACCGCCGCAGCTTGAGGATAGTCCAGCGGAGTTTCGTTAGGGTGACGAAGACGCCGCTAAACTCAATTAGATAAACAACAATCGAACGAGTTCAGATCCGTACGCGTTGGTGAGTAGAGTCAGGATCGTGGCGACGACAGCGCCCGCGACCAAGACAGCGATTTGGTTTCCCAGGATCAACGCAATCGTGAATCTCGAGCAGCCTATTTTCGACATGGTCAGGAGCTCTGCACGTCGCAAACGAATCGAAAGGACCATCACGAGAGTCATCGTCAACACCGTGACCAGTGAAATCACCCCAATGACCGCGATCATGTAACTGCGGATCATCACGATCCTTTCCAGTAAGGCATCCATCACCTCTCGTGGCTGTACGATTTGAGCGGTCTCGTCCGGCGAAAAGTATTGCCCCAGCAATAACGTTCTTGCCTTGTTGCTGTTCGGATTCACGATGATCGCAGTGAGCGGGAAATTGGCACGATCGCCGTGGAAGTGAAGGGCTGGCGACGTTCTCTTCTGTGATGTCCGTGTAGGCATTTGCCTCCGCCGATCCGTGCTTGGCGCCGCGGGCGTGGCCATGCCCAAGCCCCTCGATAATCCAAGCGGTTTTCAGGCTGACAAAGATGGCCTCGTCATCCGGCGTCTCGGTGGTCTCCAAGACGCCCACGACGCGCAAACGTAGCGGCGGGCTGTCGAGGGTAAACCTCGCGGATTTCGACACCGGAACCCTGTCGCCAACGTCAAGTTCGAGTCGTTCGGCAACACTCGCGCCGACGACGCATTGCCCGGCCATGCTCCAAACTTCCCCCCGGCCGTGGCCAAGTTCGCGCAGCTCGCAGGTAGTCCTTGGTCGTTCCCACAACCTGGCAATCACGGGCCCGGAATCGAACGTGCAGCGGAATGGCCAGCCCGAGTGCTTGTGATTCGATGCGTTTGAGTTGCTCGTAACGCAGCACGTCCGGGTACGGTTTGTCAAAATAGACGCTGCCGAGGACGAGTTCCAGCGCCGCCTGCCCCGCGGGGCCGACAACCAGCGGCGTGGAATCGGCCCGCGAGCGAAAGTGTTGCTCGGCGCTGCGGACGATGCTCTGCACCGCCGCCGGCAGATAGACGATCAAAGTAATCGAGGCGACCAGCACCGCGGTTGTCAGGCGATGATGACTCAAATAACGCCATGCCAGGAAGAAGCTGTCACGCACAAGCACCGCCTCCTGCTGACTCCGACAGGTCACGTTTGCAGAATGCTGAAGCGTCAATCGTCTGATCGAATCGCGACAAGACGTCCCGGTCGTGAGTCACGACCACCAAGGTCGCTGCTTGTTTCGCGGCATATCCGTCAAGCATATCGAGAACCCGCGTCGCGTTACCGGGATCCAAATTCGCCGTAGGTTCGTCAGCAAGCAGCAGTTTCGGATTGGCCACCAGCGCGCGGCAGACTGCGACGCGTTGACGCTCACCTTGCGATAGCTGGTTTGGCCGCCGTGAAACCATGTCGCCAAGCCCCACCTCGGCGGCGAGTTGCCGAGCGCAATCCGCACGTCGCTTTCCAGACGTAAGCGAACGATTGATGCGAAACGGCAACATGATGTTGTCCAACAGACTCAAGTAATCCAGCAAGGCGAAGTCTTGAAAGACCAGGCCCATGTTCGCGATGCGAAAATCTCGTCGCGCCGCATCCCGCAGGGCGGTAAGCTCTTGTCCGCACTTATCCACCTGACCGGCAGCAGGGGAATTGATGCCGGCGACCAGATGCAGCAGCGTTGTCTTGCCCGCATCCGCTGGGACCGATCCAGCAGACGCGCTGGCCGTGGGCTAACGGAAAGCCGCTCCACCTGCAGCTCGAAGCCGCCCTCGCCGTAAGCGAACCGCAAATCGCGAATTTCAATCATGCTCCCGCAGCCTGTTGGAGTGAGACCGCGTCTGACGGTCGTTCGAACGGTGCTGCTGGTCAAGCATTTCGATCTTGGTAATTTTCCAGCTGCCGTCACGAGGGGAAATCGCGATCAATGCCTCGTGCTCATTAGCTCGAGCGTGGACATGTCCCCAGTGTCCGATCCAGCCGGCGACCCGCCAGCGGCAGCGAAATGAAGGCTCCGATCCGTTTCTATCCAGCGCGAGCAGCTGCGTCACCTCGACTTCCTTCACCGAAATACGCAAGCCGCCCTGATTCTTTACTTCCATGCTCTTGCGAGTTTCCAGGTAGACGTCCCGAGAGTAACTCACCTGCGATGCTCCGTGCCAATCGATCATAAATCAGGCTCTCATCGTGATGATCGAACGATCGGTAAACGTTGTGCAACAGGCCCGAGAGAACCAGTTGCGCCGAATCTTCCGACAGACTCGGCCTGACGGCAAACGGGTTGCTGACGCGGACACGAGCCAACGGCAGAGCCATCACGCCAACCACTACAAGTCCCATTGCCGTCGCCAACATCGGTCGAGAGAAATCTCGACCGCTTGCCCAATGCCTGCCCAGAACTACCAGCAACGCATAGCGATGCGATGTAGGCGACCGCGGACAGAATCGGAATCGTGAACCAACGCGGTGTCGGCGGTTGGGCAATCGCCATCAGCTGGGGAATCGTGGGGTTGGTCAGGTAGTTCTTCCAGACCAGCACCGGATCTTCACGCCGTGACCGTGCTGGGCAGACCGCCCGCCTCATCCGAGGCAACGGCCGGGATCGACGGAATTTTTTCGTTGAACAACTCCCACTTCATCGAGACTTCTTCGGGCAACTCATCGATGGGATACACAAAGATGACGCCCAGCGTGGCGGAGGTCACATCCAGGTCGACAGGTGGCTCGATGATACCCGTCGAGCGAAGGGTCCGGTTGATGAAGTGAATGCGGTCGAGCCGCCCTTCGACGCTCCGCCCATCGATGAAAACGGGGTTCTTCGCCGACAAGAACTGGGCAATACGTCGCTTCAATTCCCTCCTGCTGGTCGACGGGAATGACGCCGTCGTGTCGCAACTCGAGATCGAGCCATTGCTGCAAGTCTTTCGGACGTACGATGATCTCCTTACGTACTTCGTAAGGCTCGATATAGAGATAGGCCGACAGCGGAGCGTCGAATTGCCGGCGCAATCGGGGTGGCGAAATCGTGAATACCAGGGATCGTTCCAGTCGAGATCCAGCATTACTTCACCAGGCATATAGCGAAAGTCATTGACGGGAAGCCCGCTGTGGTAGCAAACGAAGCCAATGCTCGCGATCGGAGCGTTGCCCGACAGGGAAGCACGAATCGAAACCGTTTGCGGACGGCTGGTCAGCGGTATGAATGAACACGGATCACACGTTCCGCATCGTCGGGCCGTCTGGCCAGCGCTTCCCGTCACCTCATCCCGAACGACTCGTTTCCCCCGGGACCAGTTGTTCCAACTGGCCAGCCAAGGTTTGGTCATCAGCGAGGATTTGCCACTCCGATTCGAGGGATTTGCGCGAGCGTTCCTGCCGTGGTCGTTCCTCAGCGGTGAGCTTTTCGTAAAGTTCGTCGGGAAGCAAATTGGCAAATGCGGGAAGGTCCTGGGCGCCGATTTCGATTTCAGCGCGGACCGCATTCTCCTCGATGAAGACCTCCGCGATCGTGGACGCTTTCATGGCCTGGGTGACGACGATTGCGTCGGCACCCGCCTGATTCCCAATCGCCACAACCACAGCGAGCGTCAGCGTGGCACGGATGCACCGCGCTTCGCAATCACTTCCTGATCGATCATTGTGGATACACTCGCAGCAGGCTGGATGGGTGGATTTCGGATGGATCGATCATCGAGAAGATTCGGACAGCCTGCTGGGAA
>CAVQPV010000003.1:0-124525 GCA_963714715.1 Pirellulaceae bacterium | reverse complement strand
AACTGACCTTTTCCTGGTTCGCCGGATGCAGCAGAAACTGGCCGAACTGGCTGACCTGGTTGTAAGTCGCCGGATCGAGTCCAACCAAATTGACGTGTCGTCCAATTTGCTGGCCATTGAATTCGATCCCCAGCATGCTGGGCACGTGAACACTGACCGATGCGCCGAGGATCTGATCGCCGCAGACCTTTTCGATCTCACCGAGGTGAAGATCGGGATCGGGCATGCCGCCACTGGCGTGACACTCAATCAAGATGTCGGATGCCAAGCCATGCAATCGCTCATGCATCTCGGCCGAGAAACCGGCCATCACGCTGTTGACAACGATCAAGGTCGCAACGCCAAGCATCACGCTGATGATCGACGCGAGCGCAATGTAACGCGTCCGCAAGTAGCGAAAACATAGCAACCATCGATACATAGCCGTTCCTTCGGCGGTCGTGAAGAGACAGTCCCTGAGCAGCAGGGGATCGTACGAGTTGCCCGACGACGACGTCTAGAGCGCAAAACGGTGGTGTTTCACGCCAGATTTCGTAGGCGCGGCTTCCAACCGTGCCACTTTTTGCAACTCGGATTTCGTACGCCGCTCGGCGCCGGTCTCCGACCTCGCCGCACTTCTGACCGCAGGTCTCCTCCCCAGCGCCCCGCCACTCGGTCCGCTCGGCGCCGGTCTCTCCGCTCCGCTCGGCGCAGGTCTCCGACCTCGCCGCACCTCTGACCGCAGGTCTCCTCCCCAGCGCCCCGCCACTCGGTCCGCCTCCGCTCGGCGCCGGTCTCCGACCTCGCCGCACTTCTGACCGCAGGTCTCCTCCCCGGCGCCCCGCCACTCGGTCCGCCTCCGTCAAAACACCAGTGAACTGAGAATCACACGCTCGGCGCCGGTCTCCGACCTCGCCGCACCTCTGACCGCAGGTCTCCTCCCCGGCGCCCCGCCACTCGGTCCGCCTCCGTCAAAACACCAGTGAACTGAGAATCACATCATTCTGCAACTTGCCGTCCGTCAACCAATAACTTGCGGACGAGAACCGCCACTCGGCCGCTCGTACCACCAATCCCTTACGACAAGGATTCTCGTGCAAATAATTTGATTTCGTTTCCCAAAACCCCCCGGATTGAATCAATACGGGATGCCGCGTCGGTTGCCAGAACCTGCGTTGCCGGTCGTCCCCGGCCGCATCTCGAAATCGCTGTGAAAAACAAGCTGGCATGTGACGCTCGCAGAAATCGCATAACTGGCGACCGGTATACTTGCGAAAGTCCGTCATTGTTCTTTCAAGCAACCCTGAATCGAATTTCTCGTGGAATACGATGGCGTGAAAATGCGTCGGCATGATCACATAGGCATTGATTCGCAATCCCTTGCTTCGGTGACAGAAGTTGAGGCTGTCTGCGACGATTTTGAATGCCGATTCAGAGACAAAGACCGGTAACCAATCCACGATACTGAACGTAACGAAATAGACGGTTCCATCCCAATGGAATCGATAGCGTTCCATGATTTGCCCCCAACGTGTCTGATACGGAACGATGACGCGAGCATTTTAACGCGTTGCGGGGGGAGTGAGACCTTCGGTCGCAATCGGTGCGGGGTCGGGAGACCCGCGCACAGCGCGGGCGGAGGGAGACCTTCGGTCGCAATCGGTGCGGGGTCAGGAGACCCGCGCACAGCGGGCGGGAGACCTTCGGTCGCAATCGGTGCGGGGTCGGGAGACCCGCGCACAGCGCAGGAGTGAGACCTTCGGTCGCAATCGGTGCGGGGTCGGGAGACCCGCGCACAGCGCGGGGGGAGACCTTCGGTCGCAATCGGTGCGGGGTCAGGAGACCCGCGCACAGCGCGCGGGGGAGACCTTCGGTCGCAATCGGTGCGGGGTCGGGAGACCCGCGCACAGCGCGGAGTGAGACCTTCGGTCGCAATCGGTGCGGGGTCGGGAGACCCGCGCACAGCGGGGGGAGACCTTCGGTCGCAATCGGTGCGGGGTCAGGAGACCCGCGCACAGTGCGCACAGGGCGCGTGTGCCGCAGCTCGGATCTGGTACGGCAGGATGCCGCACCTACGGCGAGCTTTCGGGACGCAAGCACCGGAAACAGGATCACATCGCGGATCGACTTTCTTCCCGGTCAGCAGCATCACCAAACGGTCGATGCCGACGCCAAGTCCGCCTGCGGGCGGCATCGCGAATCGCAAAGCACGCACGAAGTCGTGATCCATTTTGGCCATCGAGTCCTCTTCGTCTTGGCCCGCCAACTGCGTCTCGAACAACTCCTGCTGCAGATCGGGATCGTTCAACTCCGTGTAAGCATTCGCAATTTCCATCCCCAGAATGAATAACTCAAACCGCTCGGCGATCGCCGGATTGTCCCGTTTTCTCTTGGTCAGCGGACAAATGCTGGCCGGATAGTCGATCACGAAAATCGGACCGTGCAGCGTGTCTTCGACCTGCTCCTCAAAGATCTCATTGCGGATCAGATCAAGGTGCTTGCCCTCGGTATCCAAGTGCAACTTGCCGGCCAATTTGACCACCGCCGCGTCATCGGTCGGATCAATGCCCGTCGCCGCCTGGAACAAATTCGCATAGGTTTCGCGTTTGAACGGCAAAGTAAAGTCGATTTGCTCGCCGTCAAACTCGCGAACGTCGCCACCGCCGATCGACTCGATCGCGTTGCCTATCAAACTCTCCGTCAGATCCATCATCGACCGGTAGTCGCCGTACGCCTGATACGCTTCCAGCATTGTGAACTCGGGATTGTGTCTCGGACTCAAGCCCTCGTTCCGATAGACACGCCCGAGTTCATAAACGCGTTCCATGCCGCCAACCATCAGCCGCTTCAAATGTAACTCCAGCGCGATGCGCATGGTCAATTTCATGTCCAGTGCATTGTGGTGCGTCTCGAAGGGCCGGGCCGCCGCGCCGCCGGCCACGGTGTGCAGCGTGGGGCCTTCGACTTCGCAAAACCCGTCGTCGTCCAGCGTCTTGCGAATCGACTTCACGATTTTGGTCCGGTCCAAAAACGTTTCGATGACACCTTCGTTGAACGCCATGTCGGCGTAGCGCATTCGCTGACGCAAGTCCTGATTGGTGAGGCCGGCGTGCTTTTCCGGCGGCACTTCGAGCATCTTGGTGTGAAAGAACAGTCGTTCGGCAAACACCGTCAACTCGCCGGTATTCGTTCGACCCAAGCGACCTTCGGCGCCAACCAAATCACCCAAGTCAAATAACTTTGCTAGCTCAAAGTCTTCCTCGCCAACTTGTTTCTTGCCAACGAAGATCTGGATGCTGCCGGTCCAGTCCTTGATGTTCAGGAAAATCAACTTACCGGTGGGACGAGCCAACATGATGCGGCCGGCGACGCGAACGGTGGGTCCGATTTCACCGCCAGGGCCGTTGTCGGATTTCCATTGGCGATAGTCGATCTCGCCCGAGTCAAAATCGGGCAATTCCAACTCGTTGCCATCTTCCTTGGCGAACTTGATTTCACCTGTCCGCTCGCGGCACTGGCCGATCAACAACCGATCATCAAAACGGCTGCCAAAGGGATCGATGCCGCGCCCGGCGATCTGCCGCATTTTCTCGCGACGAGCCACGCGGGGATCTTTGCTGTCGTCGTCGCCAGGACTGTTTTTTTGGTTCATCTGGGTGGAAGAATACCGAAGCGAAACGGATTGGAATCGCGAATTGTCGTTTTCCCCCCCGTTTCACGCAACCACAAGCGATCTTGCCGCCATTTCGTCACAGATCGTATGACCGTTGCTATGAAACACGCCAACCCACACGATCCGCAGTCACCGAGGCGTGCCTCGATTGTGGTGGTCGATCCCAGTCCGATCTCGCTACTCGCCTTGGCCGGAGTGCTCGATTCTCAAGGATACAACTGCATTTGCGCCAGGACGGCTCCAGCGGCTCTGGAGGCGTTGCAGATCGGCCCCCAAGATCTGGTGGTTTGGGATGTGGGCGATGACGCGCAACTTGTCCTCGATACGCTTGCCGAGATGCGGTCAACCGACCAACATCACCAACTCGCGGCCGTCTTGTTGGCGGACAGCAAATGGGCTGGACTGGAAAAGAAAGCGGAGGCGATGCCGACGGCCACGCGCTGTCTGTTCAAACCGATCGATCCCAACGTGTTGATTACCATCGTTGATCAAGCCCTGTGGATGCCCTCGCTGGTTCATACCCATCGCCGCCGAGGATCTCGCCCCAGCCGACCTGGTTGGGTAACGTTATGAGTGGCCAGCGATGAAAGCCTATCGAAAGCTCGTCCGTCAGCATGCCTTGACGCTCACCGACAGAATTCTCTAACACCCTGCCAACGCTCCCCGAAAACGAGATTCAACCATGATCCGAATGATCGCTTTGTTCCTGGCACTGGCAACGCTCCCAGCTTTGGCGTCGGCAGACGAAATCGTTCGCTACCAACTTGAAGACTGGAAAGCGAAGCATATTCACGACACCAAAAAGGCCGAGGTGATTGCCAAAACGCTGAAAAAGCTGGGCTGTGAATTGAAGCAAGAACAGCACAACGGCCACATCGACTTGAAGTACCGCTGCCCCAAGTGGCGCCAACTCGACCTGGATTCCCACAGCGAAGCCCACAAATGGGAAAAGTGGCTGCAAGAGTATCAGTTCAAGACCGAGCACAAGCATTGATTCAGTCGCTCTCGTTGAGGAGACGCTCAGCGACTCCGGCCCCCGAGTCGCGGAGCAACGCGGCTACAAAGACGGCCCGATTCACACTCGGCGCCGTCCGACCTGGCTACGGGAAACCTTCGGTCGGTTCAGTGCGGGATCGGAGACCCAGGCACTGGCCTGATGAACTAAGTGAGCCGCGACGCGTCAGCGGCCGGGCATCGCGCACTGCCCTCACCCGAAGACGCAGCCACGTCAGGTTTGTTCACCATTCCACCCAGGCACAGCCGGCCGAACCCAGGCGACTGGATTGCGTCCTGTTCTAGGATCCGGCGGCAACCTATAATGACCGCTGAGTTCGGAGGATATGCGAATTGGCTAGCAGACTGATTCGAAATCAGTTGCCCCTTATGGGGTTGCGGGTTCGAGTCCCGTGTCCTCCGCTGCTTCGAGAACGCCCCGAAAAACCCCGTGTTTTACGGGGTGTTTTTTTGCCCCGGTCAACCGGGACAAAAACGTCCTCTCACCGGTCAGGCCAGCGGGCCGCGTGTCTTCCAAGCGTCCCTTCTTGATCCGCCGGCGCAGCTTCGACCAAGCTGCGGGGACGCTCGTGACCAAGTCCTTTCGCGGCAGAAACCGTCGCAGCCGTTCTCGATGGTGTTCCATCGTTCATCTCGTAGCAGGGTCGATTGACACGGCTACGAAAGACGGGTTGGCCAAATAAATCGAGGGAAGAAGTGTGCGCACCTCTTCCCTCAGCTGATCATGGCGAAATTGTCGCCAGCTTCGCTGGTCACGGTTGCCCTGCATGAGCAGGGCTCTTGTCCCAACTTGATGCCTTTACGCCTCCGCAAACCTTTCGGTCAAACTCGGGTCCTGGAACTGTATCGTGCGATAGGGAAAGGGGATTTCGATGTTTGCCGCGTCGAGTTCCCGTTTGATTGCTTCGATGACTTCGTCTCGGCTGGCGCGGACTTCTGTCGGTGTCGGCTCTGTCCACCATGAGACCTCGAAATTGATGCTGGACTCTGCGAACTCTTTGGCAAAAACCTCTGGTTCGCGTTGGGTTTTCACACTCTTGCAGCTATGCACCGCATCGATGATCACTTTGCGTGCGCTGGGCACGCTTTCGCTGTAGGCGACTCCGCAAATGATGCGGACTCGTCGACTGGCACGATCGTTCAAGACATCGACGCTTGACTTGAACAGGTGAGCGTTGGGGACAACGGTAAGCTCGCCATCCAAACGACGAATCAAAGTGTTGCGGACGGTGATCTCTTGGACGCGACCTGTGATTCCTTCACAGGAGATGAAATCGCCCCGATCAAACGGGTATCGCCAGAGAATCAAGATGCCCGCAAAGAAGTTTTCAAAGATATCCTTGAATGCGAATCCGATCGCGACTGAACCGAGTCCCAGCACGGTCAGCGCTTTCGCTGGCGTCATGCCAGGGAAAACGACGACGGCCGCGATGATTAAGCCAACCACCCAGATTCCAATTGTAACCAGCTGGTTGATCAGGTCCTTCAGGCTACTTCGCATTCGCTCTCGTTTGCTCAACAACCGAGTGATCAATTTCGCAATGAACTTCGCACTTACAGCTGTGACGAAGAGAACGACGCAGGCTGCAAACAGCAGCGGGACTCGTTTTATAAAATCACGCCAAAGTGTCATCAAGCTGCTGTTCATGACATCCCAGCTGCCCCCTAGATCGATAGTCGACTCGACTTCGATTTGATTGTCGACAACCACCACTCCTTCGGTACGTTCGGCTAGCGTTTCCGCCCAATTGCGGTCCTCGTCGGTTTCGGCGGTGCCTGAGAATGCGACCACGCCGCTGTCGACTTTGACCTCGACCTTGCTGAATCGCTCACGAGTCTCGAGGATTCTGCGGAGCCGTCGCTGGATCGCTTGGTCATCGACGACATTCTCCACTGCCACGGGCGTTGCCACCTGCGGAGCGGTTTCTGTCGATTCCACTGGCTGCTGAGCTTCCGCGACAAGCAATGGCATCCCGAGCGTCAGAATGAATAAGTGGACCGTGAGTCGATGATTCATCAGTATTTGTCCGGCTAGATTTTCGTGTTCCGATCGAATGCCTTCTGAATTTCCACAGCTTGGCCAGGTTCATCAAGGTGAGGCGTATGATTGGGTCGGGTAGACGGAGAGTGAGAGGTGTAGTCCGTGAAGGCACATGCGGGCCTCGAAACCATTTCCCCGTCCCGGCGGCCACGTTCTTTCTGGTCGCTGCGGTGATCAGGCTGTATCTTGTCTGCCTCGCACTCGTCAAGAATGCCTAGCCCTGAACAGGTTCCATCTTATCTACCGATCAGATTTCCTCGGTACTCCACTAAATCTTCGCCTAGGACCATCCAGACTCGATCTTCTTGATCGGGCTGAATGGGAGAGGTGCCGGTGAATTCACCAATGGCCGGCAAGGCGAGACATCCATCGTGGAGCCAGAAACAGGGCAGTCTGCCCAATCGCTCGGTCGGCCAATCGAAATGAATCGAGGGATGGAGATGCCCGCACAACATCAGCGTGCAGTCAGAATTGGGAACGCCAGGCTCGTGCGATAACTCGACATTGCCAATTCGTATTCCCGCTTCCACCGCGTCGATCGGCCAGTGACTCGGAAGCTGGCCGACATGAGCATCGTGGTTGCCTCGCACCAGTTGGAAATGGACGCTGTCATGTTTGGCGAAGAATCGATCCAGGGATTCGCAAACGTCAGCGGAAAGTGATGATCGCGCGTGGAACATGTCGCCGAGAATGGTTACACGCGCCGCCTCGGTGCGCGTGAGCATTCTCGATATCTTCCGCAGCGTCCCGTCGGTGCTTCCGCGCGGAACGGGAAGTCCGTTTCGTCGAAACGTCGCTTCTTTTCCAAAGTGGGTGTCGGCGAGAAACAGCGCTCGGTGCTCATGCCAATACAAGCCGCGATCACTAAGAAGCATCCACTCTGTGCCCCCGAACGTGGTCTCAATGAACTTTGACATCCGTTTTTCGTTCCATTTGTGCTGCGGCCTTCTCCAATTGTGCTTGCATCCGCGCTACGCGGTCCACCAATGTTTCGCTACTCACACGTTCTCTTAGTTTATCGACCAAGAGCGGAAACGACAGCGGCGTAACTTTGGGAGGGGCGGTGACGACGATGCGGCATCGACCGATCCGCTCGAGGGCCGTCTGCATTCGTTTCGTTTCTAACTGTTGTTCCAGCACCTCACGTCGACCTTGCAAGAGCAGCAAGTTTGCGGGATCGTACTCGGTGAACACGTCGAAGAAGAGATTGCTGCTGGCCTGCAAGTTCTTGTTGGACTTACGTTGGCCTGGGTAACCGGGATGCAACAGCCCGGCGACACGCGCAATTTGACGGAACTGTCGCTTGGCCATCTCGGTCGAATTCAGACTCGCCAGAATGTCCGTTACCAGGTTGTCTGGCGAAAACAGCCCAGTGCGAATCGCTTCATCAATCGGGATCGACTGTGGTGACTGCAACACGATTCCGTAATCGTTGCACGCCATCGTGAAAGACATTTTGTGCAGTTGCGACATTCGATAAGCCATCAATGCGGCCAATCCTTCATGCACCAGACGACCCTCGAACGGGAATGCGAACAGCTGATGTCCGCCTCTTGTTTCGATACATTCGATCAGCATCTCGTCGCTGCCCGGAATGATGCTCCAACGTTGTTGTATCTCAAACAATCGTCGCAGCGATTTCATCTCCCGCCCGACCAGATTGCCCTTCGCCGCTTCTTGCAACTTCGACCGCAACGCGTCACTAAGTTCGCTGGAAAGCGGCATGCGGCCGCCCATCCACCTGGGGACCGTGTCGGGTGTTCCTTTTGCCCTGCGGACATACGCGGTGTTGTCCTGGACGCGGACCAGTTCAACTAACTTCCCGGCGAACAGAAACTTGTCTCCGCGATTCAGTTTCGAGAGAAAGTACTCTTCCGCCGTCCCCAGGTTTCCGCCCTTCAAATATTTCACCAACATCGAAGCGTCCGAAACGATCGTGCCGATGTTCATCCGATGCATCGACGCGGTACGTCGCTGAGTCACTTTATAGGTGTCTCCGTCTATCTCAACTCGGTGATAATCTGGATAGGCTTCCAATGAGCTCCCGCCTTTGACTACGAAGTCGAGTACCCACTGCCACTCCTTGTCAGTCAGTGATTCATACGCGTGTGCCGTTCGCACCTCCGCGAGAAGTTCCGCCGACGTGAAACCGCCGCCGATCGCGATCGTGACCACATGCTGGGCGAGCACATCGAGCGGCTTGTCTAGCATCGGACGCGACTCCAGCTTTCCTGCACGGATCGAATCTTGAGCGGCAGCCAATTCAATCAATTCCAGTGCGTTGGTCGGCACGAAGGCCAACCGGCTAACCGCGCCTGGCTGATGACCACTTCGCCCTGCACGTTGCAACAGCCGCGCCGCACCCTTCGGGCTGCCGATCTGAATGACAAGATCAACGGTGGTAAAGTCGACACCCAGATCAAGACTGCTGGTGCAAACCACGCCCCGCAGCGATCCGTCTCGCAGGCCATCCTCGACCCAACGTCGCACCCTCGTATCGAGCGACCCGTGATGCAACGCGATCTTGCCCGCCCAATCCGGGCGATTTTTCAACAGATGCTGGTACCAGATTTCCGTCTGCGATCGCGTGTTGGCGAAAATGAGTGCACTTTCAACCGACTCAACAAGCTCAGCGACCTGCGGAACCATCTTAGTTCCGATGTGCCCCGACCAGGGAAAGCGATCCATCTGGGCCGGAATCAGCGACTCGAGTTTGATTCGTTTCTTTTCGTAACCTTCGATGATGCGAACATCAGCCTTTGGTTCGGTTCCCAGCAATGCGTCGCGTGCTTGTTGCAAATTCCCAAGCGTCGCGGAGATACCCCAGGTGCGAAGCGAGGGATTCAATTTGCGCAAACGTGACAGCGCAAGCTCTGTTTGAATACCGCGTTTGGTCCCCAGCAATTCGTGCCATTCGTCAACGATGACCGCCTCGACGCCGCTAAGTTGTCCGAGCAAACGCTGATGGGTGAGCATCAGCGATAGGCTTTCCGGGGTGGTAACGAGTGCTGTGGGGAGTTTTTTCAGCTGCCGCGCCTTGGCACTCGCCTTGCTGTCGCCGGTTCGTGACTCTAGTCGCCAAGGAAGTTCAAGGAAATCGAGCGGCGCACGTAGTGAGCTTTCCGTATCGCCGGCCAAAGCACGAAGCGGCGTGATCCAGAGAACCCGAAGTGGTGGCGGTCGTTTCGGATTCCACTTTTCTCGATGCGGATTTTCTTTCATCCACTTCAAGATCGGTCCCATCCAAACGGCAAGCGTCTTTCCGGTGCCGGTGGCGGAGTGGATCAGACCGCTCGCCCCATCCTGGTAAGCACGCCAGGTCGAGCGTTGAAACCGAAACGCGCGCCAACCGACGGCATCAAAGAAGCGATCCACTTCTTTGGAGGGCTGTCGTCGGATTGGTCTGGTCTTAGTTTTCATTGTTAACGTTACCGTCTCCTAGACATCACTTCACTGACTCTCACTCGGGAGAGTCGAACCCAAGCGAGGCAAGGGGCGATTCGCGTTCCCGGTTGTTGTCGTCGTACATCCAGTGAAAACACTCCCCTCGCTGTCGCTCGACCCTCCCGCAAGCAGGCTGTTGATTTAAACGAAATGTGAATTGCCAGGGTGAGCCGCGGGCCGTAAGGCACCGGGCAATGACGTATGCCCGGCCGCTTACGCGTCGCGGCTCACTAAATCAACAGGCCGCAAGCGGGAGGGTGAATTGCTCATCTATTCTGGCAACAGTTCCAGCAACTCGTTGAGTGTGTTCGCATCTTCTGGTCTCTTGTCGTGTCGCCAGCGCAGAATTCTTGGAAACCTCGTCGCGATTCCACTCTTGTGTCGTTTGCTTCTTTGCAGACCTTCAAAAGCCAGTTCCATCACAAGCGTTGGCGTCACGCTTCGCACCGGTCCAAACTTCTCCTTCGTGTTCTGGCGAATGAAACGGTCGACCTGGCGAATCTCTGCGTCGTTCAATCCGCTGTAGGCCTTGGCAAACGGCACTAGCTGCTCGTCATCCCAGAGCGCAAAGGTGTAGTCGGTGAACAAACTCGCTCGTTTGCCGTGTCCTTTTTGTGCGTAGATCAGGACGGCGTCAATCGTGAACGGTGCGACTTTCCATTTCCACCAAGTCCCGCGGACTCGGCCAACATCGTACGACGCATCCTTCCGCTTCAGCATCAAGCCTTCCGAATGACGCTCGCGGCTCCTTTCGCGAATCCTTCCCCATGACTCCCACGAATTGCCTGCGACCAAATCCGTCACGCGTAAGTGGTCATGGTCGATCGGATTCAGCAGTTCTTCGAGACCCTGTCGACGTTCTGTAAACGGCAACGACCGAATGTCTTGTCCATCGTGCTCCAGCAGATCGAACGCGTGGAAAACCACCGGAACTTCCGTTAGCAACTTCTTGCCAACCGTCTTACGTCCGATCCGGCGTTGCAATTCTGCGAACGGCATAACGTCACCGTTGGCGGAGCATGCCAATATCTCTCCGTCGATTACGGTTCCGTTGGGCAGCATCTCCGAAGCGGACTCGATTTCCGGCCAGCGTTTTTCCATCAATTCTTCGCCACGTGACCAGATGAAGGTTTGATCGGCACGCCGAATCACTTGTCCACGAATCCCGTCCCATTTCCACTCCGCGAAGTACTCGCATGCATCGCCCAGCGAACTCGGTCCCGCCTCAGGATCAATCGCGTGCGCTAAGCAGAACGGATAGGGACGACTGACCACGGTGTCTTCCACGGCTGGATTCACCAGCGCGGTGAAGAACTCAGCAGTCGGCTCCCAGTTACCCATCAAGCGATGTGAGACCACGTCCGCGGTGATCCCGGACTGCTGAGCGATGGCACGAGTCACCAGACGTTTGCTAACACCGACGCGGAAGCCGCCGGTGATAAGCTTCATGACCACCAGACGCATTTTGGCTGGTGTTTCCCGCCAGATTTGGATCACGGCCACTCGCTGCTGTTCTTCGTCCATGCTGCGCAACGGTTTCAAACGTTTCTCGATCCAATCGGTCAACGACACGTCACCAGCGAGTTCCCCGGGCGGAACGACGAGCGAGAGCGTTTCGGCCAGGTCGCCGACCGAGTGGTACGACTCTGTCAAACAACCAATCGGGGATCGCGGCCTCCTCGGCAGCCCATGCCCGCAAGAACTTTGTTGGCACGAGTTGTCGGAGTTTATTTCCGGCTAAAAAGTACGTCACCCAGGCGGCATCGCTGCGTGAAGCGCCGGCGAAGTAGTCCGACATCGCGGCGATTTTCTCGTTCGTCTTGGTTGTCGAATCGAGGGCATTGTAGAGTTCGGCGAAGCGGATCACGTTGCTTGCTCCGCTTGTTCGGCGGTGGCGACGTCGTGGGCGGAGTCTTCGTCATCTTCCCCTCGGACACGATCGCTCGATCACCTTCGCATCGCGACCTTGCTCATTGAGGTAACGGGCAACCGTGGCCGAGTATCCATGGGTGACCCAGACGGTTTCGGGATCACAAGTCTCAATCGCCTTCAACAGTGACGGCCAGTCGACATGATCGCTGACCACGAAACCGCGATCGACACCCCGCCGCCGACGTGCGCCACGAACCGCCATCCAACCGCTCGCCATCGCCGTACTAACACGGCCAAACTTTCGCATCCAAGGGCTACCGTGAGCACTCGGTACCGCGACGACCATCGCGCCGCGCCAATCATGCTTGCCTTGGATATCGCCCACGTAGGTTGTCTCTGGTAACGCTACTCCCGTTCGTCGGTAAGCGTCATTCCCCTTTTCCACCGCACCGTGGCAGTAAATCGGTCCAATGCTCGGGTCTAATCCGGCCAACAAGCGTTGACTCTTGCCGACCGCGTATCCATACAGCACGCAACATTTTTCCGCTTCGCGACTCTCTCGCCACCAATCATTGATCGCGGTGGTCAGCGAATGTTCGCTCGGCCAACGGTAAACGGGAAGGCCGAACGTCGATTCGGTCACCAGCAAGTGACATCGTACCGGTTGCCAAGTCTCGCACGTCGGATCGCTACCGAGTTTGTAGTCGCCAGTGACCACGGCGACTTGGCCTCGATGCTCCAGACGCACCTGAGCTGAGCCGAGCATGTGGCCGGCCGGGTGGAAGCTGACGTCGACACCGCCGATCTTGATTGACTCTCCATAGGGAAGGAATTGAAACTCGGCATCGGCGCTCATTCGCATCCGGAGCAAGTGTTCGCTGGACGCCACGGCGAGATACCGCCGACACCCCCACCGCGCATGATCGGTGTGCGCATGACTGACCACAGCGCGGTCGACCGGCCGATGCGGATCGACGAAGAAGTCGCCCGCAGGGCAGTACAAACCTGTGGGTGTGGTTTGGATCATTGGTTGCATCACTTATTCGGCTTTGTGTCTGCCCAGCGAACTTCACCCTCCTTTTCAAGCCGGGTCGAGTTACTTTACGTGGCTTGCAACTGCCAGGTCTTCAATCAGCTGCTTCTCCATTGCCGCTCGCCTTACCTCATCGGGCATTCGCAGGATCGCTGCGGGATGCCAGGTTGCGATGGTTTGCTCGCACCATTGCGTTGGCAACACGACTCCGCGTTGTTTCGTGATCCGAAAGTCGCGGCCAAACAGTGCTTGTGCGGATGTTGCTCCCAGACAAACGATTGCGTCGGGTTGGATCGCTGCCAACTCCGCTTCCAACCATGGTCGGCAGGCAAAGATTTCACGCGAGTCTGGCTTCTTGTGCAGTCGATGTTTACCGCGACCGGATGTTTGCTCCGTAAACTTAAAATGCTTCACGACGTTGGTGATGTAGACCTCATCTCGGTTGACGCCGGCTTGCTCCAGTGCCATGTCGAGCAACTTGCCAGCCGGGCCAACGAACGGTTTGCCCTCAATATCCTCTCGGTCGCCCGGTTGTTCTCCGACCAACACGATCTTTGCCGTTGCCGGACCGCGGCCGAAGACGGTTTGCGTCGCATGCTGATGTAGATCGCACGCACGACAACAATCTGCGGCGCGGGCAAGCGACGGAAGCGAGATATCTGCCGGGAAAAAGTGTGTCGCTGTGGTGCCGAATCCTTCCCGACTTTCGATCATCTTGTCAACTCGTCGCGGGCGCTTGTGCGAGCAATTCCGGGATCAATGCGGTCTCTGGCAACGTCGGCCAATGACGAACCGGCATCTCTCGCTTCATCGTCGCGACCTTGACGCGAGCCGGATTGAAGATCGACGCGTAATACGTCTTCCAAAGTTCTTCGAGTGAATCGTCACTGGGGAGCTTCGCTGGCCGGCACGCCGTCACCGTAAGTCAATTTCGTTTGATCCCACGAAACCGATTCGTCAGGCGTCAGGATTGACCAGTTCATGCCCTTGAAACGTCGGGAGAAAAATGGAGCTGCGAGCCGAACAATGCGATGGTCTGGCCGATGCCAAGCGATGTAAGTTTCTTCCTTCTTGGTCCGATTCGACTCTTCGGAATCGCACGAACGCTTTCATCTTGTGGACGTCGCGCGTGACCGCTTTTCGCATCTGACCCAGCCGGTGTACGTCGTCGTCAGTGCTGATCTTCAGCAAATGTGGTTCATCGTGAGTCAGTCGCCACAGAGTTCGGTACAGCAGTTCCCAACGCCGATCATCGCGATGACAGGCGACTGGCTTCGCAAGTTCTAAGAACTCTTTCGGGACGGAGAATGATTTGGTCTGCTGAACTGGTGTCGCCTACTTCGTTCTCGAACAGCGAAGGTTGATCAGCCTCTGAAGTCCAACTCACTTCATTCGGAGACATATCGGTGGCGATCAGATTGTCGAGCCGCGGCCCGCCAATCGTCGAAGTTTTGTACAGAGATGAATTGCATGGTGTCGTGTCATGTGCGGTAAGCTTCCAGCTTGCGAGAAACATTAGCTGGAAGCATATGCCACTCAAACTTCTCCGCTCGCCGCTGAACTCGCTGCGTCGAACAGCATCAATTGTTTTGTCGGTGGCTTGACCTTGTTTTTCAAGTCAAGCTTGTCCAAGTCGCCGAGTGCAGGATTGTGATCCGCTGTGATAACGAACACCTTTGCCCGATTCCACGCGACTCGCAGTTTCTTTAAGTCTTCGGTTCTGTAAACCTTTGTACTTGCGAATCTGAAGAATCCGCTTCACGTTGCGAACACCGATGCCAGGGATGCGCAACAGTTCCTCGCGGCTGGCACGATTGACGTCGACGGGAAAGAAATGACGATTTGCCAGCGCCCACGCTAACTTCGGATCAATGTCCAGCGACAAATTCCGATCCTCGCCCGACACGATTTCATTCGCATCAAATCCGTAGAAACGCATCAACCAATCGGCTTGATACAGTCGGTGTTCGCGGACCAACGGCGGTGATTGTCCAGGCAATCGCGCGTCCGCGTGCGGGATCGGGCTGTATGCCGAATAGTAGACGCGACGAAGTCGCTGGCCCGTGTACAACTCGAAGCTGTCTTGAGTACATCGGCATCCGGAGTCTCCGTTGCGCCGACAATCATCTGAGTGCTCTGGCCGGCGGGGGCAAAGCGAGGTGCTTTGAAACCCGCTTTCTTCTCTGTTTTTTGTTCGTTGATCTTGTCGCGAATGCCAGACATCGCGCCGACAATTTGAGGCTTCTTCTTCTCGGGTGCGAGTGAGTGCAGATCGCTTTCGGTTGGCAGTTCGATGTTCACGCTCAAACGATCCGCCCAGCGTCCTGCCTCTTCGATCAACGCCTGTGACGCGTTCGGAATCGTCTTCAAATGGATGTAGCCGCCGTACCCATGTTCGCTGCGAAGCGTCTTGGCAACTGCTGTCAACTGTTCCATCGTGTAGTCGGAATTTTGGATGATCCCCGAACTGAGGAACAAGCCTTCGATGTAATTCCGCTTGTAAAATTCAAGCGTCAGCTTGACGACTTCTTCCACCGTGAATCGTGCTCGCGGAGTATCACTGCTGATCCGATTCACGCAATACTGACAGTCATAAATGCAGTAGTTCGTCAGCAAGATTTTCAGCAGCGAGATACAGCGTCCGTCGGGCGTGTAGCTGTGACAAATCCCCATCCCCTCGGTGCTGCCAATCGTGCTTCCGGCTCGAGTTCCCTTCGATCCGCTGCTGGCACACGACGCGTCGTACTTTGCGGCATCCGCCAGAATCGACAATTTTGCTTGAACTTCCATGAATGATTCGATTCGGAAACGCATGACGAAAGAAGCTGAATCAGGTTAACCGCAACATCGCTTCGTCGCGCAACAGCACTGGTCGACGGCAGGGGTTGCCCGTTGACCGCCAGCCTGACTGTACGAGATTCCTTTTTTTCGGGATTGTCCAACGACGGCTGTGTGCCGGCAGGCCTCATAGAAGGCGGAGTCAGAAGCATCAACCCAACTGAAATCGAGCGTCAATGAAACCGGTTAGCCGGTGGTCGTCAGCTCGATCGCACCTACCAGAACATCGCCATGTGTTTTCATCTTTGCCGACGAAGCCGATCTTGCCCGCAGATCGTGCCGCTTTCGTTCAACTAGCGATCGCTATCGAACCAGACTAACTCTTCGCTCGCCCGCGTTCCCATGGCGCCCCAAACGCCGTAGACAGATTTGCCGTTCGGCTGGTTCGAGCTGCCGACGTAGACCGTTGGCGAATTTCGATCGCCGGCATCAATCGAATCGGTGACGAAGCGAACGGAACCATCGGCCATGCACACACCGACCGCTCCTTGATGCCGGCTGCTGGGTGGAAAGATCCCTGAACGGTCTTCTTTTTGCTGGCTGAGTGCGATTGCCTGGTTGGGTGGCAGAATGGTGTTGAAAGCCGTGAACAAGGGAGCGCCGTCGGCCCAGCGATAACCTCGCGCAGCGCCGGGAGCAACGGCCGACATCAGCTGCGTATTTGTCAGCCAGAAATGTGGCCGCTCACTGTCGATGACGTCCGACTCATAGGCCCAGTTCGGCCGATTGCTTAAAGCTTTCTCACTGGGACCGATCACGGCATCCGTGCGGACATCGGCGTCGCCCAGGTGGGTCGCGATCTCTCCAAGTAGCAGCGTCGACGAAAGCCCGTCGCTGACGTCGCGGAAACGTGTGACCGATCGAGGCACAAACACGCCCCGCATTGATGCTTCTGTTTGAGCCGCCCTTTCCTGATCCCACTGGAAAACGCCGTTCACATCTTTCAGCGGCCCGGTGTCCATGGCAACCACGCCGTCACCCAGACAGGCGGCGTAGTTGGTTCTGCCCAGCGCCGGAGAACCGACTCCGGGGTCACTGGGGCAACGGAACTCAGGGACCTCGAATCGCCAGACCGGATAGTTCTTTTGAAAAGGCTCCGGACCGCCGGCGACCCAAAGTTTCTTGTCTTCGCCCGCTGCTTCCGCAGCCACCGTTTCGTCCATCGACATGTAATATCCATCGTCGAAAAACTCTTCCACCGGCAGCTGTCCGAGCAATTGCTGCTGCAATGGGTCGTGACCCAGAAAAGGCAGCAAGGCGACAAGAAAGGAAAGGCGGCGGTCATTGTCGGCGCCCACCACGGTGCTGCCATCGGTGCCGGACAAATGAACGGGGAATTGCTCGAACGTGGCATGGTAAGCGGTCACACCCAAACCGACCTGCATCATGTTGTTGCTGCAACTGACCTGCCGGGCTCGCTCGCGAGCCGCTTGGACGGACGGCAACAATAGCCCAACCAACACCCCAATGATCGCAATCACGGCTAACATCTCGATGATGGTGAAACCGGACCGCAACGTTGCTCGAATATTCATGCAGACCCCAGAATGGACTCGCGTATCGATGAGATCTCTGTATCGTACCCGAAATCGGCGAGTGGGGCACGGAGTCGGCATCTCCAGCAGTCAGACACCCACGGCCTGTTCGACAGATTCGCCGCTGTGCCACTTGGTGAAGTCGCTCTCATCACGATGAACGCGGCGGTAAACGGTATCGCGTTCGATCGGCTCGCGGCCTGCTTCGACGATCAGTTGCTTGATCGTATCGACCGTCAGACATTCGGGCGTCGTGGCGCCCGCATCGTGATAGATCAATTCGTGGCGAACCGTTCCGTCGATGTCGTCCGCTCCGTACGCCAGCGCCGTCTGCGCCGTTTCGACTCCCAGCATGATCCAGTAGGCCTTGATGTGCTGGACATTGTCAAGCATCAAACGGCTGACCGCCATCGTCCGCAGGTCCATCAAGCGCCGATGGTTTCTTGATATCCGACAGTTTGGTGTTTTCCGGATGAAAGGCCAGCGGAATGAAGACCTGAAAGCCGCCCGTTTCGTCTTGCAGTTCGCGTAGACGCAATCAGATGGTCGATGCGATGAAACGCATTCTCGACATGTCCGTACAACATCGTGCAGTTGGTCCGCAAACCGACTTCGTGTGCCGTGCGATGGATCTGCAGCCAGGCGTGCGTGTTGGCTTTGTGCTCGCAAAGTTGATCGCGGACTTCCGGATGAAAAATCTCGGCACCGCCGCCGGGCATGCTTCCCAGTCCGGCTTCCATCATGTCTTCCAGGACCCAACGAACCGACTTTCTTGGTTTGAAATTCAAACCAGTTGATCTCGACCGCCGTCCAGCCTTTCAAGTGGATCTGCGGATAGTTGTTCGTGCAGCAATTCGATCAGGTGCCGATACCACTCGTAAGGTTTTTGATGATGCAAGCCGCCGACAATGTGCATCTCGGTACAACCGTTTTCGGTCGCTTCCCGGCCACGATCGAGAATCTGCTGGTCGCTCATCACGTAACCTTTCGGGATCGCGCAAGTCGCTGCGAAAGGCACAGAAGCGGCAGCGATAGACGCACACGTTGGTCGGATTCAGGTGCGTGTTGATGTTGAAGTAACCAACATTTCCGTTCTTTCGCTCGCGAACCAGATTGGCAAGCTCGCCGATGGCCTGCAGCGACACATCGGGCTCGTATAGGAAAATCCCATCGTCCAATGTCAGTCGTTCTTCCGCTTCGACCTTGTCGCGAATTTCTCGAAATCGGGCGTCTCGCTCAGCTGTCTTCATGATTTGTCCCGCTGCTGGGTGTTAAACCGGGCATCTTGCTGGCCTCTTGCAACTCAGACACATGTGTTAAACAGGAGATCTGACGCCTCTCTTGAACCGATCTCGATAAACCAAAAAAGTGTCCTGTACCGAGTTCGCTTGCAGTAACCTCTCGCCCACCCAGGGTAAGACCCCTTTTAAAACACGTTCCGAACAGGCTGAGGCACCGGCAATTACGTATGCCCGGCCGCTTACGGCGTCACGACTCGACTAAATCAGCAGGCCTTAGACCCAAAAACAGTCGATCGTTCCGGCCACCAACAGTGTCACACTAATCGCTGCGTTGGTATCAAAGAAGGCCTGATTGACTCGATCCAGGTCATCGGGCCGGACCAGCGAGTGCTGACGAATCACCAAGGCCGCGATCAGCACCAGCACCGCCCAAAATGCCCAGCCAAAGCCAGCCGAACCCGCCACGAGCGGCAGCAGAGCCAACAGCGCCAACATCACCAGGTGGCACGCGGCGGCGATCTTCAACGGCTCCGAGATCCCGAATCGCGCCGGAATGCTATGCAATCCCGACTTTGCGTCGAACTCGGCATCCTGGCACGCATAAATGATGTCGAATCCCGTCACCCAGGCGGCGACCGCGGCAGCCAGCACCAGCGGCGGCAGCAGATCTGCTGGAGACGTCACCGACTCCACACCTCGAATCGCTACCCAGGCACAGATAGGTGACAGACTCAAGCGCAATCCCCAGCCATAGATGAGCGGCAGTCGTAAACCGCTTGGCCAGACTGTATCCGCACAAAAATATCAACACGGGCACCGCTCCCGCCAATGGCAACCAGTTGGGCAAGAACAATGCGGTGGACGCAACGAATCCCAGTGAGCACAAGATCGTGAAGACCCAGACTTGGCCGCGAGACAGAATGCCACGGGGTAAATGACGGCCTTCGGTGCGTGGATTCGCCGCATCGATCTTGTCATCGACCAAGCGATTGAAGGCCATCGCGGCGCTGCGGGCAAACACCATGCACAACAAGATCCCCAAAATATCTTGCCAGCGAAATGTTGGCGTCGTCCCAGACGGTAGCGGAGTAGCAAACGCCATCACCGTTGCCAACGCCGCAAACGGAGCGCAAACACTGTATGGCTGAAGCGAATCAAACCGAGCCAGTCCGCAACCCGTGGGCTCATGGTCGACCCCAACGCAGAATCATCGAGTTATCGACGCCAAGTTGGTCCAGAATTCGGCTGACCACAAAGTCAACCAGCGAATCGAGTGACGTCGACGCCGTGGTACCAACCCGGCATCGCCGGCAAAATCACCGCACCGGCCGCTGCCAACCGCTGCATGTTTTCCAGCTGCAGAACACTGAGCGGAGTTTCCCTGGGGACCAAGATCAGCTTGCGATGTTCTTTCAAATGCACTTCCGCAGCACGTTGAATCAAATTCGATGCCGCTGCACGAGCGATGCCACTGAGTGTGCTGCCGCTACACGGGCAGACCACCATGGCTCGTGTGCGGAACGAACCGCTGGCGATCGGCGTCATGTAATCGTCGTACTGATGAAATTGAATCACACGGTCGATCGCATTCGTAAGCTGTGCCGCATCGAACGTGGGCTCGTTTGACCAATCGGGAACGTGACCGATCAACTCAGGCAGATTCGGTTGGCGGATATCGACTGTCAGACCGGTTTCTTGCTTGATCACCGCCGCGCCGCTGGGACTGATCGTCAGATGGACTTCAAAGTCACCACCGCAAAGCGTCTGCAACAGGCGGACGGCATAGATCACGCCGCTCGCGCCGGTGATCGCAACCACGATGCGTTTTTCGGTTTCGTTCACGCCGCCGCCACGCTTACCCATTCGGTTTGGTGCCTTCGTAGATCGTGGCGATCCCAAATGTCATCGGCTTGAACCGAACCGAGGTCAAACCGGCTGCTTCCAGCTTTTCTGCTAACGCTTCGTAGTCGGGGAATTGGCCAACCGATTCGGGCAGATACTTGTAGGCGGACTTGTCATTGCTGGCAAACAGCTGACCAACGCGGGGCAAGATCTTTGTGAAGTAGAATCCGTACAGTTGCCGAAGTCCTGGAATGCGGGGCCGCGAGAACTCCAGCACCATGACTTGCCCACCCGGTTTGCAGACTCGCGTCATCTCTCTCAGGCCGCGATCGGTGTCGGTCACGTTGCGAAGCCCAAAAGCAGCCGTCACACATTGGAACCGATCGTCGTCAAATGGCAGCGTCTGCGTATCCGCCTCCAAGAATTCGGTCTTCGACCCAGACTGATTCTTACCGCCTTTCGTCCGAGCGATCTCCAGCATCGCATGGCAAAAATCCGTTCCCACCACGTCAACGCCAGCGGGGACTTTTTTGGCAATCGCGAATGCCAAGTCACCCGTCCCCGTGCAGGTGTCCAGGATCGGCGAGCCCTCTTGAATTCGCAGTCGCTTCACCGCTCGCCATCGCCAATAGCGATCGACGTTGGCCGAGAGCAGATGATTCATCAAATCGTAGCGCGGCGCGATTTGGCGAAACATTTCCCGCACTCGCGTGCCGCTTTTGTCAACGGCGGCGGCTGAATCAGCTTTTTCGGTGGGTGCCTCGGTCGATGACATGCGTTGGACGTGGGTTAGCGAGGCGGGGAGACAGCTCACAAAGCGATTTGCGAATGTTCATCCTATTTCACGTGGTTAACCGCCTTCAGGGGACGGCAATTAACTGGCGTCGTATTTGCACTGTCTGAAACCTCACCAACCCCACCCGCGGACGTCTTCACCACCGTCTCGCGTCAGTAACGCGCGGAACACGTCCAGGTCGACCGAATGGGTGACGAACCTGACAGCGCCGTCAGCGAACACGACGTGAAATCCACCCGGATGAATATGTCCCATTTGATCGATCGGCTGTTGTAGATCGATGTCCAGGTCGTCGGGTGCCGTCCACTGGACCGCTTGGGACGCATCCGCCTCGACCACCATGATCGTGTTCGCCGTTCCATCGGTGATGTCACGGAAGCGATTGTCCCGATCATGCTCCATGACCATCCCCTCTCCCACCGCCGCCTGAAAGACCGTCATTCCCGGCGGCAGCGGCAAACTGGGATCGGTGTAAATCATCGGCATCTGCTCGGCCAGCTTCAGGTTATGCTCGCTGTCCCAAGGTTCGTCCAAATGGAATTGTTCGTACAAAGCCTGCTGCTCGATGAAAGGTAAGATCGCGACACGCCAGCTGAGCAGTCGCTTGCCGTTGTCGTCGGTGATCGCGGTGGGAGGCATTTTCTTGTAAGCCGAGTGATAGTTGTGAATCGCCAGGGCGATCTGCTTCAAGTTGTTCGAGGCTTGCATGCGACGAGCCGCTTCACGGGCCGCCTGAACTGCCGGTAACAACAAGCCGACCAGCACGCCGGTGTGCGCCATTGAAATCGGGACGTCTGCATCCAGCACCAAACTGTCGTTTTCTTGTTCGGGTTGGATCAGCCCTGCGAAATGATTGATCACTCTAGTGAAGTAAGCCCGCTGAGCTTCGGGTACGCGGCCTTCGCCTTGAAAATTTCCTGTGATTTCGCCGATCGCCATCACGCGGCCGAATTCGATGCTCCGTTCAACGATCTCGGACAATTTTTCCGCCGCCGAGGCGTCTTCGCAGACGAACTGCAAACGCATCGAGACCGATTTTCCCGTGGTGGAACTCTGGTAGACGATCGCCTCCAGCAGTTCGGGCACCCTCGTCAACCCTTGTAGCTCGGCAGGTAGCTTGTCCGCCTCCCGTTCGATTTGGGCCATCAGCAGTGGTCGTACCGGCTCGATCGCCACGATCCACTGATCGTGCTCTCCCAGTGGATGCTTGGTAATCAAATCGGCGATCGGTCCGCGGCCTTGTTTCGACGCCAGCATCGATTCAAACATCGTGGTCGATGCCACGATCACCGTCTGGGCGTCCACCACGTGCAAGTACCATTTGTCCTCTTGCGGCCCCAGCATGTAGACGTCATGACCGCCAACTTTCGACGGGCCCGCTTTTGCCAGTAAATCCGGATTGATGTTCGCTGGGTCAAAATTTTCGCTCAGCCGCATCAAGACTCCAGAGGGCGGCTCGCCACCTGGTATCGGCATGCCGATAACAACCTTGACCTCTTGGATCGCAGCCAGATCAACGCCAAAGTTCTGCTTTGCCCAAGCTTCTGCGATTTCGATCGGCAGGTATTCCATTCCCGCCACTTGCGGCATCCGCATCGGTCGCGACCGCATCACCGCAATCGCTAACTCAGGGACGTAATCGGTGGCGCCGTCCTCCTGCGCCCGCGACAGCGTGGGGACAAGCATCAGTGGTGCCAAGACAGCAACGAATAGCGAACGGCGAAGAGGGGTCATTTCAATCACCTGAAAACTAGTGGCAAAATGGAAACGTCAGTATAACGGTGTCGAGCCCGATCGTCTGGGGTACACTTCGAACCTGAAACAGCGGTCCTCTTTTGTTTTCGCGAGTGTTCGGGACAGATTGATGAATCGATTTTTGTCTTTTAGTTTTGCCGGCGTGTGTTGCTTGTTACTGACCGCCGCCGCGAGTGCCGATTGGCCGCAGTGGCGCGGCCCCGATCGAACCGGGTACGTCGCGTCGGGGCCGCTCGCGGAGTCATTGCCGCCGGAGGGACTTCAGCCGGTGTGGAAATTCGATTCGCTCTTTGGCGGCAACTCAGGTGGATGGAGTTCGCCGGTGATTAGCGGCGGCCGTGTTTTTGTGTACTCGCACACCAAGGAAAAGAATGAGGCGTCGGACTTGGAGCCCAAGAAGTACCCTTGGTTGCCACCGGAAAAACGAACCACGATGACTGAAGAGGAGTACGCCGAGTACGAAGTCAAGCGGCGGAATGAGGACGAACGCCGCGCGAAGGCCTATCGGTTTGAGCAGCGACTTGTCTGCTTGGATCTGAACACCGGTGAGGTGATTTGGGACAAGACGACCGAGGGCACCTACTCGCGTTTTGTGCAATCGGGAACGCCGTGCCTGGCAGACGGGCGTGTTTACGTGCTGGGACCTGGACGCATTGCTTATTGCCACGACGCGGCGACGGGAGACATCCTGTGGCGTCAACGACTTCCCGGCGATTTTCGTGATGAATTCTTTGCCAGTTCTTTTGTCGTGGTCGGCAAGACGGCTTTGGTTGCCTGTGGACCGCTGTTCGCGTTGAACACCGAGGACGGTCAGGTGCTTTGGTCCGGCGACGAACAACCAAGCTACAATTCACATAGCAGTCCCGTCGTCTGGCAAGCCGGGGATACCCCGATCGCGATTTGCAACACAGCGGGTGGCCGTACACAGGCGTACCGTGTTGCCGACGGAAAACAGCTGTGGGAACTGAAGGCTGGAACCGGGCAGTCGACTCCGATCGTGGCGGGCGACTTGCTGCTGACGTATGGCTCGTCACGAAAAAGTGGTTTGACCGCCTTTCGGATGTTTGCCCAGTCACCGGAGAAAGCGCCCGAACAGGCGTGGCAATTCCGCGGTGCGGCAGATTCAGGATCGACGCCGGTGCTTCGCGGCGAAGCGGTTTTCGTGCAAGGTGACAAACGAGTTGCGAAAGTCAATTTATCCGACGGAAAAACTCTGTGGCAGACCACTCTGCGGATTTCCAATCCGCGTTACACGTCGCTGATCGCTGCCGGCGACCAGGTCTTCTACGCTTGGGAAGGATTGCTGGCCTTCGCTGCCGAAGCAGACAAATTCCAGCAGATCTACGATGCCGAGATCGACTCGGAGGGACGCCTGATCAGCGGAGACGACCTGCGCAGCAAGCTTCAACTTGAAAAACTCGAGGGCGGCGAAGCGGAAAAAGTTTGGCAGCAAAAAGCGATTCAGTCCGGTCCGCTGGCTTGCAGCACTCCGGCCGTCAGCGCTGGTCGGATGGTGATTCGGCTGCGCAACGCCTTGATTTGCTACGATTTGCGAAAATAGTCCGCGTGAAAGTCCAGCTTTTTTGATTCTGAAATCCACACGATCGCCGTAAAGGCTCCCATTCGGACTTAGAAATACCGAAGGATAAGGGGAACTTATACTTGCGTGAAAACGTCACTTTGGGCTGATCATCTCTCTACTAGAAAAAGTGCTGACGGACTACCGTGTAGCAGGTCCCAGCAGGTGATCAACCATCACCTGAGATTTCTTTGTCATTCATAGCCGTTTGTCTAAGATGGAAATCGGTTTGGGGCTTCACCACTCAAGGACGACCACACATTGATGCAATCAACCACTCGATACGAACCGAACCCGACCATCACCCAGCATGGGTCGACGACGGGTCAGTCCGATCCGGAACTGCTGAAGCGGTACGAGGAATTAACTGCCGGCAGGAAGATTTCCTGGACGGGCCATCATCACATGATGCGACTGCTGGGTCGTGGCGGCCAGGGCGAAGTCTATTTGACGGAGTACCGCGGTACCGATGGGTTTACGGTTCCCGTGGCGATGAAGATTTTTTCGCCGGAGCGTTACACCGACAGTCGTTCCTATGACGATGCGATGGCGCGAATCGCATCGATTGCTGCCCGCGTCGCATTGATCCAGCACGATAACCTGCTGGACGTCCAGAATTTCTTCGAGCGGCGCAGAATTCGCGTCATGATGATGGAATGGGTCGACGGCTATGACTTGCGTCAATTGACGTCTCCCAAATGCTTGACGCTGTTGGAGGGACGTGTTTCGCAACGTCGTTGGAACTACATCAACGAAGTGATTCTGACAGAAGGACCGGAGCAATCTCGATTCAAAGCTGGCGTCGCTGTCGCGATTGTGCGTGAATGTCTGGCCGCTCTGGCAGCGCTTCATCGGGAAGGAATCGTGCACGGTGACGTCAAGCCGGCGAACATCATGTTGAAGCGATCGGGCCACGCGAAGTTGATCGACATGGGATCGGCGTTTCAGTACATCACGCCGCCGCGGGAACGAGAATGCACGCCGCTTTATGCACCTCCGGAAGTCTTGGAGAACTACGAGTCAACACCGCGAAGTGACTTGGCGAGCGTTGGTTACGTGTTGATCGAACTGCTCAGCGGGATCAATATTTTTGCCGGCCATGAAAAGCTGCGTGATTTGTTGCGTGCTAAGTACGAATTGCCATCACGGCTGGTAGAAGTGCTGCCCGAGGAAGTTTTGCGCAACGAGTTGCTGATGAACTTTTTGCGCGGGCTAATCGCCCCCGATCCGAACCGGCGATTTCCGAACGCCGAAGCGGCCGTTCACGTCGACCAAGGTGCGGCTGCCTTTCATCGTCAGTTGATCATGAGTGACATGGCAACCGAGTACGACAACGATATTCGGCTCTGGCTGGAGGAACTGAGACGCTTAGAGTCGATTGAATAGATGGATCAACAGCATTTAGAAGTTGCCATTCAAGCAGCCCGCGCGGTGCTGCCGAGTTGATGTCTCGCCGCGACGACCGCGTCGTCAGTGAAAAGGCCCCCAAGGATTTGGTCACCGACGCCGACTTGGCGTCACAGCAAGCGATTCGCGAATTGTTGGAAAACGAATTCCCTTCCTATGCGTTTGTCGGCGAGGAAGAGGGCGAGAATGATCCGCCCGAATCGGTGCAGAGCAATCTTGCCGATGCACCGCCATGCTGGGTGGTTGATCCGTTGGATGGGACGGTCAACTTTGTTCATCGGTTGCAGAGCTTTGCTGTTTCGATTGGCCTGTTCGCGGGCGGCAAGATGCGTCTGGGCGTGATCCTTGGATCCCGTGACGGATGAATTGTTCACGGCCATTGACGGCCAGGGGCAACCGTCAACGGACGGCAGATGAAAGCGAGCACGTGCACTGAGTTATCCCAAGCTTTGGTGGCCTGCAGTTTTCCGGCCGGCGTCCGCAGCGATGCGCCCGAAGTCGGCCGTTTCGTCCGCGTGCTGGAGAAGTGTCGTTCGCTCAGACGGCTTGGGTCGTGTGCCCTGAATATGTGCTACGTGGCCGACGGTCGATTGGATGCGTATTGGGCGACGAATGTGTCAACTTGGGATGCTGCGGCAGGCATCGTCATCGCCCGCGAATCGGGTGCTGTACTGACCGCTTGCGATGGCGGGCCGGTCGACGACTGGAATCCGCGATTTCTGGTTTCATCGACCAGGCAGGTTCACGAAACGATGATTGGTTTGTTGTCGGATCCATCGTGACGTAAGCGGCCGCGCGATCTGCACGATCGAGCGAGCATCTTTTCACTCAACTGACATCGGAGAGGACGGCGACGAAGCACCTTGTCACGAATCTTGTGGGTTAATCAGCCGCTGGGCGTTAGCCGGCGTTAGCCGCGTTAGCCCACGGTTCGCAAAAACCGGACGCTAACCGGCTTGTTGATTTAGTGAGCCGCGACGCGTAAAGCGGCCGGGCATACGTCATTGCCCGGTGCCTTACGCGCGCCTTACGGCCCGCGGCTCACCCTTGCAATTCATATTTCGTTTAAATCAACAGGCCGTAACGCGTCGCGGCTGATTGTGTTAAGCCCTGATAATTCCAGCAAAGCTGCTTACAGCTGCGTCAAGCGTCCGCTGCTGTCGCCGATGGAATCGACCGGTGTGCCCATCCTGTCGAGCATCGATAGGAACAAGTTGCCCATCGGTGTTTCATCAGTCCAGCACGATGTGACGACCCGTCTCGATCTGGCCGCCGCCGCTGCCAGCCAACACGATCGGCAAATCACTGTGGCGGTGACGGTTGCCGTCGCTGAGCCCGCTGCCGTACAAGATCATCGATTGATCCAACAAATTGCCACCGGCATCCGCTGGTCGAATTCAGCTTTTGCAAGAAAGTACGCGAATTGTTCGATCAAGTAGTGATCGATCTTCTGAAGCTTCTCGACCGTTTCTCGTTTGTTGCGATGATGGCTCATCGAATGATGAGCGTCCTTGATTCCGATTTCGGTGTAACGACGACTGCCGCCGGCGTTATCCAGCATCAACGTGGCGACACGCGTGGTGTCGGTTTGGAAGCCGACCACCATCAAATCGAACATCAACCGCGCGTGCTCGCGGAAGGCCTCGATCCGCCCAAAGGGAACTTCCAGATCTCGGGCAATGCCGAAGCGTCTTCTTTTTCAACCCGCTCAATCCGTGTTTCGATCTCTCGCACGCTGGTAAAGTACTCATCCAATTTGCGGCGATCGGTCTGGCCAACGCGCTGCATTAGTTTCTCGGCGTCAGCCTGCACCACATCCAAAATGCTTCGTCGAATCGCGATTTTGCTCGCGTCGCTGCCCCGCTTCGCCACCACCAAACATTCGCTCGAATGCCAATCGCGGCGTGGTTTCTTTGGGCATCGGCGTGGTTTCGTTGCGCCACGAGATATTGGATGAATAGGCGCAGCTGTAACCCGAATCGCAGCTGCCCGCATTGCGGCTTTCTTCTAAACCCAATTCGATCGATGGCAAGCGAGTTTGCTCGGCCAACTGGGACGCCGCGACCTGGTCGACCGAAACGCCGAGTTGGATCTTGCTACTGGACTTCAGCGGTCGAGCCGCTGTCAAAAAGGTGCCGGCACACCGAGCGTGATCACCGGCGCCATCGCGGTGAGCGCGGCCATTGTCGTGGGCCAAACCGCTGATAATGTTCAGCTTCGATTTCAGCGGCTCCAGCGGTTTGAGTGTTCGCGACAGTTGCCAATCTTTGTCTTTGCCTTCCGGTTTCCAATCGGGCATGATCGCGCCGTTGGGAAAAAAGATGCAAGCCATTCGCACCGGTGCGGCGGCCTGATCGGGGGCGGCAAAGGCGCTGCCAGCCAGCGGTGTCATCGCTTCCAACAGCGGCAAGCCCAATGCCATGCCAGTCCCGCGAAGCAGCGTGCGTCGATCGATCAGTCGAGAGTCTGCTTTCTGGTTCATGGCTCTAGTATACCTTGTCACACAGCGGCTAGTTTGGTTCCGTCCACTCGAAGTACTGGAAAGGACGACTGCGAACGACGGCAAGAATCAGGTCCAACATCCGATGATCGCTGTCCCGGGTCGTCTCGACGATTTCGTCGATCGTGCAGCGGTCGGACGGAGTCAGTTCGCGTCCGATCGCAAACGTCAACATTCGCTCACTGCCGTCCCTGCGAACGCTTCACGCTCACTGTTGGCAAGCAACTCGCTCAGTTCGGTCGCACCGTTGAACTTGCGACCGTCGGGCAACAATCCACTCGCATTGATCTGTTGGCCCGCATCTTTTTCTCGATATTGGCCAATCGCATCGAATTGTTCGAGTCCGAATCCCAACTCGTCCATCACACGATGACAAGAAGCACATGTCGGATCTTGACGATGCAATTCCAGCTGTTCACGAAGCGTTGCGGTTTGACCGGCGGTCTTCGTTTCTTCCAGTTCCGGCACACCGGGCGGGTGGTTCCGGCGGCGGAGTTCCCAAAACATTTTCCAGGATCCACTTCCCGCGTTTGACCGGCGACGTTCGATTGGGATTGCTGGACAGCGTCAGGATACTGGCGTGTGTCAGGATTCCACGTCGGAGCGTTGCATGCCAAAGAGACTCGCTGGAATTCTTTCGACTCGTGTTTGACTCCGTAATGTTTGGCCAGCGGAGTATTCAGGAACGTGTAGTCAGCGGTCAGCAATTCGGCCACGGGCCGGTTGTCGCGGAGAATGTGCAGGAACAACAATTCCGTTTCGCGCTGCATCGCCTCGGTTAAGCTTGGATCAAAATCCTTGAAGTGATCGGTGTCGGGCTTCATGGACCGCCAGATTTCGCAGCCCCAGCCACTGAGCGGCGAATTCGCTGGCAAGTGCATCTGCTTTGGGATCAGCGATCATGCGGCGCACATGTTGCTCGATCTTCTTGGCGATCCAACCGTCCCTTGTCGGCATCTTCCAACAATCGCTCGTCCGGTGTGCTGCTCCACAAAAAGTAGGACAGTCGGGTTGCCAACTGATGTTGGGTCAGCGGCACGATCGTCATCATCCGTCGTCGGCTTCCAGTCGTCGGGCGGAGTCTCGACGCGAAACAAGAACCGTGGTGAAACCAGCACGGCGCTGATCGCAATTTGCAGGCCGCGGTAGTACGAATCGCCATGATCGGTCGCATCCTTGACCAGTCTTGCGTACGGCTGGACCTCTTCGTCACTGACTTGCTGGCGAAACGCCCGCCGCATCAGCGGTTTCAAACAGTCCGTGGCTGCTTGCTCCACGTCACGCCAACGACCGCGATCATGTCTCGCCGTCCGCCGCAAAATCTGAAACTGACTTGGCGGATAAGATTCCTTGCCGTGCTTCCGCGGGCCGTCGACGCTGACGCTGCGAAGCATGAAGGGAAACTCCGATAGATTCAAATCATCGTCAGGTTTCAGTGGCTGCTTGCGCGACGTTTTGTCGCTTCCTGAACGATCTTTTCGTCGAGCGATGCGAAAGCATCCGAACGTGTTTTCTGGATCTCCAAGTCTCGCCGGTCGTCTTCGATCGGTTCGAAGAAGAGACGATGCGATCCCTTGTCCAAGTGAATCGTCTGCTCGAAACTGTCCGAGCTGCCACTGCCGCCGTAATAATCAAGCTCGTGTTTTCCTCGCAGCAACCTCCGTCTTGATCGAAAATGGCAACCATTGTCGACTGCTGGTCTTTTTCGCGCATTACCACCGCGCACGCGAATACGATAGTCGCCGCTGAGCGGGAACGTCGATGTCGATCCAAGCAAACGCTATCCGGCGAGCCAGAAAACGACCGTTGAAACGACCCGTCTTCGTGCCGCCTTCGATCAACAATTGGTCGCCCGGAATTTCCTTGCGGATTCGCGGCAAGGTATCTGGATCGATCAAGACTTTTTGCGAAACCAACTCGGCTGCACGTCAGGTATTTTTCGATCAAGGATCGGTGACAGCGAAAGCACGTCGGCATTGTTGTCGAACCCGGCTCCGACTTCGTCGGAAGGAAACACGTCGGCTGGTCGCAAATCGATTCCGAACAGGTCTCGTATCGTGTGGTTGTATTCAGATCGATTCAACCGCCGAGCGGTCACCTTTCCGGGACGCGGTCTGCAGATCGCAAGAGACGGCAAAGAGGGCCCGGTCAAGTGCGTCGACCAGTTGTTTTCGTTCTTGATCGTGGGAAGATCCGCGTCGTCCGGCGGCATCGCACCAAAACGGACCATTTCAAGAACTCGCTTCATCGTTGTCCGAACCCGTCGGAGTGACCTAGTTCCTGAAAACCCGACAAATCCAACTCGCCATCTTGTGTGTCCCGATTGTGGCAATCCAAGCAATACTGCCTCATCAACGGCCAACCGTGCTGCTGCCAGGCTTTGAGCGAATCGGACTCTGTTTGCGTGGCCGGTGGGCCTTCATCTGCTCGGACAGCTGAACTGAAGATCAGCAGCAGCGCTAATGACGACGAAACGATCGCACGATCGATCACAGGCGGACTTGCAAGTTGGAAGGCGGGACCGGATCGGGATTGACCGATCGCGGCGAACAGGCAGGCAGGTTGGCTGCCTGCATTGTATCCTCAGAAACAGGATTGCTTTCAGGTCAAGTGACTGGACATCGTGCCGCAGCCGCGAAAACGCCAATCAATAGGTTTCAGCGACAAGAAATGGCTTGGCAGGCGGCTCGGTCGTCCTTCGGAGTCGATGCAGGCAATCGTCGATTCGGCCTCGACAATTGGAAACCCCGTCGCGCTGGACCAAGTATCGGTGACGAATACGAACTTTGCGGACTTCCAGCGTCCGGATCGACAAATCGAGTAGATCATCGAATTCCGCCGCCTTGTGATAGCGGATATTCATCTCGGTCACGACCAACATCTGGCCGGCGTCCTCCAGGGCTCTGTAGCACAAACCCGCCGCCCGCAACATTTCCACTCGCCCTCGCTCGAAATAGTGCAGATAATTCGCATGGTGGACTCGACGTTGCCCATCCGTTTCGTGATAACGGACGCGAATTTGGACCGTATGGGCGGCCAGCGGGTTCTGGGGGGGCTGGGAATCTTGCATCAGCGGAATCAAAAAGTAGCCGTCACGCTCCGCCGTGACGATGCCCGACTGGGTGGCAAACCATCAGATTTTTTTGAACCGGAGAGATCGTTTGGCCACGGTCCAGCTGCGATCAACCACGATTTCATTGAAAAACGGCTCGGTCGGGCCACATCTCGACGGAGCGAGATGGCTACGTTGCAAACCGCAAGGTGCACTCGGTCGTTACCGCGGTGAGGCGTCAGAATTGACCGCAAGCATTGGCGAAGCCTACACTTACGCCCTACGAAATACCAGCGGTGCCACACCAAGATGAGAATGTGATGAGTTTTGGCGATGGATCGGATAGCGGAACAGCCTTCCAAACGATGCGGGGACGGAACTACCCCGCCATTCCCCAATTCACGATTTTTCTCGAAAATCGAGTGGGTCAATTGCTGGAAGTGGTCCGGCGATTTGAGGGGACGGGCATCCGCGTTTGTGCGCTTTCGATCAGCGATGCAGCGGAATGTGCGTTTGTCAGGTTCTTGGTGAGCGACGCCGATCGTGGCCGCGAGATACTGGAGCGTGCCGGGTTGGCAATGATCGAAACCGACTTGATTGGTGTCGAGTTGCCGGAGGGCCCGCAACCCTTGCTGCGCGTCTGCACGGCACTGCTGCAAGCTGAATTGAACATCATTCAGGCTTACCCGCTGATTGTCCGGCCTCACGGCAAGCCGGCGGTCGCGATCATGGTCGAGAACATTGAAATCGCGATGACGACGCTGCAGGAAAAAGGCTTTACGATCATAACCGAGGGCGACTTGAGCGACGACTCGGGATTCGATCAGTAGTCACGGTTTTGGCGCGGGACAGAGCCGTTCCCGTGCCCCACGATGCACGAGTTCCCACGGCGTGGCACGGGTCAAGCAGGTCGGAACTGCGGAAGTTGTTCCGACTTCCGCTACGAATCACAGCCGCTTAGCTTCGCGAATGTAGATTCCGTCTGCGTTGACCTGAACCGTGTTGACCGACTCCAGATACTCGCCGTTCCCTGGACGACCACCACGTCACCTTTGGCCAAGCCAAACAGCTTGCGTGCATCGATTGGCAAGACTTCGCCGCCGGAGTCCACGAACTGGACGACCGCTTTGGGCGCGTTTTTGAGTTTGCGTTTGCAGAACGGGCAATTGTCCGCATGATTCGCATCACCGCCGGCGTGCGAGCTGTCCGGCAACTGAGACAAGACAAATGTCGCGATACCGTCTTGGAACGGTTCGATGTCGCCTGCATCGATACGACCGGCGATCGCCAGCAATGTGGGCTCCGTGACCGTTTCCTTGACTTCGGTCGGAGTTTTCGGGTCCGCCGGCTCCGACTTCAAGATGTACTTGACGCTCCGCTGCGGGTCCAAATCATCCGAACTCGACCCCGTCGTTTTCGGCGCACAGCCCACCAGCGTGACGACGCCAAGCAAGAGGACGAACAGGGGGAGTGTGCAGCGCAACATCGGTCGTTATTTCTCCGTTGTCTTCGTCACTTGATCCTGCAACGTTTTGATCGCTGCTTCGATCTGTTCAGAGACTTCGTCGTAATCCTTGCCCTCGATGCCGTGAAGCTTGTCATCAATCGCACCATAGGAGCTAAAGAGCGTCTCAATCGCTTCCTCCAAGGACTTCTTCGCCTCTTCGTCCCTGTCGGATTCCCGCACAAATTTTTCCAGATTCTCCAACACGTGAACGACGTCATGAAGTGATCCCTCGGCCTCCTCAGCCTTGCCTTCGGCGAAACCCTCTTTGATGTTCTCCTGCATCTCGGCCAATTCGGCGACGGCGTCGTCGTAGTTATCAGCATGCGGGTGCTCGCTCTCGACATGCTCCTCGTGAGAGGTAGCTGTTTTGGCGACCTTGGTTTTTCCGGAGTCTTGGCAGCCAACGAAGCCAATCAAACAGACCGCGACCAGGAACGACAAGGAGAGTTGAGTGAATGAACGCATTGGACACCAGTTTTTCTTAGGGGATGGGGGAAGGCTAAATCTTTGCTGCGATGACGATTCGGAGGCTATTACGGCATTCTTCCGAAAAAGGTTCGTGCATCGCGTCTTTTCAAGACGATGTGGCGTAAGCTTCCAGCTTGCCAATTGCCTGCGAAAACCAATGGCAAGCAGGCTGCTTGCCCCACGTTTTCGCACTAGGCACTGCGATTTTGGCGTCGACGATCCGATTCTTTCAGCAGGATTTTGCGTAGGCGAATGCTCGCGGGCGTGACCTCGACCAATTCGTCTTCTTCGATGTATTCTAACGCTGCTTCCAAAGACATGTCACGCGGCGGCTTCAAAATGACGTTTTCGTCGCTGCCGGCGGCTCGGATGTTCGTCAGTTTCTTTTCCCGGCACGGATTCACCGTCATGTCGTTGTCGCGAGCGTTTTCGCCCACGATCATGCCTTCGTAGACCTCGATTCCGGGAGGAATCAACAGTTCGCTACGTTCCTGCAGAGCGAACAGAGCGAACGGCATCGATTTGCCGCTGACGTTGGAGATCAACACCCCGTTGGCACGTTTGGGGACTTCGCCTTCGACGCGACGGTAGCTTTCAAATCGGTGGTGAATGATGGCGGTTCCCCGGGTCGCATTCAGTAGCCGCGTTCTCAATCCGATCAAACCGCGTGACGGAATCACGAAACGCAGCAAGCTGTACTCGCCCCGCTGATTCATTTCTTCCAGCTGGCCGCGACGGTTGCCCACCAATTCCATCACCGGCCCCATCGCCTCGGTCGGCACCTCGACTCGCAGCGTCTCGAAAGGTTCATGTTTCTTGCCGTTGATTTCTTTGTAGATCACGCGTGGTTTGCCAACGCTTAGCTCGAAGCCTTCGCGGCGCATGGTTTCGATCAGAATCGCCAGGTGCAGCACGCCGCGTCCTTTGACGGCGTAGGCTTCGGTTCCCTCGATCAACTCGACTCGCAAGGCAACATTGCGCTCCAGTTCTTTTTCCAGCCGAGCCTTTAGCTGCCGCGTCGTGACATACTTGCCTTCCCGGCCCACCATCGGTGACGAATTCACGCTGAAGACCATCTCCATCGTCGGTTCGTCCACCGTCAACCGTGACAGAGCATTGTCCGCATCAATATCCGAAATCGTGTCGCCGATTTCGACATTGGGCAATCCTTCGATGGCGACGATGTCGCCGGCGCTCGCCGATTTGGCGGCAGCGCGTCCGAGATTGTCAAACACGAACAAGCCGGCGACCTTTTGCTTGGTGACACCATCACGACCATGCAGCTCGATTGCTTGCGCCGCCGCGACGGTACCGGACTCAATTCGGCCCACCGCGATGCGACCGACATACTCGCTCCAGTCCAACGTCGTCACCATCATCTGCAGCGGCGCGTCGGCGTCAACTTCGGGCCCGGGAAGCGAATCAACGATCAAGTCCAACAGCGGTCGCATGTCGCCGGTCGGCTTCGCAGGGTCCTGCGTCGCATAACCTTCTTTGGCACTGGTGAACACGTACGACACCGCGTCCAGCTGCTCTTCGCCGCCCAAATCGGCCAACAATTCCAAAGCTTCGTCAAGTGCCTCGGCCGGCCGACCATCGGGGCGGTCGACTTTGTTGACCACGACGATGGGGCGAACGCCCGCTTGCAAGCGCCTTTTCCAAAACGAAACGCGTTTGCGGCATCGGACCTTCGGCCGCGTCGACCAGCAGCAAACAGCCGTCCGCCATTTGCACCACACGCTCAACCTCGCCACCAAAGTCGGCGTGCCCCGGTGTGTCAATCAAGTTGATCTTCACGCCGCGATAAGGCAGCGCGATGTTCTTCGACAAGAATCGTGATCCCGCGCTCACGTTCCAAGTCGTTCGAGTCCAGGATCCGCTCGCCGCGCAGCTTCGGCAGCTCGAAACTGGCCGCTCTGACGCAGCATGCAGTCCACCAACGTCGTCTTTCCGTGGTCGACGTGGGCGATGATGACTACGTTTCGGATGTCGTTGCGGCGCATAGGTTTTCGGATGGAGTGTCGAAATGACGAATGATCGGTCGTGCAGGGACCAATGCTTAATGTCCCCTGCTGACCAGATGAAGCCCACCCCAAATCGAGCACCCTTGAAGCCCTTTAGCGGTCGGGCTGGGGGCTTTAACCGATGGCCGTGTGATTCGTGAACATTGGTCGAGGTCTACGGTTGTAGATTGTCGCCGGCTGTGTAATATTTTTGCCTCACGGCCTCTGCTGATCGATATCGGCAAGAATTGTGCTCCCGGATGCTGACTGTGACTGCCATTGTCAGCAGTGATCGTGATCCGAACGATGACGTGCACGTGACTGCTCCAAAAGTTCTCCCAATCGCATGACAGCCCGTCTCGTATTTGCGATGCGGGCTTCAAACAAGTCTCACTTTGTGAAATATATCACAAGGCTTGCTGGTCGTGCTCCGTAAGTTGGCTAAGCCTTGATCGTTACTCCTAGTAACGTAAATCGATGACGACCATCAAAAAGGGTTTGGATCTGCCGATTTTGGGAGCTCCGGAGCAACACATCGACATCGCCAAGGCGGTCGATCAGGTTGCCTTGCTGGGCGATGACTACATCGGCATGAAACCGACCATGTTGGTCTCCGATGGGGATCGAGTTCAGCTGGGGCGAGCCGCTGTTTACTGACAAGAAGACCGAGGGGGTCACCTACACGTCACCGGCATCGGGCAAGGTTCGTCGAGGTGAATCCGGGCGAAAAGCGAAAGTTTGAATCGATCGTGATCGAAGTCGATGGCGATGATCGAATCGAGTTCGACGGTGTTCGCGACGTCGATCCGATGTCGCTGGGGCGAGCGGGGATCACGGAAAAGCTGACCGCATGTGGCTTGTGGCCATCACTACGGACGCGGCCATTCGGAAAGGTGGCCGGCACCGGGCACCGTTCCGCATTCGATTTTTGTGCAAGCGATCGACACCAATCCGCTGGCTGCGGATCCGTCGGTCGCGATGGCGCGATCGCAAAGATCAATTCAGCGTCGGCCTGACGGCGCTGACGCAATTGACCGACGGCAAAGTCTTTCTGTGCAAAGGCGAACAAACGGAAATTCCCGGCGGTGGCATCGACGGCGTCTCGGTCGAAACCTTTGTGGGTCCGCATCCGGCGGGCTTGGTGGGCACTCACATTCACTTTCTGGATCCCGTCGGTCCGCAAAAACGGTTTGGTACATCAATTACCAGGACGTTTGCGCGATCGGATCGTTTCTGACCAATGGTGTGTTGGACGTTCGCCGCGTCATTTCGCTGGCCGGGCCGGTCGTCAAGCAACCGCGACTGCTGGAAACGCGACTCGGAGCCAGCGTGACCGAATTGATCGACGGCGAGATTGCCGATGATGTCAAGATTCGGCCGATCTCCGGTTCGGTGCTATGCGGCCGCACGGCGAATCCTCCGCACGATTTTCTTGGTCGTTACCACACACAGATTTCGGTTTTGGAAGAAGGGGACGAGCGCGAGTTTCTGGGCTGGCAGAAGCCCGGCTTTGACAAGTATTCGACGACCCGGGTGTTTGCCTCCGCCGCGATTCCCGATCAGAAATTTGCGTTCACGACCAGCACGGGTGGCAGCGAGCGAGCGATGGTGCCGCTGGGAACTTATGAAAAAGTGATGCCGTTGGACATTTTGCCGACTCAGTTGCTGCGAGCCTTGATCGTTCGCGACACCGATCAGGCACAGCAGTTGGGGGTGTTGGAGCTGGAAGAAGAAGACATTGCTCTGTGCACGTTTGTCTGCCCCGGAAAATACGAGTACGGCTCGCTGCTGCGAGAGAACCTGACAACGATCGAACGAGAAGGTTAGTGCCCAAGGATCACTTGGTGAGTAGGAAACTAGAAAACCATGAAAGCACTTCGCGACGCGCTTGATAAAGTCCATCCCTTGTTTGCCAAGGGCGGGCCGCTCGCATTCGCGTATCCGATGTACGAAGCGCTCGATACGTTTCTGTTACACGCCCGGGTGAAGTCACTCACGGGTCGACGCACGTCCGCGACGGCATCGACCTGAAACGGATGATGATCACCGTGGTGGTCGCCTTGATTCCGGTCACGTTGTTCGGGATGTGGAATGTCGGCTACCAAGCCAACTATGCAATCCAGGAAATGGCTGCAGCCGGGATCGATCACAGTGGCGACTGGCATTATATGATTTACGATGCCATGGGTTTCACCAACGATCCCACCAATCACGTCGGTAACTTCATTCTCGGTGCGATCTTTTTCTTGCCGATTTACATTGTCTGCATGTTTGTCGGCGGCCATATCGAACTGGTGTTCAGCGTCTTGCGGGGACACGAAATCAACGAAGGTTTTTTGGTCACCGGGCTACTATTTCCGCTGACGTTGCCGGCATCGATTCCGCTCTGGCAGGTCGCCTTGGGGATTGCCTTCGGCGTGATCGTTGCCAAAGAGGTCTTTGGCGGCACGGGTCGGAACTTCCTGAATGTAGCCTTGACCAGCCGCGCATTCCTGTACTTTGCCTACGCGGGTCAAATCAGCGGCGACAAAGTCTGGACCGCGGTGGATGGATTCAGCGGGGCAACGGCACTGGGGCAAATGGCCAATGCTGCACCGGCGGTGGATCCCGGCGGGAATCCGGCGATCGCTTCACTCGGCATCGGTGCAGTATGTCTGGGGCGGAACCGAACCGATCACCTGGATGAGTGCGTTTTTGGGTACGATTCAAGGGTGCGTGGGCGAAACCAGCACGCTGCTGTGTATCGTCGGTGCGGCGATCTTGATCGCAACCGGCATCGGATCTTGGAAGATCATGGCGGGCGTGGTCGGCGGCGTGATGGCCACGTCACTGTTTCTGAACGGTGTCAACGGCGGCACCAATCCGATGATGGGCGTACCGTTTCTACTGGCACCTGGCGGTCGGTGGCTTGGCATTCGGTTTGGTCTTCATGGCGACCGACCCGGTCAGCGCATCGATGACCGAAACCGGCAAATGGATCTACGGCGGTCTGATCGGATTCATGACCGTCTTGATCCGCTGCATCAATCCGGCGTTTCCCGAAGGCATCATGTTGGCGATTTTGTTCGGTAATGTGTTCGCGCCGCTGATCGATTATTTCGTGGTTCAAGCCAACGTTCGACGGAGGATGGCACGCTATGCAACAACGTGATTCAGTCGGCTACGCCGTCGGCGTGGCAACGGTCCTGTGTGTCGTTTGCTCGCTGGCGGTCAGTGCCGCAGCGGTCGCACTGCGCCCGCTGCAGGAAGCGAACAAGAAGCTGGACCAGCAGAAGAACATTCTGGACGCGACCGGACTTGCGATCGGCGAGTACGGAAAGCCGGCCAATGAATTGACCCGCGAACAGATCGACGATCTGTACAGCTGGATCAGCGAAGAACTCGTCGACCTGGAAACCGGTGAATACAACACGGAACTGGACATCGAGAAGTACGATCCTCGCGAAGCAGCCGAGAAGGAAGCGACCAGCGTCGCCGATCGAGGATCCGAACTTATGATCCGGGCGAAGATCGCCGCGAGAAGGTCGCCAAGGTCTATCTTTGTCCGGCGCCGCGGTGAGGGACCGATTCAACAAGTGGTCTTACCCGTCTACGGCAAGGGACTGTGGTCGACGCTGTATGGCTATTTGGCACTCAAGAGCGATTTGGAAACGATTCAAGGTTTGACCTTTTACCAGCATGGCGAAACGCCGGGATTGGGTGGCGAAGTCGACAACCCGAGATTGGAAAGCTCAGTGGGTCGGGCAACAACTTTACGACGAGAACGGCGAACCAGCCGCCAAGGTCGTTCAAGGGTCCCAGCCCCTCCCGATGATAACCCTACGCCGTCGATGGTCTGTCCGGTGCGACGATCACCAGTCGCGGGGTCACCAACCTGGTTCGCTACTGGGCCAGCGAGGACGGTTACGGCCCGTTTCTGGATAAGCTGTCAGACAGAATTGAGAGAGTCAACCGGCCACCAGCGAAGCGGCAGGAGAATAAACATGGCACAACAGTAAAGCAACAAAAGTCCTGCTCGATCCGTTGGTCGACAACAATCCGATCGCACTGCAGGTCCTGGGGATTTGTTCGGCACTGGCGGTGACGACCAAGATGGAAACGTCGTTGGTAATGAGCATCGCGGTGATCGCGGTGACCGCATTCAGCAACCTGGCTGTCAGTGCGATTCGTCATTACATCCCCAGCAGCATCCGCATGATCGTGCAGATGACGGTGATCGCTTCGCTGGTGATCGTGGTCGACCAAATTCTGAAGGCTTACTTGTACGACATCAGCAAACAACTTTCCGTGTTTGTCGGTCTGATCATCACCAACTGTATCGTGATGGGCCGCGCCGAAGGCTTTGCGATGAAGAACGGGACTTGGCTCAGTTTCCTGGACGGGCTCGGCAATGGTCTTGGGCTACGGCCTGGTGCTGATGTTCGTGGCCTTGTTTCGCGAGTTGTTCGGTAGCGGATCGCTGTTCGGCATCACGCTGTTGGAACTCGACCGCAATGGTGGTTGGTACAACCCCAATAACTTGATGCTGTTGCCGCCCAGTGCATTTTTCTTGATCGGCTTATTGATCTGGATGATCCGATCATTCAAGCCCGAACAAATCGAAGAAGCCTAGTTGCTGCTGAAGGATTTTGAAGATGATTGAGACTCACCTGAGTATCTTGCTCAAAGCGGTCTTCGTCGAAAACCTCGCGTTGGCCTTTTTTCTGGGCATGTGCACGTTTTTGGCGATCAGCAAGAACGTCAAGACAGCGATCGGGCTCGGGCTTCGCCGTCATCGTGATCGAAGCGATCACGGTTCCGGCGAATCAATTGATCTACGCGTTTTTGCTCAAGAAAGGGGCCTTGGGATGGGCCAATAGCTTTATCCCCACAGCTACCGATCGATTTCTCCACGGTCGACCTGTCGTTTCTGAGCTTCATCAGCTACATCGGCGTGATTGCGGCGATGGTGCAGATCCTGGAGATGTTCCTCGATAAATATGTCCCGCCGCTGTACAACGCGTTGGGTATCTTTCTGCCGCTGATCACGGTGAACTGTGCAATCCTGGGGGCATCGCTGTTCATGCAGGAACGTAACTACAACTTTGCCGAATCAGTGACTTACGGGTTCGGTTGCGGGATCGGCTGGGCCCTGGCGATTGCGGCGTTGGCCGGAATTCGTGAGAAGATGAAATACAGTGATGTGCCCCCGCCGCTTCGCGGTTTAGGTATTACGTTCATTACCGTTGGACTGATGGCGTTAGCCTTCATGTCATTCAGCGGGATTCAGCTTTAAACAATATTTTTTTCAACCACACGCGTTTCAGCGTGGATCGCGATCAAACGAGTTAACCGATGGATTCAATCCTGCTTGTTGTTCTTGGCGTCGTGATGTTCACGGTCGTCGTTCTCGCTCTGGTGATGCTCATCCTGGGGGCCAAAAGCCAATTGGTTGCCTCCGGACCGGTAAAGATCTTGATCAACGATCAGAAAGAGATTGAGGTCCCGGCCGGCGGCAAGTTGCTCGGTGCGTTGGCCGATGCCGGCGTGTTTGTTTCCAGTGCCTGCGGCGGCGGTGGTACCTGTGCTCAGTGCAAAGTCAAGATTACCGAAGGCGGTGGTGAGATTCTGGCGACCGAGCGCGATCACATCAACAAGAAAGAAGCTGCCGAAGGCGAACGCCTCAGTTGTCAGGTCGCCGTCAAGCAAGACATGGTCGTCGAGGTCCCGCCGGAAGCCTTCGACACCAAGAAATGGGTCTGCACGGTCCGCAGCAACGAGAACGTGGCGACCTTCATCAAGGAATTGATTCTGGAATTGCCCGAGGGCGAAGAAGTCGACTTTCAAGGCAGGCGGCTACATTCAGATCGAATGCCCACCCCACACCGTGTACTACAAAGACTTTGACATCGAAGAGGAGTATCGCGACGACTGGGACAAGTTCAATGTTTGGCGGTATGTCGTCCAAGGTCGACGAGGACAGTCGTGCGGGCCTACTCGATGGCGAACTACCCGGGGAAAAAGGCATCATCATGCTGAACGTCCGCGTCGCCAGCCCGCCGCCGCGGATGCCGGATGTGCCGCCGGGAAAAATGAGCAGTTGGATCTTCAACCTCAAGCCGGGTGACGAAGCGACGATCAGCGGTCCCTACGGTGAATTCTTTATCAAGGATTCGGCGGCGGAAATGGTTTACATCGGCGGTGGTGCCGGCATGGCACCGCTGCGAAGTCATATCTTCGAACTGTTCAAAAGCGCAAAAGACCGATCGTAAGGTTTCCTACTGGTACGGTGGTCGAAGCCTGCGAGAGCTGTTCTACATCGATCACTTTCGCGAAATCGAAAAAGAGTTCCCGAACTTCAAGTTCAATATCGCTCTTTCGGAACCGTTGCCGGAAGACAACTGGGACGGCTACGTCAAGGTTTCATTCATCAAGTCTTGCTTGACAACTACCTCAGCAAGCATCCGGCGCCTGAAGACATCGAGTATTACATCTGCGGGCCGCCGATGATGAATCAAGCGGTGTTCAAGATGCTGGACGATCTTGGGTGTCGAACCTGAGAACATTGCCTACGACGACTTCGGTGGTTAATTGCCGATCACTCCGTGCCCGGTTGTGCATTGCCGCCGAGCACTCCGTGCTCGGTTGTGCATTGTCGCCGAGCACTCCGTGCTCGGTTTAGCATAACTCGGGGTCGTCGTCCCCCGCTCCGCGGGCGAACGATCCGCTGCGGAGAGTGCGACGAAACACGAAATCCGCCATGAGCAACCACCTTCGACTTTCGCTTGCTCTCCTCTGCTGTCTGATCTCGTCGGCGGCGTTATCCGACGAGTCGCTTGCCGACACGCCCCCGCTGCAGACCTATCACCGGTCGCACGATGGGCACGACCTACATGGTCAAGGTCTTTGCTGGGCCACCTTTAGCTGGCGACCTGGCCTTTGCAATCGATGCCGAACTGCGGCGGGTCAACGACCAAATGTCGACCTACCTGAAATCGTCCGAGGTCAGCTCGATTCAACGATTTCGCTGTCGACCGAGTGGTTGGACGTGAGCAAAGAAACGGCGGAAGTGGTCGCCTTTGCCCAGCATCTGTCGGAGCAGACAGACGGAGCATTTCGACGTCACGATTGGCCCCTTGGTGAACGCCTGGAGCTTCGGTCCGGATCCGAAAAGCAAACAAATTCCCAGCGATGATCAACTGTCGACGCTGCGCGAGTCGGTCGGTTACCGGAAGTTAAGCGTACGGCTTGATCCCCCCGCGATCCGCAAATCGGTCCCCGGGTTGAAGATCGATCTCTCCGCAATCGCCAAGGGTCACGGTGTGGACCGCCTGGTTGATTTGCTCAATCGCAGTGGGGCTGAGAACGTGTTTCGTCGAAATCGGAGGCGAAGTCCGCACCTCGGGCGACAAGGACGGGCAACCGTGGAAGGTTGGCATTCAAATGCCCGACGCCGCCCAGGATGCCGGTCATGATCGCCCACGCCCTGGACGCCGCTGGCAACTCGATGGCAACCTCCGGCGATTATCGCATTTTCTTTGAGATCGACGGGAAACGATACTCGCACACCATCGACCCTCGGACTGGAAAGCCCGTTGAGCATGACTTGGCGTCGGTGACCGTGGTTGCCGATTCCTGCATGGCGGCCGATGCTTGGGCGACCGCGATCAATGTGCTTGGACCGCAGGCTGGGCTTGAATTTGCCCAGCGGGAATCGATCGATGTGTTGTTGGTCCGTCGAACCGATGATGGGTTTCAGCTCTCCGCTTCCGGCTCACTAGCAAAGTACATCCAGAGCACTGTTCAACCGCCCGCCGCTTCCGCTGCCCCACCGCAACGGGGCGGCGCCGTACCGGTTATGATTTTGGCGTTCGGTGTGTTTGCCGTTCTGATCGGTGCGATGGCGATCGGCGTGATCTTCGGCCGCCAGCCGATCGCAGGTTCCTGTGGCGGCTTGAACAACGCCCGCAACGAAGACGGCAGCGTCAGTTGCTCGATGTGCAGCAACCCGGCTGACGCCTGCAAGGAACTGCGTGAGCGGATGGAACGTGGGAAAACGGAGGGCCCTCTGCGGGCCTGAGAGGTGCGACTCTGCCAGAGGACTTGGGGCCTCTACACAAGTCTTACAAATGAATTCTGGCTCCACTGGCCCCGCTTCGGGGAGAAGGGAGCCAGTGTGAGATATGGAGAGACAATGCCCAGAGGGACAAGTCCTTACGATGCGTCTTCGCCCAGCAGCTGCTCAATCGTTTCACGCATCTGTTGTTCGCCCGGTGTTCCCTGCCAATTCAGTTCGCCTGGCCACCAGCGGCGCAAAAAACCTTGCTTGTCGATCAGGTAGACCGTCGGCCACATCGTGTTGCCCCAGGTTTGCCAATTGGCCGAATCCGAATCCAGCATCACGGGGTATTGAATCCCGTCACTCTTGACCGCCGCTGCGACACGATCCAGTTTTCTTTCAGCCGATGTTTCGGGCGTTTGGATACCGATCACGACAAGTCCCTTATCGCCGTAGTCCCGGTGCCAGGCACGATAGTGCGGCAAGTTTCTCTGGCAATTGATGCACTGGAACGCGTAGTAGTGAACCGCCACGACTTTGCCTTTCAGGTCTTTCAGTTTCAACGGTCCGCCTTGGATCCAGGTGACGCCGCGGTCGGTGATTTCGGGGGCCAACGGTAGCGATCGCGTCACTTTCGAGAAGTCAAACGGCTTGCCAACCAAACCGCCAATCTTTGCTCGTTGTTCGTCGCTCAGATTTTTCAGCAGGAGCGCTTGTTCGTCTTTCTTCAAATCCGCGATTTTCCGCTCTGCATCGGACGCCTTCAGTTCGCCCTGCTGCAATTGCTTTTGGTATTCGGACGAACGTCGGTCGGTTTCCGCGAAAGCGTCATTGATCTCGCTTCGTTTCGATACCGAAATCTGCAAAGCCTGCGCGACATCCGGGCGGGTTAGCATTCTCGTTCCCAAGGCTTGCCGCTCCAGTTGGGCCAGCCGTTCCTGTTGCTTTGGATCCAAGATCGAAGTCAAGCTGCGATGCAATTCTGTTGTCAGCGTTGTGATTTCGGTTTGTTGTTTTTCCGCAGGCAAGTTCCGGGAGCGAAACCAGCGACCATCGACCGCTTTCAACGCCTGGACGACTTGAGCGCGTTGTGATGAATCGAGTTTCAGCTCGCCTTGAACCGACGCGTCACGAATCATTTGCAGCAAGACCGGCGGAGTATTTGGAATGACCTCTTGGGCATTCACAAAGCAGGCCGACGCGAACGCCAAGCAAAGACAGCAACAAGGGCTCAGACGTGCAGCAAGCGGCAGCATCAGAGTGGCTCCGAAAGGACAAGGATCGATAAACACTTGGTCAATGATTGTTGTACCGGCAAACCGGCCAGAAAAGAACTGATCGATCGATGCGTTTAGAGGCCGTCCAGCTTAGCATCGTGCGTCTATTTAATGTCGTATTTCGCTCCGCGAAATCACGTCTCACCCGTTATTTTGCGGAGCAAAATACGACTCTTGTTTTCCGCACGATGCTTAGTTGGACAGCGCCGCTTTTATCAGCCGCCACGCGTTAGCGGCGTGCCGATTTAATCAGCCGCACGGCGTTAGCCGCCGTTTTCCCCGCCACAAAACCGGGCTAACGCAAAACTGGCGCTGTGCAATTAGGATACGACGGTCCGCGAGCAACGACCGCGAAGTGGTCGCAGAAATTAGCCGGGGGTTGAACAAACGAGCCTTCGCGAAGTTGGTGATACCCCCGGAAGAGGCCGCACGAAATGTTTTTCATTCGCCATCGGCCGGCGGCGTCGCCGCCGGCCGCTGGCCGAATGACTCGGGTGAACGCTTCAAATCCGGGGTGGCGTCTGGTTCGCTGGATGCTCACCAGTCTGACCCCCGGCTAATTTCTTCGAACCACTTCGTGGTTATCAACCATCCATGTCCAATCTGAGCTACCACTTCGACCGTGCAGTAAGAAGCGATCGTCGTCGACAGCCCCGGAATCATCGTCGACCGACATGAAGGTGCCCCGGCTGATCGTGACGGTGCCATCTTGTTGACTTGCCGTAGCGTACGACAGATCCCAGGGGGCGAGACATTGGTCGTCGCTGCCCACGGCTCCGACCTCCGAGGCAGTTGTCGATGATCGTGTCGAGATTGTCGTCCATCGCCGGCTTGGCCCGGCTCGTTGTCGGCCCCGTAAGTCAGAATCACGGCGGCTGATCTGTCGAAACGTAGTCGATCGACCCGAACAATCCCGGCATCGGCGAGTTGCGTTTGCAGGTCCGATGAATTCGCTACCAAGGCCTCGCGCAGTGCCGCGATTGCGTCCGGTGCAGGTCCCTGGTCATCGCTTGCCTGACCACGTATCAGTGCTCCACCACGCAATAGCCCCGCAACGCAGACCAGCAAAGACGACCATTGCGGCCGGTGGCGGTGACTGAACGCAGCGTGCGGCAACATCGAATCAAAACCAACGTCTAAAAATCTTCGATCAATGTTTGCTGGCGGATTTGACCGGCGGACTGATCAAACACGCGAATCGTGATCTTCAACGCGCGGAGCTTTTCTTGGATCGGCGGCGTTGACGGGATCGGTGTTGTCGAACCGGTCAAGGACCCGATGGTGTTGCCAGCGTCTTGTCCGGCAAACCCAGGATCGGTACTCACGCCGGCCTGGTTGGACCACTGACGATACTGAACACTTCGCGCGACCTCGTTTCCATTGAATCTTTCGTAGTAGAAGGTCGACACGGCACCAAAAGGCAAGGTGGCCGAGGCCGGCATCGATGCGCCTCTTGGTCAAACTCATCTCGGCCGTAGTTGTCAGTCCAGGTATCGAAGACTGGCTGGTAAAACGATGACAAGGTGGCACTACCTCCGCGGTTGATCACAAATCGACCAGCACGTTCCCACGAGTTTGGGAAATTAAAGGGCAGTTCCAGTCCGCTGATGGTTCCGGCCAACTCGACCCTCCTGGCCGCCGGTGGCGTATCCCCATCCGGTGGCTGGGACGGATCAATAAAACCTTTCATCGCGCCGCCCGGCAGCCGTGTGTAGTTCAAATCGACAAATCGCCGCGATCCACCAGGTGGAAGACCGTTTTTGCGTTGTCAAGAACAACCCCACTATCATCGACGGAACCACCATTGAGGTTGTCGGCGTCCCACAGCACCTCCCGGGATCGCAGTTCGTCCAGCGTGACCAACTCGTCATCGGAACCTGAGAAGCCGAGTTCATCAAAGTCGAATGCCCCGCCGTCGCCGTCGACGTCGTCGTCGCCTGTCGTCCCTGATGTTCCATCGGGCCCGACCCAAATATACTTGGGCGCCGAGGGATCATACGCCTGTAGGTCAAAACCCAATAGATCGGAGGCAACCACATCCGATGCGCCGCGATTGACAGCGGCTGTCCCGGATCCACCAGCAGCAGTATCCGAGATGGTGTCGGCCAGATTGAATTCGGGTCGCAGGAACCCGACCAAGGTGAAGCGACCGTAGAAGAACTGTGGTAGTGTTCCAGACCCCGAGGCTCCGTTGTCAGCTTGCTTTGGGAAAATTGGATCGTTTGTGCTCGCTTGGGCTTCCCGAAGTGTCAAATAGGGGTGCGGTGGCGAGAGCGCGATTTGCGGCATCGTCGATCCGTTGCCGTTCCCGCTGACGATCGATTCGGGAATCCGAACGTGTGCGAATCGGTTTTCCGGGCGAGCCAATTCAGACAACGAGTTCGCTTGAACGATCGGTGACGGCATCCCGTAGGTCGACCCCGCCGTCGCCGCAACGCTGGGGTCTCGCGGTGTTGACCACGTGTCGTTGACGCGGCTGAGCGACAGGTCCATCACCTGCTGCATGCGGGCCAGACCGCACAGCCAACTGGGCGCAATCGAATTGATATTCACCGTCCAATCGCCCGGCGCGGCCAATGCGGTGGAGCCATCAAAGAAACGCTGGTTTCCGCCCAAACTGGTCAATCGCCGAATCTTTAATCCGGACGTCGTGGGGATCAGCATGGGCAACTGCGGCGTGTGCCAATCAACGGTCGTCGTCACCGGATCACCGCTGACTTGAGCCATTCGCGACGGCTTCATGTTCAAGTCGGGGCGAATCAACAAAACTCGTCGACGTAAATCCAGACGGTCGGGCAATTGATCGCCGTTCGTGTCCGGATACAACGGGTATCCGCTGCCGGGCTCGTAAGCGATATCTCCCGTTGGCGTTCGCGACCATCGAGGCGAAAGCCAATAAGCGATCTCGGCCTGATTGGAATAAAACGGCACCAACCGCGTCGTTTCATTGATGTCGTAATTCGCCATCTCCGCCGCGGTCATGGTGCCGTCGGCAAACCGATGTGCCATCAACACGCCATTGGGAATGAACCCCATAAAGGGACTGCCTGGCTCCGCCCGCGCGGTGAACGCCAAGTAGTCGTCGATGTCGCCAAAGCGACTGGTCGGGTAATAATCTGGAATCGGCTCGGGAACCAGTGGCGGAGCCAGCGGCGCGTCTCCCAGAGTCGTGGTTGCATCGGAGAAGGGTCCTTCGTAGTAAACCAGGTACCCATCACCGTTGGAAGTCTTGCCGGGCGGCGTCAGATCGCTGGTCGTCCGGCCCAGTTCATCGCGAATCCGCAGAGCGACATCACGCAACGTCGAACTCAACTGCAGCTTTGACTGGCTTTCGGTGATGCGGTCGCCAATCAGTTTATAGGCACGTGTCAGACCGACCATCAGCAGCAACGACGCAGCCAATGCGATCATGACTTCTACGATCGTGAAGCCGGATAGCAGGTTCGTTGCAGATGCGGTGCGTTTCATGCTTCACTCTTCGATCGACGAGTAGATCACGGTATTCATCGCATTGACATCCATTCCTCTCAGGAAACCGATTGGAATGGAGCGGTCGACGATGTAAGTTGCTTTGGAACGCAAATTGCCGCCGGTCTCGGTCACGTACTCGGCGTTGACCGACCCTGTGGTTGGGTCGACAACAAAGTAGCCGAGTGTCAGACGCACCATGAAGACATTGCTGTGATGCGTGGTGATGTTGGCCAGCCGCGCCGCGTTCTGATGTCGGAAGAACGCATCGCGGTCCAAGTTGCGGAAGTTCTGATGCAATTCCGCCTGTGGACGCTCGAACAATCCGGTGTTGACCAACGGCATTCTCAAATCAACGACTTCTGGTGGCGTCGTCAGATCCAGCGGCATCCAACCGGCAGGTTCCTCCTCGACTTTCAGCGAGTACGAAGAATCGGTCTGATCGGAGAGGTAGTTATTTCGATCGGCGTCGGTCGCAAAACTGGTGCGAAGATCAAAATCCGGATGCGGACGCAACAAAGACATGTCGTGCGTCCGACGACGAACGCCAACACCTTTGGCAGACTCGGTCCGCATGAACCGCTGCACGCTGGGCACCGACGCGGCGCGGGCCGGAGCGAAAACGCCCGCAAACTGCGTCGGATATCTCCAGTCCAACATCGGATTGCCGAAGAACAGGCCAGCTGCCACGAGCCGTGCTGGAGTAGCCGCGTCGGCTTTCGATGAAGGCCTTGAACGATCGACCAAAATTCGTATCGACCGTCGTCTCGTAACGATTCGACTTCCCCCATCACGGCCGGCGAACCATAACTCTTGTCCAACTCATAGGCCGTCGAAATACCCCAGGCCAATGAGCGATAGACGGAGCCATTGCCGTACAAGCTGGAACTGAGAAATTCAGAGGTGAACCCGTTTCCATTGACGGAATCATTATTCAGGTTGCTCTTGATCGGCCCCGCACCAATGGTTGCCGGTGTCTCGGGAGCCTCTCCAATATCCAAGAAGAAGTCCGCCGGATTTGGATCGCCAGCGTTTGTCGGCGGCGGGAAGATCGCTTCGAATAAGCCTGCCGCGACGAAGGTAGTCGGGGGTCGTGTTCAAGTTCACGCGTCCCGGTGTGCGGTGCTTACTGATGTAATTGAATGGTGGTTGCAGCGTCTCGACCACTCGATTGAACATGTTGTCACGAGCCGTGAGCACGTTGGAATCGCCGGGATCGCCCTGCAGGAATGAAACCTGATTCGGCTCGAACCAGCGTTTGGAGTCAAACCAGACCGGTCCGGTATCGACATAGTCAAAGATCTGTTCAAATCCAGCGCGCTGGCCCGTCAAGTCATCCCAATTGCTCTGCCAATCACGGACGTTCGCTGCGGGAGTCGTCAGGTTCGACTCGTCCGTCCCGCGATAGTCAGCGTACTTCGCATTGAAACCAAGCAAGTGATCGAAGTGAACGGGGATCTCACGCTTGTCGCCGTCTTGCAAAATCGTGCCGGGTGAAAAGGTGGGCAACAGACCTGTTCGCGAAACCGCTGGCACATTCATCAATTCCAATGGTGATTGAAATTCTCGATTGGGCCAGGCAATCGCTGACAGCATGACTTCGTCCGGTGTCCCCGCACCTAAAGGCACGCGTTTCGAATCGCTACGGACAGGTTTCCCGTACTCACGATTGACGAAGCCAAGAGTCTGACGGAACGCATCCCCTGTGTTATCGAAGGTTCGTCCGGACGCGTAGCTCGTGTTGGGCGAAGCGGTCTCACTGAAATTGGTCCAATGCGATCCGAGGCTGAACGGCCAATGCGCATTGGCGCCTGCGCTCTCGCCCGGGTCGCGAAGGACGCTAGCCGAGGCACTCATCGCCGAACGTTTTGCCATGATCACGCGTTCATAGTTGTCGATTTCCTGACCGGGGCTGGCTGGCGGGTTGACGTTCGGCATCAGAACCGTGATCGTCCGATCACGCGTCACGTCGGGAATCTTGCGGCGACTATCGAACTTCAATTTCGGTTCGAAATCACCATTGGCGTAGGTGGATTTGTCGTCAACGGTATCGAGATTGCCATCACCTCGACGATCAATCTGCTCTCGCACATCGTGCTCGCCATTGAACGTGGTCAGATCGATCGGCATGAAGTCCATCGTCAGGTAAGGATTGTCGATGGGATGCCATGGCGACGAGGGGTCGGCCAAGCGTTGCAGGAACACGGTGCGTGCTTCTTGGTGAGTTCCAACCGCATTCCAGTTGTTGATTTCCATTGGCGCGCCGGCCTGGTGATCCAGCGGCACATCAGGATGGTATCCGTTGTCGTTGTCGTAATCTCGATAACCGTCCAACAGTGGATACCGGCCAGCCATGGTTGCGATGCGATGCGTGGGCGCCTGGTAATAGCTCGCGCCGCTTTCGGGCGCACTGATGTTGAATCCCATGTCGACGCGTTCTTCGGGCGCATTGTTCGTTAATGTGCCTACGTAACTCCCCAGTCCGTTCGCGCGGCAATCACCTCATGTGGGTACAACGACTGGCACAAGATCGGAACAACCGTGTTGACATCGTAATCTGCTTGCTCGCCCAGATACCGGGGCCGGCGCGTCGTTGCCGCGAAGTCGAACATGTCGAGTCGAAACTCATCATTACCGCCAACAACTTGATGCTGGAATTCCAGCCGATGCTCAACGGGAGTGTAGGGAAACGGCGCGAGCCGCTTCCCTTTGACTGGCCAAAGCGAGTCTCCTCGCGTGGACCGATGATGGCGTATTGACCGGGTGCCAGTTCCGGCGCGGCGTTGTCCGGATCATCGCCATCATTGGGATTCTCCAAGTCGTTCTTGTTGTAGAAAATATTGCCCAGCCGCATACCGCTGGCTGCGTTGGAAATCACATTCAGGTTGGCCGCAGGTTTCAATGTCGATTCCCTGGTGAACCACACAAAACGCTCCAGGCGAATGCGGGAGTCACTGCCAGCGTCATTTCTCGGATCAAAATCATCATCCGCGATCGTGACGTATTCACCGCTTGCCGACAAACTGTGCCTGACTTCGGCTGCGTGTTTGGTTGCTTTCTTCCACGTGTCGACTTCGGTGTTGACGTCGGCGGCCACGGTGTAGTCGATCGCCGGCGTGGTCAGATAATCCAGTTCTTCTGACCGGCCGTTCGTGGCAACCAACTGACCACCAACGCGTTGGGCATCGAAGTTCCAACGCGTACTTTTTCCTCGCTCGCCACCGGTCGCTTGTCCGACCGCCAATCGATAAACGGGGCTTCTCAAGTCACCGCTGCCGACGATGCGTCCTAAATCCAGCTTGGGCTGTGGGCTCCCGGCGGCACCGGTATCCTTATACAATTCGGGCGGATAGCTATCTTGTTCATCGCCGCTGCCCGTGATTGGCGATCGGAGACTGTGGATTTCGACATAAGCACTCGGCTCGGGAATCCGAAACTGATCCATGTCGCTATCAGGATCATCCATGTCCGGGGGCGTGATCGTGTCCACCTGCAACTCGCCGTCGGCAGTCTTCTTGTCTGGATCCATCGGATCGGCCGGTTGCTTTTCCAGGTTCCGTTTCAGACGCTTGTCGTGAAACGCCACGGTTTCCGTGATCTCCACTTCGGGCCGTTCCATGCCCCAAACCGTTGTTTGTTGGGCAATTCCCAGATCAAAACCGTTCGCGTCAAAGGGATTGGGGTCGTAACGCAGGCGAGTGCATTTGACGTCGGTGTCTCGGAAATCAACGGCGTTGACGGCCCATTGAGCGATCCGACGGGCCACATAGCCATTGCGAATCGCGGTGTCCGCTGCGTCGGTGGTGAAACCTGCTGGGTAAGGAAAGTCCGGAACCAAATCACCACCGCTGGTGTCGGCGATCAGGCCGAACATCAGGCAGTACAAATGACGGGCCAATAACTCACCACCGGTGGCGATGCGGTCAGGAATTGAATCACCGTCAAAGTCTCTGCCTTCACTTGCGTCCAGAATGCCATTTCCATTGACATCGATGCCATTGTATTCATCTTGCGTGAGCGGACTTTTCAGGTCGTATCGATTGACGGTGTAGCGAGCCGGCACGGTCGCTTGAGTGGTGTACTGGCCGGCAATTTTTGGAAATGCGGTTTCTCTCGCTCTCCGATTGTTGGCATAGTTCAAATTTGCCGCGGCGTTCAATTGTGTTTCGGTCTCGAACGTCTCGTCGGTCCTGAAGTCGGTCGTCGCGCTATTGTCATTGATGCCGTTGCCGAGCGGGCGATTCAGATTCAACTTCGATCCCTTGCGAAGCTCCACGGCCAGCATCCGATCAAGATTCACTTGTGGACTGGTCGCCGCGAGTTTTGAGGCGATCAAGTGGATGATGTCATGCTCGCCAACCAATTCCGGTGACTCCAGCGAACGGCTTTCAGTCGTCAGCAGGCGTCGCAACGCTTCATTGGCGTCCGCTGCGTCGCCGAGCAATTGAGTCAGCCGGCCGGCAAGTTCGCCGCCGCTAACGAAGTCGTGGTATTCGTCAGCAGTGAATGGTTTGTCGTCGCCGCGGGGACGATCAATGCCGGCCTCGTAGGGCGTGTTGACCAGCTCATTCAGCCATGGAAACGTCGTAGGAGTCGCCATGTTGGAAAACCGCTGGTTGCCATATCGGTCCTTGCGAACCTGCGATCGGCCCGAAATGTCAATCGGTCGACCCATCGGCGCAAAGGCGGTGTGCAAATCCAACCGTGCAGGAAATGGAACTCGACTCAGCAAGTCGACTTGGGGATCTGGATCGGGGCGCGGCCCGGGAGGGCTAGCGGCGGGGAGCAAATCTGAACCGGGTAAATGCGCGAACGATTGGAAGAAAGTTGGATAGGGCGGGCTGTAGTTGTAGGGTTGTCCACCATAACGAGCACTGAACAAATTTCCGTATCGAGTCAGCAAGACGCTCTCGACCTGCGGCGTCGATGGGGGGTACGGGTACGGAATTGCCAGCGTCAATTGCGAGTGAGCGAAGGGGCGTTTGGATGTTCCGTTCAACTCGTCGAACAGGTGTGAAAAATCGATCTCGGCAGGGCCGACCCCGCCTCCACGACCAAACACACTCAGTGAACTCATCGCATTGAAATAACTCGTTTCGGGACCGGTACCGGGTGCTGCGAAGCCAAGCGGGTTCGCAGCCGGGAAGAACTGAGTCAGCAATTGGTTGTAGTTACCCCCTGCGTTCACGTTGATCTTGCCGTCCAGATCTTCGATCAGCGGCGCGATCATCGGCTTGATCCAACGACCATCGGGGGCTTGTACCGGTGGTAAGTTGAAGTCGACCCACAAGCTGTCGGGGATGCCGTCGTTGTCGTTATCAACATCCCAGGGACCGTTGATCAACCACACGGCAAGTCGCCTGATTTGCTCCATCAAGATATCCGGTGCGACCGATGAATCGGTCTGGATGATCTCGCTGGCGATGGGCGTCGGGTTCGAGCCGCTGAATCCCGGAGCTCCGTCATACGGATTCTGGTCAAAGTTCAGGTCGCTGGCTTCGATAAATCCGCTGGTCGTGTTGTTGGCGTAGTCAGGACGGAAAAACAAATGATCGAAGTTCAACGGCCGCATCGTCGCCCGACGTAACCGCTGAATCAACACGACCAAGCGGTCTCTGTCCCTGTTCATCGCTTGAAAGTTCGTGATCATCTGTGCAAACGTTCGCCCGCCCGCCACCGGATCGTTCTTGATACGGATGGGAGCATTCATCAGGTAGTTGATGACTGCCGGGCGGTGAAAGGAGGGGATGATGCGTTGGCCCAGTTGCCGTTTCAAGTCCGCATCCGAGTAAAGAGAGAACTGCTCCGCATGATTTGCTGGCAGCGAATCATGAGCGGCCAGCGAGCGACGATGGTCGCTCGGTTGCCAAGCCAAAAACCAATTCTCGAAATCAGCAGCGTCCCATTGTTCATCGGGTTCCGGGTAATCGAAGCCGCTGTTGCTGGCGACTTGCGTGCCCATCAGCCGGGCATTGGGTTGCAATTCGATGTCGGCAAATTCGTCAAGTTCGTCGTAGGGACCCCCCGCTGTGTTGATGGGCGGCATCCTTCTCAACCCCGTCTGCCCGGACGGATTTTGGCCGCGGCCATTGAACGGTTGGCCATTGATAATGAAGCGGTAGCCGATGTCATCGCTGCCGGGGTAACCCAGCTCGCCAAAATCATCCACTCCGTTTTTGTTGTCGTCGTCAAAAAGCCCACGTCCGGGCAGATCGTCGTCGCCTGCGTCATAAAGTAACCGGTTGGGCGCCACGGCAGCGGTGACATACAGCGGCTGCTTCACCCCCTCCACGGTCAGTTCCTCTGTCGGCAGTTCAGACAGATCGATGACCAAACTCCCTGCCAAGCCAAGCTCAATGACATTTCCGGTGTTACCAACGCCGAAAGAACGGACCACGCGAAAGGTGACGCCGTAAAGTGGCCCCTCGGTAAACGTCAACGAACGCCCTGCGAAAACGTCGTCCAGGGCCACCCGAAAGATGCTGGGATCGGGGGGAATGGTCAGAGGATTGTTGGGATATGGATACTTCGGATCCGGCGACGGATAGGCGGAATCCGCAGGATCCAGAAACCGTGGCGTGTATCCTGAAATGGTGCCGGGGCCGTTGTCGTGCCAAAGCGCAGCATTGGTGGGCAGCTTAAACAGCGTACTGAGCGGTTTCCCATTGGCATCCAATGGCCGCAGCAAGCGACCCCTGACGAGATCCTGGTTCAAAGCGTTGCTGGGAACCTGATTCGTATTGGTCGCTCCGATGCGGCGGTGTCCCACTCGCATGGCAAAACCATCCGTGCCGTAAATGTCTTCCATGATGCTGTGACCGAACGTTGCCGACTTGGGATCGTTGGTGCCCACGATCAGGCTAAGAATCGCATCATCAAACACCGGTTCGGCCGGCAGTGCCTTGAGCCGCTTTTCGCTGGAGGCGAAGGATGTGTCGGCCATCTGGGAACTGAAGACGACGTAGCTGACCACGAGGACGCTAAATAGCGAGAGCATGCCCAGGACGACCAGTAAGATGACGCCGCGATTTGGCTGGCGTTGTTGGTAAGACATGGCTGTTTTCCTGTGACAGTGGAGCGAAGAATCGAAACCGCTGAGCACCATTGAGAAGAGAAGAGACGTGCGAGGTGAACGGGACATCAGAGTCGTGTTGTGGTTTGGTAAACGCTGACAACCTTTGGCATCAGGACAACGATCGTGCCGAAACGCCGATCAGCAGGGGTGGTGGTGATATCGTAAGTGGGTGGATTGGCCGCGGTGGGCGGGTTCGTTGCCGTGTAGGGCGGACCGTATCCCAGCCCCTGCACCAAGACCTGACGGGGATGAAACACCCAATCGGGTCCGCGTACCGAGACGCGAGTTTCAAAAGTGGTCCCGCCGTCCTGCAGAGTCGGTTTTTGCACGACCGATCGGACTTGATACCAGGCATACTTGACTTCCAGCGCCGTACCGCCGACGCCGTACTCTTGCCTGGCCAGCATCAGCCAATCGCCCGAACGGATCTTGGGCGACATCGCCGAACTGTGCTTGTAGACGAATTCGCCACCCCCGCCGCCAATGAAAGGACGTGGTGCGAACGTGACGTAGCCCATCACTTCATCGGCGTACGTCAATTCATCGTCGGCCGGATTGATCGCATCGGGTGCAGCGGCCGTATAAGGTGCTAATTGAAAGGCAAGCGGTCCGCCTCCACGTACAATCACGACCTCACGGTCAAGCATGGTGACAATCGCCGTCTGGAAGACATTGCTGCCTGGTGCGCTGCGACTCATCATCACCATCGACGAGTAACGCCCGCTGACGCTGGTTTTCGTCAAGCTGCGGCTTTGCGATGCCTTTTGTACAAACAAGCCGGGCGGCAACGTTGTGTCCTTCGGCTGGAAGAGTGACAAATTATCGGCTTCGCGGGCGCCGCTCTGCATCGCTTGGAACGATGGAGCAGCCGTGGTTCCCGAACGCGGGATGGCAACGCGTGTGAATCGGGGAGTCAACCAAATGTCCCGTGTATTCGGCCATGGACCGGACGCGCTGATCTGTTCCGACGGAGACAACAACGGATTGAAGCGAGCATCGTAGCAGGGAAACTGGGTCCGGTCGTAACCGTTTCGCGTCGTATCGGGCATCGGGTTGTTGTCGGGACGCAAGTTGTCCGCGGCGGTCAGAAACCAAGGGTCGATGCAAATCGCGTCTTGTGTCGAATCGAGTTCACGTTCAAGGAATCGAAGATGAAAGCTTGGACCGGCGTTGTCGAACGCGGACCGAGAATTGTTCGCCAAAATGATCGAATCCAATTGATCGCCAATCCTCGCGATGTCGCTGGCGATGCGGTTGCTGACCTCTTCGATACCCTTGTCGCGCTGCAGGGTCTTGGACGCATTGCTGGTCGCGACCGGCAAGACCGATGCGATGCCCAAGATTCCAACGGTCAAAACACCGATCGCAAACAAGACTTCCATCAGCGAAAGCCCGCGCCGTGATTTTGCGGGCGACCGGACTTGAATCACCCTCCCGCGCAGCGGGAGGGTCGGGCTGTCAGCCCGGGGAGGGTTTTCCTGGGTTTGGTAGACGTCAAACCTGTGCGAGCCGGATTGCCCCTCTCCGGGCCTGAGAGCCCGACTCTCCCAAAGGGAGAATGATTCAGGTTGGCAGTCCTTCATCAACAAGCGTCCGCAAGCCGCAAAGTTTGAAGCCACTTCGCTTGAGTAGGAGTGTTTTGTCATTGCGAGCCTCCAGCAGATAAGAGCCGACGCGATTGCAGCAGCCGAGCGTTGACGATCTGGCGAGATGTCGGATTGGCCGGCGGACCGAATTGGTAGTAAGTCACAAGGTCGGCTAGCTTTGGCTGCGACGCGAGCGATGCAAGCTGGATCGCGCCACTGAGTGGACGAATCCCCACCCATGCGCACTCGGAGTTGGCAAAGTTCGGCGTCTTGCCAATCAGTTCAAACGGTGCAGGAGGTGGCGGGGTTGCCAGCGGAGGATCCGTCGCGCCGCTGGGGAACACCGTGTTGGGAACGAACTGGGGATAGCGGCGCAATGTCTTCGATGTTGTCGACGATGCCGTCCACGTATCCGACCGCAAACGAGACTGTGCCACCCGGGATCAGACGCTGCAGGGAAAATCCGCTTGCTGAAAACGAGTCCTCCCAATCGGCATAGATGCTGTCCAGTCGTCCGTCGCCGGCGAACATCACAATCACGTCGTTGAACTCATAGCCCGCCGGCACGGTCGTATCGTCAACAATCGCTTGAGTCCCAAAGGCAACCGGGTTCGAAGCGGGACCGGAGATCGACAAATCGATCACGGTTTTGCCTGGCAGGTTCACGGGGTTCATTGGCGCCCGTATCGGTAGCGACAGAATCTCGAAGGGATACGGCTGTTGCGGGACGTGGTTGCCGGCCACACGAAACGTCGGTTCGACGTCCAAATTGTTGAAGCTGACAATCGTTCCGGGGACGGCCGCCCAGCTTGCTGAAGCGCCGGAAATCCGTCCCGCAAGTGTGTTGACGGCTTCCAGCCCTGTGATCGTAAAAATGCGTCCGCTATCGCCAATAGCCATTCGCGTGCCAACGTTGATGATCCGCAAGGCTGCCTTGCGTTGTTGGGCCGCCGCATACAGCAACGCGGCGTCGACGGAGGGAATAAAGAATTTGGGCGTCGAACTGTTTGCCACGTCATCAAACGGATAGGCATAAGCACTCTGGGTATCGCCGCGGTAGGCGATCGGCGTTTGCACGTAATACAAACGCGTCGCGTAATTGGCCGCCGTGAAATTCAATTGATCGGGCGTGCCGGCGCCAACGCTGCGGCGTTGACGTTCGATCACCAAACCAAAGGGGCGACCGCTGCGGATCGCTTGGGCTCGCGCGTTGATGAACGCACCTTTGACCAGCGACGCCGAACGTCCCGTCACGTTCTGACGCAGCGCTTCTTTCACCGACGGCAGGGCAATCACCGTCAGCACCGAAGCGATCGTCAACGCCACCATGATTTCCACCAGCGTGAAGGCGGCCGAAACTCGCGACTTGATCGATTGCATCTTCATCAGAAGCCTCCGTCCAGTGACGTGATGTTATCGGCGGAAGCGTCGTATCCATCGGTGTCAATGAAGCCGCCCAATCCCTCGCGCTTCACCCGACCGCCCTGCTTGGCCAAGTCGACCTTGCCCAGGTCGCTGTTGGTGATTTCGTACGGCGGCGCTGTGCCGGCGTTGTAGGGCGACTGCGGAAACGTTGTAGAAGGGATCCGGAAAGCGATACGGCAACGCAGCGCCGGTCGGACTTCGATTGGGATTCACCGCAGGATACAGCGTGCGATATCACTCGGGGTCCCAGGTAATGATGGCAGTGCTGTAGTTGTCGTTGACGCCCTGAGGAGTGCCGTTTTCATCGTTGTAGAAGGTGCGACGAAGATCGAATTCGCCATCCGGACCTGCACTGATCACCACGGGCGGCAAATAGATCGGATAGAACCTTTGGCTCGGAGCGCTACCACTCCAGGACGGCGGTGGCATAGCGCCAGTCGGCCAGCAGGAAATCGAGCGGATCAGGATCAACCGGGTATTGATCGGCAGCCGGGGCGGAGGGCCGGTAATTCTTGATCGTTGGTGTATCGAGTCCGATTGGATCGCGAATGAATTCGTAGGGACGTCCCCAGGGGTCGATGATTTCGGGAACGTCGTCACCATCCAGATTGCCAATGCTGCGAGCGTGGATTTTGTCGATCGCTGTCTCGCCGAACAGATCCGTACTGGCCAAGATCAGGTACAGGCACTCGGCTGACTCGTACTGCCGAGTCCAATGAATGATCGGTGACGGCGCAGCGGAGTGCCAGCCGCGTATCGCTATCCAGAGCAGCCTTGTAATCGGCATTCGTACCGTAAAGAATCGCACTGTCGATTCCTGCATTCTCCGAAGGAGAGCCGACGTTGCCGGCCAGTTGGTAATAGTTGTCGGCTTGACCGGCGGAACGAAGTCCGATCACGGATCTCATGCGGTTCCACGCCGACGGCGTTCGCAGCTTGGCACTGTTCGCCAATACGTATCCCGCATTACGATGACGCGATCGAAAGTGAAGATTCGCCGGTGGATAGATCAAGTCGGCGCGGCACTCCGGCATCACCAACCGCATCAAGTCGCGGCGCGCCATCAAAACCAGCCGGCTACTCTCGGAGGCAATCGGCTTGGAAGGTGCCCAACCAAATCGGTTCCGGTCGCCGACCGGCAAATTCGGATCGCAAACCGGAGCGTATACCAACTCCACTTTCGACATCACGATCTCATTCATCTTGGTTTGCAAGATCTGGCTGATCATCCGCACTTCGCTCTGAGCACGCTTGATGCGGGCCTCTTGGCGAGCCCCCGCCAGCGCGTACGAGAGCATCGTGCCAAGGATCGACATCAGCGTGATCGCTACCAGCAGTTCGACAAGCGTAAAGGCGAGGCGATCGTTTCGATTCACGTGGTGCGCACTCATTGAAGTTTGTCGCCAAAGGTCTTGCAGAAGTTTGCCAAGTTATCCACGAGGTGATTTTCACGCTGTTTGATCGCGGCGGGCGCGGCCGTCAAATCAAATCGATCCACCGACGGCACAAACAGGGAACTCTGATCCGTCGGTGTTGCCGTGGCGGTCGCGTTGATCATCTTGCCAGAGGGATATTGGCAGTAAGTCGGGGCTGTATCCGAAGGGTTCTCCGGCGATGCGCCATTACTACTGTCCGTGACTGCGCCAAAGCGACGGTCGATTCCAGGGCCGAGCAGTTGAAACGTTCGCGCATTCATAAAGCTGTAAAGCCGCAGCGATTCGGGAACCGTGTAAGGCCCGGCAGCGCCCGCTGAGGGTGTGACCAAATTGGCCATGGTCGAGTAGACGGGCCGGATCCCATCGATGTCACTGTTGCTGTCGATGTACGTCGTGTAACCGTTGTAGGCGAGTGCATCGCCGTACGCGTAAGTTCGTGCGTCAAAATAGACGACCGGACTTGCATCCTTGTACAGTTGATAGGTCGGAAACAGGTCGGGCCGAAAATGATTCGGCGCCGATGCACCGCCCCATTGCGCCGTCGGCTCGTCGTTGGTATGCGTCCGATTCGCAAACGAGACCCCGCCGACCGACGGATCGAATGAGACAACCGACAGCCTTGCCGGATCAAATTCAACGATAAAGTTGTCACGAGTGGGGTTGTAGTGGTAGCTGGCCGGATCGACGAGGTCGGTCATCCCGGGCATCAATTGCAACGGTCCGCCAGTACCGGTGAAAGGATGCTGCGGGTCGCTGCTGAAGCCGCCCAGTGCCCACACCAAGGCTTCGGCGCGGTCCATGACGGGACCGACCCAAGTTGACGTACTGGTGTCCTGAGCTGCGTTGGCGCCATAAAAGTAGCCTGCGGCGCCCATCGATACGCCCGGCTGGTTCGTTGTATCGTTGTCGGGGACGATGTCACACAAGCGATACAGCAGCAGTAATTCCGCCTGATCGATGTCGGGGAAAATCTTCAGGTAATGCCGCTGGACCACGCTCCAGTTGGAAAAGTCCGGTGGGTAGTCGCCGTACTTCTCCTTGTACGCCTCGATCCCTTGATTCAGGCTTTCCAACTCGGTCTGCATCCCTGACACGCGAGCGGAACTCATGGCCTTCATCACGGCTGGGATCGCGAGACCGGCGATGATTCCAATCACGGTGATGACCACGAGCAGTTCGACCAAGGTGAATCCTGGTCGGGGCCGTTGCGTTCTTGCTGTTGAATTCATGTTCATACCAATTGAGTTGATGGATTCGTTCCGAGCGCAGCGTTCAAGCTGACGCCGGGCGGTCGGTTGACAGATTGTTTATCAGTAAGTGGAGCCAATGAGTTAGTTACTGAGTCCAGTGATCAACGAGACAAGCGGCATGAAAAGGCTGATCACAATGAAGCCGACCGCAAAGCCGAGGAACACGATCATCAATGGTTCCATCAACGCGGTCAGGCCGTCCGTCATGACGCGGACTTCTTCGTCATAGGTATCGGCGACTTTGTAAAGCATGGTGTCCAGTTCGCCGGTTTCTTCACCAACGTCGACCATGTTGACGACCAAGTCATCCACGACACGTGTTTTGACTTTGGTCAGATACCACAGTTCGCCGAGCACAACACCAAAAACCATCGCATACAACGCGATAAACGTCAGCGTTTGGACCATCGTTCCGTCGTCCATCTTGGTGCCTTTGGCGGTCAGCGCGACCGACATCAAACACATACCGGGGAAGGAGCCAAACAACGCCCAGAAAAATGCGGTCATGGGATGAAAACCCAGCACGCTGTATTCGCGAAGCGGTTTGCTGATCACTTCGCCTTCGCGGATCGATTCATTGGTGCGAGTAAACAAACGTTCGAACATGCCGTTGCCGGCGGTTTCTCGCGTGATGTTGATCGCCTCCAAAATCGGTACACCGCTGGAAACCAGCGTTCCCAAAGTACGCGTGGTGCGGGCAAGAATGTTCTTTTCGATCAGCGTGCCAAAAATCGGCACTTTGATGATGAACATGTCAAAGCCCATCCGGCCGTGCCGAAACTTGCGAACCAGCTTGACAAAGATCAACAGCAACACCGGCATGGCGATCAACAAGAACCAATAGTTGGCCAAGTAGTTGCTCATCGCGATCAACAACACGGTCGGTGCCGGAAGCTTGAGCCCGAATTCCTCGAACATCTGTTCGAATGTCGGCACGATGTACAACATGATGAATGTCAAAATGCCGATGGCGACCGTGATCACGATCACCGGATAGATCAGCGCACCTTTGACTTTCCGTTTCAACGATTCGGCACTCTCCAGAAAGTCCGCCAATCGCTGGAGAATCGTTTCCAACGCACCACCGGCCTCGCCAGCCTTGATCATGTTCACATACAAGCGGCTGAAGACCTTGGGGCTTTTCCCCATCGCCTCGCTAAGCGTGGCACCGCCTTCGATCTCATCGCACACATCCATCAATGCGTTTTTCAGCTTGCCGGATTTCTGGTTGTTCTCCAGGATTTTCAAGCTGCGAAGAATCGGCAGTCCGGCGTCTTGCAGAATGGAAAGCTGACGCGTGAAAGCACAGATATGTTTTGTCTTGGCGCCGCCGATGGCAAACTTGCGGCGGCCCTTCTTGCCCCCGGTGCCGGCACCGGCTGCTTGCTTCTTGACGGAGATCTTCGTAACGAAGTACCCCATCTGGCGAATGGTGGTTTGCGCCTCTTCTTCGTTGGCGGCGTCGATTTCGTCCCGGATTTCCTGTCCGGTCGCGTCCATCGCTTCAAATTGATAAGTCGGCATGGTACTCGGTGCCAGTTAACAGGGGTGAGATAACTTGGTGATCAACATGGCCGGTGCTGCAAACGGATCCCTGCACACCTGGCGATGCCGAACACATGGAACACTTATTCTTGAACGGTTTCTCGGATGATTTCATCGAGGGTGGTGATTCCAGCGTTGGCCAACCCCATTCCGAATTCGCGCAGCGGGATCATGCCGTTGCGTTGCGCTTCGTCACGCAGTTCATCGGTCGACGCGTTGCCCATCACCATCTGGCGGATGTTGTCATTCAGGACCATCAATTCAAACAGTGCGATGCGGCCTTTGTATCCAGTGTTGTTGCACAGATCACAGCCGGCACCCTTGAAGAACTGGCGGCCTTCGATCTCGTCGCGGGTCATGCCCAAATCGAATAGCAAGTCAGCGTTGACCTTGGTTTCTTCGCGGCACTTGGTGCAGATCCGCCGCACCAGCCGTTGGGCAAGAATCGCCTCGACGGTGGCGCAAATCATGAAGGTTTGGATGCCCATGTCTTTCAGGCGAGTCACCGTGGAAGGGGCATCGTTGGTGTGCAGTGTGCTGAAGACCAGGTGGCCCGTCAGTGCCGCTTGAATGGCGATCTCGGCCGTTTCCAAGTCACGAATCTCGCCGACCAGAATCGTATCGGGGTCCTGCCGCAAGATGGCACGCAAACAGCTGGCAAAGGTCACGCCGACATCGTGATCGATTGGAATTTGAATGATTCCATCGATGTCGTATTCGACCGGATCCTCGGTGGTGATCAGCTTGTCGCTGATCTTGTTCAATTCGCTCAGCGCCGAATACAGCGTGGTCGTTTTTCCGCTGCCGGTCGGTCCGGTGACCAGCACGATCCCGTTGGGACGGTCGATCGCCGCGTGAAAGGCCTTCATGGTTGTTTCGTCCATGCCGACATTTTCCAGGCTCAGGTTCACTACCGATCGGTCCAGTACCCGCATGACGACGCTTTCGCCAAAGATGGTCGGCAACACACTAACGCGAAGGTCCACGGGGTGACCGCCGACCATCAATTCGATGCGTCCGTCTTGCGGCATCCGGCGTTCGGCAATGTCCAAGTCGGCCATCACCTTGATCCGGGTCGTAATCGCAAACGCCAGGTGACGTGGTGGCGGCACCATTTCGTACAGCACGCCTTCGGCTTTGATCCGGATTCGGAACTCGTCCTCGAAGGGCTCAAAATGGATGTCGCTGGCGTGGTCCTTGATCGCCAACAGCAGCACCATGTTCAGCAATTTGCGAACCGGCGCCGAATCGGCCAACGCTTCGGCGTCCGTGATATTGAACTTTTCGTTTTCCAGCGCAGAGATTGCCGCCTTCAAGGCATCGTCGCCAGCCAATTCGGCGACCAGCTTCTCGACGCTTTCTGACTCGCTGTCGTAATAGCGTGAAACCGTTTGCATCACGTCACGCTCGGTGGCCACCACCATGGCGATTTCATGCCCAAGGAACGTCCGCAACTCGTCTTGAATCGTCAGGTTCTGAGGGTCACAGGTGGCGACCGTCAGCACGTCATCCTCGAACTTGATTGGCACGATCCGGTACAACTGGGCCATCGTCTCGGTGATCTTTTCCAGCACGGTCGGGTCCAGCTCGGCGTCTTCCAGCGAGACGGTTTGCATCGACATCTGCTCGGCCAAGCCCTGGATCAACTGCTCGTCGGTGATCAACTGCATGTCTTGAGCGATCTTGCCAAGCAGTGCGCCGGGCTGTTGCTCTTGTTCTTCGAGAACAATGTCCAGTTGTTCGTCGGTTAAAAAACCGAGGTCGACGAGGATTTGTCCGATGCGACGTGGGGCCATGACTGCTGTCTAGTTCGTTAGAGATGATTGGCAAGAAGGAATGGTTACTTGTCCTCGGGGATGGGAATCTGTTCGTCTTCCAGCCCGCGGCGGGCTTGGACGATTCGTTTGGCCAGATCGTCTGGACGGTGCGCTTTGGCTAACGCGTCTTCGACCGACACCTGTTCATCTTTCCAGTGCTTGTACAGAGCATCGTCCATCAACTGCATTCCAAATTTGGCACCGGTTTGAATGGCACTGTTGATGCGGAACGTCTTGTTTTCGCGGATCAAGTTGGCAACACCCGGTGTCACCACCAAGACTTCATAGGCTGCGGTACGACCACCACCGATTCGCGGCAGCAACGTCTGAGCGACCACGCCGATCAGCGTACTGGCCAATTGGGTGCGGATCTGGTCTTGCAGGTTGCCGGGAAAGGCGTCGATGATCCGGTTGACGGTGCCCTGAGCACTGTTGGTGTGCAACGTGCCAAACACGATGTGCCCCGTTTCGGCCGCAGTGATGGCCGCCTCGATCGTCTCCAAGTCACGAAGCTCGCCGACCAGAATCACGTCGGGGTCCTGCCGCAGTGCCCGGCGAATCGCTTCAGAAAAGCTCGGCACGTCCACACCGACTTCGCGTTGATTGATCGTGCTTTCGATGTGATCGTGATAAAACTCGATCGGGTCTTCGATCGTGATGATGTGATGGTCAACCGTCTCGTTCAGCAAGTTGATCAAGCTGGCGAGCGTCGTACTCTTGCCGCTACCCGTCGGGCCCGTGACCAAAAACAATCCGCGGGGGCGATGGACCAGTTTGACGACCGCCTCCGGGAGCCCCAGCTGCTCAGGCGTTAGCTTGTCGTTGGGAATCTGGCGCAGCACCATCGAAATGAAACCGCGCTGCTTGAAGACCGACACACGGAACCGAGCCTGTTCGCCAAATGCAAAACCAAAGTCGGTACTGCCCGATTCCTGCAATTCGCGCTGGCATCGTTCCGGGGTGATGCTCTTCATCAAGGAGACCGAATCTTCCGCCTCCAGCGTCTTGGTTTCCAATTTCCGCATCCGACCGTGCAGCCGGAAGACGGGTGGTTGTCCCACCACGATGTGGATGTCGCTGACGCCTTGCTTGATGGCAGCCTGCAATAGCTTGTCAATCAGAACCGTTGCCAAGGGATTCTCCCTGAAGGTCTGGCGGTCGGAAATCACCGCGTATTGCGGTGACGGAAAAGTTCAGAAGAGGAAGAGTATTGATTCCGCCGGCAATCGAATGTCTGAAGAAGATTGAGAGCGGTATTTTTCGGTGCATGCAATCGGCGAAACGAACGATTGGGTGACCTCCGTGTCGTTCGCAGCCGATGGCATTATTGCTGGAATGTTGGCGATGACCAAAAAATCGCAACTTTTTCCAGTCGCATGGCGCCGACACTGCTCTGCCGGCTTAGCGTCGTCGCCCAGGATCGTGCGGCAATCAGCATCGATTGCGAGGCTATTCCAAGCTGCCCCAGCAGTCGGGCAACCGTGTCGGTGGCGGCTTGCCGTCGTCGCTGGAGCGCCCACGATTCCGGCTGCCGACGACTGGAAAGCAATCGCCGTCCAGAGGCTCGGAAACCAGGGCTAGAGCGAATCCAAATCTCCCACGATGTGGGACAACGACAGGCCTTCTTGCTCGGTCTTTTTGGCCACGCGATAGACTTCCTCGAAAGTCGTGATTCCGCGAATCACCTTCAGCATGCCGTCGGCGTAAAGTGTTGACATACCATTCTTTATCGCCTCGACCCGGATCTCGTTGGTGGTCGTCCCCTTGAACATCAATTCGCGGAGGCGGTTGTTGATCACCATCAACTCATAGATGCCGATCCGGCCACGGTATCCGGTGCGGCCGCAGTAGGGGCAACCCTTGCCACGACAGAACTCGGCCTGCTTGATCATCTCGGGTGGCAGCGCGGAATCAACGAGTCACCTCTTTTGTCGGTTGGTACCTCACCTTGCAGCGGGGGCAGATCGTCCGCACCAGCCGCTGCGCCAAGACCGCAATCACCGAGCTTGCCACCATGTAGGCGGGTACACCTATGTCCACCATTCGTGATATAGAACTGGGCGCGTCGTTCGTGTGTAGCGTACTAAATACCAGGTGTCCAGTAAGTGAGGCCTGGATACCCATCGAAGCGGTCTCATGGTCACGCATCTCGCCGACCAGGATGATGTTCGGAGCTTGTCGCAACATGGCACGAATGATGCGAGCAAAGTCGAGCCCGATTGAGTGCCGAACTTCGACCTGATTGATGCCAGGCAAGTAGTACTCCACCGGGTCCTCGGCCGTGATCACTTTGCGGTCCGGGCGGTTCAGGGCGTTCAGTGCTGCGTACAGTGTGGTCGTCTTTCCCGAACCGGTCGGACCTGTCACCAGAATGATTCCGTTGGGACGGCGGATCAACGAGTTGAAGGTGCGGAAGTCACGCTCGGAGAGTCCCAGTTGGCGGACGCCGACCTTGATATTGTCCTTGTCCAGCAGCCGCATCACACACGACTGACCATGGTTGGTGGGAATGATGCTGACCCGGAGATCGAGCTGCTTGTCCCCGACGGTCAGCTTGATTCGACCGTCGGTAGGTCTCCGTTTTTCGGAAATGTCAATTTTGGCCAGGATCTTGATACGGGCGATGATCGCCGAGAGCATCCGGCGGGGGGCACTCTCCCGCTCGACACAGACGCCGTCGATTCGGTAGCGGATCCGGACCCGGTCCTCAAACGGTTCGACGTGAATGTCGCTGGCCCGCAGTTGGACCGCTTCCTGGATCATCAGGTTGACCAGACGAACGACCGGTGCGCTGCTATCGTCGATCGTTTCATCGTCGGCCGCCCCATCGCTTTCGGTCTCGGTAAAGTCGATCGCCGTGTCGGTGAATTCTTGCAGCATCGAGTCAGCCGATTCACCTTCGACCTGTCCGTAGTACTGGTTGATCGCCCCCTGAATCGCCTCTTTCGGGGCCAGTGCCGTCTCGATCTTGCGGTTCAGGATGAATCGCAGTTTTTCGATCGTTTCCAGATCGAACGGGTCGGCGATCAAGATTCGCAGGGCGCCATCTTCGTCGCTGAAGGGCAGCACCATGTTTTCGCGTGCGACCGACTCAGGGACCAATTCGATAACCTCGTCCGCGATTCGCTCTTCGCGAAGATCGACAAAGGGGATCTTGTGGAATTTGGCGAGCGCCCGAGCGACCTCTTCGGGCGTCGCGTATTCCAGCTGAACCAAGACGTCTCCGACATCGGCGCCGGTTTCCTTGGCGATCGTTTCGGCTTCGGTCAGCTGATCAAGGCTGATGACACCCTTTTTGAGCAGCAAATCCGTAAAGTCCTGGATCGTTTGGCTCATCGTCTTACCGCTTTGGTTTGAGCACGTGAGGAGAAGAAAAGCGATGCTCCGGTCTCGACCCGGCGGATTGACTGGTTGGCAAGTGAGGCTGGACCCGTTCTTGCTGCCTAATCCGAAAGCGATTCGCCATCCAAGCTCTAGGATACCATCCCCGCCCACCAATCGCACGAGTAACCTGTGTTGCGGCGGATTGTATTTCTTCGTAGGCCAGGACCCAGGCTTCAAGGGTCTTTATGGACCGACCACGAAGTGGTCACGGATTTTAGCCAGCGGTCGCGCAGCGAAAACCGCCGGTAAATGCGGCCTTCCCAGCGTTCGGCCCCGAAGGCGGTCGCAGATCTGCGCCCACTTCCGGGTCGACGGTGCATGATTCGAAGAATTCCGTAGGTGCGCTTCGCGACCTACGGCTACTGTCGAACCACTTCGTGGTCGAACCCGCTACTGTGAGGCAATCGGAGTTGATGACCAACCGGCCCGTTTTTGCGCCAGGTAGTCCGCGAAGCACTGGTCTTGGATCGCCTGACGGGCGCCGGCCATCAACCGTTGGTAGTAGGTCAGATTGTGGATCGACAGCAGGATCGGTCCTAACATTTCCCTGGCGATAAAGAGATGCCGCAAGTAGCCCCGGCTGTGTCGGCAAGCGACGCAGGGGCAATCCGCTTCCAGTGGCCGGGTGTCTTCACGATGGACCGCGTTGCGAAGTTTCAGGGGACCGTTGTCGGTAAAAGCCAAGCCATTGCGCCCATTGCGTGTCGGCATCACGCAATCGAAGAGGTCGATCCCCCGAGCCACGCTTTCGAGCAAATCGATGGGGCGTCCGACCCCCATCAAGTAACGCGGTTGGTTGTCAGGCAGTTCCGGGCAGGTCGCCGCGGTGATGCGATACATTTCTGCTCGGTTCTTCACCCACGCTCAATCCGCCGACCGCGTAGCCGTTGAACTCCATCGCTGACAATTCACGGGCGCACTGCTTTCGCAATTCTTCATCCAGTCCACCCTGCACAATCGCAAATCTGGCTTGATCTTCGCGCGTGGCCGCTTCCAGGCAGCGTTTGGCCCAGCGGACGGATCGCTCGGTGGCGTCGATCACGGCCGCTGGTTCGGCTGGCAATGCGATCGACGTGATCCAGCACCATGGCCACGTCGCTGCCGAGTGCTTCTTGGATTTCGATCGAATGTTCGGGCGTGAGTTCGATGATCGCGCCGTCGACGTGGCTGCGAAACGTGGCGCTGTGCTCGGTGACTTTGTTGATTGCCTCCAAGCTGAATACTTGAAAACCGCCACTGTCGGTCAGGATCGGGTCCTTCCCAGCCACTCATCGCGTGCAGCCCGCCCAGTCGTTGCACGGTCTGGTGGCCGGGGCGAAGTGCCAAGTGGTAGGTGTTGCCCAGAATCATCTCGGCGCCGGTGGCGGCAACCTGATCGATGGTGACGCCTTTCACGGTGCCTTGTGTGCCGACCGGCATGAAGGCAGGCGTCTGCACTGCACCGTGGGGTGTGAAAAAAACGCCGCGACGCGCCGAAGTGGTCGCGTCGCGGTGGGAAAGTTCAAATCCGAACGACGTCATGAAGCGAGTCAGTCTCCACGCAACTTCAAACCAAGATCCGTCAGCTTTTCGCGGACTTCGTTCAAGCTGGTTACGCCGAAGTTCTTGCATTCCAGCATGTCGTCACCCGTTTTGCGGATCAATTCGCCAATGCTGTTGATCTGCAGTCGTGCCATGCACTTGCGTGCGCGAACCGAACAGGTTCAAGTCGGCGATCGGACGTTCCAGCAGTGCTTGTTCGTCGGCCGACAAGTGACTGGTGTCGACGGGTGGATCCTGGGTTTTCTTTTCATGAGCGAATTGGCCGAGTGCCAGGCCTTTGCTGGTCAGCATCTCGCGAATTTCGATCAAACTGGTTTCCCCAAAGTTCTTGCTGCTCAGCAATTCACCTTCGGAGGTTCGGGTCAGGTCACCGATGGTTTCGATGCCCATCTTCGTCAAGCAGTTGCGGCTTCGCACACTCAACTCGAAGTTCGCCACCGGCATGTTCAACGTTTGTGCCAAGCGGTCATTGCGACGCTGGGCTTCTTCGTCGTACAGCAGGTTGCCCGTCGCGGACGCATCCTTCATGTACAACTGCGTTTGCGGATGATTGGGGTAACAGTCCAGAATTCGCTTGTAGCAAATCTGGGCTTTCTCGAAATCGTTGTTGTCTTCGTAGATCAAACCCAAGTTGATCAACGGCCCGATCGCGGTTGGGAACGCTTTGGCGGCACGTTCGTACAGTCGCAATGCTTCGTCGTCATTGCCCATCCGGTCATTTTCGAGTGCCAGGCCGAACAGCGCACCTGCGTGGTTTTCATCGGTTTGCACGGCGCGTTCGTACAGCGTGATCGCTTCGTCCATGCGGCCGCCAACGGCAGCGACGGTCGCGGCACGCTGATACATGTACTCGGCGGTTTGTTCGGCGGGACCAAAGATGTTGTCCAGAATCGACAGTGCTTCGTCGATTTCGCCGCGGTAACGCTTGGCTTCAGCGACACCGATCTTGCACTGGTCTTCGTTGTAGCCGGATGTTTGGGCTCGTTCGTACGAAGTGATCGCTTCTGCGTATTGCCCGAGTTCGAATTCGGCAACGCGCCTGATAGAACAAGGCCATCGCGCTGCCGTCGGCGACTCGCAACGTTTCCAGAGCGTTCTTGAACTTGCCCAACAGGAACTGGCAGACGCCCATCTTGGTCTTGCCGGCGGGGCTGACTGCGTCATCGACCTCCATCTCGCCGACGGCGTCGCGGAGTTCATTGAAGTGTCCGTAATTCTCTGTGATGGCCGTACGGATTTCGCCCACGTCGGCGGGACCGAACGAATTGTTGGAAAGAATCAGATCCTTCAAGTCGAGTACTTCGAGTTCGACTTCATTCATCGAGACAAAACTCCTGACCCAAGGGTTATCGGGGTTCAAGAATGCGGGAAACACGAGCCAAAAAGCCAGCGGTGGGATTTGAACCCACAACCTCCGCATTACGAATGCGATGCTCTGCCAATTGAAGCTACGCTGGCCTGCGTGGTCGATCGACCTGGCGGGGGATGCGAAAAACCGCCGTGCCAATCGAATGCGCAATGCGAAAAAATACGCGAAATCGTTGAAGAACGTCAAGAGCCCGCGGTTTGGCTCGCTGCTTGGGGTATCGTGCCCACCCGGCAATTCAGTCGTCGCAATCGCCGCCGAGCCCCTGGTATTTCTTCAGTCGTTCCCTCAGCGTGCCACGGTGAATCCCGAGTAAATCCGCCGCGGCAGCACGATTTCCCCCCGTATGCTGTAAGACAGCTCGCAACAGCGCCGGTTCGGTGGCGGAGAGGAAACGATCGTACAAATCGTGGGTGGACTCGTCCGCTTCACTCAGCTGATCAGCTGTCCAGGCCTCGATGGTGGCCGCTGTCTGACTGGCGGTCTTGCGTCGGGCCGCTTGCGGGGGTGGAAAATCGGATGCTTCCAGCGGTCGACCGCGTGCGAGCACCGAAGCATGCTCGATCGCATTTCGCAGCTCGCGCACATTTCCCCACCAATCGCGCTGGGCAAGGTGATCGGCAAGCGAGGGATCGATCGCGGAATCGGTGGCGGGGTAACCGAGTCGCCGCAGAAAGAATTCGCACAGCGGCCCCACATCTTCCCGGCGCTGACGGACGGGCGGGAGCCGAATTGAAACAGCCGCCAGACGGTACAGCAGGTCTTCGCGAAATGTTCCCTCGTCCACCGCCTGCTGCAAGTCACGATTGGTCGCCGCAATGATTCGCACATCGCACTGGCGAGGTCGCACGTCACCGACGGCCGTGAATTCGCCTTGTTCGATCACGCGCAGCAATTTGACTTGTACCGACATCGGCAAGTCACCGATTTCGTCCAGCAGGACGGTCCCGCCGCTGGCCAATGAGAACAGCCCCTGGCGATCTTCCGCCGCGCCCGTGAACGCTCCCTTCACGTGGCCGAACAATTCACTTTCGATCACCGATTCATTCAGCGTCACCGGCGCGATTGCCAGATAAGGTTGGTCGCAGCGGCCGCTGTGGCGATGGATGGCGGCGGCGACCAGTTCTTTGCCGGTCCCGGTCTCGCCGGTCACCAACACGGACAAATCGCTATCGGCGACCAAAGCGATTTGCCGAAAGACTTGTTGCATCGCGGGTGACCGTCCCACCAACATCGATGCGTGGTTGGCGACCGTATCGAATTCGGCTTGCGGGGTTACCTGGCGAGCCCGCAAGGCCCGCTGGATCATTTGGGCCGCGTCTTCCAACTTGAACGGCTTGGTCAGATAGTCACTGGCGCCGTTTTGCACGGCGCCCACGGCGGTCTCGAGGTCGCCGAAAGCAGTCATCACCACCACGGGCGCGTCGTCGGTTGCCTGGCGAAACTTCGGCAGCGCCGTAATCCCGTCTTCGCCAGGTAGCCGCACATCCAAGAGAACAAGCGAAGGTGAATGCTGTTCTGCCAATTTCAAGCCTGCTTCGGCCGACGAAGCGCTGAGCACCTGGTAGCCTTGTTCGGCTAACATTTTTCGAACCCCCAGCAAATCGCTGGCTCATCATCAACGACCAAAACGATGGGTGGCGTCTTCATGTAACCTGTTCAGTTGACGATGGTTGACTGAGTTGGGCCGTAAAAACAAAGCGCGTCCGTGCTGCTTCGCGACTCCATTTTACGGTGCCGCCGAGTCGCTCGGCTGATCGGGCGACCAGAGGGAGTCCCAATCCGAGACCTTCTGGTTTGGAGGTGACAAACGGATCAAAGAGTTCGTCGGCAACATCGTCGGGCGGTCCGGGGCCGTCATCCTCGACACAGACTTGCAGTTGTCGCGCGCCGTGAACGGTCGCCGTAACGGACACGTTATTGCCGGCTTGCAAGGCATTGAGAACGAGGTTGGAAACGGCGGCAGCAAGACTTGGTCCATCGGTAACGGATCGGTTGACAAGGTCTTCATCCACGTGCCAGGCGAGACTCACGTGCAGGTGCTTTGCCGCAGTATCAAGACTCGCACGAATGTCGTCGATGCACTGCAACACATTGGCGGCACGATCCTGGTCTTGCTTGCCGGCGGCCACCAGCAACAGGCGGCGGACGTGATCTTCCGTTTGTTCCAGTTGGGCAAGTGCGATGCCAAGCGTTTCGTCATCCTGTGTGTCGCAGTGGCCCGCATGAAGTTCGATTGCCATGCGAGCACCCGTCAAACTGTTTCGCAGTTGGTGCGCGAGCCCGCCGGCGATTTGATGCAACAGCTTTTCGCCTTGGCTGCGCGAAAGCTGATTCCACATCTGACGAAGTTGATTTCCCATTCGCCCAACCGCCTTCGCCAGCAGCCCAATTTCATCGTGGACGCCTGCGGGGATGTCGGTGTCAAAATTGCCTTCCGCGATCTGGTCGACCTTTTGGCCGAGTCTCGACAGGCGGCTGATCAGCCGCCCCGCCATCAACAAGGTGACGGATGTTAACAGGAAAACGGTGGACAATCCCGTGGCCAGCGGCAAGCCGGCAGCCCGCAGTCTGGCAGCTCGCAATTCGCTTTCATCAAACAAGACGACCACGCGCTTCACGCCTTCCTCTGTGGAACCTGGGTTGCCGGCAGAGTATTGACCGCGCCGCGGAAAGACGCCGAACCAATAGCGGCGGTCGCCGATACCAATGCTATGGGAGAGAGCGTCATCTCCAGCCTCGACTTGGTTGGTTTGAAATCCACCGGGCAAGTCGAGGGACGATTCGCTGATACTTCCGTCGCTTCGCAGTGTCATCAATTCCGTATTGGTCAGTTCCGCCAGAGACTCGATGACTTGTCGGTTCAGCGGAAAGGAGGCAGCTGAAAGTGTCCGGGCGATGCCGTCAAACCGAGTCACCAATTGTTGCTTGGCCCAGCGATCGCCGAGCCAATAGGAGGCCACGGCCACTGCGATGGCAGCCAACACCGAAACGGCCAGCAGTGGCAGCAGGAGGCGAATGCGGAGCGAATGGAAGCGTGGTTTCATAAGTAGGTGCGGCATCCTGCCGTACCAGAATTCGCTGGTGGAATACCCGTCACCGTTGGCGGTTTTCCCGTCGGTGGTAGAGACTTTGGCGGCTGGATTGATGCTCTGGCGGTTGGTATGACGATTGCTGTGTCTAAGAACGTGTTTTTAAAAGGGGTCTGACCCTTTGTGGGCGAGACGTTACTGCAGGCTAAACTCGGTACCGGACACTTCTTTGATTTGTCGAGATCGGTTCAGAGCGGGTCAGACCCCTTTTTAAAACACGTTCTACAGTTATATGAGAAAACCATCTGACGGATTCACGCTCATCGAACTTTTGGTCGTGATTGCGATCATTGGGATCTTGGTGGGGCTGATGTTGCCCGCGGTTCAGGCAGCCCGCGAAGCGGCCCGGCGCGTGCAATGCACCAACCACCTGAAACAGATTTCTCTTGCCTGTCAAAACTACCACAGTGCCTTCAAGAAACTACCACCGTCAGCGGTCGTTGACTTGACCGTCACCAGCACTGGAAACAACGGCTCGTGGGGCGTTCATGGACGGATCTTGCCGTTTTTGGAAAGAAGTGATCTGCACGAGAAAATTGACTTGTCGGTCGCTTGGGATCACCAGCTGGCGATCGATGGCGTCAAGATCGAGACGTATGCCTGTCCCAGCGACCCCGGCAGCGACCAAGTCAGATATCCAGGTCAAGGTCGCCCCGGTTTGTATCCGACCAGCTACGGTTTCAACTTCGGTACCTGGTATGTCTTTGACCCTCAGTCGCAAACAGGTGGCGACGGGATGTTCTTTCCCAATTCGTTCCTGCGATATCGGGATTGTTTGGATGGAACGAGCAATACGTTGTTGGTGTCCGAGGTCAAGGCATGGACGCATTACCTGCGCAACGGCGGTCCATCGACGCCGGCCAAGCCAAACAGCGCCGAGGACTTATCGGTGATCGCCAAGACCGCTTCGCAATTCAAGCAGACCGGCCATACCGAATGGCCCGATGGACGCGTTCACCACACGGGGTTCACCACGCTGATGCCGCCCAATACCGAAGTCCTGATCGATGCGAGTGGAGTCCAGTACGACGTCGATTACAATTCGTGGCAAGAAGGAAAAAACGGCATCGCCGGCAACCCGACTTATGCCGCCATCACGTCTCGTAGCTACCACGTGGGACTGGTCCATGCCGGGTTCTTGGACGGTTCGGTGACAAGCATCACCGATTCGATCGACATCGAATTGTGGCGGGCCATGGGTACGCGTCACGGACGCGAAAACATTCAACGCGGCCAGTAGCCCATCGCTTCACGATCAGCATCGCTTGCGAGCGATCCAGGCTCCGTATGTCCAAGGCTGCATCGATTGCCACTGTGGCGCGGGCGGAAACGACCAAGTGCTTTTCAACGACTGACATGCACGCGAACTGCTCGACGCACGGAGACATTTTTCCGTTGGCCACACCCCAATGGTTGGTACAATGGGACCGTTGAAGTGTCGAAGATGTCCCGAAGATGAAGTTTCTTGATGAGCGTCGCGCCTCGCTACATACCGCACTACACGATCGAAGACTACCAAAGCTGGGAAGGTGACTGGGAACTGATCGACGGTGTGCCGATCTCGATGACGCCGTCACCGTTTGGGCCGCATGAGCGGATCGTCTCCCGATTGTCGTACCAGATTCAGGGACAGATTCAGCGAAATCAATGCGCCTGCGAAATCTACACCAACCTCGATTGGATCATCAGCGATGACACGGTGATCCGTCCGGACTTGATGGTTGTCTGCGGGGAACAACCCCCAAGACATTTGGAACGACCTCCCGCGTTGATGGTTGAGGTGCTTTCAGAGTCTACCCGTAGTCGTGATCTGACTGCCAAGCGGACGCTCGTCCGCGAGAATGCTGTGCCACATTATTTGGTCATCGACCCCAGTGAACGGACGGTTTTACAGATCGTCGATGGCGGCCAGCAGACGTTCGATATCGCACAATTGGTCTCGTTGTCTCTCGAGGATGACTGCCAGATCAACATCGATTGCTCGAAGCTATTCGATTGACTTTTCCTAACGCGTGGCAAGGTCGCCACGGTGATGCTGGGCATTCTCTCGACGGTCAACGTAGAGGAACAGCAGCTGTTTACGATCACCGTCACCACTCGAAGCACGATCGAGGTTGCACCGGCCGATTCGGGACCACCCAAAACGGACAGCGACAACTCGCACTCTGGGGATCGTCAACGAGAACGGCAGAGTTCTGGAATTCCAAAGCATCGTACCGTACACTGCGGAGGCAAATGATCATCCACAGCGCGCGTGGTAGGACTTGGGGTGCAACAGCGACCAGTCGATATTGGGCGCCGTAAGCTGACGGCAGCTGGTTTCCGACATGCCTGTCCCTGCCCCCATCTTCATCAACTACCGCCGCACCGAGACGCGCGATAAGGCGATTATCCTCCGCTGGATTCTGGAAAGAGAATTTGGTGCCGGCGTTGTCTTTCTGGATGAGCAGTCGATTGTCCCAGGGCAAGCCTGGCGGGAGGAACTGGAGGATGCAGTACAGAAATGTGAAGTGCTGCTGGCACTGATCCATCCCGATTGGCACAAAGACCAGGATGACGAGTCGGGCGAAAAATCTCTCTCGCAGCCCCAGGATTGGATTCGCCGGGAAATCGCCACCGCTTTGCAGGCGAAGAAGGTTGTGATCCCCGTGCTGATCGATCAGGCGTACCTGAATCCGCGCGGAAAGGATCAACAGCGGAACGATCTGCCTAAGAACGAATGGCTGCCACCGGAAATTCACGCGCTGTTTGCTGGACAGCTCTTCCGACTTCGATTTGATGACCCGACACCGACGATGTTGCAGGATTTCCTGGGGCATCTCAACGATCGCTTACCGGACGCGTGGCGACTGCATGACCGAGGCGGTCAGGAAAAGGGGGGCTACTATCCCGGGGTGTTGCAGCAGACATTTCCGCTGCCCGATGACTTGCAGCAGTCCCAGCCGACTTCGCCGGCGCCCTATGTTGGCCTGCGGCCTTTTCAGCGCGAAGACGCCCGTCTTTTTTTTGGACGCAGCCGCGAGATCTACGAGCTTTGTTGAAACTGATCTTGGGATTTCGCTCGGAGTATGCCGCGCACGTGAAGCGTCAACTCGACCAGCACGTCGAGCGGCCCGAATACGACGACAACAACACTGTCTATACGCTGGCGCGGCCGGGGCTGGTGGAAGCGATTCGCAGCGTGAGTGCAGATCGCAGTTTGAACGGATCGGGCAGGCCGTACCATCTGCGATTTCGCCCTTCCGACACGCTGCCAGGAACGATCGCCGATCACTTGTTGGACAGCAAGGCGGGCTATCACATCGCGCCGCTGCTGCAAGTCAATTTGGAATTGCTTTGGAACCGTTGTCGTAGAGTCGATGGGGTGGTGGAAATCAACGGCCAGGCGATCCGCGACATCATCGACACCCACGAGGCGTTGTTGGATCACTACGTGGAGATGATTCGGCAGGAGGTGACTTCAGCACAGGTGGACGATCAACGGTTGCTGGAGTTGTTGCACTACTACGTCGAGCAAAAGCCTGCCTCGGCGTTGCGGCTTGATCGTGAGTTTCAGCAGAAATTTGGCGGTGATTCCTTTGCCGAAACGCTGCGTGATCAGTGCAAGCGGCTGTACCTGCTGTACAGCAAGGGGAGTGGCGAGGAAGCGATCACCCGGCTTTCCCACGATTCCTTGGCCGCGGTGATCGATGGACGCTACAACCGGCTGACGCAGTAAAAAGTTACCACCCGCGGGGCACTCGCCTTTGAGAGCCTGCAGCGTGAGATCGACGAGCAGATCGGCACGCTGCGCTACCGGCAAGCGTTGGAAACGCTGGACCGAATGATGATGGTGGAGGAACGGCGGCAGGAGCTTTATCGCTATCTGTTCGAGTTGAGCTTTTTCTGGAACGAGGCTGGCGGGGCCGAGGAAACGCAGCGGGCGCTGACTCATTGGATCGACAGTGGCCTGTTGGAGGAGCAATCAGGTGCTGCAACGCTTCATTCGGCGTTCTTGAAAAGCAGGCACACGGCAATTCCACAGGCAGAGGGTCCAACAGCTGCTGCAGCGACGGATTCTGTCTCCGCGAGGCGCGAACAGGTTCGCCAATGGCTGGCCAGCGTCGATCCCGTTCGCTACCGCGACATGCAGAGCCGCTACCTGGCGCCGCAACAGACCGTGATGGTGCCGATCGAGGGCGGCGAGTTCATGATGGGCGACGAGACGGGCGATCTGGGTGACGCGTCTCGACCTATGCATCCAGTGCAGCTTGATTCGTTCTGGTTGGCGAACGTCCCGGTGACGTGGTGGCACTATGGCTTGTACCTGTTTGCGAGCCGGCAGGAGCAGCAACTGGAAAGCAAAGCGGAGACGTGGGGCCTGAATGGAAATCACCCTGCCTACAACGTCGATTGGTATGAAGCGGCGGACTACTGCAACTGGTTGAGCGAACAGATGGGGCTGGCGACTGCGTATGCGATTGACCGGGATCAGGCCGATCCGAACAACCTGAATGAGGATGATGAAAAGAAATGGACAGTCCGCCTGGTTGAGGATGCCAATGGGTTTTGTCTGCCCACCGAAGCGCAATGGGAATACGCCTGTCGAGCGGGGACGACGACCAAATACAGCTTTGGTGACAGCGAGGACGAACTAGCGGAACACGGTTGGTTTGAGGGCAACAGCGACAGGCAGTCGCAGCCGGTGAGTGCGAAAAAGCCGAACGCTTGGGGCTTGTACGACATGCACGGCAACGTTTTGGAATGGTGCCAGGATTGGTTTGGCCAGAAGTACTACGCGAGCAGCCAGCAGTTGAATCCACTGGGCCCGGACAAGGGTAGGTACCGTGTGGTGCGGGGTGGTTCCTGGAGCTTCGCGGCCAACGGGTGCCGTTCGGCCTGTCGCGACTGGCTCCCGGCCGGCGCTTCCATCAGGATCTTTGGCTTTCGTGTCTGTCTGGTTCGCAGGTCCGACAAGTGAGCTAGCCAGGCAAGTGCGGAGCCGGAAGCGCAGGTCGAGGGGGATCGCAGCGCAGCGGAGCGGAGCGCCGCGTATCCCGCTCGTACCGGAGCGCCGCAAATCGTTAGATACCGTGGACAACAAGACGGTGGCGCAGCGCGGAACAGGTTGTCTTACTCTTGTTCCTACTCCTAATCCTAATCCTACTCTTAATCTTAATCTTAATCTTAATCTCCCGCCGGCGACCCTATCCGTCATCCAACCGGTACTACCCGGGGCTCACGATGAACACAGCAGGACAGTTCGGTCACAAAAAACCGAGGCGCGCAGGAGGAGGATTAAGATTAAGAGTAGGAGTAAGATTACGATCAGGAAACGCGCATCGGGGTTTTTGCTCTTACTCTTTCTCCCCGGTCGGTGATCTTTTCCGCCATTCCGGCTGGTACTGCTTGGGGCTCACGATGAACGTAGAACGACAGTTCGATCACGAAAGACTGAACGTTTACCAAGAAGCAATTCGTTTTGTCGCTTGGGCAGACGACCTTCTCGAGAGCCTTCCGAAAGGCGTCGCGGTCCATAACCAGCTTGATCGAGCAGCTACGTCGATCCCTTTGAACATCGCTGAAGGAAACGGAAAATACACGTCGGCGGATCGCTGCCGTTTCTTCGACAACGCGCGCGGATCGGCGCTCGAGTGTGCGGCTTGTCTCGATGTCTTGGTGGCAAAAAAGAGGACTGATTTAGAGACCGTTGAGACCGGCAAGGCAGTACTGTTAACGATCGTCTCGATGCTGGTCGGGTTGATCAGAGCCAATTCCGAGAGTCGCACGATCTAGCCAGTGGGTTTCTTACTCTTACTCTTACTCTTAATCTTACTCTTACTCTTAATCCTACTCCTAATCATAATCCGACTCCCGGCTCCCAAGCTCACTCCCAGTCGGCGATCTTATCCGTCATCCAGCCGGTACTATCGGGGGCTCACGATGAACGTAGAACGACAGTTCGATCGCGAAAGACTTGGCGCAGGAGGAGGAGGAGGATTAAGATTACGAGTAGGATTAAGATTAGGAGATTAGGAGACGCGGATCGGGGTTTCCTGCTCTTACTCGTAATCATAATCCGACTCCCGGCTCCCAAGCTCACTCCCAGTCGGCGATCTCATCCGTCATCCAGCCGGTACTATCGGGGGCTCACGATGAACGTAGAACGACAGTTCGATCGCGAAAGACTTGGGCGCAGGATCAGGAGGATTAAGATCACGAGTAGGATTAAGATCAGGAGACGCGGATCGGGGTTTCTGCTCCGCAGGCTCCGATCGCGGGTCGCAGGGCGGAAATTCATGATTTTCCCGCGTCCCAGCCCCTTTGGCGGTGTGGATCCGTGGGCTACCCACGCGAAATTCCTTGTTTGTTGCTATTCTGTGTCTCATGCGGGACCCGGTGGCTCGTCGTTAAGACGGGCCGACTTTGCCGGTTCCCCGCTACTTAGCTCCTGATGATTGACTCGCCTACAAAGGATTTTGCATGTCCGCAGATGCCGCGGCCAACCAAGAAGAACTCAGCGAAGCCGATGCGGGTCGCCTGAACGAAGCCAAATCCAAAATCCTCCAGCAGCTCGGCAAGATCATCGTCGGCCAGGAGAACGTGATCGAAGAGATCATGATCAGCCTGTTCAGCCGCGGTCACGTAATGCTGGAGGGCGTCCCCGGGTTAGCCAAGACGCTGATGATCAGCACGCTGGCCAAGACGTTGGATCTTTCCTTCAGCCGTATCCAGTTCACGCCCGACATGATGCCCGCCGACGTGACGGGAACCGAGATCATCGAAGAAGATCGGACGACCGGCCATCGTGGCTTTCGCTTCATGGAAGGCCCCCTGTTTGCCAACGTGATTCTGGCCGACGAGATCAACCGGACGCCGCCCAAGACGCAAGCAGCGCTGCTGGAAGCGATGCAGGAACGTCAAGTCACCGTGGGACGGACCCGTCATCAGCTGTCCGATCCGTTCTTTGTGTTGGCGACGCAAAACCCGATCGAACAGGAAGGGACTTATCCGCTGCCCGAGGCGCAGCAGGACCGGTTCATGTTCAAGGTGTATGTCGAATACCCGAGTTTTGACGAAGAATTCGAGGTCGCGCGCCGAACGACCGGGACAGCCAGTCAACAAGTGGATGCCGTTCTTGGTGCCGACGAAATCTTGCGATTACAGCAGTTGGTTCGCCAAGTGCCCGTCAGCGATCATGTCGTTCGTTATGCCTTGTCGTTGGTTCGGCAAACACGCGTCGACGGCGACGGCACGCCCGATTTTGTCGAATGAATTGGTCGGTTGGGGGGCTGGGCCGCGAGCCGTTCAGTTTTTGATTCTCGGCGGCAAGGCACGGGCGGTGCTGGAAGGTCGATTCCACGTCCAAGTCGAAGACATCCAGGCCTTGGCCAGGCCGGTACTTCGTCATCGCATGGTCGTCAACTTTGCGGCCGAAAGTGATGGAGTAACCAGCGACGACGTGATCCAGCGCATCATCGAAGCGACACCGACGACAGAGGATGAACTTTCGCGCGATGCCCGATTCCAAAAGATATTTGCGTCCTGAAGTCACGGGGCGAATTCGTCGACTGGAATTGACGGCACGCCGTGTGGTCGAAGGATTCTTGTCCGGAATGCATCGTAGTCCCTACTTTGGCCAATCGATCGAATTCCTGCAGCACCGCCAATACACACCGGGTGACGAAATTCGTCACATCGATTGGAAGGTGTACGCGCGGCAAGATCGTTTGCACATCAAACAGTACGAAGAAGAAACCAATCTGCGGCTGACACTGATGGTCGATCGCAGTGGCAGCATGGCGTACGGCGAGGGCGAGTCCAACAAGTTCGACTATTCCGCTTCGATCGCCGCCTCGTTGACCTATCTGTCGCTGCGCCAGAAAGACGCCACCGGCTTGTACACGTTCGACACGGCGATCCGGGCGAGCGTTCCCCCCAAAAGCAATCAGCAACAGTTGACGCGAATCCTGTCGATGCTGGACGCCGTCGGAGCCGACGGACGCACCGATTTGGCCAGAGTGGCCAGGGAAATCGCACAGGGGATCTCGCGGCGAGGTTTGGTCGTGATCATCTCCGATCTGCTGGGCGTCGATTCGCTGCTGGAGGGCCTGCGCGTGCTGCGTCAACGAGGCCACGACGTCGCGTTGTTTCATGTCTTGCACGACGATGAAATGGAATTCAACTTTTCCGGCGCGACGCGATTCGAGGGACTCGAAACGGAAGACTTTCTTGAACTGCAACCCGCGGGCACTGCGTGAAGGATATCTGCAAGCGCTGAACGATTTCCTGGACAAAACCAGAAAGGCCTGTGGTCGACTATCGATCGATTACATGTTGGTGCGGACCAGCGAACCGCTGGACGCCGTGCTGGCGAAGTTCCTGGCGACCCGACAATCGTTACCGAAATTGAAACGTTAGTTGGAGTTTCCGTGTTTCTTTACCCTGCACTTCTCGCCGGTTTTCTGTTTGTGGCGGTGCCTCTGTTGGTCCATCTGATCAACATGCTTCGTCACCGGCGTCAGCGGTGGGCGGCCATGGACTTTTTGCTGGCGAGTTACCGCAAGCAAAAAAAATGGATTCGCTTACGTCAACTGCTGTTGCTGCTTTCGCGTCTCGCCGTTGCCGCACTGTTGATCGCGATGCTTTGTGGTTGGACAGGCGGTGGACAGTTGCTTGGCGTGCTGGGCGGTCGAACGACGCATCACGTCGTGATCTTGGATGACAGCTATTCGATGGGCGATGCCAGTGGAGGCAGCGAAGCCTATCGACGTTCGCTGCGTGCCTTGCAGGATTTGACGCGACGATTGGCCAGCGACGATGGCAATCATCAGTTGACGGTGATGCGATCCAGTCGCGCGTCGATGGCTGTCCGTAGCGGCAGCGACGCGGGCGACGCGGCCGCTGATTTCTCGGCTGCAAACGATCACCTCCGACGCTCGGCTGATCAACCGCGTGATGTCGACGACTGCTTCGCCTGTGCGGACCGACTTGGTCCCGGCACTCGATTTGGCCACCAAGTTGATCACATCGACGCCGGCCGACTCCAAGTTCTTGTACATTGCCAGCGACTTTCGCCAACGCGATTGGGGCTCGCCGCAAAGGCTGGCCGAGTCACTGCGTTCGTTGCCCGCAGACGATGTCCAGGTGCGAATGATCGATTGTGCTGTCGATCCGCAGCCCAATCTTGGCATCACCGAATTGGCACCGCTGGACGATGTGTGGGTCGCCGGTGTTCCCGTGGTTGTCAGTGCTACCGTTCACAACTATGGAACTCAGCCGGCGAAGAATGTCTCGATCGCTAATCGTGTGATTCGCTACAACTCCGATCTTCAGGTTGCCGATCCGACCTCGATGTTCAGTGGCAAAGTTGACTCGTTGCCCCCATTGTTAATCGATTCGCTCGCTCCCGGCGATGATGTCACCAAAACATTTCAAGTTTACGTGACCGAAATCGGTACGCACGCGATCGAGGTCGCGTTGCCCGACGATGCGCTGCCGATCGATAATGTTCGTGCTTGCACGTTGCCACTGACCGACGTCGGCAAGGTATTGATCATCGACGACGATACCGACGCGATGGGCGCCTATCACGTTGCTTCCGTGCTTGATCCGGGCAGCCAAGTCCGCATCGGTGCGGTTCCCGAGGTCAAGCCACCAGCGTTTCTGAGGTCGGCGACGGTCGAAATGCTGGCGCCCTATCGTGCCATCTACCTGATCAATCTTCCCGAAATTGGAGAGAATGCGGCCGACGCGCTGGCGACGTACGTTCGTCGCGGCGGCGGCTTGGCGTGGTTTTTGGGAAGCGAGGTTCGTGCCGAGTCGTACAACCAATCATTGTTAGTGCGAGATCGTCAGCTACTGCCGGCGCCTCTGACGCGCATTTCGGAATTGCCCCGGGGTGACGGAAAATCGGGTGACGTCGGATTCGGGCAGTCCGATACGCTGCTTGGATCCGCTTCGTGGCGGCGGTGATGCGATTTGGGCCCTCGTCGGTTTGGGGCAGTCCTGGATGATCGAATCACCTGCGGCGTCACTTGACGCTGGCGATGGATCGGAGTCGGAAGAAGACACGCAGAGTCCGCGTGTGCGGGTTGTTTTGAAACGTCGCGACGGCAAACCTTTGGTGACGCAGCACCAAGCCGGTCAAGGTCGCATCGTGACCGTGCTGACCGGTTTGGATGATCGTTGGACGAATTGGCGAAGCGATCCGACGTTCGTGCCGTTCTTGCTGTTGATGAATGCGTCGCTTTGGAGTGGCGCGGCGCCGCCGACGGCACGAGCGATCGATGCTCCGTTGGTTTGTCAACTGCCGATGGAAAGCTACATCCCCGAAGTCACCTATGTTCCCGCCACGACCGAGCCGCCACGCGTGCCGATCGAGTTGACTGCTGTCGAAGGAAATACGGAGAGCGGAGATGATGACGCCAGCGTCGAACCAACAATGCAGGTCCGGCTGGATCCGATCGAGATGGTGATTGCGGGCGAGCCCAACGTGGACGAAATCTTGCGACCGGGTATTTCGGAATGGGTTTTCCTACGCAGTGACGGTCGCGGGCAAGTCGAGCCTGTTGCCTCGGTGATTCGCGTGGGTGAAGGCGATTTGAGCCGAGCCAATGCGGCCGAGATCACTCAGAGTCTGCTGCCTCTGGAGGTCAAGTTCATCAGCAGTAGTGTTTGGAGCGAGGAGAATCGTACCGCGGGCAGTTCGACATTGACGCTCTTATTGCTGGGCCTGTTGGGGATTGTCTTGGCCGGCGAACAGCTCTTGGCTTACTGGGCTAGTTACCACGTTTCCTCGATCGCGGGGAAAGCATGATCGACACAGGCACGGGCGGCACACGCCAGATCATTTACGAGTTTGCCAGAGCGACTTTGCTTGAAGGCTGGTGGGTCTGGGCGCTGTTGATCGGTTCGCTGGCGATGTTGATGTACGGTTGTGTCCGTTTTTATCGTCGCGACACCGAGGAGATAAGCGGCCTGGTTCGCTGGACGCTGATTTTCTTGCGGTTGGTCACCATCATTGCGTTGATCTTCTTCTTTTTCGATCTTCAGCGTCGCACGCAACGCCTGATCACGCGACCAAGTGAAGTGGTGATTTTGGTCGATACCAGTCAAAGCATGTCGTTGCCCGCTGGCGCCATCGCCTCACCGCAAAGTCGCTCCGGGCGTGCAGTCGATTTGCTACAGAACACGAACTTGTTGGAGAAGTTAAGTGCAGAGCATCGCGTCAGCGTTTATGCATTCGATGAAGGTGCCGAGCCGAGGCTGTTGGAAACTCGCGGAGGTGCGGCCGTCGAGGACGACAAGGCGTCGGCAGCGACATCCGACAGCGAGCCAGGTTTTTCCGTCGTTGCCTTGATCGGCGCGATGGCACTGGCGATCGGCTCTCTGCTGGCATTGGCGTCTTTGCTCGTCGGCGCAACCGGGCGGGTTGCCGCCGTTGGTGGGTTGTTGGTTCCGACGGCCGTGCTGATGGTGATGGGAATCATCTGCCTGGGCAGCGTTTATGCCGTGCGGACGGAGAATTCGTTGGCTGAGATTTTGGGTGTCCAGACAAGCCGAGACCCTGCTGACGAACCGGACAGCGAAGAACCAGAATCGGCCTCCGAACCGATTCGCGTATCGAGTTGGGAAGATGCCATTGCCGCATCGGGATCCAAGAGCAGGATTGGTGATGCCGTTCGCGGTGTGTTGGCCGATCACGACCCCGCCACGTTGGCTGGGATCGTGCTGTTGACGGATGGACAGAGCAACGGTGGTACCGATTCGACCGTGGCAATCAGCTCGGCGCGACGCAGCGAGGTCGCTGTCTTTCCTGTCGGCTTGGGCAGCAGTGATGCTCCCGTCAATGTGCGTGTGGTCGACTTGGATGCCCCCCGCCGCGTTTATCCTGGTGACAAATTCTCGGTCACCGGTGTTTTGCAGGCGAGTGGACCCAAGGCCATTGAAGTGGACGTGCAGTTGCTGGATGCCTTGGATGTCGCTGACAACACGCCCCCGAGTTCCGATGACGCCGTCACGAACGGCAAGGAGGGCCCGCCCAAGTTTTCGGGCGAAGTGATCGATTCCAAGAAAATCAAAGTTGCCAGTGACGGTACGCTGACGGGGATTCGGTTCGAGTTGGAACCCGAAACGGTCGGCCGACGGCGGTTGGCAATTCGAGTGGTCGCGCCGGCGGAGGACCGTAGCCAAAGTGACGATTTGCGGGACGCCCGCTACGAGGTTGTCGCGCGGAAGCTTCGTGTGATGGCCGTCGCGGGCGGACCGACTCGTGAATATCGGTTTGTCAGAAACCTACTTCATCGTGATAAATCAATCGAGTTAGACGTTTGGCTGCAGTCCGGACAGCAGGGCATCAGCCAAGACGCCGACCGAGTGCTGGAAGCGTTTCCGGTCAAGGCCGAGGAGTTGTTTGAGTACGATGCGATCGTGTTGTTTGACCCCGACTGGACGGCGCTGAGCGTTGATGCATTGAACGTGATCGACCGCTGGCTGGCACAGCAGGCTGGGGGAATGGTGGTTGTGGCCGGTCCGGTCTATCACCCCCGCTGGACGCGGATTCGCACCGATCCTCGGGTCGGTCGGATCAGCGGTTTCTATCCGGTGAATTTCCCGACGCGCGGACCACTTTTGGGTGGCGGTCGCCAAGGCGGCGATAATCCGTGGCCGATTGAATTCACGGCCGAGTCGCGTCGAGCCGAATTTCTTTGGATCGCCGATGATCCGCAAGAGAGTTTTGCGGCCTGGGAATCGTTCGGTGGTGTGTACGACTACGTGGGTGTCAAGAAGCGCGAAACCGGGAGCGAAGGTGTACGGTTACTTTTCTGATCCGACGACCGAAATCGGTGATAGCTTGCCAGTCTACTTGGCGTCGCAGTTTTACGGTGCGGGGCGTGTCTACTTTCAGGGCAGTGGTGAAATGTGGCGCCTGCGCGGTGAAAGCGATACATACTTTGATAGTTACTACACCAAGCTGATCCGTTGGGTCAGCGAAGGACGATTGTTACGCGACAGTAATCGAGGCGTTTTATTGGTCGATTCCAGGCGTGCGATGGTCGGCGATACGATCTCGGTTCGCGCCGTGTTGACAGACGAGCAATTCGAGCCGTTGGATGTGCCGGAAGTCCCCGCCAAGTTGCTGGCTCCCGGCGGCCGCATCGAAGACATCCGCTTGCTGCCACTCAAGGGCGAGCCGCGTGCCGGGACGTATGGCGGTCGCTTCATTGTCCGCGAGGCCGGAAGTTACGAACTGCGCGTCACGCTGGGGGATGCCTTGGACGAACAGGTCTTGCGTCAGACGGTGCAAGTCGGGTTGCCATTGATCGAGTTGGAGCGGCCACGGCGAAATGATGCCGAGCTGGAGCAGTTCGCAACGATGACCGGTGGCACTTATTTGCCGGTCGAGGAAGACACGACCACCGTCGGCGTCAGTCAAGAATTGATTGGCAACCTGCGTCCACAGCCACAAACGACGATCCTGCCGGGGACGCCCGATCAAGACTTCAACGAGCGGCGTAATGCTATTCTGATGTGGCTGATCGCATCCGTCATCACCATGGAGTGGGTGACCCGACGATTGCATCGTTTGGCATAGAGACGTGTTTTAAAAAGGGGTCTGACCGCTTTGTGGGCGAGAGGTGATTGCAAGCTAAACTCGGTACCGGACACTTTTTGGTTTATCGAGATCGGTTCAAGAGAGGGTCAGACCCCTTTTTAAAACACGTTCGAAGGGAATTCATGACTGGCACGACTTACCTCGATCCGCAACTCTCCACCCTGCTCGGTTCGCTCCGCCAGCGTGTGCGTCGTTACGTCGTTTGGGACTCGCTGCTGGCGATCGGCGTTGTCATCCTGGCCGGATTTTGGATCGGATTGGCACTGGATTATCTGCCCGTGATGTTGGGCGGTACCGAAATGCCACGATTGGCACGATCGATCCTGTTGTTGGTGGTGGCGTTCTTGATCGTTGCGATCATCACCAGGATGTTGATTGGACGACTGAATCGGGAACTCCCTGATGATAGTTTGGCGTTGTTGATTGAACGACATCATCCCAGTCTGGGCGGCCGTTTGGTCACAGCAGTCCAATTGAATGAACCCGGTCGCAGTGGGGATAGTCATTCACGAGCACTGCTGCGACGGGTCCACATGGAAGCGGCTGCGGCAGTCGACGAAGTTGATCCCAATCGTGTGTTTCGCTGGCAGCCGTTGGTGCGAAAAGGATTGGTCGTCGCGCCCTTGGTGTTGCTGACTCTCGGGCTTGCGATTGCCAGTCCACAGGCATTTGGACGTGCGACCTCGCGACTGACTTTGTTGTCAGACGATCCCTGGCCGCGACGAGCTGACTTGGAGATGGTTGGGGTCGAGTTGCCCACGGTCACGGCAGCGGAGGATGAAACCAGCGAGCCGGAATTTCTGACTTTCACCGATCGCTTGCTGCGACTGCCACGCGGCAGCAATGCCACGTTGCGTATCCGCGCCGAGGCCGAAAAGGCCGAACTGCCAGTCGTCTGCACGGTTTACTATCGGACCGACGGAGGCATTCGTGGCCAATCCAACATGCGTCGTGTCGGTCGCGTGGTTGATGGCTATCAATCGTTCATTCTCGATGGCTCACCGCTAAGCGGATTGAGTGAATCGTTCAACTTTAGCGTGCATGGATTGGACGATCGTCTGGAGGATTTTCGGATCGAAGCCGTCGAACCGCCGACGATCACGCAGATGCAAGTTCTGGTTCGCTACCCCGACTATCTTCGCAATGAGGGAAGCGGCCAGTTCGATTTGCAAACCGATTATCAGGCTGGGCTGCGAATTGCCGAGGGCAGCCACGTGACGATGGTCGCCTCGAGCAATGTGCCGTTGGGCGACACCGATTTCCTGCTGAAAACGGATAACGACGAATTGACGCCGCAAAGCATCGACTACTCGGATGATCGCCGACAGGTTCGTTTGACATTGGACACATTTGCTGCCGCGACGACGATGCGGTTGGTGCCGAAAGACGAGTCTGGGATATCAGCGCAGGCACCGTATCGCTATTTCCTCGGCGTGGTGTTGGATGAATCACCCGACTTGGAGTTGAGGCTCAATGGAATCGGGACGGCCGTCACTCCGGTTGCCAGATTACCGATCGAAGCGGTCGTGACCGACGACTATGGAATTGAACAACTGCGGGTCTCGGTGGCTCCGTCAGCCAAGTCGGAGAATCAAACCGTGGCAAGTGTGCAACCGGAAACCAATCGCGATGGCGAAGCGGAGGCGTTGTTGGACTTACGTGATCTGGTGGCTGATGGAGAGCTGTCAGCGATCGCGCCCGGCGACGCGATCAATGTCTTTGCCGAGGCAACCGATCGGTACGACCTGGGCCAACCGCATCTGACTCGGAGCGAAGTCTTTCGCTTGCAAGTCGTCACGCCGGAAGAATTGCTGGCTTTGCTGGAGGGACGTGAGTTGGCGCTGCGTGCCAGATTGGAGCAAACGATCGACGAGACGCGAAGCCTGCGAGACACCTTGGATTTGTTGCGACGACGGGGGTTCGAGGACGCGGAAGGTGAACCGGCCGACGAAACTGAGCGGACACGGCAGCAGCAAGTCAGGCGGTTGCGAGTGCAGCAAAGTGGCTTGCAAGCCAGCAAAACAGCGGAGGAATTAAGCGGCATCGCGGCGTCGCTGGACGACTTGCTGGAAGAAATGGTCAACAATCGAGTCGACTCCGTTGACCGCCGTGAACGCATTGGTGGTGGGGTCCGTGACCCATTAAATGAGATAGTGTCGGAACCTTTGGCCCGATTGCAGGGTCAAATCCGGGAACTGGAGAAAATGGTCGCAAATCCGCCGCAGGCCGCAAAAAAGACTGCCGAAGCCGTGCAAACGGCCGAAGACGTGCTTTTAAGACTAACGGCCGTGCTGGACAAAATGCTAGATTTAGAGAGCTACAACGAGATACTGGACATGTTCCGCGACCTGATTGGCGATGAGGAGGAATTGCTGGACGACACCAAGGCGGAACAAAAAAGACGAGTATTGGACTTGTTCAAACAATAACGGCAACCCACACTTGCGCAGCGGCGCAACCGGTTCATGGACGCGGCCGGACGAAAGCCGACATCTTTCCCACAGGACAACGTCATGAACACACGCGCTGGATTGCCGTTGGCATGTCTCCTGATTGCTGGGCTGGCCCTCTCGCTGGTTGCTCAACACGCGGTCCATGCTGACGAATCACCGCTGATCCAGCGTCAGGCCAGCGTCACCGAGCGTTATCAAAAACTGGAAGAGTTGCTGCTGCGGTTGGCTGATGTGGAGGCGGCCGAAAACCCCGATCGGTCTGCCCTGCTCCGCCGCGCTGCTCGTCAGTCTCGTGACAAGTTCGTTTTGGAAAAACTCCGTGGGGCCTCCGAAGCACTGCGTGACCAGAAGTATCAGGCTGCGGTGGACAACCAGGCAGCAGCGAGAGACGAACTGCAAGCGATCCTGAAGTTGTTGATGAGCGAGGATCGATCGAAACGAATTCGCGACGAAAAAGAACGCGTCGCCAAAATGATCAAGGACCTCAAGCGGATCGAACGCGCTCAGCGCAGTACGCGAGCGAGAACCGAGAACGGCGCGGACTTGGATGAACTGGAGTCCGAACAAAAGTCCATCGCCGATCGCAGTGAACAGCTGAAAGACGACATCGAAGAACAGAGTGAGCCAGTCTTGGACGATTTCGTCGTCCGCAGGACCGCCAAGACAAGAAGGACTCGGACTCGAAAAAAGACTCAGACTCCGACTCGAAAAAAGACTCGGACTCGAAAAATAGACTCCGACTCGAAAAAAGACTCGGACTCGAAGAAGGACTCGGACAAAAAAGACTCGGACTCGAAAAAAGATTCAGGCGAGCAAAGCGAGAGTAAGCAGGACCAAGGCTCCCAGCAGGACAGTGGCTCCGAATCGAAACCAACGGATGGGAACGAGCCGAAAAAGGATGGCTCCGAAGGCAAACCCAAGTCCGATTCGCAGTCGAAACCTTCCGACCAACAAGAGTCTTCTCCTCAGAATCCGTCCGAGTCGCAGCAGCAGAAATCCGACGGTCAACCGTCTCAGCAACAGCAACAGTCGCAACAACAATCCGATCAGCAATCGCAGCAGCAACAGCAAGCTGGGCCACAGACGCCCGAGCAACAGGCACAGCAGGAGCTGCAACGTGCGATCGAGCGGATGCGTCAAGCAGAGCAGGAGTTGGACAAGGCTCAACGTCAGGCTGCGACGGAGAATCAACGCGACGCCGAGGAGAATCTTCGCAAGGCAATTGATCGACTGGAACAGATCCTGCGTCAACTTCGCGAAGAAGAAATGCAGCGTGAATTGGCAAAGCTGGAATCACGCTTGCGCAAGATGGCGGCGATGCAATCCAAAGTGCTTGACGATACCGTTGCCCTGGCGGCCACGCCCAAGCAGCAGCGCAATCGCCAAACCGACTTGAAAGCGGGTGACCTGGCGTTTGAGGAAAAGAAAATCACGCTGGAGTCCGACCGGGCCATGTTGCTGTTGCGCGAGGAGGGATCCAGCGTCGCCTTTCCCGAAGTGATCGATCAGATCCGTAGCGACACCGTCCGCGTCGCCGAGTTTTTGGGCGAATCCAAGATCGACGTCGTTACCCAAGGAGTCCAAAAAGACATTTTGGCTGCTTTGGAAGAAATGATTGCGGCACTTCAGAAGGCTCAGCGGGAACTCGAACAAAGGCAGCAGCAGCGTCAGCAGAACCCTCAGCAGGCCGCACAGCCCGGGGAACAGCCCTTGGTCGATGCCCTGGCAGAACTCAGGCTGATCCGCACCATGGAGACGCGAATCAAATCGACGACAGGTCGCTATTCCGGTCTGCTAGAATCTGGGGAGACGTCTCCGGAGGAGGTCTTGCCGCTTCTGCATGACTTGTCCGAGCGACAAAACCGGCTGTACCGCATCACCCGTGATCTGGTATTAAAACGAAATCAATAGCTACAGGAGTAATCGTGAATCGATTCGCTTCATCATTGGCCGCATTGACGGTCTTGTTGTTTCCCGGCTTGGGTATCGCTGACGATTCGCTGGAACGTCGGGCCAGTTGGCAGATTTTCGATGCGAGCCAGATGTCGCAAATGCTTCGCGGCGATTTGGACCAACTGGGCGTGATCCCCGATCAAATGGACGCCGTCAGCGAGAGCTTTCTGGCCGCGATCGAAAAGAACGATGACGATCCGCTGGACGCCTACGTTCAGTCGGTGCGAGTTTTGGTTCCGTCTGTTGACGAAATAGCGACACGAGCCGGCGAAAGTATCATTGAGGCGGGTGCCAGTATCGATCCCAATACGCCAGGTTACGGCGCCTTGGAGTCGTTGCCCAAGTCGATGAGGATGACCGTTCGGACTTGGTTGGGCCGCGCACTCGTTCGCGAGCGTCTCTATGACGAAGCCTTGCCGGTGATCGCGGAAGTTGACCCCACCGAATCAATCGACCCGGCATCGGTTCTGTTCTATCGGGGCGCCTGTTATCACGCCTTGTTGATGAAGAAGGAGGCCTTGGCCGATCTGAGAAAGTTGTTGGAAAACGAGGATGATTGTCCAACCAGATATGTCCGCACGGCACAGATGATGGTTGCCGATATCAAGCCGCTGAAGGAAGACACGCTTGATGAGATTTCGCGACTGATGACGGACGTCACGCGTCGGCTCGACCTAGGCCGCACCGACGACGAAGTGGAACAGCGAGAACAAAAGATCATTGACAAGCTGACCAAGTTGATTGAGAAGGCAGAGGAGCAACAGAAACGTCAACAGCAGCAGCAACAAGCCGGCGGTGGTGGTCAAGATCCCAGTGGTGGACAGGGGTCTCCGATGGAAGATAGTCGAATCGCGGGCGGCATTGGCGGCAATGGCGATGTCGATCCAAAGAACCTTGACGATCGCGATGCTTGGGGTAACTTGCCACCGGCGGAGCGGCAGCAGGCGCTCCAGCAGATCAGCCGCGATCTGCCGACGCACTATCGAGAGGCGATCGAGGCCTACTTCCGCAAGATCGCAACCGATAAGTAACGCGTTTATTTCTTGTAGCCGAGTTGCTCCGCAACGCGTACTGCTTCGCTCGGCGCAGGTCTCCCGACCTCGCCGCCATACTCAGCGCAGGTCTCCTGACCTCGCGGTGATGTGACCGTAGGTCTCCTCTTGCCGGGAGAGCAAATCTGGTTGCGGAGAACGGCAAGGTGCGGGGTCGGGAGACCCGGGCACAGCGGAGGTCGGGAGACCCGCGCACAGCGCGGTCGACAAAGTGCGGGGTCCGGGCCGCGGCTCGCCTTTGGCACGATGACATTTTGTCACGGAGTTGATTCTGCCTGACGCCCCTGCAATCGGCAGAAACGGATTTTTCACCCCGTTCTGCCCAATCCAGGACAACAGCGATCTCTTCGCAGCGGGCGATCTTCACGGAATCTTCATCAACGCGAAGCAACATCGTGGCTCGTCAACATGCCGGCGCGGTGGTAGTTTGACCCTCTCTCGACCAAGGCGTTCGTGGATTCCTGCCTCGGTCCCCCATCCCATTCTGGAAAATATCCAGGGAGACTCCATTGATGACGTTCTCGAAGCTCTCAACAGCCCCGTTGAGCATCGGTGTTCTATGTTTTGCCACGATGCTCTGCTGCGGATGCGACTCCAAGAAGACGAGTACACCGATTGCCGAATCGACGTTGCTGGGCGAAATCAACATCAATGGCAGTAGTACGGTGCTGCCGATCAGCAACGCCATCAAGGAGATGTTCGAGAAAGGGAATCCCAAGGTCGACATCAAAGTCTCCGGCGATGGGACCGGCAACGGTTTCAAAGATTTCTCTTCAAAGCGGACCGATTTTTCGGACGCCTCACGTCCCATCAAACCGGGTGAGTTCGAAAAGTGCAAAGAAGCCGGCGTTGAATTCGTCGAATTGCCGGTCGCCTATGACGGTTTGACGATCGCCGTGCATCCCGACAACGATTGGGCCAACGAGTTGACCGTCGATCAACTGAAAAAGATGTTTGTCGGCGCGAGCCACGCCAAAACTTGGAAAGAGGTCGATGAGAGTTGGCCGGACGAAGAGATCAAGATCTACGCTCCCGGCACGGGATCGGGAACTTACGACTATTTCCGGGAAGTCGTCACCAAGGGGGAGGAAGAAGAGCTTCATCAAAACATGAATCTGAACGAAGATGACAATATTCTCGTTCAAGGTGTCTCGGGCAACAAATACTCGATCGGGTTCTTTGGTGTCGCCTATTACGAAGCCAACAAAGACAGCCTCAAGGCGGTCAAGATCATCAATCCCAAGGACGGTAACGCCTACTTGCCGACGACCGAAAACATCGCTGCGAACAAGTACGCGCCGTTCAGTCGACCGCTTTTTATCTACGTCAACACCGAGTCACTGAACCGCGCCGAGGTTCAGGCGTTCGCCAACTACTTTTTGGAGAACGTTTCCGAGGCATGCGAGAAAGTGGGCTACGTGCGACTGCCCGCCGAGATCATCGACGGAGCCAAAGCGAATTTGGACAACATGGTTGTCGGCACTCATTTTGTCGATGGCGAGGGTAACAGCCGTAGCGGGCCTCTGGCAGAGAACTTCGTGGCCGAGAACCTTACCAAGTAGGGCAACGGACTCTGCGAGCGATTGAGGCGGCCGTTGGGGCCGTCGCGTTCGCGGTGGGGCCCTTTCCGAAAAATCGACCTTCACCCCATCTAACGCTGATGTCCACCCCCAAGGCGCTGCAAGAACGGCAATTTCGCTCAACGTCGACCGGGCGTTTCTGGGAAAAGACGGTTGTTGGCTCGCTGGCGACGTGTGCTCTGATCACGGTACTGATCACGATCGGCATCATTTCCATGCTGATCAGTCAAAGCTGGGGCTTTTTTGCCAGCGAGTCCGTGACTCTCCAGCGATTTCCTGTGGGGCAGCGAATGGACGGCGCTGCAGTCCAAGGATTTGGACAAGGCTAAGTTTGGAATCGGGCCTTTGATCAGCGGTACGCTCCGTGTCACCATGATTGCGATGATGATTGCCTTGCCGCTTGGTCTGGTCACCGCGATCTATCTGAGCGAGTTTGCGTCGTTCCGAATTCGCAATGTTCTCAAACCGACTTTGGAGGTGATTGCCGGTATTCCCACCGTGGTGCTGGGCTACTTTGCGATCTTGGTGATCAGCCCGTCGCTTCAGTTATTTAGCGGTGGAGCGTTTGACACCTTCAATGCCACCAGCGCGGGTATCGCGGTGGGCATTCTTTGTTTGCCGATGGTCTGCAGCCTTTCCGAAGACGCGATGAGAGCGGTGCCGCGCAGCCTCCGCGAGGGTGCCTATGGTCTCGGCTGTACACCCTTCGAAACGTCCGTGAAAGTGGTGGTCCCGGCGGCGCTGTCGGGGATCATTTCAGCGTTTTTGTTGGCATTCAGCCGAGCTGTCGGAGAAACGATGGTCGTTGCCCTGGCTGCCGGCACACTGCCGACACTGTCTGCCGACCCCACGCAGCAGGCACAGACGATGACGGGCTTCATTGTCGAGATGATCAAAAGCGAAAATGAATACGGCACCGTTCAGTACTTTAGTTTGTATGCGGTTGCGATCACGTTGTTTGTCATCACCTTCGCGATGACGTTAGTGGGGCAATTGATTCGACGCCGATTCCAGGAGTCGTATCAGTGAGCATGCCGAGTGTCCTCAGCGATCCAGACCAAGTCTATCTGACTGAAAATGTCGCCAAGCGAAAGCGACGCAGTCGGGCGTTTTACGGATTGTGCGTTGCCATCGCGATGGTCAGTGTCATCGTTTTGGTGGTGCTCTTGGTCTCGATCGGCTGGCAAGGCAGGACGCGGCTGACCAGTGATTTGCTGACGAACGCTCACAGTGAATTGGAAATCGAACAAGCCGGGATGTGGCCAGCGATTATCGGATCGCTGTTCATTTGTGGCGTTTGTGCTTTGTCCGCACTGCCGCTGGGCGTGGGGACGGCAATCTTTTTGGAAGAATTCAAGCCAACTTCCAAGCCGCTCAGGTGGCTGCATGGCTTTGTGCAATTGAACATTTCCAACCTCGCTGGTGTGCCGTCGATTGTCTACGGCCTGCTCGGGCTGAGTGTTTTTGTGTTCATGTTCAATTTGTTTGGTCGTATTCAGGTGAACGAATCAAGCGGCACTGAATTGATGGGGGCCAAGCACTACTATCAGTTGCTCTCGCTTGACCCGGGGCAAACGGTCCTGCTGCCACGAACGGACATGACGCAAAAGACGGTCAAGGTTGAATCCGCCGTGGCCGGTTTCAGCCCCACGGGAGAGCCAATCGAGATCGGCGTCTGGACGCCGGGCACGCCCAAACCGACTGATCCGGAAGTCCGCCGGCGTACCGTGCGGCAAGGTGCCGTGGGTGGGGCGTATTCAAAACACGAATGGTATTATTTCCGGTTGCCGTTTGGGCAAAGCTTTCTTGCTGCCGGCTTGACGCTGGCCTTGGTGATCTTGCCGATCATCATCATTTCCTCCCAAGAAGCATTGCGGAGCGTTTCCCCGTCACTGCGCGAGGCGTCCCTTGGACTGGGGGCGACGACCTGGCAAACGACACGGAACGTGACGTTGCCGGCTGCCTTGCCGGGGGTGATGACGGGATCGATCCTGGCGATGGGGCGAGCGATTGGCGAAGCAGCACCGGTCTTGGTCGTCCTGGGGGCGGCGATCGCCAAGAATTCCGGGCCGCAACATTTGATGGATTCGGTGGTGACGATGCCGGTTTTGATTTTTAATTGGGCTGGCCGTCAGCAGGACGAGTTCAAGGAATTGGCTGCGGCCGCTATCGTTGTGCTGTTGGTTGTTTTGTTGGTATTGAATTCGATTGCGATCTTTATTCGTCAAAAGATGCAACAATCGAACTAGGATGCGTGGCGTTTGCAATGCGTAGAGTTTCGTTCTTGTTGAGTTGCTTGAATGTCTGCTGAATCCCCTTCCGAGCCTGCCGGCACACTGCAGTCCGGCGCCGCCGTTGACCCCTGATCCGTCGGATAAGAGCAGTGCCGATGGCGAGCAGCAGGGTCGCAGAACCGCTGATTCGGATCAGTGATTTCAATGCTTGGTATGGTGATTTTCAGGCAATCCATTCGCTCAGTCTCGATATTCCCCGGCACGAAGTGACTTCTTTCATCGGTCCCAGCGGTTGCGGCAAGAGCACGTTGCTGAAATGGATCAACCGTATGAACGATATCGTTCCCGGTGCACATGCCAGGGGCACGTTAACGATGGGCGATCTGGACATCCTCAGCGGCGATACGGATGTGGTTGCCTTGCGACGAAAGATCGGAATTGTCTTTCAGAAACCGAATCCGTTTCCCAAGAGTATTTTCGAGAATGTTGCCTTCGGTCCACGATTGCACATGAAAGTATCCAAGAGCGATTTGGACGAATTGGTGCAGTGGTCCCTGGAAAAAGCCGCTGTCTGGGACGAAGTCAAGGATCGCTTGCACGCCCCTGCCTTGGGATTGTCCGGTGGACAGCAACAGCGATTGTGCATCGCCCGGGCGATCGCGGTTGGTCCCGAAGTCCTGCTGATGGACGAACCGTGCAGTGCCCTTGATCCCGCTAGCACGCTCGCCATCGAAGATTTGATTTTTGAGTTGCGCGAGCAGTACACGATTGTGATTGTCACGCATAATATGCAGCAGGCTTCGCGGTGCAGCGACAAGACGGCTTTCTTTTTTGAAGGCAAGCTGATCGAGTCGGGTCCCACCAAGAATCTCTTTACCAAACCTGCGAAAAAGCAGACCGAAGATTACGTTCGCGGAAAGTTCGGTTGATCGACCTTTCCTTCAACATATAAAGGGCCTTGGCCGTGATGTCCAAGCATTTGCAAAGAGAGCTTGACCAATTGAGAGATCAACTGGTCGGCCAGTTTGCCGTTGTCGAGCAGATGATTCAGCTGGCCGTGCGGTCGCTGGTCGAGCGCAATGCCGAGTTAGCCGATCGCGTGATCGCAGGTGATGAAGATGTCGATCAAACAGATATCCGCATCGAAGAAGAATGCCTCAAGTTGTTGGCGCTCCACCAACCGGTAGCGTTCGACATGAGGTGGTTGATTACGGTAATCAAGGTCAATGGCGAACTGGAGCGGATGGCTGACTTGGCCTGCAACATCGCCGAGCGCGCGAAAGCAATGGATCTCTTTCCGTTGTTTTCCGTCCCGGACGAGATGACGGAGATGGTCACGTCGGTGACCAGGATGGTTCGTTTGGCAATCGATTCCTTTGTCGACGGCGACGATAAGAAAGCCCGAGAAGTCATCGGCTCGGACGACCTGGTGGATGCTCAGAACCGCGTCGTGATCGACAAGTTGCACGAAATGATGAAAGCCGATTCCGATCAGATCGAACCGGCAGTTCATTGCTTCAGTGCGTCCCGGCATCTCGAGCGTATTGGCGACTTGGCCGAGAACATCGCCGAAGAAGTCATTTATTTGGTCGAAGGGGATATCGTTCGACACCAGCACGGGCTGATCGCAGCGGCACCACAATCCCGCTGAGTTGGCGGCTCGCATTTTATTTCCGGGGCAGGCGCACCTCGATGCGTTCGCCCGTTCTGCGCACGCGGAATGTTTCTTGCAGCGGCTTGCGATTGACCGTTTGCATTCCCGTGGCCAGTTCATACTGCCAGCCATGCCAGGGGCAGGTGACACAGCCATGCGCGATCGTGCCCTGAGCCAGCGGGCCGCCCTGGTGTGCGCACATGCCGTCGATTGCAAATAACTGGCCTTGGTGGCGGAAGATGGCCACAATCTGGCTCTCGATCAGCACCTCGATGGCCCCGTCTTCGGCCAACGAGTGGCTGGCGGCGACATCAACCCAACGCCCGTCGGAAGATTCCTCGTCGGCTTCTGTCATGCGATTCTGGCCCGTTAGTTGACTTGTTGAAAAGGCGTTACAATCGTCCGCCTCTGATGAAAAACACCACCACAGCAGGAGTTCTCCGGTGACGCTAGGGATCATTCATACCGAAATTGTGGCAGATTCGCGGGATTTTCGCATGCGGCCCGGTTCGGTAATGCTGGCATTGGTGACGCTGGTCGCTATCAGCACGGCCGGCGCAGACGAATCCAAGACACAGCAATCGAAGGACGGCATGAGCAAAGTCACCGAAATCGAAGGGATCTCAGAATACCGGTTTGAGAACGGCGTCCGGGCATTGCTTTTCCCCGATCCCAGCAAAGAGGTGGTGACGGTCAACATGACCGTCTTCGTTGGTTCGCGTCACGAGGGTTACGGCGAAGCCGGGATGGCTCACCTGCTCGAACACATGTTGTTCAAAGGGACCCCCGACCATCCCGAGGTGCCGAAGGTTCTGCAGGACCGCGGTGCTCGATTTAACGGTACGACGTGGCTCGATCGAACCAATTATTACGAAACGATGCCCGCCAGCGACGAGAATCTCAAGTTTGCTTTGGAGCTGGAGGCAGATCGGTTGCTCAATAGCTACATCAAAGGCGAAGACCTTGAGAGCGAAATGACCGTCGTTCGTAATGAATTTGAGCGTGGTGAAAACTCGCCGTTGCGCATCCTGATGCAGCGAATGCAAGCCGTCGCCTACGAGTGGCACAATTACGGCCAAAGCACGATTGGAAACCGTAGCGACATTGAACGCGTGCCCGTTGTCAAGCTTCGACAGTTTTACAAAAAGTACTACCGTCCCGATAACGTCATGGTGATCGTTGCCGGAAAGTTTGATCCCGACAAAGCACTGGAGTATCTGCAGTCAACTTTCGGTGCCCTGCGATCACCCCAGACGCCGATCGACCCGACCTATACCATTGAACCACCGCAAGACGGCGAGCGAACGGTTGTGCTCCGCCGCGTTGGCGATGTTCAACTAGCCGGGGCTGCCTATCACATCCCAGCCGGAAGCCACCCTGAGTACGCGGCCGCCAAGGCACTCGTTTACGTCTTCGGGGACGAGCCGAGTGGGCGGCTTTACAAGGAAATGGTTGAGACAAAGATCGCCAGCAACGTCTTCACTTTGGCGTACGGTCTTGCCGAGCCGGGGCTATTTATGGCGATCGCCGAAACGCCTGAGGGCAGTTCGTTGGAGCAAGTCGCGACAGACGCTGTTGGATGTGATGGAAACGTCGCCGATCGAAAATCCCATCACGGAGCAGGAAGTGGAACGCGCCAAGCAACAGATCTTAAAGGAACGTGAGTTGGCGGCGGCTAACAGTGACCGCATTGCGGTCTCGCTCAGCGATTGGGCGGCGCAGGGTGATTGGCGTCTCTATTTCTTATATCGAGACACGATCGAAGCGTTGACTCGCGACCAGGTTCAGCAGGTGGCCGAAAAATACTTTGTACAAAACAACCGAACGGTCGGTCTGTTCATTCCCACGGAAAAAGCGGAGCGAATCGCGATTCCGGAAGCACCCAATTTGGTTGCTCTGCTGAAGGACTACAAAGGCCGAGAAGACGTTCAGCAAGGCGAGCAATTCGATCCTTCGCCACTCGCGATCGAAAGCCGCACGCTGCGCGGCGAGCTGTCCGACGGAATGAAGTACGCTTTGCTTCCTAAGAAAACTGCGCGGCGGTGCGGTGAGCGTGAATGTGGCTCTTCGTTTCGGGACCGGCGAATCGCTGCAGGGCAAAGTTGGTGCGGTCGAATTACTTGGCCTGCTGATGTCAAAAGGCACCGGAAAGCTGGATTACCAGCAACTGCAGGATGAATTGATCCGCCTCCGCGCCGAACTGTCCATTTATAGCACGGTCGGCCTGCTGCAAGCACGGATCAAGACGAAACGCGAGTTCTTGCCCGAAGTCATCGCGTTGGTGGGCGATGTCTTCCGAAATCCGCGACTGGATGCCGATGAATTGGAAGTCATTCGTCGCCAAGTGGTGACCGGTTTGCAGCAAGGCCAGAGTGAACCTCAGTCACTGGCGCCTCGCGCCGTGCGCCGCACTCTGGCACCGTACGACAAGGACAATGTGCTGTATGTGCCAACGATTCAGGAAGAAATCGAGATGTACGACAACGTGTCCATCGAAGAAATCAGATCACTCCACGCCGATTTCCTCGGCAGTCAAGCGAGCGAATTGTCTGTGGTTGGTGACTTCGATCCGGATGAGGTTAAATCACTGTGGCTTTCACAACTGCAGGATTGGGACGCGCCGCAGCCTTACGAACGTGTGCCGCGCAAGCCTCATCCGGATATTCCCGGTTCACTGGAGACGATCGAGACGCCGGATAAAGCAAATGCGTTTCTTTTCAGTAGCCAACAATACGAACTCAGTGATGAAGATCCGGCCTATGCCTCACTCGTGCTTGGCAATTTTATCCTCGGGGGTGGAACGTTAAGCAGTCGCCTGGCTGATCGTGTTCGCCAGCAAGAGGGGTTGTCGTACGGAGTTCGCAGCAGCATCAGCGCACGTGCACGCGACAAGCGAGTCGACTTTGTTCTCTATGCGATTACCAATCCAAACAACAAGGATCGTTTGATCGAGGTGATTCGCGAGGAGTTGGATCGGCTCCGCAAGGACGGAGTCAGCGAAGATGAATTGGAAAAGGCACAGGTGGCGTATTTGCAGTCCAACCGTGTCCGCCGTGCCGACGATGCATCGCTGGCCAGGGAATTGCTGAGCACGATCTTCAACGACCGGACGATGCAATACCAGGCCGATCATGAGTCGCAAATCGAAGCTGCCACGGTGGAAAGCGTCAACGCGGCGATTCGCCAATTCATCGTCCCGGAGAAACTGGTGAGCGCCGTCGCCGGCGACTTTGCCGCAGCATCGAAGGATGCTGACGGAAAATGACCTCATAAGAATGGGCCGACGGCGCCAGCCCGGAGATTGCATGTAGGGTGGGTCAAATTCGCGTAAGTCCTCGGTGGGTCAGCGCAAACGGCTCGAACTTGAAATCACACTCTGACTTACAGGGAGTGCCTTGCGCCAATGCCGACCCACCTTTCTTCGCTGTTTGCTCGACGCCACCGTACGTCGGTGCAATATCCGTGACCTATGTTTCAGCGTGTATCGGTGCGCCGATACGTTTTGCGAGCATCAATATCGTTCTTGAACGCTCGACCGCTGATATCGTCACGACCGGACTCAGCCTTTGGACCGAACGGTCCGGCGGAGCCTTGTCAGCGGGACTTCCTTCCGATTTTTTTCGTTTCAGGTAAGGCCCCCATGAGTCTTCAAGCTCCCCCTCTTGCTGAGTCGATTGTTAGTCACGCTGGCGCACAGTTCTTCGGCAACAAGCTGAGCGAATTTGGCGCCGTCAAGCAAGGGCAGCGGATCCTGGTCGCGGGTTGTGGATCTGGTCACGAAGCCGCCTGGATACAGCGACAATTTCAAGCTCATGTTGATGCCGTTGACATTGATGATTTCGTTCCAACTGAGCTTCATGGGCAACCGCAACTGAATTTTCAGATCGCAGGCGTCTGCGACCTGCCTTTTGATTCCAACTCTTTCGACCTGATTTTCTATCACCATGTGATTGAACACGTGGATCAACCACATGAAAGCTTGATTGAACTGCATCGCGTGCTCAAGGGCGGAGGCTGGTTGTTTGTTGGGACCCCGAACCGTCATCGACTCGTCAGTAGCGTGGGGGCTCACAAACAGTCGGAGTGGGATTCGACATTGAGCAATAAGATCAAGGATAACGTGCGCGATTGGACTGATCGACTGCGAGGGAGGTTCAAGAATGAACTGGGAGCTCATGCCGGTTTCTCGCGACGTGAACTGGACGCAATGTTAGCCGAGCTTTTTCAGGATCGACGTTGGGTGACGGAGGACTACCTGAAGTTCAAGTATCGCGATCATCGCCTGAAGCCGCTTGTTGATGTGTCCACCATGCCGCCAGTTTGCTGGTTCTCCGTACCTTCGATTTACGTCTTTTGTAGAAAAACGACGTAAAGATTCTCTGCCCAGTCAAACGCGTCATCGTTACGTAGCACCGAAGCACAAAAACATGGGACTCCTGATCACACTCTTTTCGCTCTCCGCCGCGGTGTGGACCATACCATTGGTCCGCAGCGGGCGGGTGATCCCGTTTGCCATGCTTGTGATCGCGATCGGCACGGTGTTTGGCCCGTTGTTCTTCTCGATCGACGGTCCGGTTCAGCTTAGCCTCGACCGCATCGCGATGGTCGCGTTGTTCGGATTGATTGCGATTGGTTGGCGGAAGGGCCAATTGAACGCTTCTCCGCTGGCGCGGACCGATTTGTTGGTCGCCGCTGTCGCGATCTGGTTCTTGCTTCGTATTCTTGGTGATGAAGGTGGCCACGGAATTTCCCTGTGGCTAACTTTTGTGGCGATGCCGGTCGGAATGTACGGCGTGACGCGGTTGGTCGAAATCCGAGATCAAGATATTCGCTGGATCATGAACGGTTTTGTTGCGCTCGGTTCCTATTTAGCCGTCACCGCCGTCCTGGAGGTCACGGGATTCCATGGGTTGGTCTTTCCTCGCTACATCGCTGATCCGGAGTTGTGGGAGTTTTTTGGGCGTGGACGAGGCCCGCTGTTGAATCCGGTCGGCAATGGGATCTTGATGACGATGGCCTTCATCGCCTCGCTGCTAAAATTCATTCATGCCGATCGATTGGGAAAATTGCTGTATGGAGCCACCACCCTGCTGCTGGTCGCCGGCATCTACGCGACGCTGACAAGAAGTGTTTGGATGGGAGCGTTGTTAGCCACCGGTCTGATTGCGTTCGTTTATCTTCCCCGTTGGGTCCGCATTCTTGGTTTGGCGATCGCAGTGTTGATCGGCGCCATGGTCGTGGCGGGATTCAATGACAGCCTGTTGAGGATCAAACGCGACAAGAATCTGACCGCCAGCGCTGCCGAAAAGTCGGTGCAACTGCGCCCTTTGCTCGTGGTCGTCGCGTATGAAATGTTCAAGGATCGACCGCTCGTTGGGCATGGATACAGGCGCTACCTGAAAACATCGGGTCCCTACCACACGGCTCGCGATTACGACTTGCCATTGGATCAAGTGCGGCAATACATCCAGCACAACGTGCTGTTGGCGATCCTTGTTGACACGGGATTGATTGGCCTGTCCATCTTCGTGCTTTGGCTCGTGATGATCTCGGCGATCGGCTGGGGACTCGCGCGCGGACGCCAGTGTGGGCTCGAATCTCGGATGCTGGGGCTGATTTTGCTTGGCTTGCTTGCGACATACCTCTGCAACGGGATGTTTCACGACGTGAGCATTATTCCCATGGTACCGATGGTGTTGTATTTCACCGCTGGATTAGCAGTCACCCAATTCACCGCCGCGCGGCATCAAGCCGCCCGCTGAATGCTTCCTCATTCGATCGCATCACTAGACGAACCAATGGCCACTCAGAGACACGCTGATCTCGATCGCTTGAAAGGTGTCGCGATATTTCTGGTCGTGTTAGGGCACGTTGTTTCGCGCGAGCCACCACAGAACGCGCAGTGGTACATGTACCTGAAAGATTCGATCTACTTGTTCCACATGCCGTTGTTCATGTTCCTGTCCGGACTGATGTTGGCGTATACGCGAAAGCCGATTGTGACTTGGCACGATTACGGCAGGTATTTGAAGTCAAAGTTCATTCGTCTGATTCCGGCCTATCTCGGTTTCTCGGCGATCATCTTCATCGGCAAAGCCGCCTGCAGCGGGCTCATGCATGTTGACAATCCAGTGGGGACCGCGGGTGACTTCTTCAACGTGTTGCTCAATCCGCACAGCTCCTATTGCGCGTACCTTTGGTACATCTATGTACTCTTTCTGTTCTACGCTCTGGCGCCGCCGGCCTATCGACTGACGGGAAACCGAATCCAGCTGTTATTGCCTTGTTGTATCGTCGCGTATTTCCTGAATGTCACGCCCTATTTCGCGTTGTCCAGCGTCGCCGAGTATTCATTGGTCTTTACGCTGGGATGTCTGGCGGGTGAGCATTATCAGCGCTACTCGTCATTGCTGGATCGCTACGGCGCGTTGTTTGTCACACCCTTCTTGGTGGCACTGGCGTTCGCGTTGCCTTGGGGAGTTCCTAAGTTGCTGTTAGGACTGATATCGATTCCGGCTTGCCATGCCATGGTCAGGATGGACGCCGCGGAGTTCTTGGGCGTCTTCAAGACGCTCGGGAAATATACCTTTCCGATCTACTTGATGAATACGGCTTTCATCGGCTTGTCCAAAGGCGTGATGTTCCAGTTTGCATCCTGGGACGGTGTGAACTTCTTCTGGTTCGCGCCGACGCTGCTGGCCGCCGGGATTGCCGGGCCGATTTTGGTCAAGCGAGTGGTGATCGCCAGAAACCAGTTTCTGAACACAATCGTCGCTTAGGCACCTGGCTTGGCATTCTTTTCGTTCATGAAACACAACTGTTGGTACAGCATTTCAACACGCGGCATCGATCCGCCGCATGCCATCGCAGCACGAAGTGGGTTGCCAAAGATCGCCTCGACCTCCATGGGGCGCTTGTTCAAGTAATCCAGTCGCATGCTGCTGTCGTAGGGGACCATTTTTCGAGTTGACTCCATTGTCTTTTCGATCATCTCGTTGGGTACCTTCACACCGCAGGCATCCGCGGCCCCGTGAACTTCGCGAATGATTGCCGTTGCCAGGGCCGCCGATTCGTCGTGATCCACAATTTCCTTGGTCGTGGCATTCAGGGCGACCGAAAGCCCATTGAAAGGAATGTTCCACATCAGCTTGCGCCAGCGAACCATCTTGAGATCCTCTGATGCGTGGGCGTCGATCCCCGCCGCGACCAGATCATCACAGATCGCTTGGGCTCGGTCAGAAACTCCGTTGTGCCCTGCTTGGTACTCGCCGAAGACGATGCGGCCAAAATCCAGATGGTGGATGTGGCCGGGACCAAGCTTGTTGCTGCACAGAAAGCAGCAACCACCCAGGACACGATCGATGCCGACAATCGCCGCAGCATCGGCTTCGACATCCAATCCGTTTTGCAAGACCAAGACGGCGCCGCCATTGCGTGTCGGGGGCGGTAACAATCCAGACAACAAGTGATTCTTGGTTGTTTTCAATGCCACGATCGTGACGTCACAGGGTGGCAGGGTTTCGGCCGAGCGGTGGCAATGCAAGTCGTTTAAGTGAAAGTCGCCCCAAACGCTGTCAACGCGCAGGCCATGCTTTTGGACATGGTCAAAGTCACTGTGGAGTAGAAAATGCACCTCGAACCCGGAGTTGGCGAGCATGCCGCCGTACAGTCCCCCCAGGGCCCCGGTGCCGATCATTGCGTATCGCCTCTTTGACATCCTAAACAGTATGCCGAATCGAAGGGCCGATCAAAAGTAGCCGAACATGGCACGGCCATGGCCGATTTGGTCTGATAACCTACGGACATGCCATCGCGTCCACAAACTCAAGGCTTGGAGATCAGTAAGATGCCATCGGATCGCAGAATCGATTACGTCGAGTTCCCGTGCGGCAATTTTGATATCGCTCAAGAATTCTACGGCGAGACGTTTGGCTGGAAGTTTACGGACTACGGCCCCGAGTATCGCGCGTTCTCCGACGGGAATTTGGAAGGCGGTTTCTTTCTCTCGGAACTTCACTCCAGCACCGAAACTGGAGGTGCGCTGGTCGTCGTTTATGCCCAAGACCTGGAAGCGACCCGAGCGCGAGTCGTCGAAAACGGAGGCAGCATTTGCAAGGAGATCATTTCGTTTCCGGGCGGGCGGCGTTTCCAATTCCGAGATCCCCACGGCAACGAACTCGGCGTCTGGTCAGACCGTTAGCCCAGGCCGTTGGAACAAGTCGATGCTCTTGTGCCGGAACCTGGATCGCCGGGTGCACTCCCCTGGTTTGACCAACTGTCTTTCCCCCAGTTTCGTCATGCTGGATGTTACAAGACGAAAGCTTCGCCGTCGTGTTGGCCAAGGCCTAGAATTGGACCCGTAATGGGTCTGGGAGCGAGCCTCACGCGAAATGTCCCCCCTGTCGTCCATCGTTTGCCAGACAGGACGTCATTCACATCAACAATTCATCGAGTAACTTCCGGGTGGCTTTTCTGGCCCGCGAGTCATCGATTGGAAGCTAAACTTGAAGGTGAACTAGGCGGCTTTTGCCGGGACGGTAAGTCTCGGCGGTGCCGGTTTGGATGATTTTGGCCGCCACGACGCAACCAGATCTGGGCCGACTGAGATCAAAAATCGACAAAACCCCTATAGCCGCGAATATTGAATTTGACTTTTTACTTTCCGCCGGGGTTGGTTTCTGATCGTCCTTGGCCAAGCCCCTAGAAGAAGGCAGCCGCTTACCGAGACAGAAAACGAAGCCGAATTGTCGTACCGCTTGAAAACTGCCGATTTCGCGATTTGCATGTCACTGAGTGCGACCGCTACGCTATTTGGTGGCGATGTGGTTCGACGCAAGGCGGTCACCTGGGTTGATTGTGGCGCGACGACGTTGCCATCGATTTCCAAACGGCGGTGTGCTGGGGGGCAAGCGAACGGTTGCTTGGTGGCTCACGGTGAACTGGAAATCGGCAGCAGATGATGGTGGATCGCCGGAATAATCGTTGTGATCCGGTCCGCTATCTTCGCTGACGGTACGGCGTAAACGCTTGCGGATTGGTTCGACGTGAATCACCATGGAACGCTCCACGGGAGGCCATCGTCGGGCGGAAAGACCTGCATATACCTGGACAGACCCACCCACGCACCTTCATGAATCCTCTGAGACGCACACGACGAAGGCCGCGCAGCGCGGAAAACTCGCTTCGTCAGTCGATGACGTGGGACTCGACTCGTTTTGGGCACACCGTCACGATGACGGGCGATGTGCTCAAGAAAAACCTTTGGCTGTGGCCGGTCATCGCCATCGTGATTCTTTCGATCATCGGTTTTACGGTGAATCATGCGATCGAGTCAACCATCAAAGAGAGCTTGAAGTCGCAACTGCAAACGTTGTTGAACGCCGAGTCGGCGATGTTGGAAAAATGGTTCCAGGTCCAGGCTGCCAACGCGGAAACGGTGGCCAATAATGCGGAAGTGCGTCAAACGATGGCGGGCATCCTAAGTACGATCGGAGACGAGGATTCCGCGCCAGTGACTCCGGCCAACTCAACGGCTCATAAGGATCTGCTTGCCGCGCTCACACCCTTGATGAATACACAAGGCTACATCGGTTACTTCCTGGTCGATACCAATAAAGAGATTGTCGCTTCTTCGCATCGGCCGCTGATTGGCCAGAAGAATATCCCTGAGTACGAAGGGTTTCTGACTCGCGTGCTGGAGGGAAATGGTAATACCGTTGTCTCGAAACCATTTCCCAGTGTCGTGATGCTGGACGATGAAAATGGTCGGCAACGGCTTGGGCAGCCAACCATGTATGTGGCCGCTCCGGTAAGAGACGACGATTTCCAAATTGTGGGTGTCCTGGCATTGCAGTTGCGACCGGAAATCGAATTTACGCAGATTCTTCAGCTCGGCCGCATCGGAGCAACGGGCGAGACTTATGCGTTCGATGCCGACGGCGTGATGGTTTCCAACAGCCGTTTTGACGACAACCTGATCTTGCTTGGCATTCTGGCGGACCAAAAGAACGCGCGGTCGATCTTGAGCGTGTTGGTTCGCGACCCCGGCGAGAACATGACGGAAGGATATCGGCCCACCGAACGTCGTGCCAATATGCCCCTTACCTACATGGCTGCCGATGCTGTCACCGGAAATTCGGGCGTGGATGTCGACGGATATCGTGATTACCGCGGTGTTCCCGTCGTCGGTGCTTGGACCTGGTTGAAGGACTACGAGATCGGGGTCGCGACGGAGATCGCCAAGGCGGAGGCATTTCGGCCGCTCACGATTCTCAGAAGGACGTTTTGGGCGCTCTATGCGTTGTTGGTGGGGAGGCCTGTGCCATCTTTGGCTTCACAATCATCGTGTCGCGTCTGCAAAGCGAGGCGAGGAAGGCGGCGATCGAAGCACAACAGTTGGGACAGTACTCGCTGGAAGAAAAACTGGGTGCCGGTGCAATGGGCGTCGTTTATAAAGGCCGACACGCAATGCTGCGACGACCGACGGCAATCAAATTGTTGGACGTGGAGAAAGTCAACGACGTCTCGATCAAACGATTCGAGCGAGAAGTCCAGATCACTTGCAAGCTGAATCATCCCAGCACCATTCAGATTTATGACTTTGGACGCACTCCCGAAGGCGTTTTCTATTACGCGATGGAGTACCTGAACGGTCTCGAACTACAAGACCTGGTCGAACAGTACGGACCTCAGCCGGGCGGTCGCGTGATTCATATCTTGATTCAGGCATGCGGCTCGCTCTTCGAGGCCCATTCTCAGGGACTGGTCCACCGCGACATCAAACCAGCCAATATCATGCTGAACGAGCACGCGGCGGTGAGGCCGATGTGGTCAAGGTCCTGGACTTTGGACTCGTGAAAGCAATCGATACCCAGCAACAAGCCGGTCAAACGGATTATCGAGGACTCACGGGCACGCCGCTGTACATGTCGCCCGAAGCGATTCAGGCCCCGCTCACCGTGGATGCACGCAGCGATCTGTATGGACTTGGCGGCGTGGGCTACTTCTTACTGACCGGCCACACCGTATTTGAAGCCGACAGCATCATTGATCTTTGCCAAAAACATGTCGATGAAACTCCCATTTCACCATCGAAACGTCTTGGCGAACCCGTCTCGCCGCAACTCGAAAACGCGTTGCTATCGTGTTTGGAAAAGAATCGCGCCAAGCGACCGCAAACCGCGCGTGATCTAGCTTCTATGCTGCAGAAATGCCCGGAATTCACCGAGTGGACGACCGAGGATGCCGAGGCCTGGTGGCGGCGGCACGACCGTGAGGCTCAAGCGACTCCCAAGAAGACCGAGCCGGTGACGGAACAATCCCAGTTCATGCAGACATTGGCCGCAGCGACGCCGCTTGGTAAGTCGTAATTGAATTGTTTGACGATCACGGGTGCCGTCGACGGCTCACATTTCAATACACGTTCTCAGCTCAGGCAACCAAGCTTTCCTTCGGGTCGAATAGATCCGGTAGAAATTCGATCGCTCCGCTCTTCACGTCGTACAGCGCACAACGACCATGACTTGGCCGGTGCCGATCGCCATGCGAATTGGCTCACTCCGCTTCACGATCTCCGTCGCAGTCCGAACGACATTGCGTTTGGCAACGTCGTCCACGAAGGCTTCCAGCTGTTCCTGCGTCAGTTGAGGGAATTGATCGAGTTCGTTTGCCTCGATACATCGCTTGATCTCGTCCACAATCGCCGGCAAATGGGGGCAGCCGGTTGCCGCTTGGACGTCAAGTTTCCCACCGAGCACTTTGACACTCGATGTAACGGCGCCGCACCGGGTGTGCCCCATGACGACAACCAGTTTGACGCCCGCCACTGCAACGCCATACTCGATGCTTGCGATCGTTTTGGTACCCACCACATTGCCCGCCACACGGACACTGAAGATGTCTCCGAGCCCGAGATCCAAAACCAACTCGGCAGGGACACGTGAATCGATGCAACTCAAGACCACCGCCAGCGGGTTTTGGCCGCCCGCCGTCGCACCGACTTGGTGTCCCAGGTCACGTGTCAGCCGATTGCCAGTTTGAAAACGGCGATTTCCTTCCCGCAGGATCTCCAGCACCTGTTCCGGTGATACGCGGTCTTGAAGTTCGCGTGTCGAATAATCGGCGAATTGGATCTCATCGTGTAGTTCGTATTTCTTGCGAAAACCTCGCAGGCTTACCAGCACGCCGTGCGCCGGAGCGGTGTTGTTTTTAAAGTCACGAATCAAACTGAGAATATCCGGGTCGATGTAATCAGAATCGCTGGCGTCGATCATGATGCGAGTGCCGCTGCAGGCCTCATTGAACAGTTTGTCCAAAGCGGCACGATTCAAGAAACTGACTTGATTGGCAAGCTCGATGTGCAAAATGTCGCCGTCCAAGTGAGTTTCGACAATTCGTCGTATCGGCGTCCTGAGACTGCTGTTGAGAATAAATAGGGCGCTGACGCCCAATCCGATCAGGATTCCGATCAGCAAATCGCTCAGCACGATCGAAGTGAGTGTCACGATGAACGGAATGAACTGATAACGTCCCTCGTTCCACATTTGCCGGAACAGCGCCGGACTGGCGAGTTTGAATCCCGTCACCAGCAGGATCGCCGCTAACGCCGAAAGCGGAATCATGTTCAGGTAGACCGGGAAAAATGCCACGCAAGTCAGCAGCAGAATGCCGTGCGAAATGGTTGACAGCTTTGTCTTGGCACCAACGTTCACGTTCACGCTGCTGCGAACAATCACCGATGTCATTGGCAAGCCACCAATCAAGCCGGCCAGCATGTTTCCGACACCTTGCGCCACGAGTTCTCGACTCGGCGGCGAGTGACGTCGATCCGGGTCCAGTTTGTCGACGGCCTCCAGGTTCAACAATGTCTCCAGCGAGGCAACGATGGCAATTGTTGCTGCGGCAACGTAAATCGCGGGCTGGCTCCACATGGAAAAGTCCGGGAATCGCAGAAAGCTCAGCGCGTCACTCGCGACTTTCAGCGACGGGGATCTGCACCAGATGGCTGGTGCCGATCGCCAGCGACCCGCCAAGACGACCAAACAACATGTGCAGGCAGACACCCAGCACGACAACCACCAGCTGTCCCGGCACGATCGACTTCTCGAGAAACTTGACGCGATTCCAACACACCAGCATCGCGACTCCCAAAAGCCCGATCAGGGCGGCACCCAGGTGGATGTCGCCGGCAAACACCGTGGCAATCTCTGTGAACGTGTTTTGTTCATCCGGTTGAATGAAGGACATGTCGCCTTCAGGATCCGTGTCGTGCCCCAAAACGTGGGGAATCTGTTTGAGAATCAGGATCACGCCGATCGCGGCGAGCAATCCCTTGATCACGCTGGACGGAAAAAATGCCGACAAAGCACCGGCGCGTGCGATCCCCAAGGCGATCTGGATCACCCCGGCTACCAATACCGCCAACAGAAACGCCTCGAACGAGCCGAGCGTGGCAATCTGAGCGGCAACAATGGCCGTCAGTCCCGCGGCGGGGCCGCTGACGCTGGTCTGAGAACCGCTCAGCGAGCCAACGACGATGCCACCGATGATCCCAGCCAGTAAGCCAGAAAACAGCGGCGCACCGGACGCCAGGGCAATACCCAGGCACAATGGCAAGGCAACCAGGAAGACGACGACTCCTGCGGAAAGCTCCCTCGGCAAGTTGGACGCGGCGGAGAGCGGCTGATTGTTTTCGGGCATGATGATTTTCTAGCTTTTCCGGAATCGGTCACGCTGATCGACAGCGAGTCAAGTAGCCGCCGCAGACCTCGGCAAAGATTTGCCATGACGGCCATGAACCATGCGCGGGCGGGAACAGGGAGGACTCAACGAATGCATCTTGGGTGATCGAGCGATTTCGCAGCGTCAGCGTTCGGTCGCGCCACGAAGCTTAGCTCTTAACATCGGAGCGGTGCAAGCTGATCGTGACTCAGCCGATGACCATGAACGGCGCGGCGACGCTCTTGAGAGGCGCCCTGGGTTGTCCGGCAAGGAACCTGACGAGCCGTCAGTTGGAAATTAGCTGGTTGCTTCCTGCATCTTGCACCGTCGCACGTGACCGACAGACGTTCCTCATCTCCCTCCGCTGTTGTCTCCGTCTCGGCCTCCCAGGACAGCCAAGACTGCGCGATCGCGGTCGAGGGGCAAAGCAGCGCCAACATGATCAGCAATACGGACAAGGGACTTGCACCGTGCGGTGAGCGATTGCGAACTTCCGTCAATCCTGGCATTTGCTGTCGAGCTCTCGAACGGGCACTCGGGATTTAAGAAACCCGCACTATAGAAATTAGCGTGAGAGAGTCAAGCGAGCCGTTAGATCGATTTCCGCTCAAACCGGTTCAGATTGGGAGGGAGCCCCCATCTGATTCTCGTCCATCTTGTCATCAACCACCAGCGGTCACCCTGCGATGTCGTAGCAGTGCAGTTCGTCCTGATCTCGCAAATACAGTTTTTTGTCAGCGATCACGGGGTGAGCCCAACTGTTTCCGTTCTTTGACTTGATCTTGAAAGAGCCTTTCAGGTTGTAGCTGTCGGGCGTGGCTTCGACCAACGCCATCACGGCATCTTGATAGCGGAAGTAAAGATGGCCGTCGGCAGCGACAATCGCGGCGGATTCTCTGCCCGGGCCCCGCTCCGGCCCCCACGCAATACGTCCCGATTCCAGGTGCATGCAAAGCGGAAATCCGTTGTTGTGCCCATGACCCATGTAGATGTGATCACCGATCAACACCATGCCACCGTGATGGTTCTGGACTTCCTTGTTTCGTTTGTAGTAGACCTCTTGCATTTGCACGCGGCCGCGACCGGCAGACGAAAGTCGCAGTAGCGCACTGCCGCCGTCACCGTAGCCTGAGGAACCGAACACCAGGTCGCCTTTGACAATCGGCGTGGGAATGTTCGCCGTCGTGTTGGCGATGCGAGGATAGTGCCAAAGCAACTCACCGTCGGCGGCTCGCACACCGATCAGCCCCTTGCCAACAAGAGTGACGTACTGTTTGACGCCGCCGCCGTTGCTAATGACAGGCGAAGAGTATCCCGCTTTTCCACCGGGCATCTTGGTGCGCCAAACCACTTCGCCGGTGCGTTTATTGAGCGCTGCCAACACGCCTTGATCGCTGCCCGGAGTGCAAATCAAGTTTTCCCCATCGACCAAAGGTGACTCGCTGTAACCCCAGCCACTCATCATGCTGCCGCCCAAATCGGATTGGAAGTCAACTTTCCAAACTCCTTCTCCGTTGTCGATATTGGCACACAGCAAAACACCACTGTGGGACAGCCCGTATACCAATTTCGATTCCGGATCGACCGTCGGCGTGCAGTTCGGGTCTTTGCCTCCGCTGACGGGCACTTCCCAGATTGGCGAGCCGTCTGCGGCTGAGACACAGATCAATTTGGTTTGGCCGTCCTTGTTGCCCATCGTGAAAATCTTGCCGTCAAAGATCGCCACGGACGAGTAGCCGCTGCCAAGTCCCCGCGATGACCAGGCAACGGGCGGACCATCGTCGCTCCAACGGTCCAGCAGTCCCGTTTCGCTGGAGATTCCGTCGCTGTTGGGGCCTCGCCAGCGGGGCCAATCGTTCGAGGATGCCATCCGTGTCGAGCCGCTCGATGACGTCGATGTTGATTTGATTGTTGCGAGTCGATTGCGGGCGACCCAGCGTTGATCGAACCCGCTGAGCTTCTTCAGCGGCACCTTCACAACCTCGCCGTTTTGCTTTTTCAAACTGACTTGGCCGCTCTCCAGACCAACGAATTCGGCTTGAACTTTAAATCGTCCCGTACTGTCCGACCACGTGCGTTCTTCCGCCCCCGAGAGCGAGTGGGCACCCAGAGAGATAACAGCGATGAATGCAATCGCGACGCAAGTGACCGAGAATTGTCTCATGACGTTTGAGCCCAAAATGAGGCGGGAAGAATCGTTGCGAGAACGACCTAATATAGCGAGAATTCCCTGTTTCTGCCGCTGTATTTTGGCGGAGCGATGGTTGGGCGCTAGCGGCGGATATTGCATGTCGGGTGGTCAAATTCGCGTAAGTCCTTGGTGGGTCAGCGCAAGCGGCTCGAACTTGAAATCACACTCTGTCTTACAGAGAGTGCATTGCGCGAATGCCGACCCACCTTTCTTCAATGTTTGCTCGACGCCACCCTACGCGGATGCAATATCCGGACCTGGTGCTAGTCCGCGCGCAGCGTGGTGACTTTTGGTTGGCAGCCGCACCCGCCGCCACAGCCTTCGCCCAAACGCTTTTCGATCTCCAGAGATGTCGGAGTTGCCGCGAGTCCCCCCAATGCGGTGCATCGATGCTCGCGCGGCATTCGCTCGGCGACCGCTTTGGCTGCGGCAATCGTTTCGTCCAGTGGAATCACCGGATCGAAACCGGCCAGCGCCATGTTGGCACACGACAGGGCATTGCTTGCCGCCATCACGTTCTTACCGAGGCACGGCACCTCGACACGATTGGCCACCGGATCGCAAATCAGCCCCAGCATATTTTGCATTGCCATCGATGCGGCACCCACCGCTTGATCGCGAGTGCCGCCCGCGAACGTCACCAAGGCGGCCGCTGACATGGCCGCTGCCGATCCACCTTCGGCTTGGCAGCCGCCGACTTCCGCCGCAAAACTCCAATCAGTTGCAATGAATACGCCAATCAATCCGGCCGCGAGCATCCCCTTGGCGATTTGTTCTTCGTCCAGTCCCAGTTCTTCGCCGACCGCCAGGCAAGTTGCTGGGAGCGCCGCACAGGCGCCTGCTGTTGGCGCGGCGACAATCACGCCCATGCTGCTTTTTACTTCCATCAAGGCGGTTGTGTACAACACGGTGCGATTCAAGACGCCACCATCCAGTAGTCTGCCTTGTTGCATCAACTCCTGAAATCCTCCCGACTGAAACCCCAGTACCCGATCGGTGTACTCGGTGCCGGCCAGACCTGCTGCGACGCTGTTGGCCAAAATACGAACGATCGCGCACATTTTGTCGATCACTTGTTGCTCGCTCAGACCGCCACGCGCTGTTTCATAGTCGACAGCCAATTTCCAGAGCGGCGTGTTTCGATCACCGTCGTGTTCCAGTAGCTGGCGGCAACTACGGAACGGAATCGAAAGATCCTTCCGCGAACGCACCGGCAGCACGGGTGCGAGTCGGGCTGTCGCATCCGCTGCGGGCAAACACTGATCGAGTTGCTGATCGGTGATCGGGCATTGAGACTGGATCTGGATGACCGTCAGACCGTCGCTGGTGTTGATGTGGACGTGATCCGCGCTCAACGTTTCGCAGATCGACGCGGTGTCCCGCGATAGGGGTGTTTGGACCCATACGAGCGTTTCGTCGTAATCGCCGCCGATCGAAACCTTCACACCGTCGATCTCGATCACTTCCATCATGCCGCCACCGGTGGAGATGGCGATCAAATGATGTTGTGCCGATTCATTGCGCAGCGTGAGCCGATAGGTGTTTGGATGGGGATCGCCAAAGGTACCGTACACAAACTGCAAGTCGATTCCCGCGTCGATGATCGCAGCGGACGAGTTCGGCAAACGGGAATCATCGGCCTCCCAACCGAGCAAGCCACCAAACAGTCCCATATCGGAACCTTGGCTGGCATGTGTGGCCGGCAGCGAACCGGCATTGTCGAATTCGACCAGTACCGAATCGATCTGCCCGCCCATCAGATCGCGAGCCAATCTGCCAATGCGGAGCGCAGCGGCGCAGTGCGAGCTGGATGGACCACGCATCACGGGTCCGATCACATCGTTAAAAATACTGACGATCATGGTGGTTCTCTCCGGCAACACCCCGCATCCTATCGTCAACGTTTCCAGGCTAACAGCTTATTCAGCGCTTTTGCCCGAAACGGCGTTAATCGCGTGCGGTTGTATTGGTCTCCCAGCTTCCGAATCGCCTCGGCTTGCGTCGGATAGGGATGGATCGTCGACGCGATCTTGCCGAGTCCAATCCCGTTCTTCATCGCCAACGTCAGCTCACCGATCAGATCGCCGGCGTTGGTAGCGACCGCGGTTGCACCCAGAATCTTATCGCCTCCCCGTCGCGTGTGCACGCGAACGAACCCCTCGGTCTCGCCGTCCAGGATCGCACGATCCACGCCGTTCATTGGCTGGGTGTAAGTGTCGATCGCGACTCCATCGCGTTTTGCCTCCTCCGGATAAATGCCGACATGGGCTAGTTCCGGCGAAGTATAGGTTGCCCAGGGAATGATCAAATGGTCGACCTTGCCACGCCCCCAAAACAGAGCGTTACCGATCACGATGCGGGCCATGAAGTCGGCCGCATGCGTGAATTTGAATTTGGACGCGACGTCTCCGGCCGCAAAAATCTTGGGATTGGTGGTTTGCAATCGATTGTTGACTTCCACGCCCTTGCGAACATCAAACTTAACGCCGGCTTCCGCCAAACCCATGCCTTCCACATTGGGCGCGCGACCGATCCCCATCAGTACTTGATCGCCGACCACTTCGATCTCTTGTCCGTTTTGGTTGACAACAACCACCTTTTCGCCGGCACGACGTTCCATGCGGACGGTGTTGGCATTCAGCAACAAACGGACACCGTCTTTCGTGATGGCGTCTTGAACGATTTGGGCCGCGTCAGCGTCTTCTCGTGAAAGAATGTGGGCAGCTTTTTCGATTTGGGTGACTGCTGAGCCGAATCGTGCGAAGGTCTGCGCCATTTCTGCGCCGATTGGGCCGCCGCCAATCACGATCAATCGCTTCGGTAGCTCGGTCAGTGAAAATATTGACTCATTGGTCAGTGGCTGGACGTCAGCAACGCCCGGGATCGGCAGTTGGACAGCCCTCGCGCCCGTTGCGATCACGGCGCGGCTGAATTTCAGTTGTTTGCCGTCAACTTCGATTGTCTCTGCATCCAGGAATTGGCCGCTGCCGATGAAGACGTCGATCCCAGCTTCGCTGAATCGCTTCGCCGAGTCGTGCGGGCTGATCCCCGCTCGCAGTCGACGCATACGTTCCATCACGGCTGGGAAATCGACGCTCCAGCCCTCGGGGACATGGACACCCAACTCGCCGGCGTCTCGCACCGTAGCGGCCACGCGAGCCGCGCTGATGATTGCCTTGCTGGGTACACAACCGACGTTCAGGCAATCGCCGCCAAGCAGATCCCGCTCGATCAAGGCGACCTTGGCACCGATGCCGGCCGAACCCATTGCCGAAACCAAACCTGCCGTTCCGCCACCGATGACCACCAGGTTGTACCGACCCGATGGTTGTGGATTGACCCAATCGGGCGGATGCACGTTGGCGTGCAGGTGTTGATTGTGTTGATCGTAGGGTTGCAGTTGAATCAGATCTGACACGCTGTGTTTTCTCTTTCAGGAGTCTGCCGAATCAGCAGCGGCGGTTGACCGACTCGCGGTGAATCGATTGAGAATCTTTTTGACGACCAGTGGAAAAAGTCCGAGCATCGCAAAGGCGATGGCAAGCTGCGTCAGCTGCGATGGACTGAAGACCGCAGAAGCACCTTCCTCGGCCAGCACGGTCAAGTTGGGAACTCGCGAACCCGCGTAGACGTAGACGACCGTCCCGGGCAACATTCCCAGTTGGCTGACCCACCAATAAGTCCGTGTCTTCAGCGGTGTCAGTCCCATCACCAGGTTGATGACAAAAAACGGCACGGCGGGAATCAGACGCAGCGTGAACAGATAGAACGCGCCTTCCGTTTCCAGATGATGATGGAAAGACGTTAGACGATCACCAAATTTGTCTTGCACGGTATCGCGTAGCAGGAAGCGGCTGACCAGAAAGGCCACGGTTGCTCCAGCCGTCGAGGCAAAGCTGATCAGGATCAGTGCGGGCAAAAAATTAAAATACCAACCGTAAACTAAAGTCAGTGCAGTCGCACCCGGAATCGAAAGCCCTGTGACCGCGACGTAAACGAGAAAGGCAACGCCGTAAACGAAGTAAGGGTTACGAGCCTGAAAGTCGCGTAATTGGGATTCGCGAGCGGCCAGACTTTCCAGCGTCAAATACTCGCGGAACTGAGTGAACACGACGATCAGGATCAAGACGAGCACCAACAGCAGTGCGAATTTGCCGATCGGGCTGTTGCTCGCCGAATCGGATGCCGAATGCTCGTCGTCCTCGACGTTGCCGGCTTGATTCGGGTTTGGCTCTGACATTGGTTGGCCGACTGTCCTTTCCTTGATCATCCCTGCAGCTGGGCAAGTGTATCTGTTGATCCATTGCCACTTGCGCCGATCGTCCACCGCCTCCGGCGGGTAATCTCGCGTCACACACCGCCCACGACGCTCATTCGCGCGCCCATGCAGAGATAGCTTAGCGTGAAATGCGAATCGCTGTCCCCACGGCGAAGCCGCCGGCATCAGCCGCGATGCGAAAAGCATGGGCTGGAATCGCCAAGCACGAAATCAAGGAGGGCCAACGGCCTGGCAGTTTGCCAACAATCGATGCGCAGGTTCAACAAATTGCCGGGCCGTTGGCCCTCACGGTTTGCCGCGGGATGTCGTCCCAGGCCGTTGGCGACGCAAGTCCCAGGCACGGCAGTCGCGGAGCGACGACGGCTGGTAGCCTGGGACTTGCGTCCTTGTCATGACCCACATCTTCTGTAGTCGCGAAGCGACGAAAGCAGGTAGCTGCCAGCGTGAGTCGGCAGATCTTTGCCGGCGAATCTCAGTGAGCCGCGAAGCGGCGGCAGCAAACGTCGCACATCCTGCTTTCGCCGCTTTCGCGGCTTGCTTGTGGTAACGGTAACGTGACCCACGGCTGACGCCGCGGGCTACCTGCTGCCGCCGCTTAGCGGCTGGGACAGGATGTGGGTAATGACAAGGACGCCAGTCGACGGGCGTCCCAGGCTATCGGCCGCCGTCGCTCTGCGACTAGGCATGTCGGTTGTGCTGCCACACCTGGGACTTGCGTCGCCGTTGGCTATGAAAACTGCTGGGGCTCTGCCCCGAAGCGTCACGATGCCAACACGCGTCATCTTTATCTGTCGGCGATGCTGGATTGGTTCGGTGAAGACTTTGGGGGCGATCAAACGGCGCAGCTGAGGAAGATAGCGAAGTGGTTGCCGAGCGATTCCGCCAAGGCGGCTGCGAATGCCGGCAACGTCCGGGTGTCCTTTCTGGATTACGACTGGAACTTGAATCGCCAATAGCGGCGACCGCTTGCTTTTTGCCGCCAATTCTCTCACCTGATACGTCCAATTCGCCTGCACCTCGGCAGACAGTCTTGCGATGCCCGCTACACTATTGGGGTGGCAATCGGGGTGTGATTGTCTGACGCGGTCCATCGTGCGACGGAGCAGAGTTTTGGAATCAGTCTTAGGGATCATGTTCTTCTCGCGGTTGTTGACGCTTTGTCTTGTCGCCGCATTGGGAGTTCGCGTGTCAACAACGACAGGCGACTCGTTCGACGGGGACCTGCAGCGTGTGGGCGAATCGTCCGTCCTGGTCGAAGTCGACGGTCAACAGCGAGAGTTCTCCTTTGATGAACTTGTGGCGGTCGTTCCCCTGGAGAGAGACGAGAATGCCACGGGTCCGCCGATGCGTGTGGCGCTGCTGAATGGTTCGAGGATAGCTGCGCAAGATCTGTCCCTGGCAGATGAGGTGCTTCGCATCGAGCCTCGCCGTCAGAACGTTGTCACCGTGCCACTTCGCGAGGTGAAATCGATTCGGTTTCGCCCCGCATCGCCGGCAACCGACGCTCAGTGGTTGGGGCTGTTGGAAAATGAAGACCGCCGTGACCAACTGGCGATTCGGCGTGAAGGTAATCAAATCGACCCCGCGCCGGTGATCATTCAATCGATCGCCGCTGGCAAGGTGGGGTTCAGTATCGAAGGTGAATCGGGGGTCGCGCCGCTTGATCGCTTGGAAGGAGTCGTACTGGGGGGCAACCGCCAGGTCTCAGAAGATGCTCCGATCCAGATCCTTGACATCTACGGTTCCAAGTGGCTCGTCAGCGGGATCGAGCCGAGCGATGGAAAAACATTGAAGCTAAAACTCTCTGATTCGATCACGCACGAGTTGCCGACCAAGCAGCTGTATTCGATGTCATGGAGTGCGGGCTTGGTCATGCTGGCGACACAAGAACCGGCCAGGTCGGAGTACAAACCGTATCTTGAAATCGGGCTCGACGCCGCCTCTTTGCAAAAGTGGTTTGGCCCCAAGTCCAATGATCAAACCGATCTAACCATGGTTGGCGGATCGTTGATCGAGTATCGAGTCGAAGGCGAATCGGCGGCATCGACGTCGCAGTCGGCGACTACCACGTTCTCGGCTAACACAGCGAGGGAGGCTACCACGCTGGTCTTGCCGGTCCCCCCCTTGCCGCTGATCACCACCAGCTCCGGGACCCGCGCGTATGCGGCCTGGCCCCGGGTCACGGGGAGCGTCGTGGAGAGGCTCTTATCGGCAGCACGAACATGACCTTCCTCGGCCCGGGGTCCCGGACCGATGGCCGCCATGGTCTCGATTCGCGCGGCCAGCGAAGCAAAGAGCGGACGAATATCCGGGAAGGTGTCAACCAGTGTCGGCCGCGGGCATAGGCCTCTGCGATGCGGCGGTCGTCTGGGATCTCGAGCAGAACATCGATGCCTTCGGCGGCGCAGTACTCGTGCACCCGGTCGTCGCCCGAGCCTGCGCGGTTGATCACGACGCCAAAGGGAATCCCGAGTGCTCGCACCGTTTCGACAGCAAGCGCGAGGTCGTTGAGGCCGAAGGGCGTCGGCTCGGTGACCAGAATCACGAAATCGCTGCCGCGCACGGCGGCGATCATCGAGCACGAGGTGCCGGGCGGCGCGTCGATGAGGACCATCCCCGTCCTCGCTGCCCTTCGCCCTGACCTCGCGGATCAACGGCGGGACCAGCGCCTCGCCCACGTTGAGACGCCCCTGGACGAGGCGCACGCTCCCGGCCTGCAGTTCCTCAACCACTCCGATGGGCCGCATCACCTCGGTGATGGCCTCCTCCGGGCACACCAGGGCGCAGCCGCCGCAGCCGTGGCACAGTTCGGCGAAGACCATGACACCGTTTCCGAGGACCGCGATGGCGTTGTACTGACAGAGCCGGCTGCACTCGCCGCACTGGTTGCAGAGATCGACATCCACCACGGGAACCGGGATGCCGACGACCTCGCTTCCCACCGGTTCAGCGCGCAGGAAGAGATGGACGTTGGGCGCCTCGACGTCACAGTCGAGGAGCTGAACGTCGCCGGGAAGGCTCAATGCCAGGTTCACCGCGACGGTTGTCTTTCCGGTACCGCCCTTGCCGGAGGCGATGGCGACGATCACGCCCAGTGCCCACCACGTCCGGTGCGGTCGAGAGTTGGAGGTTGCCCGATCTGAACTGGGCGAGAGCCTCCGTCGATGGTTCCCGAAGCTCCGGTGTAGATCGTGACGCCGGCCGCCTGGAGGGCCCGGAATGCCTTGGGTCCGCAGTGGCCTGTGATCAGGCACTCTGCGCCGAGTTGGGAGACCGTTTCCGCCGCCTGGATGCCCGCCCCCTGGGCTGCGTTTGACCCGGCGGAGTTGTCGATGCTTAGCGTTTCACCGGTCTCTGTGTCGACCAGCACGAACATGGCAGCGCGGCCAAATCGGGGGTCCACCTGCGAATCCAGACTCTCACCTATCGACGATACGACGACTTTCATTCCTTACCTCCGTGGCGCGGATATTGCCGCGTCACATCACCGCTCGGCCTCGAGTTCGCCGAGACGCGCCTTGATTTCTTGGAGTTCGACCTCAAGCGCTGCGGAGCGCTGTTCGAGGATCTGTCGCTGGGTGTCAACCGGCGGTTCGGCGCCCGCGAAGGCCGGCGGGACCGCCGCCCCTCGCATCCTTCCGGGAATTCCGGTTGCCCAGAATCGGTTGCGCCAGCCCCGACCTCCTCCACCAACGCCGCGGCCGAAACCTCGGCCCTGGCCGCCGTTCCCGCCGCGCGCGAACGGCGGCCCGTCCAACTCGCTGCACGGGCCTCGGCCCCAGCCGGTCATTGCCCCACGACCCATCGGTCCACTACCGTCTCCACCTGGCATCTTCAACCCTCCGTTCCCTTTCGGGCCGCGTTGTCGCGGCGTTGTGCGATCTGTTGGTGATGGGCGGAACCCTCACGAATGAGGGCCACACCACAGTCTTCGCAGCGCTCGTTGAGGCATGGGACTCCCCGTTGGTGGGGGAAGCGCCGCCCGCACTTCGGGCACAGGCATGATCCGCCGGCGCCCATGGCTCCGCCTCCCTGTCCACGACCTCCGCCACCACGTCCTCCTTGACCGCCCTGGCCGCCTCCGGCCCCTCTGGCCCTGTCCGCTCCCTCTGCCCTGGCCCTTCATCTCGACCTCCTTGCTGGGCGCCTCCGCCCGATCTCTCACTGGCTGTGGCCGTGGCCGCCGCATCCGCTTGATTCCTTGTGGTTTCCACAATCGTGGAAGCCGTGGTCGTGACAGAGTTCGCCGCTGAAAGCAAGCGTGCCGTCGAGATAGGCGCGCACCATGTTTTCGGGATCCTCACCGTCAGCTCCGAGCACCACATCGATCCCGTGCCCGGTGAAAATATCTGACGCCCTTGGACCCATGCCACCGGCAAGGACCGTGGTCACTCCCTGTTTTCTGAGCCACATGGGGAACACGCCGCGGCCGTGCTCGGGAGGTGCGGCCTGGCGTTGTTCGGTGATCGTCTTGGTCTCATCCACTGTGTACAGTGCAAAGGCCTCGGCGCCTCCGAAGTGGCTGGTGAATCTCCCCTCGCGAATCGGAACTGCGATCATCATTCTTCCTGTCTCCTTCCTGCTCGGTGAGCATGGCCGCACCGACAACCGCGGCCTCGTTTCCTTCCGGTACCGTGAACCGGACACGGCATCGGTTGGCCGGGTCCTTCAACAACCGGACCCTCGCCGATCAGCAGAAGCCTCTCCTCGACAAGGGCTCGCGCAACAATCGCTCGGGCACGATCGAGAATCCGCGCAAAGGTCGGTCTCGAGATTCCCATGCGCTCTGCCGCCGCCTCCTGATAGAGACCCTCGAGATCCGCGAGGCGGAGGGCCTCGAGTTCGTCGGCCCGCAGGGTCTCGATTTCGAGTTCGGTGGCCGGCCGGCCTACCGGTTTGAAGCCCCGCCCCTGCGCCACGCAGCCGATTGTCCTGGTCTTTTCCGGTCGTCCCATAGCGCCTCCCAGTTACGAACATATGCTCATAACTAGCGTTCGTCAAGCCTTGGGGTGAAGGCACAAGAGCGAAGCTGATCTGACACGGCAATCCGCGTTCGCCGCCCTCAGATCCCGACGGCTGTCTCCGACGTTTTGGTGTGAACCGCTTCCAGAGGGAGATTCATGACGATGGACTGCAGCTTGTTCATGGTCTCGATGTAGCGCTGGAAGTAGATCCGCGAAATCTGCGTCTGGATGGTGTATCCCATAACGAGGTCCTGGTCCATGAGTTCCTTGAGAGTGATAGAGGAGATCTTCAAGAGCCTGGAATCGTTGGTGCACTGGGCGTTGAGGCTGTAATTCACGAGCTGGAAGCACACGCACGAGCCGAAGATGGCGCCCGTCGTCAACTCGTCGATTTGGATGCTCACCCCCCGATAACCGGGGAGGCGGAGCGACACCTGGCCTTCGAGGACGATGTAGAAATGGTCCGCCCTCGCGCCCATCTCGTAAATTGTTTCACCCCCGATATACGACACCTCCTCGGCCACTTCACTGATCTTCTTCACCTGATCCGGACGCAGAAACTGAAATACCTCGTTCCGGTCGAGCTGCTCGATTGCCATCGTCGCCTCCTTTCTGTTCTCTTGGACTGTTGGGTTCAGTTTGCAGGGAGCGTGCCAGGATCGTCGGTCGTCGAGTGACGACGGATGAACGTTCACCCATGCAGGTATTGATGGGTGTTCCGCTCTCTCCAAACGAGAATCGCTCCAAAAGCCGAGATGCGACTTGTACGGTCATCGGGCAATGGATTCAGAGATCAGGCTGCATCCTGGGATTTTTCAACTCTGGCCCCCGTTGATTAGGCGTGCGTTGCGAGGATGAATCTCGGGAACGGTCGGCTCCGAAATCTCGCGACTCATCATTGCATTTTCAAGTCTTGATGAGTTCAAACAAATGCAAATTGCAATACCAGCGCACGACTTCAAGATCCAC
>CAVQPV010000002.1:0-120279 GCA_963714715.1 Pirellulaceae bacterium | reverse complement strand
TCCTTGTACGGCTCCTCCGAAACGGTCCACGACGCGGGATCATCTTTTCCAATGTGAAAGATCTTGTCCAATCGTATCGCAGAGTAGTCATGATTCTTGAAGTGTTGTGGCAGATAAACCGCTTGTTCCAGAGGCCCCTGACGGGACGTGAAGCTGAAGTCGGTAACCTTCGTGGTGACTGGAGACCATCCACTCAAGAACGAGAACCGCGAAGGCAAGCAGGAGGGCCACTGCGCATACGCCCGTGTGAATCGCACGCCGCGCTTGGCCAAGGCATCGATGTTCGGTGTTTGAACCTGTTGGTTCCCGTAGCATCCCAAGGAATGATTCAAATCATCGCAACAGATCAACAGAACGTTGGGTTTGGTCGATTCGCCGCCAGATACAGGAGCGACACAAGCTCCCAGCAGGCCCGCGAACACCAGAAAGTTTCTCACGCATTTGATCATCATTGGCAGATTCTCAATTCCGGGGCTTGCTTGTTTGTTTCTTCATAACGAGCAGCCAGTCCTGCAAAATCGGTGCGGGAGGGGCTCTCCACTGCTCAGTGTTCTCGACAGCGTCTTTGATAGGGTACTCGTCGCCGGTCATCGGATCGATGAACGAAGGCTCGTAAACCGATTGTCGGTCCAGATTCCGAATCGTTGCTCTGCGGCCCCAGGGCATCAAGCCTCGGGGAAAGTAAAACAGACGAATCTCTCCAGGGATCCCGGCTGGCGTAGGGAATATCCGCAAGGGTCGGTTCGGACGCTGCTGCCCAGCTGATACAGACAACATTGAACCAGGCGACCGCCGCCGCGGTAAGGAGTCTTTTCATCATCTATTCATGATCGATTTGGGGAATGTAGTGACCTCCAGAGATCGTGCAGAGCATTGAATCCGCATAACATCCGGGTTGAAGTTTCTTGACCCAACCGAATTTATCGACCTCAAGAATCGACCCCCGCCCCCAGCCCGCTCCTTGCCTTTGGCTGATCCATGGTCGTGATGTTCGAAAGACATCCACAAACGGTAGTTCCGTCGCCCAGTCTTTGGGGCCGGCGAGATTGAGTGCCAGTCAGGATGCGGTCGGGGCGGTGTCGCATTCGCTCCGAGCCGGGTTCGAACTGAGCACAAAGGCCGACGCGGCGACTGGCCTAAAGCAATATTGTGAATCGCGTTTCATTGATTGATTTCTCCAGTGGCTTGTACCTTGGTGGTCATCGATGATGCACCTTCAAGCAATCGGTCTCAGTGGAAACTTGATTTGTGTCCCGGCGCTCTTGCTGTCACCGTTGCGTGGCGTCCTGGCAGATGATACTGTGGCTTAGCCACCAATTCAATTCGCAAATTCGAGGGATTTCGTCCTTGGACACTTCATTGCAACGAAGCCCCGTTTACCAGCAGCTCAACGACCGGCTCCGCTCGGCGTTGGCCAGTGATTACGAGCGAGGCGATCGCTTCCTGACCGAACGGGAAATCGCTGAACGATTCGAGGTCAGCCGAGCCACGGCCAACAAGGCTTTGGCTAGTTTGGTTTCCGAAGGTGCTCTGGAATTCCGTCGCGGCGTCGGGACGTTTGTGCGGCGTGACGTGATCGACTATGACGTCCAGTCGCTCGTCAGCTTCACCGAAAAGGCTCGCGCTGCGGGAAAGAAGCCAGCGACCGAACTGATCACGTTTGGCGACATTCCCGCGGCCGACGTCGGCGAGGAAATTCGTACGGCACTCGGCATTGGTGGCAGACCAACTGCTCTGGGAAATGGAACGGTTGCGGCTGGCCGATAACTCACCGGTGATTCTCGAACATCGTTACGTGATCCAGCGGCATTGTCCAAGACTGACCAAGTCGCAGGCCGACGGCTCGCTGTACCGCGTGTGGACGAAGAAGCACGGCCTGAACATCGCCGGTGCCGATGAGGTCATTCGCGCCGTGCTGCTGACGACCGCCGAAGCCCGGCAGTTGCAGGTTCCATCTCGCTCACCCGCGTTGGAAGTGGTTGGCGTCGGTCGGCTAGAAGATGATTGTCCGCTGTGGTGGGAACGGACGCTGTACCGAAGTGACCAATACGAATTTCACAGCCGGCTGGGCCCCATTCAGTCTGCCACACCCGCCCGCGGTAAGTTCCGCATTGAGTGAATCGGAAGCGTGCAGATGAAACCCTCGCGGTGGTTCTGCTGACCTTACTGCCGCGGAAAGATCCAAACTGAACGCAAACAGCCGATAGGACCTTTTCATGAAGTACAGTTACGAAGAAATGGCCAAGATGATCGATCACTCCCTGCTGCATCCAACGATGACCGATGCGGAGTTGGAAGCGGGTTGCCAACTGGCTGCCAAGTACAACGTTGCCTCGGTTTGCATCAAGCCTTACGCGGTCAAGCAGGCAGCCCAGCGGCTGGAGGGCAGCGACGTGAAGGTCGGTGCGGTGATTGGCTTTCCGCATGGCAACGCCTGCACCGAATCCAAGCGATACGAAACCGAGCTGGCTTGCCAAGACGGCGCCGTGGAAATCGACATGGTGATCAACATCGGCAAAGCCCTCAGCGGCGACTGGGAGTACGTCGAACGAGACGTGAAAGCTGTCTGCGAAGAAGCCCACAGCCACAGTGCAAAAGTGAAAGTCATTTTCGAAAACGATTACCTGACCGAAGGCGGGGCTGGGCTGTCCAGCGATGACTTCAAACAGAAGCTATGCGAGATCTGCGAGAAAGCGGGAGCCGACTGGGTCAAGACCTCCTCCGGTTACGGTTTCGTCAAACAGGCAGACGGCAAGTATTCTTATCAGGGAGCGACCGAGCACGATCTACAGTTGATGCGGGCGAGCTGTTCGCCTCACGTGCAAGTGAAGGCGGCCGGCGGAGTTCGCGACCTCGATGGACTAATCCGCGTTCGTGATCTTGGCGGCACCCGCTGCGGCGCGACCGCCACGGCTGCGATGCTGGATGACTACCGTCGCCGCGAGGCTTCCGGTGAGGCGGAAACCGGTGAGGCGCAGCTTGGCAAAGGCGGCTACTGAGCAACAACAACCCTTCACTCTTCAGCGAAATCAGATGATCAACCGACGCACATGGCTTTCCTGCATGAATGGAATCGCCGCAGCAACTCTGCTGCCCCGACGCCTGGCGAATGCAAAAGAGCCAGCACCGCCACTGCACATTGCCACCAACACCTACCCATGGTCGACGTTTGCTCGTCGCGACGGAAAAACGCTGAAGCTCCACACGGAGACGTTGCTCCGTGATATCGCCAGCACCGGTATTCAAGGGTATGAACCGATCATCAATCAGCCGGCGGAATTCGATGGGCTCCAACGGCGGCTGGCCAAACACGGTCTCGACATGCGGTCGCTGTACGTCAATAGCTTGCTGCACGACCAAATGAAATCATCGGCTAGCATCGATCAGGTTCTAGCGATTGCCACGCGAGCGAAAGACCTGGGGACGACCATCATCGTAACCAATCCGTCGCCGATTCGCTGGGGCGGCAGCGAAGACAAGTCCGATTCACAGCTCAAGCATCAGGCGAAATCGCTTGATCGTCTCGGCGAGTCACTGAAAAAGCTCGGCATCACGCTGGCGTATCACAACCATGACAGTGAATTGCGTCAGGGCGCCCGCGAGTTTCACCACATGCTCACCGCGACCGATCCGGACCACGTGAAGTTTTGTCTTGACGCTCACTGGATCTATCGAGGCTGCGGGAATTCACAGGTCGCGCTGTTCGACGCGATCGGACACTACGCCGACCGCATCGTTGAGTTGCACCTCCGCCAATCCCGCGGCGGCATCTGGACGGAGAGCTTCACCCTCGAGGGTGACGTCGATTACGGGCGTCTTTTCCGTGTGCTTGGTGATCGTGGCATCCAGCCGCATTTGGTGCTGGAACAGGCAGTCGAGGCCGACTCGCCGTCAACGGCCGATGCGGTCACAGCACATCAAACCAGCAATAAGAACTTGAAGATTTTTCTGACTTAGGTCTTCAGCTGTGAAATTATCGCTCGAATCCATTCACGCCGATCTAGCATCCATTCTGGTCTGTGCGTTCTTTGGATGGGGGCTTGGCCATCTGAATGCGGACGAGCCTCGCCCCAACATTTTGTTTATCCTTGCCGATGACATGGGCTGGCAGGACACCAGCGTTCCCTTCGCCAAGGAACGTAGTAAATGGAACGACCGCTATCGAACTCCTGCGCTCAAGCGGCTGGCCCGCGAAGGTATGAAGTTCACGCAGGCGTATTCGTGTGCCGTGTGTTCTCCCACTCGCGTCAGCTTTCTGACCGGAAGAAATGAAGCACGGCATGGTGTCACTCAGTGGACGTACCTCAGTGGAGACAGTCCCACATCTGATTTGAAACATCCAACGCTTTCGTTTGCTCCATGGAATTGGAACGGTCTGCAACCGGAAGGGACGCAACTGCCTCATGCGTTCACTGGCCCCGTGCTTCCCGAGCTTTTGAAGCAAGCAGGCTATCGGACGATGCACTTCGGCAAGGGACATTTCGGTGCGGCCGGGACGCCCGGAGCAGACCCGCAGGTGTTCGGATTCGATGTGCGGATCGGCGGCAGAGAAGCGGGCGGTTGCGGCAGCTACTGGGGGACCAAGAACTTCGGCGCGAACAAGCATCCCGATGGTCCGTGGCGGGCGTGGGACCTGGACCAGTATTTTGGGCAGGACATCCACCTGACCGAAGCCCTGACGCTGGAAGCCAAACGCGAGATCCGAGCCGCGGTTTCAATAAAGCAGCCGTTCTTCTGCTACGTCGCGCACTACGCACCACACACTCCGATCGAGCCCGATGAACGATTTGCCCCGCACTATCGAGCCGCGGGATTGGACGATACCGAGGCAGCGTATGCTTCGCTGATCGAAGGTGTCGACAAGAGCGTTGGTGATTTGCTGGACCTGTTGGACGAGTTGCAGATCGCGGACGAGACGCTGGTGGTCTTCACGTCGGACAACGGAGGTCTCAGTCACGACCGACGTTCGATGAGTCCACCACACACCCACAATTCACCGCTAAGCAGTGGCAAGGGTGCGCATCACGAAGGCGGCATTCGTGTGCCACTGCTGGTCCGCTGGCCGGGAGTCACGAGGCCTTCGTCAACGAACCCAACGCCCGCAATGATCTATGACTGGTTTCCAACCCTGTTGCATGCTGCGGAAGCCGCCGCTGTTCCAAACTCGGATGGCCTCAACCTGCGTCCGCTCTTGGAGGAACAGACCGACTCTGCATTCGATCGCCCGCTGGTCTGGCACTTCCCGAACTTCTGGGGTCCGCTGCAGCGTCCCGGGCCGGTCGAAGGCCCCGGGATGGGGCCGAGCAGCACGATTCGGCGCGGCGATTGGAAGCTGATCTACTATCACACGGATCGTCGCTTTGAACTCTTTCATCTTACGGACGATCTTGGCGAAAAGACGAACGTCGCCGAGACGGAACCGGAACGAGCAAGCGAACTTGCCCGCGAGTTGTCGGACATTTTGAAGCGATTCGATTCACCGATGCCGGTCATTACGGCCACCGGCCAGCCTGTTCCTTTGCCAGTGGAGGTGCTAGAGCCGTGATAAGGATCGCCAGCCCAATCCTGCTCAATGTGTTCCTGGTTCTGGCAGCGACGCACGTCACGGCCTCGGAACGACGAACGTTTGACGATGCTGTTCAGCCGTTTCTGAAGACGCATTGCGTCCGATGTCACGGAGCCGAGAGTCAAGAAGGCGACTTCCGCCTTGACACGCTTGCTCGTGACTTCGAGTCGGAAATCGGCGCACAGCATTGGGCCGAAGTGATCGAACGAATGAACTCCGGCGAAATGCCCCCCGAAGACGAACCACAGCCGAAGAGCAATGAACTGGCGTCGGTGATCGACTGGCTTGCGGAAAAGATCAAGGACGGCGAACTGGCTCGTCTGGCAAAACGCAACCCGGTGGAACACTATCGCTTGAGTCGCGAAGAGTACGCGCACACCGTCTACGACTTGTTGGGCGTTCATTACGACCCCATGGCTCCGGGTGCCTTCACGGAAGATCCTCAGTGGCATGGATTCGAGAGGATTGGTTCGCAACTGTCGCTTTCGCCGTCGCATGTTGAAAAGTATCTCGCCGCTGCCGAGACGATTATCGACAGCGCATTCCCTGACACCGAGCCGAGGCAGATCAAGACTCATCGCGATGCACTGGAGATCGATTGGCCCAATCGAAACAAGAGAAAACAACTCGAAGAACTGGGCATCGCGGATCGAGTTCGCACACTGATCTGGCCCGGCCACCGGCTGTCTTACCTTCGTCCCGACGGCGGTCATCGCCAGGCAGCCGGTATTTATCGGGCGCGAATTCAACTCAGTGGCTTGGCACCGAAAGGTGGTCGGGCACCGCATCTCGCACTGCATTCGAAGAAACTGGATCGGATGCTGTTCGAGGCGGACGTGCTTGCCGGGGAGCACGAACCAGTGATCCTTGAGTTCGAGACGTTCATCCCCGAAGGTCGCATCGATGTCACGATCAACAATGAAGTGCCGGGGCCGTCGAATGCGGGACGATCGGGTCGTCCCGGCGGATTCGTCTTCACCACGTTGGACGATCCCAAATCGCGAGCTCCGTGGCAGCGAAAGATGACCGATGATGAAGGAAATCCGCTGTATCCACTCTTGATTTTTGACTGGATCGAGTGGGAAGGCCCGATCACGCGACCCGAAGATCTCGCCAAACGTAGGCCTTATTTTCCGACCGAGGATGCCAACCTGGCCCAGACACGCGAGTGCTTGACACGATTTGCTGAACGAGCGTGGCGGCGGCCGACGACGGACCGCGAGATCGATCGCTACATCCGCATCGTCGAGAGCGAACTCACAGCCGGGGAACCGTTTCGAACTGCCGTGAAATCCGCGCTCGTCGGCATCCTGGTATCGAACAACTTCTATTACATCCGCGAAGGATCGCCTGCAGAAAGTCGCCCGACCCTGAACGATTGGGAACTGGCGACTCGATTGTCGTACTTTCTATGGAGTTCGCTGCCGGACGACGAGCTGTTTGCTGCCGCACGCGCCGGCCAGCTGCAACAGCCGGAACAACTACGCAAGCAGCTGATGCGAATGCTGGCAGATCCGAAGACCTCGCGATTCACAGACTCGTTCCCGCGACAGTGGCTTCAATTGAAAAAGGTCGGCATGTTTCCGCCAGACAAAAAGCTTTTCCCGGATTACGATCCGTGGTTGGAACAAAGCATGGTGTTGGAAACGACCGGCTTCTTCGCTGAGGTCTTGAATAGGAATCTGTCGATTCGTGAGTTCCTGGATTCGGACTGGACGATTCTGAACCCGCGTCTCGCTTTGCACTATGGTTTGCAACCACTTTCGGAAAGTGGATTTCAACGCGTGTCGCTCGACCCGGAAGATCACCGAGGCGGTATCCTGACTCAAGCAGCCACGCTTTCGCTCAGTTCCGACGGAACACGCCATCGCCCCGTCCATCGGGGTGTCTGGGTGTCGGAGGCGATTTTCGGCAAAACACCCAGCCCGCCACCGGCAAACGTCGACCCCATCGAACCCAATCCCGTGGACGAACCCAAAGCAACGATTCGCATGAAGCTCGAAGCGCATCAATCGCATGCAAGTTGCGCCGCTTGCCACCGGAAAATTGACCCGCTGGGGTTTGCCTTCGACAACTACGATGCGATCGGCCGCTGGCGCACCGAAGAGGTCGTCGCGACCGGACAAGGAGCCAATCCGCAGGTCAACGCTTCCGGTAAATTACCCGACGGACGCGCGTTCAATGGACCCGAGGAATTCAAAGCCGTGTTGGTAGAAGACATCGACGTTTTTGGTGAGGCGATGGCTGGAAAGCTTGCCACGTACGCCCTGCGGCGTGCAATGTCCGTCGATGACCGAGAACAAATACGCGTGATCGCCGAAACCGCGAAAGCAAATGACTACCGTTTGCGGGACTTGATCGAGCAACTCGTTCTGTCCGACCTGTTTCGCAAACGCTAACGATGATCGTGAAAGCTCCCGAAGCAAGACCTTTAATGAAAACTGAATCATGACTCACGTGCTACGCCAGAACTGGCTACTCAATCGTCGACACGTATTACGTGGCATCGGGGCTTCGATTGCCTTGCCCATGCTCGACTGCATGTCGCCACTAAGAGCCAGTCCGCTGGCCGAAGCATCGAGGCCGAAGCGGAGCGTCTTCATCTATTTGCCCAATGGCGTCAATACGCTCGATTATCAAATCCTCCAGACGGGACGCGACTACCAGTTCAGCAAATGCCTCAAGCCACTCGAAAAGCACCGGGCGAACATCACACCCATCAGTGGCTTGCACCATCCGCACGGACTTGGTCATCATCACAACTGCCAGTCGATCTGGCTGACCGGCGCGAAAATCGGAGCAAGCGAACGCAATAGCGTCTCGCTCGATCAATTGATCGCTGAAAAAACGGCTCCACATACTCGCTTTGCTTCACTGGAACTCAGCAACACCGGTCGTTCACTGGCGCACAACCGTGACGGCATCAGTCTGCCAGCTTCCACCAAGCCCGGTGAAGTCTTCGACCACTTATTCAAAACCCCAGCGGGCGGAACGGAGAAAGAGCGTCGTAGCCTGCAGCGACGTGGCAGCATCCTGGACGCGGTGCTCGATGAGGCCGGCGAGCTAAAGCGTGGTGTCGGCAGCGAAGATCGCTCACGACTGGACCAGTATCTGAGCGCCGTTCGCGAAGTCGAGATCCGAACCGAGCGGGCCGACGCTTGGCTGGATGTGCCACGTCCCGAGGTCGACAGTTCTTCGCGCGGCCGAGTAACGAAAGAAGTGTCGCAACAGGAGCCCGGTGAATACTTTCGCACCATGTACGATCTGATGGTGTTGGCCTTTCAGACGGACATGACACGCGTCATCACGTTCAGTAGCGGCGACGAGGGAAAAGGCTTGCCGATTCCGGAGCTAGACATCAACCAAACACGTCACGCGTTATCGCATCACAACGGTGACCCCGAGCAGTTGAAGCGATTGACAAGAAGCGACGCGTTCAACTTTGAACAATTCGGATATCTGCTCGATCGGCTGAGTGAAGTGAGTGACGCAGAGGGTCCGTTGCTCGATTCCACCCTTCTGCTTTACGGCAGCGGTATGGCCTACGGACACAGCCACGGGAACGCCAACTTGCCGACGATCGTCGCGGGCGGGCATGCACTTGGCCTGAAACATGGTCAGCACATTGACTTCAATGTCGGGCATTTCGACGGCTACGATCTGGTGGATGGCAAACTGCAAGTCTCTCACTACGGTGTGTGCTCGCGGCCCGTCAACGGCAACGCACGGCTCAGCAATTTATTGCTCACCCTCGCACAAACGATGGACATCGAGGTGGATTCATTTGCGGACAGTGTGGGCACGGTGCCGGAGATGCTTTCGTGAGTCTTTGGCGATTTCATTCGATACAGAAACGCAGGCAAGCCGTAGCATGGATGATGATCGTTTGGGTTTGCTTTTGTTTTTTGGGCTCGGCTACATTGGGAGACGACGATCCTCGCATCGCGCGAGACGATGCATTTCCTTCACCCGATGCCGGTACCTACATCGCCGGTGAACTGACTCATGTCGACCACGTCAATCGAACCGGAATCCTGAGACCTGATCGCAAATCCACCGATCCAAAGCCTCGCTGGGATCTGCCTCACCCTTTCCGAACTTCCACCGTACGCAATCGTCCGTTATCACGGGGCGCCCGCCGAGCTGCGAGACATTCCGCTTGGAACCCATTTGCACGGCTCGTTTTATCTCGGTGCGAACGGCGATTACAAGCTTGTTCAGCCCCGCTATCCCGCCAAACCGAGTGTGGCGAATCAATCACCATTCCATCGCGCGGTGTTGCTCGAAGACGATTTCAGCTTCTACCAACGACAGGCCGCCGGCTGGAAGGTGATCCGTTTGGATGCCGATGCTAACGAGTTGACCGTCGAGCGGGTGGCCCTTCGGAAAGGAGTGGTAGACAGCGCCGACAAAATTCGGCTTGGCATGCTCGGCCAAAAGCAGTTTCGCATCGAACCGGCGACCCGGATTTGGAAAGGTGGCCGAATCGCTCGTCGGGAGGACATCTTGCCTGGACAGATCGTTCAATTGAATCTGAGTTGGGTGACGCTGTTGGGGACGACCTACAAAGCGGCAGTCACAGAAACCGCGGATGATGGGCTTTGTCGCGACATCTGGATTGACGAGGAAAGTCGCGGCGTCGCCGAACAACAGCAGCGGCAGATCCACATCGCCTGGCATAAGCGTCGGGGAGTCCCAGCACACGTGGACCAGACAGAGAGCATCGAAGGTGAAGGAGCGAGGGGATATGTCACCGTCACTCTTTACGGCGGTTTCGATCCGGAGCTGTATCAAGCGTTCGTCGAACAGTCCTCTGTGAAAGTATGGGCTGTCGAACCCACGCTGCGCTCGTACGAGAACGATGAGAAGCCTGGTCGCATTGTTGACCTCGTTCGACATGCGAATCCGCCGTTCGGCAGCAGTGGGATTCAGCTACGCATCCTGATGGGCGAAATGTTGGAGGGTTTTCGTCCAGGACGATCCGTCCGTATCGCTGCAGGCGAATGGAAGACCCCTGTTCGTCCCCGCGAGGAACGGCTGTGGCCTCGAGACGTCCGAGTCTTCAGTGTCGGTCCCCAAGGCGTCGCAGGCCGGGAACCCTAGGCACTGTCCCGTCAATGGAACTTCGTCGAAAAAGGGTTCCCCTGATTTGCGGGACAGGGCCTTACGGGTGTAGGATTCGAAATCCGAGCGTTATCCCCTTCGAAAGCGAGCTAGAGCATGTCGGCTGCAATACGATAGGGTTCATGATCAACCGCGCAACAAAACGCATCGAGAGCCACCGAGCCGTGATGAAATCTAGATTTATTTGCGCTGTGCTTCTTGCTCTGGTGTTTGGTCGCGGCGTGATTGCGCAAACGCATGTCGTGGTCCGCAAGCCACCGATGGGGCGCGGACTGATGGCCCCGAACAATGGCGGTATCTGGAACTGGGGCAATGAAATTTTGGTAATGTACGTCAATGGCCCGCACAAGAAAGGAACAGGTTGCGGAAGCCATTCAACGCAGGAAGGGGCTCCCGGCGCCACCTACGACACGTCACGCAGTCTGGATGGCGGTGAAACCTGGAGCGAACACCGTGTCGCCTTCAAGCGGTACGTCAAATCGTGCGGCTGGCCGGACCCTCAACCCAGACGCCTGACGACACCGATCGATTTCGTCGATGAAAATACGATCGTGCATTTTCAGCGGGATGATGCAGGCCGAACGCACCTGTACGTTTCCAAAGATCGGGGACGCAACTGGGACGGACCATTCAACAACATTCCCAAGTTTAAAGACGGGGTTGACGGACGGACGAATTACGAAGTGACGGGCCCTTCCAGCCTGACCGCCTACATGCAGTTACAGGTCAATCATGGTCGGAAATGCCTACGGTTTCCCAGTCACGCGGTGACGACAAACGATGGGGGATTGTCGTGGACGCTGGGCGAAAAAATCAGTTCGTTGCCATCCTGTCGCGAGGGAAAACAGGTCGAATGGGACACGCATCCGTCGGTTGCCAGGCTGGATGCACAAACACTGATCGCTTCGTTTCGTAGCGGCCACCAAGGGGAAAAGACGTGGACCCGAACCGGCTGGTTTGATGTCACGCGAAGCAGGGACAACGGAAAAACTTGGGAACCGTTGGTCCGACTGGGGGAATCACCGGGAAACAATAGTTGCCCGACCGCCACGCAAGTTGTACCGCTTGCCGACGGTCGCAGGCGCGTGGTGACGTTAATGTGGAAGCGACCGCCCGATAAACAATCTTGCCAGCGTTCAGTGCTCACGGCACGTTTCAGCGACGATGCGGGAGATTCCTGGAGCGATCCAATGACGTTGCGTGATGATGCCTACGGCTGGGACACCGGTTACCCGATCGCCACCGTGCGTCCTGATGGCAAGATCGTTGTCTGCTACTGGATGAAGACCAAGAACCAGGAAGAACCGAATTACATCGCGGCAACCATCTGGGACGCGACGCATACTGAGTTGACAAAGCCGCCGAACTAGATATCGATCCCATTCGTTTCGGCCAGCTCAGACCCAGCTCGTTGGCCACGGTAAAAGGCAGTCAGCCGACGCGTCTGGGCAAACCACCGGTCGACCAAAACCAGGATTGGGTGATCCTGGCAACCGCCGACGAAGAATGATCCTCTCAAGCAAACCAAGTTCAATGCGAAGCTCTACCAATCGATGCGTTTACCTGTGTTTGCTGTTTCTGGCTGTGATTCAACCAGCCTTTGGAAGCGAATCGCGATTCGAATCTGAATCCGCACCAGCGGACCGGGATGGCGGCTACCGCTACGATCCCGTCTCGGGGACGTCCGTACCCAACAAGGGTGTGCTGAGCGTCGAACACGCGGTCGAAATGCAAACCGGTCTGCAAGTTGACGACAGTTTCACGATCGAGGCTTTCGCAAAGCCGGACGATGACCTGCAAACCAATCCACGAGATTTCCTGCCGGTTTTCCGATCCGGTGGTGCCGGTGATTTCTTCATGGCTGGAATTCGCCGCAGCCCTCGGCCGCACAGCTACAACTGGTGGCAATCAAGGGTTTACAAAAAAGGGATGGCTCCGATCGAACTGGCCCGGAATCGATTTCGTGGAATCTCGATGGTGCGGGGCGAGACGCCTTGGCGGCACATCGCACTGACCTGGGATGCCAAATCAAAGTCCCTCTCTTACTTTCTGGATTATCAACGACAGGCATCTGAGCAGCTTGGTAACACGCCCGACTGGGATGTCAGCAAAATCATGATCGGCGGCAACGGGTTGGGCGTTCTCTTCGCAGGTCTGATCGATGAAGTCCGGGTCACCGACGAAGTTTTGCCACCATGGCATTTCTTACGACGTAGCAGCGTGGAATTGAACGGTGTCAGTTTTGCTCCGGAAGCCTCACCGCGACTTCCTGCCGATTACGGCCACGTGAATGTCAGGCTGCATTATGGTGCGGTCGGCGATGGCAAACATGACGACACCGAAGCGATCCGTCGTGCCTTTGCCGAGAATGAAAACCGTGTTCCCATCGAATACCGGACGGTCTATTTTCCCGCGGGAACCTATCTGATCTCCGACACGATTCGTTTTAGTCGGTTTATGGTGGTCCGCGGTGCCGGCAAAAACAAAACGGCGATCCGACTCAAAGACAATGCGGCGGGATTCGCAACGCCCGATATTCCCAAGCCCGCGTTTGCCGTTGGTTACGAATGGCCGTACGTCGATCGGCCGAAGAAGAATCGTGCCGGCAACGTGATCGGCAACTACATTTTTGACCTCTCGATCGAGACCGGTGTGGGAAATCCGTCTGCCTTGGGACTCGATTTTCACTGCAACAACCTTGGATGCGTTGAAAATGTCGACATCACGTCAGGCGACGGATCGGGAATGGTGTGGCTGGATCTGAAAAGGGGCTGGCCAGGTCCGTGTCTGATCAAAAATGTGGCGATCACCGGTTTCGACATCGGCATCGCGGCCGCCCACCGCGAATACAGTCTCGTGTTCTCAGGGATCCGACTGAAGGGACAACGGATCGCGGGAATCACCAACGGCGGCAATGTGTTGTCGCTGGAAAATGTCGTCAGCGAGAATACCGTTCCGGCGTTACAAAACCGCGGCGGCGGGCTTGTCGTTTTGATCAATGGTCAACTCCGCGGAGGTTCACCGCAAAACACAGCCATCGAATCGGAAAATGCGTCCATCTATTTGCGAGACCTCGATGTGGATGGCTACGGAGTGAGTCTGCTTGAAACACGCAAACCGAAGGATGAGGCAGCAACAACACTGTCACGCCTGACGGACGAACATGTCGGCGAACATTTCACGGGACCACTGGATCGGGCTTTCCAAGACGCTGGCTCTGGTTCGCTCAAGTTGCCAATCAAGCAGACGCCGGACATCTCGTTTCCTCCGATCAACGACTGGGCAAACGTTCGTGATTTCGAGCATTTGGTAGTTGAAGGCGACTGGGCTCCGGCAATTCAGGCCGCCATCGATTCAGGCCGGGAACTGGTTTACTTTCCTGAGGGAGCGAAATACTCAATTCGCAACGATGTGATTCTAAGAGGCTCCGATCCGAACGTTGTTCGGTGGAGCGCCCAAGACAAAGGTTGGCAATGGGGAGAACGATCCAGAGGATGGCGCGGCGTTCGTGCTTGATGACGCGTTGCCGATCATTCAGTTTCATATGCTCGGTAGCGCGCACATCAAGCATCTTTCGTCGACAAAGCTGTTGCTTCGGCATTGCACGACTGATCATATCACTGCAGGACCGCACTGCGGCGAGCTATTCATGGAAGACGCTGGCGACAAACTGCGTGTGAGCGAGCATCAGCGGATCTGGGCACGGCAATTGAATCCTGAAACCAAAGGCATCCCGGAGATCGTCAATGACGGCGGACAGCTTTGGGTGCTGGGGCTGAAGACCGAATACCTGAGCACGAAGATCGAAAACCGTGGCGGAGCGCGGACAGAGATTCTTGGCGGTTTGATGTATCCAGTACATCCGGTGACCGACGAGTCGATTCCGATGTTTTTGAACGAAGACAGCGACATTTCGCTTGTCCACGGCGTCAGCGTTTACAAGAAGAATCACAAAATCTACATGAGGGACACGCAGGGCGGAGAAACGCGAGAACACCGAGACTGGCGGTGGATTGCCGGTCGCCCCATCGCCAACCTATACCGTAGCGTGCATAGCGCGGATCCGTAGACGCCCACTGTTGAAGGACCCAAAAAAGTCATCACACGGGTTCGGGTTAGCTCGCGCAGTGGCGATTGGCAGAGAGCATTCCGAAAGCCCATGCCGCGAACAGCCAGCGGGCGCGGAATCATCGAGTTGCAAAACTCGATAACGTGGTAGGCGGATTCATCGTTTTGGTGCTTGAACTCAGCCCTTTTATCCACTTGTATTCACGGAGAAAGACCATGACTCAGATGAATCGACGCTCGCTGATGCGGAAAACCGCTGTCGGTGTTGCGGGCGTGGCATTCCATCAATCGGGCGCGTTGGGCCAAACCGACAATGATCGCCCAAAGCTGGGATTCATCGGTTGTGGCGGGCGGGCTCAAACACTGGTCAAGCCGTTCCTCAGCGACGCGGATGTCGTCTGGGCTTGCGATCCCGATCAGCGCCGGGCATCGACGTTTGCGAAGAAAACGGGTGGGGGAAGAACAACAAATGATTTACGCCAGGTGCTTGACGATTCGACGGTCGACGCAGTTGTGGTCGCGACGCCCGACCATTGGCACGCCCCGGCTGCCATCATGGCGTGCGACGCGGGAAAGCATGTTTACGTCGAAAAACCGTGCAGCCATAACTTGCGAGAAGGCCGTTTGCTGTTGGACGCGGCACGTCGTAACAACGTCGTGGTTCAACATGGCACTCAGTATCGTTCTTCCCAGTTGATCGCAGACGCGATAAGAATCGTCAAGGAAGGGACCATCGGCGATGTCCTGGTTTGCAAGGCATGGAATGTTCAACGACGGCGCGACATCGGTCATGCCCAGCCCACGGATCCTCCAGCGTCGCTGGATTACGATACATGGGTTGGTCCGGCAGAGTGGATGCCGTTTCAAAAAAACCGCTTTCACTATGATTGGCATTGGTGGCATGACTTTGGAACGGGCGACATTGGAAATGATGGCGTCCATGATATGGATATCGCTCGATGGGGACTGGGGGTGACCGGTCTGCCTTCGTTAGTTTCGGCCATCGGTGGCAAGTACTATTTTGATGACGATCAACAGTTCCCTGATACTGCAACGTGTTCGTTTGAATGGCCGGATGATGGGAAGGTCGGCAAACGACGTCAACTGATTTTTGAAATGCGAATTTGGTCGCGCAGCTATCCCCACAATTGTGACAGCGGCATTGAATGGTATGGCACCAAGGGCATGCTGTTCGTGAGCAAGCGTGGCAAGCTCGAAATGTGGGATGAAAAAAACAAGCCGGTGCGAGATCCGTCTCCGTCACAGCCGGCCAAAGTGCCTCGCAGCCACCAAGCCAACTTCCTTGACTGCATCCGCTCGGGCAGCCCTCCCACCGCGGACATTGCGATCGCGCATGATTCGGCATCGTTATGCCATCTCGCCAACATCGCCATCCGCACGCAACAAACGCTCCACGTCGACTCGGCGCGTGAGTCCATCCAGAACGACGACCAATCTCATTCGCTACTAAGACGTAAGTACCGCAACGAAGGGCACTGGGCCGTCCCAGAAGGAGTTTGAATCTGTCCGATGAATCATCGCATGTGTTCGCGACGTCACTTGGCGTATTGGGTTGTGTTCTTGGCCATCGCCCCAACGGGCGGCCTGGCTCAGCAATTGCCCAAGCAAGAGAAACAGGTGACGATCAACCATTTGGACGACCGGCTGGTCATTCAGGTGGGCGGTCAGGATTTTGCACACTACGTCTTTCGCGACGAGAACATTCCACGGCCGTATTTCGCGCATGTGAAAACACCCAGTGGTCTTCCTATTACTCGGACGCATCCGCCTGTGGAGGGCAAAGACGCGACCGATCATGCGACGATGCATCCGGGAATCTGGCTGGCGTTCGGTGACTTGGACGGCGACGACTTTTGGCGCAACAAGGCATCGATTCGTCACGTCAAGTTTGTCGAAACGCCCAGGGGCGGCAAAGGATCGGCAAGCTTTGTCGAAGAGAAACGCTACGTTGCTGCTGACGGCAGAGAGATTTGCACGGAACTGTTTCGTTGCAGGCTGCATGCGCTCGATGGGGGTTTCCTGATGGAATGGGATTCGAGTTTTAGCGGCAACCGCGAGTTCTTTTTTGGCGACCAAGAAGAAATGGGGCTCGGCGTACGGGTGGCGACTCCGCTGGCGGAGAACAATGGCGGCCAGCTGCGTGACTCCGAGGGTCGAAGGAACTCGCGTCAGATCTGGAGCAACGCCGCACGATGGTGCGACTACAGCGGAGCCGTTAACGATAGACGCATGGGCGTGACAATTCTGAGTCATCCCGATAACTTCCGCGTCTCATGGATGCATGCTCGCAACTATGGCTTCATGGCCGCGAATGCTTTCGGACGCAAGGCGATGAAGAAAGGCGATGCAAGCAAACTCGTCATCAAGGCGGGCGAGTCACTTCCGCTTCGCTACGGAATCTGGATTCACGAATCGGAAGGCGATCGCGACATCGATCTCGAAACCGTGTACCGCAAGTACGTAACGCTGACGCGCTGAGGCTCCAGTGCGAGCTGGATTTCAATTGCGATATTGAGGCCACACTTATTACACACCTGGATGAACACTGTCTTCCAGTACAACGGAGGAAGCCACCGTAATCGGGGCAGGCATGACAACGAATGTTGATGATCCTTTTTCATGGTGTGAGCTTCTTGACTTCAATCGCGCAAAGAGTCACGTCGGAGTGATGAACGACGAAGACAATCGAACCTGCCGGCACGGTTTCGGCGAAATCGTTTCCGACCATCTGCCACTGACTTGGTTCCTGATCACCATCCTTCCACAGTTTGGTTGAGTAGCGGGTGTTGCCATCGTCGACCGTTTCAGCACGCATTCGGTAATGGTAGGGATGGTCCAATTCGATCTGGTAACGGTTCTCACGGGTCATTTCTGATCGTTTCGCCTGAATGCCTTTTCTCGCGTGCCCGTAGTGCATCCACCAATAACTTCCTGCCTTTGGCTGGGCGAGATCACACCGAAGCGCCACCAGACAACCGAGGCTTTGCCACGCACGACGAGGTACCACTCCGTCGTCGGGGAAGCCTGACCAACGCATGTTGAAACTGGCGTGAGCGTGTGACAGGTAGGGCGGCCCCGTGTGTGCACGGTCTTTAAAATCGACAAAGTGACGATGAAAGATGAGTTCAGCGTGCAGTTCCATGTCCTTCCAACTTCCGTCTCCGAACGCAAACGTGCGGTCATAGTAGGGTTCGGATGTGCGCACGCCGACCTCCGTGAGCGTCCACTTTCCATCGATGACGTCGACAACGGACTGAAGATTCGTGACTTTGGAAAAGTCCACCTGATAAGGAAGCGGCCATGATTTGCCGTCCACGTAATTGATCGCCAAGTTCGCGACCTGTTTTCGCCCCCAGAGGTCGTGAAGGGTGATGCGGAACGTGTTCTTGCCAGGTCTCAATCGGCTCCGCTCAATCTCGACGTTGAAATCACCGCGTCGTGCGAGCCGATGCAGGTCCGGGCCAATCACAAGTTGTCGGGGCTTTTCATCGTTGAGCCGATACCAGACGTTGGCCGCCTGCGAAGCGGGACGAATCGAACCCAGGATGTTGATCAGTGGGTTCGAGTGACCAAGGGCACCAAAAGTCTGCTCGTCACCGTACCAGTAGCTGACGGTCGGCGGCGCGTCTGGCTTGGGCGGCAGGATGACATCCTCCGCGCGGATATCTGATTTTCCGGAGTCAAACAGAAACGCTGCCAAGAGGGTGACGGCAAGAGTCGTTCGTCTCATCTACTCTACGATCCTATGTGTTTTGTTTGGTTGGCTTTGACAGAACCACCGTGCTACGGATTTCGAAGTCGCGCCACGATCGCTCGATACAATGATTGCGAAACCTCGCGGATGCTCTCTTGCTGTTTTTCATTTTCGAGTGTACGGCGTTCGCTCAGACGGTTCCTCCAAACCGAATCGATTTGTCTGCAGTTTAAAAAAGGGGAGGCACACTTTACAGGGAAAGCGTTACGGGCGCAATTGACCGAAAACTCGGCGCCAGTTCTCCGTTGAATGACATTTCCAGAGGGTACTTCCCCTCTTTAAAACACGTTCTGAATAAATCGATGCCTACACAATACCTTGCGCTATGAATTATCTTTCCAAACTCGCGTTCGCCGTGGTGGGCCTCGTGGCAATGCAGGCACGAGCTGATTTCCGGATTGTGTTCCCAGACGACGAATGCGTCATCGACGTGAAACGTGACTTCGGGGCCAGAGGCGACGGCACGACCGACGACACTGCGGCGTTACAAGCCGCCCTCGACGCCGGTAGCGGCGGGGAAGTCAAACAGCACAAGATCGTCTACCTTCCCAACGGCATCTACCGCATCCGGGATACCCTGGTCGTCAACCGGGAGAAAGGCGGCTCCGGACTCGGCCCGTGGCTCTATGGCGAATCCCGCGACGGCGTCATCATCCGTCTCGACGACGGGGTCGAGGGGGTGAACTCCGTGCTGCGCACCCATCCGAAGGACGAAGGGAAGACGTCGGCCAATTGGTTCATGCGGACGGTGCGCAACCTGACGATCGATGCCGGCGACAATCCGGAAACGGACGGAGTACGCTGGTTCGCCAGCAACACTGGCTCTGCTCAAGGATGTCCGCATCATCGGCAACGGTCCTCGCGGGGTGAACTCTTCATTTATCGGGCAGAATGGTCCGAACATTCATTCAGGACGTCACCATCGAGGGATTCGGCACCGGAGTGTATAGCCATTGGTTCTATGGCCAAACGCTTTCGCGCGTCACGATCCGGAATTGTCGCGAGGTGGGAGTGAGCGTGATGGCGAACGCAGTCGGCATCGAGGATCTCGTGGTGAGCGGCACACCGACCGCACTTGACGTGCGACAAGCCGGACGACGCCCACTGGTGGAGCGGTGTGGTCGCTCTTGTTGGAGGCAAGTTTGAGGGCAAGCGAGGGAGCCGAGCGCAGCGATCGTCAACGAGGGCAAGCTCTACTTGCGGGACGTCCGCACCCGGGGATTCAACAGCGTCATCCGCGAATCGCTGCAGGTCGATGTTGAAGACCGAAGGGCCCCGATGTCAGGGAATTCTCCAACGTCCCGGTTCTCACGCTTCATGACGACACGCCCACCACCTCGCCTCGGCTTCCGATCAAGCGTGAACCGCTGGAGTGGGAAACCGACCCGATGAAGTGGCTCTGCGCGAACGATTTTGGCATCACTTACGGCGACGGCAAAGACGACTCGGAAGCGTTCCAGGCCGCCATCGACGAGGCGGCGCAGCGCGGCGCCACCACCGTTTATTTCCGAGGCGTCAGAAGCGGACCTCGCAACTGGTACAACTTGGAAAAGGAAGTCCGAGTTCACGGATCGGTGCGGCATGTCATCGGTCTGGGATTCGGCCGGATTCTTGGTGACGGTGAAGATGGTGGTTTCGTCGTCGATGATGATTCCGCCTCGGTGGTCGCGTTTCGCCACATCGATTCGATGGGCGGCACGACGATCCGAATCACGAACCGGTCTTCTGGCAGCACGCTACTCGTGGAGAGTTGCGGACTGGTGATCGACGGTGACGGCGGAGGAGACATCTTTATAACGAATGTCCCACCCGCTTGCGTCTGTTGCGGGCCGGCTCAGTCTTGTTGGGCCCGCTCCCTCAACCTGGAAGGAACGGACCCAGAAGGACTCGCCGTCAACAACGGCGGCAACCTCTGGGTGATGGGCACGAAATCCGAAGGCAAGAGTTTTCGCTTCGTCACCCGCAACGGCGGAGTCACCGAGGTTTTTGGCGGCTACGAGTATGCCACCCACTCCGATCGAAAAGGACGATCGCCGACCGATGTTCTGGAGCGAAGACAGCACCTTGTTTGCGGCGGGCATCTTCGAGGTGAGCTTTAACGGCAAGCCCTATGTCGTGAAGCTCCGCGACACCCGCACCGGGGTCACAAAGGAACTGGACCGGGAGCGGATCGGAAAAGAGAGTCTGAAATGGAGTGCATTCAGCACGGGTCCTGGAAAATGACCGACAATCCGGATTTGCTTCATACGTAATGGCCCAAAACATGATTCGCATTTTCTCGAATCAGCCTTCGACATCCGTTCGAGGCAAACGGTGCTGCATACCTTGCTTTATGTGCATGCCCAGGCGATGGCACTGAAAGCATGCATTGCGTTCTTCGCGATCACGCGGGCTAATGTTTCGTAGCGGCTAACGTGCCTTTGTAGATCCACGCGGTATTGAGAGAGGTTTGTTTGCCAATGTCGCCACCGCCCGCATAGATGGCGGTGTTGTCGAACGGTGACGCGATGATCGCGCGCGTCCCGCGAAGGTTCTGCCAGCGGGAACGGGATGCTTCGGATCGTAAATGTATCCGGTCGAGTAGCTGTCCGGCAGAGTGGCGAACCAAGGTACCAAGCGCCGTTGTGAGGCGGTGTGTCGGCGAGCGTCGGGTGAAGTCACGGCCACACCGATGAGGTGTACTTGTTCGCCAGTTTTCGGATTGGTCCACGGTGTCATCTCGTTGTAGGCCGAGAGAGCGGCGCGTCGGTAAGTCGAGAAGATTCCAGGCCTTCGCGAAATGCTCGCGAAGTCCAGTTCGACGGTCACGGCGTATTCGGCACGGGGATCGATTCGCTCGATGACACCAGCCTGGGCGCGGCTTCCAAGTAGTACTTCACCATCGCCATCGGGTGCCGGCACGGCAGTCAGCCCACGCATCAGGAAAGCCTCGTCGGCACCCCCACGCCTTGCAGGCCAGGGCCATCGATAAACGCACTCCCAGTGTGCATGCGGACCATTTCTGCGTCGATAGAGGCCGCCCGTGATGCCCTCGCGTGTCCGCCGCAACCCGCAGGCGGCGTAGAGGATCCCGTTGCACTCGGCAAATGCCACGACACGGCCGACGTTGTCCAGCTCGGCCGACTCGTTCCAAACAAGGCGTCCTGGGGCCGCAGGATCGTAAACCGCGCGATGAATCGATCCGTGGGACGTTCCGGCAAACAGATGGCAGACCTTCGTTACCGGATCGCGATACACGCCGAAGGAGCGGCAGGCAGGCTTGCGTCGTTCGGCGGAGTAAACGCGAGTTTCGGTCCAATCGCCGGAAGCATCATCTCGTGTCCAGGCGGTAGCCCAGCGTAAAGGTCCGTGGTCGGAAGCAGTGTTCTCCTGCACGCTCGCGTCGGATGGAGCAGCGACGAGAACCGCGATCGCTGGTTCCAGGGAGCGTCCCGAAGCATCCGTAGTAAAAACAGCAGAGATCATGGCATTGACGCGGGGTGCCGTGCTCGCGAACTGGTGTTCCACTCGCCATGCGGCGTTTGCACTGTCCTTCACGATAACCTGGGCGCCCACCTTCACCGAAGCATCGTCAGGAAGATTGCGGTTGCCCAGTCCGGCATAGAGTCTGCCACCATGAACGGCGAAGTTCATCATCTCCGTACCTGCCAGCGGTCTACCCGCGACGTCCACGGTACCGGGGAAATAGTCCTTCACGAATTGTCAGTGTGAGGGATGGCGGGGCGTTCGAAGCAGGCGAAGTGGAGTCGTCGGGCCTTCGACGAGATCGGGCTTGGAACGCATCCGTTTGCTTACTCCGATCGCCGCCAATTGTCACGGGAGTCGGCTGCTGACCAGGTGAACGATCAGCCGCAATGGCGAGAACGATCAGGGAAGTCAGCAGCAAAAGTTGAGGTTTCATGGTTCCACTCCCTTCAAGGCATGCGGCTGATCTGCCGAGATGCCAACAAACGTGCGCGTTATCCCTCTGTGCAGAAGCACGGTCACATCGGCGAGCTTCCGCTCTTCCCAGCCGTTTCATTGTTTCAAGTTCAAGATGTGAAAATCATTGGTTGCCAATTTTTCAAAGAGTTGCTGGCGGCCATTGGGCGTGACGACGTGCACATCGACTTTCTTCGCGTTGCCGAGGCCGAAATGCAGGGTAGTGCTCCTACGGCTGCGGTAGCAGACATCGGTGCGCACTTCGTCGTAACCGATGGATTTGTTCCGTGCCTGCTTCTAACACGGTGACTTTGCTGCCGAGGCCGATGCGGTTTTCCGGCCACGTCACGTTCACTTTCATCCAGTGGTTCGCGTTCGTGATGCCGGTTGGCGTAGAGACGCACGCTCTTGTCGTGAAAGAGGGCAAGGTCGACTCGCCCGTCGCCGTCGAAATCACCGACGCTGATTTCACGCGCTGTGCCGGTCAAACCATGCTGATCAAATGGCACAAAATCGAATCCCCCGTCGCCGTTATTGCGCCAAACGAAGCAGGAAAGCGTGTCCCCCCGATGGAATGCCCGACGGTTAACATGAACTACGTCCATGTAGCCATCGTTGTCCACATCAGCTGGAACGCCAGCCGCGAGTTGCGGGAACAGCTGCGGAGCCTCCGGGAAGACACTCGCCACGCGCTCATCGTTGAAAAAGGACAGTCCCGCTTGTTCTGTGACATCACTGAAGCGGATTTGTCCGGGCCGCGACTCATTGCGGTAGACTCTCAGGAGGTCTGTTTTGCTCTCAAGAGAAAGGTGCGCGGCAGGACTCCGGGATCCGGTGACGAACAGGTCCAAGCGGCCATCCCTGTCAAAATCCAGGGCCACAATGGAATAGACATGCATCTGTGGATATTGCGTGCCGTCTGAATAGGCTCCTGCGATGGCTTTGTCACTAACGTCCGCGAATCTGATGCTGCCTGGTGTTGATTCGTTGTGCAGGACCGCCAATCCTCGCATCCAGGAGGCGTAGGGGCCGTCCGGGTCCGTCGCGATCTCCGCCATCATACCGGTGACGATGTCGGTCTTTCCGTCGGCATCAAAATCCCGGGCGATGCAGGCTTTGAAGTCCTTTACGCCGCGACCCTGGGCTATCTCGAAAAAAGGCGGGGTCCGGCAACATCGTCTCAATCACGTTGTTTCCGAACTTGGCCCAGTTCGCTGTTCCACGCATGAGGCGGTTCGGCAATGGCGACGCGTTCCAATAGGCGGCAACACTATGATAGGAATCGGTGTACCCATCACGGTCGAAGTCATCAAAAATGACCGAGCGCGTCGAGCCATAGCTGTCATTCCCGAGCGATCGTGCCGTGAAGCTAAAGTCTCCCATGTTGAGTCGGACGCTGCCGCCATGTTTTGCCGGATCAACCCGTGCTGGAGCCTGGACGCTACCGTCGCTTCCGGTCTCTCCGAGATGGAGATCGAGGTGGCCGTCATTGTTAAAATCGTGCAAGGATAACGCCTGCACATTACGGCGAACTTGATCCGCGTCGGGCAGCCGATGCGCGATCAACTCAAACACTCGCGAGTTTTCATTTCCGTTGCGATTGGCGATGACGTGGAATTGATCGCCACCGACAAAGACGACGTCATCAAACCCGTCGTCATCGATATCGAACACCGCGCCAGCCCGGGCTCGCGACGGATTGAACTGGGCCACCTCGAAAAACCAAGAGTCTCCGGGTGGCTGTCTCTGTGGCGACGCAGCGGGGGATAGCGGCTCAGTTTGTTGGTGCCGTCTACCACGAAATTGGCTTACTTCTCCCCTGGTGAGAGAGCCGTTGCCGTCTTTGTCCAGGCGTTTGAGAACGTTCGGATAGGGAAACTCTTCCTGGGTCAGCTTTCCGTCGCCGTTCTTATCAAAGCGCATCAAGCGGGCATCGGGAGCGGGCGTCTGCGCCAGAGCGGAAGGAGCGAAGACGAAAGCGAGTAGCAGAGCCAGTTGCGTTTTCATGTTGGTAAGTTCCCTGATTTATGGCTTTGGGAGCTTCTGATTGTAGCTCGCCGCGATAAACCCATGCCGTGCCGAGGGAACCTTTGAAGTGCGAACCGTTGTAGCCGCAGGCATACAGGATGTGCGATTCATTGGCGAAAGGGGATGGCTTGAAATCTCGTGCCAGAAAGAGGCGGGCATCGCTGTCAATCCGATGCAGTGTGTAATTCGCCTGCGCATCTCGCAGAAGGAACCAAGCATCGTCTTTCAGGCGATAAGAATCCGGGTCGCGTTTTGACAGTTTCTTGCCGGGGACGGGATAGACGACTTGGAAACCGATGGGCCACACGGGCGTGGCATCGGACGCAGTCTGAAAAGGTGTGAGGCGGTTGAAGGCGGATTCGGCGAAAATCACTGGCTCGCCAAGCCGCTGGCCGAGCCAAGGAAGCAAATCGAGTTCGACCGCGTGGTCGTGGGTCTCGTCCGCGTCGGCCGGAACCCGCATCCGCCAGATCTTCATCTGGGTAGCGAGGACGAGCATCTCCTCTTCCGGCCAACCGGTGAGGCTCTGCGGATTGGGGACAGCCGTCAATCCGCGGACCTCCGCGCCGCCTTCATCACCGACACCACGCGGAAATTGCAGTACCCTCACCCAGCGCGGCTGGGGTCCATCCACGCGGCGAAAGACGGAATCAACATCGGAGGCGAACAGTGCGCCGTTGACCGATGGCCATGCCAAACCACTTGCTGGTGCCACGTCGGCCCTGCGCGGTGATTTCCGGTGTTGCGTTCCAACGGATGCGGCCGGGTGCAGTCGGGATCGTAGCTGCCCGCGAAGATACCGAGCGGCGACGGGTTCGCGCCGACGAACAAGAGGTCTGCGCCGGTGACGCTGTCTCGATGAAGCCAGACTTCGCGGACATTCGAGCCGGCGACTTTCGGCGTGGGCAGGTCCACGGTGAGCCAGCGGCCGGTTGCATCGTCGCGCACGCGCATTTGCAGCGGCAACTTGCCGCGGCGGCCAGCCAGACTCATCGTAAAGGCGACCAGGATCTCCTGCGGACCACCCTCGATCGGCTGGCCATCACCATCATTCTCGAAGCGTGCGGAAAACAACTGTCCCACTCGCGACGTGCCGGGACCGAAGTCGACCTCCAGCTTCCACGGCGCATCGGCGTTGGCCTTCGAGTAGATGTAGGAACTGCTGCGGGAATAACGGTCGCGTTCGAACGAGGTCGCCATGCCGCAGAACAACCTGCCACGATGCACGACAAGCTGCATGGCGTTCACAGGCAGCGGGCCTTCCTTGGTCTTCTCGGCATCAAACGTCAGCGACGGCTGCCAGCTGAAAGCATCCTCGTAGTCCGGAGCAGCGGGAGAACTCTTCAAACCGCGAACCGAATCATGAAACCTCTCCATCGCCTGCGTGACCTTGTCGTTCGGTTCACCGATGGCGCGGTTGAGCGAGCCGTGGTTGTGTTCCGGTGCCTCGACGAATTCGCAGCGCACGTCGGCGGTCTGGAGGGCCTTTTGGAAAGCGGCGGCCTGCTGGAGTTTCTGCTCGCGATTGTCCGCCACGACCAGGAAGAACGGCGGGAATTCCTTTGCCTTTGGCGACGTGGTGCAGGGGCGAGACCTCGCGCCACAGGCGTTCGTCTTTGCCAAAGGCCTGGACGTAAGTGGCGTTCTCGGAGCCGTGCATCATGCGCGGCACATCGAGCGCCTGGGTGTCGAGTTCCACCACGCTCTTGAGGATGGACAGTTCCTTGCCCGCGGCTTTCAGGAAACGTTCGTTCGTCGCCAGGATGGCGACATGATGCGCGCCGGCCGAGTGTCCCATGAGATGCAGTTGCTGCGGGTCGCCGCCGTGGTCCGCGATGTGCGTGTGCACCCAGGCGATGGCGTCCGCGCTGTCCTGCAATTGGGTGAGCAAATCCACTGCCGGAACGAAGCGGTAATTGAGGCTGACAAACACCCAGCCTCGGCTGCAGAAGTAGGCCGGCTTCGAGCCCACCGCCGCTTTGTCGCCTCGCTGCCAGCCGCCGCCGTGAATGTAGATCATCACCGGCAGATTCTTGGCGTCCTTGGGCGCGTAGATGTCCAGCGACTGCAGATTCGCATTCCACGCCCGACGTGTCGCGGTAACGGATGTCGCGTTTCACGAGAAGACCGTCCGCAGCCGCGGCCGGAACGGGTGCTCGCCGCCGGGCCGTCTTGCCCCTACGTTCGCCTTGACGTTGCTCCAGGTAGGTCACGAATTCATCCGGAGTCACAAAACCGTCGCCGTTCTTGTCCGCTTGTCGAGAACACCACTGGCATTCCCAGTTCCTCAGCACTGATTCTGCCATCGTTGTTTTTGTCGAAACGCTTGAATCGGATGTCGGTACTGGGGACGACTTGCGCCAGAAGCGGTGTGGTGAAAGTAAGGGTAAGCAGAAGTTGCAGTGTAGTTTTCACGATCGATTCACTCTTGATAGGCTGCTGGGAGCGTTGCTTTGTAGATCCATGCTGTGTTGACAAGTTTCTCTTCGATGTAGTGCGTGCCACAGTTGAAACCGCCGAAATAGAGCACACGACCTTGATCTTCGGGGAAGGGTGACATGCAAATCGTGCGCGCGTCGCGAAGGCCGCCCTGAACGCCTCGGTTTGGGATCGGGTGGTTCGGGTCGAAGATTCGTCCGTGCCGGTAGGTTCCGTCGTCGTAGCGGACGAGATACCAGGCGGCGTTGGAGTCCTGCGTGTCGGCTTGATCGCGGAAGTAGAGCCAGAGACCGCCAATGTGCACCTGCTCTCCCGTATCCGGATGCCGAAACGGCGCGAAGCCGTTCGCGGCGATGCTCATGACGCGTGCTCCCGGGATGTGCTTGGAGACGTAATCCTGCACATCCAGGTCGAGCCGCATTCGGAAGTCGTCATGAGGATCGATGCGAGAGATGGCGTTGACCGGATGGGCCTGAGTGGCCAGCAAGATCTCGGCGGATTCGTCGTCAGGATCAGGAATCGGCCCGAATCGCAATTCGCTGGTGAGTTTGCGTTTTCGATGAGCTTCGTCATGTTCCCAACCGGCGACGCGTTCCCAACTGGCTTCTCTACCATCGATGCGACGGAACAGACCACCGTTCTCGGGGTCGCTTGCGTCCATCCCGATGGAGACATAGAGATCGCCGTTGGCTTCGCCACCGGAACTGGTGCGTCGCAGTCGGTTGTCGAGTTCCGGTTCTGTTCTCCCATCCGATGCTTCCGGGGACGCTGGGGTCGTAGGCCCCGCGGTGGATCTTTCCCTGGTTCGTGCAGGCGAAGACGTGATGTACTCCAGTCACTTGATCGACGTGGTCAACGATCATCCGGACTTCGGTGGTGAATCCCTTCGTGTAGACCGAATTGCTCGGCTGTTCGGGAGCGATGACGGTTCGAGTCCACTTGGCCAGTCGCGTCGTCGCGGGTCCAAATGCCGACATCGTAAGGCGGACGCCAACGCGTTGCGTCGGCTAAGAGCAGAGAGACGGGTGCAGCAAGCTTCTTTCCGTGACGATCTGTCGTGAATGCCACGGACCTTAGGATTTTCGACGTCCCGTAGTCTGGGCCAAAGCAGACATCCAGTTCCCAATCCGCATCTGCCGCCGGCTTGACGAGGACCTGCGGGCCGAGCAATGGAGCGGCCGATCGTGTCGTGCTTCCAGCAACTCAGCGACTGCCCACAGCTTGCCGTTGTGAGAGACAATGTAGTTGCACTCCGTGCCGCCCATCGGCTTGCCGTTCCGGTCCTTTCCGGCAATGAAGTCACGCGTGAACGTCAGATTCGTGAAGGCATTGACTCGTCTCCGCGGGAGTTTGCGAAGTGGTCGCGGCACGCTCTTCGGACGCCTGCCCTTTCGTCGTGGGCAAAGCCGGTAGTAGAGGACCGCCGGTGTAGCCCCGAATGATTTCGGCTTCAACAAGGTACCCGTCTCCGTTCTGATCAAGAGCCGAGAAGTGTTGACGGATAGATTCACGAGTTTCGCCCAGCGCAAGGCGACCATCGTGGTTTTGGTCAAGGTGTTTGAAAAGGAGTTGGGATTGGTACTCTCCAATTTCTCGTCTGCCCGCGAGTCGAACATCCTCGGACGGTTTCAAGACGTGGTGATCTCCCAAGCCACGACTCACTGGAATTTCCGATCGCCGAGACATTTCGAATTCTTGCAGGAAACGCCAAGCCAGTTCCGTAGGCAGGTCATCCGGAAGACCGAACTCGCGGGCGATCGCGGCGTGGCTCTTGTACGAGAAGGCATCGATCAATTCAGCTCGAACGCCGATCCCACGCAGGGCAGTTGACGTGGCGAGCGCCTGATCCACTTTGTCCTGTTGACCGAACGCGAGCAACAGGATCACTGGAGGAAGCGACGAGTCTTCTCGGATGTGATGGAAGGGCGAGGCATCGATCCATTGATCTGGATCCGTTCCGAAGTTGATGGTGTACGGATTGCTGGGGTTGCGGGAGAGCCGCCTGAGCATCTGTGGCACGTCCAGCACGGCTGGATCGAGAAGCAGAACGGCGTTGAGAATCGCAGGCGATTTTCCAGTGGCCTTCAGGAACCGATCATTGGTGGTCACGATGGCAGCCAGATGACCGCCTGCGGAATGCCCCATCAGATACAATCCCTCGGGAGATCCGCCGAACTCTGCAATGTTGTCATGGATCCAGGCGATGGCACGGGCGACATCTTTTGCATTGGTTGGGTGGCGGCCCTCAGGCGTCAACCGGTAGTTGATGCTTGCGAAGATCCATCCCTTGCCGAGAAAGAAGTCCCGCATGGGAGATCGCTGGGCGCCGCTCTTGTCGCCGACTTTCCAAGACCCGCCATGCAGCCACATCATTACGGGAGCGTCTTTGGCGTCCTTGGGCACGTACAGATCGAGGCTGAGCAGATTCGGGTCGACGCCTTCGATCTCGGCATAACGCAGATTCAGGTGCGGAGTATGCGGCGGTTCGTCTGGCACTTCGAGATCCCCGCTTCCGGCGGAGCGGAGGCGGTTGCGGCTCGAAGGGGCGCTTTCGATTTCGCTCCGTTCAATGATGCCGTCGCCATTGCGGTCGAGGCGTTGGAACAGATCAGGACGGGGCAGTTCCTCGGCCGTGATCTTCCCGTCGCGATTCCGATCTTGTCGATCGAAGCGTTCCGAAAGACTCGGCGTTTGTGCAAAGGCCAGGCTCGCATAAGCGAGAAGCAAGCCAGAGAGCAGAAAGCGTTTCGATGAGGTCTTCTTCATGGGCTGAGGTCCGCTGCTACTGTGATCTCTAATGTATGGATTTGGTCTGCCGTAAGGCCCTCGAAGCGTTGTCGTCTCCCATCTCGCGTGACGACTGTGATGTCGACTTGCTGAACCGATCCCAGTCCGAAGTGAAGCACCGGTGATCGCTTGGAGCGGTAACAGAAGTCGGTACGCACCTCATCGTAACCGAGCAACTCATCCGTCCCGGATTTGAAGACTGTCACCTTGCTCTCCAGGCCAAACTTGTTCTCCGGCCATGTCACTTGGAGCTTGACCCAGTGGTTTGAGTTCTCCACCGCGTTGCGAAAGACGGTGGAGTATCCTCCACCACGCGGATCACCATTGACAAACACAATGTCCATCCGGCCGTCGTTGTCGAAGTCGGCATAACTGAGATCGTTGAAGTTGCCCGTCATGCCGTGGACTCTCGGTGACACCAGTTGGAATCGTCCATCGCCCTCGGCATGGAATACCCAGGGATGGAGCGGAGCGGTCGGGTTGCTGTCTTGACGGTCGGCGAGGACGAAATCGACGTGGCCGTCGTTGTCGTAGTCCAGCGGGACGCCGGCAGCCAGATTGGGCACGCCCCGACGCAGCGGATAGCCGGGTACGTCCGACCGGTTGAGGAGGTCGAAGCCCGATTGCTTCGTGATGTCCGCAAACGCCATGTTGCCTGGGGTTGAGTCGTTGCGGAGTAGTCGGGCCATTGGCGTGGCGTCCTCGATCGAACGATGCGCGCTGCTATTCCGGGGGCCGTTGACGAGCAGGTCAAGATCGCCATCGTGGTCAATGTCGGCTGCCAGGATCGAGTAGACGTGCATCTGCGGATGCCGGCTGCCGTCCGAGTACGCATTCTTGACCGCAGCGTTGCTCACATCCTCGAAACGGATCTTGCCGGGCGAGGAGACATTGCGGAGTAAAAACAGCCCGCGGTCCCAGTATCCGGGCCAGGTCGTGTCGGGGATACCGTCCTTGTCCAGGTCTAGCTTCGCGTCTTCGGGCGTCTGCAGTCGCCGAAAGCTGCCGCCCCAGATGTCGGCCCACGCGCCGGTGATGATGTCCGGTCGGTCGTCACCATCCAGATCGCGGATCAGCGCGGCTTTGAACAGCTTGATGCCGCGGCCGTGTTCGTCTTGCCAGAATGACGCATCGGGCAACACGTCGCGGATCACATCCGCGCCATATTGATCCCATCGCGGCGTACCCGGATGCAGTTCATTGCCGAACGGACTGCCACCCCAGCCGGGACCGTAGTAGGGTGACACGCTGTGATAGGAATCAAAGTGCCCATCGCCATCGAAGTCGGAGAACAGCACCGCCCGCACCGTGCTGCCACGACTGTCGATGCCCAGGTCACGGGTCTCGAAGGTCTCACCACCGCGACTTAGCTGGACGCTGTTGATCGAACTCGCGTTTCTGTTTCCGGGGCGGATTGTCTTGCCGTCCGGAGCGAGTCCTGGGCCGCCGCGGTCGCCGTTGCAGAGGTAGACATCCATTCGACCGTCATTGTCGAAGTCGTGCAAGCCGAGCCCCTTGGTGACGCGCCGCTTTGCATCGTCACTGGGATTTTCGCTCATCCTCAAAGCTTGTGACTTGAAAGGCTCGTCGTTGTTCTGCATCGGGACGATTAAGAGCGACGGAGAACTGACCCGATTTCCAGCCGCTTGGCAGAACCAGATCGACCCAACCATCCGCATCCGTATCCAGTACGCCCACGGCCAGAGGCCCGCCACTGATGGGAATGCGCTGATGCAGCTGAAACAGCTGCTGCTGGCTGCTACGCGGTTCCGTTTCTTGCGGCGGGCGTTGCGATTGACTGCGTCTGGCCAGTTGAGCACGGACTTCCTCAAGCGTGGCGAAACCGTCCCCATCGCGGTCCGCGTGTTGAAGGAACGGAAAGCGTTCCAGGTCCTGGTGACTGAGTCTTCCGTCGCCGTCGCGGTCCAATTGTCTGAATCGCTCGTCCAGCGACTGAGCCCACACGGTCGCGTCCGACGATGCCACCAGGAACAGAATGATCAGGGAGCAGATTCTGGTTTTCATGCTCACAATGCCAAAGTCAGAGTAGTCACGATTCGCTTGGATTGATGTGCAAGACATGCGTCTTGTCCGCGGGCAGATCCTCAAACTTCTGTGTCCGCCCATCGCGTGTCGTGACCTGCACGTCGACGCTTTCCACCGAGCCGAGTCCGAAGTGCAGGATCGGTGATTTCTTCGAGCGATAACAAAAGTCGGTGCGGACTTCGTCGAAGCCGAGCATGGTTTGTGTTCCCGGAACGAAAAGGGTCACGCGAGCGCCGATGCTTGTTCGCGGCGGCTGGCCGGCCACCACATGAAGCCGCATCCAATGGTTGCCGTTGACGATCCGGTTCGCGTAGACCCGGCTGTTGTCGGCACCGTCATAGCCACCGCCCGTGCCGTCGTGGATCACGACGTCGATACGACCGTCCGCATCAAAGTCGGCATAGTTGAGATCACGGCCGCCTCCTCCACCGCCGATGCCGTGGGTTTTGTGGTCGACTTCGACAAACGTGCCTTTTCCCGTGTTGCGAAACAGGTGCGGCCACGGCCATGGCGTCTTGAAGTTGTCGCGACGATTCACCAGACAGAGATCGACCCAGCCGTCGTTGTCGTAGTCGATGGGCGCACCGGAGGCGAAGCTGACATGGCGCCGCTGGTCGGGAGGCAGGGAATTGAAACGGTCCAGTCCGCTCTGCCTGGTGCGGTCCACAAAGCGAATGTTTCCCGGCTCCGAGACGTTTTCCAGAAACGCCACCGACCGGGTATCTTCGGCGGGCCGGCGAGGAGTGCCTCCGCGCACCACCGCGGCCGCAAACAGGTCGAAGTCACCGTCGCGGTCGTAGTCGATCGGCACAACGGCATACACGTTCCAATGCGATCGCGTGTTGCCGTAAGCCCAGTCACCGACCGCTGTTTTGGCCACCTCGGTGAAACCGGATGCGGCCGGGAGCGGAGCGGTTGTGCAGCACGAAGAGCCCACGATCCTGCTGCTCGACCCAGCGTTGCCCCACTCCGCCGCGGCCACCCTCCTGGTAACCGAGATCGGCATAGGCGCCGGTAACGAGGTCCGGCCGGCCGTCCCCGTCGAAATCACGCACGACGGCGCCCTTGAACATCTTGTTGGACCACTCCTCTTCGCCCCGGTCGGGATGCGTCGCGGTGGCATACCAGAATCGTGGCACGGGCGGTTCGAGCACCTCGCGGATGATGTCCGGGCCGAACCGTCCCCCCGCGACGCCCGGGTGCAGTTGCGACCCGGCGTGGTTGGTCCCAAACGATGAGACGCTGTGGTAAGAATCGATGTGTCCATCGCCGTCGAAATCGGCAAACAGCACGTTGCGAGTGTTGCCCAGGGTTTCGTTGCCGAGATCGGTCGGCTTGAAGCGGCCCCGGCCCTCGTTCAGCCAGACGTCAGCCTGCCCTTTATCCTGCTGTGCGACGAAGGCATCCAGCCGGCCGTCTCGCGTTAAAGTCGTGCAGTCCCCATCCGTTCGCGTTGTCCGCTTCCAACGTGGCGGCGTGAGTCAAATTGTCCATCGTCATTGCGAACCAGATGGACTCTGCGTTTTGACGCGATGAGCAAATCGGTGCTGTCTTCCTTGAAGGCATTCAGGATGACCGAGGCTTGTGCGATTCGCCCTTGATGGACGTAGACGAGTTGGAAGTCGGTTTTGACCTGCGAAGCGTCTTCTGGAAGGGGACCATCGAGGTTACCGCGTTCTCGCTTGTCACCGGGCCGAGGGTCACTGCGCCGAGGGTCACTGCGAGAATATTCCTCGCGAGTGACGCGACCGTCTCCGTCGATATCCGCTCTGTCAAAAGCGGTCTGCGAAGGCGCCTCGTCGCGCGTAATGACGCCGTCCGCGTTGTTGTCCAGACGCTGAAAGATCTGTGCCGGTCTTGTCCTTTGACCTTGGCCATGCGCACCAAGAGTTGGTAGCCCAAAAACCAACAGGCAGGCAACGCATGCGGTCCTCATGATCATTCTGTCCATTGCTCCACGTTGCATTTTCCGGAGGGACTCGCGTTGCTTCATCTCCAAGGGATGAGTTTGCTCGGCCGCAAGCCTGACAAACGTTCGTCCTGTTCCCGCACCCTCGTCATGAAACACCGGTACCGGCAGAAAGTTCCGAGTGTCTCGCCTGCCTCCGCCGTGAATGTAAACCCTGATCGGAGAACCGCTGCCCGCCTTGATGTCCAAGTACTTGTTTTCATGGTTGAATCCAGCTCTTGCCACTCCGCTTCATTCGATGGTTCGTCACTTGATCAAACGCCGCGATAGGCTCTCAGTTCGGGCGGAATCGGTGCTGAGACGCCCGGAGGCGGTCCGTGCTGAAAACTCTTGTCGGGTCGGCCACGATAGTAACGTGGTATGTACGGGAACCCATCAGTTAGAACGTAGTAGTAGGTCCCGTCTGGAAATTCAGGCGTGGGTCCGATCCGTCCATTGCATTCATCGAGATCACCGAACTCCGGGTCGTAAACGTGGTCCTCGACGAATCGTCCGTCTGGTCTTCCAAGAGGTCCGCTTGAACGTTTGTGATCGCTAAGCCGATAGCTTGACCGCAACCGACGAGTCGGACTTGCCGGATCGTCCGCATTCTCAGGACACTCTGGTCCGTAGATGGGATAACCGTCCGCGGCATACCCCAATAATTGCATTGTGCGGAAGGGATTGCGACTGGTTAGTTGAGCAATGAGGCCGTCGGGCAGACCATGATAGTGATACATGCCACCAACTTGTGTATGGGCATTGTTTCGATCGATACCTAATGCGATTGAATTCGCGGGATGGAGCACCTCAAACTGCCAACCACTCGACACATCGCCTTCCCAGAAGGGTCCGGATGGATCAAACGGAACGCCGTTGAGTGCGACGCCAAACCACCACATGTTGAGAGGGATGGGCTTGTCACTTCTGGCTGGTTGGAGCGGCATCCGCAGTTGGTGTGATTGTGACTTCACAGCAATGGGATCGTGCCGGTTGGGAAAATCCCCGATTTCATGCCCCGGTAACCCGTTGGATTGGACGAATCGAACGGACCCCTCCACAGTGAATTTCGTCTGTGATGTGACGTCCGCTTTTGTCTTTGGTTGGAGCAACAACGCTCCGACACCGACGCCGGTTGCTCCGACAGCTCCAGCGATCAGATCACGACGGTAGATTTTCATGAGAGACCCTCGTTGAGTGCTACGGAAAAACGGAAGCCGAGTGGAGGAGATGTCGTCTCGTCAGGTTCATGACCCTTCACTCCGCCTTCACCGCCCAGATGCGGTTGCGTGTCGCTTCGTGGAATCCCTCCGTCGTCGGCGTCACGGGCCAGGTTTCGAGTTTCTGGAACGTCGTTGGTCGGCCGTAGGCGTACAGAGCGACGCCGCGTTGTTTGCGGTGCCATCCCTCGAGGTCGACGGCGACGATGGACTGGCGGTCGTTGGCGAAGACTTCGACGAGATACTTGTCGATGAAAACGCGAAGCTCGAGAGGCTCGCCATCGGGCAGGTCGGCGACGGCGAAGGGAGCCGAGGTGTCTCCCACCTGCAGCGTGCCGGTCGCCGGATCGACAATGATGGGCACGCCGAGGTCCGGATCACTCGGGTGAGCGAAGATGCGCAGGCCGAGGCGTTTGCGGTCCGCCTGCTCGCGGGCCACAGTCAGGCGGATCTCGTGGGCTTCCCCGGAAAGCGTGGTCACGATTCGTTGCTCGTGATGCCCCCAGGCTTGCTCGGGAATCTGGTCGAGGGCCACGTTGTCGAAGACCTGGGCCTCCCCGCGCAGGGTTTCCAGTTCACGCAGCGGCGCGATTCGAAGCGTGCCATCGTCACCCAGGCTCAACTCCCGCGGCAAAGACTGGATCGTCTTACCCTGGAGGGCGAGATCGAGCGTGGGAAGCCAGGCCCACATCACGCGTCGTCCGTCTTCGGTAAGCAAACTCTCCGGCGCGAAGAAATCGGTGTGCTGTAGAGCGAAGTGGGGCGGCTGCCCGCGATGCGGCGGCACGCCTTCGGGCGCGCCAGTTCATCCGGTGATGTCTCTCGGGCACGAACTGCTCTTTCTCGGCATTCCAATCGCCAAGGTAGTAGCGACAGCCGTGACTGTGGCTGATGCACAGCAGCATCCACTTGCCCGAGTCGCCGAGGGGAAAGAAGTTGGCGCAGGAGACGTCTTCGCCATGCGACGACGTCGGCGGGTTCGTGGGACATGAATGGCCCCACGTACGTCCAGGTCTCCAGGTCGGTGGACTTGAACAGCGGTGTCTCCTCGCCACCGGAGATCGAGTAGTAGGTGTCGCCGATGACGAAGCAGTCGGGGTCCCAATAGCGTTTCGCTCTCAAAGGGTGTTCCGTCCCGATTGAGCGGTTCGATCGGGATAGGGCTTTTCCCACGCGGAGAGCTGCCGGTCTTTCGCCACCGCGATCCAGTTCCGCCCCGAGGCTTGCCCGTGATAAATCATCGCCGGCATTCCATCCTTGGTCAGAAACCCCGTGCCGCTGAACATGCCGTGGCCGGTAAACGAAGGCTGTCAACTTCGTCGGCTGCCAAGTCCAGTGCAGCATGTCGGGGCTAGTCACGTGAGCGTAAGCGAAGGAGAGTTGTCCCTTCCACGATGTCTTGAAGATGTAGTGCAAGTGATAGGTGCCGTCGAGTTGGTAGCCCGCATTGGGATCGCCGGTGAAGGCAAGCCGCGGGTCCTGAGGCCAGCTCTGGTCGCCCGGATGCATGAGGTGGTAGTTCAGGGCGTAGTCGCCTAGGGAGTTGGAAGGCTCCTCGCTCCGGGATAGGGAAATGCCGACGGTCAGCAGTAGGGTGAAAGCGATCGGAATTCGGGAGGTAACGTTCGACATCAATCAGGACTTCAATTCGGGGGAGACTCTTTGACCGGTTTGTGACGTTACTCTTGCATTTCGCAAGGAATCGAAATCACGGCGTCACCCCCGTCCGCGGATCCGATGTCACCACTCGCCAGATCGTCTGTTGCAGCGCTCGGATCAGCTCGGCGTCCTCTTCCGCATCGAACTTCTCATAGATCGCGGCGACCTTCCCGGGAGGGCACTCCGCCGGGTTGGTTCCGGTCAGCACGGCGGCCACCGTGGCAGCGGCGACGTAGGCGCCGATGGTGCCGCACTCGGGCCCGTTGTGGGGCTGGTCGTTCATGTGCACCAGGTCGGCGTAGAAGTTTTTCACCCCCTGCTTCGGATCGAAGCCGCTCGGACCGGGGTCAAAGGGAAAGCGTGCTTCTTTCAGGTTCGCCTTGTTGTCGATCCGGGCGGCGAGGTAGTGATCGGCGTTGCGCTCGAAATATCGCCGCACGCCCAGCAGGGCCCCGCCACGGATCTGCTTGTCAAGTTCGTTGAGGACGATTCCGGCCGGGATCAGGCGGATGGAATCGGCGAGCTCGGGATGATCTTCTCGCACTGCGGTGAAGAGCCGGTCCACGTAATCGAGACTTGGCACTGACTTCTTCGGCCCGTAGCGAAAGACCTCAAAGGGCGCCTCGTAGAACTCACTGTAGGAGAAGAGGCCGTCGCCGTCGGTGTCGACCTGACGAGCGTGGATGCCCTCGAGTCTCGGCCAAGCGCTGTAGAGATAAAACCGTTTGGTTGCCTTGTTTCCCGCATCGTTCTCTCTCAGCGCGAACGCGACGAATCGGCGGATCGCCTCGCGGTCGCCGAAATGCCCACGCTGCTGGTCGGCTTCGCGATACTGGTCGGCGGAGAGGTAGCCGAGGTAGGGCTGCAGCACCACGGCGTCGAAACGGTGCCCCGTGAGGGCCCGCCGGTAGTCGCCGAACTTCGCCCCGTCCGCGCCGCTTCCGCTCTGGAACTGCCCGCCAGGCTCGAGGTGATTCATCTTCATGGGCGTGCCGTTGTAGAGCCGCTTCTGCAGCCAATGCTCGTCGAGGTTCACCCCAGCGCCGAGTTGTGTTCCGTATTCGAGCGGGGTCCCGGTGGCTTTGCAGAGTGCGGCGAGCCGGTCGGGCGAGAGTCCTCGGGTGAGGCTGTTGCCGAGGAAGTACAGCCGGAGCGGCTTGTTCGGCTCTGCCGCGCGGGCCGTGGCGGAGGCAACCGACAGCAGCACCGCCATGCCGACAAGGGTGACTGAAAAACGAGGTCGACTAATGATCTTCATGGGATCATTCCTGTGCTGTGATGCTTACCAGTTCGTGATCGTGACTTGCCGGGGAAATCGCAAACGAACCGGGCCGATCAGGCCGGAGGGAAGCGGCTGGGCATCGCGCCAACGCTGGCCTAACTTCGGACCGCGTGCGAGGTTGGTGTGGGTAAGACGCTGGTCTTGCGGCAGCGTGTCATCGTAAATCAACCGATTCAACCACGTATTGGCAACCTCGATGACCAGTGAGTTCTCGCCTCGACGGATCTGACGAGTCACATCCAGAACGTGCGGGGCGAAACTCGAAATGCCGATCGCTTCACCGTTCAGAAAGACTCGCGCCACTTCGCGGACCTCGCCGAGATCGAGTTCAATCCGCGGCGAATTGCGAAGCAGACTTTCATCCACCTGGAACTGCTTTGTATAGGTTGCGATTCCGGAAAAAAATCGAATTTCGGGATCGTCAAACTCCGTCCAGCTCTTCAGAAAATCGATGCGCAGACGCGGCGGAGCGCCCCAACCGAACGGGAACCGTAATTCCCAGCTCCCGTCAAGAGTCACCGGTTCGCGGTCCGTCGATACACGAATCGTGCGACGCTCGCCATCGCTCAGGTGCAACTCATAGTCACCTGGCCGGTTTGCTTGAAATTCGATCGTTCCCTCCGAACCGTATCGTGCGGTGACACGGGGATCCTCAGCCGATCCACCGGGGAAGATACGGCGGTCTCGAAAGTGAACACGGTTGATGAGCGGCTTCGGTGAGTCGCTCTTGAAAAACATCACGAACGTGGATCCCCGCGGCGGCAGCGACAGGGAAAGACGCACGCCATTGTCGGTGACTTGATAAACCGCGGGCTTTGTCATGCTTAAATCCGCGGGGTCCCAAAGCTCAGGGTGTTTTCCGCGCACCCGAAACGTTGCTTCGAACGAAATCTCGTGATCCGTTTCGTTGCGAAGGAAATAAATGTCTTGGCCGGTGCAGTGCCGGTGAATGAAATCAAGTTTGTCGTGCAGCTCGGCCGGATGCAATTCGAGATCGGGCGTCATCCCCATCCCAGCGAGAACGTCGCTTGCCGATTTGCCAACGATCAGCCGGCCCCGACCGTATCGAATCTCTCGCGGCGCGGCTGTCGCCTCTTTTCCCCAGATGCGATCGGCCAAGGCTCGTAATTGGTTTTGCTCTTGCGGATGACCTCCCAACCCGTAAGTGCGTTCGGGTTTACTGCCGATGATCGTGGCACCTTGCAGCAGCAGGAGTTCGAGATGCCGAAGAACGTCCAGGTCCATCCTTCGGTCGTCTTCAGGCAGCACCAGCACCGCGTAACGCATGCCACTGGGCAGCACGATGCGACCGTCCGGGTCCACGCTCGCTTGCAGCAGCACTTCCGTATTCAGGTCGTCATAGCCATAGCCGGCTCCCAAGCCGGGGCGGACATGCTTGGGCCCCGCGAAATTCGGAATCGCATGGCCGTAGTAGTAGGCGACGTCCGCCGCAAACTGACCTTGCATCAGCAGGCTGCTGCAACGCGCTAAGTAAGCATGCAGTTGGTCGGATAACTCCCACCACGTCAGGTTCGTGTTCATGTGCGAACCGGCCTGAAACGTCCAGCCCGGCTTGCCCGCCTCGGGCAAATTGTGAGACATGGTGTGATAGACGGCGCGCGTCATGCCTTCACAGAAAGCGCGGTCGGCCAGTCGCTTGTAATCTGCGGGCGACTCCTGCCAATTGACGTGACTGGTGAACGCTTCCATTTCAACGATCCGGTGGCCGTAGATGTGAGCCGCGCTGGCGATCTGTTTGACCACTTGCAGAACTTCTAGGCCTTCGTCATCCAGTCGATCGGCTTTGTCCAGCCAGAACTCGCCGCGCATCACATCCACCGCCCCAAGAGCCTTCAAATCTTCGGTCGGGACATCGTGCAGCGGCGCGCCGGGCCCGCCGGATTCCGAACACAAAAGCAATCCGTGTTCGTGACACAATCGGCTGGCTTCCCGGTACAGGTTGTTCAGAAACAATTCGGAGACCGTCGCCCGGTAATCGTATAAAAAACGCTCGGTCGTCTCTTGATCAACAACGGTGGTTCCGAACAACGCCGGCAGGAACGGCAGGATGTCGTAACCATGCTGAGCGCGGAAGGCGTCCGGCAGTTCCGGCGTCCAATTGACTTCGGCGTTCGCTTCGTAGCTTGCCAGGTACAGACGTTCCAGTGCCGTGTCTTTCAGCGGTCCCACTTTCGCTTCCAGGCGTTCGATGATGGTCTGGAAATGATCGCGAGTCGCTTCGCGGCTGAAATGGTCCATGGTCAAGCCCTGCGAGTTATCGCTTGGCAACCACAACTGCTGTCCAAAGTTAGTGAGTACGGCTCGCATGATGACCCAGCGGCCTTCTGGCAACTCCACGGTCAGTTGACCATCCGTGTCGACTTTTCCGGTCAGGTTCCGCACGGTATCCGGATCGGCCAACTTGCCATCTTGCGTCAGCGGATAAGCCAGCACGGCAATATCGCGGTAGTACTCGGGATCGCCTTGCTCATCCCGTGGCACATGCAGCGGGAAGGTGCCGTAAGATTTGGAAAAACTGTCCGGCACTTCCGGCAAGGGCAACTGTTTCCGGAAAGTGGTTGGCCCAGTGCATTCTTCCCGCCAGGCCACGAGGTTTTTGGAAGCATGCTCGGGTGTGGTCCAAGTGCCGCCGGCGTTCCAACTGCTGGAGACGATCAGACCCATCTTTAGGTCCAGTCGTTTTGCTTCGTTTAAGGCAAACGCGATGCCGTCAACCTGTTCGGGACTCATGAAGCCGGGACCGGGCGGGATGACATCGTTGCGATCTTTAACGCCCAGGTCAAAGATGTCGACGCCTCCCAGTTCCTTGTCCCGAAACGCTTCCAACTCGCTGCGGATCGCCGAGTAATCGAAGTTGCCGTGCGGCCAGACCCAGTAGCCGCGTGGTTTGGCTTCCTCGGGCGGTTCCCGAAACAGACGCCGCAGGTCATCCGGCCCCAGGTAGTCGGGGTTTGCGCGGCTGGGCAACAAGGCCTGCATGTCGTCGCGCCACCCATCTAGTTCGTCGTGCAATCGCTTGACTTGGGCCGGACGATCAGACGCTAAATCTTTGGTCTCGCCGATATCCGCCGCCAGATCGAACAGTTCCTTTTGCCCGGTTTCGACATGTTCGATCAGCTTCCAATTTCCCTTGCGAATGGCTGCGGAAGGTCGACCGCCCATCGAGCTGAAATGGGGGTAGTGCCAGAACAGCGTTCGCTCGGGCAGCTCGCGGTCCGGGGCCCGCAGCAGGTCCCGCAAGCCCCGGCCGTCCAACTCCCCGGCGACATCGAGTTCCCCCACAGAGATCCCGGCCGCCTGACAAATCGTGGGCAGCAGGTCACAACCGTGGACCGGCGTCCGGCAAACGCTATCGGCCGCTGCCACGCCGGGCCAGCGAATGATCAGCGGCACACGGATTCCGCCTTCGTAAAGAAACCCCTTGCCGCTGCGCAGCGGCGCGTTGGACGTAGCGGGAGTATGGTCTCCGCGATGGCTGCGGTGGATCAGGCCGCCATTGTCCGAAAAGAAAATCACCAAGGTGTCCTCGGCAAGTTGCAGTCGGGTCAGCGTGTCCAAGACGCGACCCACGGCTTCGTCCATGCTCTCGACCATCGCCGCGTAGTGCGGATTGGCGTGTTGCGGTGTGGAGTCGGCGAGCTTGCGGAGTCGCTGACGATAGGCTTCGACTTTGTCCGGCTTGGCCTCGATCGGTACATGAACACTGTGGAAGGAAAGGTTCAGGAAGAACGGTTGGTCTTGATGCTGCTTCGATAAACCCGCATGCTTCGGCCGCCAAGCGATCGGTCAAGTACTCGCCTTCGAACTTGCCGGTCAGCTGCGGATTGCCCTTCCAGTCCGGCCAGAAATAGCTCTTGGGCGCCGGCGTGAGGAGCCCCAATGGCCACGTCGAAGCCATGTTGTTTCGGGTCGTGATGTCGGTCACCGAGATGCCACTTTCCGACCAGCCCCGTGGTATATCCGGCCGCTTTTAAAATTTCAGCGATCGTGGTCTCGTTGGCGGGCAAGCTCGGTTTGGTGGTGGCGGGGAGCCTTGGCGCGTCCTTGGGAGCGACATCGCCACGATGCTTTTCGACGATGGCCGTCATGCCCAGCCGAGCCGGGTACTTTCCGGTCATCACGCCGGCGCGCGATGGCGAACAGGAACAGGCGGGTGCATAAGCGTCGGTGAAACGGACGCCACTTTGCGCCAGGCGATCGATGTTCGGCGTTTGATGAAGGCGGCTTCCGAAACAACCAACGTCCGTCCAGCCGAGGTCATCGACCAGAAACAGCACGACGTTGAGCGGCTCTGCTTCGCCCGCGTTGTTCACGGCCGACGCCGCCGACATCGGTAGTGCGATCAGGAAAACGGCGAAAAGACGGGACACGATTCTGTGGATCATCTGGGGAAGCCCTTGTTTTCCGGTGACATTGGATCGGTGACCACCGCGGATTCGATTTGCAGGATTTCCGCGATCGTCTGGATGGTCGCGGCATGGTGCCCGACACCCAGGGCGAAGTGGTGCGTGGGGCCCTCGGCCACCCAGCGTTTGAGGAACGTGCGGACGTCGGGCTGGAAGAAGCCGCGCGTGTTGGTGTTGCCGGTCGGCGGGATCGGGCCGTGAACGCTTTCGCCCTCGGCGATCACGAACTTGAACCGGCCCTCGGGCGTTGACGCATGCTGAGCATCGTGATCGGGCCCTCCTTGATCTTGAACTCGACGCTGGCGCCGGAGCCGGGCTTGCCGTGGTACTTCATCAGGCTGCGCAGCACCGGCTTGCCCTCGGCGATGTTGATGTGGTGCGGTCCGTCGTGGCCGACCAGGACGAAGCCTTCGTCGAAGTCGATCGGGTGGAACTCGGCGAAGCTGCCGCCGATGTCCGAGCCGGTCCATGATCAGCATGGCGATGCAGGTCTTCAGGTCCGACTCGCCGCACATCGGGAAGCCGGCCGCGGTCAGCAGCGAGTTGCCGACGATCAGGTTGGTGACCAGCTCCCGCAGCGGGCTGCCTTCCTCGCCCTCGTAGTAGTAGGCCAGGCCGTCCAGGCCGTACTCGTCGACGAACTTGTCCAGGGCGACGGCCGCGTGCGCGGCCGCGTGCAGGTCTCGCTCGGTCAGCTTGCGGTGATCGGATCGGACTTCGGATCGGGCGTGTCGAACAGATCGAGGATCTCTGCCTTGCTTCGGCTTCGATTTCTCGCTCGCCGGACCGTCCGCTGCAGCCGCAGCAGGTCGTCGGCTTCGGTCTGCACGATGTGGCAGCCGAAGGCCGCGGTCAGGGCCGTCTGGTCGGTCTGCATGTCGAGCATGTGCTCGATCGGGTGGCCGAAGTGGCCGATCCGCGCCCGCTTGAGGTCGTGCAGCACCTTGGCGATGTCGCACCACTGTGGGATCTCGGCGTCGGCCTCGGGGTCGTCGTCCAGCGTGCCGAGGATGACCGGCGGCGCCGGCTTGCCCATGCGGATGGCCACGCCCGTGAACTCCGGCACGGTGCAGAAGTCGTCGTTGGCCAGCTGCATGTAGGTGGAGGCCCGCGTGTAGTCCAAGGCCTTGCGCGGCTGCAGGGCGACCAGCACGATCGGCACGTCCAGGGAGCGGACGATTGCCGCAAAACTGGCCGAAGTGGCGTAGGTCAGCATGTCGCAGAAGACCAGGTCGAGGTCGGCCGCCTTGAGTCTGGGCAGCAGCGCATAGGCCGATTCGGCGCATCGTCCACCATGCCGAAATTGGTAACCTCCAATCCCGGTGCCTGCACTTTCTTGACGAACACCTCCAGCTTCTGCTGAAGCTCCTCAAGCAGACCTTCGAACTGCGGCCAGTACTTGTGAAAGCCAACACCAAAGATCCCGATCCGGGCGGTGCGTTCTTTTCGTCGTTCAACACGCATTGGATTCGTTGCTTCGAGAATGAAAGAGAGTGCCGCGGAGCGCCTTCGGCCGAGGGAGGGGCAAAGGCAAGACTGGCAACGGCGCCGACTCCGAACGTCGGCAAGATCGTGAACGCGCCGAACCACCAGGAAGGGATGTCGGTGCCCGCCCAGACCGCAATCAGGCTGACGAGGCCGGCGGCAGCGCCCAAAGAACGCCAGGCAAGTTGGCCCGGGGGACGAACAGGCCCAGCAGGTAGATGGCCAGCAGCATGCCCAGGCAAATGCCGGCAATCGCCGTGATGATGCCGATCACCGTATCGCCCAGTAACGGTACCAATAACGCCGCCGCGATGACCGCAAGTCCGAGTAGGGCGGATAGCATCCGGCTGGTTCGCAACGATAGCTGGCGACCACGCATCCAGTCGAACACGATCACTGAAGTCACGCCGTTGATGCCGCTGTCGATGGTGCTCATCGCCGCCGCGAAGAGACCCGCCAGAATCAGACCCACCAAGCCGATCCCGGGGAACTGAGTCGCCACGAAATAGGGCAGGATCTGGTCTTCGCTGGCGATCTCCACGCCGGCGGTCGGAAGGCCGGGACCGCCCGGCTGCTGGTAATAGGCAAACAGGGCGGTACCAACGCAGAGAAAAAAGAACCCGAGGATGGCGTTGATGCAGCCGCTGAGCAGGACCACGCCGCGGCCGGCTCGCAAGGAACCGGCGCAAACGTAGCGCTGGATCATGTTCTGCGCCACCGCATAGCCTGGCAAATACATGAACAACGCAAAGGCGACGGCAGTGAAGGCCGAATTCTTTGCAGTGAAGTTCTCCGCGGCGAGCAAATCAGGATTTAGGTGGATCATCTTGAACTTCTGATGCCGACCGGCAATTTCCCAGAAGCCTTCCCAACCGCCCGCAATCCGCCCGACTGCCAGGAACAGGATCACGACAACGGCGCCGCCGAGCACGAAAGCCTGCAGGACATCGGTCCAGATGACCGCTTTGAGTCCTCCCAACACGGTGTAAAAAGTTGCGAACACTCCGATGCCGACCAGCACGACGACATACTGAGTCGGACTGAGGTTCATCACCACCTGAAGTGTCAACGCGACGGCGCACAACATCGTGCCCATCCACCCGATCGCGTAGACAGCGTAGAGCGCGGCTCCCAATTTCTGTGCCGGAACTCCAAATCGGCGGCCGAGATATTCGTAGCCGCTGCTGACTCTGAGCCGGACATACAACGGGACGAACACCCACCAAAGAATCGGCGTGATGATGAAGGGGATGAACAGAATGGTCAGGTAGAAACTGAAATCCTGGTAAGCCCCGCGCTGCGGCAGGCCGAGGAAGGAGACGGAACTGAAGCTGGTGGCGAACATCGAGATGCCCACCACTCGCCAGTTCATGCGACGCCCGCCGACAAAGTAGTCTTCATTGTCGTCCTGGCCGCAAGCACTCTTGATCGCGAGCCCGAAGACAATCGCGAGGTACAGCAGGCAAACGGCGATGTCGATCCAATTCAAGGGGGCCATCAGCGATCTCCCGGAAGCATCCCTTGACGTTATGATTTAGAAACAGCTTGTCAATCTTTTTCGCGGTCCTTATTGATTTTTCCGTGGATTTCTGGCTTTAACCGGGAAATAATTATCCAGCCTGTTCCTCATTGAAAAACAGTCAGCTCACCCTCGGACGGGACCATGCAACGGGTAGCGAGTATCGACAAGGGCCTGGACGTCGTGGAAGCCATTCAGGCGGCAGGCGAAAACGGATTGGGCGTCCGCGCCCTGGGACGTGCGCTGGGCATCAACCCAACGACCACCCACAATATCTGCCAGACGCTGGCGGCCCGCGGCTATCTGATCCAGGACCCGAGCAGTCGGCGGTTCCGGTTGGGAGCGTCCTGGTTACCGCTGGCTCGGCAAGGCGACATCTGGCGGGGACTGGCGGACGCCGCCGATGGGTTGGTGCATCGGTGCCGGGAGGAGTTGGACGAGTCGATCATGTTGGCGGTCCTTGACCGGGCGACCATTGCGACGCTGGTCTACTATCCGTCGTCCCAGGCCTTGCGGGTGGACGAACCTCGTGTGATGGGTGCGTGCCTATGCGACGGCGGTGGGAAAACTACTGCTGGCCAGCTTGCCGAACGAAGCCCTGGCTCGCTATCGCGAAAGCTTTCCTGCGGAGGCTTTCACCGGCTCAACCATCATCGAACCCGACGCGTTTGCACGGGAGCTTCAAGTTTCGCGGGACCGGGGATACGCGCTCACCCGCGATGAGGCGACACCCGGAGTCAGTGCGGTCGCCGTGTCCATTGTCGATCCGCGTGGAGAGACGATTGCGGCCCTCGGAGCCAGCGCCCGACGGTGCGTCTTGACGAGCCGCGATTGCTCCACACGCTCCGCGTTCTGCGTCGTTTCAGCGGCCAGATCCAGAAGGTCTGGTTCGGCGGGGCGGAAGCAACCTGAAGGTCCATTGCTTCGCACCGGGGGTTCAACGGTTCAGTGAGGAGTCCATCATTGCCGTTGCCGCGCAGGGTAAGTCAACGGCCAACCGAGCCACCGGTTTGTTTCCATATCGCCATTGGATCTTCACCGTCCTTCGTCTGCTTCCAGCACCAGCAAGGCGTAGGGATTGAGTTTCGGAATCTGGAACTCGGCATACTCGCCTCGCCTTTGAAACTCGATGGACCGGCTTTCGGAGAGTGCCGAGTAATCGCCGGTTCGCTCCGCCTGCCAATGCGTGTCCGGGTCGTACAGCGGGTGGCGTGAGCAGCCGGGCGGTGAAAGAGCGATCGCCGTAGCAGTTCGCCATGCGCACCTTCAACGTGAACGGTGCCTTGTCGCCGCGTTTGTAGGACATCGAGTTGAACCCGGCCCGATCGCGGAACCGTCCCTCGACGAATTCCAGTTCTTCGCCCCAGTCCACCAGGTGGATCACGATGGGCGCCTCTGGCTCGTCTGGTTTGGTGCGGGCGAAGGCGTAGACGCCGCCCGAGCCGCCTTCGATTCGCAAGCACGTTCCCCGCGGTTTCATCGCCGAGCCACGTCGCCGGCGTAAGCAGCGCGTTCGAAAGCCATCCAGGTATCTCGCGTTGGCCCGGATGAACCCGTATAGATCGGCGTAATCGGCGGGTTTCCCGAAGTAACGCGGAATGCCGGCTCCGATGAAGAGATCGTACGGCGCGGCGAGCCATCCGCCCGTGGCATAAGCGTAGCCGATCATCGCACGCGTCAACGGTTTCATGTGCTCCATTGGCTCTCCCGCATTCGCTTTGGGAGCGTGATAGATCTGGGCCTTGCCGGCTTTCAGAATCACTTCATGCCGCCGGAAAAGCCGCACGGGATCGCAGCTCGTGAACATCAGTTCGGACATGAAATAGTCGAACGGTTCATAGCGGACATCGTATTGCTGGAACGAACTGTTGTTGGCGGTGTAGGCCGTGAATTGGGGAAAGCGTTTTCTCAGGCCGTCGCGAATGTGCAGGTGGTAGTCGCGGATCGCTTCGTTCTTGTATTGAATCCATCGTTCGCGTAGTTCACTGGAGACTTTTCCCGCTTTCGCGGCTGACTCGGTAATCGAAACTCGAGACCTCGGCGATTCCCATCTCCGCCAGAGTATCCGCGGCCACGTTTTGCTTCAGCCAATCCGGGAATCCGTTCACGCACTGGTCGCAGTAACATCGCCAGGTCGATTCCAGTCCCGCTTCATCATGTTGGAAGGCGTCGGCGCCCTTTTCGAGGACTCTCCGCGGCGCGCTCCAACTGGTGTTTGCGGTAGGCCGCCCGGTTCCCGCAGCCCAAGTAGTCGCCACCTCCCGTGCCCGCGTGGCTGAGGGTGCCCGTCGACATCCAGGGCGGCACCGGCCTTGATCGATGTTCCTCCCGACATTGCGCCGCCCACGCTCAAGGCGATCGTCCGCGCTTCTCGGGCGAAGTCCGGGTTCATGCGATAGATCCATTCCAATTTGTTGGCGTGAAACGCCTGCATCGACCACAGCGTTCCCTTGTCGAATCCGCTGCCTTCGGATCGATACAACGACTCGATCTTCTCTCTGCACGGGCGCATCGGTTTCCCAAAACTTGTACGGATTGACTCGCAGATTGCGGATGCAAACCGCCGAGTAAGGCGGCATGCCCCGCGGCTTTGTCCGTGGACGGGCCAGTCGGTGCATCGGCTTGTCGCTGACGAAATCGATGGCCGGTGCTTCTCGCTTGGTGAGTGCCTCTCCGCCAAGCGACCCGGCCAGGGTCAGAATCTGATCGGGATTCAAGGCTAACCGGTAAATGCGAACATCGTCGATCCAACCGGTGAAGGGTTGGGAGACGTGCTTTCCCGATACCCGGCGTCCACCGATCAGCAGCGGGTTCGCATTGTCCAGATCAGGATGCTTCGAGTCGGTCGATCTTGGTTTGATCCACCTGCCGGCCGTTCAGATAGAGTCTCACGAGTCCGGCCGTGTCCATGACAACGGCCATGTGCAACCAGCGGTCCACCAAACCAGCGCCAGCGTAGCCAACCTGACCGACGATTTCACCGGCGGAATAGAAACGCACCGCGATCGCTTCGCGGCCGAACGCAACGTCAAACCCTCCACCGCCAGCGTCGCCGGGGATCTTTCCGATCACGCGTTCGTTATCGTGTTCGCTTGCCGCTTGATCCGGTCGCCGGGCAAACAACGCGAGCGTGAACCCGTCACGACCAAGATCGAGTTGCGGCCCATCGGGAATCACGACCACGCTCTCGCCGTCAAAGCGAATCGCACCGCCGCGCAGGCCCTCGTCAGCCAATCGGTTTAGGTCCGTTGCGATCACGCCATCGGGACCATTGCCACTCGCTTCACGCACGATCTTTCCGGTCGCCTCATCCAGCTTGTAGTGGCGATCCGGCAGGATCACGGACTCGCCAAGATCGGTGATTTCTTGGGCGAGTATAGGTTGCATCATGAAGCCTGCGACCGCCGTCACCGACAAGCACAGAAGACAAAAAACGAGGTGGCCAGATCGCGGTTTCATGTCGGGTCGCTCCCAAGGTGGAGCGTGTTTGTGGTCGTGCTTCGGCCAATCTTTGCAGAAGGAAATCGTGATCATCGTTGAGCAGCGGGCGTTCCCATCTCAAGGCAAACGGTACGCAGGGAGGACAGTTTCTCAGCGAATTGCGGACGGCCCGCAAGGTTCTCGTGGTTCCAGTTGTCGCCCGCGCGGTAGAGTTCCTCGCTGCCGTCGGCGTAGTGAATGTAGCGGTACTCTTTCGTGACAACGGCGTGGTTGCCCTCAAGAAATGTGGTGATCGCAGGCGTGTTGCGGACGGCGGCTGGATCCTTCAGGAGCGGGACCAAGCTCTCGCCGTCGAGTCCTGGCTTCGGCGGTAAATCCGCCAGTTCGACGAGCGTTGGATAGAGATCGACAAGACTCACGGGTGTATCGATACGGGTGCCGGGCTGCGTCACGCCGGGAGCGATGATGACGAGGGGAACGCGGCAGGCCATTTCCCACAGGGTGAATTTCACCACGCTGTCCTTGTCGCCCAAGTGATAACCGTGGTCGGACCAGAGCACGATGATCGTCTCGTCCGCGCGGCCTGTCTGCTCCAGTGCATCGAGAAGTTCGCCGAGCTTCTCATCGGCGTACGTGGCCGCTGCCTGAAAACTTTGCACCAGCCCGGAAAGCGGCTGCAAATCGCCGGCATCGCGAGCATCGAAGAGGTGTTGATTCCAAGACTTCTGAAAGTCCGCAATCGCGCGTCCGGCCGGCGGGATATCTTCGAAATCATCCTCGGGCATCGGCGGTAGCGTGAGCGATTCCAGCGGGTAACGATCAAACTGTTCCTGACGAGCGAAGTGGGGCAGGTGCGGCGAGAAGATACCAACCGCTTGAAACGAAGGTGGTCCGCGGGGCGAACGTGGTTCTAGCAACCATTCCGACGCGAGCCGGATAGTGCGATCGTCGCTTAGCTCACCAGTCATGATCCCCCAGTCAAAGATCTTCGCCCTGCCAGCAACCGTGGTGGGACCGTTGAGTTTTTCCTCTGGGAAGTAAACTTCTTTACGAGCAAAACGCTGAAAGATCGGTCGCGGTGGATCACCAATCGTGTCGGGCTCGCCATGCAGAATCTTGCCGACGCCCCAGGTTTGGTAACCGTGACGCTGAAACCATTGCGGCAGAAAGACGGTGTCGGCGTGGTGCTTTTCCAGCTTGTCGGGATTGTTGTACAAACCGCTGGTCGAAGGTCGCTGGCCGCTCAGCACGGCGGCCCGTGACGGGGCACACGCCGGTGCGGTGCAGTAGGCTCGGGTAAAGAACGCACCGCGGGAAGCGAGCTTCTCAAGATTGGGCATCGTGATCGGGAACTCAGGGTCGTACAGCTTGGACCACGTGTTGAGATCATCCACGGCGATGAACAGGATGTCACGGGCGTCTTTCGGGGCTTCCCGTTGGTAACCCGACGCGTGAGCGAGGTCCTGCTGATCGAATGTGTCTTTCTTTAACATCCCTCGCTCACGCTTCGGGTTACCATTTCCGCGCCGGGCCGACTTGCGCGGCGTGCCGGCTCGGTGGGTTGCTGCAAACTGAAGTCATGGATCGTGACCGTGCCCTGGAACGCCTCGACCATCAACGTTGTGTTTTCAAGACTCACGGCGTTCATCGTCAAGGTGCCGATGTCATCAATCGAACGCGGTAAGGATCGAGCCGACGGCGAAGAGCCGGACACGAATCGGTTTTCCGATCGGCACCTGATGCTCCCGATCTCGGACTGGACGTGTGTTGTCGCTGTGGCTCTCGATCGTGCCGAGGCGAATGTGATTCTCTGCCGTGCTGATCTCAAACGTCTGCATCGTCTTCTGCCCGCCGCCGCGACGGAAATTGAGCCGGAAGACCGACTCGGCCTCGAGCGTCACGGTGAAGTCGGCGAAGAAGTCCGCCGGTTCGGGCAGGGAAACGCGCGGCACTTGTTTGCCTCGCTTTAAGCCGCAGGCCGTCATCGGTACGTTTCGCCTGGCCGGTGACCACGTTCTTGGCCAGACGCATCGAGCGTTCCGACGGACTCCGAAAAGGCGGCCACGACTTCCGGCAAAGGTCGTTGCAACAGACGACCGTCGTTCGCAAGATAGTACTCACGCACCATCGAGCCGCGTCCACCGATCACACCTTTGTCAGGACGAACCGTGCCGGCGACCAACACGCGGCCTTGGTCATCGCGTGTCGTTTTGGGAACAAACAAGTTGTGGTCGGCCGGGCGATGATTGCCGTAAGGCCCTTCGCTCTTGTCAGCGATCGCATAGCGCGGTCCTCCGCTGAACGTCAGCACCCACTTGCCGCCGAGTTGGAACAGATCCGGACAGTCGATGTTGCTCTGGTGAACGGGAACCGTAATCTCGAGCGGCTCGGCGGGAGTCCAGGCAAGCAGATCATCCGAGCGATAAACGCCAAAGCAATGCCGCTGCGATCTCCGCCTCGCGGGCGTGCAGGAGCATCCAGTATTCATCGTGTTCCGGATTCCAGAACACTTCGGGGTCGCGAAACGACTCGTCGCGTTGGTTGTGGATCGGCAAGCTTCGGGTCGAGCGGACCATTGATCGTGCTTGTTCCAGTAGATTTCGCCGTCGGCGTAGAAGGTGAAGTCGGGCTGCTTCTCGAAATGGACCAGGTCGGTGCTGGTGGCGAGCATGATCTTCTGATCGCCCTTGGGATCGGGCTGATCGGGCAGGCTCTTGCCGGTGTAGAACAGGTAGAAGGTGCCGTCCTTTTCGATCAGGCTGCCTGTCCAGCAGTTCGGGTCGAGCTCGCCGGGAAGGAAGCGCGTCGGGCATCGTCTCCCAATGAACGAAAGTCCTCCGTTCTTCGCGTGACTCCACTTGATACCGGTCTTCTTTCCTTCGTCATCAAGACCGCGTTGAGAAAGAACAGATGAAAGACGCCGTCGTGCCAGAACGGGATCGTGTCGAAGACGTAGCCGGGCGGCTCGACTGCCATAGTGGACGAAGCGATTTGCGGGAGCGGGCAAGAGCTTATCGGCCAATGGCGGTGTGACGTCGTCGATTCGATGCGCGCGTCTCGTGCTTTTGGCTTTGTCTTGCGTAAGGGCTTGCCTTTCTTCTTGGATGGCGTGCCAGCCTGCGGTGCCGTGGGCTTTTCTTGCGGCAAATCCAATTCGACTGAGTTGGGCGACGATCTCGGGATGCTGTTCGCGCCAGGTTGGTCGTTTCGGCGATGTCTTCATCGAGGTTGTAGAGTTCGACTTCGTTGGTACCGAAATCCTTGGGGTAAGTGCGCCGCTCGCATTTCCTATTTCGGACCAGCGGTTGGCATGAAGCAGTTTCCATTTCCCCTGGCGCACGCCGTGGCTGCCGCTGTGATAGAAGTAGTGTCGCGGTTGCCGGCTTTCGCTCTTGCCAAGCAGCAAGTCGGTCTGATCGACGCCATCGATCACGCGGTCGTGCGGGAACTTCGAAACCGCAGAGGTTGGCAAACGTCGGCAAGAAATCGAGCGTCGCGAAAATGGCATCGTTGACGCGCCCGGCGGGAACCTTTCCGGGCCAGCGCACCAGGCAAGGAACGCGAACGCCGCCTTCGTAGTCGGACGCCTTGCCCTCGCGAAGCGGAGCGTTGCTGCCGACGGCCGTCTGCTCTCCCTTCGTCCACTCGATGTGCTCCGCATTTTTCGGGTTCTGGCGCGGTGCGTCGTTCGACCAGGCGCCGTTGTCGGTGGTGAAGATGACCAGCGTGTTGTCGGCGATCCCCAGATCATCGATCGCCCTCAGCAGTCGGCCGCACTCGTGATCGAGTTCTTCCAGCGTGTCGGCGTAGAGACCGTTGCCGGTGCGATTGCGGAACTCCGGCGACGCGTCGATGACGGTGTGCATCATCGTGTGGCAGAGGTACAGCAGGAACGGTTTGTCACCCGCTTTCGACCTGCTGCTCGCATCCAGGCGATCGACTTGTCGGTGTACCGGCGACTGAACGATGCGAGATCGTCGTCTTTGCCGAGCAGCGTGTTGTTCTCGTGCAGAACGACGTGGCCGGCATCGTTGGCACCGAGCGGTCCCCAGTAGTAGTCGAAGCCTTTGGCGTTCGGCATGCGGTCGAGGATCGGCTTGCGGCTGGAGACATCCCACTTGCCGATGCAGCACGGTGGCATAGCCGGCGTCTTGCATCAGTTCGGCGAACGTGATCTCCGTGGCCGGCATGTTCCATCCCTTGCTGCGGGACGGATAACGTCCGGTCAGCAGCGCCGAGCGTGCCGGGCCGCACACGGGCTGCGTGTAGAAGGACGTGAATCGCGTGCCCTCGGATCCGCCAAGCTTGTCGAGGTGCGGCGTCTTGGCCGTCTGCAAGCCGTAACAACCAAGATCGCCGTAGCCCTGGTCGTCGGTGAAGATGATGACGACGTTGGGACGCGGCGACTCGTCGGCCAGCGTGGTTCCGAGGAACCACGGAAGACACGAAAGGAAACAACTCATTACAAATCGGATCTGCATCTTTCTTTTCCTTTCAGTCCTGTTGCTTCGATACATACACGTAGAAGGCGTCGGCAATTTCCTTGCCTTGGTCGTCGAGCATGCGTGCGGTGAGCGGCGTCGCGTCGCTCGATTCAAGATCCACGTCAAAGACCACGGCTTTGTCGTCAGGGCCAACTGCCTCGGTCCACTGCCGCTGGCCGATCTGCAAACGCATGGAGGCGACCGGCAGGGCTTTGCCCGGGGGATGCCTGACAAACCTCCCCTTGAGCGGCGGCAGCGGGTCGGTGATCGCGGCATCGACGATTCGTGGCCAGCGGCGCAGTTCAATCCGATAGTGTCCTGCCTCCGATACATTGAGAAACCACTGTGAAAGCGCCGCGTGCCCGTTGCAGACATGCGCCTGGAACCCGCCAGCCTTGCCACGCACCGGGCGGCCGTACAGCGGTGTGATGATCACTTCTTCCCCAGTCCCAACCCGAATCGCACGCGGGCGATCGTAGTTGTCCGGAAAAACCGACTTCCAATAGGCCTTCAATTGTTTGCGCATGGCGGCGACGCGTCCGGGATGTTCCGCGGCCAGATCATGCTCCTGGCCCGGATCCGCGTGAATGTCGTAGAGTTCCGCATCGTTCACAAAACGCCACTGATCGGAAAGCACCGCGGTATCCTTTCGCGCGGGCCGGTAACTGGCTCCTTGCTTGACCTTGCTGTGATCCGAGCGTTGAAACAAAAACCGCGTCGGCATGCGATCCGTTTCTCCGCGCAACAACGCCGCCATCGAAAAGCCTTCGAGATCGTCGGGCATGCCGTCCTTCAATCCGCAAAGATCGACGAAGGTCGGAAACCAGTCGAGATGTGACGTGAGCGGATTGAGGTCCTTGCCGCCGCCGATCCCGCCCGCGGGCCAGCGCACGAAGCACGGCACGCGATGCCCCCCTTCATAGAGCGAGCCCTTGTGACCTTTCATTCCAGCATTGTGGATGCGCACGCCGGCGGTACCGCCATTGTCGGTCATGAAAATCAGGATCGTGTTTTCCGCCAGGCCGGACGTCTGGAGAAAGGCTTCCAAGCGGCCCATGTTTTCATCGATATTGGCGATCATGCCGAAGAAGTCAGCGACTCCTCGCCTTTGCCCGGGTTCATCCAAATGCCGATACGGCTCGCTGTACTTCGCCGGGACCCAATGCGGACCGTGCGGGCGCAAGCGTGGCAATGTAAGCAAAGAACGGCTCGCCCTTTTCCTGCCGCTGCTTCATCCACTTCATTGCCTCGCTAAACCAGATGTCCGTCCGGTAGCCTTCGAAGCGTTTCGGGCTCCCGTTGTGCTGGTACGTCGGGTCGATCACATCGTTGCCCCATGCCTCAACGGCCATGCCGATCATTCCTCCGGGCTCATAGAGCGACTGCTGAAACCCGCGATCCTGCGGGCGGTAAGGCGGGACGGACCCAAGGTGCCATTTGCCGTACATGGCCGTGCGATAACCGTTGGCGGCGAAGGCTTCCGCCACGGTTGGCAGATCCTGCGAAGAGCATCGACCGGTCCGTGGTCGTCGTCCAGATTCCGGCGCGGATCGAATCACGTCCGGTCATGAGTGATGCCCGGGTCGGCGCGCACACCGGCGAAACGTGGAAGTCCGTCAGACGCACACTTTGCTGATAGAGCTTGTCGAGATTCGGCGTCTTCAACACCGGATTGCCATGGCACGAAAGGTCGCCATAGCCTTGATCGTCGGTCATCACCAGGATCACGTTGGGGGACGCAGCGGAGGCGACTGCCCATTGGATTCCGTGCCGTAAGCAAGGCCAATCAGCGTTCCGATGTCATTGCGACTGTCAGAATGGCGGCCATTCTCGATGTCTTCATCGTTTCCATCCTGTTTTGGCGAGACGATTCGATAGCGGACTCTCCAATCGTGGGGCTCACAATTCTCGCGGGCTGATTTTGCGTTTTCATTTCTACTCGATCCCGAGTTTCTTCTGCAGTGCTTCGAGCGAGACGCCTTTTGTCTCCGGTAGGACGCGCCAGACGAAGACGGCCTGGGCGACCATGCAGACGGCGAAGAACAGAAAGCTGTTGCCGGGGCCGATACTTTTGGCCGCCGCGGCGATCGGGAAGCTCTGCGAAACCACGGCGGCCATGAACCAGTGGGTGAAACTGCCCAGCGCCTGGCCCTTGGCGCGGACCCGGTTCGGAAAGATCTCCGAGATGTAGACCCAGATCACGGCGCCGGTGGACGGGCCGAAGAAGAACAGGTAGCCGATGAACAAGCCACATGACGTCGTTGGAAACCTGGCCGCCGTCTTCCATGCCCCGAAACTTCAACCCGACGAGCGCGAGAAACACCGCCATGCCGAGCGAACCGACGATCAGCAGCAGCTTGCGGCCCAGCTTGTCGATCAACGCCAGTCCGATCGCGGTGCCGATGACCAGCATGATGCCGATGGGAATGGACTGCAGCAGTGCGACGTCGCCCTCGCTGCCGCCCATGGTGAACACCTTCGGCGCGTAGTAGAGCAGCGCGTTGATCCCGGAGAGCTGGTTGAACACCGCGAGCGCAATCGCAGCGGTGATCGGCAGCCACAATGCCCGCGTCCAGAACTTGGCATGGACCGCGTCGAACTTCTCGTGCATCGATTCGATGATCTCGTCGAGCACGGCCTTCGGGTCGGCGGCGCCCACCGACTTCAAGACATCGAACGCATCCTCCATTCGTTTCTGTTCGACCAGCCAGCGCGGGCTGAACGGAATGCGGAACAGGAAAATGAAAAAGGCGATGGAGGGGATGGCCTCCATCATGAACATCCATCGCCACTCGGCCATTGGGCTATGGATCGACTCGGCAAACAGGCCGCTGGCGGCGACGAAGTAGTTCGAGATGTAGGCCAGGCAAATCCCGAAGCAGACATTGAACTGCTGCCAGCCAACGAGACGCCCGCGTTTTTCTGCCGGTGAAATTTCCGCGATGTACATCGGCGACACGACCGACGCGCCGCCGACCGCCAGCCCACCGAGAAGACGAAAGAACCAGAACGCATAAAGATTCCATGCGAGTCCGCTGCCGATGGCGGAAACGGTGTAAAGAACAGCGAGGACGATGAGCACGCGTTTCCGGCCCCAGATGTCGGCGGGTCGGCTGACGGCGATGGAGCCGAGCACGGTGCCGATCAGGGCGGTGACCACGGTGAAGCCGAGCATCGCTTCGCTGAGCCCGAAGTATTCCTGCAGCGCGGCGGTGGTGCCGGAGATGACGGCGGTGTCGAATCCGAACAGAAGACCGCCGAGCGCGGCGACGATGGTGCTGGTGTAGAGGCGGGTGGTCGATTTCATGAGCTACATTTTTCCTTCTGTTTTCACTTGGATTCGGTCAACGTGCTATCGTCGCAGCGAAACTCGACAAGAGTTTCGGGGGTACGGCTATTCCGAAAGTCTTGGCGACTTTCGCTAGAGCTGCGTCGGAGACTCATTTCTTAATCGCAGCGTCGCCGGTCTTTCGTCGCGACATGGTTGATACTTCGGGGGCCTCGGTTTTGGGCAGCCATCTGCGGTGCTCCGCGACAACGGCTTCATGCTTCTTTTCCTTGTGTGCCAACAGGTTCGTATGGTTCCAAGGATCGTCGACGCGGCAGTCGTAAAGTTCCTCGGTACCGTCGCAGTAGCGGATGTAACGCCAGTCGCGGGAACGCACCGCGTGGTTGCCTCGGCCTTGCGTCATGAGAGCGGGGCGATCCCACATCACGTTGGGATTTTTCAACAACGGAACCAGACTGCGGCCGTCGAGACCGGACTTCGGTGGCAGACCGGCCAGTTCCACGAGAGTTGGGTAGATGTTGACCAAGCTGACCGGCGTATCGATGCGCATGCCGGGCTCGGTAATCCCCGCGCGACAATCATGAAGGGAACGTGGTTGGCCTTCTCCCAGAGAGTGAACTTCACCGTGCTCTGTTTGTCGCCGAGGTGATAACCGTGGTCGCTCCAGAGCACGATGATGGCATTGTCGGTGCGCCCGGTGGAATCGAGTTGATCGAGCAGTTCACCCACTTTCGCGTCCGCATAGGAAGCGGATGCCTGGTAAGCGCGCACGAGGCTCTTCAGCGAAGCAGGGTCATCATCGGGTGGTGGATTGTCGAAGAGATAGCCTTTCCACAGGTCCCATTCTTTGCGAGCCAGTTCGACGCCCAGCGGCGGCACGTCGTCAAGATCATCCATCGGCATCGGCGGCTGAACGACTTCATCAAAGGGATATCGATCAAAGAACGTCGGCGGCGCGAAGTGCGGCAGATGCGGATGAAAAATGCCCGCTGCGAGGAAGAGCGGTTTGTCGCGCGGTACGTCTGCCATACGTCCTTTGGCCCACTGGACCGTGAATTCATCGGTGAGCGGTGCGGTGACCGGTCCCCAATCAAAACAGCCGAACGCGCCGTTGCGAATCTTCGGCTGCGGCGATGGCCGCATGGCGAAAAAATCCTGGAACGATGGATTGTCGGGGTCCTCGGCACCGGTTCGTCCATGATGGAAGATCTTGCCCGAGCCCCGAGTGCGGTACCCATGGTGCTCGAAGTATTTTGACAGCGTCACCGCTTCAGGCAGCGCCGCTCGCCACGGATGCTTGTTCTCATACACACCGCTCGTGCTCGGCCGCAGGCCAGTCATGATCGCGGTGCGAGAAGGGTTGCACCCCGGGGAAGCGCAGTAGGCATGGGTGAAGAATGCACCGCGTGCGGCCAGCCTTTCCAGGTTGGGTGTTTGAATCGGGTTATCGCGATCAAACAACGTCGTCCAGTCGTTCATGTCATCGATGGCGATGAACAGAACATCGGGGCGATGGCGCCTGTTCGTCGGTTGGATACTGTTCGTCGGTTGGATCGCGTTGGCGATCGATTCTGCCGAGGCCTTCTGCCCCTTGTCGGCCGCCTTCTCCGATACTTCCTCATCCGGCTGCCAGATTTTGCTCTTCTTCGCTTCGTGGTAGCCCAGGTTTGTCGGCTTCAAGCGATGAATTTCGACTGACTGAAACGTCGTCGGCTCGCCCCACGTGAACAGGTCCAATCCGCGTCCGTCACGGTATTCCCAATCCGCGGCGACGACGGCCTGCCGATCGTTGACAAACACTTCGACCAAATACTTGTCCACAAAGATTCGCAATTCGACGTCTTCGCCGGGGGGCAAATCGGCGACGCGAAACGGGGCTTCGGTCGTCCCAACTCGCAGCGTGCCGCTTGCCGGTTGAATGGTGATGGGCAGACCGGGACGTTCGTCGCTGGCGAACAGTCGCAAACCGACTCGTTTCCTTGCGGCTTCCTCTCGCGGCACGACGACTCGGACCTCGAAAGAGTCTCCCTCGAGTTGCGTGAGGCGTTGAGCTCCCCTTCCGCCGTTGGGTCGATTCTGCGCAGCGACCTGGACGGGCCCCAGTCGACGTGAGTCGTGGCGAAGCGATTCCAATTCCTTGAGCGGGCGGATTCGCAGCCCTCCGTCGTCTCCCAAGCTCAATTCCCGAGGCAGGGATTGAATCGTCTTTTCCCGCATCCGCGGGTCGACAGTGGGCAGCCACGCCCACATCACCCGGCGGCCGTCGCGGGTCCGAACACTCTCGGGAGCGAACACGTCTCGGGATAATCCGCCGGGCTGCAAGTCGTCTTGCCGATGCGGCCCCTGGCCCTCCTGAGGCCAGTTCATGCGGCCATGAGACTCCGGCACGAATTGTTCTTTGTCCGCGTCCCAGTCGCCCAAGTAGTACCGGCAACCGTACGGGTGGCTGATGCAAAGGAGCATCCACTTGTCGCCGAGCCGAAAGAAATTCGCGCAGGACACGTCTTCACCCAGCACCACGTCGTCCGGTTCGTGACTGAAGAACGGGCCGACATAAGTCCAGTGCTTCAAGTCCGTCGACTTGAACACGGGCGGATTTTTGCCACCGGAAATCGCATAGTAGGTGTCTCCGATCAAGAAACAGTCGGGATCCCAATGACGCATCCCATCGGGGGCACCGTCGACTTCGACCGAGTAAGGCTTCTCCCATTCGGACAAATCGCGGTCCTTGGCGACGGCGATCTGGTTTCGGCCGGAGGCTTGTCCGTGATAGATCACGGCGGGCCGACCTTCCTTGGTCACAAACCCGGTGCCGCTGAACATGCCGTGACCGGTGAACGACGGCTGCAGCTTGGTCCGCTGCCACGTCCAGTGCAGCAGGTCCGGGCTGGTGACATGAACAAACGAGAAGGAACGCTTTCCCCGCCACGGATGACGCAGGATGTAGTGTAAATGATAGGTGCCGTCCAAACAGAAAGCGGCATTCGGATCACCGGGACTGCTTAAACCGCCAGGGTGCATCAAGTGAAAGTTGAGCGCCAATGGATCGGCATTCTTCCGGGCCTCCCGCAATCCGGGGTGGGGTTCATAACCGGCCGCCATCGCGTCACCACCGCGAGCCAGCGACGCCGCTTGTTCGGTCCCTTCCAGCGGCACACCCAACTGCACCGCACCGTGGACTTTCAACTTCCCCTTCGCGGCGGCCGCATTCGAGTTGTCCGCCATCTGCCACAAATAAGACGCATCTGCCAGCGGTGTTTCCGCGTGAACGATCAGTGGCACGAATGCCAGTGTCAAGGAAGCTAGTGCTTTCAAAATCAAACGGATGTTCATTGCTGCTCGCCTTCTTTCAACTGACTTTGTTCGGAAACGGTTGCCCGAAATGCGTGGACATTCTCGGGAGTCACCAATTCCAAAGGAACCTTGATACTGCGATCGACCGGATTTCCATTTTGGTAGTCATAGGCCCGTTGTGCCGCGATGCGACCGATCTCACGAGGAAATTGCACGGCCGTCGAGAACAACTTGCCAGCCTCGACCGCAGCAATCCCTTCTCGCGAGCCATCGACACTGACGACGGTGATCTCGTCAAGTTTCCCCGCGGACTCGATCGTCTCAATCGCGCCGGCGCAATCGGCTCGTTGACTGCGAACACTGCCTCCAGATCTGTATGTTGTTCGAGCAACCTTTGCATGGCTGGCCGCGATCCCTCCGAGGTTCCTTTGCCATCCTCGATCGCGATCGTTTCCATGTTCGCGTGGTTGTCGATCACCTCCTGAAAACCGGCGACGCGGTCGATACAAGCTCTGTTGGCCGGGATATTCAGAATCGCAATCTCGGCAGACTTGTTACCGATAGCTGCAAGCTTTCTCGCCAGGCTGCGTCCGGCCAACCGTCCTGCTTCGACGTTGTCCGAGACCACTTGGCAGACGACCAACGAATCGTCCTCGACCTGAGTGTCAACGACAATGCAAGGGATGCCTTCGTCGCGAGCCCGCAGGAGCGTCGATTGCAGTCGTTGTCGATCGACGGGGTTGAGAAACAAAGCCGAGATCGGTTGAGCTAACAGTTCATCGATTTGCTGTACTTGTTCAGAATGATCCCAGCCGCAGCCCAGCGATATCAGTTCATCTCCGTTTGCTTCGACCACTTCTCGTATCCCTTCGTTCAGATCGACAAAAAAGGGATTTTCGAGGGTTTGAAAGGCGGCACCAAAGACACGTGAATTCGGTTCCGCCTCGATTGCCGCTTGATGGTGAGGTTTCGGACGCGAACCCGTCTCACCATCGCAACCTGTTAGCATGAAGATGGCGAGAAGCCAGCTTCCGAGCTTCAACCACCCAATCGATTTCGAAAGCCAGCGGTCGGCAATTGCCGTTGATATCATGCCGGCCCCATCTCGCTTCGAAAATCCGTCATGATTTCAACGTCCGTCAGCGTGCGTCGAAACAACATCAGCTCGCCAATGGCCCCTTCAAAATAGTTACCTTCACTGCCAGGTTGCACCGTATCGGAAACCCCGCCGATCCACAGATCCCCTTGGTTGGGAATCAACTTGACCGAGTCCATTTGTGCCACGCGTATACCGTTGACAAACAGGCTCGTCGCCTCGCTCGACGCGACCGCGGCAACGAAGATCCACTGCCCCGGCACGATCGCGATGTCCGGGGTCACGATTTCCTGATCACCAGCCTGGAAATACAACATGCATCCGTTGCCGCTGTCTGGCGAGGTATCCCTTCGCAAACCGATCTCATAGTTCGGCTTCCGCGCCGATGGCGTCGAGGAAGTTTTCGAAACGATCACCGCTCGCGGCTCCAAGAGCGGCAATGTCGGGCGAATCCAGGCGGCCAACGAAACCGATTGGGTAATGTTCAGCTCGTTTGCATGCGCAACTCTCAAGTGTTGGCGACGACTCGAATCGAAACGTAGCGATCGCTGGGCGGGCCAACGCCCGCTTGGCATCCGCATGGGACGGCTTGTCGGATCCAGCGCGTCACCGGGATAGGCATCGAGTCGACCGGCGGTTGCACCCGAGCGATTAAGGATGCTTTTGTAAAGCGGATCGCTCGGATCAAACGTGTAGTAGAGAATCAGACTGGGGTCGCACCGGATCCGATAGCTTTGCACAACCAGCGATAGTAAGGACTGTCCTGCTCGGCCTTTCGCCTCGCTTCAAATTCTTGGTAACTGACAAACGCAAGTTCATCCGCCCGAAACTCCTCCGCTTCGCCCCCGTCACCCTTGAAACGCTTCGCGTTGCCCGCTCCGAGCAGTTCATGCCCGCTGTCACCGGACAGACGGGAACCGCCGAGTGCGACTTGGCCGCGAAAGACATGCACATCGGTGTTGCCCGCTGGCGTGCTGTGGATGGCAAATTCCGTCCCCAGGTCAACAACGTTGGCCAGCGGAGTCCGTACGGAAAAACCAATCGCTCGCTCGGGCACACTGGCGGATAGTCGACCATGAAGCAGTCGAACGCTCGACGGGGATTCCAATTCACATCTTGCCGGCCCTTGCAACACAATCGAAGCACCGCTGGAAAAACGGATCTCGGCCAAGCCGCTCTGCAACTGGACCGGCATGGATGCAAGCGATTGGCCCGCTGCCAAGGATGCACGTTCCGGCCACGCGGCGTCCATGGTTGCAACAAGGCGGGCGAACGGAGGACTGGCGACAACCTGGGCGAAATCCGCGGGCCTTTTTCGTAATTGGCGAAGCCCCCAATAGCTGCCCAGCGTGAACGTCATCGCGACCAACAATATCACGAGCACTCTCGCCCACATGGGCATCGGAAGCGAACTCCACGAAACCCCACTTATCTTTGGCCTCGTCGTTGCCGGTTCCTCAGAAACCGCGGTCTGCCCATCGAACTCAAGTGCGGCGCATAAGTCTGCATGCAAAAATTGATATTGAACATAGAACTGTCGCGCTCGTGGGTCCTCACGCAACTGCTTCAGCAGCCGTTGTTGTTGCACAGCGTCAAGAGTGCCGTCACGTAGTTGTTCAATTTGGCTTGCCAATGTCTCAAACGACGGTGGCCCCGCTTCGAATTCTTGGTCGCTCATCCTTCAGCCTCCGCCATCAAGCGATTCTGGACACACGCGAGCAACCTTTGGTGGATTCGCGCCAGCGCTTTGTAAGTCGCGTCGACTGAACGTCCAAATCGGCCCGCGATTTCGCGGCACGTTTTCAAGTTCGATTCGTACCGCAAGCGTAAGAGCTTTCGTGAAGGTGGCGGCAGTCGATCCAAACACTCTCGTAAAGCCTCCAGTCGCCAATCGCCGCGCATCGACTCGGACTCAGCTTCGTCGGCGATCAACTCGGCCAGCGCCTCGTCAAAAACAAACCGGCCTAACCGAGACTGCTTGTCGTAATATTTCAAAACAGCAAAACGCGCGAAGCTGAGTGCCCAGGCGGCGAAGTCCGTCCCCATTCGAATTCGTCGAACTTTCGCCACAGGTTCATGCTGACGTCTTGAAACACGTCATCAACATCACTAGCGCGTGGCACCATCGTCGCAACAAAACCATAGATCCGTCGCTGATTTGCCGCGAATAGCGCAATGAATTCTTCACTCCGGTCAGGCATTTCGCAATCTTTCGACGAGTCGCTCCGAACGGTTAAAGGTTGTTCTGAGTCGCTGGCAAACGCTCATGTGAAGGATCTAACATCAAGGAAATCCGGTCTGAAGCGGCAAATTCGACAAAAAAATTGAGAACAAAACGAATTCGGTCACCACGATGCATCAAGTGCACGAAAAAGGGCACTTCTCACCAATCGCCACCCGCCAAAGGACTGTGATGATCAGCCGATTCGCCGGGATCGTTCGGATTCTGTGATCGGCGGATGACAAAGACTCGGGAAAAGACGTTCTCGCCGGGGCAGGAGACGGCGATGGTGAGCGGCGTGCGTTTGCCGCCCTTGTCCTTCGCGGTGGTGCAGACAAGGTAGCGTCCGCCGGTGCTGAGAATGCCTGTGGCCGGTTTTGATGTTGCCATCGGCAGGTTCCCTGTTGTGGTGAACGTGGTCGCCGATGTGGCCTTTGAGATCGCGCGTCCACGCATGCGGTGCCATTGCGTTTGTCCGGCAAAGACAGGAGTATTTCGTTGATCTCTTCGGTGAAACGGAATCGTTCCCTCTTGACTTCGTCGTCGTGAATGAAGGAACCAACGGTACAGGCGATGAACGGCAGATCCGGGTTGTTGAAGTCCCTACGGTAGCAGTCCACCAAGCTCAGGAGCTTTTGCTCATAGGCATCGACAGATTTTATCCTCAGCGAATCGGACTCACCCTGAAGCCACAGAATGGCCCGATTGTGGCTATGCCCCCGGACTGGTCGATTCCCATCCGAGTCATTTCGAGAGACCGAGTATAGAGCTTCTGGCCGTCCTGATAGAGATTGATTAGCGCTCCGCCGCGTGCCGCCGGGAATGAGTCCGATTCCCGCATCGGGTCCCTTTCCGAGAATGGCTTTCGCAAAGCTGAGTCCAGGCCCGGTGTCCGCGTTGTCCCTCGGATCCAACTTGTCCGGCGTTCCGGTCGCGTGAAGCGGATCGCGTGCCACGAACCAGGCCTCTTCTGTCGGATGAATAAATAGGATTCGGTTGTCCGTTTTAGGTGTCATGTCGATCGAGCCGCGACCTTTCATGTTCGACTGACCGATCAGCAGGAAGAGGCCGATGGGTTCGTCGGTGCCAAAGCCACGGGCGAAGCGGCCGTAGATCGAGTTGTCGATATTCCAAAAACCAACATCGCCCGATCCCGGATCGAGTTGCGTCACAAAACGCGAGTAGTTTCCGGGTCAGGATCCCCCAGCCGACGTCGTTCGATCCATCACGCTTGCGATTGATCATGCCGCCACCGATGGCCTTGGCAGGGTCGTCCATCCGAGCTCCGCGTTTTGAAAAAACTTCCGCGATTCGAAGATAGCGATCGACGTCACGTTTCCTTCCGGCCTTGCCCCCAAATTCGGCGGCGGGAAAACGCTCGAAATCCGATGCGTCTAATCCGTCGCGTAGCGCGCAGAAAGCACGCGGCGAGGCGGCCGGATCTTGAAGGCCCGCATACTTGTTGAAGAAGCTCAATGCGGGCCGATTGGCAACATCATTCAACGCCTCGCTGGGTATGTTCCAGACATCGAGTCGACAATGAGTCGCGAACAGTCCAGACCAGTAGAGCGATTGAGGAATGTTCCGCGTGGACCATCCGTAAACAAACATTTCCCCATCCATCTCTCCTCGGGTCAGAACGGGAATGCCTCGCTCTCTGGCGGATGCACGGATTGCATCAAACCTCTGCAGCCTTTCACGATTGTTGCTGACGTGATAACCGTGGCTGAACATGCCATGCTTCAGCGCGATGACGTCCATTTTTTCGAAAAGCCACACCGTCTCCTCCGGAGTGTTCGCGTCGGAATTCACCAGGATTGGGATATCAGGGAACGCTCTCTGATAGCGGAGCCAAGTTTCCTTGCGATAGTCGTTCCACGCATCCTCCGGAATGAGGTAGCGAGTATTGAGCGGAGTGCCCTTGTAAGGCTGTCCGTCTCCGGTGGAATCCTTCGGAGCTCTGGACGAACACAACCCGTTCTTTCAGGTCGTCAGGCAAGCCATTGACGTAGGTTCCAAAAGCATCGATCAGGGCGAAAAAATGCTTTTTGTATTCGGGGTGCAGGTAGTACGGGTGAAGGTTGTCTTCCTTGCTCATCGTGCGCCCCAGCGAGTCGACTTTGCGATCCGTATAAACCTTGGGCACACCCAGGTCGAATAGCCACTTCGGCGTGCCGGGCCGAATCCAGATCATCAGTGTGACGTGAAGGCCGTCGTCCACCGCGGCACGCATTGGCTTGCCGATGTATCGATCGAATTTGTAATCGCCTGGCGTCGGCTCCAGTCGATCCCAACGTAGAATCAGTGGGACGCTGCGCAGTTCCGGTCAATCGTCACGCGATACCTGCCCGGGTCGCCATCCAGACCAACTCGAGATGCCGAGCCCCTCGTCCGTGCCAAGCACCGAGGCGTTACTCGACCCAATCCGAGCGAAAACCAATAGAATGCAATGCGGTAGCAGGCGTTTCATCGCGCTTTGTCTTGTTGTTTGTTGAGACTGGAATTCTCTGGTGCTTTGGGCTCTTCGGCTTCAGGCACGAGAGCCCTCAACCGCGTTTTGATTCCATCATATTTCGCGTCGCCGGCGAGATTATTCCACTCCATCGGGTCTCGCTGGTGGTCGTACAGCTCCTCGGAGCCGCGCTGTCGATTGATGATGTAGCTGTAACGGCCGTCGAAGACGCGGTAGAAACCGGGGCTGCAACCATTGGTCAGGGTCGGATGGTTCCATTGCACATCCGGGTTGCGGAGCAGCGTGGCGAAACTTCGACCGTCCAGCACGGGATTCTCCGGCAGACCGCAAAGCTCGACGAGCGTCGGATACATGTCGATCAGATTCACAACCCCATTGCACTGCTTGCTCTTGGGGGTGACTCCTGGCACTTTCACCATCAGCGGTACGCGGCAGGACTCCTGCCAGAGTTGAGTCTTGCCGTATCGCTGCTTTTCGCTTAGGAACCAGCCATGATCGCCCCATAGCATCACGATCGTGTTGTCGGCGTAGTTGCTCGTCTCTAAGCCACTGAGCAGCACCCCGATGCAGTCATCGACAAACGTGATCGTTGCCAGATACGCCTGCACGGCCTCCTTGTGCCTGCCGTATTTCTCCGCTCGCAGCCAGGAAGCGGTCGGGGAATAGACACGTTTTCCATTGCGGTCCAAAACGTCGTCCAGATCCATCGCCAATGTCTCGGGCAACACGATCTGGTCCAGCGGATACATGTCGAAGTACTTTTGCGGCACGTACCAAGTCAGGTGCGGTTTGCTGATCCCGATGGCCATGAAGAATGGCTTTCCATCGAAGTCACGCGCCTTCAATTGCTCCGCCGCCCAACTGGCGGTCTTGTAGTCCAGCATCTGAGTTTCATCGTTCACGGCCGTCGGTCCCCAGTCAAATGCGTGGTAGTGGTACGAGGGCTTCTCGTTTGGCAGATTGGGCAGACCATTGACGGGGCGTTTCTTGCTCGCCGGGCCGATCCCGCCCAGTGTTCGGTGGTACTCGTCAAACGCCCACTGTCCCGCGTCCGACTTCTTGTTCCCAGTATCTCCAGGCAGCGGGTGCCGATGGAAGATCTTTCCCATCGACAGTGAGTGGTAACCGTGGCGGCTGAAATACTCCGGCAGAGTCACCAAATCCTTCGCCTTGGGAGCATTCTTCAGATTGTTCTTGTTACCGTACACACCGGTGTTGTGGGCATGCACTCCGGTCAGCAAAGCCGATCGCGATGGACAACACACTGTGGCAGGGGTGTGAGCATTCATCATCACCAACCCGCCCTCGGCCGCAAACCTGTCCAGGTTCGGTGTCTTCACTTGTGGGTTGCCACCGAAGCAGCCGACCCAGTCGTTGAGGTCATCGATCGCGATGAATAGCACATTGGGTTTCTCTGGAGCAGCATGCACCAGTCCCGTGACCGAAATCGACAACAGCAGTTGCATCAGGATCAAAGAGAGTGGCTTCATCGTCATCAGTCTCGCCTTCATAAGAGTTGGGTCGCAAACAGTCGTGATGATTGAACCGAAAGGGTCTTCGAATATCGCATTCGGCTTCGACTACTGCACTTCCAGCGAAAGCCAGGCACTCATGGCTCCGGGGCCGCGATTGTTCCAGGCGAAATAGGGGATCAGTCGAATGGGCAGATCGGTCATGGTCGGCGCGGCCAATGGACGATACAGCTGGTCGCCCCATGGACTTTCATCCAGATAGAGCGCCTGGCCTTCCAGAACCTGAATGCCAAACGGCAAATCCACAGCGGACGATGCTTTCAATTCAATGTCAGCTGGAACGCGAAGATTGTTCAGGTCCTTGCCGTCGGGCAGATCCCTGGATTCCAAACAGTACAGGATGGGCCCGCGCACGACCGCGACTTGATTGCGCAATTGCTCCACCCTGGGATGCGCGGTCATCAGTCGGGCTTCCATTGGGAAGTTGAGTTCAATGCGATCTTCCGCTTTCCAACGCCGTTTGATGGCAAGGTAAGTGCCGGGCTCCGGCGCGTCTGCGGCCGACTTCCCATTTACCATCACGGTTGCTTGGGCAGCCCAGCCCGGAATACGGACTCGGATCGCGAACGGCTTGGCCGATGACACAGCATCGATCTTGATGACGATTCTTCCATTCCATGGATATTCGGTCTGTTGCGTCAGCTTCAGCGGACTGTCATCGGCCAATCTTCCATCGAAGGTATTTCCGCCATAATGATGCACCCAAAGACCATCTTCATCGACGCTGTAGAGATAAGAATGCAACTGAGCCAGGGTGCGTAAAAGATTGGTCGGGCAACAGATACGTTTCCGCCCTGGCAAGCCGCGCTCGGCCAAGAAATTATGGCCACCGGCCAAGTGTTCTGAATCGGCGTAAAAACGCAGCGCGTTGCGGTAGAACCAGCTTTCACCGTCGAGCCCGATTCCGCCGAGAAAGCCATTGTAAAGTTCCAGCTCCATCAAGTCCGCGTACTTGGCGTCGCCGGAAACGGACAGCATGCGATAGTTCCACATGAAGTTTCCAACTTGACCACAGGTTTCGTTATAGGAGTCGGCTGCCGGCAAGTTGTAGGAAGCACCCACTGCCTCGACCACTGGATCTTTTCCGATTGACAAGCCATGCCCCACCGGACTTACTCCGCCATTGATACACATCTTCGTGCGAGTCAGGTCATGCCATAATCGTTCCAGCGGCTCCAATAGCGTTTCATCACCGGTCTCCATGTAGACATCGGTGGCGCCGGCAAACAGGTAGGTGAAGAACACGTTGTGCCCCACGACCTGCGTTGAACGTCGCAGTGGGACGCGGTCCTGAATCAAGTCGGTCCCAATGATTCCGGGGCCTTTGCTGAAGATACCGCCTTGCTTCGGTTGCTTGCCTCGGCTGTCCACAATCAGCTTCGCACAGTCGAGATATCTCTTCTGACCGGTTTCCCGATACATCTCCACCAGTCCCATGATGGCAGAGGGATTGTGTGCGTACGAAGGCCAAACCTTTTCGCCCAGATTTTCGCACAAGAAATCGGCATTGCGGACAGCGACCTTCATCAGCGAATCCTTACCCGTGATGCGCCCGTGCACACAGGCCGCCGTCAGCAGGTGCCCCATCGAATAAACCTCATGCTCGCGCGGATTGGTGAAACGCTGTTTCTTCTTCGCAGTGATCTGCGTAGCGATGTATCCATCCTCCTCCTGGGCCGCGGCGATTAAAACGATGGCTTCATCCATGCGCTGCATGATCCACGGATCTGGATTTTTCGCATAGACACTCGCAGCGGCTTCAATCCACTTGTAGAGCCAGGCATCCTGCCAGTCCGTGCCCGCGTGGTCGCCTTTGCCAGTCGCGGCGGCGCGGAAATTGTCGAGCACGTGGCCTGCATCTGGATCGGCCGCCAGTTCCCACAGACGCCGCAGGGTGACATTGCAGGTCTGGTCGTAACGCCCCGCCCAGAAGCCTTCGGCCCAGTTGACAGACTCGAAGGCGATCGGACGCATCTTCGAATTTGGACTTTCGTTCGTATCCAGCAAACAGGCCTCATGTGCACTGGCCAGTCCGGTCAGCGCCACGAACCCAACAATCGTCATGATCTTCTTCATATCACTTCTTCCGTCGTTAACTTATGGATTCTCACTATTGGGTCAGCGGCAGCCAAACGCTCATCTTGGGCTCTTCGCGGTTGTTCCATGCGAAGTAGGGAATCAGCTCCACATTCACCGGCGTCGAATCCCGCTCGGTGATGTCGACGTATTGACCAATGATGGTCCTTTGGGGTCTCGCCATAACCTTGGCAGTCGTCTTCAGCACCGTGACGCCACCAAGCAGGTTGCGGCGGTATTCGGGTTCAAACTCCGCCCCGGCATCCAAGGCAATCTGCTCGAAAGGGACATCGCCTTTCACGTCGTTGGATTCGAGGCAGTAAACAACCGGACCGCGCTGAACGGCGACCTGGTTGCGGATGTGTTCCGAACGCGGGTGTCCGGCCAACAAGCGGGTACGCATCTCGAGATCGAGTTCGAGCACGTCGCCCGGTTGCCAAACCCTCGATACTTTGGCATAGCCAGCCGAAACCGCTGACGGCTCAAGGTCCTTGCCATTGATTCGAATGGCCGCCTTGCCGGCCCAAGATGGAATCCGCAACTTGAAACCCAGAGGATGCTCCGGAGCCTCTTGAATGGTCAGCGTGATGTTTCCTTCCCACGGATAATCGGTCGATTCCTTCAGCTTGAGTCCCAACTTCGTCAATGCGGCGGTGCAATCAGCGTAATGATGCAGCCAGAGGGTGTCCTTCGATATCGAAAACAGATATCCCTGATAGGCAGCAATGTGCCGCAGCACATTCGTCGGACAACAAATGTGCCGCAATCCGGGGACATGCCGCTCGTGATAGTCGTGGCTCCAAAGTTCGTGTTCGTCGCCGTGCCAACGCAGCGGGTTGGTGTAGGACCATTTCGAGCCATCCATTTGGACACCGGCGAGAATCGAGTTGTACCAACTCAGTTCCATGATCTCGGCATAGCGAGCATCACCGGTGGCTTGCAGCATCCGCCAGTTCCACAGCATGTTGCCAACCATCCCACAGGTTTCGTTGTATGCGTTCGCGTTGGGAAGGTCATACGGTGTGGTGACACCTTCGTGGATGGGCTCCCAGCGGCAAACCTGGCGTGTGCCTGCGACGAAGTTGCGCGTGACCGGGCCTTTGTGTACGGGACTTACGCCACCAGTGACGTACATCTTCGTTTCAGTCAGGTCGGCCCACAATCGTTCCAAAGCGTCCAGCAGCGAACGGTCGCCCGTTTCTAAATAGACGTCGGTTGCGCCGGCATAAAGGTAGGTGAAAAAGACTGCGTGTCCGACGACTTCCTTTTCACGCCGCAGGGGAATGAAGTTTTGGTAGAGATCCGTTCCGCCCTGATAGTTCTCTTTCGATCCCCATTCGGGCCGCCCCCAGTTCGGCGATGTCTCCGTGCCCTGATACCTCGAGCCACGCAGATCAACGACGTGGCACGCTAAATCAAGGGCATCCCGATGGCCGGTGGCGCGGTACAGTTCCACCGCTCCCATGATGATTGAGGGGTTAATCGGATATTCCCACATCACATCCGGATGCTGTCGAAACTGTCGCAAGCAGAACGATGCGGCACGCTTGGCAACGTCAACCAGTTCGCTCTTTCCCGTGATTCGGTAGTGAACTGCCGCGGCGGCCAGCAGGTGACCCATGTTGTAGAGTTCATGATTGCTGGGATTCATCCAGCGTTTGCTGAATTTGCCAGCCGTTACCTGGGTAGCGAGGTAGCCGTCTTCCTCCTGCGCCCGGACGATGATCGAAACCAAGGAGTCCACACGCTTTAGAAGCGATTCGTCGCCCGTATCCGCATAGACGTAGCTAGCGGCTTCGATCCATTTATAAATCCAGGCATCCTGCCAAGGGACTCCTTGATGTTCGCCTTGCTGCATCCCCGCCGCGATCTTAAGATTACTCAGAGCGTATCCGTCCTTTTGATCAGTCGCTCGGTCCCAGAGCACTTCTAGTGACACCTTGCGGTTGACCTCCCGTCTTTGCTTCCAGAATCTGCCTGTGATCGTTACCTCGTCCAGCCCCACGTTCTGCATTTTCGTATGGGGGCTGCGATCGATCTTGATCAAGCTGGTATCCGCGGGGCTTTCCCCGGCCAGGATCAGACACGCCATAAAAGTGAGTAGCATTTTCATCAAACAGTTCTTTCCGGCTTCTCGATCATTTGAGTTCGGACAAAGCACGACGGGTCTTGATGGTCTCGTCGACTTTCTTGATCGACCACTTTGTCAATAGGTTGAGCGTGCGATTCTGCCCGCCCCCGTTTTGCTGCGCGAGTTAACGTGGTTTTGACGGCCACGATCGATCCGTTCAGGAAGTCGCTTCTGTCGACTTGATTGCTCATGGATTGCCTTCTTCGATGGTCAAAAGGAATGGATGGAACCCAAGGCCTGCATTCATCTCTCAGAGGTTCGCTCATGTCTTAGTGCCAAGGCTCCTTCACTCTGGGACGAGAGGTTTTCATCGCTTCGAAAAGTCGGTCTTCCATTTCCGGGCTGAGGTACTGCGTGAACAGAACACCCAGCTCGAGTCGAAGGAGTTTTTCTAAATCTGAACCACTTGATTCCTTCTTCAATGCGGACCACAACAGTTCCTGTGCCTCTTCGATATCGCTTTGTGCATAGGTGCCTGCCTGTGGGTACCGAAGAGCTCGTGCGGCGTCATAAAGTTGCTGTGCGCTTCTTGGGTCATCTCGTGTTGTGTGGCCGGTGAGTATTTTCTGAATAAGGGCAGCTTCCGGAGGGCGAATACTCCAACCAACTTGATGAACTTTGCTATCCTGTTTGGACTCTGGTCGAAATCCATAACGATGCACATACATCACCATCCTCATGATGGTGAATTTCCAATCGTCTGAACTTTTTCCAGGATAGGTCAGGTCGCGTCGCACATTTTCTGTTCGATGGCAGTTCGTATTGCATCGATTTCGAGCCATCGTAATCGATTCTGTCGTCTCGCCAATAAAGGTGTCCTGTGCAGTCTCGATCAGCGTTCTTAGTCTGACATAGTCTTCATCGCTCTCAGACCATTGACGAGAATGTGGATCAGTCGTTTGGCCTTCCGAGATCGGCGATCTCAATAGGCGGCTACGATTCGGCCAACTCATGTTCATTGAGTTTTCGCCGATAACAACAGGAGCGCCGCCAAAATCAGAGAAGTTGGTCGCGAAGGTTAACGACGTATGCCGCACCGGAATAACTTGACATGACAACCACGTGCATTGCAGCCATTGTTGCGTATGACTTTCGTGACGTTGTTTTTATAGAGAGCTGTCATTCATGCCCGGCAAAGGTGATTGTACCTGGCCATCGCCATAAAAACGGAACGAGGACCCTGTCTCGATCCATTCTGCAAGCCGGTTCCACTCGTCTTCTTTGATTCGCGTCGAATTCGATCCGTCGGGGGATTGTTGCCACGCAAAAACCACCGCGCTGGTGTTCCTTTCGGCGCAAGAGGCATTCCGCATCCGTTCACCTTGCGTGCTCGTGTCAGCATCCGCAGGAGTTCGCTACGCCGAATGGCGTTGTCCGTCATCAGCCAGGGCTTTAAAGAGTCGTACGCAACGTTGTAAATCGGTGATACATCATCGCTCAAATCCAGATTTCCATCAGGCGCTCTGATAGGTGCCATTTTCATTCTTGTTGTCGTGACATGGGAGGCAATGTTTTCTGATGATGGGGTACACATCACGGACAAAATGGTGCATACGAGATTGCGAGATCGGTTTTGCTGCTTCTGCAGTCAGGTCCGTCGCCTCTTTTTGAGTTGCCATTGCAAGGCTCGCTCCAGTGGGTGGTGTATAGCCGCGTCTTTCGTGGCAGCCAACACAGACTCTTGTCTGCATGTTTGGTTGCGTCGGGTTCAGATAGTCCCAGCTTCGCATCGTCGAAATCACTCGATCGTTCTTGTCCAATGTCTGAAAGTGAATCGGTATCCCGGTCGGAATACGCACTCGAAAAGAACCGTCGCTTTCGACAGGTACCTCGCCGAGGATTCGTTTGGGCTCATGAAAATAGTGTGAGCTTCGTCGGTGCGTATTTCCGAGGACATAGAGCGGAAGCCCCTGAAGAACACGAACCTTGAATACCGTCGTGGCATCTTCTCCCAGCGAAGAAAAATCGTAAGGTGTTGAATAGTCTTCACTGCCGCTATATTCCCACCACGCATCTGCCTTGTTGCCATCTTTTCGAAATCTCCAGCCACCTTTTTCTTGAGGTTCAAACGCACGTTTCAAGAGGCTGTTTTCATAGACGTTCAGGCAGAGATATTCGCCACTGGTTTGACTCTCGTCATAATTGGAAGCAATGATGGGCGGTTTCTCGCGGGGAACGATAGGCGTTGGGTCGATGTCGGCTTGCTGTCTCGTGTTAACAAGCTCTACGTCGGGCTCTAGCTCAGTTTTGCTGCTATCTGTCCACTTCAGTTTCCAGATACCAAAGTCGGGGGTGCAGTCTGATTCCCAGTTTTCCAGCCCAAAACCATAAGCCGATGCTGAAGAGCCCGACACGCTCGATACGGGGCCATGTGAATAGGCTGCCAGTATCACCGTTTCGTCGCCTATTTTGCAGGCGTAAGGTGTTCTGAACCGCCCTACCGGTGATGCATGAGCAGATGTCTCAATGGACGGCGTGAATTTACGAGGTGGTTTGAAGTCTGTGGGGCCTTTTTGTGGATCAACCTCAACCAGCGACCCAGCTTCCCATGTGTAAAAGTGCCACATTGCTGTAGAAATAATGCGGCTATCTGGTTCGGGAAGTTGTGTGAATTCAAAATAGACTCTGACGTTATCTTTGTTGTTCGATAGGTTGTAGCCTGAATTTTTGAATCCGAACATCTCCTCGACAAATGTGCCGTCGGGGCGTGAAACCATGAGCGGGAAATAGTCCTGGATTCCATGATGTTCATAACGCATCCACAGCAGTCTGCCATCGTTCATGAATCACGGGATTGTAATCGCCGCTCTGGAAAGAATGAGATTTGTCTGATCGTACTCGATGGATCGTCAGCATTCGGATCCATCACGTGCAACAACTCATTCAGTTGCATCTCGTATTCGTTGAGAGTGCCACTTCGGTTGGCGGTGAAGACAATTTTCCCGTCGGGCCGGTAGCAGGGGTCGACGCAGTCGTAGTCGACGTTCGGGGTCAAGTTTCTGAATGTCGGACTTTGCATAGTTGGTCGTATTCAATGCTATTTCGTAAAGTCGCCAACAATCTTCTACAGAATTCCTGGCGCAGAAAACAATCTTGTCTGCCCCATAGGACAAGGCCAGGTCTGACACATCACGACAGTCGTTCACGCCCAAAAGCTCATCGCTCAGATCGATGATCGTATTGTCTTTCGTTAAAATTCTCAGATGGCCACCGTAGCGTCCGCTCGAACTGTCACCGAACCCTGTCTGATATCGCGTGTTGTAGAGGGTCTGAACGCGCCAGACATCATTATCCATGTCAGCCTTAGGCTGGTATCGCGTGATGTAGGCAAGGTCGCAGCCGAGAGTATTGTGACGTACGTCTGGTCTTGGTTCACCCGAGGGCCATTGGCCACTAGCAATGTCTTTCGTCGTGCTGTTGTAGATCCATTGCGCCCGCGCGATGGATGACCCCAAAAGTGACATCGTAGCCAATAGAGTGATCAGCGCAACAGGTTTCAGCTTGGGTGCAGGTATTCCTGCAGGTATCGAGCAAACGGGCTTGCTGACTCCATCGACGGGCGTGCAATGGTCTTGTATCGCCGTTGCTGTTTTCTTGCGTAAAGGCCTGTTCTTTGTCGACACTGAAGTCACTTTCCCAGTCGTCTCGACGATCGAACGGGGGAATACTGGGTTTTGTTCTCGGCGAGCCACGAAGTCGCGTTGCTTCGCCGCCGCCACGATTCGGTTACCGGGCGCAGTTCACCGGATCCAATCCTGTGGAGGAAAATGACTTTGATCTTTTGTGCGATGGACTTGCAAGGGCTAGTCACTTTTCCGACTCCGGTGGAAAACTTCATGCATCGAACGCCCGAAAGGACTTGATCAAGCGTTTGATTCAAACGCTTGATTGCGTAGACACATCATCCAGCAAGTCTTTCAGATATTGAATGCAATCGGCGATGCGATCCTGTTCGTATTTGACGTGTTCTTGGAGAGGCAGCTTGTCGACTTCCTCAATCAGTTTGTATTGGTCGATATCGATGGCCTTGCCGCGGACGTGACGCAGCGTAGCGGCCAGTTGACAGGCGGTCTTGTTTCGGTAGGCCGTCCAGAAGCGGTCTTCCAGCCAGTTCACGTCGAAGTGCTGACCGTTGATCATTTCGATCGACATGCCCATTTCGGGATCGACGTGTTTCAGCAGTCGCTCGGTGACCTCGCGAAGTCTTACGCTGCCACATCCCAGCGGTACCATGCAGAATCGAAAGCCGCGGGCAACCTCCTCGATCGCGAAGTCCTTGTAGTGCGTGGCCACAGTGAGAGGACCGAGTACATCGGCCGCTTCCGTCGGATCGTCCAGCGTACCGATGATGTTGCCCACATCGAACAGCACACCAACGTGCGGCGAATTCACACGCTTGATCAGATCACGCAGTTCTTCGACGCTGAAATCCAAGTGGTTTTCGACAGCGATGGCCAGGCCGAGCGACTTGGCTAGGGGCGATAGCTCACGGAGGCGAGCTTCACATTGTTTGGTGTGTGCGTCCCAGGCTTCCAGTGTGTTGATTTTGCCTGGCCGCATGAGAAAGCCAAAGGAGCAGCCAATCACCTTCGAACCGAGCGCCGCGGCCCGTTGCATGGTGTCTTCGAACTTGGACCACTTGCCCAAGGCAACACCGCCGTGCACTTCCAACACGACATCCAATTCCCCGGCCCGCCGACGAAGCCGCTTGAGCCCGTCTTCGTCGAGATCCCGGATCTGGGTGTAGTACAGTTGAGCAACCTCCCCGCCAGCCTCGTGATTTGCCTCGACGAATTTCACGGCATCGAATTTCTCGCCTGGTCGGTCCCTATATGAAAAAAGGCCGATCGAGTATTGGTAGCTGTAGGCGACGGCTCCCACGCGGTTCCGGCTCCGTCGTTCTTCGGCTGCAACTGGCCTTTCGTGTGCTTGTCCAGCCGTTGTCTCTGGGGCAGCCAATAAACCGGCGCCCGATAGAGCACCAACGGATGTTCCTAGAAAAGATCGTCGCGAGGGATTTGGACCATCACTCATTTCGTCGTCTCCATTGCTGCCGAGATTTGCCTTGTCTGTGATATGCCGGAAGTCCCCGTCCTCAAACGAGCAGTGGCTGAACGATCCGTTTCGGCTGGACTCCGGTCAGCGTTTCATCGCGGCCTTCAAAGTCGAAGCTGTTGGCGTCCGGATCGATGCCGCAAAGGTGTTGCATCGTGGCGTGAAGATCGTGCACGGAGACTTTGTCTTCGACAGCGTTGTATCCGAACTCATCGGTCGCTCCATAAGTGATCCCCGGTTTGATGCCGCCACCGGCCAGCCAAAAACTAAAGCCGTGCGGATTGTGATCTCGGCCGTCATTCGCTTCGACCGTGGGTAACCGACCAAACTCGCCCGTCCAGACGACAAGCGTTGAATCCAAAAGCCCGCGTTGTTTGAGATCTCGAATCAGCGCGGCAATCGGCTGATCCACCTGCCGACAGCTTTTGGGGAGATTGCTTGAGAGATTGGCATGGTGATCCCAATCGTGGTGCATCAAGTGAACGTAACGGACGCCCGATTCGACCAGGCGACGGGCAAGCAGACACCGCATGCCGAAATCGTTCGTCTCCTCGCCGTCAACTCCATACATCTGCAGAGTCGCCTCGGATTCTTTGGAGACGTCGATGCTGTTCATCGCCTCGACCTGCATTCGTGCGGCCAGTTCAAAGTTTTGAATGCGGCTGTCGAGTTCTTCCAATTCGCGCCGCGATTCCAAATGCCGACGATTGAGCGTCTGAGTCAGTTGCAAATACTCTCGCTGCCGCGATGACTCGCCCGGCTTGCTTGTGGGTGGACTGAGAAACGCAAATGGATCACCGCCTCCGCTGTAGTTCATCGGCGTGCCTTGGTAAAGCGAAGGTAGAAACGCGGATCCCGTCGCAATGCGTTCTCGATAGGCGTTGATATTACTCATCGAAACGTAGGCAGGGAGATTCTGATTCTCTGTCCCCAACGCATAGGTGATCCAACTGCCAATCGTGGGAAATCCGGGGATTGGTCGGCCGGTGTGCATCATCAGCAGTGCTTCGCCGTGATCGATCCGATTGGTGACACCCGAGCGAACGATGGCAATGTCATCGACGACCCCCGAAAGATGCGGCAGTAACTCGGAAACCTCCGCACCGCACTGGCCGTGTTTGGCAAACTTGTACGGGCTGGCCATGACTTTGCCGGTCCCGTACACGTCACGCTGCTCGACACTGACTGGGATTGGTTTGCCATCCAGCTTCTTCAATAGCGGTTTGGGATCGAGCAGATCGAGTTGGCTGGGGCCGCCACTCATGTAGAGAAAGATGACCGATTTCGCTTGGGGCGCAACAGCTGCTTTGCTTTCTGAGGCCAGCACGCCTTCTGGCTTAAGCAAGGAAGCCAGCGCGAGCCCACCCAGTCCGCCTGCTGACTCAGCCAGCATTCGGCGTCTGGATAACAGTCCGTTGGTCTTGTAGCGTCCTTGGCAGGGGAAGAGAGGTTTCAAATTCATCGCGTTGCTTTGGTGACTCTAGTCGACATAAAGGAATTCGTTGGAACTCAAGAGTGCGTGCGCGATGATGTCCCATTTGGTGCCACCGGCGATAGCACTTTCGAGGGCATGACGTTCATCGAGACACGGGGCTCGGCCATAAACAAGCCGAAACGCGAAACCCAGCCGATCTGCTTTTTCATCGCCGGGACAGTTTTCAATTCGTTCGGCAAGAGCTGCCGCCGCTTCGCGTACAAATGGATGGTTCATCAGGGTGAGTGCCTGCGGCGCGACGGTGGTCGAGGTTCGCTGCGGCCAGTTGGTTTCCATCACTGGACCATCGAACGTTTTCAACATCGCTGGTTGGCTGGATCGCTGAGTGGAGATGTAAACGCTTCGGCGATATCGACCGGCATGTTCCGGATCGATGATGTACGTTCCGGGGCTGTGTTCGATGGATGGCACGGACTCGCCGCCTCGAGTGAGATCGATCAGACCGCTGACGGCAAGCATTCGGTCGCGGATGATTTCCGACTCCAATCGGCGTCGCGGGAAACCGCTCAGCAGCGAACGGTCACCGACACTCCCGCTGGCTTGCCTGAAGGTCGCCGATTTCAAAATCAAGCGATGAATGTGTTTGATCGACCAGTCGTTTTCGACAAACTCGACAGCCAGCCAATCAAGCAATTCGGGATGACTCGGTCGGGCACCACGTTGCCCAAAATCGTCTGGCGTGGAAACGATCCCGGTTCCAAAGTGATACTGCCAAATCCGATTGACCATCACACGAGCGGTCAGCGGATGGTCGGGCTGCGTCAACCACCGCGCCAGCGTGAGCCGTCGACCCGTTGTGTCTTCCGATGGCTGTGGTGTCTGTTTAGCGACCTCGTCAAAGGAGCTTTCGAGATGGCAGTCGAGCACTTCGATGACACCCGAGGCCACCGCGTGTGCGCCCTTGGTGTAGTCACCGCGTGTTAGAAATTGCGTCGGCGAAGGCTGTCCCGACACGTCCCACAGAGCCCAAATCAAATCGGGCAGCGAGTCATTGAACTCCTTGCGTTGCTTGTTCATGCGGTTGCGCGCCGCTTTGTAACGATTCGCCATTTCCGGATACGTTTTCTTCAGCAGTGCAGAAGTGATCTCCAATTCCTTGGCCGCGTTGAAGACAAGTGCTCTTTCCTTCTCGCTCCGCTGACGCTCAAATCGCTCCAGCGCTTCACGTATTGCTTTGCGGCGAACGGGTTCAAATTGGTCAAGCCGTTCTTTGATCAAGCGGTCCCGGAACCGGTTCTCGATTCCGTAATCAATTTGGTACAGCAATTCGGCCTGTTCTTCGTAAACGTCTCGGCAATGCTCCTGCCACTGCTCTCGCTCATCGCGATTCAGAATTGGGACGGCACGAACCGGGCCAGCGCCGAGCTTGTTCACGTTTCCGGGAATCCAATTCTCCGGATCGTAGGCGGGTTGAAAGAAGGAAACGAGGCTGTAGTACTCCTGTTGTCGGATCGGGTCGTACTTGTGGTCGTGGCAACGGACGCAGGTCATAGTCAGACCCATCAAGGCCTTCATCGACGTCTCCACGCTGACCTGCTGCGTGTCGAAATACTTATCCAACTGTGTGATCAGTTGGTTGTCCGTTGCATCCGGTGCGCAACGCAAGAAGCCGGTGGCAACAAGTTTCTCAACGATTTCAGGCGTGAGGATTTCCGCGTCGCGCCAGTCGACCAGTTCGTCGCCGGCGAGCTGTTCGAGGACAAACTGATCGTAGGGTTTGTCCTTGTTGAAGGAGTCGATGACGTAATCGCGGTATCGCCAGAAATCGGGACGCATGGCGTCACCCGTCAGCAAACTCGATTCGGCCCATCCAGCGGCATCGAGCCAATGTCTTCCCCAACGTTCGCCGTAGTGCGGTGAGTCGAGTACCTGCTCAATCAATTTCTCATAAGCTTGCGGATCGTTACTGTCAACAAACGCTTGCACTTCTCCCGGCTTCGGCGGCAGCCCCAGCATGTCGAAGTAGAGCCGTTTGATGAGCGTGCGGCGGTCGGCCTGTGGGTTAAGCGTTCGACCCTGGTCCTCAAGCTTCCGCGAAATGAATTGATCAATCGGAGTGCGGGCGACATCGAGATCCGCGGAATCGGGAACGAGCGGACGCGAGGGCGGGACGAACGACCAGAAGTTCTTGTCTTCTTCACTGAGGGTCTTTACAGACGGCTGCAAATCACCCGAAGCCGGAAACTGGCCAAGCTCAATCCAGTCGCGAATCAACTTCAACTCGGAATGGGTCAACGGATCTTCGTCCGGTGGCATGTCGCCTGCTTCGACGACTTCGTAGAGTAAGCTGGCACTGGGCTTGCCCGGCACCACCACCGGGCCACTTTCGCCACCCGCCATGACATCACGCAGCGTCGCAAGGCTTAGCTCTGCCTCCGTGTCCGATTCCCCGTGACAATGGCCACATTTTTCCTGCAAGAGCGGTTTGGCGTCATGCTCAAAAGTAGGAGGGGGGCCATGCTCCTGGGCAACCGCGAGCGGGTCCGACAACACCATTGTGCCTGTACTCACCAACGCAGCAAGAATGAATGCATGCCCTGCGATGGGATGGTCATGCCAATGCATTGGGTATCTCCGATGGTCGGCTATTGATCGCGCACATGGCAGTCGCCAGCCAGTCACGATTGCTCACGAGTTGTGGAATCCTTGTTCCCTTCACAGAACGACGCCGTACGGACGGCCATCCGGTTACATCTTTTCCGCAAAACTTTCGTGTTTCGAAAAAAAAAGAAAATCCAATGTAACCGCTGAAGACTTGAGGTGGCGTTCCCACTAGCAGAACCATTGGCATTGCCTTCGAGGTCGACCGGTACCCGGTAGTCCGCATCTCTGAAAAGTGACCCAGCAAAACATGATAGGCTGTGATAGCGTACCCGAGGTACTTCGCGCAGTTGGCCGTAACCGATGCCTGCCCGCGTTCTTGGTGTGCGTGACACTACTGATTGCAACTGTGGGGGCAACCGAGGTTCAGCGGCCGAACGTATTGTTCATTGCGGTGGATGACCTGCGACCGCAGATTGGCTGTTTCGGTCACCCGGAGATGGAAACCCCAAATATCGATCGCTTAGCTGGCCGTGGCGTGCGATTCAAGCGAGCTTACTGCAATGTGCCGACCTGTGGCGCGTCGCGGGCCAGCCTGATGACCGGCATCCGCCCCGCTCGGAATCGATTTGTCAGTCCGACAAGCTACGCGGAAAAGGAAGCTCCGGGCGTCACCACACTCAACACGCATTTCAAGAGTCATGGTTATCACACCGTTTCTCTTGGCAAGGTTTTTCACCACGCTGACGACTACGACGAGGGTTGGTCGGAGAAGCCCTGGCGGCCAAGAGCGCCGGCCTACGCCAAACGAGAGAATTCCAAGATTGCGGCGCCGCTTGAGTCGGCTGCGGTTGCGGACGACTTTTATCGGGACGGCGTGTTGGCTGAGAGGGCCATCGCTGACCTGAAGCGTCTGGCCGACCGCAAAAAGCCATTTTTCCTCTCGGTTGGTTTTTTTAGACCTCATTTGCCGTTTGTCGCGCCGGAGCGTTATTGGCAAAAGTATCCGACCGAAACGATCCACTTACCCAACAACTATTTCATTCCGCAGGATGTGCCCGCTGTCGCGATTCATGATTTCCGCGAATTGCGTATCTATGGTGGTGTGCCCAAGAGAGGCCCACTCGACGATGGACTGGCCGAGAGCCTGATACACGGTTATCACGCCTGCGTCAGTTACGTTGATGCACAAATCGGCCGCGTCATTGACGAAGTCGACAGATTGGGACTCACAGATAACACCGTCATCGTTCTTTGGGGTGACCACGGATGGAATCTCGGCGAGCATACGCTTTGGTCCAAGAACTGTTGTTTCGAGACGGCCATGCGTGCGCCGCTGATCGTCTCCGCACCGATGATTGATGGGATCAGGCACGACGCGAGCACGAGAGCCTTGACCGAGTTCATCGACATCTATCCCTCGCTTTGTGATTTGACCGGCCTGCCCGTGCCGGATCACTTGGATGGCACGAGCTTCGTTACGCTGCTCAAGAATCCATCGGCTTCGCTGAAAGACGCAGCGATCGGACGATTTAACAATGGCGACACGATCCGCACCGATCGCTATCGGTACACGCGATACAGTGGGCCAAAGGGGAACGTGATTGCTCGAATGCTCTACGACCATCAATCAGACCCCGACGAAAACGTCAATTTGGCTGATCGACCAGCAATGGCGTCCATTGTCGAAGAGCTCGAATCGCAACTGCTCTCAGGGATGGGCAAGCCGTGACAGCCAACTTGTCTCGCTCGCCGCGAGGCCAGTCGCAGCCACCAATCGCAGACACCAAACTCGAAAATCTCAAACTCACTCTCTTCGATAACACTTGCAAACCGAATTGCGACGAATCCACTTTTGGAGACAACATGATCGACTTGGCATCAAAAAGCCGCCTTTATCTTCTTCACGCGGTCATCGTGTCCGCATGGACCACGATCGCACTTGGCGAGGAGACGGTGACGTGGAGTCCGCAGCGCGAGACCATCGAGTTTGATTTAGCAGACTTGTCGGGAACCTTGGATCTCAGTCCGGACAATCCCAAGTACAGCACGCATCACTTCAAGAACGTTCGACACAAACCCTCAGACACGCTGATCAGTCCTGATGAAGGAAAGATGAAGCATGTCGGCATGCTGAACTTCTTTCGCGTGTTGATTCGCGGCGGCTACCTGACGGAACTTCGGGCAGAGAAGCCAGAGGTGCAGCCAGAAAAAAACGGTGTCACGCTCACCTATTTGCCAACGGTGCGACGTCAGGCGAAAGTCATCATCCGGTTTACGTTTCGTGAACCCAACATCATCGACATGGATCTGTCGGTGGAGACACTGGCCAATTATCCCGGCTTCGAGATTCTGCTCTCGTCGTATCAGGCCGAGGGATTTGTCTCGGGAGCGTACGTTGCCAAAAATGAATTTGAACCTTCGGAGCCCGAACAGATTCGCATCATCGATCAACCGATGATTCACGGCGTGTGGCCTTTCTTTCCACGGGACGAAGCCGGGGCGAATCTGCTGACCGATGGACGCCACCAGAAAGGTCGTTGGTTCTGGCGGATGGCCATTGGCCGACGGTATGGATTGCCGATGGCGTTCTTCAGCAAAGGTGAAGTTGACGTCCTGCTGATGGGACGTCCCGAAGATGTGTATGCCGTCGGAGCGACCTACGAAGGAGATGCGAAGACTGACAATCTTGCCGCTCATCGCAGCCTTTATCTCTCTCTGTTCGGCGAGGACATGGCTGCCGGCGAGTCACGACGCACGCAGATGCGAATGGTGATCGACGAGCTTGGGAGCGACCCCGCAAAGCACATCGCACTCTACGAATCGTTTCTCAAAGAGGTCGAATCCATTCCTCGCACGTACTACATCGATCCAACAAAGTAATCAAGCTACAGGAGCGATCACCCACACTCTTTACTCCTACCTGCCCGCCACAACGGTGGTTCTTTCAACCTATGCCCAAATCGCATGAGAACGCTCAGAACGAAGCTTTTGTCAGTGCTCTGACGCGATCCCAGTCTGCGCTGCGTGGTTTCTGTTATGCGGCGCTTGGCCACGGCGAGGAGGCAGAGGAAGCGCTGCAGCGTACCAATATCGTGCTTTGGAAGAAGTGCAGCGACTGGGATCCGGAGACGGAGTTTCTTCGTTGGGCCACAGCCGTGGCCAGATTCGAAGTGAAAGGTGTGCTGCGTGATCGCAGTCGGGTACGCAGACGGATGTTGTTCGATTCCGATGTCGCTGAGCAATTGATGGATGAAGCAGTCGACGTAGTTCGGCAGACGCCGGAGCGACTCGTCGCTCTCGAGGAATGCCTGGAGAAGGTCAGCATGAAGAATCGTGGTGTGCTGAGTGCCTTCTACTTTCAAGGAAAAACCATTAGTGAGATTTCGGCGGCCGAACGCCGTGGCGAGAGTGCCATCAAGGTCATGCTGATGCGAGTCCGCCGAAGCCTCGGGGAGTGCATCGAATTGAAGCTGGAGAAAGGAGGGGTCGGATGAATCGTGAATTGTTAGAACAGCTGCTCCTGGCTTCGTCGACGGGTGAATTGAGCGATCAAGATCGCACGCGGTTGAACCAACTGCTGCGAAACGATCCCGAAGCACGCCTTGTTGCGGCTCGATTTCTGGCGACGGATGCGTTGCTCGCCGATACGTTGGAATCCAGTTCGGTGGAACGTCAATTCGTATCGTCGCATCGGCGTCGGACTTGGGTTGGTTGGGGGATGCTCGCCGTCGCAGCGAGCGTGATGCTGGCAGTGATGACGTCCACGATGGTGCAGCAGGATGAACCCGTCGCCACCGTTTCGGGCGAGGAGTTGCGGCTCGGGCGTATGCTCACGGTTGACGATGGCGAACCGAAAATCAAATTTGCTTCAGGTGCAATCCTGGCCGTCGCAGCTCCCGCAAAACTCGAAATCCTCGGCGACAATGCGGCGAGATTGCATTACGGAGTTGCGACCGTGCGCGTCCCAGGGCCGATCAAGGGCTTCGAACTGGAGACGCCGGCGGAGAAAGTCGTCGACCTGGGAACCTCTTTCGGCGTCACCGTCGAACCGTCGGGCAAATCGATGGTGACCGTTTTTGAAGGTGAAGTCGAACTCGGCGATCGCGACCTGCGGCAGCGCATCGTCGCCGGTAGCGCCGTGCGGCTCAGCAAAGAAGGCGGGACGCCACGGGAATCGCTGGCGTACGACACAACGCCGTTCCAGCAGACGTGGAAAAGCTCATTTGGAATCAAAGGTCTTCAGGGTGACGTGCGATTTGCTCGGCCTGGTGAACGTGAATCTCCCAGCACGGTGATCGATCCACGTGCCTTGTTGTTGATTCCCGAAAGCGAAGGAGTCTGGCTGCCCGCCGGGTTGCTGGTCAACATCTCGGAACCGGGATCCCACACCGTCAATTTTTACCGCAATGATGCTTCGGAATCGAACAGGCTTGCCAGGGGCTTCGGAGATCTCGCTGCCAAAGCGGGTGCACGTCGACAGTTATCTTCTCCAATACAACCCCGGGCTTCCCTCACCGACGTCGAAAGATCGGCCCTTCGTCACCGAAGTGCAGTTTGACCGAGAAGTGATCGGGATCATCGCCCAAAAAGATCTGCTGGCCGAATACGATCCGCTGCTTGCTCTACCGGAAGCAGACTTCAGCCAACAACTCAATCGCGGACTTGGACGAAACGATCAACTGATCCTGAGCGAGGATCGCCGCACAGTGCGGGTCGCTTGGGATATCGAGGACGGTGTTGACCAGATCCGCGTTCTCGTCGCTTCGCATCTAAACATCTCGGATTGATGAAACTGCATCCCGTTGAAACAGAAGACATGACAACCAATATCTCGAGCCCGACTTTTGACCGGCGACACCTTTTAAGAGCCGCAGGAGTCACTTTAGCACTCCCAGCGATGGAGTCACTCGCCAGTCCAGGCAGTGCCGATGAAGTCTCGCCCCGTCGGCTGGTCTGCATCGGCAACGAGTTTGGAATGTATCCCGGTGCCTTTTGGCCAACGAAATCCGGTGCGGAATATGAGTTGCCCCCGATTCTGGAGCCCTTGCAGTCTCACCGGAAAGACTTCACGGTCTTCTCCCACCTCGATCACGGCCTGAAAGGTGGACACCATGCCGTCCACACTTTCTTGACCGGTGTGAATGCCGCTGATGCTCGTGCGATGCCCGAGGGCGGCATCAGTCTGGACCAACGCGCCGCCGAGTTCATCGGTTCCCAAACTCGCTTTCCCGCGCTGACAATCGGTTCCCCGGACGGACTGCATGGTGGTTGTCAAATGTCCTGGACTCGGTCCGGTACACGCGTGCCGCCGATTCCTGGCCCGCGAGAATTGTTCCGCGCTCTATTCGTCGATAGCACGCGGGCGGCCAGACGAAAGGCCAGTGACCGTATTCGTTTTCGTCGGTCAATACTCGATGCTGTTCATGGCGAAGCGAAATCGCTTCAACGTCGATTGAACACCACCGATATCAACAAGCTGGAAGAGTACTTCACATCCATTCGCGATGTCGAAACGAAACTCTCCCTTGACGAGCAATGGCACCAAGTACCCAAGCCGAAGCCCCCGATCGACGAACCCATCAATCAAGGCCTCGCGCAGGACCTACCCTTGATCTACGACCTGATCGCGCTTGCCTTGCAGACCGATTCGACGCGCGTCGCAACGCTGGAAATCGGCGGCAGCTTTGTGGCTCGCGATATCGGAGTCGACAAAGACTACCACTCTCTTTCGCACCATGGGATGTTGCAGTCCAATATCGATCTCTTGATGAAGATCGAGCTCTACCAGATTCAACAATTCGCGCGCTTTCTGGATCAGCTTAAGGCCAAGTCGCTACTCGATGACACGATGGTCCTGTTTGGCAGCGGCATGGGCAACGCGAACTCGCACACCAATCACGATCTGCCGATTATTCTCGCCGGTGGCGGATTCCAACACGGTCAGCACAAGGTTTGCCCGAGCGAAGAGCCAAAACGCGTGCCGTTGTGCAACCTGTACGTGTCGTTGCTCCAACGATTTGGTGTCCCGACCGATTCGTTCGGCAACAGCACCAGTACGCTCACTGGTCTGGAGCGGGCATGAGACTTCCCATCCTTCTGGCCTGCTGTCTACTGTCAATGACTCAAACAGAGTCGTTCGCGGATGACCTCATGCCGTTCCTGAAGTCATACTGTCTTGACTGCCACGGAGCGGAAAAGCAAAAGGGAGATCGCCGGTTTGAGCGGCTGCCGACCCAGATCATCGACAGCAACACGCTTGCGGATTATCAGGATATCGTCGATCTCCTAAATCTATCTGAGATGCCTCCGGTGGAAGCAAAGCAGCCCACGGATGCGGAGCGAAAGCAGGTCATCGTTTCACTGACGGACAAAATCACGGCCTATCACCAGCGAAAGCAAGGCTCACCATCGCAGACGGTTTTGCGTCGTTTGAACGCTCGCGAGTACCGCAATACGCTCCGCGACTTGCTCCATCTGGACGTCCGGATTTTCGATCCTACCACCGACTTCCCGAAGGATCAGACCGTCGAGAACCTCGACAATGTTGGGGACGTGCTCGTCACTTCAGGATACCTGCTGGAGCAGTATCTTGAATCCGCTGAGCAAGCGATCGACAAGGCGTTGCTCACCAGGGAAAAGCCAGCGATCCAGAAGTGGACCTTTCACGATAACTTCAAGCAGCAGTACGAAATCGACCGAGTCCACAAGTCGACTTCCAAATTTCAGTGGCTGACTCTGTATGAGGTAGCGGCTTCCGAAAAACATGAAGGCGCCTACGCACCGATCTACGACTTTGCCGCGGGAGTTCCCACCGACGGTTTCTACAAGATTCGATTTGAGGCGGAAGCGTTGAACCGGGTTCATCCATACGATCCGGGATACCTGGGCACGGATCCCGATGAACCGTTCCGGCTCGGGATCGTGCCGGGTGACGACACCGCCGGCCAGCTTTACAAACCGCAACCCATCGAACCACTGTTGGCGGAAGTCGAGCTTGCTGATGGTCGCCGATGGTATGAGCAACATGTCTGGCTGGACGCGGGATACACGCCGCGTTTCACCTTTCGCAACGGACCGATCGATGCTCGCAAGCTCTTCTACCTGTTGCCCAAGCGCTATCCGGAGTGGTATCCCAAGGAGGCGCAGAAGGGAATCGTCGTTGGCCGAGCCAGCACAATCAAGCAGGGGAAGCTACCGCAGATTCGAATCCACGAAGTCGAGATCGTGGGCCCCTACTACAAGTCCTGGCCAACCTCCTCGCAGAAGGCTTTGCTGGGCGACGACGCCGAGACGATTCTGGCCAGCGGTGACATTCCCGATATTCACTCTCTCCTGCGTCGGTTTCTGACGCGTGCCTATCGACGTCCCGTCACCGACGAAGACATCGACCGAATCGTCCGCATCATCGAAACCCGTGAGCAAGAAGGCCGTACCGCACTGAAAGCCTTCGGCGATGGACTCAAAGTGGCGCTCTGTTCTCCTCATTTTCTGTACTTCGAAGAAGATAGCGATTTGTCATCCTACGCCTTGGCGTCGCGACTCTCTTATTTCCTCTGGTCTTCCATGCCGGATGAAACCTTGACGGAGCTTGCCGCAAACAACGAACTGCGGAAACCTGCCGTGCTGACCGCTCAGGTCAATCGCATGCTGGCCGATCCGAAGTCCGACGCGTTCATTGACGGCTTTCTCGATAGCTGGCTGAATCTTCGTGAACTCGGCTCCGCGCCGCCCGATCGAGGTAAATTCAATGCGTACTATCAGTACGATCTCGAATCTGCGATGCGCGAGGAAACACGCCGTTTCACCAGGTACCTCATCAAGCAGAACCTCAACATCGCCAACTTTCTCGACTCCGACTTCACGTTCGTCAACAAACCGCTCGCGCGTCTTTACGGAATCCAGCCGCCCCAGGAATCCGGTTTTCACAAGGTCGCTCTCACCAACGGTTATCGCGGCGGTCTACTCGGCCAAGCCAGCGTCCTGACCGTCACCGCCAACGGCATCGACACCTCGCCGGTCGTCCGTGGAATCTGGGTCCTGGAAAACATTCTGGGCGACCCACCCAATCCACCGCCGCCCGATGTCGAACCACTCGATCCCGACATCCGCGGTGCCAAGACCATCCGCGACCAACTCAAAAAGCATCGCGACGTTGCCACTTGCTATGACTGCCACCGCAAGATCGATCCGCTTGGCTTCGCGCTTGAAAATTTCAATCCCATCGGCGGTTGGCGAGGCAGCTACCGGCACAACGCCAAGGTCGACGCATCGGGTGAATTACCCAACGGTGAGAAGTTTGAAGACATTCGCGGGTTGAAGTCGATCCTACGAGAGAATTCGCAGCCGTTCGCCAGGGCTCTCACCGAAAAACTACTCGCCTACGCCATTGGCCGCGAAATCACTGTGAGCGATCGTCCACAGATCGATGCCATCACGAACTCAACGCGCGGCTTTCGCGACCTGATTGTCGCCGTCGTCAACAGCCCCATCTTTCGCTCGAAGTAGGCCTTGCTCGAGTCCAAGACCCAATTCATCATGACGAAACAAATCGCTATTCTCTTCTCCCTACTGCTCTCCACAACTTCTCTGCTGGCCGCTGAGCAGCCCAACATCATTCTGATCATGGTGGATGATCTTGGCTACGCGGACATCGGCCCCTATGGACAGAGCAAGATTCAGACGCCCAACTTGGCCAAGATGTCTGAACACGGCATGACCTTCACGCAGTTCTATTCGGGTGTCTCGGTATGCGCACCGAGCCGGTCTTCGCTAATGGAAGGCTTGCACACCGGTCACTGCTACATCCGAGGGAACAAGCAAAACGGCACGGTCGGCGGACAATGGCCCATTCCGGAAAACACCGTGACCATGGCAAAGGTCTTACAGGAAGCGGGCTACACGACCGGCATGATCGGAAAGTGGGGTCTCGGCAATCCGGGGACGACTGGTGATCCCATGAAACATGGCTGGGATTTCTACTTTGGTTACACCGATCAGGTCCTCGCTCACAACTACTATCCAGATCATCTGTTGAAGAACGGCGAGAAGGTTCCGCTGAAGAACAAGCCGGTCTATTTGCCCGAGAAGTTTGACGGACTCGGCAGCTACACGCCCGATCCGAAAGAATACTCTCATGATTACCTGATGAAGGAAACGCTCAACTTCATTGAGCAGAACGCCAACAAGCCCTTTTTCCTGTACCTGCCATTCACCATCCCCCATGAAAACGGCGAACAGCTCAAGGACATGAAGTTCGAGGTTCCGGGCCAGGGAATCTATGCAGACCAATCCTGGACCAAAGAACAGAAGGACTATGCGGCCATGATTTCGTATCTGGATGCGGGAATCGGAGACATCGTGCAAGCGACCAAGTCGGCCGAGATTGCAAACAGGACGTTAATCCTGTTCTGCAGCGACAACGGTCCGATGCGCGGGCATCCGGTGACGGAGTTCTTCGACAGCAACGGAGATTTGCGAGGAGGTAAACGCGACCTTTATGAAGGAGGCATTCGTTCGCCCTTGATCGCCTACTGGCCGACCGTCGTGCCAGCCGGGAAAGAGTCCAATCATCTCTGTGCCGCATGGGATTTCTTTCCCACCTTCTGCGAGTTGGCGGGCATTGCAATCCCTGACGGCCGCGATGGCATCTCCCTGACCGCTACCCTGACTGGGAAAGAGCAGCGAACGCATGAATTTCTCTACTGGGAATTCCACGGCAAGAACGCCAACCAAACCATGCAAGCTGTTCGTATGGGCGATTGGAAAGGCATTCGATTCAAAGCCGGTACCAATACCGCTAGCCCCATCCGGTTGTTCAACCTCAACCAGGACCTTGGCGAAACAAAAAACATCGCTGCAAAACATCCGGAAGTGGTCGAGCGGATCGCCCAAATCATGGAGACCGAGCACAGGCCTTCCAAGATTTTTCCGTTTCAGCGAGAACAGTGAGACCGTCGGTTTGCATCCCATCGTCGTAACGCCAATGACAAATTGATTTCCCTTGTCTTCTAAGCCAAGAACCACCCAAACGCGGCATAGGTAACCGGGGAGGGCCAGTTTTTGTGGTCGACATATTTCGAGAAATCGAGATCGCGGATTCGTCATTTCGGTCCGCATTCCGGTAGGTCTACAGGTCGAGGCGGCGACGTTTTTGATTGATTCGCAGAGCCGACTATTTTTGCAAAATTCTGATTTTTTCAACGCTGGTTCTCATAACATCAGCAAATCCCAAAACCGAAGAACCGATGGCGAGATTGAGACCGTGTTTTCCGTGATTTGACGATCGCTCGCGACCGCACGAACATCAATCGACTAGCCGTTCGGCGCTGAATCGAGTTCGTGACATCGGTCGTCGGCCGGACCGCCAAGCAATCTGCACCATTGCATTTCAACCGTGTTTTACCGTGTCAAAGTGCTTTCGCGACCGCGAAACGGTGTCGTCAATCGAAGCGGACAGAAAAGTTTGACAAGCCGTCTTCGATTCCCATAATCCCACTCGCTCGAACACCGAGCCACTCAGCCAAACAACCAGCGACCGATCGAGCCAACGAGCTCCTCGCTCGCCTGCGATTCATCGCGGCGAGCATCTTCTGAATCTGCCATTCGCCCCCGCATGGGCGATGACTCCGCAGATTTTGGTCCCTCTCTTTCGGGCATCGCTGCCTGCCCTTTGCTGGGCAATCGTTGCGAAGTCCCTTCACCCGCTGCAAGGAAAGCTATGTCACAGCCTCCGCTGTTGTTAACCGTCGGCGAGATCGCCCGGCGGTTGGACACCAAGGTCCACCGCATCGAATACATCATTCGATCAAGAAAACATCGAAGCGACCGGCTGGGCTGGTCACGCTCGCGTTTTCTCGCAGGCCAGCCTCGATCACATCGCCAGCGAACTGAAACGGATTGACGAAGAACGGTCCGCCACACATTCACAACCACCGACTCGCAAGGAGGCGACTCGATGAACGCTCGTGAATTCCCACCACAGCACATCCCACAACGACTGACTGAACTCGATCAGTGGGTCTGTTGGAAACGATCCAAGACGGATTCTCGCCTTCACGAAGGTGCCCATCTCGCCGCAGACCGGGTACCAAGCGAGTTCGATCGACCCGCATGATTGGTCGTCGTTTGAGGAGGCGATGAAGCGATTTCAAAATGATCCAATCTTGGCAGGGATCGGCTTCATATTTACCCCAGACGATTGCTTCACCGGCATTGATCTGGATCGTTTGCTTGGACGAGTCAGGAAACTTCACTTGGGGCAAAGAGATCGTTGACTATCTCGCCACCTACACCGAAGTTTCACCGTCGGGGCGAGGTGTGAAGTTGATCGTCGAAGGCTGCAAACCGCCTCACGTTGGTTGTCAACGAAAAGGGCTGGGGCCGGATCAATCGGGGCAGATCGAGATTTACGATCACGCTCGGTTCTTCACGATCACGGGTAGACGCCTATCGGATGCATACGCCGAGATCACGACGAAACAGGATGAGCTCACTCAGATCTGCCAGTACTTCTGGCCGGAGACGTCGCAAAAAACTTCACCGTCGACTGACCGTTCCAACGACAGCCCTGACGAAATCGAGCGGCGAGCGATCGCGTACCTCGACGCCATGCCACCAGCGATTTCGGGAAGCGGAGGTCACTCGCAAACCTACGCGGCGGCCACGGCACTCGTTCATGGTTTTGGGATCGAAGCCAGTGACGCTCTCACGATCCTGACGCAGCATTACAATCCGCGGTGCGTGCCGCCATGGTCTGACAAAGACCTGCAGCACAAGATCAACCAAGCCGCAACTAAACCGCACGACTGCCCCTTCGGTTGGCTACGTGACGAGTGCACATCACAAGCGTTTGATGAAGTCGACCTAAGTCAGTTCAACGTCCGAGCTAGCACAGAGGAGGAAACTGACGACGATCCTCCGATCGAACCAGCCTCGTCGATCGAGGATCCCGGACCGCTTCCCGAGCGGCTTTTGCGAGTCCCTGGATTCGTCAACGAGGTCATGGATCATTGCCTCGACACGGCACCCTATCCCAATCCTGTGATGGCATTCTGCGGTGCCCTCGCACTGCAAGCCTTCTTGGCCGGTCGCCGTGTGCGAGATCCAGGCGACAATCGAACGAACTTGTACCTACTTGGGCTGGCACACTCTGCGGCGGGAAAGGACTGGCCGCGAAAACTCAACGTTCGGATCCTTCAGCAGATCGGCGTGGCCGACCAAACAGGCGAGAGGTTTGCGTCGGGCGAGGGCTTGCAGGATGCCCTGCATCTAACACCAGCAATGCTGTTCCAAACAGACGAGATCGACGGGCTGTTGCAATCAATCAGCAAGTCGAAAGACGCTCGGTATGAACAGCTGATGTCGACGCTACTGACAATGTATTCGTCGGCCAACAGCGTTTATCCCATGCGTCGCAAGGCTGGCCAAGAGGCGGCCGGAGTGATCGACCAGCCCAACTTGGTGATCTTTGGCAACCGCGATTCCGAACCACTACTACGCCGCCCTCTCAGAGCGAATGTTGACCAATGGCTTGTTCGCCAGAATGTTGATCTTTGAGTGTGGCAAGCGAGGAAAGGGGCAAGAGCCAAAGATTCGCGACGTTCCCGAGTCGATCATCGAGACGGCGACTTGGTGGCAAGAGTTTCACCCCGGGCCGGCAGGCAATCTGCCCAACCGGAGTCCAGTACCGGCGATCGTCCCGCACGACGTCGATGCAGAACGTTTGCTGGTCGAAGCCCGAGTCAACGCCGAGATGCAGTACGAAAAAGCGGAGGAGGCGAGCGATCCCGTCGGCACCACCGTGTGGGGACGCGTCAGTGAGCAGACCCGCAAGTTGGCCTTGTTGCACGCGATCAGTCGCCGTTGTCGAAATCCTGTCGTTGACGCTGCGTCGGCTCAGTGGGCCATCGAAGTGGTTGAGCATCAAACGCGTCGCATGTTGTTCAAGGCGGCTGATCATGTCGCTTTGAACGCGTTTGATGCGATGGCAAAAGAGCTGGTGCGGTATCTCAAGAACTGGAAGAAGGACCACGGTGAAAAACCGATGCCCGAATGGGAGTTGACCAGGAGGCTTCCATGGCGTCCGAGCGACCACAAGGAAGTGATCGATCTGCTTCAGAAACAGCAAAGAGTTGTCTGCGAAAAACGTACGTCAAAAACTCGCAGCGGCTTCGTCTATCGGCTCGTCGGAAACTGAGGCACTTCAATACCGCAATCGCGGCATTCGCTTCGATGCAAATCTCACTCGATTACATCACTGATGTATTCAATTACCGCAGCAAATACCGCAAGAGCTGAAATCGTCGTAAACCCAGAAAGAAGGCCTCGTCAGCAGAATCTGTGGGTTTGAATTGGCTCAGGAAGCTTTCCTAGCTGGTGATAAAGGGCGATTTCGATCGTTTCGTAGGATTTGAAACCGTATGCCTTTCTCATCGCCAGCTTCGCTTTGTTGTTCAGCCCTTCCACACTTCCATTGGAAATCTCTCCACGAGCACGAAACCAGTTCAGCAACAGCTCGCGATGGTTGCGGAGCGTCCGGGCCATCTCCTTCATCGGTTCAATTTTCGATCGCATCGCGCGACGGCACCACTGATCCAAGAACTTGCCAGCCCACGTCGCGCTTTCGTATTCCCAGAACCGCTGAAAGTCCTCTCGCATCAAATACGCCTTGACGCTGCGAATGTTGTACTGCAGCAGTTCCTTCAGCTTCACCGTCTGATTGTCCGTCAGGTTCTCACGACGCTTCAGCAAGCACCAGCGCGAGTTCTTTAAGATCGGTTCGTAGCCATCCTGCTTCATCTGGCGAGCCTCTTCGGCGCGTACCTTGTTGAGTTTGTCGCCGAACTTCTTCATCACGTGGTATCGATCCAAAATATGAACCGCATCTTCGGCCTTCTCGGCAATCACCGTCATGTACTGACGCCACATGTCCGTACAAACGAACTTTAATCCCTTCACCGCGGTTTCCGGAATCGTGCTAAAGAATCCACGCAAACTTTCCTCGGTTCGGTCACGGGCGACGTACAACAGACGGCGGCAATCGGCGTCGATCTGGTACACAAGCGTCAGGTATTTGTGGCCACGAAGATAGGCGATCTCATCGACTCCGATCGCCTCAATGGCCCCGATTTCTCGATGCACCAAGCCCCACCGCACGACCCAGTCAACGGCGCGAAAGACAGTGTCCCAGCTTGTGCCGAAGATCATCGCGGTCTCCTTCCAGCTGAGCCGCTTGGCCCAAGAGGCCAGGAAGAGACGGTAACTGAATGTGGATTGATGCTTCCCGTCGGCCCACGGCACTTTCTCGACCGTGACGCCACAGCGAGGACAGTCCACGCGGCGCATACAGTAGAGGAAGAACACTGGAATTGCCCACAGCGGCACGAACTCGAAGCGTCGCTCGGCAAGCGTGTCATAGCCGGGACCTTTGCGGCCGCAGCCACTGCAAACAGGTCGACTTCGCGAGTGAGGTCGAAGCGAAGCGAGCAGCGCCGTGCGGTCGTCGTTCCAGAAAATCGCGTGGTAAACAAAACCCTTTTGCTTTTCGACGTGGTTGAGGATAGCCTTAAGTTGCATCTTGTTCGGTGGGTAGGTCGTTGCTTTTGTGTGAACAACAACATCAATAACCGATTTGCCGACAAGATGCATTCTTCTTTTTTTTGAAACAAGAGTTGGGCTAGCTGCCTTCGTCGGAGCCGGCCATCGGTCGCTCGCCCTGTTCGAGCGAAGCGAGTGGGCGACCGATGGCTGGTGTAGACGGAGTGCAGCGTCTGCCTTTGTTGGAGAGGCAGGAGCGGAGCCACCACAACACCGAATCATTCAACAATCAACCCACAGATTCTGCGGAAGAGCCGAAAGAAGAAGGGTTTAAATAACAAAAATAATAATACATCAAGACATCATGTACCCGTCCAAACCTCTTTCTCCTTGTGTGTATGTGAGTGGGTCATGCGGCATTGAGTTATTGCGGTATTCGAAAGTCTCGGCTGAGCATGCGACCATCAGATTGGTCGCTTGGCAGAGGGCACGACCATTCCAAAAGACGAGCGGGTCCTACAAGAAAATGCGTTTCATGTCAGGCCCACCGAATCAGCCGCACTAATAGAGAGGGTTTATTTTCTGGAACACGTTGTCCGACTTTTGGAAGGGACGCGAATGAAACGAGATCACCTGCAACTGGCGAAGTGGCTGGTGGCCGAGCTTGAGGTCTTCGCCGAGATCGACCTCGATGTGCCCGGAATCACAGACTCGTGGATTGACGGGAATGCTGCGTCACGGCATTCCGTTCACGCCCAGCTACTGGTCTGGCGATGAAAACCCGCGGCAGAAGATGCGGCTGGTCCGAGCTGCAAAGCAACTGGAGCAGATCGGACTACTCAAGCGAGTGACCGAACCCAATCGAGACCGTACGACGCATGTGATTCCTTCGCCAGAATTGATATCCGAGACGATCGGCCGACTTGGCGACGAAGTCAACGTGGACGCCGTCATTTCCGCACTGTCGCGAACGGACTGGGGAGCCGGCATCGCCGGCCAACTCGCGTCTGTGGGCGCAGACGTGGCGTCTGTGGACCGCTGAGCCAACCTACCGAACCAACCACCTACCGAGCTATCGAACGATCGAGCCAGCCCTGATTGCTTCTTCCGAGCGGCGGTTGCCGCACCAACGAATCAGGAGTTTGGATGCTCACCAAAACGAAGCCGTCTGCGCTTTCACCAGACAAACGCTTGACCGAGATCTCGGCCCTCTTGGCCGACACGATCATCACTTTGAACGCCCAAGGCCGGCTCTCTGCGACGAATTCGGAGAGTCTTTCCGAAAGTTCCCGAAGACTCGCTTGATCTGTCTGCGAAACCAGGGCTCTGTGTCGACACGCGGGCCACTTCGGCACCGCAGAACTCGAACCAAGGAGTCCAACATGGAGCTTAACGTTGCCAAAGAAGTCGCTCGGCTGCAGAAGATGACCTGCGGCGAACTACGCGATGAGTTCGCCTCTCAGACTGGCGAAACAACCAACGCCAAGAACCGTAAATGGCTGATCCGCCGCATCATCTGGCGGATGCAGGCCAACGCAGAAGGCGGTCTTTCGGAACCGAGCCATTCGCAATCGCATCCGAGAACTGGCCGACGGAGCCGACTTCGCGTCACTTCACCAGCCTCGCGTCAGCTACCCGAGCGAAGCCGCAAGACGTACGAAGAGGGTTGCCGACCGGTGCGCATATCGAACGCAACCCTTTTGCCGGGAACGCTTGCTCACACGGATCTACAAGGGCCGAGCAAATCCGCGTTCGCGTGACGACGCAGGGTTTTGAATTTGAAGGCGAGTTGTTTCGTTCGCTCTCGGCCGTCGCCAAACACATCACCGGGTCGCACTGGAGCGGCAACCGAGTTCTTCAAACTCGATCAACAGGAATCCAAATGAAGCAAAGATCCAAAGAAGACCGTGCGATGCGCGATCTACACCCGAAAGAGCACCGAAGAAGGACTCGAACAGGAATACAGTTCGCTCGATGCTCAGCGTGACGCCGCCGAGGCCTACGTCGCTTCGCAAAAGCACGAGGGTTGGGAAGTCGATCCCCAAGTCCTACGACGACGGCGGCTTCACCGGCAGCAACATGGAACGACCGGCGCTGCAACGATTGCTGGCCGACATCGAAGCCGGCGAGGTTGACTGCGTGATCGTTTACAAAGTCGACCGGCTCAGCCGCATCGCTGCTCGACTTCACCAAGATCATCGAAACGTTCGACCAACACGGCGTCTCGTTCGTCAGCGTCACGCAGCAGTTCAACACATCGACGTCGATGGGCCGACTCGTGCTCAACGTGCTGTTGTCGTTCGCCCAGTTCGAACGTGAAATGATCAGCGAGCGAATTCGCGACAAGGTGGCCGCCTCACGCCGGCGCGGCAAATGGTCCGGTGGAATGCCGCTGCTGGGCTACACGGTCGAGAACACCAAACTGGTCGTCGACGAAATCGAAGCCGACCGCGTTCGACAGATCTTCAGTCTGTATATCGAACATCGCTCACTGCTGCCGGTCGTCAAAGAACTCAGACGACGCGGTTGGACGACCAAACAATGGGTGACCAAGAAGGGCGACCATCGCGGCGGCCGAGCGTTCACGAAGAACGCGGTTTACAAGCTGCTGACCAACGTCACCTACATCGGCAAGATTCGATACAAGGACGAAACGCACGAAGGCGAGCATGACGGCATCGTGCCGCTCGATCTTTTTCGCCGCGTCCAAACCAACTCAAGGCCAACGGTCAACTCCGGCGGCACCGGCGTTCGCAACAAACACAACGCATTGCTCAAAGGCCTGATCTGGTGCAAAGCCTGTGGCCGCCCCATGACGCACTCGTACAGTTGCAAAGGCAAGCAAGCGGTATCGCTACTACGTCTGCGGCACCGCGATGCAAGAGGGCTGGTCGAAATGTCCAGCTCCATCCGTGCCCGCCGGCGAGATCGAACGCTTTGTCGTCGAACAAATTCAAACCATCGGCACCGACGAAGACTTGCTCAACCAAACGATTGGGCAAATCGAATCGCGATCCGAACTGCTCCATGACAACCTCGAGGCCGAACGCAAGTCACTTCAACGGCAACTCCGCAACGATCATGAAAAGTTGCGAGCGATCGCAGCCAACGTGACAAACAACGGCCGAGTCGCTGGTTTGCCTGAACTGCAAACACGAATCGACTCCGCCGAAGATCGACTGAAAGCCATCGATACCGAACTCCAGTCGCTTGAAACCCAAGCCATCGACACCGCCGACGTTCGGCGACTGCTTTCTGGCTTCGAAGAACTGTGGCAAACGATTCAGCCCCGCGAACAAGTCCGCCTGACGTCGCTGCTTGTTGACCGAGTCGACTTCGATGGCGTTGCGGGCAACGTCGGCATCACGTTCCACGACACCGGCATGCAAAGCCTGACCGCCAGCAACATGGAGGTGCCCGCATGAACGCCAAGCTCACCATCAACAAATCCTTCCACGTTCAAGTTCGTCGCAACGGCAGCAAGTCGCTCGCCGACGGCAAAGGCCCCTGACAAGCCGCTCGGGCGAATCCCACGGATCACGCGGTTGCTGGCCTTGGCCCATCGCTGCCGCGATCTCGTTCGCGACGGCGTCATCATCAACCAAAGCGAACTGGCCCACTACGGCCAGATCTCCACCACCCGCATGTCCCAAATCATGTGGCTCGACAATTTGGCCCCCGACATCCAAGACGCCATCCTCGCCCTACCGCGAACCGTGCAAGGCCGCGACGAGATCTTAGAACAAGACGTCCGTCCCATCGCCAAAACGCTCGATTGGAACCAGCAACGAAAGATGTGGGCAGCCCTCCAAAATCGCTCCGGCAAAAGGCAACCGTAGCCGGCTCCGTCGTACGATCCCACGCTTCCACCACACGCCGCGACGTCCGCCCGACGTCGCGACGTTTTGCGTATGCCCCAACGTCTGGCAGCCAGAAGCAATCCCCGCATACCGCGTTTGTCGGCCATGTTGGCGACGTTAAAAAAGCTACAAAAGAATTGCGAATTGACAGCGGGCTGCGCTTGCTGCGTTGGAAAACCCATGGCCTCATGTCGTCATCAAAAGACGGTTTTTCATTCACCCAAGCGGAGAGACAAACATGACAGTTTCGCAAATAATCGAACTTCTCGAGGACTACCGCGAACAACACGACGACGACTGCGAAGTGCGGTTGATGACGCAAGAGAACTGGCCCTTTGAAAACCGCATCGCCGGTTTGACCAGCGGCGCGGAGATGAACGAAGCGAGCGAAGAAGACGCTAGCGAATTCTTCGACGACCAGGACGTTGCCGAAGACGCGATGGTCTACATCGTCGAAGGCGGCCAGATCTGCTATGGCAGCAAACGGGCGTGGGAGACCTGCCGCGATTGTTGAACGAAGCCGCTGCGCGGCGTTAGGTGCATCCTTTACCCAATCGCGATGACTCTCAAAAACGGCCGACGTGTCGCGTGCTTCCGCTGAATCGATCAAACCTGCATCCGTCTCAACCCTGCGGAGGACCACGGCGCCCCGATGGCCCGTCTCGTGTCGGTCCCCCGGAGGGACGTCGTTCGCGAAACTTCATCAACTCCTCCTTGGTCACGCTCTGGTCAGAGTTTTCGTCAGCGGGGAGAATGAAGTCCTGCGCGAATTCCGGCACTTCGTCTTTTTGAAGCTCTCCGTCTTGATTCTTATCCATCCGCTGAAAGACCTCGTCAACGCTCGGCGGCCCATCACCGCGACCAAACGTTTCACCGAAACCACCACCTCCTCGGCCTCCGAATCCGCCCCGTCGTTCTCTTTCGCCCATCCGAGCTGGACGTCCTCCACCTCCGCGGCCAAACGGACTGACCTCATCCTGCGTTAGACTGCCATCGTTGTTCGCATCGAGCGTCTTCAGAGCGGCGACGGCGTTCTTGATCTCAACGGCGGAAATGACTTGGTCCTGGTCTGCATCCAGTGCTTCAAATATTGAATTTGGCGGTGGTCCAAATCCGCGACCGGACGACGGTCCAAACCCAACAGGTGGTCCACTGCGTCTTTCTTCATCGGGCGACTGCGGTTCGCCATCTGTTGTTCGCTGCGAGATCTTCGCGATACGTTTTTCAGCCGACATGCGTCCCGCACGAGCCCATCGCCCCCAAACTTGCAAGTATTCCGGAACAAGAATCTCGCCATTTCGGTTTGTGTCAAAAGCGGCGAACACATCCTTCGCAAGATTTGCGTCATTCAGCTTTGCAGTGGCGTGCTTGACGAATTCGGCTGACTGGACTGTTCCATCTTCGTCATCGTCCATTGCCTGAACGATGGCCTTCGCTTCATCCGTGATGATTCGGTTCAGAATGTACTCGGCCTCGGTGACGAAGCCATCTTTGTCGCTGTCAGAAGCGTTGAAAATTCCGCGTCGCAATTGTGGCGTCAAGTAACGACCGTTCTCGATGTATTCTTCCTTCGAATGCCGAACGTCCCCATCTTGATCGACGCTCATAAACGCTCTTGCATAGTCTGCTTGCTGGCTTGCCGTGAGACCCGATTCCAGCTTTGCGCCAAGTTGCTCCAGGATCGCAGACACCGGCGTGTTGCCAATCTTCAATTGCTCAGCAGATTCCTGTCCACGAGCGTGCGCCGGCAACAGCAGAAACATTGAGATCCAACATTGCAGCATGGTTGACGCACTTTTCATGAAATTTCTCCCTTGATTGCTAGGTCCGACTGCTTCTACTTCCGTCCAGCCTGATCCAACCCTGGAAACACCATTTTGTTTCGACGGTCTTGAATAATCCGGCGAAGTTGATGCTTTGATCAGCTCTCAGTTCGGTTTCAAATTTCCACAAGTGGCACCTCTCCAGTGTGGAAAACCGACGGCGACACTTCGTAGCCGCTGCGGCTGAACCACTTCGCCACGGGCCGCGAAGTTTGCAACGTTCTGCGGCGTCCTCTTGTTTGGGAATGGAGTGCCGCATATTGGATTGACGCGAAAGTCCCGTTTGTCGGCCGCGACGGCGCAATCAAGAAACATTTAGAACCCACCCAAATTGCTGCCAGAACTCGCTTGTGGTGTCTCGGGACACATGGCTGCTAGCGTCCTGACATGTATTCGTATCGCAACAGGATGCGAAATAGCGGAACCATGAACGGCCGATCGCTGATGCTGACGATTCCGCCCGATATCATTGAACGCATCAAACCGCCGAACAGTGCTCCAAGCTGTTAACCCGAGCATGATTTCTATCGTCCGGCTCGGAGGGGCCGAAGCAAACGGCGAATAAACTTAGAGCGCCGCGAAAAGGCGAGAGCGCGATAGTCTCGGCCCGAAGACGCCATACCTTGGCGAGGAGGTCTCATTGGTGCCGGTCAACAAGAGACCGCCGAGAGTCTCGAGATGTCGCGAACACCGTAAAAACAAAGCGTTTTTCGCGGCAAAAGCAAAGCCGCGACATTTGGCACTCTTTGTGAACTGGCGTGGCGGCGGCAGTTCGCAGAATGAAAAGATTACACCCGGAGGGATTTCGAACCCCCAACCCTCGGTTCCGAAGACCAAACAAGCTTTCCTTTCGCGTTCCGGATGCTTGCGAAAACCCCGTGATTCACGGGGTTTTCTTTTTGACCACCCTTCGACCAACCTTCGCTCAAACGCAGATTTCGCATTAGTGGGGGGATTTGTGGGGGGACTTTCTTTTGGTTCAAAACCGTGAAGACTTGATCCACCGAGTGGTGTCGATAGTGAAAGGGCGATGCCATCAAAGTACGAAATCAACGTCGGCATCAACGTCGGCATCAATCTGCCACCAACATATTTGGCACACGTCGGCTCGACCTTGCGCCGCCTGCGGGTGCCATGCAGAAACAAGGGCCGCGAATTCAGATCTAGATCTGAATGAATGTTCGACGCAGGTTTTGGCCGCGCGCCTCACCGTGTTCATTAACCCCTGAATTCAACGTTTGATGGTATTTTGATTTCCGGGACGGGAATTTGGGACTCCGGATTCGTGTGGAAGATGTGACCGTAAAATTTCCGCGTGATTTCCATCAAAGGAACGTTTTTCGGTACTTGCCTTCGGCCCTGTTTCGACGCTTCGGTGGACACCGAAGCAGATTAGGGAACTGCCGAAGTCGCCTCGGGCGATGCACCCGCGGCGTCAAATGGAATCTCGTGCCAAGCCCGCTTAGGGCGGCCCCTTTGCCCTTGCATGCTTGTTCGCCAACCGGCGGATGAGAAGGGTCTGGAGAGACGAATACGAGCGAGATCAGCCGCGAGCGGACATTTTTCTTTCTACCATCACCATTGGTGCGAAAAACGTCTGGCCTGTTCAGCGTGGAAATTGTACAAGCCAGCTTCGCCGCCAAAAAAGAGCTGTTCGTGACACTACTATATGACGTGTCATGCAAGCTTGAGATTTCATTGGCGGAGCACAAACGTATCGAGAAGAAATCGCGATGAAAAGACAAAAAAACGTACGGGCGGCAGCCTTCGAGTTGCTCGATGTTGAGGGGCATGTTCATCGGCTGGAAGACTATTTGGGCCATTGGTTCCTAAAGGTATTTCATCGGCATCTCGGATGACTTCCCTGCCGCGAGCACCTGACGCAGTTGCGCCAGCATGAACACGAGTTGCAAGCCCTTGGCATCAAAGTGGCCATCGTTACTTTTCAGAGCGGCCCTCTCGTCGAAGCATACGCGAGAGAAACCTCCAGCACCTGGCCGATTCTGATCGACGACACGTTGTCAGTGTACCGTTCCTACCGGATGGATCATGGTAGGTGGTGGAACATATGGGGGCCGGCAACGCTTTGGACTTACGCAAAGCTACTTCTTCGCGGACGCCGCTTGCAGGACTCGAACGGGGACGTATCACAGCTCGGCGGTAACATTCTGATTGATCCGGGCGGTTACGTGCGTCTGCACCACGTTGGGAAGTCACCTGCCGACCGTCCTACGGTCGAGTCCATCCTCGGCGTCGTTCGTAACGCGGAAAGCTGACGGACGATCAGTACCTGCCGCACAGGAAGAAGACCGATCATGAACGCTCTGTCCTCGACAACGCGACGATAACATCGAATTCGGCACCGTGGGTTAGAGACACCGACGCCAGCGACATGACGGCTCTCTGAATCCCATCCATTGCCACGCTGACCAGCGCACGTTGATAAGCGAAGACAGATGGACGATGAAAGCTATCGCAACTACGCCGTGACGGATGCGGGTGTATACCCCGATGAGACGTTTTCAGTAGAACACGTCGAGTATTGGGACAACGGAAATCTAAAGTTCAGAGGTCTGTTCAGCGAAGTTCGTAAACGACACGGAGTCCACGTTTGCTTCTGGGAGAATGGACTACTCCGCGAAGTCTCCTTTTGGGTCAACGGTTGGAACTCGGGAACGCTCTTGTGTCTTCGCGAGGATGGCACGAAGCAGCTCCAAAGGGACTTTGCCGAAACGGGAGGCAAGACCCAAGGCTGGATTGAAAAAAGATACGGATCGAATAGTCAACTCATAGCCGTTGAGCAATGGAAAGAAGGAACGCAAATATCCAAATGGCTCGATGATCGAATCGCGGCGGCTATTGAAGAAGCCCGGGCACCATTGGACAACGACGAGCGTGGGTGACAAAACGGCTCCAAGGCCGTCAACCTGTCACTACACTGTTCGGCTCCTCCGCCAGCCGAAAGCCGGCAAACAGGCTTACTGCTGGACTCCCAATCACTTGTGGAAATTGTTGACGCAGCCTTGCGCTGCAGTTTCGCTCCCAAATAGTCCAAGATTTGGAGATAAGTGAGACCAAGCGATTCGGCTAAGTCGCGTAGAGCGATGCAACCGCCTTCACGAAAGGTGACCAAGGGATGACCCCTTAACGGCCCACTACACGCTCCTAATTCTGCGCTCGCAGGATCCAGAATAGCCCGCATGCGACGAAGTGTTGTCTCAGCAGTATTCGCTGCTATACGGACCCTGATATCAACCCACTGATACGAGTTGTCTCATGGCTTCGGCGCGACGCGTTCAGCGAAAAAGTCTTTCAAACGCTCGGAATCTTGCGCCGACCAATTGGTAACGGATTCCCAAGCGTCAATGTAATTTGCCGGTGCATAGTTGTGCCCGTAACCAATGGGGACTGCAGTGGCCATCGGCAGATCGAATGCGACTTGCAAGAACGTCACCAGGGGGTACCAGCGCAGTTCTGGCGAAACGTCAGGGCCACGTTCATGATCCAGCCAAGCAGGACGACTCCACGCCAAATCTGGCGAAAACCAAACCATCGGATCGCTCGCATACTGGATATAGACGTTTCGAATTGGCCCCCAAGGGCGATCCGGCTTCAGGTTGCTTTCTTGTCCGGTGAACCGAAGCAGACGCCCGTCTCGAAACTCGGGCAACCACACGGGACTGTCCGGGTTCCGATTGCGCACAAAATCATTCCAATGAGAACTCGGAAACGGCGGTCCGCTCCAAACCGCTCCGTCAATCGGGTCTTCGAGGATCGAAAACAAGTCCAACGTCGTTTCGGAACCCAACGAACCCAAACTGAGTCCTTGCAAGTAAAGACGCGGCCGCGAATCCTTCGGCAAGGTCGTCCAATAACCGTAGATTTCGTCAAACAATGCTTGTGCTGATTCGATCGAACGACGTGGTTCGACCAAAATCGTGATCCAGCTCGGCAGGTACGAATATTGGGTGCTAACGATCGCAGTATCACCACCATGCATGAACTCAATCGTGTCGACCGCAGACGGATCAAGCCAACCCGTTCCGGTCGGCGTCGCCACGACCAGCAGCGATCGGTCAAAACCACCGACGCGTTTGAGTTCCTCGAGCGCCAACTTGGCGCGGTCTTGCGGTGTATCACGCGAACGCATCCCCACATAAACTCGGATTGGCTGCTGCGCCTCACGCTCCATCAAGTTGGCGATCTCGCTCTGGCTCGGACCAGTCGTGACGAACACCTTTCCCTGACGACCGACACTCGACCAGCTTACGAGTGACTCTTCGCTGCCCGTGAAGCCTAAACCCGATGGTTGAGGAAGTTCATCGTCGATGATTTCGTCTAAGTTTAGGAAGAAAGTGTCAGCAGCAAACAACAGACGCTTTAGAACAAGATCGTTGGTGACAACGAATGCAAAAGTCAATGCGAGGATCACGCCAACGGCGACAGCAACTTTCCGGGGCATGAATCGCTCGAGTTTTCTGGACAAGAACCAGCAAGTGCGAATGAAAAACCGTCCGACGCCGATCAGCACAGCAGCGAATGCAACCGCGATCAGCGCGGTCCGAAGCGGATAGGCCGACTCCAAAAGTGGCATCTCCATCAATTCGCGAATCGAGTTTTGCCAGGACGTCATTCGCCACAAAAAGGCGACATACGCGATACCCACGATGACACTGGTGACTCGTCTCGCGATCCACTGGATACGCTCGCTCGGCATACGAAAGTCAAGGTACCGGTAAACCAAGACCAGCAAGACCCCAAAGCCGTAACCGAGCGCAATGGAAAACCCCGACAACAATCCTTGGAAGACAAAATGTCGAGGAAGCAGCGAGGGTGTGACCGATGCCGAAAAAAAAAGTGTGGCCAACGTCAATCCCACAAAGGAGAACGACTGCCAATACTGCCTTGCAAAGATTTCGCAAGACTCCCTGACACGTTGGCCGACGGGCTGCCGAATTGATTGTCCAGTCATCACGTTTTTGTCAGTACTTCAATGTTAAGACCCGCCACCGAAACCGACGCGAAAGCATACGACATCGACTCCGCAGTAACAACGCAACAGACATTACCTGACGCTAGCTGGCTTGCCTATTTAGTGACTGACTGACTGATATACTGATAGCGATTTCAATCCCTCTTGTCCCCGGATTATGGCAGAGATGACTAGCGTTTTCCACGCGTGCGATAGCCCAAGACTGGCGGACACCCGAGGAATCGACAAGAATCCTCCGAGGACTTCATTATGCCAGAGAAAGCAAAACGGAAGCGACGCAGCTTCAGTTCAGAGTTCAACCAGGATGCGATCGATCTGATCGTGAAGCAAGGCTACTCGTTCAAGACGGCCGCTGAGGCTGTTGGTGTCGAAGTGCGTACGTTACGCGACTGGCACGAGAAGCTTGCCCCGCCTCCAAAGCCCGGAACTTCCGGGACCCGGATTTCCGAGACTCGGACTCAAGATACTCGGGGTCAAGATACTCGGGGTACGGGACGAACTGGGGATCAGACAGTTCAGCCGAGACTCGATGCGATTGGTCCGGCGGCGCCGCGCGCTGGCGCCCGTACGGATTGGACCTTCCCACTGCCCACAGTGGCGGAGGATCCGCTCGATCACGTCACCCTGGCAACGCTCGATGAAGGTAACGATCTTCATCTGCCCGCTACAGCACGGGCACTCCAGCGGGTCGACTTCGTACACCCGCTTGATGAGCATGGCCCAGGTGGAAATCGAGCCCGGTCTCGGGCCTTCGGTGGCCGAATTCTGGTCGTTGAAAAACGTTTTGCGTGGGACACGACGCGGGACGAACAGCAGACGCTAACGGAATGCCAGTCGCCGTAAGGCAAGTCCGCTCGGTCGCTCTCAACCTGCAGAGGATGGACCAGCTGCACGCACGAGGAAATCCCGCTTCGGCGCGTCGGTCGTGAGACCGAAGGCAGTTTCCTCTCAATCTGGTCCGAGATTTCACGAAGAGTACGCCGGAGAGATTCCCGCAACTGCTCGCGATCGATCGGATTTATTGGGGGTGGAGACTCACCGATTGCGTATAGATGATACTGTGCGCAACGGGCGAAAGATGCGTTACCCAAGAAGGCGTCCCCAGGTCAGCCGGGCTTCTTGAACAGAACCCTTGAACATCGGCTCGTGCCTCGCGATGCCAAAGGCTTAATGGTTATGCGGGCACTAGTGATTCTCTAGTAGACGAGTCTTCGGAACATGCCACAATCAGATCGAGGTAATCATGATTAACAACATTGCCTCTCCGCAATCGGTGTCGTCTTTCTTTGCCTCCTCTGCTTTAGCCACAAGATATCGTGCCGCATCTTCTGGTTCACCAGTCTTAAGCAACTGAATCACTTCGTAGCTACTGCCACGGAACAGCTTCAAAGTTTCGTCGCGATCAGACACTTTTAGTTGCTGTATCGCTTTGTAGTCCATGATGCCAGTTATCAGGTCATAACCGCTTAGTTGTCGCAACTCTGAATAAAGACGCCCACCAAATGTTTGGCCATCGTCGGACATAGTCGCTCTCCAATCTTGCTATCTGCGTACGCCCAAATACCTTCCTAAATATATTGAACAGCTCCAAATTATCGTCGGTCTGGGACGAGCGTGAAACTGGGCGACCTAGCGAAAGCCATGGCTTTGTGTTCCCCATCGTCGATCGCCAACGTGCTGCTTCTCCAAGCAATCGAGAGTGAATAGCTTCCTTGGTTGATGGCGTCTATTCTGAACCAAGTGGATGTCATTCGGCCTGCTAACTGACAGCGGCTGGACCACCAACCCGCTCGAAGCCGATTTTGTTCAGTGCAGTTTCCCGAAATTCTGGTCCACGAATTTGCGAAGTGTGCGCCGAAGCAAATTCGCTCCGGCGCGGAGAGCGATGCATCCGCCGCGCGCTGGGGATCGGGATTGTGGGGGCTGCCAAGGGTCAATTCAGCACCCTCCGCTATTGCCTGGTGTTTTAATACTTGTTGAATTCGTCGTTGTACCGGCTGCGCAGCTAGGAAACGAGCAAAGGCTCTTAGTTGAGATGGAAAAATTGAAACGCCACGCACCAAAGCTGATTTTCGCAGGGTTCATCGCTTTCAGCTTGGTCGTCGGCTGGTTCCTTCCAGCATTCTGGGCTTGGACCGGCACGCGCCAGAGTCGCCCGTCACCGTTACTTTGGCAGGTTCCGCTACTTTGCGCTGTTGTGGCCGCAGCGTTTTGTGCCGCGCTGCCCAGATTGCCGATCATGAGTGACAGCCCGACTGATCGTACGATTGTTCAGCCGCTGGCTCCAGTGCGATACAGCCTTCGCACTTTGCTGCTGATCACCACTGGCGTTGCCATCACGATGGCGGTACTCGTCTACTATCCTCTGGTTGGCGGAGGGTTCATCACAGCTGGCATGGCCATCTACTTCATCCGATTCTGGCGTAAGTATCCGCATCATCGGCTGGCCGCATCAACACTCGTCGCTTGCATGTTCCTGCCGTTTGCGTGGCTTGCTGGATACAAAGAAGTCGGACGGATGTTGCCAGACGTACTCACCATGATTGGAGCATTTCCGACCTTCTTCCCAACAATCTGGATTGGCAGGCTGGTTGGAATTCGATTGATAGAATTGCCGGGACTGGGCTTTCTGCTGACGGCACTTGAGTTGGTCGCCGGGCTATGGCTGATTCGGCTCGGCCCCAAACGAACGATCGCCTACTTGCTGCTCGTCCTGTTGTTCGCGTTCACGAGTTCGCTGTTTTTCTATGGAGCCGTCAGGGCTTGACGTGAAAATAGGCTTTGTAGCTCTTTGCGTAGGTGGTTACGCCACGGCTGAACTTTCGCCGCTTCGCCGCAGTTTCCTCTCAATCTGGTCCGAGATTTTGCGAAGAGTGCAGCGAAGCGATCGGCGGAACTCGCGCCGGTCGATGCAACCGCCGCGTCGAACGGTGACCGATCGATGAGGCGTCAAAGGCCAACAACGCACCATTGTTCTAAGGGACCGTCAAGGCATACTGAAGGTCTTGGCACATATCAACCTGCAGGCTTTTCCCCGTCCTCCCGGTTTTGACCGAAAGGCAATCGGCATGCGCTCGTAGCGTGGCCCGGTGAGGACAACGTGCTATGGCTGACCGGATTTGCTCAACCGCAAATCAAAGTCGCGTTGGTCCCGTAAAGAGTCCAGTTGGCAGTCGATCGTGTCGACCGTGTAACCATGTTGCGACGCCTCGATTCTTAGGCTCGTGTATCGGTCACCGTTGACCAAACGTCGAACCATCAAATCAGAAAACTCGAATCGTCCGCTTTCATCAGTCCGCGTTTCATGCTGCTCATCGTAATTGTTCATCAAGACCCTGAAATAAGACCGCAGTTTGACCCGCGCGTCTGGTATTCCGGCCCCGGTCTCCACGTCGCGAACCCGGCCTGTGACCTTGATCCGTCGGCGGCGGTGGCGAAACAGGTACAGCAGCCCGAGAGTCAGGAAGCATTCAATGGGAATAATCACGCAGCTCGCAGCGATGCGACCAATGAACGATCCGAATTGCCTTATCAAATGCACGTAACTATCGACCCGATCAATGCCAATGTGCCCGTGCTACCGACATAGAGACTCATGTGGCCGCTTTGTTGCGCCGAAGGCGGGCGCAGGCGATCACGGGGCGTGCTCACACATGGAATAGACGGATCATCCGGCATCCTCGTAATGTCGTCCTAAATTTCGGGGAAACTGCGGCGAAGCGATTCAGCGAACTCGCGCAGGCCGATGCACCCTCGTGGAGTTGCGTCGTCGGTTCACAAATCTATGGATGGGGAATCGACGCCTTTCGATGGCGAAGTAACAGCGACGTATCTGGAACATCAATTCGGAGTCAGCAAGATCGCCGTCGGGACGGAAAGAGGGAGACGCCGCGTTAGTCCGAGTCAGCGGATCTCGGTGGCACGCTGCTGCCCTCTGACGAAGTGCTGACCTGAGGAGCGTTTTTGGGGCGGAAAGGTCGTAACCGGATACCGCGGGGAATGACTACGTTGTCGGCGGTTGCGGTTGTGCCAGGATGCGTTTTCGTCTTCGGCTTGCCTTGGGGAAATGACTCCACGAGCCTGAGGTCGCCCGCATCCGTGTATCGAATCCTGAAATCGCACTCAACCGTGGTCGCGCGATCCCGCTTGCCTGGACGCACCAGCTTTGCGGTACCGAACCACTGAACCAGTAAATCTCCGTCATCGCGGAACTCGCCAAGTTTGACCGTATGGTCCCACTGGCTCGCGATCGTTTGGTCGCCGGCGGGTAAGAATTGATTCGGGCGGATCACATTGGAAGGACGGCAGGGGGTCACGCGATCGCCGTTAATCAGCAACAGTACGACATCGTTTCCGCCAGCATTTCGCTTGTACTCTACCGCGCAAGCCTGATTTTCACCGCGCCATTTGCAACGAACGATCTCTCCTTCAGATTCCCAGAGAACACGGCCATTCTCTTGATTGGCAAGCTTGAATGTTCTTCGTCTCAACGAAAAATCGGGTGGCAACCTGAAGGCCAATCTACTGTCGGGAGAAGGCCAGTGGTGATTTTTCATCGCCGTGAAGGGTTTTCGTGCCGCCGGAACCTTAGCCCCTTGATGATTCGCTTGCAGTTGTTTGAAGCAGTACGAAGCGAAGAAAACGACAACGAAAAGCAACGCCCCGATCAGCGTGATCATGATCGAGCCCTGGCGGCGGCGGTAGGAATGGACCAGTTTCATGTTGGTCTATCAGAATTATTGCGTTTTAAAGCACGCTGGCTGCAGGCTGAGTGTTGGGCCAGCGAAAGGTACCTTGGGGATCTCGTCACCGAAGTAGGGTGGAAGGTGACTCAGTTTTTCGACGCCCAAAATCGGCGTTCGGGAGTCGGCCCTACGAAATACTCCGATTTTGACGTCGAATGCGTCGGATATCGACAGGATCGCAGGTGCTCTGAGCGATCCACGGAAACCCGTGACGGCCAATCGGGTTCGGTATCTGCAATCGGCTGGTCTTGGCCACGTTCGAGCTTGGGTATTCAAGGTATCGCGTCGCGACTTGTACGCCGTGGCGGTTTTGCACCCCTTGGCGTGAGGGTCCAGTAAATTCGCGCCCAACCTTTACGCGTTGTCACCGTTTGTTTCATCGCGGTGTTTCACGGCGTACGGTGCACTGCTGTTTGTCATTTGTGTAGTTACCAAGTAACGGTACCGTCCATCGATGTCCGATGGTGCCACGATCCACCGCGACCGCTGAATTTCAGGCCATCTTTCACATCGATAAGTGTTTGTACCCCTTCGCGATCGGGATTGTTATTGTGTTGGTGATCTGAGGCTGAGTTTTTGAAAATATCGATCGAAGAGGTGGAACGATGAAGATCTTTCAATGGGCGCTATTGGTTTTATTGCTAGGTGGCGGATGCAATCGCGAAGCGAATCAGGAAAAACCTGGGAATGCCGTCAGAAACACTGATGGAAAGGCGGAGCAGGATATCTCATTTGCGGATGCCCGCAAGGCGTTCAAGACTCGCCTTGAGCGTCAGGAGAAAACGAATGAAGCGGTGCCAACACCGCCTTCGCAATTGTTCGATGTTGTGCATTTTGATTCACCCGTGGGGAAACTCGCCGCTTATCTTAGCCGGCCTCAGGAGGGCGGTGCCAAACAGCCTGCGATCATTTGGGTATTCGGTGGCTTCGACAACAGCATTGACGAGACCGCGTGGGAAGAGTCCGCGCCTGATAACGATCAATCGGCCAGCGCCTTTCGAGAGGCGGGCATCGTCACGATGTATCCCTCGTTTCGAGGAGGAAACGAGAATCCCGGTTTTAGAGAGTGTTGTTATGGGGAGGTCGACGACGTAATCGCCGCCGCGGAATATCTTTCAAAGCAAGACTTTGTCGATCCCAACCGAATCTACTTGGGCGGACATAGCACGGGCGGGACACTGGTCATTCTGGCCGCGGCCGCCAGTGATAGATTTCGCGCCGTGTTTTCCTTTGGGGCGATCGACGAGATTATCGGCTACTCAAGCGAACCGATCCCCTTCGATTACAAAGATGAGCAGGAATTGAGAATGCGATCTCCCGTTCATTGGTTAAGCTCGATCAAAGTTCCAACGTTTGTATTCGAAGGCTCATCCTCGGATGGGAACCTCTACGCACTTTATCAATTGAAGCGTGCGTCCAAGAATCCGTTGGTTCAGTTTCATCCCGTCAAAGGGAAGGATCATTTTAGCGTGCTGGCTCCCATGACCAAATTGATCGCCGAGAAGATCGCGCTCGACACCGGCCCCCAATGCTCAATCGAGTTTACTGGCGGCGAGATCGCAAAGCATGCGAAAGAGTAGCCGTCGCTGCCGGTTGCACTTGTACTTGCCCATCCGAAGGGACAACAAACTGAACCGAGCTACAAGTGCCTCGGAGAATTGACGTTGGGTTGATGGCAACCTCGGGTTCTCGGTCGAGGTCGTCCTGAGAGCAGGGCATTTACTGTCGCAGATAGAGGATTGACTTAATCGACATCGTCGTGCAAGCAGCATCACGATAGTACGACCGCAACATACCGCCAAGCCGTTGACGCTGTTGCAACTCTCCAGCCGATCTCTTTGCTCCAGGTATCGCACCTGTTGCCTGTTGTGTTTGTTCTGGCTCTCATTCTGCTCCGTGCAAATCCAGTCAGTATCTATCGTCGCCAAGCGTACACGTCCTCAACATTCGTCCGAACCGACGCTAAGCTTAGAGAGCAATCTTTCGTATGTTCTATTGGCTTCTTGCAGAACCTCCTCTCGCTCTTTCGGAAACAGATGACGCAGTTGCTTCGCTGCACGTTACCTTCAATCTGGTCCGAGATTTCACGATGACTGCGGCGAAGCAATCGAGCAAACTCGCGTCGGGCGATGCAACCGACGCGACGAAGGAAGGCATTGGCAAGACCTGCTAACGGCGGGTACCAGGACCTTACGGATTGCGTTGCCTCCGTCGATTCGCAGGACGCCGTACAAGGTCCAAGTGAAATGCAACCTTGATCGCAATGCCATTCAGAACAGAAGGCCGCGATCGCGGATCATCGGGGCTTGAGCTTTGCCGGAATCAACTACAGCTCGAAGTCTTCATTCAAGCCTCTGTCAAATTGACTTGCCAAGATCTGCAGCGTGTCGTCATCGAGTCCCCCTTCGAAGATGGCTTTGCGTTTGAATAGCGAATCCTGGATCGTCAAGTGATCGACACCCCAGCCGGTGACCACCTTGGCTCGACGATTGACCGTGATGCCATCCAGCAACACCTCGTCATCGCCGCCACCGGTATCGACTCGCAGTCGTTCGAGTTGCCCACCACTGACCGTCACGCTGTCGTCACCCAGCCCCGTGTTGATGATCAGGTTATCGCTCAGCCACAAATTGTCGGCGAAGACACGGTCGCGCCCGGAGCCGAGGACGACCTTCACACGATCAATGCCCGTGAAATCGGTCTCCCCCACGATCGACGCACCGAATCCAAGACTCTCGACGCTCACTTGCCCTTCGCCAGTGGAGGTCAGACGGATGTCGTGGTCGAAACTGTCCCTGCCGTCAATGGTTAGCACGTTACCGATCTCAGGATCAAATTCGATGGTGGTTGTCACGTCACCACCTATGAACGAACCTACTACGGTCTCCTCAAACCCAGCGTAGGCGGGGCCGGCAGTCGCGTCTTCTTGCAAGAAGTATAGAGGGTTGATCACGGTATCAACCCCATCGCCACCTAGGATCAACCCCCGGCTAATGTCGACGTTTGTGCGGTCATCGGACCCGACCAGCACGTCATCGCCAGGTCCCATGTCAATCAGACCAGGTTCTCGCATGATTTCCGAGTCAGTGAAGGTCACTCTGTCATTACCTTGGCCGGTCTCGATGCTCATGACAGTAGCTTGATCGCTCAACTGTCGAATGAGGATATGGTCCGCACCTCGCCCCGCGTTGATGGTGAGTGGCTTCGGGCTGCGGCCCTCTGGCCCACGTTCAATTTCTACGTAATCATCGCCCCGCCCGGTATCCACAGAAATCGTGGTGGATGTGGGGCCTGCGAGAACCACGGTATCAGCACCGCGACCGGTCTCGATTTGGATTTCATTGACTGAATCGAACGACGCCTGCGTCAGTCCATTGATCGTTGTTTGACCAAGACTCTCGATCGTCACACTGACGATGCCAGTGTTAATGGGAGGACCTCCTGGGGTTGCCCCTGCGCCCTCCATACTGATTCTGAATTCGTCGCGTTTGTCTGTTCCTGAGACAAACAATACACCATTGTCGACGCTCGCGCAGAACGCCTTCGTAAGACGCACCAAAGTCTCCACCAAAGACTACATAGGCGGCACCGGTATAAAGCGTGAACGACTCTCCATCCAGGGTTCCGTGCGCATTTTGTGCACCGATCAAAACGTCGGAAAAACCGTCTCCGTTAAAGTCGCCAGCACCGCTCACGCTTCGGCCTGCCGAATCAAAGAAATCACGCGGGAAAAATCCATTCAAGTCTCGCCCGGGAGAATCCATGCGAAACCCATTGGTCCCATCAAAGGATGAAACGTCGATGACTGCCGCATCGCTTCCTGCCCTGCCAAAAAGTACGTAACTTGATGTCGTCTCATTGTTTCCAACGCTGTTGAACGTTGCGAAAGCAATGTCATCGAAACCGTCGGCGTTGACGTCACCGACGAACGAAGCCGATCCAGCAAAGCCCGCCCCTGACTCTTCATACAGTCTTTCCCCCAGCACTCGGAAACCGGTGCTGCCGTCTAGATCGGCCAGGTTAAATTCGCTGGGAAAACCAATGGCGCTTCCAAAAATAATACGCGCTTCTCCTTCGTCTGAGGGATAGGTGACTACGATGTCATTCAGTCCATCCCCATTGAAGTCCCCAGACAAATCGGCACCACAAATACGGTCGAGTGGATTTTCGGGAAGGATTCGAAAACCATTCTGGCCGTCCATCTCGTTCGTGCGAATGGTGAGCGCGGGAAAATCGGCTGCTCCAAAAACAAGGGCTGGCGCGACTTCAATCCGTGTCGCTGAGTCATCAATCTGTCGGTCGATGAGAACGTCATCAAAGCCGTCACCATTAACGTCACCGCCCGCCGAGAACCCTCGCGCAAGGCTTGTTTTTGACCCTTGAATCAGTACGCCTTCGCCATTGCCCGGACTGCCAAAAAAGATCGTCGAGTCCTGTCGATCGGGTTGTCCGAAAACAACGTGGACAACGTACGATTCCTGTCCTCTCGGCAGCAGGTCGATACCGACGTCGTCGAAGCCATCTCCGTTGATGTCTCCAACACTACCAACGGACAAGCCGACCTCATCAACGATCGGCGTCCCGAGAACGCGATAGCCGCTAACGGGATCGATGCTGCTTAAGTCAAAGGAAGCACCAAATTCGCTGCGACCATAAAGTACCCAGGCACCCCCGGATCCCTCGTCATAGTCACGGTCTCCCAGGACCACGTCGTCGAAGCCATCTCCGTTGACATCTCCAGCGGCACCCACGGTATAGGCGTAAGCAAAATCCGTGGGTCTGGTCGAATCACGAATCTGAAAACCGTTCGTTCCGTCGAGGTTCTGCACATTCCATTCCGGTGCGACGCTGGCCGATCCAAATACGACGTAGGCGCTTCCTGATTCCGCGTCTGCAGTGACTGCACTAACAACGAAATCGTCTAAACCGTCGCCGTTAACGTCGCCAGCGCCAGCTACGATCGTTCCAAGGTCGCTGTCGACAGCTTCGCCATCGACTCGGAAGCCGTTGGAACCATCCAGCGTCGAAAGGTCGAGAGGATTGGGAGCTGCCGCTGTCAGCAAACGCCGACCTTCCAGTGCCTCAATCAGCAAACGGCGGCGGGAGGTGTTTCTTCGAGGTTCGGTCTTCATCGCGGATCTCCGGTGTTGAACGGTGATTGTTGTCCGCGATATACTTGAAATCTCCGAAGCTCGGGCGTGCGGACACGTGCACCCGAGTGGAGGCTCTGCGGCCGGTGAGTGGTTAGTTGGCGCGAGTGGCTCACCGGCCGGCTTTTGTTATCGGCCAGGACTTTATCCTGGCCTTGTCTCGTCGAATTCAGTTCGTCGCGCTTGCCTCCTCGGTTGGGGCGGCTTCGGTAGCTGTGATCGGTTTCGTCACAGGCAATGGAATTCCCAGAACATCGTGGGCCTCTTGTTGATTGATTTCGGATCCGACAAATGCCACCCAGTGGGACTGCTTGTCCTCAGCCGACCTTTGCCTCAACCAAGCGTCACTCTGCTCTAGATACTTTGCAGCGACATCGATATCGCCCGCGGCATGGTGCAGCATCGCGAGGAGGAAATGAATTTTGTCCACTTCCTCCAGGTGGTCCCTGTCCGACAGCAATTCGAGTGCTTCTTTGGTCTGGCCTTGACGGAACAGCGCCCAAGCAAGCGTCGAACGACTGAATTCCGGCCGGTCGAGTTTGGCGGCAGCCATTTCACCGGCAAGTTCATGCAGTCGGCGTGTGTCCTCGACGACGCCAGAGGTCATACACACCATCGCAAGCAGAGCTCGTTTGTCCGAGTCACTCAACTCGCGATCGGCAAAAAGCTCGTAGCTCTCTCGACAGCGAGCGCGACAAGCGGCAATACCGTTCTGCTTGAACTCACACAGTGCCCGTCCGGTCCGCAACTGAATGCTGCTGGGTCGCAACTTGATGAGTTGGTCGTAGCACTCAATTGCCTTCTCCCACTGGTGAGCCGCAATGTGAAGCCCGGCCACCTGCTTTAGCACCGAAGCGGTCGGGGCAACTTCGTTTGCTAGTTCAAAATCGGCCAACGCCTTGGCATGTTCACGCTGCCCCAGATAGAACCCGGCGCGAAACAAAAAACTCGCCTGGTGGTCGATCACCCAACGACGTCGGCCATTGTTCATGGCAGACGTCCAGCGTCCCTCGTGCCTCATGGATCTCGAAAAACAATTGCAGGAATCTCGGATCCAGACTGTTGGGCCCGCGAAGTCCGACATGACAATCCTCAAGTGCTTTGTCATAGTTCTGAAAGCTGTCTAGGTAGATCCGCGCACGCTCTATGCGAAGAACGTTGCGGTCACTGCTGCCGTTGCCGATGAGTCGGTTGAGACGTCTCAGCGGAAACGATTCCTTCAAGCGTGCCGCTCGGGCGAGGTCTGCCTCCGATTCTGCGAATTGGTTCAGCTGCTGAAGCATTCCTGCACGCAACTCGTACAGGATTGGGACGTCAGGCTGCAAATCGATCGCACGGGAACAGAGCCGTACGCCACGCGCGATACGATCCTCCCGCGCGGCGCATTCGAATTCACTGCCGAGCGATCATCTCCCGTAATGAGGTGCTCACACTCGCGACGAAGCGTTCTTAGTGTGGTCCGACGAAACCACGGGGCTTGCTGCGCATTGGTGTTCGGTTGCGTTTCGTTTAGCGGCTGAGTGCGATCGAAATACGCACGTGCTTCGGAAAAATTGCCGAGATTTGCATGAGCAACAGCAAGCAGATACCAGTTGTATTCGGAAGCGGTCTTCGTTTGTTCTCCTGAGACGGCATCCTCAGCTTTCTTGAGTGCAGCGATCGCTTCCTCATATAGTTCGGCGCGCAACAGCGCAGCCCCGAGCGTCCTGTATGCTGACATCCCTGCCTGGCCGTCGTAGAATAATTCAGCCGTCAGCGCCAATACCTGTGCCCAATCATGGTCAGCACCGGCACCAGGCACGTTGTCCAACACACGAACTCAGCTTCCACCAGATTTTTCGTCGCGCGGAACTTGTGCAGCATTCGCAGGCAAGTGTCGTGATATGCTGCCAGATCGCCGACAGAAAGCTGCGTCAGTGCCGATTCATACCACCTGCGGTAGTTTGTGCTATTAGCCGAAAGCAGCTCCTCGAAGTCGGGCACGGCCTCGTCCGGTCGGCCAAGCTCGGCAAGGGCTGTGGCGCGATTCCACAGGACATTATGACCGTCGTCTCCCTGCCGAAGTATGTGAGAGAACAGGTCCACGGCTTCCTGCCAGCGATGGCCACTGATGTACTCGCCCCCTCGGCGAAGTAATGCCGCTTTCTCAAGCTCATCGACTCGGGCTTGCCCGGCTGTTTGCCATCTCCATACTTCAGCACGTGCGTTGCTTGTGACAAGCGTCCGGCCATCCGGAGCGAATAGCATCGACTCTACGATTGGGTCCCAATTACCCCCCGTCGCTTCTCCGCCGGTTACCTCCAACGTCATGCGTTCGTCGTATGTCTCGAGATCCCAGAGAGTGACGATACCCGTATTGGTTGCAGTCGCGACGGCGTTTCCGATGGTAGGGAATGCCACCGAACTGTGATAGGCCGCCCCCGATCGCAGCATCGCGACCTGCTTTCCTGTGTTCGCATCGATCAATCTCGTCGCCGCACCATCATTGGGTTGGAAAGTAGTGCCTTCGCTGACCGCAAGCATTCTGCCATCGTGGGAGAAACAGAGATCGGTCAGTGTTCGGCCTTCGACATCGATCGAAAAGCGTACGATCCACCTTGCGGTATCCCAAACATGGATTTTCGCCAGCGTTTTGTCGGGACCTGCCGTAACCACAGCGAGGCTGTCACCGGATGGAGAAAATGCGACCTTTCGCACGTGCATGAGGTATTTCCAGGGAAGCAACGTTTGCTGTTCGAGTGAGTCAAACTCAACGATCGCAATCTGCCGCGAGTCCAGACCAATGGCCAACGATTCTCCGTCGGGCGAAGTGGCTACCGTCAAAACTGCGGATGCGGTCGCATGTTGTCGTAAAAGGTCGCCAGTGGAACAGTCCCAGACTTGAATTCCACCTGAGTGTGCCACAACCAGCTGGTCGCTATTGGGCGAGAAAGTGATCGCGTTGACCGTTGAGCCCACTGGCAGCAGTGATCTCTCTTGCCCAGAAGAGTAATCGAACATCACCACGGTCGTCCCGTCGGCCCTCAAACCCGCAAAGTATTTGCCGTTGGGTGCAATGGCAATGCGGTCTCGTCCCGGTTCGTGGACGCCCCGTTTGGCAGCGCCGGAAACGCCACTAACCTGGTTATTCCTGTCGACCGCCCAAACCTTGACACGACCATCCCGACTGACGGATGCAATCCACTTGCCATTGGGGGAGCATGTCGCGTATGAGACTCCTTGCTCATGTCCTCTGTAGACCGCCAATTGCTTGCCAGACTCAATCTCCCAGACTCTAACTGTTCCATCGACGTGTCCCATAACCAGTGAACGTCCGTCCGGAGAGTATCGCAACGCCCCCTTCGGTACGGGAAAGCTGGAGATCTGTTGTCCCGTCGTGCTATCCCAGATAAAGACAGTTTCTGATCGAAAAGTCGCGATCTTATCGCCGTCGGGTGACCAGGAGACCGAGCTTCCGTAGTGTCCACCTTTGATTTTTAGATCAAGCGGTTCACCCGTTAGCAGATCCCAGCACAGTATCTCATCGCGGCCCGTCGACACCAACTTGCGTCCATCCGGTGAGACAGCGATGTTATAGATGTATGCTGTGTGGCCCTTAATCTCGTGGATCAGTTCGCCGGTCGCAGGATTCCAGACACGGATAATCCCCGGGATATTCTTGCTATCCAGATCTCCGCCGTCCGTCGAAATCAGACGTGAGCCGTCAGGCGTGAATGCAACGGACAACATGCGGTGGGAATGTCCTGGCATGCCGCGAATCAGGTCGCCCGTAGCAACGTCCCACAGCTTCAACTCTCCATTACCTGTTGATGCCAGCGTGTTTCCGTCCGGCGAAAATGCAACTGGACCATTGGCCGAATCATCTTTGATGACGCGGATGAGCTTACTGTGTTGAACGTCCCAGAGTTCAATGTTTCGGCGGTAACTGGACACAGCAACCAGCGTACTGTCAGGCGAAAATTCAGGTCGAGACCAGGAATGCCGACACGGAATCGTCAATTGATCGGCGTTGCACAGACCGGCAAGGTAGTACCACTCGAATGATCGCCAATCCGGTTCACCCAGCGCAGGTACGTGCCTCTCAAGAAAAGTCTTCGCACGCGAGATGTCGGCATTCTCCCAGGCATCGCGGCCCAGGTTCATGTGGGCGGCATACAGGTTACGACGAGCGAGTAACTCACGTTCTTCTGCCAGGCTTCGGTTGGTGTCGGCACGCTGCCGTTCGTGCTCCGCATCCGCCAACGCATCGGTGGCAATCTGGGTCTGTCGTTGGGCCTTCTCACGAAGCCGCTGCTCAACATCACGGGCGCTCTCCGCATCCAGTTTTGCCGCTTTCGCGTCTGCCTCCGCCTGCAGTGCAGTCGCTAAAGCACTCTCTGTGGTTTCCACGAGATCCGCATTGCGCCGGGCTAGGTTGCGAAATCGGCCAGCGGCAACAATAGAACCAATCGTCAAGGCAACCAGAAGCATCATGACTGCAGATGTGACGGAAATCGCTGTCTTGTTCCGCTTCGCAAATTTTCGAAGGCGGTAGCCCGCCGACGGCGGGCACGCCTGGACCGCCTCGTCATTCAGGTAGTTTCCAATATCAGATGCGAAGGCATTGGCGGTGTCGTAACGTCGGGAACGATCCTTCTCAACGCCTTCATCACGATCCAGTCGAGTTCACCACGAACCAGCGTACTTAGCCGACGCGGTTCAATTCTGCGGTTGGCGGCGATCGCAGGTAAAGACTCGCTCGTGTTCAG
>CAVQPV010000001.1:0-205278 GCA_963714715.1 Pirellulaceae bacterium | reverse complement strand
TGCGGTGTACTCAGCCCGGGCCTCGGCGGCTTGGAATGCGGCCAGCGAATCGATCAGGTCAGTGGATAATTCGTAGTCGCGATCGGCGGACGAGTACTCGCTGTCGCGACTGATCGTTGCCAGCGAACTGAAGTAGTCGTCCTGGGCGGTCGCGATCGCCGTGTTCTTGGCCGTGCTGGCGGAATTGACCGCGTTGTTCTTGGCGGTGCTCGCGGCAGTAACAGCCGATGAGTCCAGCAGTGGGGTGTTGTCCCAACCGGCAGCGATGCGAGCGTCACGCCTTAGCCCGGCCATCGTTTCACCATAGGTTGCGGTGGCCGACGCGGAGACTCGGTCGTAAGCAGCATTGGCCGTAGCACCGGCGGTGACGGCGATTTTCCATTTGTCGCTGCGGGTGTTTGTCTCGTCGCGATCGTCGGCCGCGGCATCGAGCGCGTGCGTGTGGGCAGCGGTGGTGGAGTCGTCGCGATGGGTCTTGAGTTCGTCACTGACCGTTTCGGCGTAAGTCAGATTGCCGTCGGCGATCGCGGTTTGCGTGGTGACGTACTCAGGAACGATGGAATTTGCGTAAGCGTAAGCTCCTTCGACTTGAGCGATGGCGAGTTTGACGCTGGCGTCCAGGATATCGTCAAACGATTGGTAGACGTCGCGGGCGGCGGTGTACTTCGCCATGATGGCCGTGGCGAGTGTTTCGGTGTCATCGACGACGTGATCGCGGCTGGCTTGAGCGACCGCTTTTTCGTACGTATTCTGCGCGGTTGCCGAGGAGCTGCGATACTCCTTCACCGCATCGGCGACGGCTTTGTCCAGGTCGTACTGGGCGGTCGAGTCAGCGGTGGTCGCGGTGTGCGTTGCCGTGGCGACGTCGGTAGCGTGCGACTGTTCAGCATTGGCGATTGAAGTCCAGAAGATCCCGCCCGCCGTGGCCTTGGCAACGTCGGTCGTGTAATGATATTCGGCCATGTCTCGATTGTACCGGTCCAGGTACCCAGCGGTAGACATTTCGCTGCTGGAAACCGTTTGGCCGAATTCGTTACGGGCGGAAGCGAAGCCAACGTCGGCGGCCCCACGGTGTGCGGCCGCTTCGGCGGAAGCGTACAGCCGTCCGGCGGACTTGTAGGCGTCATTCATCGACAACTGGGAAGCAGGCTCTTCGCCGGGGTCAGGCTAGGTGTTCGGTTTTCAGGCCTCGGTTCCATTCAATATCGTTGATCGTAACGCGGAAGTCTTTTAACTCAGACATGCGCCGAGTAGCTGGGCGAATCAGGTTAGACGAGCTGTCCGGGGATGTGCCAAGCCGAATCGGGCCGAGAGGCTCGACAGTCCAGCGACGATACAACAGCGCTGCTGATTTCTCAACCTGCCGTTTGGCTGCGAAATCCTATAGGTTCTTGCAGGTTCCATGCCACAGCGAAAACCGAAAACCTAGCCTGACCCCGGCGACAGCCACCTCGCGAGTGCGCTCTACCCCAGCATGGCGGCATCGTGCCAAAAGTTGCGACGCACTTCGTGTGCGTCGCATCGGTCGCTATCGCTCCCGATCGTGCGCGGTCAGTTGCGCGTGGTCGGCATCCAGCCGAAAGAAACGGCGGGCATCCTGCCCGCCGACGCAAGCGATCAGCGAGGCGGCGTTGTGGTTCCGACGGCTTGCAAGTGCGTTCAGATGATCAGTCGTTTGACCGTCGGTTTCAGCAGACCTAAACCGATGCAAGTTCCCAGCGACGAAGGTATTTCTCGGCCATCTCGTCTGACATTTGCCAACTTCCCGGCCAACTCGGACGCATCTGCCAACGCCATTGCCTTACATGAAGTAGCAGTGACTTCGCCACTGTGGTCACGCAACGAAACGTAAAACCTACCTTCGCCGACAATCTGCCCTTTCAATTTGTCAACAACACGAGCGGCACTATGAATCACGACTTCCAGTCTATTCCCTCTGAATCGAGATACTCAGCCAACAGGCTTCGGGCTTCATCCTGTAATGTGCTGACAAGTTGACTTCCCGCACTACGGCGGCGCGAGTCAGTACTTGCCAACAACTTCCCGATCGCAACAAACGCAATTGTTGCATTTCCCATCAATTTTATGTCGTTTTCCTTAGCATTCGCAGCCTCGATGAGTGCGTTTGTAGCTTCTTCACATTCGTGATATTTGGCGATCGCATCAATAGCGTTTACTCGAATTAGACCTGCTGGATTGATCATGAATTCGCGCAATTCGTCCAGTGTGCATTCGCCGCGTTGCATCCGATCAACGCCCGCTTGTAGTCCAGTCGTATTCATCATGTGTTCTCCACTTACCGTCCTAATAGTTCCTGCCGACGCACCCGCATCTGCTCAAGTATTCTGGCTACTGCGGATTCGTCACCGAGCCGTCTCGCGATATCCCATTCCTCGAAGTAGCCGCGATACTCAATCCGCCAAAACTCATCGAGGTCCTGCATGTAGTCACCGAGCCCCCGGTATCCCCCTTCGGCGATGTCATCGAAGTGGCGTACCTCGTGCCGTAGGGCTCCGATGGAAGCATCGGGGTCCAGAATCAAGCGGCCCGGGCCACCAGCCCTTGGTGAGTAAGACATGCTTCCGGGTCGAAGATCAATGTCCACGTCAGCATCACGTAGTCGTTGGAGCGTAGAGGCGTACTCCTCTGGATGTGACGTACGAGCGGGACCGAGTATTCCTCTCAAAACGTCGGAATCTGACCTGAATGGTCCCCTTGGGGCAGGGGCGCTTGCCACTGTTTTTAGGGTGGCTCGAACACCGTTCTTTGCAATGTTCCTGACAATGCCAGAACCACCGACGCTGGTCATCAGTCCAGACACGCCCATCCAGGCGCGGTCGAAGCGTTGGTCGCCATTGAGTGTGTCTCCACTCAGGAAATCTTCGCCAGTCCATGATTCGTACAGGCCGATGGTGCCGGTGAACATTCCCGCCACGCCCAAGGCTCCGCCCGCGTCGTAGTGGGCGGCGGCTGAATAGGCTAAGCCTTCAACCGTTCCCACCGGATTGACGATGATTGCCGAGAAGATGTTGGCAGCACCTTCCGCGTAACTTGCCAGCGTATTGCCGAGCCAATAGTTGCCCACGAAGTTATCCTGAGCACCCCAGTCGGATAAGTCTTGGCCTAGGGCGGCTCCCCAGTCGCTTACCGCCGCCGCGTTGGCTGCGGCTTGCTGACGGAATTGGCTCCACCAAAGGCCAGCGAACTCGACGAGATCGTCGCCGTAGGGGAGCATGCGGATGTTATCAGCGTGGAATTCGTAGCTCGCAACGATTGCGAACTTGCCCATGTCGGCGGCACTGCGGTATCCGGTGCGTGCGAACATGCCGTCAGCGACTGATGTGACGGTGCGGGCAGCGCTGCCGGGGTAACCCATGCCATAGACGTATTGCTCGCCACCGTGCGTCATTGACATGACCGCCCGATTGACCAGAGTGAAGGACTCACCGATGAATGGTGCTGCTGAGGCCGTCAAGCCGATGTTGACGCGGTCGTAGGCTTCGATGGTCGGCAGAGAATTCCACCAAGAGCCAGCTGAGGCGATCGACTCTTCGTAGTTGTCGTTGGCGTAGTCCTTTCGTTCGTCACGGTTGGATTCGGCGGATTCGTGCGCTTCGATCTTGTCTTGGCCAATCTCGGTGAGTCGATTGTCCTTCGTCGAGGTGTTTTGATTGTGGGCCGATGTGCGGTCGTCGTTGACGTCATCAACCCGTTCGCCACGCATCGACTGGGCCTGGTTTTTCGCAATCGCCGTTGCATCGCTATGGAAGCCGTTGTAGACCGCGTTGAGTCCGGCGATCACGGCGTCGATGTCGGCAATCGTGTAGTCGTGATTGGCGTCGATCTCGACACCCGCTGCGGTGTACTCAGCCCGGGCCTCGGCGGCTTGGAATGCGGCCAGCGAATCGATCAGGTCAGTGGATAATTCGTAGTCGCGATCGGCGGACGAGTACTCGCTGTCGCGACTGATCGTTGCCAGCGAACTGAAGTAGTCGTCCTGGGCGGTCGCGATCGCCGTGTTCTTGGCCGTGCTGGCGGAATTGACCGCGTTGTTCTTGGCGGTGCTCGCGGCAGTAACAGCCGATGAGTCCAGCAGTGGGGTGTTGTCCCAACCGGCAGCGATGCGAGCGTCACGCCTTAGCCCGGCCATCGTTTCACCATAGGTTGCGGTGGCCGACGCGGAGACTCGGTCGTAAGCAGCATTGGCCGTAGCACCGGCGGTGACGGCGATTTTCCATTTGTCGCTGCGGGTGTTTGTCTCGTCGCGATCGTCGGCCGCGGCATCGAGCGCGTGCGTGTGGGCAGCGGTGGTGGAGTCGTCGCGATGGGTCTTGAGTTCGTCACTGACCGTTTCGGCGTAAGTCAGATTGCCGTCGGCGATCGCGGTTTGCGTGGTGACGTACTCAGGAACGATGGAATTTGCGTAAGCGTAAGCTCCTTCGACTTGAGCGATGGCGAGTTTGACGCTGGCGTCCAGGATATCGTCAAACGATTGGTAGACGTCGCGGGCGGCGGTGTACTGCGCCATGATGGCCGTGGCGAGTGTTTCGGTGTCATCGACGACGTGATCGCGGCTGGCTTGAGCGACCGCTTTTTCGTACGTATTCTGCGCGGTTGCCGAGGAGCTGCGATACTCCTTCACCGCATCGGCGACGGCTTTGTCCAGGTCGTACTGGGCGGTCGAGTCAGCGGTGGTCGCGGTGTGCGTTGCCGTGGCGACGTCGGTAGCGTGCGACTGTTCAGCATTGGCGATTGAAGTCCAGAAGATCCCGCCCGCCGTGGCCTTGGCAACGTCGGTCGTGTATTGATATTCGGCCATGTCTCGATTGTACCGGTCCAGGTACCCAGCGGTAGACATTTCGCTGCTGGAAACCGTTTGGCCGAATTCGTTACGGGCGGAGGCGAAGCCAACGTCGGCGGCCCCACGGTGTGCGGCCGCTTCGGCGGAAACGTACAGCCGTCCGGCGGACTTGTAGGCGTCATTCATCGACAACTGCCAGGTGTGATCGGCATCGACGGAGCGATGAACCCAGTTCTTCATGTCGGCCAGCATGGCACCGGCATAGGTTTGGGAGTTGGTCGCGACCGTACCCGTGCCGGCCGACAACGCATTCTGAGTAGCGGTGACGAAAGCAACCGTTGCTGTGCCCAGAGCAGACGTGAGATTTTGTTCGGCGCTGGCGTTTTCGTTGGCGGCGTCTGTGGCATTGCGAGCGTTTTCCTTACTTGCAGTCACGTAATCGGGTGCAACGTTGGTCAGGTAGCTGACACGAGCGTCGGCGACCCGAATGGCAAACTGTTGCGATTGATTCGGCGAAGATCCGAACTGGGTAATCAGTGCATCGCGGCTGTCGGTGGCAACGGCAATATGATGATCGGCCTCGGCATCGGCAACGGACTCGACTTGCGTGATATCCAGGTCACCGATATCCGAGAGCGCCATGGTCCAAGCCAACGCGGCGGCGTTGTCGAAATCGGTTTCGGCTTGGGTGATCGCAATGGCAAAGGCTGCGTCGGCTCCAGCGAGTGTCGTTGTGTGATCGGCGGACGCAGCGGCGATCGCTTCCTGGGCCGTTTGATAGTCGTCAGCGATCGATTTACGGTGAGCTTGTGCCGCGTCAGCTTTGTCTTTGAACTGGGTGTGTGTTTGATCGGCAACGTCTTGGCCCCAGCCTTCGGTCGCATCGGCTAACGCGTGCGCGAAGTCGCGATCGGCTTCGGCCAGCGCGATCGCCAGGAAGTCTCGATTCTCGGCACGCCGAACATCGTATTGGAATTGCGTGATGTCGTCGGTATGCAGATCGGCTCGATCGTCGACAAGATCGCGTTCCTTGCTGGCTGACTCCGTCGCGTAGGTTGTCTCCAACGATTCTCGCTCGGTCGCGAAAGCATCGGCGAACGTCTTGGCAAACCCGGCGGCGGCTCTGGCGAAAGCGGCATCGGCTCGAATGAAGGCGTCCTTGCTGGTCTTTCCAGCGGCGGCAACATCGTTTTGCAGTCCCGCCGAAGCTGCCTTGGTGGATGTGTTGAGTGTTTGATCGGCGGTGACACGAGCGAGTCCAGCCGTTTTGGTGGCGGTCGCGACGTCGCTGGTCAGATCGTGGACCTCGTCAGCGATCTTGTCGCGGTAAGTTTGACTGACTGGGGCAGCGGCCGTTTGCCATCCGAGGGTGGCGTCGTAGACGGCCAGTGAATACGCAGCCTGCGGTTCGACAGACCCGTCGGCACGGAGCTGCGTCGACGCCCAAGCGGCAACGGCATCTCGATTACGCTGGGCAACGGCAACATCGAAACCGGCATCGGCGGCGGAGATGGCTTTGGCATAGTCAAGGTCGGCAGCGGAAGTGTCGATGGTGTAGGTAAAATCGGCACCGATCATCGTGGTGTCGTAGGCGGCAAGTTCACCTGCCATCGTGTTGGTGTAGGCCGACTGAGCCGCCACGGTCTGAGTCGAAGCGGCTTCTTCAGCGGCGGCCAACGCGAGTTGCAAGGCTTCGTTGTCGTCGGTGTTGTTCTTAAGCAGCGTCTCACGAGCAGCGGCCCAAGCGTCGTGAAGCTTCCTGCGTTCTCCAGCGAGATCGGTGAGGTAGGTTTCATCGGCGTCGATCACGGTCGTCGCGTAGCTGGTGCCGACAGCGGCTTCGATGGAGGCTCGTGAGTCGGCAGCGGTGAGGGCGGTAGCGGGCGAAATCTTCATAAAGATCTCGGTCAGCATCGCACCGAAGAATCCCGCACTGCGCAGGACTTCTGCGTCGGCTTTGTCTGCTTTCCACTCCTTGTTTTTGCCGGAAATGATTCGGTCGTACTGGGACATTGCCGAGCTGGAGTCGTTGTCGTGAGTCTCCTGTGACGACGCCAGCGAAGCGTCGTAGATTCCAATTGCTGACTGGACGGTGGCACTGGCACCCAAGGTTGCCATGGTTGTGTCGGCGACAAGTGTTGCATGGGCAGCAGCGGCGTTCCCGATTGCGTTGGCGGAAGCGTTGGCGGTCGTCGTCACGAAGGTGGTGTAGGTCGAACCAACCGAGGCCATGCGAGCCGCTTCGGCTGCCGACACAAGAGCTTCGCGGTCCGACCACGGATTGTCACCGTCACTGGCGGCGTAACTGGCGACAGCGCTTGCGTAGTCGGAGGCTGCTGTTGTGTAGAAATCGGACGTTGCCGTCGCCATGTCGATCGCATGCTGTGCGGCGGCATCGGCAAGCGAATCCTGGTGCGTCGCCCCGGCACTGGAGATCTCGGTAATCCATGTTTCCATCGCAGTGATGACGGATGTTTGGGACGATACAAGCGCGGTCGATTTGGCGTTCTCGAACTTTTTCTCCGCAGCGGCAACGTCGCTGTCGTGCGTTTGCGGCAAGGCTCGCGTGTTCTTGCGTCAGTGCATCGCTCTTCTGCCGTTTCTGATCGGCGAGTTCATTGTTCGCATCGTTGACTTCGGTTAGCCATTTTGTGCGTGCTGCACTTTCCGTGGTGCCGCCGGAAGAACCACCTGACGTGGACGGGTTACCGAACGTGTCCTCTGCAATTTGACGGCGTAGATCAGCGGCTTGGTCGTTGAGAGTGGCAACGCGAGCATCGTATTCGCTTTGCGTAATCAGATGATGGTCACGTTCATTCCGCGCGAACTCCATGTCTTTTCGGTTCTGTTTCAGATCGCTGGCATCGCGCGTCGTGCGTATCTTCTGAACCGCAGCCATGTCCTTGTCGAAGACTCGCTGCGCACCATCACGAGCCGCCGCTGCATCTTTCTCGAAATCCTTGCCTTCGGTTGCGTTCTGTTCCAGCTTGTTCAGATAAGCCAATCTGAAAGTGCTTGCCGCTGTCGCGATGTCACCGTCACGCACGTGATCGGCCAGTGCGTCGTCTTTGGCTTGCTGCTTGGCCGCCTTGATGAGTGCCAAGTCGAGATCGCGATCGGCGTCAATCCTCGCATGAGTTTGGGTTTTGGCCGCGTCAGCACGAGCGATTTCCGCATCGCGATCCGCGTTTGCAGCCGCGACCTGGTAAGCTGCTGACGCGGAAGGATCACCAGCAACCGATGTCGCAACGGCAGTGGCCGTGGCGTTGGCGGTCGCGACCGTCAAACCGTGGCTTGCATCTTCTATCGCCTTATCGCGGATCGCCGCAGCGACACGAATGGCGGATGCCTTGGCAGCATCGGCATCCGCCTTGGCATCCGAGTAAACCTTGTCGGCGGCGGCAACGTCACGGAAGTATTGAACATTGGCTTCGGATTCGGTTCGATCACTGCCGTACTGATTGGCAATTTGTGCTGCGGATAAATCCTTCTCAGCCTGTCGCAGCGTCGCGGCTTGTGCTGCTCCGGCGTCCGCAACTCGATCCGCTGAAGCCTTCTGCGCGGCAGCCGAATCGACGGATTCGGTCGCCGCATTCTCTACCAAGGCGTCATCGCGAGTCTTCTGGTATCCGCTAACTTCCTTCGCGAGGCGCTCCGCCTCCACTTGCAAGTCAGCATCAACGGCTGCTGAAATTGAATCGTATTGTGCTTGGCTGATGTCTCCGTTTTGCAGGTCCTCGTAAGCGTCGTAGCGTCTTTTCTCGATCGCCATCGAGGTGTTCATGGACGCTTCGTTGGCGCTTTCTGAAGCCTGCTGGAATGCATTCTCCGCGAGTTGATCGGCTTGCATTCTGGCTTCGTAAAAGCCCATCTGCGTTGTTTGCAGCCATTGACTTTCCTGTTGACTCACGCGATCAATCTCGGCTTGCAGCGCATTGGCTGCCGCCGTCAACGCGTTTTGCAAAGAGGTCAGATCGCTCGCTGTAAATCCGTTGATGGAAGATTGCTTGGTCGTCAGAGCTAATGCGACTGCCGCCGTTCGATTGCTTGACGCGGACGCCATATCGGTGGTGTGATTCGATTCCGCCGTCGCGACGGAAGCGTCGTACGCATTTCGAGCAGCGTTGACTGAGTTTTGGTAGGCGGAGTACGCCCCTGCTGGCGTTACCGATTCGATGTCGTCGCGTTCGGGTAGAGTTTCAGGCTGTAGACCGACTGGTGCTGCGGGGAGGGAGGCCAGATTCGGATGGTGAACGGTCGGCGCGTCGGGCCAGTGCGCTGAGTTCCGGCAAAAGAAAGTCGGCTGCGGTGTCGAAGAAGACGCCACCCGGCGAACCGCTGGCACTCATCGTTGGCGTTCCACTGCCGGTTGCCGTTCCACTGCCGGTCGGCGTGCCCGTTGCCGTCATCGTGGGCGTGCCCGTGCTTGTTGGCGTGCCGGTGTAGGTCGAGCTAGGCGAATAGCTCATCGACGGACTGTAGGAACTGCTTGAAGAGTATGAGTATGTCGGTGAATACGACATGCTCGGTGAATAGGAAGAACTTGGTGAATATGACGAATAAGAATAGCTCGGCACATACTCACCACTTGGCGAGGACGAATAGCTGCCCGCGTTGGAGACGGCGGCACCCATGCTGTCCATCCCGGTGCTGCCAACATCGTCTTGCGAACCATCGTCAGAGTAGCCAAGCCCCACAGCAAAATTGGCCGCTGCTGGTGTTGTCGGCTGATCAAATGTGTCAGAGTCGTAGTTGTAGTTCAGCGAGAGCGAGTAGGCCGGGTCCGACTCCGCCAGCGAAAACTCATCACCCGAGATAAACTCCGGCTCAATGCCTTCGCTGTCAGTGAGCACTGACGAGAATATCGGTTCCGTGGGCTGAAGCGATTCGCTGTAGACTTGAGGACCGTAAGCCAACCGAAGGGTTAGCCGTCGGTAGGGGTTGTCCGACATCCGCTGCCATCAACATTCGAGCATCCAAACGCTGAAGCAACAGTTGACGCTGTTTCAACTTTCGTCGCTCGCGCCGATCCTTCTCTGCCCTGTGCTTGCCCTTACCGGTAGCCCGGATTCTTCCAAGGTCGATCCCCAACATACTCAGATTACCCCGTTCGAGAAGCCAGAAAAATGGCCATACGTGTGTTGCGATGCCGATCCATCGGTTGCTACGGAATCCTTGTCAACGTATGACGCGACGAACGGAAAGACGTTCCGCAGTGACGGGAAAAAAATCCTGGAAATGACGCTCTGCCAAGCGGCCAGTGAAGCTCATTCCGGGTCGTAATCCAGCATCGCCATCGTTTCATGGTGGTGGTCGACCACGGAAGCAATTTGAGACTCAGTCAGTTTTTTGTGCCACGCTCCAACCTGACCTGAACGAAAAAACGAACCGCTCCGGCTGCGTTTACTCCGCTCTTTGAACCCGAGTGTGGATTCCGCGGATTGAAGGCGTGAAAACTGCGTTTCTTCGACAGCCTCCTTGAGCCGCTTGTTGTCGACTGGCCAACCTAGAAACGAGACCACGTTTCGGAGAGTCGTCAATGGACACGCTTGCAGATTTTCGTAGCGGACAAGGTGAACGGGAAAAAGTGGCTGTTCTAGCCATGACCTGACATGTCCGCTCCAAGTCTGCAGGTACTGGGTGACGAGTTCTTCACGAGGCGAGCCGATCCGATGTCTCGGGTCCGCCATCAGCGTGATTGCTCGATCGTGATCAACACCGAAATGGTCGGCAAGTGAATCGACAACGTCAAGAGGATTTCGGACAACGTAAATGGCACCCAGAGTGACTTCAGCACGGATGATCGGATAACCTTTCACCTTCACGAACGCATTGTGAGTTTTGATCACCGTTGGCGGGCTGACTTTGGCAGCCAGGTTTTCCTGTACTGTTTGACGCAAAGGAAGCAGCTCTTCCTCGCTCAACGGAGATTTTTCCGGATCGTCTATCCGCCCTGCCGCCGACGCAAACTCTTTGCGACGTGATTCAGACATCGAAATGCCAAACGCATCAGACAACTGAAATGGCCGATCACGCGGATGTTGATATGCAGCCAAGAGCAGCCGCATCCAGGTGTTCCCGGACTTTGGATAAGACGCTAACCAGACGAGGCGTTTCATTCGATTCATTGCCCATTGATGTTGTGCAAATAGTCTCACGCCTATCTGTCGCCAGACTTTCAGGTCGTGATCGATCCAGCCAATGTTTCGAAAAAAACCTAGCCCTGGTCGGACTGCGATCGCGAACGCTTTGTTGCGGCTAAACCGTCAAGCGTCTCTACACCGGCTTGACTGCGCATTGTGGTTGCTCTGCAGCTTGATCGGTTTCATCTAGCCTTCGCAATGTTGCCTCGAACAGAAGACTGAAGGACCCTTTCAGCGACTTGGCATGTTGCTTCCGTTTGAAAGGGACTTTGCACTGGACACCTGAATGGTCGATGATTTCCCAAAACAGCGTTTCCATCTGCGCGACGTTGTCCGCAAATCGCTCCGCGTAGGCGCCGTTGTCAAGCTCGTCCTGCAGGGCACGATTCGTTTCAATGATCACCGGCATTTCCCAAGCATCGATCTCGCCGGTCGATTCCCAGTGCGGCGTTTGCTCGTGCCACATGCGGAAAAACTTCTGCATGAACCGATTCAGTTCATCAAGCCGTTTGAGTTTGAAGAAATGGCGTCCATACATGCTCAAATCAAACGTCTTTCCGTGGCAAAAGACGTACCCTGAGAGCGTCCAGTAAATCATGTAGTCCCACAGAATCTTGATCGGCATCACTTGCTGATCGCCGAACAGCTGATACTGGTCGTGATAAACCGGGGCCGTTCCGTAGTGCATTCGCTTGTAAAGGAAGTCGAACATGCGGGCGTGCATACGATTGCTTTTGCCCTCCATGTCGCGTTTGATCAATTCGCACAGGAACGTATTGCCAAATCCGATGAAATCGCTGCCGGGTGAGTAGAACGGATCCAAAAAGAATCCGGCTTCTCCGGTGATTCCCCAACGACGGGAAGAGAAGACTTGTTTGCACTCGCGCGAATACCGTTTGATGGCGATGAAATCCTGCATCTTGTCTTCCTGCTCGCGAACCTTTTCCGCACACTGCGGTTCGTGCTTGTCGAGCCAGGCAAGTGCTTTTTCGGCAGAGTTGAAATCCGGAAGCGGATGCGTGTCCTCGTCGGCCACGATGCCAATGCTGGTGCAACCGGAGGCCAGCGGAATCAGCCAGACCCAGTAGCCGTCACCCATCAAGTGGTTCGTGCTCAGCCAGCGGGGGTTGGTTCTTGCATCATAGTTCTCTTCCCACGCGGGATCGGAAGACCAATCGTCGACTTTGATTTCCGCTGCCGATCCGGAACCAAGCCGCATTGGCTCGGTGCGTGATCTCCTTTTCCAAGCCGAGTTTGCGTTTCAGGATCGCCGCACGCCCACTGCAATCGGCGACCCAGCGGCTCTGGACTGTCGTCTCGACATCGTCACGACTGTACTTGCACGTGATGGTTCTTGCGGCCGCGTGCCAGTTCGACATCCTTGATTTTGGCACCATCGATGAAATCGATTCCCAGGGATTGGCAACGCTCGGCCAGAAAATTCTCGAAGCGACCGCGATCCAGTTGGTAACTGGGTGTGGGTGGGAAGTCTCGTCCACCGAGTTCCAGGCGGCGCTCGATCGCCGAGTTATCGCCGGCGCGAAAGAAGAATCGCAGCCCCAATTTGGGCAACTGTTCCTCGCGCATGTGATCTTCCAGGCCCAGCACCTTGGTGAAATAGTGCGTGGCCACTTCCACGGTCGACTCACCGACCTTGAACGCTGCTTCGGGGGCCGGATGGCGATTCTTTTCCAAAACGACGATCCGGGCCTGCGGCATCTCCTGCCGGCATTGCAATGCGAGCGAAAGGCCCGCCAAACCGCCTCCGAGAATGGTCACGTCGTAAGACTGCATTGCGTCCGTGTTGCGTTGTTTCTGATTTTCATGTTGAAAGCTCCTCCGGTGATCGGTATCTGTGTCGAAGTTGTGCGTCAGGTCTGGTTGTTTCTCCTACAGATTCAAGGCCGTGAAGACCCGTCCAAGCGATGCCGGGAGCGGCGTCGCGTTTCGTCTTCCCAAGTAAGGTTGGGTTGTAATTGCGTCACTCGGCGAAGTGATCTCCGCGGCCAGGTCCTTCAGCATGCCGACGTTGCGGCGGAAACGCATTTGCAAGGCATCGTCGTCCAGCCGATCGCGCAGGTCGGCATTGAGTTGTTTCAGAATGCCGATCCCATTTTGATCGACGAACACGGACTCGACGTCCTGGCTGCCATCGACGGCATCCCAATCACGCAGGAACTTCTGCATCTTCTTGTTCAGTCTCACGCACGATTTCGATTTCATCGTGAACGGTGCTAAAGAACAGCGGGTCGGTCATCTTGCCGTTGAAATAAAACAGTGCCGGAAAACTCCAGTACAACGCGTAATCCCAAACGTACTTGAGCGACATCACGCGTGCATTGCCGAACAGCGGATACTGGTCCTGGTAGGTTTGCAAGTTGTCGTGGAACAGGTTCAGGAAGATGCCCTTGATAGCGGGCGAGCGATCAAGTCGATCGCCGTTCCCGCGCGATCCTGCTCGATCAGACTACAGATCATGGTGTTGGCCATGGCGATGTAATCGATACCGGGAGAATAGAGCGGGTCCAGAAACACGCCGGCTTCGCCCGTGATCGCCCAGCGACGCGGCGAGAATACTTGGCGGCAACCGTGACCGATTTGTTTGATCGCCTTGAAAGTCTTGGACCTGGTCGCGATGCGGTTCGATGGTTGCCGCCAACATCGGTTCGTGTTCGTTCAACCACTGCAGTGCCGACTCGAAACGATTGAAATTCGACAGCGGATGCAGACGAGGATCGGCGACGATGCCAATGCTGGTCGACCCGGAAGACAAGCGGAATGATCCAGACCCAATAGCCGCGGCCTAGCATGTGATTGGTGCTCAGCCAGCGGCGTGCCACTTTGCCGGCACGCGCCCGCCAATCGTGATCTTCGCACCACTCATCGACACGAATCTCGGTCCCGATGCGAAACCAAGCCGCGTTGATCTCGTGGTCAATTTCCTCCTTCAAGTTCAATTGACGCTTCAGGATGGCCGCGCGACCACTGGCGTCGACCACCCACCGCGATTGTGCGGTGTGCGGTGTGCCCGTCACGTACGTAGTGAACCGTGTGCGGCTCGTCGTCGGTGGCAATGTCGACTTGTTTGACCTGCGCGGTCACGAACTCTGCCCCCGTCTCGGACAGCGATTCAGCGAGATGATTTTCCAGTCGACCGCGGTCGACCTGATAACCCGGTGCCGGAAAGAACTCGCTCAGTCCGACTTCGATACCGTGGGCGATCGATTCCTTTCCGTTGTTGAAAAAGAAACGCAAACCAAACTTCGGTAACTGCTCGTCGACCAGATGTTTCTTGAGTCCGACTTCCTCGGCCAAGTAATGCGCGCCGACTTCAATCGTTGACTCACCGACCTTGAAGGCGGCCTCGTCGACCGGATGGGCCTGCTTTTCCAAAATCAAGATGCTGATTTCGGGATCCTGGCTGGTCAATTGTCGTGCCAATGTCAGCCCAGCGAGACCTCCGCCCAGAATCGTGACGTCGTAAGTTCCCTTGGATGCGGTCATGCTCTTCTCCTGATCCGTCTTGTTGAGGATGATGTTGTCGATCTAGTTCTTGTTGACATACTTGGAAACATCAGTGATCCAGTATCGTGTTCGCTCAAACGGGTACGTTGGCAGATGGATCTTCTTGTACGGCCAAGGTTGATCAACCGCAGCAAAGTCCGGCATCATGCCACCGACGTACATTTGCCCAAGTGCATTCAAGACACACGCGTTATCGTTTTCACCCCGGCAAAGCGATGCCATGAACTGCGGGGCCTGCGCCGGCCATTGTGAGGCAGCCAATTGGCTGAGAGTGGAACTCGGCCCGATCTCGAGCGCGAGCTGGCAATCCTGTTGGGCAAGCGTTTGGATACTTTCGCCCAGCCGAACCGGTTCTGCTAAGTGGCGTTTCCAATAACTGCCGCCCAACAATTGGTGGACCGGGACAACCTTGCCGCTCAGGTTGCAGACCAACGGACGATCGGCGGGGAAGTAATCGAGCGTATCGGCGAATTGCTCGAATTCGTCGAGCGCAGTCGGTGGAAATCTCCACGGATCCCCGTGCGATGGTGCGCCGGCGTCGACTTCGCCGGCGGTCATCGCTGCGACCGCCGCCGGTTGCAAGTGTTCGCTGATGACTCGGCTCCGCTGGCGCGACCAAGCGGAGACCATTTTCCCAAGTCATCACGCCGGCGACGCAGGCCGCCGCGTATTGCCCCACGCCGTTGCCGAGCACGACGTCAGGTTCCACGCCCCAGCTTTGCCACAGTTTGGTCAGTGCCGCCTGCAAGACAAACAGTGCCGGCTGCTTCCAAATCGTTTGCCGCCAGCAGTGTCTCGTCGTGGAACATCGCGTCGAGCAACGAGCCTTCTCGGTCTTGCCACAGTTGCTCGTTGTAATGATCGACCACGGCGCGGAAGACAGGCTGAGTGCGATAAAGCGTTTCACCCATGCCGAGGTACTCGGATCCGTCGCCGCTGAACAGCCAGGCAAGTTTCGGCGACTTGCGGGCCTGACCCTGCATCAATCCAGGTGCGTTTTCGCCCTGTTCGAGTGCGCGTAGCAGACTCGGCGCCTGTTCTGCCGAATCCAACACGACCGCGGCGCGATGTTCCCAATGTCTGCGGCCGACCGCCGCGGTGTGGCAGGCGTCGCCAGATCGACGTCGGGCGATTCCTCGAACCAATCGCCGTATTGTTTCGCGACTCGGTGGAGACCTGAAGCCGTTTTCCCGCTGAGCACCAATAAGTGGTGCGAGCGTGGCTCGACGTCTCGTTGCTTCCGCTTGGCCGTTCGACAGTCGACTCAAGGACAACGTGGGCGTTGGTGCCGCTCATTCCCAACGCACTGACACTCGCCGTTCGTTTGTCGCGATTCGGCCAAGGCGTCGGCTCGGTAACCATCTTGACGGGAATGCGATCCCAGGCGATGTGCGGACTGGGCTGGTCGAAGTGCAGTTGTCGCGGAATCACTCCATGTTGCATCGAGAGCACCACTTTGATCAGTCCGGAGATGCCGCCGGCGGCTTCCAGGTGACCGATGTTCGCTTTGACCGATCCGACCAACAACGGGTTTCTCTTTGCTGCGGCCTTGTCCCAAGACGGTCGCGGCGGCGCCCATCTCGATCGGGTCGCCCAATTCGGTGCCGGTGCCATGCGCCTCGAGGTAATCGATATCCGCGGCGTTGACGTTCGCATTTGTCGAGTGCTTGGCGAATCACACGTTCCTGCGAGCGGCCGCTGGGCGCGGTCAAGCCACCGCTGAATCCGTTATGCGAAATCGCCGAGCCGCGAATGACGGCCAAGATCCGGTCTCCGTCGCGCTCGCGCATCGCGACGTCGCTTCAGCACCACGACGCCGCAGCCTTCACCGCGACCGAAGCCATCCGCGGCGGCCGAAAACGATTTGCAGCGACCATCCGGCGACAGCATGCCCGCCTTGCACAGCAGCAGCGAATTGGTGGGCGTCAGAATCGCATTGACGCCGCCGGCCAACGCCATGTTGCATTCGCTTTCGATCAGGCTCTTGGCTGCCTGGCAGACCGCGACCAGCGAACTGCTGCTGGCCGAATCGATCGCGATGACTGGGACCTTCAAAGCCAAACATGTAGCTCAGTCGTCCGACGCCGGCGCTGTGAGACAATCCGGCGCCGCGGAAGCCATCGATGATGCCGGCTTCGTCATCCACATCCAATTGGGCGTAGTCTTGGGACATGATTCCCATGAAGACGCCCACGTTGGACTCGGCCGATTGATGCGGCGCGATTCCGGCATCCTCCAACGCCTCCCAGCTGACCTCCATCAGCAAGCGATGTTGCGGATCGATCCAACACGCTTCCTGGGCCGAGATGCCGAAGAACTCCGCGTCAAAATCACCGATCGCGTCCAGGAAACCACCTTCGCGCGTGTACATCTTGCCCGCTGCGGGCGTGGGGCTGTAGTACTTGTCTAGATCCCAACGGTCCGCCGGCAAGCTCGCGGACCGCATCGACGCCATCGCACAGGTTCCGCCAAAACTCCTCTGCGTTGTTCGCTGCCCGGGAAATCGACAACCCAGACCGATGATGGCCACGTCATCGCGATCCGTGTTGCACCCTGACGCTGACACGGTTCCAATGACTTCGGGCAACTCCTTCAGCAGACTCAACAGATGCCCCGTCAACGCGCCGGCCGAGGGATAGTCGAAAGCGATCGTCGGCGAGATCGTGATCTCGGGTTCCAGCTGTTGTCTGCAGCCGCGTGCTCAATTCGACCGCCATCAGCGAATCGAGTCCCAATTCGGCCAACGGAGTTTCGAGTTCGGGTGGCTGCGGTCGAGCGAAAGAATTTGTTGCAATTCGTTCTGCACGTGAGTCGTCATCAGTTGCGTTCGTTCCGCGTCGTCAGCCGCGCGCAACGTTTCGACCAAGACTGAATCGCCGCCGCTCGTGGCGAGACATCCGGCGCGACGAGGTCCAGCACGGGCAAGGCGAACGCGGACAGTCGCTGACGCATTCGCCGCCAATCCACATCCAGAACGGTTGCCTGCACGGCCCCGCTGACAATCAGTTGTTCCATCACCTGATGCGACTCGTCGGACGTCAGCGGCGTCAGGCCTTGCAGCGCGAGACTTCGAACGACGGTTTCGCTGGCCGCCATGCCTTCGGTCCACGGTCCCCAGTTGATGCTCAAGGCCGGCAATCCCGGCCGCGACGCGCTGTTGTGCCAAGCCATCCAGGAAGGCATTGGCGGTTGCATAGTTGCCTTGACCGGGTGAACCCAAAACCGAAGCGGCGGAAGAATAGAGAATGAAGAAATCCAACGGCATCTCCGCCGTCATCTCGTGCAGCAACAACGAACCGGTTTGCTTGGGCGCCAACACCGACTCGAAACGCGACCATGTTTGTTCGGCCATCAGGCCATCGTCCAGCACTCCGCCGGCATGAATCACTCCCTTCAGCGGCGGCAACTCCTGCCTTGATGTCGGCTGAACAATTTCGTGACGTCCTCGCGCTGGCTGATGTCGGCCAGCTGCACATGGACGCGGCATCCCTGCTGCTCGATCTCGGAAATGATGTCGCGAGTCGAATCGGTTGGCTCCCGCCGCGACAGCATGATCACATCCTTCGCGCACCGCGGCGCGCAACCACCGCGCGGCTTGTCGACCCAGCATTCCCAATCCGCCGGTGATCAGGTAGCAGGCATCCGAATCGACGGAGAACTCGCCCGGTGGCGGAGCCGTTTTCGTGGAGACCAGGCGCGGAACGTTTAGTTGGCCCGACCGCAACGCAATCTGGTTCTCGTGCGAATCAGTCAAAATCAGATCGACCAGTGATGACATTGATGTGTTGAAGTCGTCAACGTCGATCAGCCGGCACCGCAGACCGGGATACTCGGCCGAAACGACGCGACCCAAACCCCAAAACTGACTGATGTGCGGCGAGACCGACTCTGGTCTCATCGGTGGCGATGCCATCTTGCGTGACGATCTGCAGACCGCGAGAGAACTGTTCCATCCGGTTTTGCCGCAGCCCATGAAGCAGACCGAGCATGCTGGTGCAAACGAGTTTCGTGTGCGCTGGCAGATCCGTCTGGTTCGCAGCGAACTATCGTGCTTCCCGCCAACCAGACCATACCGTCCAACGTGCCGGTTGGTCCGCTGGGAAATAGTGATCGAGCACAGCACTCCACTGATCGGGATCGCGCCCGGTAATCTTGCAGGTGTCGCCATCGAACTCGGGATCTGGCCCTCTTCCGATCGCAGTTGCACGTCAATGCAGCGTTGGCCGCGATCGGCCAGCGCGTCGGCCAACCGCATTGGGCTCGTCGCTCGTTGCCCGGCGAACGATCATCCAATTGCTCGGGCTCATCGCTGCCTGCCTCCAACGTCGCGTGCTGCCAACGCAGCGAGTAGATCAGGCGTTCGGGTCCGGAGCCCGCCAATTGCCGGAGCGCGGCGCGGCGAACCGGCCGCAGTTTCAGTTTTTCGATTCGCGCGAGCGACGATGCCGGCGTCGTCGAACAGCGTCAGGTCGGCCGTCCGTACGTCGCCTTCGGTATCACGCCACTGGGCGTGACTCCACACCTCGCCGGAAACCGAGCTGAAACATTCCAGCCGCTCCATACCAACGGGAAGATAAAACGACGAATCAGCATCCTGCAGCAAGCCCACGGCAAGCGACTGGAAGGCACCGTCCATCAACATCGGCGGAATCACATAACCAAGCAGGTCGCCATCGGTTTGCAGTTTGACCAGCACCTCGCCTTCACCGCTGTGAATCTGGCGGATCGTCTGGAACTGTGGTCCGTATTGCAGTCCCAAGCGCGCCAACCGAATCATAGAATTCAGTCGCCTCGATCTTCTGTGGACATCGCTTGGCAATCTCGTCGCGGCGGATCGTGTCCGGATTCGCCGGCGCGTTCCGATCGAAACCGTTGCGGAGAAGTTTCTGGTCCAGTGTCCGGCCTGCTCGGGTGTCGAATGGATTTCGATCGCAGTTGGTTGATTCGCTTCGATCGCACGATCGTTTGCACACACGTCGCCTTGGACAGCCGCAACGGCATCTCGAAAGAGACGTCATGCAAGACGGCTTGTGCCGGCAGTGGCGGCCAATCCCATTTCCACGTAACCGGCCCCCGGAAAAACGATATCGCCGAACACCTTGTGATCATCCAGCCAGCGAGGATTATCGGGAGCCAAATGGTTTTCGTAACGGGTCTCGTCCGACACGCCGGCCAACTGTTGTTTGGCTACCCAGCAACGGATGCTGCGAATCTCGCTCGGCTTGACTCGCCTGTGGCTTGGCGGGTCCCCAATAGCGTTTTCGCTGAAACGGATAGGTTGGCAGCTTGATCCGCTTGCAATGCTGGGACGATTCCAGAGCGGCAAAGTCTGGCGTCGCACCATGCGCGTACAGCTGCGCCAACGCACTGAGAATCGATTCGGAGTCGTCCTGATCGTGTCGCAAAGCGGAATCATCGCTGGACGCGTCCCGGGCCAACAGGTAGCGGCCATTCCGGTCAGGATCGGTTGCGGTCCCAGTTCAACGACGACATCACAACCAAACTCGGCTAGCGTCGACACGCTGTCGGCGAACTGAACGGCTTGTCGCAGATGCTGTCCCCAGTAATCGCCATCCAGGATCCGATCGGCATCCAGCAGCTCGCCCGAAACATTGCAGACCAGCGGAATCTCGGCGCGGCGAAACTTCATCGACTCGGCAATGCGCTGCCACTGGTCCATCGCCGGTTCCATCAAGGCCGAGTGGAAAGCGTGCGAAGTGGTCAACCGTTTGTTGCGAACTTTGTTCTCGGTAAACGACTGCCATCGCCGCCAGCACTGATTTCTCAGGGCCGCTGATCACGGTGTGTGAACCGTTGACCGCGGCGATCGACAGGTCTGCATGGGACGAGATGGCTCTGCCGGATGTCGGCTACCGGCGCGAAGACGGCGGCCATCGCCCCACCACTGGGCAAGGCACCGATCAAACGACTGCGCTCGCTGATCAAACGCAAACCGTCTTCCAAATCGATCATGCCCGCGACACAGGCGGCCGCGAACTGACCGACGCTATGCCCCAACACCACATCGGGATGCAGCCCCCAGCTTTTGAGCAGCTCGGCCAAACCAACTTCCAAGGCAAACAACGCCGGCTGCGTCCAAGTGGTTTGGTTCAGTAACGCTTCGTCATGAAACATCACGTCCAGCAACGATCGTTCGCGCCATTGACGCAAGTGCTGGTCGCAGCGATCGAGTGTCTCGCGGAAAACCGCTTGCGACTGGTACAGTCCGTGGGCCATGCCGACGTACTGTGAACCTTGACCGGTGAACTGCCAGGCAACTTTCGGTTGCGAGCGGGCAGAGCCGAGAAAGAGCCCTGGTGCCGCAACGCCTCGTTCGAGTTGGCCTAGCAGCGTTTCCGTTTGCTCGATCGAATCGACCACCAATGCGGCGCGTCGCTCGAAGTGCCGACGTCCCGCCGCCGGCGGTGTAACAAACATCAGCCAAGTTCGCATCGGGATTCTGCTCGAGCCACTCGCGGAGGCGCCCGCCAAGCTGCTGAACGGCCTCGTTCGCCTTTCCGCTGAGTACCAGCAGATGATGCCGCGTCATCTGAGCCGACGGTGCTCGCCGCGGGCTTTCAGTTGCGGCCTTTGGCACCACGATATCTGTGGCTGACGCCGTTGGCTCTGGCGGACTTTCCAGCACCGCGTGCGCATTGGTGCCGCTCATCCCAAAGGCGCTGACTCCGGCAACACGCACGCCCGCTTGCGGCCAATCGGTCACTTGGTCGACGATCTTGACCGGCAATCTGATCCCAGGGAATGTGCGGATTGGGTTGTTCAAAATGCAAATGCGGCGGAATGCTGCCGTGCTGCAGCGACAGCACCGTTTTGATCAAGCCGGCGACGCCGGCCGCCGCCTCCAGGTGACCGATGTTGGTCTTCACCGAGCCGACCAGCAAGGGATTTTCGGATCGCGGCCTTCGGCGAGCACCGCGGCGGCTGCCTGCATCTCGATCGGATCGCCCAATTCGGTTCCCGTTCCATGTGCCTCCAAATAGTCCACCCGCGCCGGATCGATGCCGGCTTGTTGCAGGCATTCGCGAATCACGCGTTCTTGTGCTTCGGGACTGGGCGCTGTCAAACCGCTGCCGTAACCGTTGTGGGTGATCGCCGATCCACGAATGACCGCCAAGATGGGATCCCCGTCGCGCTGTGCATCGGAAAGTCGTCGCAGTGCCAGCACGCCGCAACCTTCACCGCGCACATAACCGTCGGCGCGGGCGTCAAAGGCGCGCGAGTGTCCGCCGGGGGACAACGCTTTCAACTTGCAGGTCAGGACGGTCGTCTTCGGCGATGCCATCACGTTGACGCCGCCGACCAGCGCGCGATCACATTCGCCGCGATGCAAACTTTGGCAGGCCAAATGGAGCGCCACCAGGGACGACGAACAGGCGGTGTCGACCGCCAGACTGGGTCCTTGCAGTCCGAGTTGATAAGAGAGTCGTCCGCACAGAAAACTGCCCGCCGAACCGGTCGCGATGTAGGGATTCAGATTCAGCAGCGAATCGCTGCATTCGTTCTGATAATCATTGTGCATCCAGCCGACGAAGACGCCGGTTCGTCGACCGACGACATCCGACGGCCAGCCGGCCCGTTCCAATGCCTCCCAACTGACTTCCAGCAGCAACCGTTGTTGCGGATCGACCCAGGTTGCCTCGCGCGGCGAGATCCCGAAGAAATCAGCATCCATCTGATCGATGCTGTCCAAGAAACGCACCTTCGCGGGCGTACATTCGTCCCGGCGTCTCGGGATCCGCATCAAAGTACGCTTCGATATCCCAGCGGTCCGGCGGTACCTCGCCGACTTCGTCAGCGCCCGCCGATCAGCTGATCCCAGAAACGCTTCGGGACTGTCGGAGCGACGTGGGAAACGACACGCCATCGAAACGATCGCGATCCCCTCGTTCTGTTTGCCTTCGGCCTCGGCCAGCTGTTGCTTCAGATCGCGAATCTTCTGCAGCGCCAGCTTGGTGGGCGAAAGAGATGACGTTTGCTCGGGAGTGTTCGACATGCTGTCTCTATCAATCGTTGACTTCGCGGAGGAGGGCTTCCATCGCTTGTTGTTCGGACATTTCTTCGATCGGTTCCGTGTCGTCTGCAGGACTGGCAGGGCGAAGCTGCCGCTGAGCCGGGGCTTCAGGTTGATGGCGGCTTGGCACGACTTTCTCGCTCCCCTCAAACGAAGCGAGCAAGTGTGCTGCGAGGTCAGAGAGCCTTGGATGATCAAACACGATCGTCGCGGGCAACTGGATCTGCGAGCCAACTTGAAGCTGCAAGCGGTCACGGAATTCGACGATCATCAGCGAGTCGATTTCATCGTTGATGATGGGCTCATCCACGTTGGGTGCTCGGACTGTCCCGTTAACGATTGCAATTCGTGTTGAAGCAATGAGGTGAAGAGCCGCTCACGACTGGCTGGATGCGTGGCTTGCAAACGTTCGATCAGCGGGCCAATGACCGGCAAATCGGACGATTTCTCAGTCTTAGCGAGCGAAACATGATCGTTGACCGGATTGCGGATCGCAGACTTGATCGTTCCATTTCGCGCAGCCGAGTCTTCAGCACCTTGCCGGCCGGATTGCGAGGCAGTTCCTCCATGAAGACGATTCGCCCGGGTACTTTGTACGATCCCAAATGAGCTTGGCAATGGCCGCGAATCTCATCCTGCGTCGTCGCCGCCCCCGATGCCGGCACGACAAAGCGCCACCACTTTCTCGCCCAGCACGGCGTCGGCGAATCCGACCACGGCCGCTTCGGACACGGCCGGATGATCCAGCAGCACTCGTTCGACTTCCGCCGGAAAGACTTTCAAGCCGCTGACCACGATCATGTCCTTCAATCGGTCGACGATGTAAAAGTAACCCTGCTCGTCGATCTCGCCGATGTCACCCGAATAGAACCAGCCATCGCGAATGGCCGCTGCCGTCTCATCGGGACGATTCCAATAACCGAGCATCACGTTGGGTCCGCGAATCGCGATCTCGCCCGGCGTCCCGGCAGGACACTCCTGCCCGGTTTCGGGATCGACAATCTTCATTTCGACCAGGTCCACGGGCGTTCCGATCGATCCGGGGACGAACTGCAGGCGATGGTTGTAGCTGGCAAAGGGAGCGGTCTCGGTCAGTCCGTAGCCCTCGAAGATCGGCATCTGAGAATTTCTCAAGCCAGGCGTGCCCCAATTGCTCCGGCAACTTGGCTGCGGCCGAAAAGCAGTATCGAATCGACCTCAAGTCGCTCGGTCACAGCTCTCCAGCATCAGCTGAAACGTGGTCGGAACGCCGAACAACATCGTGACCCCATGATCCGCGATCAGCCGCTTCGATTCGCCGAGATCGAAACGACGTTGCAGCACGAGCGTGGCACCCACGTTCAGTCCTGAGTTCAGCAATGCATTCTGACCGTAGCAGTGAAACAGCGGGACCGACAGCAACAAGCATTCCTCGGGCTGCATGCCGCAGAGATGATTGAACGCGTGCATCGTCGCCCGCACATTGCGATGCGACAGCGTGGCGCCCTTTGGAAAGCCGGTCGTGCCCGACGTGTACAGGATCGTCGCGGGTTGATCGGGCTCCATGTTCGCGAAAGCGCCCGCCGATCGACTCGCCCGACCGAAGCGGCTGGCCGCCGACCTGCGATGCATCCTCGGAGACCGAAATGACGTGCGGAGACCGCGGGTCGCTGGCCGGCGATCGACTCGAGCAACTCGTCGGTGTCGGCACGCCGACGACACGACCTTCGCGCCGCAATCGGAAAGGATGAACGCCACTTCTTCGCCGCTCAGACGGGTGCTGATCGAAACGGCGATCGCGCCCAACCGCAGGCAGGCGTAATACCACACGACGAACGCCGGAACATTGGGCAATCACCAGCGCAACACGGTCCTGGTGCTCGATCCCCGAGCTCTCGCAGGACGTGGGCCGCGTGGGCCGACAGACGCTCGATGTCGGCGTAAGTCAAACGCTTGATCATCAAAGACGATCGCGTCGCGATCGGGGAACAACCGCGATCCGGTGATGATGTTTTCGCAAATGTTGATGGCAGCACCAGATGATGTTAAGCTGCGTCGCATCGACGTTAGCTTTATCCTGGATGAACTGGTCGAGTGAATCGATGATCGGTTTCACCGCCGTCACAATCGATCCTTCCTTGACGATGCACTCGGACAGCCGCGCCAGGTTGTCTTCCAGCGACTGGTCCGCGTCGTTGAACACCAATGGCGAAACGTCATTCTCGCGACAGCCGAAGGTTTCGTAGACCGCCTCGTACAAGGGCATCAGCGATGGGCCGATCAAGGCTCGCCCGTCGTAGTGACCGTGCAGCTGGTGGCTCGCAAGTCGACGGCTTGGACGGCAAAGATCAACGCCACCGACGTGTAGTGCGTGAACAGCTCCACGCACTGGGACGCCAGATTCGCCGAACCCCAACTCAGTCCGTTGATGTTCTGGTTGAACTGTTCGGCATGGGTCGGAAAATGCTCGACCAGCGGGTTCCCGTAATAGGTCAGCAGCGGCATGATCGAATTGCCCGTGATCTGCAGCCCCTTGAGTCCCATGTTGAACGACAAATCGCCGTTGCCGTGCAGCGAGGCGGGTAGCCCGTGATTGAACTCGGGCGCGACCAACCGAGCGATCTGCACGTCGAGATGTTTGGCCAACAGTCCCAGAAAACGGCGGAGGTCATCCATCGCGATCCCGATGTATTGACCGAGGAAATTTCCGCTTTGGTAAAACCTCTCGTGCTGACCATCGACCAATGGATTGTCCGTGACCGAATTCATCTCGCGCTCAACCACCTGACTGACGCGGGCCATGCCTTCGACGATCGGGCCCATGTACTGCGGCAAACACCTCAGCGAATAGCAGTCCTGCAGGTGAGCCTGATCGGGTATCGCTCGGCGTCCGTTTCCGAATCGCTATGCAACAACTCACGCATCATGTCGTCGCCGACCAAAGCTGGCCCGGGTGCGGTTTGCACTCGTGCACGAACGGCAAGAACGGTTCGTCGTGCCCCCACAGTCCTCGGAGCATCATCGCGTGCGAGGCAAACGCGATCGCCATCAACTGTCGCGATGACTGCACACAGTTCGCGGCGATCGCGGAAGAAAACGAAGTGCCGTTGACGATCGCCAGCCCCTCCTTGGGAATCAACTCCAACGGCTCCAGGCCGAGTTCGGCCAGCGCGGTTTGGCTGTCGACACCTCGCTGTCCCAACATCACACGACTCGATCCTCCCTGGCCGGTGATCGCGCGTGCGATCGCGGCCAACGGCACAAGATCACCGCTGGCACCGATCGAACCCAACTCGCACACCGACCGGCACGGCATCCGCATTCAGGAAAGTCACCAAACGCTCGACGATCTCCAGCCGCACGCCCGAGACGCCTCGCAACAACATGTTCGCACGCAGCAACATGGCCGCACGAACATGCTGTCGATCAATCGGTCGACCCGCACCTGTGGCGAGAAACGAGAGCAAGTTGGCTTGCGAAGCCGCCGCGAACTCGCCCGGTACCGGCACCTCAGACATGCTGCCAAAGCCGGTCGTGACTCCATAGACCCGCCATCCTTCCTCGACCGCCTCGTGGACCAATGCTTCGGCGGCCCGCATTCGCTCCCGAACCGACTTGTCCTCGGTGATCAACAGGTTCCTTTGACCGCGAGCAACCGAACTGACTTGTTGGATCGTTAAACTTTCGCCGCTTAACGTCAGGTCGCGCATTTGACGCGGCGTGGTGGCGGTTCGGTGAAAGTCTGACATCAAGGAGGCCTGTCTCAGGTGTTCGCGTCGAAACGCAGCGCGTTGGTCGAGTGTATCGTAGAACTCGCGACGGGCGATCCATTCTCCGCTCGCTCGTCGTGGTCGCCCATGAACCGTGGATAATGCGAGGGCACGAAATAAGGGGCCAGGATAGCGGTGTTGATCGTAGGTGGCGGTCAAGAACGACCTCTCTACTCGCACCACGTGGGGTAAACCCGGCCATCCTGATCAAGGACGTGGCGACCAGATAACGAGCGCGACCGACAACAACCGCACGGATCGCCGGAATGTCACATGTTCTTGCCCTCGGACCCTGACGAATTCCTGCAAGTCCCCACAACGTTGGCGATTCATCCACACACGGTCCATCGATAACGGGATTGTCGCACGTCCGACGCCAAGTTCAACCGGGCCAATGCCCTCAATGGCGGGCATTTCGGCGGCATTTGAACCTCGGTGAATCGAGGATTTCGGATCCGCAGTGCCGATCTGATCGCTGCTGATGCGGGCCTCCGGCAAAAACCGCACCCGTATTGGTGATTTCTACCTCCCCTCGGTCACTGGCTTGCCGGCATTCGGACGCTTAGTCACGAAACAGTCTCCCTCTGGTATTTCTTGCTATTCGACCGCGAGGGACGTCGATTGTATTACTGACGTAGTGGATCTTGCCAAAGATCCCGTTTGGCGGACGTGTAGCCACGTCCACTACCGAGAGTCCTGCAATAATTAAATCGACGTCCCAAGCGGTCCAAGATAGTAGCCGTAGGTCGCGCAGCGCACCTACGGATCGTGTTCAGATCAACCTGAATCGACCCCGAGGGGTGTCGCAGATCGGCGCGACAGCGCAGGTCTGCGACCCGCTTCGCGGTCGAAAACACGGAAAACGATACGTTGACCGTAGGTGCGCTACGCGACCTACGGCTACTATCTGTGATCATTTCAGGATCAAAAAAATGTGGGTAATGACAAGCCCCCGGCCCCTCTCTCCGAAGCGGGGCGAGGGGAGCCAGAATTTATATGCGAGATTTGTCTCACTAGCACTTTTTCCTTTTTCCTTCACGTTGCCGATCGAGACCCCTTTCATGGTACGTCCAACGCCGCTTCTCATCTGCCTCTTGGCGGTCATCTCAAGTCCCGCGTTGTTGGCCGAGGCACCACTTCAACAAGACGAGCTAACGCAACAGTTGGCGCCGTTCGTCCAGTGCGTTGCCGGACAGCGAGATTCGTTCACGCTTTCAACGAAGCTCAAGTTCGTTGCTGGCGACAAGACACACGACGTCACCGCACACTTCGCCAAGATCGATTCCGAGTCGTTCGATCTTGATATTCGGCATCAAGACTACTGGCTCAAACTGTACCGCCGCCCCGATCGCACGGCGATGATCCTACCTCTGCACAAGACCGCATTCGTCGGTGACGGTCCATTGACTGGCGAAGATATCCTCAGCCCCCAAGGAATTGCGTCCCGCATCATCAGTCCCGGGACCGTGTTGGCGATTTATCTACCCGTCATATCGGCAAGCGATCCGGGACTTGTGTCGACCGCGCTGCGAACGTTGTTGCCGTTGAAGTATGACAAGAGTCATGATCGGTATGCGGTGGGAAACGACGCTTCGATCACGTTTGCCTCGAATGCGACAAGCTTTGATTTGAAGCTGCACGAATCTCGCTTGCGAATCCGACTGAGCGAATCGGTGACGCCGGTTGACGTCGCCGCCGAGTTGGCTGGTGCGAACGTCGTGCATCTCAATCGCGACGAAATCGAGCGTTGTTTCACGCGAGGCCTACGTCGGGCCTTCGAGGTACTCGCACCCTCGCCATCGCTAACCATGCCCGGGCAGCGCGAACAAAAAGTTGCCCATGGGCAACTGAAATGGATGAACGGGCATCGCGTCGCGCTGTTGTCGGGGACGCCCCAGCAAGTCGGTCGTGCTCACGGTCAACTCTTAAAACAGGAATCGCTGCGCTGCATCGATTCCGTCATTCACATGTTTGGAATCGCGCAAACGATCGAGAGCGGTCGCTGGTTCCAGCACGATCTGCAGGCTGCGTACAAACGGTTGGAACCGCACATTCCCGAGGACCACAAGCAGGAAACACTGGCGCTGGCGGATGCTATCGGTTGGGATCGAGAATTGGTGCAAGTCGTCAATGTATTTCCCGAGCTATTTCATTGCTCAGGTTTCGCCGTGTTCGGAAGTGCGACCATCGATGGAAAGCTGTACCACGGTCGCGTACTCGACTACATGACCACGATTGGACTTCAAGATTCGGCGACGACCTTCATCATCTCCGTTGACGGAAAAATTCCCTTCGCCACGGTCGGATACGCGGGTTTCATCGGCAGCGTCAGCGGCATGAACGATCGCGGCGTATCGCTGGGAGAGATGGGCGGTCGCGGCGAAGGGCAATGGGATGGCGTGCCGATGGCGACGCTGATGCGACGCGCGATGGAAGAATGCTCGACGCTTGCGGAAGTGAAATCGTTGTGGGCTCGTAGTCCGCGAACGTGCGAATACTTTTACGTCTTCGCCGATGGCAAGACCAATGAGGCGGTGGGCGTCGCGGCCACGTCCCAATCATTGGAATTCATCAATCCAGGCGATTCGCACCCGTTGCTTGGCGATGGAATTGAGGACGCGGTCGTGTTGTCGGCCGGAAGTCGACTGGAAACGTTGCGCGGTCGAGTCCAACAGCATCATGGCAAGATCGATTTGGACATGGCAAAGTGGTTGATGAGTCGGCCGGTGGCGATGGAGTCGAATCTTCACAACGTCCTGTTCGTACCTCAAGACGGCGTCATGTACGTTGCGAACGCTGATCATCAACGGCCGGCCGCCGAACGTCCCTACGTCAGAATCGATGTGCGGACGTTATTGAAATCGATGCGCACGCCAACACCAGTCTTAGCAGCATCGGCCGCGGAGTGATCACCCATGCGTTTCTCCCGATTCGTCCACTTGGCTGCGCTCGTTCTGTTGGTGGCAAATTGCTGCGCCGAAGAGACCGCGGTTGCGGGACTGGGTGGGATTGTTGGCAAGTCGTTTGCATCGGCTGACTCGATCAATGTCGGAGCCGAAGCTTCCAGAGATGCAAGAGACTGCTTGAATGGATTGACCTGGAAGCCATCGAAATTTGTCACGACGTGCCAATCGCCCGCCGTCGCCGGTTGCGGCGACGCGCTGGTGCGTTTTCCGTCGCCGATCATCAGCGGCGACGATCGCAATGATTCAGTGTCGATGGAGTGGTATGTTGTCCGCGACGATCAACAACAACCGATCCCTGCGCGTGCAGTGGTGGTTGTTCATGAATCCGGAAGTGGGATGACGGTTGGGCGGATGTTCGCTCGCGGTCTACACCACAGAGGGTTCCATACCTTTCTGGTTCATTTGCCCTACTATGGCCAGCGCCGGGAAGGCGAACGCCCAGACGACAAGCTGTTCTTTACCTTGATCCGACAGGCGATCGCCGATGTGCGCCGCGCACGGGATGCAGTCGCGTCATTGCCGCTGGTCGATGAATCGCATATCGCTCTGCAGGGCACCAGCCTTGGTGGGTTTGTGTCGGCGACATCGGCTGCCTTGGATGACGGCTACGACAGCGTTTTCTTGACGCTGGCCGGCGGCGAGCTTTTCGACATGATTCAGAATGGCCAAAAAGATGCAGCCAAAGTGCGCGAACGACTCAGTCGTGCTGGACTCTCGGGAGAGAAACTTCGCTCGATCGTCTACCACATCGAACCAACTCGGCTTGCACATCGACTGAACACTGACCGAACCTGGCTTTATTCGGGCACGTTCGATACGGTCGTGCCGATGAAAAATGCGTCGGCACTGGCGGCGGCAGCACATTTGGATTCCTCGCATCACATCAAACTGCTCGCCAATCACTACACGGGCATTATTTTCCTTCCGCTGATCTTGGACCACATGCGCGATCAAATCGTTGCTGTCGATCCGCCCCAGTGAATGTGCCCTGTGGCAAGTTGACGACGGCAACTCAGTTTTCGCGTGTCGATGTCTTCTTAGCCCCGATACGCTTTGGCGGCTTCTTCGCCGATGATTCGAAAGCCCTCACGGACGACCTCTTCCCCCATCGTAAAACTCACGCGCAGGCACTCGTTGCGATGCGGCCAAGGCTCATCATCGATCCCAAAAAAAAAGTAATTGCCGGGAACAACCAACACATCGCGTTGCTTCAATCGTTCGTAAAATTCGCGTGAAGTGATCGGCAGCCCCTCGAACCACAGCCATAAGAAAAATGCGCCTTCGCTGCGATGCACATGATAAGGCAACGAACTGTCAAAAAACTCGCGTACCCACCGCTGTGTCTGCTCGGACTTCTTTTGGTAATACGGCTCAACGACTTCGTTGCTCAACCGCAGGATTTCACCGGATTCAATCAGCGGGCGAACAAGCGCTTGCCCGATGTTGGTATTCGATAATCCAACAATCGAATTCATCGACGACAACGAGCTGACAAAATCTTCTCGCGCGATCACGATTCCCGTACGCGTGCCGGGAAGTCCAATCTTGGATAGGCTGAGTGTCAGAATGATGTTTTGATCCCAAACGGGCGTGGCTTCCGTAAAGATCACATTCGGAAACGGCGCCCCGTAGGCGTTATCAATGATCAATGGAATGTCATGCTCCGCAGCCAGTTGTGCCAGGCGCGAGATTTCGTCATCCGTCAGAACATTCCCGGTAGGATTGGTTGGCCGCGAGACACAGATGGCCGCAATCTCGTCAGTGACATGCAGATTGTCAAAGTCAACGTGGTACTTGAACTCATGTTCGCGCGTGATCTCGATTCGCGGTTTGACGGCGCGAAACATATCGCTGCTGATCGATTGATTGGCGTATCCGATGTACTCGGGCACCAGCGGCAGCAGGATTTTCTTTTTCCGTCCATCGTCAAATTGCCCGGCGAGAGCATTGAACATGAGGAAAAAAGCTGATTGCCCGCCAACGGTGACTCCCACGTTTTCCGGTCCAATTTCCCAGCCATACTCCCGTCGAAACAGACCGGCCAGTGACTCCCGAAAGGCAAGAGTTCCCGGCCGGTGGCTCGTAGTTGCCCAGCATGTGCTCCAAGCCACCCGGCTCGGCATCGATTTGCTCGATCCGCTTGCGCCATAACGCGTCCATTTCGGGAATGTGTGCCGGTTGGCCGCCGCCCAGCATGCGAACGCGATCACCGCCGCTCGCCAGGGCTTCTCCCAAATCGGCCATCAGTTCTCCGATGCCGCTACCCCCGCCGAGGCGTCTGCCGAACGTTGACCACTCCCAAACCATGATTTTCCCGCGCGAAAGTACCCGTAAAACCGACATTGTACGCGATCAGGATCTTTCCACACGGTGCCCTTGGAAGCGGTCAGGTCAGAGCTCACGTCTGCGAGGCGAATTGTGCGAGCACTTGTTTCAAGACGCTCGCCCGGACGGGTTTGGCGATATAGTCGTCCATGCCTGCCATGATGCATCGCTCACGATCACCGCTCATCGCGTCCGCGGTCATCGCAATGATCGGCAGATGTTGATCCGTCATTTGTTCCCGCTCGCGAATCACCTGGGTTGTTTTAAACCCGTCCATGATCGGCATATGGATATCCATCAGCACAACATCATAGGTTTTACGTTCCAATGCTTCCATTGCTTCTTGGCCATTGTTTGCGATGTCGGTTGCGTGTCCTAACTTGTTCAACAGGCCCACCGCAACTCGTTGATTGACCAAACCGTCCTCGACGAGCAAGATGTTCAGTCCAGGCGACTCGCTCGGCTCCTCATCCACGTCGTTCGCTTCTGTGTCAACACTCGCGCGATCGCCAATCGTCTCCAAAATCGAATCCAGCAATTCCGACTGTATCACCGGTTTCGTCATGTAGCGATTGATCTTCAGATCTTGGCAGCGTTCCGCATGACCTCCCTGCACGGCCGAGGAGACCATGATGATTTTCAGCCCGTCCAACTGAGGGTCCTCCCGCACAAGGGTGGCGAACTGAAAGCCGTCCATTTCCGGCATCATGAAATCAAGGACCATCAGGTCGACCGGCATTCCTTGTTGCACGGCAAGCCGTAGTTGTTCCAAGCCGCTTTGCCCTTGCTCGGCCAACAGCGGTATGCAGCCCCAATTCTCCAGAATCTCCTTGAAGATTCGCAAGTTTGTTTGATTGTCATCCAGAACAAGCACACGCAATCCATTCAGCGCTGACGGATCGGCAAGCTCAGCCGGCGCCGGATTGTTGTCGATCTCCAACACGGCCGTGAAATAAAAAGTGGTCCCGACTCCCGGTTCGCTTTCAACCCAAATCCTTCCGTTCATCATCGCTACCAGTTGACGGGAGATCGCCAGGCCAAGACCGGTGCCCCCATACTGGCACGTCGTTGACATGTCGGCCTGTTCAAAGGCGCGAAAGATTCTTTCCTGTTTCTCCTTTTCAATTCCGATTCCAGTGTCAATGACCGAAAAAGTCAAATCAGCCTGGTCATCGCTGACGTGATTGGGCCGAACGTCGACGATGATTTGCCCCTCATTGGTGAACTTAATCGCATTGCCGATCAGGTTTGTCAAGATTTGCCGCAATCGACCGGGATCACCGAATAATCGATCCGGCAACTCGGGATCGACGCGAACCAAGACTTCCAGCCCTTTTTGTGCGGCGCGAATCGCCAGCGTCTTTCCCGCTTGGCCGACACAGTCGCGCAAGCTAAAGCTAATCCTCTCAAGCACGAGTTTGCCGGCTTCGATTTTCGAGGAATCCAAAATGTCATTCAGCAGACCCAGCAAGGAATCGGCGGAATCGTGGATTACCGACAGGTATTCCCGTTGCTCATGACGCAATTGCGTATCTTGCAGCAAGTCGGCCATGCCAATGATCCCGTTCATTGGTGTACGGATCTCGTGGCTCATGTTGGCCAAAAAAACACTCTTTGCCAAATTTGCTTGTTCGGCTTGGTCTTTGGCGACCTTCAATTGCTGATTCGCGACCGCCAATTCTGTGGTACGTTCCTCGACTCGCAACTCCAGTGTTTCATTGGACCTCACTAAGTTGTCAGTCATCTGATTGAAGGCAAGACCTAGCTGTCCAAGTTCATCCGCCGATTCAATCGGGACACGAGCATCGTGATTACCGGCGACAATCTGATTGGCGGTCGCCGCCATCTGTTTGACCGGGCGCGTAAAACGACGCGCCAGAGCGAATGCGACCAGCACGCCGACGGCCAGCAGCACCGCCTGCATAACCCGCTGTTGCATTTGCAGCGCCACGATCGGCTGATAAGCTTCATCCGCATCGATCTTGACCACCATGCCCCAACGCTGAAAGTCGGGGTCTTGGTATTGAATGCATCGCCAAGCAACCAAGACGTCTCTTCCGTCATAGGATTCCAAAGCTTGGCCGAAATCTGTTTCCTCGATCGCCCTCACCATCGCTTTGCCAGTTTCTTGCTTGATGCCGGCTTGGCCCGATGATGGTGCGTCGATCAGATAACGCAAGTTCTCGCCATCCTTGCGCGCCACAATGACTTCGCCCGTTTCTCCCAGTCCTGTTGAGTCGTTGAGGATGTTTACCAATCCATTCAGATCAAGCAGCACCATGATGACCCCCAAAAACTGTCCGTCGTTCGTCGTTGCCGGCGAAGTCAAGAGTGCTTGGTAATGATCAACAACGAATTTTGCTGTCCCCAGGTGACTGTCAAGTTTACCTTGTTGGTAGTCAGGATCGTCGGCAAATGACTCGCCGATGTATTCGTCATTGGTAGCCGTGACGACCGTCCCGCTTGGGTCGGTGATCCAGATATCAATGAATTCGTCCATACCGCGTTTGGCGTCCTTGAGGATACGTTGCGTTCCTGCCAGGAAATCGCCGCTCTCATCGGGTTTAAGCAAGCGGTCGGCCAGGTATTTTCTTAGCCTTGTTCGGCTGCCGACCAGGGCAATGCGTTCCTTTTGTTGATTGACATAGGCCTTCAATCGTTGCTCACGATCATGCGCGACCGTATGCAGTCGCTCGTGAATCTGGCTGGTCAGGCTCTCACGCGTAAAGCGGAAGCCGATCAAGTTGGTGGCCGTGACAGATACGATCACGATCAACGCGACAAACAGAGTCAGCTTTGTCAGAATGGAAAAGCGTACGCGCGAAGTGTCGTCTTGAGCGTTCTCGTTCATATCAGATCGCTGCGGTTCGACTCTTCAAATTGAGGGTGCAACAGTCAAGGCGTCCATTCTACTTCAGCAACGTTCGCCGCGAATCCCGTGAATTCAGGTCACAGAGACAGGCCCAGAATAGCATTCCGGCAGCATCTCGGAGGTTCGTGAGGGGCCCGAAAGCATGCCCCCACTGGTCACGGGTCGCATCAGGGTGCGGCGATTAGCCATGTCAAGAGTTGTCGCGAACCTCACAGCCGGCCTGAATGTCGTACGGAATGGCGCCAGTGATCGCTAGAGGCGTTGACGGGTACGACGATTCTGCGAAACTTTCACAATCTGCAAAGCACAGACGCGGCCGTGGCGGAACTGGCAGACGCGCTAGGTTGAGGGCCTAGTGGGAGTTAATCCCGTGGAGGTTCGAGTCCTCTCGGCCGCACTGTTTTTTGCGAGGTTTTCGCTCATCGGGCGAAAACCGACTCTGCCACTGAAAATCGATCAGTGGCAAATCAGTGGCACCATTGGTTTCGTGTTGAGTTCGTATCGCTGGGATGGTCCCTCCGTCTCGCAGTACTCTCCACCTAATCAATGGGAGCACTGTATCAACGAGCGTTCTGTGGCACTGCGGACAGGATTTTACCGGTTCCACGGAGTGTGTCCCGTATCTTGGACCGCCGCCTCTAATGAAACGTCGCACAGCAAGCGGGATCAACTGCGAAGCAGTGGCATGCTGAAGCCTCGGACGCTAGTCCGAGGAAACCTACCGAACGTCAGATTTCGAGTCGCAAAGCGACGGCAGGTCCATCACCCAATGATTTCCTGCTCGAACACGAACCGCGGATCGAATTCGATTTTGTGGCGACGAAGAAGCTCCAGGTACTCGTCCTCAAATGATTGGCGTTGATGATGCTCCCGTTGGTGATCGATGTAACTGCGGACGGTTTCGGCAATCGATGCGCGACCCTTCTCACCGCAACGAAGGCAGGCTCTGATTACTCTCAGGCTTGCCCGTACACTTCGTATCCCGCCTGCTGGAGCAGCTTGGGAATCAGCCGCACCGTTTCCAAGTCGTACTCTCGGATCTCCTCGGGCAAATCGGTCCACGGCACGAGGTGGGGCGTTGTTTTGTTCTCAATGTCCTTTTTTTGGCCAGGTGCATAGATCCAACCCTGCATGATCCTCTGCCAATTCCAACGGGCGTGTTCCATCTTGCCCATCTCGGTAATCTGTTGCTCGGTTAATTTCAGAAGCGCTGGTTGTTCGCCCGGCGGCAGTTTTCGCAGGCCATATCCAATCTTGCGCAGCTTGCGAGGAATCGTGGCGGCGTTGTCGTAGTTTGACGCCTGCAAATCATCCGGCAGTTCGTCAAAGTCAGCCAGCGATCGATTCGTATCAGGCGTGTCGCCTTCCTTTTTTCGCCGCGCACAATAGTCCTGGTGTAAGGCGCGTGCGAGATTCTCGAGCAATTCCGGATCATTCAGATCTTCCACTTCGACCATCCGGAAAATCTCGTAGCCCAAGTCCGCCAGAATCGCTGGGGTGGCAAACACTGCTTCGATGTTATAACGCTGAATCTCGCGTTCCAGCTTGCGGAACGGCTTCAGGTAGGGAGAGACCTTTCTTCCGGGGATCTTCTTCGGGCCGTAGATGAATCCCTGCAGCCGTTGCTCACGGCACCAGCGGTCGTGCTCCATCGCTGCGAGTTGCTCAACCTCTTCGTCCGAAAGATCAGGTGTCCGCGGGTCAGCCCCCTTTGCAATCGGGCGAATCCCGTGTCGAACGGCGAGCAACTTGTGCGGGATGTCCGCCGCGGCGTCGCGATTCGAGTTCTTCGTTTCCTGAGGCAATTCGTCAAACGGAATCGTCGCGTCACCGGCTTGCCCTGCAAGTTCGCGGTGGCGGCAATAGTCCTCGTGTATCAACTTTGCGGCCGCTTCGACAATTGTCTGCTCTGATTCTTTGAGCGGCGCGGGCTCAGCGCCGACAGCTGACTCTGGTCGAGGGTCCCCGAGGATCGTCTGAAATCGTTCCCGGCGTGCGAGCCACAGGAACTCATCGGCATCGACGTGCAAGGCAAGCTGGTTCCTGGGCGGCAAAGCGGAGAGTTCAAAGCGGGATTCTTCCGCCAATGTGCTCATGTCGAGAATCGCTTCGATCGAGCGGATGCCGTGCCGGTATTCTGATATGTGCAGCAGTGTGCGCAACACCGAGTCGTCGATCCGCAGTTTCTTCCCGGCGAACATCTTTCCCGCTCTGGGATTCCTCTCGATCATCCCGCGGAGCACCTTCGCTCGGCGGATGATGTAGGCGTCATCATGAGCGCCTTGCCGATTCGGACCCATAACATTGATCGAGCCGCGGAGTCGGCTGATGAAGTCGGTCCCCTTGGCTTTGCGAAACGGGTTCTTCTCAGGGTCACCCACGTCGCCTTGGCTCTCGAAGTCTTCGTAGGAGTTGCAGGTCCCGCCGGCAAACGCAAAGATCGCGTTGCCGACAGGATGGACTTCGCCGCCTTCACGGAACTCGCCATCCTGCATCGGCGCGAGAAAGTATTTCAGCCAGCCGAGTCGTCCGTCCTGATTGGCGGCGTCAAATTCGTCAAAGAAGACGAAGGGAATCTTGCCTCCCAGCCCAACGTCACGGACCTTATGCAGCGCCGCGACCAGATCCTGGTAAGAAAGAAATTGCGAGACGTTGAACGTCAGTACATGGAGATACTCTGAGCCGATACTTTTCAGAACTTGCTTGACGCCGAAAGACTTGCCGGAGCCCGGCGGCCCAAACACGGCAAAGCAGAGTGGCCGCGCCGGTTCAGGATTCTTCAAGAATTCGATGATCAGTTCGCGAATCGCGCTGTAGCTCTCGATTTCCACCCGATCGATAGTCGCCAACGCACCGAATTTGCCGACCGGCACACCGGCCAGACCGTCGGCGCTGCCCTTTCGCACCAGTTCCTCGGCAACCAGCCGCCGCGTGTTGCGAGTTTTCTGATCGAGTATCCGCCAATGATCCGGATCGGCGTCGTTCAGGTTCGTGGGCGGCGGGATCCGACAAGTGGCAAACCGATCGCCGCCACCATCGGTTGTGAAGATCCGCTCGCTCGGATAACGAATTTGTTTGTCTTCAAATGCGAATCCCTCTTGCAGCACCGCACGCATGGCGCCGAGACAGCCCTTCACGATCTCTTCTGTTTGACCAATCCCCCGCTGAGCCAAACCCACAGCCAGCTCCGCCGTAAACGCGGCGGTCAGGCCATACATCGTGCCGTCAAGCCCGCCGGCAAATTGACCTTCCATTCGCTCGGGATCGAAGACCAGCGTTGCCTGTGTCGTTTCACCCCACCGGTAGACGATTGCAGCGTCGGAGCCAAACAGAACGATCAACAGTCCGCACGTTTGCAATGGCTGAAGCTGATCGTTGATTTTGATCTGGTAGTAGAAATCCTTGGCCGTTCTTTCCCAAGAGAGCGATTTTCCGAGGTCCACGCCAGGAATGGTGCGGAGGTCGTCGGCATCGATCACAACAACATGACGGTCCTCGCCGTGGCTGGTCAGATCCTTCCAAAGAGCTCCCTTGGCCAGCGGCCGTCGCATTTTGTGAACGACCAGACAAGGCTGCTCTGACCGGAGCGCCGCTGGCCAACGATCCGTCTGAGCACGAAAGCCGTTACCTGCATCATCCAGCACAACGACGTCGGCCGACTTCCAGTCGGGATCGGGTAATGGTGCAGGCGGAACGCCGTCGTCCGGACCTACGAATCCCGACGACTCCTTCACACGGAACACCTTCGATCTATGTTCCGCATCCTTGTTTTTAACGAATCGATCGACGATCGCATTGGAGTGAATCAACTCCGAGGGGGAGAGATCACACAGATTACGTGGCGGTTTGGGCGAAGCGACCTCGATCTCTTTGTTCTCAGCCGCTGTGCGCACCAGTTCGCCCAAGAGCAGCGAGCCCCCTGGCAAGGCAATCGGACGGGCTGCTGGATAAAGCCGCCAGTTCTCGCCAGCGTTCGCCGCTGGCACCGGGAAAAAGAACCAATCCACAGCCGCGTCCCCCGCGACAACGATTCGCTTGCGGTCCGACATCGCGGTAGCTCCGGATGGGTTGAGAGGCAAAAGGAGTCGATAGATTAAACCGTATTGGCATTGTTCGCAAATCCGCTGATCGACAGCAGCTTCCGCAAACGCGGCCACAAATATGTGTGTGACGCCGCGGTATGTCTGGTGGGCAAGCTATTTGTGCGCGCGCCCGAGGATGAACCTGATCGCTCCTACACCCAGCGCGAGTACGACTGCGCTAAGAAACTGGGCAAACCCATTTTTGTATATCTGGCCGACGATGCCTTCTACTTGGGCGACGATCCGCCGCAATCGCAGCAGGCCCGTGTTGCCAGCGCCAGATGTCGCCAGGAAAGCTGCTATCTCGAGTTGAGTGAGATTGCGTTAGCCCGGATCTTGCACCCGCGTAGGGTGGCGTCGAGCAAACATCGAAGAAAGGTGGGTCGGCATTCGCGCAATGCACTCCCTGTAAGACAGAGTGTGATTTCAAGTTCGAGCCGTTTGCGCTGACCCACCAAGGACTTACGCGAATTTGACCTTGTCATTACCCACATCTTCTTGCGTGCGAACATTCATTTGTCGCTATTGGACCGCGAAGCGGTCCAAGATAGTAGCCGTAGGTCGCGAAGCGCACCTACGGTTGGCGTTGGCTCGCTGCCGACGACCGACCCCGAAGGGCGTCGCAGAACCAGTCCGTCCGGTATCTGCGACACCCTCCGGGGTCGAAAAACGCGGGGAAAAGCTCATCGTCCGTAGGTGCGCTACGCGACCTACGGCTACTGTCTGTGATCCTTTCAGGATCAAAAAAATGTGGGTAATGACAAGCGAATCTGACCCACCCTACAGGCAATCTCCGGGGTTAGCCGGGTTAGCCCAAAGCTGCCTGGAGGACGCGCTTGAACTTGCGCAGTCGTGGTATGACGCAGAAGCCGAGACAAGTGCCTGCGGCCACTTAAGTGAACTACATCTGTCGAGTTCACACACAAATTGCTGCAACTGCCCGATTGTGCTGCGAGCAAGCAACGAAAATCGACTTCCGAACCGCCCTTTCGATCTGTTTGATGTCTCGCGCGTTTATCGATAGCTTATTACGCTGCTTCCTGCGAAGAAACTACTGTCTGCCTGAAACTGATGGGCATCGTTGAATTGCCGCCATCCTCACACGCGCTGGATGTTTGAATGAGCACTCTGCGACGCACGACCTTGCGTACGGTTCCCCTCATCGTCCTGGTTGTACTCGCAGCCGGCTTGGGATTCGCGGGGTTTCAAGAGCACGTCCGCGCCACTGGGCAACAGCAGTCCCAATGGGACGTCATCTATCTGACCGTCCAGCTGTTTTTGATGGAATCTGGTGCAGTTGACGGAGTTGTCAACTGGAAGTTGCAAGTCGCCCGCTTTTTGGCACCGATCACAACGATCTACGCCGTCATCCAAACCGTGGTCGCGTTATTCGCGGTGCAGACGCAGCGAGTCTGGCTGTGGTTGCGGGGTGGGCATATCGTCGTCTGCGGGTTGGGACGCAAAGGGGTGCGTTTGGTCGAGCAACTGCGAAGCGACCGCTGGCGAGTCGTCGTCATCGAAAACGATCCAGACAACGACGATCTGGCCTATTGTCGAGCGCTAGGTGCAATCACGCTGATCGGTGCTGCCAATGATGAATGGACCTTACGCAAGAGCCACGTTGCTCGGGCCGCGGTCTTGATCGTGGTTACCGGAGACGACGGCACGAACATTGAAACAGCCGTCATCGCGCACCGGCTGAACCGTCGTCGCTCAAGTCCTCGAAAACCGCTCAGGTGCATTGTCCACGTCAGAGAGCCACGGCTGAGCAACTTGTTTCAAGATCATCAGATCTATGGCGACCCGGACGACCCCTTCCAACTTGAACTGTTCAACCTCTTGGAAGTGGCCGCCCGGTCGATGCTTCGCGAACCCCCGGTCTTGCTGCAACTGGACGGCAAGTCGCAGCGACCACCGCATCTGCTGGTGGTGGGAATGGGAAGCTTGGGTGAGGCGGTCGTCCACCGCGCCATCAAGGACTGGGCGGTTGACGGTCTGTCGACCAACGATTGTGTGCAGATTACGGTGATCGATACGAAAGCGGAGGAACGCGAGCGACAGTTCCGCATGCGTTATCCACAGCTGACATCGGCAGCGCAATTGCGATTTGTTGCCATGGATGTTCACTCGGCAGACTTCGCGCAAGGTGCTTTTGTCGACGAAGCCAATCCGAACGATGCGATCAGTGCCGCGTATGTTTGCATCGACAATGATTCCGTCGCCATGTCGGCTGCCTTGACGTTGCGGCGATTCTTTCAGAAGCCTCAAATTCCGATCGTCGTTCGGATGGCTCAACAAGCTGGTCTGGCCAGTCTGTTGAGCGAAGGTGACGGCGGACAGGCGGCGATCTCCGGGATTCGGGCGGTCGGCCTCTTGGATCTGACATGTCAATCGGAGATCGTGCTTGGTGGATCGGTCGAAGTGCTCGCACAGGCCATCCACCAGTCGTACCTTTTTGACCAATTGGCCAAGGGGGAAAAATTCGGTTCGGGGCCTTCACTGGTTTCATGGGATGCATTGAAGCCTGACTTGAAGGAATCCAATCGCCAGCAAGCCCGACATGTGCCGGAGAAGCTGGCGCTGGTCGGCTGCCAAATGGTCGCCAGCACGGAAAACCCGTTCTCCTTGGTTGAGTTTACGGAGGGCGAAATCGAGGTGCTTGCTGAGGACGAGCACCGGCGCTGGGTGGCAGAACGCAAGGCCGTTGGTTGGACGCGGGGTGCAGCGAAGGACGTGAACAAAAAGACCACTCCCTATTTGGTTAGTTGGGACCAACTCTGCGAAGAAGTCAAACAGATCGATCGCAACCTCGTCCGTCGCCTCCCAGCAAATCTGGCCAAGGCAGACTACGAAATCCGAAGAATTGAAACCGATGGCCAATCGAATCAGTAATGCCCCACAGCAGCGAGCCGACTCAACCGATACGCCCCAAGATATCGCGGAAGCATGGGAAATCGGGGACGGCATTCCTTACGAACTGCGGATCGGCGTGACGGGGCATCGTCAACTCGACAATCCAGACGGGGTGCGTACAGCGTTAGCAGATGTGATCGATGATTTGGTCCGTATCCTGACCGGCGCTTCACGCGATCCTTACGGCCTTTATGGCTCGCCACAATCGCACGTCCAGCGGTTCGATCGCTTTCTTGCTCGTTGTCTTTCGCTGTGTAGCCGTTTGATTTGTCCAGTCGTCAATTCGGTGCTGCGACTTTGCCGAGCCCCTGATCGCTGGCGTTGGCAAGTCGTCCCGGTTGCCACCACCCGACCGAATCGCGATCAACAAACCCCACTGAAGCTGACCGGGATCAGCTGCCTGGCGATCGGCAGTGACCAGATCTTGGTCGATGTGATTGATCAGCTTCTGGGTGGGCAGCCAACACCCGGGATTGTGCCCGCCCAGTTCCGCAATCGATACGTCGAAGCGGTGTTACCGATCCCGCCGCAAGAGTACGAAAAGAATTACGACGGCGAAGACCTGACGAAATTTCGCCAGCTGCTCCAGCTGGATCGCGGCAAGTATCAAGCGCAAGCCGACCCGACCGTCATCTATCCTGCCTTTCCCTCCGGTGGCCGCGGTGGAACGCTTACGCGAGACGATGCTTACCGGGCCGCCGGCCAGTACATGGTCGACACGTCAGAAATCGTGATCGCGGTATGGGACCCTAATCACAAAGAAGAAAAAGGCGGGACGGCAACGACGGCAAAGTATGCGATCAGCCGCGGCAAGACCGTCATCTGGTTGGACCCAAAAAACTTGCAGCAAGCTCCCGCCGTCCTCCGACCGACCGAGTTCGAAGCAGCGGAAGCATTTGAATCGGTTGGCAGCTGGGAACGACTTGATATCGCGGCTCCCACGGGCCTGGCTGCATTCAGACTGCCCGAGCGGGCAAAGACACTGTCGCCAAACTTCCATCGTCTGGCCGCCTACAACCGTGACGGTGCGCTCAAGCCGCAAGAGTTTGATCAGGCGCTAAAAAAAGAAGCGGAGAAGTTTGCCAAGTCCGCGAGCAAGTTGCCCAAATCGGTTTACGACTCCATCGCCCAGCACATTCTGCCTCGGTTGGTTCGCGCAGACATGTTGAGTTGTCGATATCGGGATCTGCGGGCTGTGGCGGCTTGGCTCTGGCCAACCGCGGCCGCGCTGGCCGTATCGATCGTTGCGTTTCAGATCTTTTTCTTACCGCAACAATATTGGATTGCCTGGATCGAACTGGCATTGCTGGTGACCTGTGCGATTGCCTATCGCGTCAGCATGTATGACGCCTGGCACGACAAGTGGCGAAACGACCGGCGTTTGGCTGAAGGGCTGCGCAGCGTGCTGCATTCGTCAATCGTCTTGTCGGACGAAGAGATCAACAAAGATGACGAAGGGTCCGGCGTGCAAAACCCCTTGCCGTTTTACGGCTCAGAACAGTCGTGGCTGGTCGGTACGATCAAGCGGATCGTCCGCAAGGAACGGATGCGCTATGCCGGGGCGATCGACTGGCGGGCGGAGGGGGACCTGCAGGCTGTCAAAGAGTTCTTGGCCGATGAGTGGATATTGGACCAGGCCGACTATCACCGCAAGAGTGCCGAGCGGCATCATGGGCAAGCAAAGCGGTACAAGTACCTGCGATTGTCGATCATCGCCTTGATTGTGGTCGTTTCGGTCATGCATGCGACCGGCGTGGGACACGGTCACGAAGACGACACCCACGATCCGCATCAGGCCGGGGCGTTGTTTGGCCGAATCGATTTGTGGATCGCGCTGTTGACAGGAGTCCTGCCGGCCTGGGGCGCGATGATTCACGCCGTCTCAACCTCGGACGATCACGAACGACTGGCTGAACGATCCAGCCGCATGGTTCCCCTGCTCCATGGCGTTGCCAAACGCATCGGCGCAGCCGAGTCACGAGAGGAATTGCAGACCTACGTCATGGAAGCCGAGCGGCTGTTCGATTTAGAGAGTCAAGAATGGGCCGAGTCACTGGCGGACAGAAAGCCGGAAGTGAATGGGTGATGGTCCATGTCCGCTACCAATGAACCGAGAACGCAATTCTCAAAGAGAAGTCCGGCCTGGGTTTGCGAAGTGAATCGGCCTTGGCCTTCTTCGCGACAGCGAGACCTCAGTTGCCGACTTGGTCGGCCGTTCCAACAAAGACGACGCGGCCTTGTAGATAATGCCCTGCGGCGTCTTGCGATAGCTCGGCTTGACCATCGGTGACGCGCCCCATCTTGACGATCTCGTATGTGCCCTCGTCGCGCGGCTTGACGATGATCGACAGATCGCCATCGGTCGTTGATGGCTTGAGAGCGCAGGTCCAAGCCTGCCCCTCGTCACGATCTAGCACTCCGACTGGATGAAAACCCGGATCCGCAGCGTCCGGGGTCGCAGTAAGCTGTTTCAATGAACTGGCAACCATTGTCCCGGTGGCTTTCAAATCTGGGAATCCTTGAAGCATCTGCTGGCAACGCTGGCGAGTGGCGACAACGGCGGGGCCTTCAGGATCAAGCCAGTTGAAATCCGCAGAAATGTTGGCCGTACTCAACTGTTTCAAATACGTGCCGAAAGCGGTCGCCAGCGGTTGACTCCCTCGGCAACCAACGTCGAGAACCTGCTGTAGCCAAATGGCCTTCAGTGTCGGGTCAATCTGCTGATTGGAAAGAATCGTTTGAACCATCCCAAAGAACTTGGCTTCCCACTGCGAATCACTTAATTCATCGAGCAGCGCCTGGCAACGGTCGGCAACCAACTGATACGCCTGCTTGCCACTTTCCTGCCCGTTCAGGTCCGAAATTGGCACCACCGTATCTCGCAATTCCAATTGCGGATCGACCGCGTAGCGAAGCTGATAAGACGCGTCTTTGCGTGTTGGCATGAGTGGCAAAAAGTATCGCTGTCCCGTTTTGGTCGTAAAGACGAACTGGATGGTCGTTAGGGGCTGTGCGAACAGTGCGTTGAGGCTTTTGGTGATCGAGTCCGAATTTTCATCAACGCGCTGAGCAATCCTGGCTAACGCGGCCAATCGACCGCGAATCATCGGATCGCTGGTGAACGAATCAAACGCTTGAGAGTCCGACTGTGCTGCTTTCAACATCTCATGAGCTTGACTGGGTGACAAATGACGAAGATCGGTGTTGATGAGGCGACTAGTCAACTCGCGCCATTGCGCGACCGCCGTAATCGTCATTGGATCGGCAAGCAGCACCTGTTTGAAATCGCGACCACGAGTCGAATCTGGATATCGTCTTACAAAATCTCGCATCACCTCGTTGAACGCTGCGCCATCATTAAGGGCCTCCAGCAATTTGCCCACAATGTCCTGATCGGCCTGTTGGTACGCGGCCACCTTTTCTTGGATGGCTTCGACGATTGATTCTTGTTCAGGTGATAAGGCAAGCTCTCTCGCCTTCGCGATATCGGCATCCTCGATTTCAAGCGGTTCACGTTCGCGCAGGCCTGTGACGTGCTCTTCGAAGGCCACGCCTTGTTCTTTGATGCTTGAATCGATTCGGTTCCTGGCCGAGACCAACTCAGGCAAGGCGGCGATCTCGGGTGCATCGACTTTCAACTGGTCGTAGTAGGACGTTGCATCCTCAAAATCACCTTGCTCAATGCGCTGGTTGATTTGGCCGATGTGCCGCTGGACTTCCTCCTGGTCAATGCCAGAAAACAACATCCATCCGCCAGCAATTAGCAAGACCCCTACTGCGGCCATGCACGCGATGGCCAGCACATTAAAGAGGAGAGGCGTGCGTCCCGGTGTCGCCGCACCGTAGGAGACGGGACTGGCACTGGGCATGGCCGTCGCACAGTCCGCTTCGAACCCGCCCGAGGCATCCGAATCAAAGTCATCGAATACGGCCTCATCAGCGAATATCTCCCCATCGCCGTATGCGTCCTCATCATCCAGCGCAACTAATTCATCATCATCCTGTGCAACTAATTCATCATCATCCTGTGCAACTAATTCATCATCATCCTGTGCAACTAATTCATCATCATCCGGCGCAATCTCGTTATCAAAGGCAGCCGATGAAGGCACCTCGTCGACCGCAGCCTCGATAGTCTCGTGCGCCGCATCGCCTGCAGCCGCTAAATCATCGGTAGCCAGCTCGCTCTCGGCTAACAAATCTTCCTCGTTTTCGGCTTCAACAGGCGCCGGCGATTCCTCCACAAGGACAACCTCGTTGATCTCCTCTGATTTGCTGGGGACTAGCTGGGACAAAGCCAAGCAGGTGAAGTGTCGGCGCTGCAAATCGGAGGGCGGAAGATTGTTTTCCGGGATCTCCGGTAGCGGCGTTTCCCAATAGGTGGGACGAACGAAATAAGGTCCCTTGTTGGTCAATGACATGGCATGCTCCCACTCGCGTTGTACGAATGGGGATCGCATTGAATTGTTGGACCAAAAGAGTTGAAACACGTCTGCCTCTTCGATCATCTGCAGCAGTCGTTCGTCCCAATTCTCACCGGAGCGCAACTCCTTCCAATCGCGCAGGTATCGGTCGCCTAGCGTTTCTGCGTACCGCTCAAACTGTTCGACGATGGCCAGGTCTTTATGCGAATAGGAAGCGAAGATTTTGCGATAGGGTTTTGCCGATGCGGGCTCGGTCGGCTGCTCATCGGCGGCTTCACTGTGCGTGCTGTCCACTTTGAATCGTATCGGGATGTCAGCCAACAGGATGGCCCCCAGAAACACGCTCATCCGTCCGCGCAGATTTTCCGTCCAACGACTCGCTGGCTCTCATGCGGAACTCTGCCTTGTGCACATTCTCGATCCAGTGAATGGAAAGTTGCGGCGGATTGAATTCGCATCCTTCTACTTCAGGCACAAAACGGAGTTCGCTTGCCTTGGGAACGGCTTGACTGCTGTCTTGGACCGTTTGTTTGTACTGACGGACCTTTGATCCAAGCACCGCTGCGGCCTGACGCTCGACTTCCTCGATCGGATCGAGCTGATCATCGTCAGCGTCATCTGGCAACTCTTCTAAGTGAGCGAAAGCCAGCAGGTGATACCATTTGTTCGGTCGCACGCATTTAGGTCGGTAAACCGTAAATTGAACGTTTTCATCTACCTCGACGATTGAGTCCGCGTCGGCCAAGTCCTCGCTCCGATTCTCGTTGCGCGGTGTCAACGTCGAATCGTGTAATTGAGTCTCCGGCGATATGTCACGCGGAACATGCGAAGACTCGAATACTCCGTTTTCGCTTTGCTCTGTAACGGCTGAAGCTAACCAGGACCGAGCCACTTCCAGCATCCGCGCCAGCGAATTGACGTCCGCGTTAATGGCGACTGCCCGACAGTCTTGATGCGCTCCGATGCTACTTGCAAGCCACGCTGGCAATTTGCTGGCATGTTCGCCCCAAACACGGCACTGAGGATCTCCGTGCCTTAATTCCCGAGAATCTGGAAACTCAATCAGAGCCGCGTTGTCACTTGTGGAAAGTAGGCAATGCATCCAGACGGCATTGCCAGCTTCGCTTGAACTCTCATTGAACTCTCGTAGAGCACCGTCGTCGTTCTCTGCATCTCGCCGAATGTGGAAGCAGATCGGAAACCTCGCATTGGAACCGAGTTCGCTTTCCCAGTTTTGAATCCGCTGCGCGATTGATCGCTGATCGGTCATCACGCTGTCGCCATGCTCGGCGCCCCAGAGCAGATTCAGCGGCAGTAAATCACCAAGACGGTCGATAGAAAGACACCCGTCCTCGGCAAGCTCACCTGGCAGCAGGGAAATCACACTTAGCGTTCCGCCGTCGCTCGCATATCCGAGGACCATCACATCAACGCATGCGAGCCAAGCGTTCTGATCACTCGGCGCTTTGAAATCGTTGACAAGATCTCGGAGAAACGAATTGACCTTTGACTGCCAGTCCGCTGAACCTGCGGCAGGTTGGCCCGGCGAGAGGGACGCAGCCTGGTCGACGAGAAAGGCTAATAGCGCACGACAGCCATCCGTGGGTGGATCCAAAACAGACATCAGTTAGCCACCATAGAGCGAATGTTCAATCACGCATCGGATTCTAATCCATCGCAGAGAGGCGTTGTGATCTTCCGGGGGAAATCAGAGTCTCGGTCCGTATCGCGGTTTGCCAGCGACAACAAAAAGTAGCCGTCACGCTCCGCCGTGACGATGCCCGACCGAGTGGCGAACCATCAGATTTTTCGTGTCGAACAGATCGCTTGGTCAAGGTCCAGCTACGATCCACCGTGATTTCCCTGGAAAACGGTTCGGTCGCACCTACATCACGACGGAGCGAGATGGCTGCTTTGCGAACCTGCGATATGCACCCCTGCAACCTGGCCGACGCCGCACTGACGCATGAAATTGTATTCGCCATCCAACAATGTTACGCAACCGGTGAGCACACCTGGACCTGGGGCTAGAGTCGCACGACGTCGCCGGTTCGCGAAGACTCAGCGGCCGCAACGATCAGGCTCACCACGTCGCGTGATTGCTCGGGCGTGATGCGACTGGGAGCCTCCCCTCGGGCAATGCAATCGGCAAAGTACTCCAGTTCCGCGCGCAGGATGCCGAAACGCTCACCGAACACGCTGGGCCAATACATGGTGTCGGGCAAGCTGATTCCGTCCGCTGCGTGGATCTCCAATCCCGCCTGCCCGCAGTTGACGTACAAGGCTCCCTCCGTACCGATGACTTCCATGCGGGCGTCGATGGCGAAGGGCGTGCTGCGGGGCAGATGCCAGATCGACTCGATCACGCCCACCGCGCCGTTGTCCAGACGCATCATCGCCCATGCCCCGTCAGGATGCTTGCACGAACCCGGATGGACCTCTTGCGCATAGACGCTGACCGGCGCGGCGCTGGTGAACCAGAGCATCAGGTCGGCGTCGTGAATCCCGTCCCCCATCAAAGCCGAGATCTTGTCGAGGTTGGCTTCGCCGATCACCTTGGACAGGTTGCGTCGGGCGTGCATCGAGATGATGCGTCCCAGACGCCCTTCTTCGATAGCCTGTTTGGCCAGGGCGACCCTGGGGTCGAATCGGCAGATGTGACCGACCATCAACAGGGCGTCGCTGTCGCGAGTCGCCTGAACGATCAGATCGCACTCGCCAACCGTCGGCGCCATCGGTTTCTCAAGCAGCACGTGTTTGCCTGCTCGCAAGGCGGCGACGGCGATCTCGCAGTGGTCGGGGACATGCGTCGTGATGCTGACCGCATCGACCGACGCGTCCGCAAGCAGCTGCCGGTAGTCGGTATAGCGCCCGGCCACATCGTACTGGTCAGCCAACTCGCCCAGCCGCTGCGACCGCCGCGTGCAAAGCGCGGTCAACTCGATCCCCGGCATGCCGGCAAGCGTGTCGGCGTGGATCTCGCCGAACCACCCCAGGCCGATCACTCCCCAGCGGACTGCGTGGCTCCGGCCATGTCTTTGCTTTCCCATCGGATTCCTTTGCGATTTCTCGGGCTCAAGTCTCCGACCACTCGCCGGGGATCGGCACGGGGTAGTAGCCGTCGGGGCCAGGCTTGACCGGCGGCTCGGTGTCGTAGTCCATGTCGTCGATATTCTCGACGAACTGGAAGTTGGAGTTGAACATCTCGTCCCAGGTGATGATCTTGCCGGAGTGGACGGCCGCCCGGCCCATCAGGTCCGCGAAGTTCGACATCGGCCGCTCGCTTGACCTCGTTCTGCGGCTTGTCGTTGCGGATGCTGTCCAGCAGCACGTTCCACTCGGCGTCCCAGGGACTGAACTGCTCTTCGGGGGCGTCCCAGACGATGTTGTCCTTCGCGATCCGCTGGTCCTTGTAGATGCGCGTCGTGCCGGCGTGGATGTTCCCGGAGAACTGGGCCGCGCACTTGGTTCCGTGGGCGAAGGTGGCGAATTCGCTGAAGCAGTGTCCGCCGAGCCAGCGCACGCCGTCGGTCGCCTTCGTTCCGTCGGGGAAGGTCCACTCGATGGAGATCGAGTCGAAGCCCTGGCCGCGATTCGTGCTGTTGGCGGCCCGGCCGCCGATGCCGTGCGCGGTGACCGGCCAGTCGTCCTTGAGCCAGCAGATCTCGTCGATCTGGTGGATGTTCATCTCGGCGAACAGTCCGCCGGAGACCCAGAAGAACCGGGTGAAATTGCGGATCTGCCACAGCAGCTCGTCGTATCCTTCCGGCTTTGGCGCCCATGCCGCCGACCGCGATGCATGCGGTAGGCCCGGATGAGTTGCAGCTCGCCGAGTTCGCCGTCGCGGATCCGCTTGATCAGCTCCTGGCGGTTCACGCTGTGGCGACATTGCAGGCCGGCGGCGATCTTGAGGTTCTTCTTCTCCGCCTCTTCGCCGGCGCGCATCAGTCGCCGCAAGCCCGGCGCGTCGGGTGCGAACGACTTCTCCATGAAGACGTTGACGCCCTTCTTCACGGCGTACTCCAGCTGGGTCGGGCGGAAGTAGGCGAAGTTGGTCAACATGGCCACGTCGTTGGGGCCGAGGCAATCGATGGCCTTCTTGTAGGCGTCGAAGCCGACGAACTGCCGCTCCTTGGGAACGTCGATCCGATCGCCGAATCGCTCGCTCAGGGCCTTGTGCGCCGTGGTCAGCCGGTCTTCGACGACGTCGGCCATGGCGACCAGCTTGACCGGCCCGTGGGCCGAGTTCATGGCGTTGGCCACCGCCCCGCTGCCGCGGCCGCCGCAGCCGATCAGGGCCAGCCGGATCGTGTTGTCCTCCGCGGCGTGGACGGGCGGAATCGCCACTCCCGCCAGCGCCGAGGCGGCGGTCACGGTGCCGGTCCGCTGCAGGAACTCGCGACGCGACGGCTTTTCCGAATCCGCACTCGACGACTGACGACTCATGGCGATCTCCTGCTGCGTGCAATAGTTGTGGCGTTCGACTCGGACCTGGTCCCGCAATGGCTTCCTGATCGGAAGCAGATTACTTGATGTCGGCGGCCGCCTGTTGTTGTGCCTTCTTCATCACGCTTTCGAGCGTCACGGGGCGTCCGCCCTGGCGTTTGCTCTCGTCGGCCGCTTCCATGAACGCGAAGATCTCCAGGGTCTCCGCCTCGCTGACCGGCGGTTTGCCCGTCTTGAAGAACTTGACGATCTCGACAATCAGCGGCTCGTAGCCGTCGAACCCGCCGCCGGGGACAATCCCTTTCGTGCCGAAGACGGTCGAGCCGTATCCGCGCTGGCCTTGGCGAATGCCGCGAAACGTGCCGATCCGGCCGTCTTTCCAAACGCCGACCGCCATGTCCGTTCCCTCGGTGTGGACTCGCGTGACCGACACGCAGCCCGGCCCCATGATCGTGAACAGCGGCTCGACGCCGTGGATGCCGTACCAGAAGAAGTCGGGATGGTGAGGCTCCAGAGAACAGGGAGCATACTGATCGCACCCGACCAGTTCGCCCAGTTGTGGGTCTTGCCGGATGTCGATCGTTCGCTTGGCAAACCGCAGCGACGAACTGGTGAAGCAAGGGACGTTGTGTTGCTTGGCCAAGCGGAAGATCTCGATCGCGTCGGCCAGCGAACCGGCGATCGGCTTGTCGATGAACACGGGCTTGCCGGCCGCGAAGACAGGCTTGGCCTGCTCCAGGTGCTTGCGCCCGTCGATGCTCAGGATCATGACGACATCGACCTTCTCGAGCAGCTCGTCGATCGAGTCGACGATCTCGACGCCCAATTCGGCAACCGGCCCCACGCTCTTGTCAAGCAATTCCATGCTCTGAGGGATATCGGGACTGCCTCCCGGGTATCCGGCCACCACGACCATGTCGGCCAACTCCCCGGCGGCCTGTGGGTCGTTGATGATCTTCGTCCAGGGCAGGGCGTGGGCGTCCAGGCCGATGATGCCGGCCTTCAGCGGCAGCGAAGGCTCGTCGGCCCGAGTCCGTGCGGCGGACGTGCAAAGCAGACATCCACCTAGAAGCATCAGCCAGGTTGATTTCGCATGCATTCTCTATCCCGGATACAGGCAATCGGATCGTGTTTTTCCATCGTTGCGAAACTGCAGCGCATCATCCACGATGCGGAAGATGTCATATTCCGGATCGAAGCCGAGCACGGATCGAGACTTGCTCATGTCGATACAGAAATCGTTGAATTCATCGACCTCAAAGCGAACGACTGGAAGGTCCAGTTTCTCCGCGACATAGTCTGCCAGGACATCATAAGCGAACGGGGCCGGGCCTGATACGTTGAACGCCTCGCCCACAGCCGACGGGTTGCCGATCGCAAGCATGATCGATTGAACGACGTCCTTGATGCCGACGATGTGCCTCTTACCCGCGCTGCCGTCGGAATGAACCAGACAGGCAACGGCGTTCTTCCCTTCATCAAAGAACGCCTTCTGCTCGCCAGTGGTCGCCCAGTCTTGCCAAACCGGGACACCCAGGTTGGGCTGCTGAAGGGTCACGTGTGCAAGAATGTCATCCTCGTCATGCACCCACGAGAACCGCAGGATGGTGATGGGTGTTTGGTACATGATCTGATACTGCTCGCACATCACCTCTTCCAGAACCTTCGAGAGCGGGTAGTAACCCGGGTAGCCTGAATGTCGATGGTTCTCGTCGATCGGAATCGGCTGGGGATAGTAGTAGATCCCCGCGCGGGCATCGGAGCCTGCCTGAATGTACTGTTTGACGTTTCCTGCTTCCTTGCACGCATCCAGGAGATAGAACGTGCCCTTGATGTTCGCATCAAGAAACAGTTCCTTGTTCTCCTTGACGTTGGCCAGGTGGATCACGACGTCCATGTCTTCGATCAGCTGCTTGGCTAGTGTCGGGTCGCGCAGATCGCCCGTGACAACCTCAACGTTCTCCAGACGCGCTACCTGCAAACCGTCGGTGTATTCCAACGCCCGCACGGCATAGCCGGCCTTCGAGAGTTCCGGTAAGACCGCCCCGCCAATCTTTCCTCCCGCTCCGGTCAGCAGGACGTTTTTCACGTTCATGAATGGGGTCCTTTCAATCATCCGTCAAACGAGTAAATCGGTTGGGTCCGCGTAAAAGCGTCAGGAACCAATAGCCGCAACGGCCCTGCGGGTGCTTCGCACTATTGGTTCCTGACCCCTTTTTACCCGCGCGACACTTGAAACAGAGCCTCGACCAAGATGATACCCTTTCTCGCACGGTCGATCTTCGAAGACCATCTTTTTTTCACACGAAGAACCCCATCGTTTGCAAAACCGAGGAGCATCATGGCAAAGACATTCCACCACATCGGCCTTCCCACACACGATCCTCAGCCCAGCGAAACCTACATTGAGGACACCAAGGTCTGGGTGACCGATCCGGCAAATCATCCGTACCGCATCGAGTTTCTGCGCTTCGAGGATGACTCACCCGTCACCGGTCCGCTCCGCGACATGCCGCACGTCGCATACCGAGTGGATGTGATGAGCGCAGCGCTGGAGGGCAAAGAGATCATTCTGGAACCCTTCACACCGATGGCCGGTCTGAGCGTTGCCTTCATCAAAGAGGACGGCGCCGTGATCGAATTCATGCAGTTCGAAGGTGGAGCGACGGAGTTCGCCGATCTGAAGTGAATCGCTGACGGTGTTGCACAGCTCACTGGAGCAACCGAATCGTGCCCAGTGATGTCGGAACGTGGAAATCCGGCGACGCGACTTCCGGATCAACCCAACTCATCCAGTCTTCGATGACCGGTCCGCCGTCAGCGTCGTGGCTGAACTCCGCCCGATACAAGCCCGCATCCAGGTAGTATCCCTCTTCATCCTCGTGCAGGCAATCCAGCATCTTTAACGTGGATTTCGGAATCAACCCTTCGACCATGTAGCCGGAATCCCTCAGCGAAGTTTCCACGACCAGGCCATCGCAGGACCAGTCCCAGTTCATCTGCCGGTGATACCGCGCTTCATAGTCCAGCACGGCTCCTCGCGGATCGACTTCAATCGCGTAGTAGGGACTCAGTTTCGGCCCCGTACTGAAGAAGATTTCCACGCGATCCGAGCCGATCACTTTCTCCATCGCGCTGGCCCCTTCGCCCAACACCACATCCGTGTCGGTTACGTCAAAACGAAAATACAGGCGCTGATCGTTCCACAGTGCGCGGAACTCGGTCGCCGGAGGCGTCCGCTTTGTCCACGGAAATGAAAAGTCGGTCAAGGGATGAGCCGACTGCCAGGTTGGATCGCCCCCGCAACCATCGATCGCAATCGACTGGCCTTCTTCGAGGCGGATCGCTTCGTAGATTTTCGACATTCGAGCAGATGACGGCATAACCAACTCTTTCTTGTGAGCCGTAAGCGGGCTGTCTATATGGTAACTCGAAGTTCCTGGCCTACGGCTACGGCTTACGATCGCTCGTCAATCCAATGATGGTGTCGCATCATCCTCATGATCGGTGTGATCGTCGCTGCCGAGGTCATGGAGTAATTGCACCAAGTCGCGCAGTCCAAGCGGGATGATGATGATGGCCATGACGACAAACGCGCCGCAGCCGAGCAAATAGGTCCACGTCCAGAATTGCTGTAGGCCTTCCATCAGTTCACCTCCCCAATCGTGTCGCTTGCGTTTGCTGGATTACCGGGGATCAGTAAGGAAAACAGCACGAACATCAACGCGCAGAACGCAAAGTTGAACAGCCCCACCGCCGGCGCGGTGAGTTGATACTTCAGGCCGGAATCATTCAGCAGGGCGTTGACCGGGTCCAGGAACAGACCCGCGATTGCCAACAGCCCGCAGAGCATCGCCGCCCAAGCCCCAGCACTCGACGCGCGTCTCCAGTAAATGCCTCCCAGCAGCGTCACCCCCGCACCACTCAGATAGATCGTGCCCGAGACGGCCATGTAGTTCCACACGCTAGGAGGCAACTCGTACCAGATCCCCCAGATCAGCAGGAAGATACCGATGCCGATGACGCTGAGGCGTGTGACAGCGATCTCCTGTCGGTCGCTGAGCGGTTTGCTCGATAGCGGGCCGACGATGTCGCGTGAGATCACGCTCGACCAGCACAGCAGGTAGGAATCGTGAGTCGACATGAAAGCGGCCAATAGGCCTGCGACGAGAATGCCGAGCAGCCCGCTGGGGACGATCGCGCCCAGTGTGGCGGGCATCGCCTGGGCGGCATGCTCTGGGTCCTGATCGAGCCCGTTGGGAAAGAAGTACGCGGAGAGTTCCGCGCTCTGCGCAACGAGCGTGAAGGCGGCGACCGCCCACAGCGCCGGAACCGCGAGCCGCACGAACATGCCCGGCGACGAAAGCAGAAACGTTCGCCGGGCGACCGACTCATCCCGCGCAGTCAACGCACGCGTGGCCTCCGGCGCCCAGGCGAATCCGACCACGAGAAACAGAATCAAATTGAACATCACCCACACCCAACCGTACCCGCCCTCTGCTGCGACGGGATTGAACATCATCTCGCCTCGGTGCTGGGCGATGGAGTTGAGCATCGTGTGCCAGCCGAGGTCCGCATGCGTCAAACAGAAGTACACGCCCAACGCCATTCCGACGCTTAACACCACGAACTGGATGTAGTCGGTGATGATCACCGAGACCATGCCGCCGAGCACGGTGTAGATAAGCACCATGACAATCAGGACCGAGGTGATGATGTTGACCATCATCTCGGGGTCATCGGCGGTGGCGTGCAGCCCCGTGGCGTAGGTGATGAAGGTCGCGCCCATCTTCGGGAATAGTCCCATGTTCACGATGCCTGACAGGGCACAGATGATACCGCCCGCCACACGCACGTTGCGGCTGTAGCGGTACTGAAAATACTCGGGGATGGTCATGAGGCGCAACCGGCGCAATGGTCCGATCACCAGCCCGGTCGAACCAATGATCAGCCCGGTCATGAGCCCGATCAACGCAAGCGTGACGTAGGCGAACCCGTGACTGAACGCGTCGATCGAGGCATACATCAACGTCACCAGGCCGAGTCCGGTGCCAATGTAGGTCGCCACGTTGAGCGAGACCCCAGACCGCCCGCCGCCGATCAGGTACGCGCGAGTTGAGTGGACGTAACGATTGGCAAACACGCCAATCAGCAGCGACGCGGCCAGATAGATGGCCACGATCACCCAATCAACCGCGGTAAAGTTCGTTTCCAGTGTGAGCGTGCCCAAAGCCTGATCCTCGATGCATCATGTCAGATCATCCCAAGTCCAACTGACGATTGCAGCAGAGGGAGTGAAATCCGGCTAAATCAAATCGGCTGCGATTCGCGCCGTGCCGACGACGGCATCGACTGACTGCGCGTCGGCGACCGGAACGCCAAGCGTTGTTGCGCGGATTTGTGACCATGCCTTGTTCTTGGCACCGCCTCCCGCGGTGAAAACCCTGTTCAGTTGCGGAGCTCCCAATTCGTTGAGCGCGGCGTAGCCGATTCGCTCAATCTCGCTGATGCCCTCCAGCATGGCTTGGTAGAACATCGTGTCGTTTGTTGGACGAGGTGACAGTCTGGGTGGCAAACTTGCGTCGGCAATCGGAAAACGTTCACCTCGTTCGGACAGCGGATAATAATCCAAGCCTGTCGGAGTCGAAGGATCCAGGTCGTTGTCCATCTCTGCCATTTGCTCAGCGGGAAAATATTTCAGTAAGACACCGCCGCCAGTGTTGGACGCTCCACCAGGCAACCACAGATCTCCGATTCGATGACTGTAAATTCCGCGGGATGGATCGACGATCGGCTGGTCCGATAGCAACTTGATTGCCAACGTCGTCCCCAGCGACGTGACACCATCGCCGATCTGAGAAGCGCCGGATGCCAAAAAGGCTGCATTACTATCAGTTGTTCCCGCCACGACTTGCGTTTGGTTCGAGAATCCGAACGCGGCGACCGATTGCGGGCTAACGACCCCCAGCCGATCTCCAACCGGAACGACCGTTGGGATTAGATCCAGCTGAACGCCAGACTCCGATAACCAGTTTGGCCAGGTCCGCTGGACGACGTCGTAGCCCATCTTCAAGGCATTCGTCTCATCCGACATGCCGCCGCGGTTCATCAACCTGGCTGCGATCCAGTCGGCTTGATGCAGTGCGTGACGCGCTTGGCCGTTGTTTTGTTTTTGCAGAAACAAGAGCCGTGCAAGCGTCGATCCGGAACCTCTGGCTAACGAGTTCTCGGGTGCATGTTTTTCGATTTGTGCGGCTTGCTCGTCAAAATTGGCCGAGTTGTACATGTAGCCGCGCGTGATCGGGCACAGCTGCGCGTCGGTCAACAGCAACGTTCCCGAGGTCCCGTCGACGGCCAGCGCCGCGACGTCAGACATGCGGTGGCCAAACTGCCCGAGGACGCTCGCCACGCGATGCAAACAGTCGCATGTCGCATTCCACCAGATGTCCGCATCTTGGCACGGTCGACCAGCGACGCGAATAGGCGAATCCATCTTAACACTGGCCGCTGCAACCACGTTGCCGGCAGCGTCCACCACGGCGGTTCGTACTCCCGAGGTTCCAACATCGATGCCCAGGAACAATTTCACGTTCGATGAAGCCCCTAACTACACGTTCTTAGGCGAAATACGGCAGGCTAAAGTCTGGTGGCCGAATACCTGTTTGTGCAACCAGGCGATCACAGATTTCGGCGATGAGTGCTTCGCTGGTCGCGCCGGCAAAAACATTTGCGTGGATGCCGCCACGAATAAAGGCGGATGAGAACCCCATTGCTTGCGCCGGCGATGTCGTGCTCCAAGCTGTCCCCAACCATCAAGAATCGCTCGCAGCTCACCTCAGGAAAGCTTCGTTGCACTGCGCGGAAAATATTGGCATTGGGTTTGCCATACCAGAGGACCTGGCCACCCATGTCGTGAAATCGATCGGCCAGCGCACCGGGCGACATCACCAATCCGCTTGCCCGCGGAGACGTCTTGTCGGGGTTCGAACAGATCAGCGGCGTATTTAACCCGATCGCGATCCGGAACACATCATCGTAGGCGTCGGGAAGCGTTCCGTCAGCGAGACCCATCAGCATGATGGCATCGACCGACGAATCCAGGTTTTTCGTCAATGCGATTTGGTGACAGCCTGCCGCCCACTGGTGCGCATCATGTTCTTCACCACAAATGGGATAGATTCTTTGCGGAACACGTCCGCAAATGATTAATCGTCGATCAGTTAAGTCTTCCCAGAGTGCTTCGCCCGACGTGATGACTTTCGAGATCGCGTCAGTGGGCAAGCCAATCTTTCCAATGCGAGCAAGATTGGGCGCGGCTCGTTTGCCAGAGTTAGACACCACAAGAATTATCTTCCCATGACTCGCCAGCATCGTCATCGCGCTGTCGGCGTGCGGATACAGCGTCGAACCATCGTGCAACACACCCCACTGGTCAAGTACCGCCACATCAAACTCGTCAACAGCTTGCTGGAGTGTCTGGATATGGCGTGTCATCAACAAGTCTCTTTGGCGTCAGAGTTCTGATGATTATTGTAGGTGAACTTCACCATCAAGTCTCGCCGCCACTGCTGCGGAAGTCATTAGGAGAATCTGTTACCATCAACTATTCGCGTCGCAATGCACATCTCTACTTCAACATGATGCCCGGCGATGCGATGGGCCTGTGGATCAAGGGCGATGGCAGCGGAGCTTTGCTGAACATTCAGATTCGTTCCCCGCGCGAGTACCACGGATGTATTTCGGATCACTACATTTGACTTGGATTTCGTCGGCTGGCGCTTTGTGGAGTTGCGTCTGCAACAACCGGGATAACTGAAAGACAGGCATCCAGCGGTACAGATATTGACCAGATGGACGCTTCGTCGTTAAGTTCAGTAGCTCTCGTCTTGAGAGCTTGAGGACGAACAACAGGACCCTATGAGCAAGAAAACACCAACATCGCTTCAGGCGAAACATGCTTTGGCAAGCGTGGCGTTTTTCGCACGTGTTTTGTTGCACTCTTCCGCGCTGTTCCTCGTGGCCCTTTTTCCGTGCACCCCACCCAGCTTTGCGCTGCTCAATGCGACCGAGTCCGAGGCACCGGTGGACCAGGACGAGTCGTCCGAGGAAGAGGCTATCAGCGTGCAGGCCCGCACAAGAGTCGGCCGCAATCAGCCGGGTCCGCCGTTGCTGGTCCCCCTGCCTGGCGGCGTAAGCCTCGCAACGGCTAGCATCGCCGGTGTTCCATATTCTGGCCATCGTCCCCCAATAATCTCTTGGCGCCTCGCCGCTATTGATGTGCTCACGCTGGCGACTTTGGCGACGACCAACCGGCCCGCATGAGATCGCTTACTCGGCAACTTCAGCCAGCTAGTTGCAAATGCTCGTCTGACGGCGACCGTGGAAGAGAACGTGCTTGTGCAACTGGAACACCGCGGACTCATCCAGCCGTGGCGGCAGCACTCGGGCGAAAGGAAATCAATCTTCACGCTTGGGTCTATAAGTTTGAGACCGGACAAGTATTTGCCTATTCGCCTGACCGCCAACAGTACATCCCCATCGAAGGCATGATGGCTCCGGCGTCCCGCAAGGAACTCCCCGCGATAAAGAAGTCTTGAATAGACGATGAAAATTTTGCAAGAGGCAATTCGAAAGGGGGCTTTCCTGCTGGACGTGGAGGCGCGCGACATCGCGTCGATTCTTCAGCAGACGCTCAGTCAAGTCGTCGCCCGTGGGCTACTGCCAGCCAAGCATCACCATGCGGTGGAGTCCGCGTTGCTGGATCGCGAACGTGTGGTTTCCACAGCCATCGGCAACGCAGTCGCGGTTCCACATGCTTACTTGGATGCTCTCACTGAACCGTTGACCGTGTTCGTGCGATTGGCGCGGCCGATCAATCTTGGTGCCCCGGATGGAGTACCGACGCACTTTGTCTTCGTCCTGTTGGGGCCAACAGGCGCGACCGCCGAGCATCTCGATACGCTCGCCACGATCGCGCGCCTGATGTCGGACGAGGAATTTCGGTACGACGCGAGTATTGCGCGGACGGACAAGGATCTGCTGGCGGCGTTGGATCAATTCACCTCACGAACCACACCCAAACCCGATATCGCAGCAAAGCCAGCCGAAGGCTTGACCTACACAGGCCGTTTCTGCGGTGGATTGCGGCAAGACGTTGACCGTCGCTGGCCGCACTACCTCAGTGATTTCCGTGACGGTCTTCACGCCAAGTGCGTTGGTTCGACTTTGTTTCTGTTCTTCGCGTGTTTGGCACCGGCGGTCACGTTTGGCGGAGTCATGGCCGTGCAAACCGAGGGCCAGATCGGTGCGGTGGAAATGATCGTTGCATCGGCTTTCTGTGGCGTGGTCTTTGCTCTGATCTCCGGCCAGCCGCTGGTCATCCTTGGCGGGACCGGACCGCTGCTCGTGTTTACCGCCATCCTCTATCGGTCGTGCGCTGACTGGGGCCTCCCGTTTCTGCCGTCGTACGCCTGGGTCGGCCTGTGGTCTGCGGGATTCCTCTTGCTACTAGCGGCGACCGACGCCAGTTGTCTGATGCGCTACTTCACTCGGTTCACCGATGAAATCTTCGCCGCTCTGATCTCGATCATCTTCATCTACGAGGCGATCAAGTCACTCGTCCACATCTTTGAAGATCTGGACGTCAAGAAGCATCACGACACCGCCTTGCTCTCGTTACTTCTTGCTCTGGGAACGTTCTATATCGCCATGAGCCTCTCGCGATTCCGGCGCAGCAGTTATCTCCGCCCGAAGATTCGTGAATTCCTTGCCGACTTTGGGCCAGCGATCGCGTTAGCAGCGATGACCATCGTGGCCGTGTGGCTGCACGAAGTGTTTCTCGACGTATTGCCGACTCCTGATACGTTCGGAACGACCAGTGGTCGTCCCTGGAGCGTCGACCTGCTGGCCATTCCCGTTTGGGCACGGTTCGCAGCAGCTGGTCCTGCGTTGCTCGTAACGGTGCTGGTATTTCTGGATCAGAACATTACCGCTCGAATCGTCAACACACCGGACCACCAACTGCACAAGGGGGCAGCGTATCACCTGGACCTGGCAGTGGTGGGCTTGCTAATGGCGTTTTGTTCGTTGTTCGGACTGCCCTGGCTGGTGGCTGCAACCGTTCGGTCACTGAACCATGTACGCAGTCTGGCGACCGTCGAGGAAGTGGTATCCCCCACCGGCGAAACTCGCGAACGCGTCGTGCATGTGCGGGAGAATCGCTTAACGGGTTTGGCGATCCATCTGCTGATTGGACTCTCGCTATTGTTCCTGCCGCTGCTGAAGGAGATTCCCATGGCTGTCTTGTATGGCTTGTTCCTGTTCATGGGCGTGGTTTCAATGTCCGGCAACCAGCTCTTCGAACGCATTAGTCTATGGTTGAAAGACCCGACGCTTTACCCGAGCACACACTATATCCGCCGCGTGCCCCGCTGGACTATTCACGCATTTACGGCATTGCAAGTGGCCTGCCTCGGCGTTCTGTGGATCGTCAAAAGTAGCGCGCCTCGGAATCTTGTTTCCAGTGTTCATCGCGTTACTCGTTCCGGTTCGTCTGCTTGCCGGACGATTGTTTACTGCCGAGCATCTAGCTGCTCTCGATGGCGAAGAAGAACCATCGGAGGCGGAAACACATTGGTCTGAGTGATGGTGCCGAGCAGCCCACGATGCGTGCTGATGTTGGCAACCAGCTCACAATCTTGGAAAGGCAATCACGATGGTTGAATCAAGACGACGCACACAAGCAAGGGAAAGCTGGAAGCTACCGCTGCTCGAAAAGCTCAGTCGGAGTTGAAGTGAGTTGCTCGACGCCGCCTGCTGTTACCAAATAGTTTTCTTCAATCCGAATCCCAGCGTGCAAAGCTTCGTTGTAAAGTCCAGGTTCCACTGTAAACACATCGCCTTCGGCGAATCGATCATCCCACTTCGGATTCAAGTGCGGAGCTTCGTGCGGATACAATCCGACGCCATGCCCGAGGTGATGGAAGCACGCGCCCGGATGGTATTCATCAAGCAACGCCTTGGCTCGATCGAACAACTCTCGGCAAGAAACTCCTGGCTTGACAAATTCATTCACTAAATCAAAAACGGTCATGATGACTTCTCGCGCCTTGAGTTGCTCATCTGTCGGCTGACCATCCACGGCAAAGGTCCGACAATTGTCTGCATGGTAACCTCGATACGCTGGCCCCAGGTCCAGAATCATGAGTTCGCCGGCCTGTGCAGCACGACATCGAGGCGGACCGCCGGGAGAGTTGCTTTGATAATCGTTACCTAAAGCCGTTAACGGTTCGCCGGCGGTCTCGACGGCGACCGCGTGAAGTTGGTTGAACACCTCCAACTCCGAAATGCCCACGCGAATGATCTCCCGTGCCTTTCGATACATGGCATCCGTACAGGCAATGGCATGGCGCATCATCTCCAGCTCATCGGCTTCCTTGTGGCGGCGCAGATTCCAAATCGCCGGCTCCAAATCAAGCGGTTCGCCATCACAAACTTTACGAACATGCGCACCACTGGAGGAAAATTCCACGGCCGTCTTTTGATCTGACTTTGACACCGCCTGTATCGCCGCTTGCAGCTGATCCTGGCGCAGGGTGGACAGCCACTGTGCCTCAAATGTCCGCACTTCGTCTGCTGCATGATGGTCAGGCAGAGCGCCTGGTGCGATGAGCATGCAATCACCTTCCACTTCCAGCACCGCCACGGCGCGCATGAGCGGATGCGGGCGAAAGCCGGTGAGCCATTGCACATTCTCTGCTGTGACCAGAATCGCGCGGTCCGCATTCAGAGTTGTCAGCGCCTCGCGGAGCCGATGCTGCCGGGCTCGGCAGTGCTGAATCGAAAGCACAGGCAAATCTGTCATCACATTCACGCTCTTTCGGTTTCCTCGGGCCGGGCTTCGGCCCGCATGTCCATAAATCGATAACCGCCATCGACCGGAAGAATCGTTGCGGTAATGTAGTCGGCGGCTTCGGAAACGAGGAAAGCGGCGGCGCGACCAATGTCTTCCGGTTTGCCCATGCGGCCCCAGGGAAGTTTCTTCCCGGCCGCTTCGATCACTTCGTCGGACAAGCTATTTCGTTCGTTCGGTGTATCGATCCAGCCAGGCTCGATCGCGTTCACATTAATGCGATGAGCAAAGAGTTCTACGGCAAGGCTGTTTGTGAGATAGTTGAGTGCTGCCTTGGCGGCTCCGTAGGGTGCATTCCGTTCAACGGGCATCTCGGCGAGCACGCTGCTAATGAAAAGAATCTTTCCGCCGTCTCCGCGTTCCACCATGTGCCGCGCCACCGCCCGGCTGATGTGAAATCCTGATTTAAAGGTGGCATTGACGACCTTGTCGAAATCCTCGGCGGAAAAATCGAGCAGATGGCCGCGTTTTCCATACGCAGGATTGCTGATCAAGATGTCGATCGCACTCGCTTGTTCCACAGCATCGGTGACGAGTGACTCGCAGCCCTCAAGAGAAAACACATCGGCTTCCAAGGTCCAGCATTTGCGCCCCATCGCGCGAATCTCGTCTGCGGTCTGCTGCAGCTCTTCGCTGCCGGGGAGGTCGTTGAGGATGAGATCGGCCCCCGCCTGGGCGAGTGCGAGTGCGCAGCCATTTCCAATTCCGCATGCGGCTCCCGTGACGAGAGCTCGTTTGCCATCGAGACGCATCATTTCAAGTAAGCTCATCGAATCGTCGAATGTCTTCAGTCAGGGCGGTCGAAAACGCGTGGAACTCGCTGCTATTGACCAGCAACTGCGCTCCCTGGTCTCTTCTCTTCTGCATCTCCTGGAAAGGCAGCGTGAGGCCTCCAAACGCGACGCCGTGTTTTTTACAGGCAATGGCTAAGATCTCCCAGGCCTGATCTGGCGGACAAATCAAAGACAAATCAAAGGGGTCCAAATCAAGGGGTCACAAATCAAAGGGGTCAGGCCTCTTTGTTTTCATCTGGGGCTGGAAAACGGACTCGCGGGGAACACGTACCAGGGCTCATTACGATTGGTACCTGGAAACGCAGGTAGAAGGTGCAAAGGAAACGGAGCCTGAATCGCGACAGCCGTTGCAACTGTACCTGTCACGTATGGCACCGCGAGAGTCGTTTGAGATAGACTCTGACTGACGGATCACAAGAGTGATTCGCGCCCCAACCGGACGACCCAAGTCCGACAAAGTTCAACGCCGGATTTATGCATGCACCTCCATAGATCGCATTTCGTTCGGCGGCACAAGAGTCTGGAACCATGGGCAAGCGCCTTCCGAAAGCTGAGTTGCTCCACGAGATTGGCGTAGAGCGCAGCAGGCTTGATGCGCTTCTCGAACAGCTCACACCTCGGCAGATGACTCAAGGGGGTGCCACACTCGCTGGATGGTCAGTCAAGGACATCCTCGGACATCTGATCGGTTGGCAACAAATGAATCTTGATTGGTACGCTGCCGGCCTGCGTGGCGAGACACCTGAAATGCCAGCGCCTGGTCTGACCTGGAGGGACATCCGGAAGCTCAACGATCGGATCTACCGCAAGCATCATCGACGATCACTCAAGGCCGTATTAGCCGACTACAGTGCTTTCCACCAGAAAATGCTGGAGTTGATCAAGGAAGTGCCTGACCGAGATTTCGTAGCCGTCGGCCGTTTCACTTGGACCGGACCAACGTGGACGCTGAGCGACTACCTACGAGCGAACACGGCCAGTCATTACCGTTGGGCATCCAAGCACATCGGAAAATGGCTAAGATCGCAGATGAAGACCAAAGCTTGACGAACGGCTGCCGAACAAATAAGACTTTGACATCGCGAGCTTGCGAGCCGAGGTTCAAAAACCGGCAGCTGATGGCTGCTCTCGGAATAATCGGTACATGCATCGTGGAGTCCTCTGTTCTAAGGGTTGATGCAAAGCCGTTTGTCACAATCGTCCGCCGCTACGTGCTACCTATGATTGGCCCCTTCATTCGGTCCTGACTTCGTATCGCTGAGTTCCTTCATGCACGACCTGATCACGCTCCCAACCCTTCCCCTGGGCATCGGGATTAGTTTCTTAATCTGCGCCGGCTATTGGGAATTGAAAACGCTAATGGTGCCGAACAAGCTAACGTTTGGGTTTATTCTGGCGGCACTGCTGCTTGCGACGGCAAAATCATGGGTCGCGCCAGAGGTGTCTGGCGGGTTGGGAGCGGCATTGATTGGCATGATGGTTGGTGGTGTGCTCCTGCTGCCGCCGTACCGTTGGTTCGGATTAGGCGCCGGGTGCGTCAAGGCGCAGGCCGCCTTCGGTGCCTGGCTGGGCTGTGCGCTCGGCGCCGGGCTCGGCGTCAAAGTCCTTGTCATCGCAACGCTTTCCGCATGCACGGTGTTGGCAGCAAACGCTTTTTCTCATCAACGGTTACCAGAATCCGATCCGGGGCACGGTAGCCAAGTCGTTCATGGGCAGTTGCCACTTTCGATCGGGGCGCTGGTCGGGCTTGCTGCGGCAACGTGGATGTAAGTCGACGAAGATTTCAAAAGCGCATGGGTCGCTCCCAGGTATGCGCTCAAATGGCGTCTCCAAAAACGTCGTTGACTTCATCAGTATTGAAAACCTCTCGAGTTCCTGAACCTACGTCCACATCGGTCGAGTAATCGTTCCAAGCCGCGACAATATTGGAATAGTCGGACGATGCGGCCGGGCAGTGCTGGCATCCTGAGGGTAGCCGAGCAGCGACGGAGGCATCGATAGGCATCCTTGTTACGCTAACGCCAAAGCATCCAAAGCGACCGCGTCGGCTGGACGGACTAAGCTGCCTGGCGAGCTGCTCTCACCGTACACCATTGATCTGCGGCACTTGTACGATCTTGAGGAACAGCCCAAGCCGGCTCAGACGCTCGCCGAAAACTTGTCGTACTCGACGGGCTTTACGATGTAGTGGCTGCATCCCAAGCGATGACAGACGTCGACTTCCACGCGGGTCGTCCGTCGTCGTCAGCATGATGACCGGGATCTTCCGCAATTCTTCGTCTTGCTTGATCTGCCGCAGCACCTCGACGCCGTCGATCTTGGGAATGCGAATGTCCAGCAGCAACAGATAGGGGGTGTAGTCTTCTCGCTTGACGCCCTTCGCCTCGGCGGAACAGGAAGTCCAAGATTTGCTGACCATCCGCGAAGCGCAGCATCTCGTTTTTGATGCTCGCCCGCCGCAAGTTCTTCTCGATCAGTCGCGCGTGCCCATCATCGTCTTCGACGATTAGGACGACCACTTCCTCTTTCATCGTCGCCCCTTCCGTCGTGGTGACAAGGGTCTGACGCTCTGGGAGCACGGATGATTGCCCTCCGTCACGCCATTGACAGAGCACTAGCCCTTCGGCAGCGACACGTAAAACTTGCTGCCTTCGTTCACTTCCGATTCCACCCAAATCTTGCCGCCGTGGCGGTCCAGAATGCGCCGGACGATGGTCAGGCCCAATCCTTCTCCGGTCCCGCGCTGCGGGTCGAGACGGTGGAAGACTTTGTAAATGGAGTCCTGGTGCTCGAGCCGCAATCCCGATCCCATTGTCCTCGATCGAGTAGACCACTCGGTCCGGCTCTTCCTGTCCGCAAACCCGAATCACCCCCAGCCGGTTCGGGTCAAGATACTTCAGGGCGTTGTCCAGCAGATTCGAGAAAACCTGGTTGATTTGCATTTCGTCTCCCTGAGCAGGCGGCAGCGAGTCCACTTGCACCGACGCGCCGGCCTGGTCGATGGCGAACTGCATCGACGCGACGATCTCAGACAACATCTGGTTCATGTCCAGCGGGCGGATCGTCAGGGCGGCCTGGCCCACGCGCGAAAGCTGCAAGACGCCTGACAGCAGCGAGTCCATCTTGGTTGCGTTTGTTGTGATGAACTCGATCGCTTCCGGGATATCTTCGTCGAGCAGAGCGGAAAGCTCCCGGCGTTTGGCCTCGGGCACTTGCACGTCTGCCAGCCACAGACCGCAGCCGCTCGCAGGACAACGCCAACTCTTTGCTGAACCCCTGAATGTTCACCAGCGGGGCGCGCAAGTCGTGCGAGACCACGTAGGCAAAGTCTTGCAGCTCGCGGTTGCTCCGCTCGAGTTCGTGGTTGTACTGCTGCAACTTGGCGGCCGAGCGTTTGAGTTCTTTGCCGGCCCGCATTCGCTTGGTGATGTTATTGGCGAAGATGCGTATCAAGTTATTTTCCGCGACGTGCGTCTTTTGTTCGTAGATCGCGTCGCCCACTTCAACCTCGCGGACGAGCGAGTCCCTTTCCGAATTTTGCAAGTTCGGCGACCAATGGCTTTAAACCGTCCAGAAACGGATGTTTCGACGCCCCCGCCACGAGGTCCGGAAGCTGGGCCTGCGCCGCCGGATTCAGATAGGTGACATTACCTGCCAGGTCTGTCTCCACAAACGGATTCGGGTTCTCTTCAGGCACGGAACTCAAATGGTCAACGAGTTCCTCCGCCCGTTTCCGGTCGGTGATGTCTTCGATGGCCAACAAAATGAGACCCGGACGGCCGCCTTCGCGATGAAGCTTGCGGGCGTTTAACAGCATGGTCCGTTGGCCGATACGTTCAAAACTATGTTGAACCTCGAAGTCGTTGAACTGGCTCTTTTCCGGCAGCACCTGCTCGAGCAGGTGGCGTAATCGGGGGATGTCCCACTGGTGATTGCCCAGTTCGTATACCAACCGGTTTTCGGTGTCCTGTGGCGTGGCCTGGAACGTTTTATAGAAGGACATGATTGGCCGACTGCACGTACAGTTTATCGTCAAGAATCAGCAAGGGTTCGCGCACCGTTTCGACGATGGCCTCAGCAAGAATCCGTGCTTCGTTGGCAGACGCCGCAGCTTGGTTCCGCTCAGTAACATCGCGGATTGCGCTCGAGATGATCACGCCACCTGCAGTCTCGATGGGGCTCAAACTGACGTCCACCGGAAATTCGCTGCCTTCTTTGCTCAGGCCGTTGAGTTCCAGACCCGAACCCATCGACGCGCGCACGGGTTTGCAAAGTAGTCCAGAAGTTGTTCCCGACATCGAAACCGGAAACGATCGGGCATGAGGATCTCGACGGACTGACCGAGCAGCTCGTGCCGATCGTAGCCAAATAGTTGCTCGGTCTGGGCGTTGACCAGCACGATTTGCCCGTGGTCGTTGAAAATGACCAGAGCATCAGCCGCCAACTCCACGACTTGACGCAACTCCCCGTCGGCCCAGGTGTGTTGCATGAGCTCGGCTTGGTCGACACCGTCGACAACAGGACCGACATGTGTGGGCGAGTAGTCATCGAATTGTCGTGACATGGCATCCGTTTCCAGTGCGCGGTCGCTACCGCCCCACGCGCTGTGTTGTTCGGTGCGCTGTTGTGACGTGCCTGACCACGGTAGTGATGCCGGTGAAGACAATCAATCCGGCACGAGTCGGCAGAGGGGGGTCGAAGCGACGATGTCCACAACTGGGTGACGCTAATGCTAGCGGTCGCCGACACTTTGCAGAATTGATGTTTGACGTGCTCACCGCGCAGGCTACATTGACGCAGCCTGGGAGCGAATCCACACGGCTGTTTGCATCACGCGCAGCCAACTCGGAGCCACCGAGCATTCTGGCAATGGATCGCCTTTTTCACTCCCTGACGAATCGAGCATTGCACGGTCAGCCCGGGTTGCCTTGAAACGCAACGTGGTGCGTGAATGGCTGCGGCAAGCTCACAACCATCCCTTTCAGCAAGGAGGCGATCCTCATGTTAGTGCTTTCACGTAAACAAGACACCGCGGTCCACATCGGCTCGGACATCAAAGTCAAGGTCCTTTCGGTCAAGCGGCAAGCCGTAACGCTTGGCATCGATGCACCCGAGAGTGTTCGAATCTTACGCGACGAGTTGGTTCCGCCACTTGATCAGCAACCGCAAGCGCCGGCCCTCAATCAATCCACCGCCGGAATGAGAATCGTGTTGGTCGTTGAGGACGACGCCGGCCATGCCAAGCTGATTCGCAAAGCCTTGTGCCAGCATCAGGGCACGATGGTCACGGTGGCGGAAACGGCACAAAGCGCGCTGGACGCTCTTGGCGCCCAGATGACTAGTCCCGACGCGATGATTCAACCCGACCTGATCATGCTGGACCTGGGGTTGCCGGACGGTTCAGGCTTAGATGTTCTGCGTAGAATCCGCTCGGTCCCTGAGCTGCGCAGCACCCCGGTCGTCGTGTTAAGTTGCAGCGACGACGAGGACCTATTGAATGAATGCATGGAAAGTGGAGCAAACGCATTCGTAGCCAAGTCGGCAGGCTACGACGACTTCCGCGCACAAGTCAGTCGCGTCGGCCAGTTTTGGGCAGGCGACTGCATCGCACGGCGCAGTTTCTGCCACCGCAGGGACAACGCACCGACCATCGCGTCAGATGACGCCGCGATGGAAGCGGATAGATTTGAGGAACAGCCTGCCATCGTAGACCGCGCTAAACGAATTCTTCTGGCTGATGATGATGCGGGTCACGCCACATTAATCAAGCGCGCACTCCGCCGGGCGAAAATCGACTGCACGGTGGATGTTGTTTGCACCGGCGTCGAGGCGATCGATTACCTGTTCGGCCAAGGCGACTTCGCGGAAAAAACAACCGCATTGCCCGACTTGATGCTGCTCGACTTGAACATGCCCGAAATGAACGGCCTGCAAGTACTCCAAGTGTTGCAAAACAGTCGCAACCAAGGGGCGCACCGGCTAACGCTCCCGCCAGTGGTCGTCTTGACATCATCCGACGCGGACGCGGATGTCAATGATTCGTACAGGCTGGGGGCCCAAAGTTTCATTCGCAAGCCGGCTGATCACGGGCGATTCGCACATGCAGTGCAGCAAACCACTCAATACTGGCTAGGCCTCAATGAGTCGCAGAGTGATGAGCCGTCACGGCAGATGCAAGTTCCGCGATAGGACGTCTTGCGCACAGCGCCATGAATTCATGCAAATTGTCGAGTGAAGAGTGGGTGAATCCTGGAATCACGCCTGCAATGCGCCATCCAAGAGCGCGAGTCAGCTACCCAACCCCGCATTTAGGTTTTCTTCTTCTCTTTTTGCAGTTTTCGTTTTTCCTTCGGACTACGCTGCGCCTTTTTCTGCTTTTCCTTTTTGCCTTTGTCTCTACTTCCCTTGTCACCCATCTCTGTTCTCCCTGATTGAAAACGAATCTTACTGTTGACCAAAGCGTCCGACGCCTTGCGATCCATCCGCGTGTAGGGTAGGACGGATAGATCGTGCGGTGAACTTGACCGCTTTTTTTGGGTCTTGGGCGGCTTTGCAGATTCAATTGGACGTCGGTTGAAAGTGAGTTTAACCGAGATGTATCAGTTGATGCCGAGAATTGTGAGCACTTCGTAAGCTTAGTTTGGCATCATGAGTGGATGACAGCCGAGCAACAAAGTGTCGTTAAAGCGACTGGTACCTCTTCATACTGAAACTATGCAGGGGAACAACTTCGATGCGGTGCTGTATACGACGCTGCATTCAATTCTTGTTTTTCCCGACTTTGCCTTTATTTGATTACGCTTCGTGTTGAGAGAAGGATGAACCGATGGGCGTCATGGCGCGCGAGCAGGGTGAACTTTACGTGATCACGTCGGATCGGACATTAGGCGATTCTCCTACAAAGATCGCCCCAAAAAAACCGAAAGACGGGGTTTACCGAGTCTGGACCGGGGACAATTGGTCGACGATTACGACGGACGCCATAACATTTGAAGCAATCGAGGAGGCCGACGAGTACATCAAGGAAAATTCCGGCCGACTCATGGAAAATGGCTGACGCGAGTCGCTGATCGAATGCCGAAAACAGTTGCGTCTTACGGATGATGTTGGTGGCCGATTTACGCAGCCAGTTGTCATCAGTGGCTCTGCAGACCCGTCGGCACGGGATTGAATGGATGTCCCTTCTTGGCATGATGACCTTCGCGACGAAGGGTGAAGTCATGAGACGGACCAGCGCGCTGTAGTTGAGTTGGAATGTCAGCTCGTCGCAAATGGGGAGGCGATGGAGACCGAATTCCACGATCAGGTGGTCGCTGCTGGCCGAGAGTGGACCAGCGACGCGATCCGCCGCGAAGAACGCAAGCGAAACGATCGGCGTCGCCGTCGCTAGCGGTGCCCCGCTGCATCAGTCCGGCCTGGGCGGTAAACTGAGTGCTGGCAACAGCCAATCGTTGTGGCGAATTTTTTGATGTCCGAACTGACCGAGAAAAAGCAGTCCAGGCCCCACCCGACTGGACTGATGAAAATTTTGAGGCTCACCATGCGATCTCGTTTGTTTGTTTTCACTGCCGTATTTTCGGCACTCGCACTGCCGTCGTTCTCGATTCACGCTGCAGACCTGGACGAAGCCACGTTCCAGCGGTTGCATGCGGAGCTTCAGCCGTCGAACGACGAGATTTGGCGAACGATTCCCTGGAAGATCGACCTGCTCGATGCACAACAGACCGCGGCCAAGGAACGCAAACCGATCTTCATCTGGGCGATGGATGGTCACCCGCTGGGCTGTACGTGAAACAACGGTGTGCTCGACCGTGCGTCGACTTTCGCGGATCCAGAAATCGTCCAACTGCTGCAAACTCGTTTTGTTCCCGTCGCCATCGACCAGGCGTATCAACGCCGGCAAAAAGATACCGAAGGCGACTTCTATCGAAAGATTGCCGGGCAAGGACCACGCAGTGATTTCAACGGAACCACTCAGGGGCTGTACATCGCGAGGTCCGATGGCAAGCTCGTGTCGTACAACAACAATCGCGGTGCAGATCGAATCAAGCGGTTGATGAAAGAGGCGTTGGAGGCACCACAACCGGACGATGTTGCAACGGTCTCCAAGCGAACGCTTGACACGCGCTACAATCCGCAGCTACCGGAAGGCGGACTGGTCGTACGCGTGCGAGCCAAGATCCTTGGCGGTTACGAAGAGACAGCGGACAAATGGAAGAGGATTTTTCAATCGGCAATCTCACGTGATAACCTTTGGGTCTCAAAAAGCGAGCAGCAGGCTTTGACGCGTGGCGACGTACCCGCGAGTCTGCAGCGACGCATCGCGCGGTTCCACTTGGTCGACAACACGCGTGGCGAACCACCGATGTGGGACGACAAAGAAATCCGGCAGATCACCATGAAGATCGTCGACGGAAAACTGACCGGTAAAGTCCATTTGGAAACCGACAATGGCGGGCGTGGTTATCAAGCCGAGTTGCTGGGAGACGTCTCTATCGAAAACGGAAAAGTCGTTCGCTTTGACGTTGTGGCGCTGGGAGATTTTTGGGGCGAGGGCCGTTACACCGGCGGCGCACCCAAGGGAAGGTTCCCGCTGGCGGTCTCATTTACGTTGGCCGACGGCAGCGATGTGGCCGACCGGATTCCTCCCCAAGCTTCACGTGGATGGGTCGAGGGCTATCTTCGTTGAATTCCTCGCCGCACGTTGCATTCACTTGTTCCACCTGTCATCCGGATTGAGACATGAACCGCATCGGCGATGCTGCACTGAATCATTCGTTTGGGTCTGCTTTTGCAGTACTGGCAACGCTGTTTCTGGTCGTCCCGCCCGCGGATGCTGCCGACTGGGATCATTGGCGAGGCGCCGAGCGGAATGACATTTCGAGCGAACCATCGGGCTGGGATGGGACGCCGTGGATCAAGGCCGAATTGTGGCGCGCGTCGGTCGGCGAGGGAAGTTCGTCGCCACTGGTTGTGGGCGATCGCGTGTTCCTGACCGGCTGGTCGAAAAACGTTGACACGATCGTTTGCTTGAATGCCGACACGGGGCAAGAACAGTGGCGGCAATCGTACCGGCAACCGAGGTATGGTCGCCACGCCGTTGGCGATCAAGCGCTCTATTCCGGCGCCTGCTCAACTCCCGAGTACGACGCCGACACGGGGCTGCTGTTTTCGTTAGGCGTCGATGGCGACTTGAACGCTTGGGACACACGTCAGCAGGGGAAACTTGTTTGGTCGCTGAACCTTTACGATCGCTACCAAGCGCCGCGGCGCCCGGAAGTCGCCAAACGTCGGAAAACGCGGCGCGATTACGGATACACCAGTTCGCCCTTATTGGCAGGAGACCAGTTGATTGTCGAGGTTGGTGGAAACAAAGGAAACCTGGTCGCATTCGACAAACACGACGGCCGCGAGCTGTGGAGTTCCGAAAACCGCGACGAAGCGGGACATACCGGCGGGCCCGTGCCGATTACCGTCGATGGCGCTCGGTGTGTTGCCGTGCTGACGCTCCGAAACCTGGTGGTGACACGGATCGATGGTGCAAACGCCGGCCAGACGATTGCGACTTATCCGTGGACGACCGATTTCGGCAACAACATCGCCACCGCCGCTGTGTCGGGCAATTCCGTCATCATCACTTCGGCCTACAACCATGCGGCCATGTGCAGGCTGCGAATCACGCTGAGCGGAGCGACGGAAGTGTGGGAAAGCAAGGGGATTGCTTCGGGAGTCTGCAGTCCGATCATCCATGACGGGCACGTCTACTGGGCGTGGCGCGGCGTCCACTGTGTTGACTTCAAGACCGGCAAGGAAGTCTGGAGCGGTGGAAACGTCGGATCGCAGGGTTCTTGCATCCTGACCAGCGACGATCGTCTAATCGTGTACGCGAACAAAGGTGACCTGTCGTTGGTCGAAACCACCAAACGCTCGCCCAAGAAGTACACGCAAGTCGCCGAGAAAAAGGTTCTGTCCAGCACGGACGCGTGGCCACACGTCGTGCTCTCGGGCGGCCGGTTGCTCTGTCGCGATCGCGATGGAAGCGTAAGGTGCTTGAAGCTCGCGGGCAAGGAATAACTAACGTGGGCCTGGACCTGAAGAGCGTCCGGCTCATTGGGAGTGGCTTACCAGGCTGTTGATTTCAACGAAATGTGAATTGCAAGGGTGAGCCGCGGGCCGTAAGGCACCGGGCAATGACGTATGCCCGGCCGGTTACGCGTCACGGCTCACTAAATCAACAGGCCGTTACGCCGTGGGCTACCTGCTGCCGCCGCTACGCGGCTGTATCACCTGCCGCCGCTGCTATGAAACCTGCATCTCAGAAGCCGGACGTTCTCCCTACATGCGAATTCAGCCGCCGTAGACCGACTTGAAGAACTCGGCTTTCGCCTTCTTTGCCTCCGCTTCGGCCTCCGCTTGTTCGGCGGCGGCCTGCAACTCGCTGAGTTTGGCCTGGGTTGCTTTCAGTGATGCTTGTTCAGCAGACTGTGACTTTTGCAGCTCCGCCATTTCCGCTTGCAGCATGGCCAAGGTGTCGGCAATCTTTTTCAATTCCGCCTCGCGGGCCGCTAACGATGCGGTCAGCTTCTGTGCAGTCGCGGCTTCCGGCTCGACGGCTTGACGTTTTGTTGCTGCCAGGCGGCTTCGGCGGCCGCTTGCTCTTGCGTCAATTTTGCGGATTGGCTTTTGAATGCGACCAACTCGGCTACCACACCGTCGAGCTGTTTCTTCGCACGGGCCACATTCGCGTTGGCTGCATCGGTGGCGGTCTTGGCCTGAGCCACCGTCGCGCCGGCCTGATCCATTTTTTGCTTTTCAGCGACGACTTGCTTTTCGATGTTCGGCATCGCAGCAGCGTGTTGCTTGATTTGGCTGACAGCCGCGGCGACGACGGCTGGTTGAGCCTTCAGCTTGTTTGCCAGGTCGTTCACGATCGCCGTGATCGCTTGCTGCTCGCTCTTGGCTGCGGCTAGCAGCGGAGTGGCCGTGTCGATTGTCTGTTTGAATTCCGCAGCTTTCGCTTCGGCAACAGCACGAGCCTTTTCTTCCGCGGCCTCTTGTTCGGCCAATTGAGTCTCCTTCGCGGCTCAAGTCCGTTTCTTGCCGGACCAGCGTTGCCATCTGAGCAATGGTTGCTTGCTTGATTTTGTTCGCCGCTTCCAATTCCTTGGCCAGTTGAGCTTTCTGAGCTGCGACGGCGTCCTTTTCCTTGGCCGCCGCATCGCGCCGAGCAACCAACTGCGTCAGCTGAATCTGACTTGTATTGCGCTGCGAGATCAGGTCAGTTTGCTTTTTGACCATCTCCGCGACTTTGACTGTCAGCTCATTGACTGCTTTGTCTTTCGCCGCTTTCTGAGTATTCAAGTCGGCGAGCTGTTGATCCAATGCGGACTTCGCTTCGGCTGCGGACTTGGCTTCAGCTTGCAGCTTGGCGAGCGTTTCGCCGAGCGTTTTCTTTTCCGCCTCGTCTTTTGATTCCGCGATTTGCTTTTGAAGCTTCGTGATCTCCGCATTTTTTGCGTCCGAAGCCGCTTTGGCTTGGCCAATTTTTCCCGGCAGTGGTGCCAGAGCATCCACCACTTTCTTTTGTTCGGCCTTCGCGGCAACAAGTTGCGCGTTGATCGGCTTCAGTGATTCCGCGAGTGCGGCCAGTTGCTGATTGAATGTGTTGAGGGCAGTTTCTGCGGTTTTCCGTGCGACTTCTGCTTGGGCCTCGTTATCAAACGCGATCTTTTCCTTTGCGCTCCATTCCAGCTCGCGTGTCGCCAATTCAGTGACTCGGGCGTGTTGCATCTTGATTCAGCTTTTGTTTGTCGGCACGGACCGTGGCGAGTTGTGCGACGATTGCTTCTCTCTCCTTCCGCGCTCTGGTCACGCTTGGCCGTCGCTTGAGTCAGTTGTTGCTGGCTGGCCTTCATTTGCGTCGTCGCATCAGCGACTTGTTTTGTCAGCGTGGCGACTTTGCCCGAGGCAGCCTTGAAGTTGTTGTCTTCGGTCGTCTTTTGCTTCGTCAACTGCGGCGAGCAATTGTTCAGCGGCGGCCTTGTCCGCGTTTGCTTTGGCCAACAAGTTCTTGGTGTCGGCCAGCTTCTTGACCATGCCGGCGTGGGCAGCCGTCGCGGCTTCGAGGGCCTTCTGTTGGTTGGTTTGGTTGGCAACCGCAGCTGCTGCAGCCTTTTCCAACTCAGCGACACGAGCCTGCAAGGCAGCCTGTTGGACTTCCAAGGTCGGCGGATTCGCAGACAAGTTCGGTGGCCTGTTTCGGGTCGGCGGAATTCCACATGATGGTGCGGCCCAAGAAGTCGCCGCCGATGACTTTGGATCCATCGTGGGTCAGAACAGCTTCCAACGCGGGCTCACCGAATGATGGAAACGTCGTGATCAAATTGCCGTCATTTTTCCAAAGCTTGACGGTGCCATCTTTTCCACTGGTGACGATGCGTCCGTCTTTGGCCATCATCACGTTCGTGACGCCGCCGCCGTGTGCATTGAAGCTCTTGAGTTGCTTGCCGCCCGACCATCTCCCAAATCTTGACCGTGCCGTCTTCACTGGCACTGACCAAGACGTTCGAGTCGCCGCGCCAAGAAACCGCCCGCACGGCGTCTTTGTGACCGATCAAGTCCATGTACAGCCGACCGGTATCGGCTTCCCAAACATGCAGCCCGCCGCTGCGGTCGCCCGACGCGACCAAGACTCCATCGGGGCTGTATTCGACACAATAAACCCAGTCGGTGTGCTTCTTCAGTTCAAACGCGACATCGCCGGTCGACGTGTCGTAGATGCGGACGATCTTTTGCGGCCCGCCCATGGCGACTTGTGACATATTGTCGTTGATGTCGGCACCAAAGACCGTATCGAGTTCGTCGCCGACGGTCAAGAATCCGATCGCCGGTTTTGACGTCGTAGACTGCAGCGATACCTTTGGCAGCATGAGTCCCGCCGGCGACCACCAGGTAGGCGCCATCCAAGCTGAACTGAACGACTTGCGGAATGCCTTCCGGGATAGGGAATGATGCCGACCAACTCAGCCGTGTCGGTGTTGTACAGCGAGACTTGTTTTTGACCGCCGACGGCGACCAAGTGGAGCCCAAGGGCTGGCAGAAATGGCTGAGGCAGCCGCTGCGCCGCTCCGTGGTGACCACGGGCATTCGCCACATCGATTGCGGCATCGCGATTTCCGCTGGCTTGCCACCAGCATCCAGCGATGTGAAGGAAAGACTTGGACCGCGTTTCTTCTTTGCCTTGCTGCCGCTGGATTCCAACAAGCCGCCATTGATCCACATCTTGATGATGTCCAGCTGTTCCTTTGGCAGCGGATCCTGATTGGGCGGCATGACCGGCGTGTCGTCGTGGGTCATCACCTGGTACAGCCGACTGCCTTCGGCATCGCCGTCGTAAACGATTTCGCCGCTGCCGCCACCTTCCATCAGGGCGGCAAAGCTATCGATCGCCAAACCGCCCTTGGCATCGTTGGCGTTGTGGCACTTGAAACAGTGCTGGCGAAAAATCGGCTGCACATGCTCGGTGTAATTGATCTTTGGCTTGTCTTCGGTCGACTTTTCCTGAGCCTGCGAAGTGAGCGTCAAAGCAAGCAACGTGACAATCGGTCAAAGCGAATCGATACATCATTGAAAATATTCTCCGTACGTTGCTCAACCCCGTGCCGAAAGCTTAATGGTTGAACACAAATTCCCGGCTATTCAGTAACGCCCAAAAGATATCTTCTAGTCCCTCTTTTGGGCTCGGCGCCGAACTGATCGACGTCAGCAGGTCTTTTCTTTCGTCCTCGGTCGGATAACGCGACAAGCAGCGAATATACAGGCGGTCGAGCGCCTTTTCCGGCGGCGCGTTGTCTTTCAGTAACTCGTCGATGACCTTGCCTTGGCTGATCTTGCCGCTGGTGGCACTACCGTTGATCAAATGCAAGGCCTGCGAGAGCGAAGGATCGGTCGACGCTTCGCAAGCACACACCGTGTCACGCGGGGCACGGCCGAAGGTGTCCAGGAAGTAGGTGCTGGTGCGCCGTCGGCGATCTGCACCGCACGGGCGCCGACCGGCAGACCGCGGAACTTCTCCTTGGTGTTGGTGACCTGGCAGATGCAATCCAACATCATTTCAGCCGGGATGCGCCGCACGTTGGCGTAGGCATAATTACGTGTGTCGCTCTTGTTGCTCTCGTTCGGCTTCGCCGTCCGCTGATACGCGTGGCTGTTGCAGATATCTCGAACGAGTTGTTTGAAATCGAAATTGTACTCGGCCAACTTCTCACCCAGGGCCTTGAACAATTCGGGATTGCTGGGTGGATTGCTGACGCGAATGTCGTCTACCGGTTCGACGATGCCGACGCCCATGAAATGCGCCCAAACGCGATTCGCAATACTGGTCGCAAAATAAGGGTTGTCCGCGGCGGTCAACCAATCGGCCAACACTTCGCGACGGTCCTTGCCTGTGGTTTCCGGCTGCGTCACCACCCAGGAACTGCGGCTTCATCGTCTGCCCGGTGACCTTGTGCTTGACCTCGCCGCTGCGGCGGTCGTAGACGATCTTTTCACGGTAGTCCTCGGCGTTCTTCGTGCCGACCTGACAGAAGAACGCGGCGAATCCGTAGTAGTCGTTCATCGTCCAGCGGTCGAGCGGATGATTGTGGCACTGAGCGCATTGCGTGCGGATGCCCATGAAGACCTGAGCGACGTTCTCGGCCCGCTTCAGCGTGTCCCGTTCGATCTGGTAATAGTTGGTCGCCGGATTGCTGAAGGTACCGCCGGTGGCACTCAGCAGTTCGCGGACCATTTCATCGAGCGGCACGTTGCGGGCGAACTTGTCGGTCAGCCATTGGTTGTAAAGGAAACGCCGACTTGTAGCTGACCTGATTGGTGCTCTTGATCATCAGCAACTCGGCGAACTTCATCGCCCAGATTTCGCTGAACTCTTTTCGCTCCAGCAAACGGTCGATCAATTCGGCTCGTTTGTTCGGTGCCGAATCAAAGACAAACTGCTGATACTCTTCTTCGGTCGGCAAGTTGACCGGTGATATCGATCGTGATCCGTCTGAGGAACTCTTCGTCGCTGCACAGTCCGCTGGGTAGAATTCGCAACTTGTTCAACTTTTTGCCGACCAGTTCGATCGATGTAATTGCCTTTGATCTTCGGGGATCTCGTAGTTGCAGATCTTTTGGCAGCACCAAAGCTTGGCGGCCTTCGGTCTTGGTTTCAAAGCGAGCCAAGATGAATGCTTCACCGCGGGCACCGGCCGTCACCACGCCGTCCTTGTCGATTGCGGCCGACGTTTCGTTGTTGGACATCCACGCAGACAAGTTCGTCACGTCACGCGTGTTGCCGTCGCTGTAGTGGGCAACCGAGATAAAACGTTGTTTGCTGCCGGTGCCTTCGATCACAGACTGCGGCGGATAGATTTCCAATTTGGTCACATGGGGCGGCGGTGTCGGCATCGGCCGGCGCACCGGCCTTCAGCCATTCCAGGATCGTGTTGTAGTAAACGCTGTCTTTGTCAAACAACTTGCCGCCGGTGTGCTGGACCGCGCCAATCGACTTGGTCAAGAACAGGCTTTCCTCGGGCACGGCCAAGTTGATGCGGCGAACCGCGATCTCGCGAGTGATTCGCTTGTAGTCTCCAGGCGGATCGTAGCCAAACAGGCTGATCATGAAGCCGTCTTTGCCGATCGCCGCACCGTGACAACTGCCGGTATTGCAACCGCTGCGCGTCAGGATCGGGACGATGTCTTTCTGGAAGCTAATCGGGCAGCTTTTCACCACTTCGCGTCACCTTGATCGGCACGCGGATCTCGGTGCCGCCCTGCCGGCAAATCAATTCGGTTTCGCCATCGGCGACGGGGACGACTTTGGTGCCCTCGAGCTTGGCGAATTTCTGATCGGCGACTTGTCCAAGACACCGTGTCGGTGACATCCAAGGTAACGTCGTCATCGCGTCGGACGACGGCAACAAGGTTTTGGTAGTCGCGAGCCGTATCGAGTTGAATCTGCTCGGGGTAAACCGACAAATTGAGCTTCGGACTCGCGAGAGCGGCACTGGAACTCGCCGCGGGGGCAGGTTCAGCGGAAAATCCGATGGATGCCATCATCACAATGGCAAGTGTCACAGATAGTCGACGCATCATGGTGATACCTTCGGTCATTCCTGTGGTTCGCCCGCGTGCTCGTATCGGTCCGCGGGCGAGTGATTCAAACCGGGACTACTTTCCCGATTCGCGTAATTGCTTATGCATCAAACGCAGCTGCTCCAGGCGGCTGAGCGGTTTCTTTTTCACTGGTTGGGGAGCCGGCTTTGCTGCTGCCGGTTTATCCGTTGCGGGTTTGGCAACCGGTTTCTTGACCACCGGCGCGGGAATCGGTTTGTCGATCTGCAACTCGCCGGTACCTTGAGTCTGCCTGATCACACCTTTGTCGCTGGTGATGGTTGCGCGGGCGACGAGCGTCTTGTGCTGACCGACGCGAGCTTTCTCGGCAATCTTGACGGCAAAGGAAACCTGTTCGGTGTCGCTCTTGACTTCGGCCTTTGGATTTTCGCAGGTCACACCGGCGGGGAAGCCGACCAATTCGACTTCGCAAGTTCCTTCAAATTCGCGAGCAACATCGACGTCGACCAACACGTCTGCTTCGCCGACCGAGCTCAGCCGACGTCTTGGGGAACGTGAAGTTGAAGAACTTGTCGACCACTTCCAGGTTCACCGGATCGGTCGCGATCTGATACGAACCGTTGCCGTCGCTGATCGACGCGTAAACGATGATCGGGCCAGGTTGCGATCGCCGCCGAGTCGTTTGCCGTAATCGGAATCGCAACTTCATTCTTGCCCTTGGGGATCTTGATGTTGCCGCTGGAGCCGATGCCGGGCGGGTTGTAAAGCATGCGAACGGAAATGTCGTTCTCATAGCCGCCGCGATCGACTTTGACCGTCAAATCCATCGATCCACTGCGCGTGACCGGTACCTGTGGCTGCACAATCTCGATCTTGCAAGGCGACTTCTTCGTGACGGCAATGCCGGCACGGTGACGAGTCGTAATCGTAAACAACACTGTTGTTTTGACCGATCAACAACTGATGCCGCTGCGAAAACTGGCTCTCGAGCGGATTGTCGGGAATCTTGCCCACCAGCTTGACCAGCCGCCCATCCAACTTTGCGTCTTCGGCAGCTGTCAGCAGCAGCGGGACCGTCGTGCGATTCGACGGGCATCTGGATCGCCGTGATGGTGACGCCTTCGGGCAGATTCAATCCACTGATGTCGATCGCGCCGGCACACACGTTGACGCGAGGCATTCAGCATGACTGCGTTTCGATTGCCCTGCGGTACCGCGATATGCGTTGCTTCGTAGCGGCTGCGATCCGGCAACGAAAGCACCAGTTGCGGTTCGCTGATCTTGACCTCGATGCGGTAGGCGTATCCCGGTCCGCCGCCACGCAAGTGATCGTTGATGGCAACGTGATAGGTTCCGTCCGCAGGTATCTTGTAATCCAGCGCGCTGTCGGGGCCACCCGAGTCATCGTTGCCGCCGACTCGTGCTGCCTTTGTCGTTGTAGACGTTGATCACACTGTCCAGTGCCGAGCGAAGAATCTTGCGGCCGTAGACCTTGATGTTGGCCGTTTGTCCCTTCTTCGCTGGAAAGCTGAAGTAATCGATATCGTCGGGTTCGCCAATCAAGCCACAGAAGGCACCGGGCAGTTGACCAGCGGTCGACTCTTTGAACGAGTTGTTCGGTTCTTTTTCGAGCACGTTCTGCATCGGTTGGACGCGAACATAATTGGGCGACGGCGCCACGCCATTGTCATTGGCAACGACCAACGGGAAGGCATCGGTCGGCTCGCTGGGCAGTTGAACCTTTTCGATCCAGGCTTCACCGCTGATCGAAATGAATGTCATGTCCAGCACTTCGCCGGGAGCTCCTCCGGCGGGCACGACGGCGATCGGGCGGGGATAGGAACCAACGTGCAATCGATAACGATCGTTATTGCCGCCGAAACGAACTGTCGCGAACAACGACGATGTACTTGCCGTCTTCGGGAGCTTCGATGGAACAAACACAATCTTGTTGCAGCAGCGGTGCGTCGTCGCTGGTCGCCAGTTCGAATCGTTCCGAATTCAAGATCGCGATGTAAGGATCAAAGAACGGATTGCTACGTCCCTTCTTGATTCGCACGCCTTCCAGCTCGGCGGTCAGCCGCTGGCCTTTGCTGAGCTGAACAACGTAATAGTCTTCGTCCTCGCGAGCGACCGCGCCTTCGATCGTGACATTGTTCTCGATCGACTGCGGTGCGGCAAAGTCGCTGTTGGGTTCTTTTTCGTCCACGTTCGGCATCGCGCCGACGCTGAACATGATCATGTTGCTGATATCGGTCTCGGTCACCAATCGCATGGGATACAAACCGGGATGAGTATCCGCCGGGACTTCGATTTCCAATTCGACCTTGGCATTGTCGATCGGTTTGACCGACTTGATGTTGACGCCTTCGCGGTCCATCAGAATTTGCCGCGCATCTTTGACTCGGGTGCCGGTCAAAGTGACTTTCTGAGTCGTTCCGCGTTGCATCCCGCGAGGAATGGTGCCGGTGATCGGCGGGCTGGGCGGCATCCGCGATGCTCGCCCCGAACAGCAGAATGCAAATCGCGAAAGTGGCGGTGCGTTGCATGAGGTTCGATTGGGTCTTGGGAGGTTTAAGTCGACTGGCATGTCAACTCATCGGGTTTGCCTGTTTGTAAAACGAACGTGACCAGACTCTGACCACGTTCACGTATGTTCGCCGGATGACGGAAGCACCCGGCTATTTCGTCGTTAGGAAATGATGTCGGTCAGCACTTTGCCGCCGTCAACGATTTCGATTGGACGGTCGCCCGGTGCCATCAGTTCCTTGTCGGCAACGATGCCCAGCTGGTGGTACATCGTGGTCGCCAAGTCAGCGGGGCCGACCGGATCAAATTCGGGCTCGCTGGCCGTTGCGTTGGAAGCACCGTAAATCGTGCCGCCTTTGATTCCGCCGCCGGCCAGCATGACGCTGAAGACCTTGGGATAGTGATCACGGCCCGCATCTTTGTTGATCTTTGGTGTGCGACCGAATTCGCTGCTGACCATCACCAACGTGGTACTCCAGCAGCCGCGTTGCTCAAGGTCCACGATCAACTGTGAAAGTGCCTGATCCAACGGCGGCATCGTGCGATTCATCGCAGCGGTGATGCCGGTGTGCATGTCCCAGCCGCCATAGGTCAACGTGACCAACCGGCAGCCCGCTTCGACCAAACGACGAGCCATCAAGAGACGTTGGCCGGCTTGGTTTTTGCCGTACGCGTCCTTCATCTTGTCGTCTTCTTTGTTCAAGTCGAACGCCAGCTTCGCCTCGGGCGAACCCAGCAAGTTGTACGCTCGTTCGTAGAAGGTGCTCATGGCGCCAACGTTGTCGGCGTTGGTGGAGGAGGCGAATTGCTTGTTGACTGTTTCGAACGCCGATTGCCGACGAGCGAATCGCTTCTCGTCGACACCGTTGTACATGTTCAAGTCACGGACTTGGAAACCGCTACTAGCCGGATCGCTACCCAGCGAGAAAGGTCCGTACGAAGAACTCAGGTAGCCGGTCCCTGCGAATTCGTTGGGTTGGTTCGGAATGCAGATGTACGGCGGCATGTTGTCTCGAGGTCCGTACTCGTGGCTAACCACCGCACCAAAGCTCGGATACTTCAGCGCCGGACTCGGCTTGTAACCGGTGAACATGTTGTGCGTGCCACGTTCGTGGGCTGCTTCACCGTGTGTCATCGAGCGGATCACGCAAAGCCGGTCAGCAACCTTGGCGAGCTTGGGAATCGACTCACAGAAGATCTCGCCCGTGTTGGTCTTCACCGGCTTCATCTCGCCGCGATACTCCATCGGGCTATACGGTTTGGGGTCCCATGATTCTTGATGAGCCATCCCACCAGGCAGATAAACGTGAATCACACTTTTTGCCTTGGCCTCGATGAAGTCATAATGTTTCTGCTCGGCCGCGGCTTGTTCCATCCACAGTAGCTGAGGCAACGAAATGCCCAGACCACCAAGACTGCCAGCGGCCAAGAAGCCTCGACGACCGATTGAGTTTCCGGAACAACGCATGGCTGTAAATCTCCCGTGATAGTTAATGTTTAACTGGGGTGGGAGTCGATGAGACCGACCGACAGCGACCGGATCTTCGACTTGTCTGATTCGAGATGTTGGAAGGGGCTCTTCAAACCGATCTCGTCAATGTGAGAGTTGCAACCCCTTGGGCTGGCAACCGATTTTGGTGGGACCGGCACACGGGTGGGGAGTGGCCGGATATTTTGGCAGGTCGGTGAGGGATTATTGTAGTCCACAATAGCGCCACGAACACCGTTGATCTGATAGCTAGGCTAACGAGGTTGGACAATGACGTCAAACCGTTGCAATCACCTCCATCGTATCGGTTTCCCTTGAGGATCCAAGAAAATCCGCCTGCTGCTTAAGGTCGCATGCAGGCAACAACAAGCAAGCTGTGATAAGCCATTGATGTAAAAGGACTTGTGGGGAAGCAGGGAGCGAGGACGCGAGGAGCGCATGGCACGCCGATCGCCAGTGAGGCAACGTGACGCCCGCCGGAGGCCGGGGAACTTTTAGGAGCATTTGACCTTGCTGATCCTTGGTGGCTTCAATCGCACCCCCTCTTTCGGGCCGGTTGAATGCTTCCCTCGCGTGTCAGGGCTAGCGTATCACCAGCGTGGGCAGGTTCTCGCCAGCTTCGATGGCACGTTCGTGCCGCCAAGCCAACCATGCTTCCCATGCGCGTTGCCATCACGCAGTCTGATCGGCATCCGTTTTCAGTTGGTCGATCGCATTGAAAAAAACTCGCATTTCTTCTTCCAGCTGTGCGATGCGAGGACGAATCTCGCTCAACTCCCCAACTTTGGCGCGTTGCTCGATGTCGAAGGCAAGGGACGACATGCGTTTGGCCACGAACAGGTTTGCCGATCCCTTCAGGGTATGGGCGGCACGATGCAGCTCAGCGGCTTGGTTTGACTCAACGGCGTCCCGCATTTGCACGATCAACGTCTCTGCCTCGGTCTTGAAGATCTGCGAGAGCCGCAAGACTCCGTCGACCCCCCCTGCGATCCGCTCAACTGCGGCTTGGAGGTCGATCACATCTTTCAGTAGAGCGGGAGCGACCGTCTTTTCAGCAACAATCTCGGTTTCCTGCGCCCCGTCGCTTGCTTCACCGCGCAGTTCAGCTTCGGTCTGCGCAGGCGATTTGGCCACCAACGGAGCCGCAGCAAGTTCTTGATGCGGAGCATGCTTGAGCAACATCAACTGCAGCGATCGCGGATGAATTGGTTTGGTCAAATAGTCATCCATGCCGGCGGCGCGGCAGGCCTGCGCGTCCTCTTCCATCGCGGCGGCTGTCAGCGCGATGATAGGAATGTGGCCGCCTGACTGTTCCTCTTCGGTTCGAATCAATCGTGTTGCTTCCAACCCATCCATCTCCGGCATGTGCACGTCCATCAGGATCGCGTCAAAGTCACCTTCGCGCCAGCGGGACACCGCCTCCTTGCCGTCACTGGCAATCGTCGCCTGATGACCGGCAAATTTCAGAAGCCCGATAGCGACATGCTGATTGGCCAACCCATCCTCAGCCACCAGGACTCGCATTGGCGGACAAGAGGGGATCGTGTTGACCGGGGCCGATATCTCATGCTTCTCCACGCCCATGACTTGCAGCACCGTGTCCAATAGCTCGGACTGCACGACTGGCTTGGTCATGTATCGTTCCACACCGACCTGCGCACAACGGTTCGCATCATCACTGCGCGTGGCGGACGACAGCACGATCAATTTCAGATCGTCCGTATCGTGTGCGACGCGGATCCGTTCGGCCAACTCAAAGCCGTCCATGTCGGGCATCATGCAATCCAGGACTGCCAACTGGAATGGTTGTCCCAGGGCATCTGCCGCTTCAATTTTTTGCAATGCATCTGGCCCGCTGGAGGCCAACGTCGGTTTCAGTCGCCATCGCGTAAAGACTTCGTCCAGGATCCTGCGGTTGACGGAGTTGTCATCGACGACCAGCACGGGCATATCGACCAAGCTCGTCAATCGCTTTTGTGGGCTCTCCTCGACCGTTGGAGCCACCTTGAAAGGAAGCGAAAACGCGAAGGTTGCTCCCGCGTTCGGTTCACTTTCCAACCACAGGCTGCCCCCCATCAGCTTGACGAGTTCGCGGCAGATCGCCAGCCCCAAACCCGTGCCGCCAAAGCGTCGCGTGGTCGAGGCATCAGCTTGGGTAAAGGCCTGCAGTACGGCCGTTTGTTTCTCCCGCGGAATTCCCATGCCAGTATCGGAGACCTGGAACAAGATCGTTGCCTTGTCGGAGTCATCGGCCCGCGCCGCAGGATCTCGCATCACATCGATGCTCACTTGGCCCTGGTCGGTGAACTTGATCCCGTTGCCCACCAAATTGATCAGTACTTGGCGAAGCCGTCCCGCATCGCCCACCAGTCGGTCAGGGATGTCGGGAGAAATGCGGCAGGTCAGTTCCAGTTGTTTTTCATCAGCGCGAATCGACAGTGAACGCGCCGTCTTTTCGACCAGGTCGCGAATCACAAACGGGGCCGACTCGATCTCTAATTTGCGGGCTTCAATTCTGGAAAAGTCCAGAATATCATTGAGCAATCGCAGCAACGCGTCCGACGATTCACGCACCAAGTCAACGTAATCGCGTTGTTCATTGGTGAGCGTGGTTTGCGACAACAGTTCAGACATTCCCGTGATCGCATTCATGGGAGTCCGGATCTCGTGACTCATGTTGGCAAGAAACTCGCTCTTGGCGCGGTTTGCCTTGTCGGCCCGCTCGCGGGCTTCTTGCAAAGCTCGTTGCGATTCCACCAACTCGGTAATATCGCGTGAGATCCCGAACGTGCCGATCAATCGATCATCGTCATCTCGAAAAGCCATCTTGGTCGAGATGCACCAAGTGTCAGCACGATCCGGCCAAGTTTCCTTCTCGATCTGGTCGACCACAGATTCGCCCGACTCCATGATGTGCAGTTCGTCCTTTCTCGCGCCTTCGGCATGTTCCTTGGTAAAGATGTCCGCGTCAGTTTTGCCAACCACGTGCTCCGGACTGTCGAAGCCAAATTTTTCGGCCATCGCATCGCTGATCCGGATGAATCGACTATCACGATCTTTGAAGTAGATGCAATCAGGCAGGTTTTTCAGCAACGTGGCCAACAGATGGCGTTCAAAGTTCAGTTCTTCCTCGGCGCGGATGCGATCGGTGACATCCCAAAACACCAATTGCAAGCCGGTGATCTTGCCCGCATCGTTGCGGATCGGGGACTTGATACGTTCAATCCAACCGCAGACGCCCGAATCATCACAGGTTTGCTCGACCGAGTGAAGCGTTTCTCCATCGATCAGGACCCGCTGATCATCGTTCGTGTAAAGCCTGGCAATGTCGGCAGGAAACAAGTCGGCGTCGACTTTGCCGACGACCTCATCGAGCTTTTTGCCATGCCAATCCAGGTACGCTTTGTTGGCGAAGAGACGACGCCCCTGAGCGTCCTTGATCAGCAGACACAGCGGCAGCGTGTTGACAAGTGATTCGTAGGTCGCGCGCCGGCTGGTCAGATCAAATTCTGAATCAACGCTTCGTGCTTGCGGAGCGATGGCAGCCCCTGGCGTGTGCTCTCCGCCGAGGTGGTTCGATTCGTTGCTCACTTGATGCTTTTTTGACATCCAATCGCGTCTCTTCGCGTCAGACCCGACTGGGTCTGAAAGCCGCCCGTCTCGCCAGAGAAGCAATGATCGTCGGATAAGCCAATCGATGCCCTCTTTAGGTAGGACGGGTCTGCCGACCCGTCTCCCGACCCGTCATTTCATCGTGTAAGTCGGGTCAGGAGACCCGACCTACGAAACAGGCAGGGTTCTAACCCGCCTTCTTGCTGCGCTTGATCAGCGTCACTTCGTTGCCACAATCGTTAAATTGAATTTCATCCACAAAACTACTCATCATCACCAAGCCGCGTCCACCCTCGGATTCCAACACGTCCGGGTTTTCAGGAATGGGAACGATGGAGGTATCGAATCCATCACCTTCGTCTCGAACAACCACGCGGACATCCGATTTCGTCGCCGTTACTTCGACATACACCCTGCGATCTTTGTAGGGTGCGGTTGCCAGACGCTCTTGGATTTCTTCCGACGTGGCGTCGTCATAAACAATCGCTTGATCTGACGGTGTTTGCTCACGGCCCAGTTCGAGGTTTCCGCGATACATCGCGTTCAAAACTGCGTGCTCGATGGCAACGCCAAGACGCACGAGTTGGACCCCCCCGATGGTGCCCATGCCGGAGACGACCTGGATCATCAGGCCGACGAGCGGATTGATCAGTTGAGAATCGTTGGGCAGATCAAAAACAAAAACATTCTTCTTCAGCGTTGCGATCAGCTTGGCGTAACTCGCGTCTGTACGCACCACACCCAACACGCTTGTGACCGCATCGTTGAGCAATGTCTTGAGGTGAGTCTTCGGTACGTAGCTCGCCGCTCCCTTGCGCAGTGCTTCGGCTGCCAAACCCTCCGAGCCTCGATTGGTGATCAAGATCGCAGGAATGTGCTCAAAGTCGATCTGCATCGTCTCGACCAATTCAAGCCCATTGACTTCGGGCATCTCCAAGTCGGTGACAACCACGTCGAAGCTGCTATCAGCGAGCGACTGGAGCGCCACCCGTCCGTTTTCAGCCAATTCAACTTCGTGCGACGCGTCCTCCAAGAGCATCTTGATCTCAAATGCTTGCGTCTGGCTGTCCTCGGCCAGTAAAACTCTTGCCATCGATGTGGTGCCTTCAAATGAACTGTCATGGTGCCTGGGGCGGTCGCCCATCCCCTGCAGTCTAACGACTCTCGACGCCGAGAATGATGCCACCGGGGAGGCTCAACTAGGCACAAAATCGTCGCTGGGACTAAGATTTTGGGCAAAATACGTCAACAAGTCCGCGGCGTGATCGATGTCCTTCAACGAGATTGTCTCGACGGCCGAGTGCATGTAGCGGTTGGGGATCGCCACCAACCCGGTGGCGACGCCACCACCATGGATTTGCAACACGTTGGCATCATTCGAGGTGGCGCGTCCAATCGCAGCCAATTGGTAAGGAATGGAATGCTCCTCCGCCAGCTCAATCAGGCGACTGGCGACTTTGGGATTGATATTCGGGCCTCGAAAAATGACGGGCCCCGCACCGAGTCGAATATCGCCGTGTTTGGTCTTGTCGATCGGTTGGGCAATCGGTGGCGTGAGTCACGTCAACAGCAATGGCGACGGCTGGATCGATACTGCCCGCTGCGGTTTTCGCACCCCGCAAACCGATCTCTTCCTGGACCGTGGACACGCTATGAAGCTGGCAGTGCAGTGGCGTCGTGCGCGGTCGCTGAGCGTCGCAACGCTTCCATCACCGTCCACATCCCCGATTTGTTGTCCATTCCCGGGCCGCAGACGATGTCACCCATCAGCCACGCATTCGCAACTCCAAGGTGACCGGGTCACCCACGCGCACCTGGCGGCTTTCGCTTCCTCGTGGTTGCCCGCGCCGACGTCCAGCCACAGCTCCTCCAATTGCACGACCTGGTTTGCGTTCCTTGAGTGGTCAACAAATGAATCGGTTTTCGGCTGATCGCACAGGACTACCGGGCCGGCGGCGGTCCAAATCGTCATCGCCTGACCAATCAACTGCTGCGGATCCCAGCCACCGATCGTCTGTGCGTACACAAATCCATTGTCGTCGATGTACGAGACGATCATCCCGATTTGGTCGCAATGCCCGGCGTACATCAACCGGGGCCCGTCGGAATTACCAATTGACGCAATCAAATTCCCGTGCACATCGGTTCGTAACGATCGCGAGTGGGGAGCGATATAGCTGCGAATCAGCGATTGAATCGGTTCTTCGTATCCCGACGGACTGGGGGTCTCGATCGCGGAACGAAAAAAGTCCCGAGCCTTGTCATCCATGGCGAATAGATCCAGCGTCAGAAGTGTGCGTCGCAAGGGCGATCCGGTAACGGACTGGCGAAATGTAACGGCTGCTCGTGCACGAGCCGTCTAATCTCCTGATTGCGTGTCGCAATGCGGATGAATTGACAACCACGCGCAGATGGTTTCGCCCGCAGCCGACTGGCTCGAATGCCACCTTGGGAAAAAAATTTTTTGACTCATGAATGGCGATTCGCTGGCACCGCTGGAGGCCGTCAGGCGTCGAATTGATCGAGAATCTCCCCAATTCTTGCGGGTCCCCGCTCCTTCGAGGGGTGCCGGTTGGGTGGCTGACCGCACACGAAACCGTTGATACTGCCTTTTCCCATTCAAACGCACTAAAGAGTTAGCGCGGTTTTACTCGACATTAACTCTCGGACATCGGACTTTTTGATTGGGTCTGTCTCAGAAGCGGTGAAACTTGCTTGGCAGGAATCAGCGAAGACGACGGACCGGTGGCAGTCAAATTCGGATGTTCACCCAGGGGGGATTCTGGGAAACGCACCGAGGCATTCGCGATGGCGAAAGCGACTCGATCTGTCTCGGAGTTGATGTCGGCGATCATAGCCGAACGTTCCTGTGAAGGATTCGTTTGACGGACAACACCCACCGTCTCGCGAATTCGTTTCATTCGGGAACGTTGGGCGTTGGTCGCCGATGACGACAGCATCTGCCCCGAACGATGGAACATCACGTTCGATCGTGGACCGTTTTGAAAACCAAAACCACGAGGATCCCGTTTCGGAAAGCGTCGCAAGACGCGAGCCGGCTGGCCCGACCCAGCGTTTCGCACGAAGAAATCATTCTGGTTTGTGACCCACCACAGATTTGGAAACGACCGCTCAGGACCGGTTGTGATGATTCAGCGACAACGAAAGACGGCCGTGAGAGTAATGGTTACCGACGCACCATTGCTCGAAGGGAAGAACAACGAGGCGTTATGGAGAGCCTGATATGAAGGTCTTTACGACTGGACAGGTCGCCAAGATTTGTAAAGTTGCACCCCGAACCGTTTCCAAATGGTTCGATTCGGGGCGTTTAAAAGGCTACCGCATCCCTGGATCTCAGGATCGTCGTATCCCGCGCGAATACCTGATTAAGTTCCTTGAAGGAGCACGGTATGCCCCTGGGTGACCTGGAAGACGAAGCGATGGCCAAGTGCCTGATCGTCGCCCAGGACCAGGTTTTGATTGAAAACTTGAAGCGAGAATTGCCACCAGAGAAGTCGTTCAAAGTAGCTGTTGCTGCTAGCGGCTTTGAGGCGGGCATTCAAGCCGAAAGCTTCAATCCGGATTGTATCATCGTCGATTTCTCGATTGGCAAAATCGAGGCCGTGCAGATTTGTCAGAATCTGCGCAAGAATATCGACTTTACCGATATCATCCTGATCGCATTGCTGCCCGACGACGGCCAGCCAATGAGTTTCGATCGCAGTAGCATTAACGAGACGTTCAAGAAGCCGTTCGACGCCCACTTGTTGGCAGAACGACTCCGAACGCTCGTCGGTGCAAAGAAGGAATTGGTCTGATCGGAATAGACGCTCGTGATTCACGAGCGACTCTCCATGACGACCCTGACAGCCTTGTCAAGAAAGCGACGCACATCCCCGCAGATGTGCGTCGTTTTTTCATGCGCCGAGCGTGACACTCGCTGATGCGTCAGGTTAGGATTCAGTGGCAGACTGAACGTTCAAATCATCCACCAGGCGAAACGATGTCCATTCGGCGCGTCAATTGTCCCGCTTGCAAAGCGGCGGCCAATATTCCAGCGACCATGACGAACGTCAAATGCCCTTCCTGTGGGCAGGTTTGGAATGTCAACAATCCAGAGGCCGCAGCCCCCGCGGCAAGACGGCCCAAAGCAACTGCCCAAGCGAAAGGCTCCAACGGCGGTAACGCCGCCGTGATCGCTGTTGTCTCGGGCGCCGTCGTATTGCTCGCGATCGTTGGGATTGCCCTGGTTTTGTTCCTGCCGCAGGCGGACAAGGAGCCGGCTGAAAAGCCCGCCAGTAGCGAAATCGCAACTGCAGAGCCGGCCGTCGTCCAGCCACCCAGCTATCGCGAAGTCGATCTACCCGAGTCAACGCGACGGAAGATCTACAGCGATTACCGGCGGATGGCCATGTCATCGATCGAGAAGAAGTTGATGATCCCCAAGGATTCACCCGTTCGCAACAGCGTGGAAGGAATGCTGACGAAGACCGTTGATCGCGAAATCACACATTTCGCATTGGAGAACAACATCAGCGAAGAGGATGTGATGCAGATTGTCGCCGAAGGAGATGCCAAACAGTGGCCGGGAAGCAGAAAACAGGCCGCATCCGCAGCGACCACCAAGTAGGCTTGCGGCGCTGCCTAGTGCCGTTTTGGTGGCGTAAGCTTCCAGCTTGCGAATTCCGTACGAAAACAAATGGCAAGCAGGATGCTTACCCCACTTTTTAGCTGTGACAAAGCACTAGCGAGTGATTTCGTTTCTGTTCCAGGCGAACCCATGAGCAAGTTTCGCTTTGCTCAAAGGCCCCGATAACAGCGACGTTCGCGGCAGGTTGCTTTCGTCAAAGTAGAACCGCTCACCGTCACAGCGATAGATTTCGTAACAACAACTGGTGACCTTGGGCAAGGCTTTTTCGGTGACCGACCTCGCGATCGGCACCTGCTCGTGCACGACGGTTTCTTCGACATGCAAGATGTCGGCGTACCCAAATACCGACACGACACCTCGCCGCGAAAAGTAAAATCCGTGTTTGCAAATTGTCAAAGCGAACGACGCCAATCGTCGCATGCCCCAGGCGACAAAGAAACCGCAGGTCGCCAGTAAAAATCCGAAGCCAATCATCGCGATCGCGGCGATTTTGTGACTCAAGTCACGCGGCGGATTGAGGCCCGGGTGGAAGGCCTGTCGATCGACCCACCATGACAGAGCGAGACCGCAAACGATCATCAACACGGAAATGATCGTGCCCGCGAGGATGTTGGAAGTCCTGGGCCGCAAGGTCTTTGCCTCCGATCCAAGAGACTGTACGGTCTGAAAACTTGGTTCTGGCAAGGCACTCCTCTCCCTCGTCAAGCGAACGAGCGAGATTATACGAATCCGAGTCGCAAAAGCCTAATTCAATCATTGGCTTTGCGGTAAACCCCAGTTGACAAGCAACCCTCGCGCCCCGCTGGTGGCGATGCACCGCCTGATCAGCTGGTATACTTTCAGCCGTGGGTCTGCGATGAGCACCCATGTTCCGAAAAAGAGGTGGTTTGATGCTGTTCGCGTTTGTTGCTCTGTTGGCCTGCATGGCCGCAGTTTCGCTTGCCCTGATTCTGTATGGTGTCCAGATTCACAACCGGTTGGTGGCACTGCGCAATCGCGTCGACAATGCTTTTTCGCAGATTGAAGTGCAATTGAAGCGGCGTCACGATCTGATTCCCAATTTGGTCGAGACCGTCAAGGGATACATGAGCCACGAGCGGGAAACGCTGGAAGCGGTGATTCAGGCTCGCAATCAAGCAGTCAGCGGATTGCAGGGGGCGGCCAGCGATCCAGGGAACAGCGAAGCTCTGGCCATGATGGTGGGCGCCGAACAAGGCCTGTCCGGCGCTCTGGGGCGATTGTTCGCACTCGCAGAAGCGTATCCCGATCTGAAAGCGAACCAAAACATGGCTCAACTGACCGAAGAGATCACCGCGACCGAAAACAAGATCGGCTTTTCCCGTCAGGCTTACAACGATTCGGTGACCACTTACAACACCTATCGACAGTCGTTTCCGCAAGTGGTGCTGGCGCCCGCTTTTGGACACAGCCATGATCGTGATTTGTTGGAATTCGACTCCCAAGCCATTGCCGACGCACCCAAGGTCTCGTTCTGATTCCTGATCAACTTTGTGTGGTAGCGAGCAACCGAGGTCTTGACTGATCATGGCGACCAATTTTTTTGAACGCCAAGATCGTGCGCGTCAAAACACCCTCTGGTTGGTCATCATGTTCGTCGTCGCCGTGGTCGCGATCATGGCCGCGACTTCGGGCATCGCTTATGCCTTGACCGCTACCTACAACGAAAGCCCAGACACGTTCTCGCGGCAGTCGCCTCGATCCACTGCAGGTTGCCGCTTTGATTGGCGTGATCACGCTGATCCTGATTCTGCTGGGGACACTGTACAAAGTCTTTGCCCTGCGACACGGTGGCGGCAAGAGTGTTGCCGAAGCTGTCGGCGGCATGCAATTGGTACCGAATGTTTCGGGGCTCGCCGAGCGACGCGTGTTGAACGTTGTCGAAGAGATGGCGATCGCGTCCGGTGTTCCCGTCCCGCCGGTCTATTTGTTGGATGAACGGGGCATCAACGCTTTCGCCGCCGGCTACTCGCCAAGTGACGCGGTGATCGGAGTCACGCGTGGTGCTGTCGACCATTTGTCGCGAGATCAACTTCAAGGCGTGATTGCGCATGAATTCAGCCACATCCTCAACGGTGACATGAGGATGAATATTCGACTGATTGGGATTCTGCACGGCATCCTGTTGTTGCACCTGATCGGCGGCATGCTGTTGCGATCACTGCGGTACACCGGCAGGTCCAACAGCCGGGGCAAGGGCGGCGGCGGGCAAGCACTTCTGGTGATCGTGGCGAATCGGTGTCTCGCTTTACCTGCTCGGCTACATCGGCTCGGTGATTGGCGGCCTGATCAAGGCTGCCGTTTCCAGGCAACGAGAATATTTGGCGGACGCCAGCGCCGTCCAATTCACACGTAACCCTGACGGAATCGGTGGCGCTTTGAAATTGATTGGCGGGTCGCGGCGAGGTTCGAGAATCCGACACAGCGGGGCCGAAATCGCCAGCCACATGTACTTTGCCAAAGGCGTTTCCGAGGGATTTACCGGCTTGATGGCGACTCATCCGCCTTTACCAAAACGCATCCTGGCGATCGATCCCTCGTGGGACGGCGTGTTCCCCCGCATCAGTGCCTCATCAACCGCAGCGATTCCAAGCCCTCAGGTCGGAGTCGGATTCGCTGGCCATCCGCCAGCGGCCGTGGAAGAAATCCCGGTCGCAGCCGTTCGTCAGGCCGCCGATCGTGTTGGCGCACCCGAACAGGTGCACCGCGAATACGCGACGCATCTGTTGAACGAGATTGATCCGTTGCTGGTGACGGCTGCTCACGAACCGTACTCGGCTCGCGCTCTTGTCTTTGCCTTGTTGCTCGATCGTGACGTCGACATCCGCAAACGCCAGATTCACGCGATCCGCGAAGCGGTCGAGGATCATTTGGTTGTCGAAACGATCAAGCTCGCCAAATTGACCGACCAACTTGGCGGTCGCGTTCGCTTGCCGCTGATGGACATGACACTGCCCGCGCTGCGGTCGATGTCACCACCACAGTACTTGGCGTTCATGCGGGCGTTCGCGGCCTTGGCTGACGCGGATAACCGCTACTCGATCTTTGAGTGGACGTTGGCTCAGGTCCTGATACGTCATTTGAAACCGCAATTCGTTGCGGTTGGATCGCCGATCACGTTGTACTACAGCCTGAACGGCTTGATCCAGCCGGTTTCGATTCTGCTTTCGACGATGGCCCAGGTTGGACACGAGGGCGATTGGGTGCAGGCATCCTTTGCTGCTGGACGCGGCGAACTGAAGGACTTGCCGGTCGAACTGCTGCCGCGATCTGCTTGCACGCTCAAAGCCCTGGACAAGTCGCTGAAAACGCTCGCACGGGCAACCGCAACGCTGCGAGGCCGCTTGGTTGACGCAACGGCCGTCGCGATTTGCGTTGACAATCGAGTCACGGTAGCCGAGGCGGAATTGCTCCGCGGCATCGCCGACTTGCTGGACTGTCCCGTTCCACCCTGGGTGTGGAAGTAAGCCTAGTGCGTCGTCAAACCTTAATTCTGGGGTTGGTCGCGGAAAGGGGGTCAGGCACCAAAAGCCAGAATGGCCCTCCGGGTGCTTTGCACTTTTGGTGCCTGACCCCGTTTCCGCAGTTGCCCGGTTACCCAAAGTTTAAAGCTTGACGACGCACTAGCCGTAGTGGACGAGGCAACGAGTCCCTGTTCAATAGCGGCTTGGAAGGACTCGTAGCCTCGTCCACTACCCAAAGATTAAGGTGCGGCCGAATACTTGGGGTGGGTTGATGAAAATGCGAAAAGGTTTGTCAAGTTTGGAGTCGATGATTCCGATGAATCCGGATGCGCAAACATGGTCGTTTCCGTAGCGACTGATCTCACTGCCCCGATTCCAACCACCAGCAATGCCAGCAAAAGAACCACAGGGACGACGGCGGTATGTCGATATGTGGGCGTTGCCGGGGATGCACCCAAGTAATGTCGAGTTCCTGCAGAAGCTCAAGACAGCGGACGCGAGTCAATTCACGACAAACATGGACTGCGTGGGGACGATTTCCGAGCAGGACATGGAGTCCAGGAAGTGGCAAAAGACTCATCTGATTGGCATCCGCACCGACGTTTGGAAACCGGACGAGGAAGAGTTGGAATCCGCCTTGGGTTCGTTGCAAGACAAAAGACGAAGTGAGCTGCGACAGAACATCAAACGTTCGGGACGATTGAGCTCCAAGCAAAAGACGAAACTCGAAGAGAATCTGTCGAACGACCAGATCATGCAGATGCAGTCTTCGGACATCGAGACTCGCCGTTTGGTACTCAAGATTTTTAAGACCACGGGCGAACGCGTTCGCTGGGTGGGCACGATTGAGGAGATCACGACAACGGAGGTGCACAACTCGATCGGTTCCAAGCGGACGTTACTGACCTTGGCCGTCATGTTGCCGCGAAACAAGTTCGTCACGCAGGTCCAACAGAATCACCGCACGTTCCGAATTCCGTCGCTGTTTACCTTCTGTTATTACGACGATGACCGCATGTGGAACTTGATGTTGCGGCGGCAATGGTTCTCAATCGGCGCTGATTTTGACATCGAGGCTGACGGTGAGACGATTGGTGAAATCGACGGACGGCTATTCAGTTTCGGATCGGACAGCTATGTCGACATCGATCCGCACCCGTTGACCGAGAACACACAGTTTGTGGATTTATTAACGCTGTTTGCTTGTTCGGTCGGCTACCACAAAGCGATGCGGCGCAGCGTCAACCGGCGTGTCGAAGCAGCTCTGAGTGGCGAGTCCCATCGCCACATCATCGAAGACGAAGAACTTCGCCTACGCCACAATGGCCGCTCGGCGGCCTGATTGGCCGGCTCAGCACCCAAGGTGCGCTGCGCGACCTGCGGCTACCGTCTGAGACCGCTTGGGACGTTGATTGTATTACTGAAGGATTCTCCGTCGTGGACGTGGCTACACGTCCTCCAAACGGGATCTTTCGCAAGATCCACTACGTCAGTAATACAATCGACGTTCCTCGCGGTCGTTTGTTGTCGCAATCGCCGCGAATTGAGAACCAAACGCGTCACACATGCGGGTCATGACAAGGGCGCTCGAAAGCGAATGCCGCCGCCGCGCAGATTCATTGCGCGTGGCTCCCGATCAATCGGTGCCGTAGTGTTCGACTTCGGGCCAGTAAACGTCCTCGAACGCGTCCTCTTCGTGGAAGTCCGGGCTGTTGTCCAAGTCGTGGCACTCCATGCAGTGTTCACGCGCTTTATCCAGCGTCAATACCATCGACTGCCGCAGTTGATCTCGTTTTTCCTCGCTGACGCCCGAATTCTCACGCTCGGCTTCGCAATGACCCGAACCGGGACCGTGGCAGTTCTCACAGCCACTGCCGTGCAAGTGCTCGGCAGCGAGCGACAAATAGCCCGATTCATACGGGTAGTAACGCTGGGGATTCCAGCCAGTCACATGGCAACTGATACACTCCGGATCAAAGTGCCGCGCGACATCACCACGTTCTTTCGGCGGTTTGACGAGACTTTTGGTCGCATTGGCGTGAGCAGAGCCTTCCCAGATGTCAAACGCGGTGGTGTGACATTTTCCGCACGCCGCCGAACCCACGTATTGCTGGCCCGACGAGTGGCGAACGGGCCGTATTCCAAGGCCGTCAAGTCCGATGTCTTTCAGCTGTTGCTGGTAATCGGCCATCAGTCGCCGCATCTCGGGTGCATCGGCAAATTCGTGCGTCAGCGACACGCGCGCGTATTTCATCGGCTGGTCTTGGTATAAACCGACCAGCCCCGCGTACATCGCTTTGTTACCCGGGACAATCAGTTTGGTTTTGCTGCCTTCGATCTCCTGGGGCTGGAAAGTCGGTTCACCGTAGCCACCGGCAGCAATGATCAGATCGAAACCGGGAACAGCGAGTGCGAGTCGCTTTTGCTGCTTCCTCGGATTTGTCGTCGGTGCCAAAAAACGACAGGACACGAAAGGTCGCACCCATCTCGTTCATCGCTTCCAAGGCTGCTCGAGCCGATTCTATCGGCGGCTTGATCGTAAAGTCTACAGCGGGTGGTGAATCAAGCGACTCTGGATCCAGGATCGACGTCACGCCAATCTTCATACCGCCGCGCTCGATTACTTTCTGGGTCGGCATAAATGACGGATCGATGATCACCAGGTTTGCCGACACGTACATGGCATCGTCCGCGTTCTCAGCAGCGGCAACCTGCACCAAGTCGATCGCGCTGAGCCGCAAGTCATCGGGGCCGAAACCGACGGCCTCGTAGTTCATTCTCTTCAACGATTCCGATGACCAGGAGAACTTGATGGAAGCCTGTTGACCGATGCGGCGCACTTGGTTGCCGGCATCGATCGGAATCAATTCCCAACCGAGCTGGCGAAGTTGATTCAGGAAGGTCAGACGCCGCGCCACACCACCCTTTTGGTTATCCAATCCTGTGCAACCGCACGGTTCGATGTAGCCGTGTTGCTGCCCGGTGACCACCAGAGTGACAGCCGGCTTGGGCCACGTCGCATAATCCACCGGACCGGTTGCAACCTCCGCAGCCTCCGTGGTCGCGCCGTTGGGAACACCTTTGGGTGTGGCAACGACTTCCGCGTCGATCGCCGGGCGTGGCGTTGGCACAAGTTCGATGGGCGGTCTGCTGCCTTGTTGCACCAGTCGGCCCGACTGATCATTCAATTGCGGTGGCTGAATCGCCTGTTTGAGACGATTCAATTTCCACTGGTATCGCGATTTGCCATCCCTCTGGGCTGCAAATGCAGTCAGATGGGTCTCGTTGTCGCCATTCAAGTCACGCAATCTGGGTGCCGCGATCCTACCGTCGCTCAAGGCCCCCGGGTCGCTGCCGCCAGCGGGAATACCAACGGACAGCTCCGCTGCGGCCCCGTTTTTTGTTATCGGCGGCGACTCCGAGCAACCCACGACGGAGAGCAGGCCAAGCAGAGTCAAACTCAACCCGACCCCACGCCCAGTTATTTGGACACTTTGCTGTACTGTGTTCTGCGACGCCAAAACGCTCTCGCTCCTTCGAGTAATACCGGATCGATCCGGGCTGAAAAACTGGTTTACGGCCGTGGATCAACGGCAAATTTGACCGCCAAACGCATCCTGGCCACATTGGGATTATCGGATTCGATCCAGACCGACCCAAAGTCGGTTCGGTTGTTTCCGCGGTAATCCAGCGGTTTCTCTCCCGGAATGATCTCCAATTCCAGGAGATAAAGGACCATAGCCCCGCGACTAATAGGGTCACCCAGTTTTGCCTGGATTGCCTCGGCTGGGCTAACTTCCCCAATCGTAAGTTTAGTCTTCTCTCTTTCGCTACCCTTCAAGACAATAAACATCTTCGCTTTCAGGGAATCGTCTTTTCTCAGTTTTCCGAAGTTGTAGATGTAGCTACCGCTCGCTGCCTTCAATCTCGTGCCGGTGATCATGCTTAGCGGCCCCACGATCCGGCCGGCGACTTCCGCGATTGCGTAATCGTTCGGATCGGTGTCTTCCTCGTCGCGGCGAACGATTTGACCGTTTTTGTCCTGACGCACAAATCCGAACAAGTAGTTGACCGACACCGCGCCCTGACGCATTCCGGGTTCGACTTTGACGACAACGTCAAAGCCCTGCTTCGCGGCGGCATGAATCCCGTCCGCCTCGCTTGGCGTAAACGGCTGGACGTCAAATTTGGAAAGCTTGGTGAGTTCCTCGCTGGAAAAACTCTGCTTGGTTGGAACGACCTCCTCTTCGTAGTAGCTGAACACCTTTCCGCGAATCTCGAAAGCATCACCTGCGGCAATTTCACCAAACGTCCATGCTTCTGGCACCAACGAAATTTGGCGAACAACCTGGCCGCTGACCTGCAATCGAAGCGCCATGTTGACCGGATCGTTCGTACGCACCTCGGCGGTCTGTTGAAAAAAGTCCTTGTCAGTCTTGACGGTCCACGACAGCATGATTTCGGTCTCTTCGCCTGGCTCAAGCGTCTCCTTGCCTAACTCGCCCAACGTGCATTTGCAGGTCGTCGCCCCGAGAGCCAGTGTCAGTGCTGCGTCGCCAGCGTTCCTGACCACAAAGGTATGCTTGCCTTCCTGGTCCGGTCGCATCACGCCAAAGTCGTGCGCCGATTCGCCTACGATTTCCGCTTTTGGAAGCGACTCGGCGTAATTCTTGGCAATTACTTTCATGGCGTTCGCGGCGTTGACGCGTCCGTCCAATGTGATCGGTCCCAACGCGGCGTCGCGGTGCCCGTACTTGTTGTAATTGACCGACCAAGCCACCGTTGTCCCGATGGCAGCCGCCACGATCATCATCAACCAAACTGTTTTCACGTTTCAGCCGTTGGTAAATTGGTTTCCAAAAAAAATCCCACTCAGCCGCCTAGAGATCGTGCGGCTTTGCAGTTTCGGTTTGACAATGGTTGACGAACATGAATCACTCTCCCTCTCTGGGGGAATCGGGCTCTGGGACCCGGAGAGGGGGGAATCCGGCTCGCCGAAGTTTAAGGAAGGCACCAGCCTATTTTGACCTTCTCGATACGACAGTCTACCGCAGGTGGTTCGACAGCAATTCGCTGGCGGCGGCCAAAATTGGCTCTCTGGCGGCGGTCAAACCCTGGGGTTCCGGCAGGTAGATCAGCTGAAGTTCTAACAATCGCTCCATGTTATCACTCAAGCTGGACAGATACCTAGCTCGATCCGCCAGCTTTCTCGCCCGCGACAGGTCGCCACGTTTTCCCACGATTGCCGCCAACTGAGCGACCGCATGCTGGTCGGCACGATCCCATTGGACCACCTTGGTAAATGTCGCCTCGGCAGCAGCGAGATCTTGGTCGTTGCCAAAACGCTGGTAGAGATGCAATTGTTGACGCCCGATCGCCTCCCACAGCGATGGCGACTGGCCGGCTCGTGCCTCTGACATCTTTACGTACCGCTGCCAGGCATCGCGTAACTGATCCGAGTCGCCTTCGCGAACCAGTTCCCAGCGAAGCAGGTCTGCTCGCCAAAGCGGGGCGGTCGGGGACCATGGATCCGCCTCGATGGCCTGATCCAATGCCGCGCGGCTTGCCGACTCCGGCCGCGTTGTTCCGCAAACTCGAATGTCTTCATCGCGATCTGAGCCGTTTGAACCGGAATCAAGGACATGGTTCTGAACGTCCCCAGCAACAAAACACCGATCAAGACGACGGCCAATGACCAACCCGCGACCGTTCGACCTGCGAGTCCGCCGCGACGACTCTCAAGACTTGTGATCACGGCTGCTAACAGCCAGACGTGGATAGCGACGCCGGGGACCGTCCATCCGCCAGCGGCCAACAAATGAATCAGCAAGGCAACCAACGCCGCGGACGCAATCAGAGTCAATTGATTTCGATCCAGTGTCCACACGGCCGGCCAAATCAAGAATCCCAGCACGATCGCAGTCGGAACAACAAACACATGGGCTGGAAAGTCAGGTGTGCTCCCGGCTGCGGCACCGATCAACCAAACCAACGCCAAAGCAACACCGCCTCCCAGCCAAACCCAACTGGCTGACCGATCATCCGGCTGTTATCGTCGCCTTTCGACGATCGGCTGCGAATTCCGTCTCAGCACAATACCAGCCCACAGTCGCAAGCAAAACGATCAACAAAACGAGCCCAAAAAACCGCCGCTGGCCATCGTTTCAAACAAGAAGTTATGCGGCTCGGCGATCTGCTCGCTGGCACTGTCCTCGCGGTACCTCAAGTATATCGATTGAAAATTGCCCGGACCAGCGGAGAACAACGGCCGATCCAAGCGTCATTGCCAGCGTCGAACGCCAATACTGCAAGCGAAACGCAATCGACGCGGGAGCTTGCTCGATCCATTCCGCCGTTGCAAAGGCGGCGAGTCCCAAAATCGGCAGCCAACGTGAGTACGGCAATCGCAATCAGACCTTTGACCAAGACCCGACCGTGACTCCGATCCTTGTTCGCGTTTCCGGCAGTCGCCACCCAAGCGAGCAAGAACACCGTCCCTATCATCGCCGCCAAAATTGCGCTGCGACTGCGCACCGCGACCAGACAAACCAGGCACAGCACCAGCGAGACGCAACAGGCAACAAGCTGCAATCACTCCGCCTGCCGGCCAACAACAACGTCAACACGCCCATCGACACGATCACGCCGACCAGCAGCACGCGGCCAACGAATTGGCGAGCGCGAACGTGGCGGTTGGTCCGCCGTCAAACAGCCGATTCTCGAAGACCATTCTTTCCGCCGAACCTGCGGGAGCATCAACTCCGACGCTGCGCAGCATCTTTTCCGGGTCCTGCGCGATACTGCCAATCCGACTCTGCGGCAAACTAATGAACTGCTGGTGCAATCCGTGCACGGCTAAGCCCCGTCGCGCAGACGACGACCAAGGCACCCAACTGGCGGATTGTGTCTGTCGCGGTTCAGCAACAACGCCTTGCGCGAGGTGAAGACGGCCGCAGCACTGATCCACAACCAGGCTTCATTGGTCGCCGCACGCAAATTCCCAGGCGGCGACGTGGCAAACGCTGCCAACATCATCCAAAGTGCCAAGCAACCAGGGGATCGAATCGATCAGCCAGACTGCAGACGCGTCGGTGTTCCTGCCCATAGCGGTCACACCAAAGACTGAACCCCCAAATGATCGTTGCCAACAGCAACGCGATCACGCCGAACCAGAGTGCATCACCCTGCTCGACGGCAACACTGTCGCTGGGGTGGTAACTGACATAGACGCAGGCACCACCCATGATCTGCCGCGGCGATCAACAGCGGCCATGGCCGCTGAGCCGACCGTGGCGATTCCTCGGCTGGTCGTGGTCGGATGTCGGCGGTTGTCGGTCTTACTCGTCGTTTTTTCGCCATCCGGTCGATTCCAAAATGACGACGAGCAACAGCATGCAAATCACGATGCCGATCACCATGATCGCTTGCATCACCGAAACATGTGTCAACAGCACCGCTGCGATCCCGCAGGTGCCGGTTACCAGGTAGATCGTCAACACCGCTTGGACTCGGCTGAGTCCCAAGTCGGTCAGGCGATGCGAAAAGTGGCTGCGATCGCCAACAAAAGGACTGCGGCCGTCGCGAACTCGAATCCACAACACCGTGATCATGTCGTACATCGGCACCGCCATCGCGCAAAGCGGCGCCAGAACCGCATGCGGACGCGGCTCGTCGCCACCCAGCAAACGTCGCCATCAACATCGCCACCGCGACCAGAAAGCCCACCAGGTAGCTGCCGCCGTCACCCATGAAGATCTTGGCTGGCGGCCGATTGTGCCACAGAAATCCCAACAACGATCCGACAACCACCAACAACAACGCGGCGACAAACAATTGCGGTCGAACCGTGCCCGGATCGGGAGTGGTCAACATCACCGCCGCCATCGATGCGGAGACGATCGTGGCGATCCCGCCGCTCAGGCCATCCATGTTGTCCAACATGTTGAACGAATTGATCACCGCGACAATCCAAATCACCGACAACAGATTGGTCAGCCAACTCATGCCGATGTAAGCCGTCAAGCCCAAAGTCCGAGTCCGTAAACAACAAACGCGGCGACAGCAAACTCAACAGCCAACCGAATGCCGACGTGGACGCCCCGGCGATCATCACAAATCCCCAGCACGAACAATACCGTGCCCGCAGCCAACAACAACCAGATCTGGCCAACCCGTCCCCAAATGCCATCCAAGTACGGCAAGATCCCATCCGGTATGTATCCGCTCCACGCATCCGAGTGACGAGCGATCGCGACGGCGAGCGTGCCGCTTGCGAAGGTCACGATGATGCCCAGCCAGATGCCGATCCCGCCGCCCAGCGGCGTCGGCGTCTTCGTGAGTGCTGTGCCCCCCGGGTTGATCGACCAATCCCAGCGGAAAAGCATAGCGGCGGACAGGATAAAGTGCCGCGGCGCACACCAACATCGGCGGAACGATCGTCACGCCCAGAAGCCACACGATCCACTGCGACAAATCCACCGATACAAATTCCTCACCCAACGAGCCGATTCCTGGGCTGATGAAAAGTGAGCCGAAGGCGCTAGGTGCGGGCCTGGAATCCACGGTTGACCAACATGCAAAGCCCGAGACTAACGCCGACGGCTCACAGAATCATGCATTTTCGCCCGTCCAGCCGATTCCTGTCGACTGCGAACAACAAAGCCAGATCGTACCCGAGCAACAGCTCAGGCGTAATCCACATCTCGTTTGATATGACGAAGCGAACGCCAACTCTGTTCAGAAATCCGTGTCGTCGCACGCTCCGCGGGCGAACGTTCGCCTGCGGAGCGTGCGACGACAATCACGGCTGCTGGGCGTTTGAGAGCGTGCAGCTTAGCCCGGATATTGCACCCGCGTAGGGTGGCGTCGAGCAAACATCGAAGAAAGGTGGGTCGGCATTCGCGCAATGCGTTCCCTGTAAGACAGAGTGTGATTTCAAGTTCGAGCCGTTTGCGCTGACCCACCAAAAACTTACGCGAATTTGACCCACCCTACGTGCAATATCCGGGTTAGGAACGAGTACCAACCTGAGTTTTTCTGTGAGTTACGTCAGTGGTAGGTACGCATATTGTTATTCGTCACAGCCATCCGACAACTGCGTAGCAGTGGCAGCAGATAGCCTGGGCCAGGACTGCTCGTCTCAGCGAGCATTCCGCAGCCCCAGGAAATGCCTAATTCCCAAGACCCATCGATGAACCCATGCCAGCCCCTCCATATTCTTCACCACCGCCGTAGCGAACTCCTTGCAATTCATTCAGTTCCAAGAGTCCCTCGGAGGCAAGTTGAACGGATTCCAGTTGCAATTGGATCACGCGCTCCTTGGCAGCTTCACGGCGCCCCAATTCTTGTTCCAGCTTTGCGATTTGTTCTTTCAAGCGATCCAGATCCCGCTTGCGGCGTTTGATCGAGCGATCGTAACGTTCTGAAAACGCTTTGCGAATGAATCCCTGCAGAGCTGTTTTCTCCGGCTCGGTCTTCGCCTTCTTCAAAGCAGTAATCGCACGTTGTAACCCAAGCCGAAACAGCTCGTCCGGCGATGGAGATGCGTCCATTCCCATCCCGTACATTTCTTCCATTCCCCCCATCTCACCGTACCCCATTTCCATGCCTTCGCCCATCGCATTGTGTTCCGCTGCCTTGATGTCAAACGGATCACCAACCGCGGGCGCAGCGGCAGCAGGGTTCCCCGGATTGCCAAATCCCTTCGCCGCGTCCTGGGACCGCGTGTCGCTACAACAACAAAAAACCAGCGTGAGGAGAGTGATGGTTCTCATGGGTGAATTTCCATCTGTAAGAGGAGAGGTTTAAGGCTGAGAGTGAATCAAGGTTTCAAGCTCGGCAAGTTTCCGACCCCAATCGGCATCCCTGATCAGGACGGATGGAATTCCGATCGCAGGATCCGAATTGCGAATTCGATGAAGTTGTCGGCTGATCTGTTCCAATTGGTTTTGAAACTGCAGATCGTCGATGGAGACGGCTGAATCGATCTGTTGTGATGCACGGACGATGTAGGGGTTGGCTTTCGCGTCGACCGAGCCTTCTTTGTTCGCCCAAGGATCCAACGACGCGTCGGTGCTCTCCGGCTGGATCGTGCCCGTGCCACCATTGCGGTCGGTGAGAAAATAATTGCCCAGCGGAATCGCAAGAACCAGCACGGTGGCGATGCCAAAGATCGCGGTCCACATCTTGCGGGGCAGCGGTGCTCTGGCGACTTTACCACTGCGCAGTTCCTCCTGCGCCACCGCCAACTTTGCGATCACGGCGTCGCAATCGGGAGGCCTTTTCGCACGGGAACGCCGCAGCAGTTGATCGACCAACGAGACAAAGCTGGGTGGTAAATCATCGCGGTGCGTGGACAAAGCATCCGGCTTTTCCGAAACAAGTTTGTGCAACACCGCCAGCGTGTTTTCCGCATCAAAAGGCGGCTTGCCGGTGGCCAAGAAGTACAGCACACAGCCCAGGCTGAACAGGTCGCTACGATGATCGATCGCCTCGCCGCGAGCTTGCTCGGGACTCATGTAATGCGGTGTCCCGGCGATCACGCCGGTGCGGGTCAGGGTGATCGAGTCGGCCGCTCGAGCGAGTCCAAAATCGGTGATCCAAACGCGATCGATGTTGTCGCCCACCAGCACGTTACCCGGCTTGACGTCGCGATGGACCAGCCCCCGACGATGCGCCGCCGAAAGTCCCTCCGCCATTTGTCCGGCAACACGCAGAATCGTTGCCGCGTCGGGCGGGCCGTTGGTTTTCACCCAGGACTGCAATGTCATCCCCGGCACATATTGCATCACCAAGAACGGCTGTTGGGCGTCCGCTTCCACATTGTAAATCGGAACAACGTTTTCATGCGCCACGCTGGCCGCTGCTTGAGCCTCGCGGGCAAACCGTCGTCTCGCCTGCATCGACGCGGCCCATTCGGGTGCCAGCACTTTGATCGCCACGCTGCGGTGCAGATCGCTGTCGTACGCGCGCAGCACGACGCCCATCCCGCCGCGACCGATCAGCGCTTCGACGTCGTAGCGTCCGATGCGTCCCAACATTTCCGGATGCGTCGGTTGATCCAAGAAACTCAAGTCAATGGACAGCATCGGCAATTCATCGTCCGGTTCATGGGCGGCCTCGGCCTCCGACAGCCAATGCCGCGCCTCGTCCCACCAATGTGTGTCTCCGCCGAACTCCGCAAGTTGCTTGCGACAGCTGGCGCACGATTCCAAGTGCCGGGCGATCGAGTTTGCGTTCTCGCCAGGCTCATCGTTTTGCTCGACCAGCGTCCAAAGCAGATCAACATCGCAGTGCATCATGCTTGTTCCTGACTGCGAGTCCAGACATCGACCGTCTTCCGCAACCGAGCCATCACGCGACTGCGGGCAACGTAGACCATGCCCGTTCGCATCTTCAGGTCGCGGGCAACATCGGCGACATCGTCACCCCGAACGCTGGTGCGATAGAAAGCCTCCCAAGTCGATTCGCTGACCTGGTCACGGACACGTGCGGCGGCCCACGCAAAGACTTGACGCTGCTGTTGCCAATCCCAAACGCTGGCAGCCGAACCGTCACCGGATTGCTGGTCCAACCAACGATGGACATCGGTATCGCCGCTGCCGGTTTCCTGTCGCGACCGCTTTGCCAAATAGTCGGCCAACTTGTTGCGCGTGATGGCGGCCAGCCAGGCACGAAAGGCGTTCGCTTGACCTTTGGACGTGAAGTCTGGGATGGCACCGGCGACCGCTAAGAGGGTCTCTTGAACGACTTCGCGGGCATCGGCGTCTTGCAGGCCAAATCGCGATGCCAGCCGGAAAAGCATTGGCTGGTAGATCTCCAGAAACTCACCCCACGCCAAGTCATCCGCTGGATCACTTAGTCTGATGATGAGACTCGACCGTGTTTCTGGACTGACCAAAGCTGGAACGCCTCCGAGTATGTAATCCTAACGGAGCCGCAAAGCTTGCGCGAAAAATCTGGATTTCGCAAAGAAAGACGCAAAAAGCGAAGTTCCAGCCGAGCGGGTGCTGATCGCCAATCGCCAGTCAGTTGCGTTCCAAGTCCTGCTGGATCGCCTGCCGTAGCGTATCGCGAATACGAGGACTCTGACTTGCCTTTTCTAGCAACGCGCGGCTCGCTGGGTGTCTTTTCAGAATCGCGTAAGCCGTTTTGTCGATGTTCGCTTCCTCGATCGTCAACATTATCGCTACCGCCAGCAGCGTTTCGTTCTCCAGTGAATCAAATTTACTCAGTTTTCTGAACACCGCACTGATCAGTTCAGGTCGTCGCTCTTCCAGCAGCCTGCGCAGGTAACTTTCGGACGACGAACCACTCTCGCTGATCGCATCAACGGCTTTTCTCCAGACCAGCTCGTTGGGGGCCTTGGCGAGCACCTCCAGCATCGGCAACGAACTTCCATCTGCGGTTCTCAAAACGTCAAATCCAGCATTGATGGCGTAGCGGTTGTCGAAATCCGGTTCGTACAAAAGTCGAGCGACCGGTCGAAACGATAGCTTGCCATACCGAGATAGCTCCTCTTGGAGGCTTATTGCATCGGCGGACTCCGCGTTGCGCAACTCCGCAACCAGTTCATCCACGCGTTCGATCTCTGCTTCGATTCGCTGCTGCTTCTCGACGGAAAGCCGAGCGATTTCTTCATTGTTCTGCACAATCAAGGTGTCTAAGTATTGAATCAACTCAGGATTCGTTTCCTGTGAACGCCAGGCAACCACTCCTTTGATTCCGTTTGGGCGCACTCCCACCAGAAAATCGATAATCGCACGACGCACCTCAACGGTGGGTTCGGTTTCCAGCCTTCCATACAAATCGGTCAGCACGCTTTGCCTGGATTTCGTGTCGAATTCGCCCAGCAATTCCAGACCGCGGCGACGAATCAACGGATGCGACATCGCGGTCGTTTGAAGCACCTGTGCCGTGAGTTCTGGCGGGGCCGCCAGTGCCGGTCCTTCGCTGTTGGCCGCCGCCTCCGCGATGATGTCTGAACGAAAAGACGCCGGATACGTTTGCTTCAACCACTCGCCAAGCGATTGGAAATAGAGCTCGATCGTTTCGGGGTCATTCTGATTTTCCAAATTCTGAAAGAAGGTTGCACGCCCGGCAGGACCGTTGCCCAGTATCCGTGCGACGAACAGGCGTTTTCCGTCAGCAGTCTGGTTTTCCGTCAGTTCTGCTAGCAGCTGAAGCTCGTCCTCCCAAACGCCACGATCGAGAACGCGAAACAGTTTTTCGATTTGGTCGGGAGTCAAAGGCGTTTCCCTAATCGTCTCGCGATAGAACTCGGCGACGAAGTCAAAACTTGAAATCGCATCGATGCGATCGAGCAACTGTTTTCGGTACAGCGGGTTTTTCGCTGCGCACGCACCCAACAGGTGTCCGGCGTTCACAGGCGTCACCCCGACTTTCTCATCCAGGTCTCCTTCGTTTGCGGGATTGGGAATTTCCATCGTCAGCAGATCAGCGACAGAGTTCGCAACTGCCTCGGACGAGGTTTCGGTGAGGCCATTGTGGGGCGACCAAATGACCTCTCTGAGATGCCTGCTCGTCTTCGCAATATTGATGATTGCCACGACGACATCCTCATTCGTTTCCCGTGCCAGATGCTTGGACATCAGCTTGTCAGCGTCGATCAGTTTCGGATAGAGAACGGTGAATTCTTGGCGGACCGTTGTCGATGGATGCTCCATGGCACCGACGGCAAACGCCTGGAAGAAAGGTTTTGGATAGTCACCGCTTTGCAATTCATTCAACACATCTTTCCAAACTGAAAACTCTCGATCACTCAGGAGATGAATGATGTCGTTAGCATCGGTGGGGGACAATTGTTCGCGCGGACACACCGGAACCAATGATGTTGCGTCCCTTGTCAAGCCCGAGTCGATGATGATCTGTCGGATATCCGGCGGTGACCAGTTGCGAGCAAATTCCAGGGCTTCGACCTGAAACGCGCGACCCTGAATTCCTCGCTCGCGATGTTCCCGAATCGTCTTGACGTAATCGCTCCCACACACGCCTTGCAGGCAGGCCGCCGCAGCGTCGACGTACAACGCATTGTCACTGTGGCGATGCTTCAAGAAGACGTCGATCCCAGCCTCGGGAGAACGCTTCATCGCTGCAGTTAAGTGTTGCCTGGCTTGCCGGGCGCCATCCGTCTCGAACGCCGCCCCCACCGGATACCTGCCCGCACCTGGACTACGGCTTTTTCGCGAGTTGACTTCCCAGACGTGTCGCATGTCCCAGTAGTTCTTCGAATTCAGAAACACTTCAACGCGAATCAGTTCTTCCGCGACTGCCGGCGACGCCCACGTCATTTCTGCCACGATGCGCTGGATCGATTCCCCGCGAATTCGGTTTGCCTGTATCGTGCTCTTGCTCGCGAACAGTTTGTTGACGGCAGGCCGTAACCATTGAGACGAACGCTTGGCATCGACCAAGTGCTTGAACCAGCGGCCCGAACCACGACGTCGATCCCAGTAAGGGTCAATCTCGTCGAAGAGTGTGTAAAAGTACGTCGCGTTGTTTCTGTCAACTTTTGGGGCAAGATAGGACACGGAATCGCCCGCCCACGCCTGAAGTTGCTCGAACGCCCGCTGACGCATTTGCGGATCACTCTCCTCCAGCACGGAAACCATTGCCGCGGAACTGCTGGGACCCACGTGCATCAGCGATTCGAGGATATCTGTGCTGAGGGTCCGGTTTTGGCGTAAAGAATCGACAAGCAAATCAACCGACTCCGAGCCAAAGTATCCCAGTGTTGAGATCGCTCGCAATCGCTGTTGGTCATCGTGGCTTTGATCGACGGCGACTTGATGCAAAGCGTGCATCGCATTTGGGGCGCAGTTGATTCCAAGTCGCCGAATGATCTCGTGTGACTGAATGTCGTGCTCGCCGACAGCGTCACTGACCAGGCGTCGATGCGTCGCTCCAGAGAACGACGTGACAAGTGCCATCCCAATCGCGAACACGGCAATCGAAGCAAATGCGAATCTCAGGTCCCACCTCGCTTCGGTCAAATCTTCTCGCGTGGGAGCAAGATCTGTTTTCGACCGCAAGAGTTTTGTGCGGATGAAGTCGGCAGATCGCCCCTGGAGGACGTCGACCGGCCCGGTCAGCGCGATTGCGACCAAGACACGCAACATGATGCCAAGCGTAATTTCCCATCGACCATTCGGCACCGAGTCAAAGCGAAGGCCAAAGATTTGCATCGCATCAAAGACATCGATGACTCGCACGACATTGTCGATCGGCCAGCAAATCTGGTCCCATAGCAGCCAGGGGCTCCACCAGAATGCCGTAAAAAACCAGCAGGCCAAAAACGTCACACAGCAAAGGAAGTACAGGACATGTAATTGAATGACAGAGGACGCCACATCGGCAAGTGCTTCGGTAATCCATTTCCCAATACGTTTGACGGTCAGCAGTGCGTAACTGAGGAAGAGGATATCGATGATCAATCGGTACGCGACCAACAGAAAGCAGGCAAACCAACTTTGTGCGGTGATTTGTGGAACATAAACCCCGTAGTCCTTCATGGTGTCTGCGAGATCGGCTGCGCGCAATGCATTGCCGAGAGAAAACAGCAGCCAGTCAAATGGGGCGGCGACAAAATCGTGAGCAAAATGCAGTGCGTCGGAATGGGTCGATAGCTGCATGAACACAATTGTGAACAGCATCAATAGGAACAGAACGTCCCCCAACACGACGCGGTGGTTGCCGTGCCGCAATAGCTGGCCGAATGCATCGATTGTCACCATCGCAATCAGTGCAACGGATACCGCAATCGGCAGCCATGCGAAGGCCAGTTCCAGAGTGGGAATAAGCAGTGAAAACCGAGGCTCAAGAACGAGCCAAACGCACGCAAGTAGCATCCAAGCACAGGAGACTACCGGTATCAACAGATCACTCGGTACGGTGGAGAACCACCGCGGTGGAGTGCACAGGAGTCTTGTTTTCGCGTGTTTTAAAAAATCTCCGGTATTGATCGCCATCTTGGATGATCGGATACACAACGCGGCATGACCGCTCGGTTGACAAAGGCACGGTTCAGCTAGTAAAGCGGCTATGCGGGGCGCCGTCGAGCAAAAACTGTCTGCCGAACGCGAAAAATGCAACACTGCGACAATTGACGTCCTGGATCGCGAACGAATCCGACGGCGGATGAAACGCCGCGGTTAGGCATTCTTGCTGCTTCACCCGACTCGCGGCAGCAGATAGAAAGTAGCCGTCACGCTCCGCCGGAACTCGCCCGACCAGATGGCGAACCATCAGGTTTTCTTGTATCGAACGGATCGCTTGGTCGCGGTCCAGCTACGATCCATCATGATTTCATTGGAGAGCGGTTCGGTCGCATCTACATCTCGACGGAGCGAGATGGCTGCTTTGCAAACCGCGAAATGGTCAACAGCTGAGCCGCGAATGTGAATCCAGAGTTTTTGGGTAGCCTGGCGATCGTGCAGTGAACGTTTGTTACCGCCAATCTGCCGAAAACCCTTGGCAGAGTTCCGTCGGCGGCCCCTATACTGGGGACCTGAGCGAATGACTTTCCACTTCGAATCACCGAGGACCGGGGCGATGCAGAAGCGTGACGCGGACAGACAGATTCATGACGTTCTGGGCAGCGTGAGCCACCAGATTCGTCGTGGCAACACGATTCACGGTGCGACGGTGGGACTTGCCGTTGGCTGTGGTGCTGCCGCCGTCATCGCCTTCGTTCACTTGATGGTGCCGAGCGTGTCGTTTCTGTGGCCGCTGGTCGCTCTGATCGCGGGTGCGGTCGGCGGAGCCATGGTTGGTTTTCTGACACCCGTCCCGCTCGCTGCTGCAGCGCATCGAGTCGATGAGTATTACGTTTTGAAGGATCGAGCGATCACCGCGCTTGAGTTTTCAACCCAAGACGGTGATCCCGTCCGCTCCATGCAGGTTGTGGATGCTGCCAAGCATTTGCGGCAAGTTCGCCCGGACGATTGCGTTCCCATCCAGCCGCATCGTCTCCCGCTGGCATCCGCTGCTGTCTTTGCCTGCCTGGCACTCGCGCTGGTTTTGTTTGCGAAATTCAACTCGGGCGACGCCTTGGCATCGGTCCCCATGCCGCTGGCCGTTGATCAAGCGTCGTTGCTCCGCGAGACGATGTTGCCGGAGATCGAACAGCTGGTCCAGGAAACACCGGAGCTGGAAGAACTGGAGGAGTTGAATGACAAACTGGAGGAACTCGTCCAAGAGCTGGAAGAAGACGGGATCGACGAACATGATTTGATGGCGGCCCTGTCGGAAATGGAACTGGCGATTGCAGCAGCTCACGAAGCGATGAAACTGGAGATGGCTGAAGCACAATTGCAAAGCTTGGCCGAGGCGATGAAGCCATCCGAGGCAATGCAGAACGCGGCAGCCGCGATGGAAGCAGGCGAATACGACAAGGCGAGCGAGAAACTCGAGGCGATCGATCCGTCCAAGATCGGTGATAAAGAACGCCGTGCTGTCGCCGATAACTTGAAAAAGTTTCTTGCCAAGTTGTCGCCCGGCCAACAAGGTCAGTTGTCGGACGCGGCACAACTGCTGCAAGAAGGACTGCTGGAAAAGAACGATTCGAAATGCAAGGATGGCATCTGCAAGCTGGCGGGACTTTGCAAAAAACACGGGATCTGCAAAAAGGCCGGCCAATGCATGGCGTGTCAATTGAATCGGCTGGCACAGTGCAAAAGTCAGTGCCGCGGATCGTGCAACGGTGGGAAGGGCGCGTCGCAAACCAATTCGCCTTCACAGACGTGGGGCAAAGGGACGTCGGGCAATCCGAAAGGCGAGGCAACGAATCTTGCCTCTGCACGGCAGCAAGAAAAGCTGGATAGCCAATTTGGTGAAGGGCCCAGCGAGTCCGAGATCCTGCAGGCACCCGAAGGTGAACAATCGGCCGCTCGCCAGTACGCGAGCAAATACCAGAAGTTCCGTACCCAAGCCGAAGCGGTTTTGGACAGCGAGCCCCTGCCGATCGGCCACCGCGTGACGGTGCGAGAGTACTTCGAGAGTATTCGGCCCAACAACGATCAAGCGTCCGAGATCGGCTCAGAGACGAAATGACCAACCCTGCTTGGTTTGGGCGCCAACGTAGGTGCGGCATCCTGCCGTACCGAAAACAACCTGAATCTGATCGCTCCGATCCGGAGCGTCTCTTGTCGCTGGATGCGTTTCGTGGATTGGTCATGTGCACGCTGGCCGTCAACGGATTTGCCTTTGCCGCAACGGCAAAAAAGCTTGGTTACGGCCCCGAGGCTCAAATCGATTCGTATGTCGGCTGGATCTGGCAGAGTCTGGCTTTCCACACCAGCCACCCTGCCTGGAACAGCCAGTTTTATCTTCTCGGCTGTTCGTTCTGGGACCTGATTCAGCCAGCGTTCATCTTCATGGTGGGCGTTGCCATGCCCTATTCTTACGCCAGCCGACGTGGGCGCGGGCACTCCAACGGCCGACTGACATCGCACGCTTTGGTGCGTGCTTTGGTGCTGGTGGCGTTGGGAGTCTTCTTGCAAACGCGCAGCAACTGGTTCGACACAAATCGGCTGTTCACGAACGTACTCGCCCAAATCGGACTCGGCTACTTTTTCGTCTTTTTGCTGCTGGGCCGCAGCGTCAACGTGCAAATCGCTTGGGCCGCCGTGGTGCTGATCCTTTACACCACCTGGCTGGGCACCTACCCAGCGCCGGAGCCGTTGCCAACGAAGTCAGCTGAAAGTATCCAATCGCTTTCCGTTCCCACGGCCATCGCAAAGCATTACGCGATTCTGACCAATGCGCCGCGCAAACGGATGTGGCAATTCTGAACCTGGTTCCGCATGACCAGCCGATCGAGGCTCACGCCGCAGGCTACGCAACGTTGAACTTCATCCCGTCGGCGATCACGATGCTGATCGGTGTCTTGGCTGGCGCGTTGCTACAGTCATCCAGGGATCAAAACGGAAAACTCCGACGTTTGATCATGGGCGGAGCCCTTTGCATGATCGCCGCCGTCATCGCCAGCTACACGGTGTGTCCGATTATCAAGAAAATCTGGACGCCGGCATGGACTCTGTTCAGCGGCGCGTACGTGCTCTGGGTGCTCGCCGCGCTTTACTGGGTGATCGACATCAAAAAGTGCCGTGCGTGGACGTTTCCGTTGATCGTGGTGGGCACGAATTCGCTGGCAATCTATCTGATGTCGATGCTCAGCAAGCGTTGGATCTCCGATCGATTGGAAAACTACTTCGGAAGTGAGATCTTTGCTGGCTCCTATGGCCCAACGATCCAATCGGTTTGCGTTTTTGCTGTCCTCTGGTTGGTCTGTCTGTATCTTTACCGAAGCAAAATCTACTTTCGCGTCTAATTTGTATGTCACGTTTCATTCTCAGCAGTGTTCTTCTCGCGTTGATCCCAACCGCATCCGCGAGCGCAAACCGCAATGTCGTCCTGCTGATTTCGGACAATCAGAACCAAGACGACTGCGGTTGCTACGGCAATCCGGTCATTCAAACCCCGAGCATCGACCGGCTCGCGCGTGAAGGAATTCTCTTTCGCGAGGCGTTTGCCACCACCGCTTCCTGCGGTCCCAGTCGCGCGGTCATCTACTCCGGCCTGCAAACTCATGCCAACGGTCAGTACGGACACGGCCACGGCATCCATACCTTTCGGCTGTCTCCCAAAGTTCAAACCGTCTTTGCGCTGTTGAAAGATCATGGTTACCACACCGCGCTGTTAGGCAAGCAACACACGACTCATCCGGAATCGTATCCATTTACTTTCGATCGCAAGGTGAGTGGCCGAGACGTCAGGCGACTTGCAGAAGTGGCCGGCGAATTTATTCAGCAGGCGGGCGATGAGCCGTTTTTTCTGACCATTGGCTACAGCGATCCGCATCCGACATCGATCGAGCGACCGGGTTGGGGCATCAAACGTCAAGACGCAGAGGTTCCAATCGTCACTTATTCGCAGGACGAGGTGATCGTGCCGAGCTATCTGCCGGATCGAGGGGAAGTTCGCGAAGGCCTGGCCGGATACTATCAAGAGATCAGCCGGCTTGATCACGGCGTGGGTCTGATCCTGGATCTGCTGGAAGCGACCGGAAGAGCGAAAGACACACTGGTGATCTTCACCAGCGATCATGGATCATCGGAGCCCGGCGCGATGGCCAATCACTATGAGCCCGGTATTCGTGTGCCATTCATCGTTCGTCAGCCCGCGGTAGCTGCCGGCAAGACCAGGCGGGCCATGGTCACACTGGCCGACATCACGCCCACCATTCTGGATTGGACACAGGCGCCCGGCCCGAAATATCCACTGCATGGGCGAAGCTTACTTGCCGTTCTGGACGGCCAAGACCACGCAGGCTGGGACGAAGTATTCCTGAGTCACGTTTGCCATGAGGTGACGCAGTACTATCCGATGCGAACTCTTCGCGATCGTCGTTACAAACTGATTTGGAATGTCGATTGGCGCAGTGAGTATCCGCTACCCATTGATACACTTCGCCGCGCCACCTGGACGGAAACCGTCCGCCGAGGCGATCCAACGATAGGAAAGCGAAGCATCAAAAAGTTCCTGTTTCGCGATCAGGTCGAACTCTACGATCTCCAGGCCGACCCTGACGAAATTGTGAATCTGGCTGACAGCACCGCCCATCAGAAGACACGTGAAGAACTCTCTCAGCGACTTGTCCAATGGCTGGAAACGACCGACGACCCCTGGCTGGTGCGGCACCGGCTACCAATGCCGGGTGAACCAGAGTCGATCAGCAGTCGCCAGGCGATCATCGATACCAAAACGGGTTATCAATCGCTTGATAACGGCACCAACTTGGACGGGCAGATTCTTGAGCGCACTGGTCACGGATTCAGAGTAGTGGATCAGTCGCTTGGGCGCTCCGGCGACGAAACAGAAATTGTGTTTCGTGCAAACCAATACACCGACTTCAGCCTCCGTTATGAGTTCCGTTTTTTGGAAGGAGCCGGCAATGCTCTACAGAATGCGTGGCCGCTGCGGGAAGCAGCAGTGCGACGAGGCGCGTTAAGACCAGCCGGTCAGTGGAATCAGCAGGAAACCTGGTGCAAGGACCGACGTATCGTCGTCATCGTCAACGATATCGTGATCCTAGATCAAGACCTGAGCCGAACCACCGACGAAAAGATCTTGGAAGAACGCGTCGGCCAGGTGAATCATCTGCTCAGTGGTGACGCCAGTGGCGTCCGGCTGCGAAACGTGAGAGTTAAAGAACTGTTGGATTCGCCGCAGCCATAGGCTCAGCATCCCCTTCGTCACAGCCTGTCTGCTACTGCCCGTCGCTGATACCGTGAGTGCCGGCACACCGCCCACAGGCATCGGCTTGTCGATTTAGTCGTTTCGCGAACTGTCATGATTAGCCGATGGGCGTTTGCCGCGTTAGCCCCGGTTTTGTGGCGGGGAAAACCGCGGCTAACGCCGTGCGGCTGATTCAATCGACACGCCGTGAACGCCGAGGGACACGACAGCCGCATCGATCTGACCTGGGGTCGCACCGGCGATAACGATCAAGACCTGTTCAATATCTACTGAGCCGAGCAAGCAGACGGTCCATGGAAAAAAATCAACGTGCGTCCGTATACCATTCACGTTTACAGCGAGAGTACTTTGAGGAGGTGCGCCCCGCAGCAAAATGACGTGGGCGGAAAACAACGCAGGAAACACCGAAACTTGAGATACTTGCGACAAATCGTTCTACCGCCACACTATTCTGGTGCAATTGCGATCCAGACGAGACACACCCGCCACGATTAACACACAGAGACGGTCCAGCATGAAACTGATCTACCTCGCCTGCATTTTCTCTTGTTCGGCCGGAAGCCTTTGGGCATCGACGAAGCCGAATATCATCTTCATTCTGGCCGATGACCAGGGTTTTGGTGACGTTTCGGCGTTGAACGTGAAGTCGAAGATCCCGACACCGAATATTGATCGGATTGCTAATGAGGGCATGATTTTTTCCGACGGGCATTCCTCTTCGTCCGTCTGCACTCCCACGCGATATTCGCTGTTGACCGGCCGCTACCATTGGCGGACTCGTCTGCAAAGCGGCGTCTTGGGCGGGTTTTCCAAACCGCTGATCTCGCCGGGCAGATTGACGGTCGCTTCGTTGCTGAAGCGACACGGTTACTCGACTGCCTGTATCGGGAAGTGGCATCTGGGGTGGGACTGGCCCTTGAAGACGGGTGGGACCGCGAATGATGACGGTGATTTTTCTGGCGGCTTCAAACGCGGTTGGGATGTCGACTATGCCGGTGAAATCCAGAATGGCCCCTCTGATCTGGGCTTCGACTTCTTCTTCGGAATCAGTGCGTCTCTGGACATGCCGCCCTACGTCTACGTCCGCAATCGACTGCCCACCGAACCGGCGACCGTTGAGAAAGCGTTCAACCGCAAAGGTCCGGCCGCCGCAGGTTTCGAGGCGGTGGACGTGTTGCCCACGATCACGAAAGAAACGGTTCAATTCATCAACGAACACGCGAAATCGGACAATCCGTTCTTTGTCTATTTTCCGTTGAATGCGCCGCATACGCCGATCGTGCCGACCACCGAGTGGCAAGGCAAGAGCGGAATCAACAAATACGGCGACTTCACCATGCAAGTCGATTGGACGGTCGGTCAGGTCCTGAAAGCGCTCGACGACAATGGGATCGTCGAGAACACATTGGTCATTTTTACGACCGATAACGGATGTTCGCCCGCGGCAAATATTCCCGAACTCGAAGCGGCTGGGCATGACCAGAATTACATCTACCGTGGTCACAAGGCAGACATCTTCGAAGGCGGACACCGGGTTCCCTTCGTCGCTCGTTGGCCCGACAAGGTGAAGCCCGGCTCACGCACGAATCAATTGGTCGGACAGATTGATTTATTGGCAACTGCCGCTGAGATCGTTGGCGGCAAGGTTGACGAAGACGGCGGAGAGGACAGCGTGTCGTTCCTGCCAGTACTGTTGGGAACAGCAACCGAGCCAATTCGCAAGTCAATCGTTTCGCAATCGATCGGCGGCCAGTTCGCCGTGCGCGATGGCGATTGGAAACTGTGCTTGTGTCCGGGCAGCGGAGGATGGAGTGACCCGCGACCAGGTCGATCAGACATGTCCAAGTTGCCACTGGTTCAGTTGTTCAACCTGGCCGACGATCCCGGCGAGACACACAATCTGCAAGCCGAGCATCCGGATCGAGTGGCGAAGATGAAAGAGATGCTGGGGCAGATCATCAACGACGGTCGGTCAACACCCGGACCCAAGCTTCAAAACGATGCGAAGATCGTCATGATCAAGCCAGTCGCAAAACCACGAGCAAATCCAAAAAAGAAATAGCCATCACACCAGGACGCGAGTCCTGGCCTGCATGAACGAGAACTCAAAGAAGGATAACAACTTGTATTCAACGCTTTGTCGAAACGTCCGCTTCCTGACATTTCTTCCGGCCCTGTCGATGCTCTGGCCGCTGGCGACCGTGGTGTTGCTGGGCGCCACGTCATTTGCGGCTGCCCCGCAGGAGCAACCGAATATTTTGTGGATCACGAGCGAAGACAATGGTATCTCGTGGGTCAGCTGTTACGGAGGCACCAACGCCCAGACGCCGGCGATCGACCAGCTTGCCGAGGACGGATTTCGCTACACGCACTGTTTCGATAACGCCGCGGTCTGCGCCCAACGCGGTCGTGTTGGATCACTGGGATGTACGCGATCTCCAACGGGACCCAACCGATGCGCAGCCGTAACCTGATCCCGCACGACAAAATCAAGTACTACCCGGATCTGTTGAAGAAGGCCGGCTACTACACGTCCAATCCCGGCAAGACGGACTACAACATCGGTGGGCGCGATGACAAAGACTGCTGGGACTACAAAGGCGGCAAAGGGAAGTCGCAATACGGTTGGCGAGAGCGTAAGCCTGGACAACCGTTCTTTGCCGTCGTCAACATTGGTGAGAGCCACGAGAGTCGTGCGCACGGGAACGTCGACAACCCAGGCAAAGACCCGGCGATGATGAAGCTGTTTTCCTACCATCCCGATCTTCCAGTCATTCGCAAAAACTATGCGAAGTACGCCGCGGCTGTCGAGAAGATGGACGGCAAAGTCAAAGACACGATCGATGCGCTGAAGAGTGACGGTTTGTACGAAGATACCATTATCATCTACAACTCCGATCACGGCGGTGTGATGGCGCGCAGCAAGCGTTTTTGCTACTCCAGCGGGATTCATTGTCCGCTGGTGATCCGGATTCCGGAGAAATTCAAATACCTTTACCCGGCCGAGAAGCCGGGGATGACCGTCGACCGCATCGTCAGCTTCGTGGACATGCCGAAAACTTGGTTAAGCCTGGCGGGTGCGGAGATCCCGGCAACGTTTCAGGGCACGATCTTTCTAGGTAGCGATACCGAGCCGGCGCCGCAGTATCACTTTGGTTTTCGTGAGCGGGCCGATGAGCGACTCGATCATGTTCGCATGATCCGCGACGAGCGATTTGCGTACCACAAGAACTACTATCCATTCGCGCCCGCCGGCCAGCACCTGGCCTACCTTTGGAAAGCTCCAGCGACTCCCGCATGGGAACAGCACCATCGCGAGGGCAAGACCAACGAGATCACGGGCCGCTTCTTTCGGCCGCGGGTATCGGAGGAGTTCTACGACAACGATTCCGATTTTGACAACGTCCACAACCTGATCGACAAGGCAGAGCATCAGCAGAAGATTTCCGAACTGAAGAAGGCGCTCCGCCAACGCCAACTGCAACTGTTCGATTCGGGGCTGCTGCCGGAGAAGATGCGCGAACGACGTGCCGCCGCCAACAACTTGACCATCTACGAAATGGTGCGTGACAAGAAACTCTATCCGCTGGAGGCGTATCTTGATGCCGCTGACGTTGCCCTGGCTCGTGACAAAGGCAACTTGAATACGCTGGTCAAATGGATGTCCAACGAAGACGAAGGGATGCGCTGGTGGGCGATCATTGGACTGCACCTGCTGGAGCAAGACGCCGCTGCCGCCACAGACGTGTTGGAGAAGGCGTTAGGAGATGAGTCGCATGAGGTACGAATGATGGCTGCCTGGACACTGATCAAGCTCGGTGAAGCCGACCGTGCCATGGCTTGCTTGGACGCACTACTGTTCCACCGCGAGTCCAATGCGTCCAACAAAACGATGCTCCACAATGTCTTGGATTGGATGGGTGAGCCCGCTTTGCCGCTAGTGAAAAAGTACGTCGAACAGGAAGGAAACCGCCAAGGCCGTTACGGCATTGGAATTCTCGGCCGGATCGCGGAGCTGAACGGCTGGTAGGAAGCGTAGTGTTTCGAGGCAAATCGTCCAACGAATTTAGGGAGACGACGAATATGTGAGTCTGCCATTCGTCGTCTCCTTAGCTTAGATTCGTTGGACCTGTTCCGGATTCCAACCATGACCAACGAGATCATCCTCGGCAGACGGGTGGCAGCGTGAGGGCTCGACCGCCGTCGACGGAGGGCTTCGCTGAGGTTAGAGGGCGACCCCCAAGTAGGCCGGACCAAGCGAAGCGCCGTTCCGGCATTGTCAGTATAAACCTGCCGCGCCCTTCATTTCATAGCCGGAGCGGCGTCGCTTCGCTCCTTGATCCGGCCTACACGTAGGTGCACCATTCTCGCATGCACACCTGCTTACCGAGCGAGCGGAATCCATACATCCATGTAAGCCAAGCCGCGGTTGGCCCATGCGTAGTACGGGATCAACTCGATATCCACGGTTCCCGCTGTAAGCGTGTCGGATCGAGTCGGTTTCATGAGTCGGTACAACTCGCCTTCCTTCCACTGGCCAACGTTCGAAACGTCTTCTGAGACCGATTTGTCGCTCAACAAGGACTGCTTACCTTCGTGAGTCAGTGCTGTGCCATTGAGCACGGTCACGCCGCCCAGAAAATTATCACGGTATTCGGGCGTCAACTGAGTGTCCGTGGGAAGAAAGATCCCGTTGTTAAACATTTCCTCACCACCTTCCCGCTTGGGTAATTCCAGGCAGTAAACGACCGGGCCGCGCATGACAGCCACCCTGTTGCGTAGCTTGGTGATTTTCGGATTGGCTTCCATCAGACGCACGGGCATCGGGAAATCCAACACGATTTCGTCACCGCTCGACCAATAACGGCAAAGCTCGAAGTAGCTACCGGGAACAGGCTGGATATCCGTCTGAATGCCATCGACGGTAACGGTCGGATTCTCCGTCCAGCCGGGTATGCGGAAATGAATGGAGACGGGCTTATGAGTCGCCACGTCATCGATGGTCACCTTGATGCGCCCGTCCCATGGGTAGTCCGTGTTCCTGGGTCAGCGCAATCTTTGAACCGTCGGCAAGAGTCGTCGAGAGTTTGTTACCGCCGTAAAAATTCACCCACAGGTCCCCGTCGTCGGACACGTTGTAGAACCAGTTGTGGATCTGCGCGGTGGTTCGCGTAACGCTGGGCGGGCAACAGTAGCAGTTCATGAATTCCCAACGAACTCCGCTGCGGTGGCCGGGTACCAGGCGCTTGCGATCTCTGCCATTGGTTTGTGGTATCTTTTCGCCCTCCGTTCCGTCCCAGCTTACCGGATTGCAATAGAACCACTTCTCTCCCTGCAGATCGACGCCCGAATTGAGAGTGTTGTACATCATGCGTTCTGCCCAATCGGCGTACTTCGCATCACCGGTGAGCATCAACATTCGGTAGTTAAACATGCCTGTGCCGATATTGGCGCAGGTTTCACTGTAGAGGTTTGGCTGCAAGTAAGGTTCGTTCGCGAAGTTCTCATGAACCTCGTCGCCACGCGGCGACAGCGACTCGGAACGGCGGTCCATCGCGACCCCGAGCGTAATGTCCGTTTTCTTTTCGTGGATATCCTTCCAGATCCGCTCGAGTGCCTCGAGGATCTCCTTGTCGCCAGTCTCGGCATAGAGATCCGCAGCGCCGCAGTAGAAGTAGTTACCGGTAACCGCATGCCCCACGGCGATGCTTTCCTGACGCAACGGAACGCGATCTTGAGTCTGATCCGTACCTCCGTAGGCGTGGTTGCGATCGGGATTCGGCCTGGTTCCACGATTGTCGATCATGATCTGAAGCAAATCGAGATACGCCGGTTCGCGCGTCGTGCGATACATCTCGGCCATTCCCATGAACGCCGACGGATTCCACGGAAATCGAGCCATTCTTACTGGCTCGGCCGTCCATTGCCTGCAGAGGAAATCCGCATTCTTCCTAGCGACACGCAGGAAGTTTTCTTTGCCGGTAGCGCGGTAATGGATACAGGCTGCCGTGAGCAGGTGCCCCATGTTGTACATTTCATGGGCGTTGCTCCGCTGGAAGCGTTCTAATTTGTTGCGGCCGATGTTGGTGGATAGGTAACCATCTGCGTCCTGTGCCTTGCCGATGATCTCAATCCATTCATCCATCTTCGTCATCAGTTTGGGATCTTTGGTCAGATTGTAGACATGGGCCATGGCCTCGATCCACTTGTAGTTGTCTCCGTCGCCCCAAGGGCTACCGTGCTGGTGCTCGTCAATCAGACCGGCAGTCTGCTTAATTCGGTTCAGGTTTGCCGTGCACTCACCCAACATCGCCCGTTCCAGGGCAGGCAACATTTTGGTCGCGGCTAGTTCAAATCGTTTTGCCCAAAAACCGTCGGTCAGTCGAGTGTCCTGCATCGCAATGCAGCGCAGCTTCACATAAGAACTCTGCGAATTGTCGATCACGGCCTTGTGATGAGCAGGGGCAGCTTCGTCGCCGTAAGAGGAATGAGAGAATCCGCAAAACGCCAAGAGGATGTATGTGATCTGCGTTGTGTATTTCATGTGTGCATCTCAGTTGAATCAAGGCTTCGCCGGGGTCAGATCAAGGCTTCGCCGGGGTCAGACTAGGTTTGCGGTTTTCAGGCCTAGGTTCCATTCAATATCGTCGATTGTATCGCGGTAGACTTTTGACTCAGACACGCGCCGAGCGGCTCGACAGCGGCTCGCCAGCCCAGCGACAGCCACCTGAAATTGCTGCCAGGCACTAATTCTTGTGTTGCACATCAGGAAGTGCAGCCAACTCCCTTTTTAAAAACACCTGATAACCAACGACCGCGTTTTTTAGCGAAGGATTTCGTTGGACAATATTTATGCGATGAAAAGGAGAAGCACCGTCAACGCACTCGGAAATCAACAGATTCTTCCCCAGGTCGACAACGCCGTTCTTCTTTGCATCTGTTCGCTTGAGAGCGGGCGGAACAATTGAACCGGAGGGGTAAGACTGTGTGACAACATTGAAGACGTCGATTGCGTGAACGCTTTCGCAGCGAAGCGATCTTGCCAAAAAAATTAACATCCACCGGATGCAACGCTGTGTAATCGTTTCGCGTTGGCAGTTTTCGATCATCTCCTTTCGGTAGTGAGCAATGAGGTCCACATGTTTTGGTTTGTGATCTCCCAACCGGGAAGCTGGGTAGCGGAGAAGGTGAGTCAGCAGAGGGAGCTTTGATTCTAAACCAAACCAGTCTCGAAAAGTGTCAACGGGAATTTTCTCGATCGCCGCCGCTGCAACTGTTGCGGAGTGGACGCACGGATGATCGCATTCGAGTGCAAGCTCCATCGCACGCGAAAGCAAGGCAGAGTCTGCAATCTCGTATTCCTGCTTATCCATGTACCGTTCGCACGAAAAAGCGACCGATGATCGGCTATCGACTAGCGGGCAGAAATCCATGAGCAGTTGGACGCTGGCGTTTTGCTTTCGCAACAGCAGTTCGCGCAGGAGCCCTGCAGGCTCGTCGTGCATCTCGCAGACTTCGATGCTGTCGACGGAGAATAACATACCCAACGCAATACTCTCACTCGCTACCGAACCATCTCAAAACCGCCAAAGAACCATGTTTGCCAGATGGTGGTGATGTTGCCGCGAACCACGATAAAGCGATGAGTTCCGCCGTACCCTGACGTCAAGAACGTCTGTCGACCGGACGCAATGTCGAGGAACGTCCGCTCGTCGCAGTGCAGTTGGACGTCTTCAACATCATATCGACCTCGACTGACGAGTCGATGAACCGACGAGTCCTGCACCAGGCGTTCAACCTGACTTGGATCCTTGGCTTGAATCGCACGAACGAGTCTTTCTGCAGCCCGTTTTGGGTACAGGACCCACGCGAACAAGCAGGCACTGGTGGTCAAAACGATCACCAGCATTCGTAGCGAATAGCGTGGCAGTGGCATCGCGAGATCGTACCCCGGAGCAGGATGCGGCGGTTGAGTTTGACGAACTAATCATTATTGCCTTCACGATGCGAACAGCTCAACATCAATCAACCCAACGACGGGGGCGGGAAACGGTGGCCGGGACTACCGTGGAAAAAGTCGTGACCCAAATGGAGGACTTCGCGACAATGCCGAAATCGTGACTAGCGGTTATTCTGCCTCCGGGCCCGGAGGGAGAGTCGGGCTAGCCTGATGAACTAACCGATTCGCAACGCAAGAGCGTGAGCCGTGGGCCGTAAGGCACCGGGCAATGCGTAATGATGCCCGGCCGCTCACGCGTCACGGCTCACTCAATTCATCAGCCCAGAGTCGGGCTCTCAGGTCCGGAGAGGGTCAATGCGGTTTAGCAGCGAAAGCCCCCACCTCGGCCGCTTAGACGTCCGACCCTCCCGGCAGGAGGGTGAAACTGTTTTCCTAAGCGGGACGTTCTCTAACGCTCGGCGGCTGATGGGACAAACCACCCAACTGGTGCCAAAGTAGACGGCATTGGTCGTCAGGCACCGGACAGTGCGCGATGCCCGGCTTTTTGATTTATTGTAGTGTTGGCATCTTGCCGCCAAACTCAACACCCTGAACGCATGTCAATGGCGGCTAGAAGCCACCACTGCGTTGGAGCATTTACTAAATCAACAAGCCGCTGACGCGTCGCGGCTCGCTTAGTTCATCAGGCCGGCACGAGCCAGCCGACGAAGAAAATCACCAACCGAGTTCAAAGGAACCAACATGACTGTTACACGAATTATCTGCGCGTGGGCCGCGGGGCTTCTGATCGTATCGGCCGCGTTGCCGGACGCGCGGGCTGACAATCCGCAAGTGGCGGAGGCGCAACGCACGGATGAAGTGGTGGCGCGAAGCGCGATTCGGCATGTTTGTGCACTGGGGGCTCTATTCGGGACTGGCCGGCACTTGGGAAGGAAAGCCAGTGGGCACTCGCGGTGGCATGGAGTGGATTCAGCAACGAGTCAAGGCCGACACCGAGACGTACGCCGAGCGCGCCATCCCGATGTTCAAGCCCAAAACGGGTTTGCCGCGAGTGGGCCAAACTGGCCAAGACCGCCGGGTGCCGCTATCTGGTGTTTACCACCAAGCATCACGACGGCTTCGCACTTCACGACTCGAAGGTCAGCGACTTAGACGCGGGCTCGGTGCTGCAGCGCGACTTGGTCAAAGAGATCGTCGATGCCTGTCGCGCCGAGGGTCTGCGAGTTGGTTTCTATCACTCGGTGATCGATTGGCACCACGACCAATACGCCTACGCGCGGTCCCAACAGTTGCCACATCCGCTGCGGGGGAAACCCTATCCCAACGGCACTCGCGACCATAGCAAATACGTTGACTATCTGCATGCACAGGCACAGGAGTTGACGTCGAACTACGGCCCCATCGACATTTTGTGGTGGGACTACAGTTCGGTCGATTTCCAGGGCGATGAAGCGTGGCGGGCTTTCGACTTGATCAAAGCGGTTCGCGAAAAGCAACCGCACATCATCATGAACAACCGGCTCTTTCGAATCCCCGAGGCCGGGTTCACGGGCATGGGCACCGCCGCCATCGCACCGCAACTGGATCCCAAGTACGGCGACTTCATCACGCCCGAACAGCACATCCCGGCAACCGGCATGCCGGGCGTCGATTGGGAAACCTGTATGACGATGAACACGACGTGGGGTTACAGCGAACATGACCACGCGTGGAAGTCGAGCGAGACGCTGATCCGCAATCTGATCGACATCGCCAGCAAAGGCGGCAACTATCTGCTGAACATCGGGCCCCTGGGCGATGGCAGCGTTCCCGACCAGAGCGTTGATGCCATGCAGGACATCGGAGCATGGATGAGTATCCATGGCGAGGCAATCTACGGCACGACCGCCAGCCCGTTCGCGACACTTCCCTGGGGACGATGTACGCAAAAGAAACTGGCCGGCGGCAAGACGCGTCTGTATCTGCACGTATTCGATTGGCCGGCCGACGGAAAGCTGGACGTTCCGTTGGTTGTCAAAGGACAGCCCGATGCGATGTTGCTGACCAGCGGACAGCCGCAGCAGGTGACCGTCGCACCGCAGCAACTGACTGTTCACGTGCCTGAAATAGCTCCCAACAACATTGCCACCGTGATCCAACTAGACATCGAAGGAACGCCCAAGGTCGCAAAGCCGTCTCCTTAGGCACTGTTCGGAGACAACTTCCGCATGGGCAACGCCGTGAAGCAAATTTCTTTCGCACCAACGCGCACGAGACGGTCCGACCCAGGGCGTCGGCAACGTTCGTAAAACTCACGTTGCCTTGCCCTGGGCTATGCAAACTGCTGGGCCTTCGGCCCGATAACATTTCTCTCAAACGAAACCGCGGTTTTGTCCGTCCCAAAATCCTTAACAGCGTTGGGTGAGGGGCATTCCGCGTACGGTTTGCAATCCGGTTTTCTAGCTCAATCACGCTGCTTTCCCCCCTCATCCCCAACCCTTCTCCCCCGCAAAGCCGGGGGAGAAGGGAGCCAGTGTAAGATGTGTAGAGACCAATGACTTCTTCCAGAATCCCTGCCTTGATCCGGAATGCGGAAAGACCGAGCGCGCAGCCATCTGCAAGTTGCACTACGAATAGCCGTATCAGGTAAATATTCAAGAACAAAAGAAGACACGGTATGAAATCGACTTTCCTCACACTTTGCCGACTGCTCGGCGTCCTGTTTGTCATAGCGGCATACAGTTTCGGCGCAGACCGCCCCAACGTCGTCGTCCTGTTCGCCGATGACGCTGGTTATGCCGACTTTGGATTCCAACCGAATGTGCGTCCGGACATGGCGAAGCTCACGCCGCACATCGACAGCATTGCGGCGCGTGGAGTCCGGTGCAGTCAGGCTTACGTCACCGGCGCTGTTTGCTCGCCTTCGCGGGCCGGATTGATGACGGGGCGTTATCAGGAACGGTTCGGCCATGAAACCAACCTGCCGCCGGGGTTCCCGTCCGGTTTGCCACTGGCAGAGACGTTTGGCGTCAAACGTCTGCAGCACATTGGCTATCGCACCGGCTTGATCGGAAAGTGGCATCTTGGTTATCCCGAGGACTACCATCCCAACAAGCGAGGTTTCGATGAGTTCTATGGATTGTTACAGGGTTCACGCAGCTACTATCCGTACGCCAAACCGTCGCCTCACCGAGTGATCCTTGATAACGACGTGGCGACGCCGGAGACGGGATATATCACTGATCGCCTTGGGAATGCGGCGTGCAAATTCATCGAGGCAAACAAAGACGAGTCATTCTATTTGTTTGTTTCCTTCACCGCTCCGCATGGCCCATTGGAACCCCGCAAGAACACCGACGATGCACGACGCGTCCGCCATATCGAGGCTAAGAACCGAAGAGGCTACGCCGGATTGGTCGTTGCCATGGATGACAACGTCGGAAAGATCCTCGCGGCGCTAAACGAGCACGGGTTGACAGAGAACACGCTGGTGATCTTCACCAACGATAACGGCGGGCCCCAGGGAACGGGAACAAGTAACTTTCCGTTGAAGGGTCACAAAGGCAGTCTGGAAGAAGGTGGAATCCGTGTGCCCTGGGCAATGTCGTGGCCCGCGGTGATCAAACCCGGTTCCATCATCAATCAGCCGATCAGCACCTTGGACATTCTCCCGACGATCTTTGATGCCGCCGACAAGCCAGTCGATCCTACCTGGAAGTTGGATGGTCGCAGCATGCTTCCCTTGCTGAAGAACGCGAATGCGAAAGTGCCGCAGCGCAGGCTGTATTGGCGAAGAAAGGGCGTCGAGGGACCGATCGCTGTTCGCGATGGCGACTGGAAGCTGCTGTTACGCAACTCCAGGGACGGGGCACCGCAGCTGTACGACCTGGCCCGCGACATCAGTGAAACAAGCAACGTCGCATCACAACACCCTCAAGTGGTCGAGCGGATGACTGAAACACTGGCTGCGTGGGAGGCGGAGTTGGCAGCTCCACTCTGGGGCCCCGGCAGCCCTGGATTCGTTGAGCAGCCGAAAAAGCAAAAACGCAAGTAAGGACACGCGTCGAAGAGAATGGACAAACTTCTTGCAGCCTGTGTCTGGCTGCAAGCAGACGATAAGATGGAAGTGATGCCGGTTTCCGGCGTCTAGTCCTTTGGTTGGGAAAAAGGGGTCAGACACCAAAAGCCGGAACGGCCCTTCGGGTGCTTCGCACTTTTGGTGTCTGACCCCTTTTTCCCGGCTTCCACGCGGAGCACGTTGGAGTGATGGCAAGCGAGGTTGTCGAGCATGAAGATTTCCAGTCTGCGACTTACCAATCCAGGTCGGCTGCAACCGATGTGTCCTCGATACTTGCTGCAAGTGATGAGTGCCATCAGCATTGCACTCGCCTTGAGTCACTTGCTCCAACCACCAGTCTACGCAACGACTTCCGATGATTTAGCACGCCGCCCCAATATCATCTTTATTATGGCCGACGATCTTGGCTGGCAGGATGTTGGTTACATGGGGGCGGAGTTCTTTGAGACGCCCCACATCGATCGATTTGCATCGCAGGGCATGACGTTTACCGCAGCGTACACCGGCGGTCCCAACTGCGCACCGACTCGCGCTTGTCTGATGTCCGGCACCTACACGCCTCGGCATCAGATCTACACGCCCGGCGGAAAGTCCAAAGGCAATCCGGCGTACATGAGATTGTTGGTTCCGGCGAAGAGCCGTCGAGACGAGTTGCTGGAGCAGAAGGCAGCGGCGCAGTTTCCGATTACCAACTCACTCGATCCTGACTTTGTCTGCATTCCGGAAATACTTGGCCCGGCCGGTTATCGCACGGCGAGGCTTGGCAAGTGGCATCTCGGTGATGACACACAGGGGTTCGACCTGAGTTCGGCCAACGGAATCGGCGGTCCCAACGGGAGCTTCTACGGAAACGTGGATGTTGCCGAACAGTTGACCGATCGCGCGGTGAAATTCATCGAGGAAAATCGCGATGGCCCCTTCTTTCTTTATCTCACTCATTGGGACGTGCACGTGCCGCATCGGGCACGCAAGAATGTCGTCAAACGGTACCAGGCGAAACTCGACAAGCTTCCCGAGAACCAGCGCCGAAACTTCAATCCTGTCTACGCGGCAATGATCGAAGCGGTGGATCTGTCCGTTGGTCGGGTTGCGGGCAAAGTGGACGAACTTGGGATCGCTGAAAACACACTGATCGTCTTCACCAGTGACAATGGAGGGCTCCCGAGTGTCTCGCAACTCGATCCCCTGCGCGGCTCAAAAGGCTCGTTGTTCGAAGCCGGCGTCCGGGTCCCCGCGTGCATGCGATGGACGGGGACGATTGAGCCGAATACCAGCTGCGGCACTCCGATCACCTCCGTCGACTTTCTGCCCACCTTTGCGAAGCTCGCCGGTGGCCAGCTTCCCACGACGCAGCCCGTTGACGGCACCGACATCTCGCCGCTATTGTTCGGCAAAGACATCGCCCAGCGGAGTATCTTCTGGCACTTCCCGCTGTATCTGCAGGGGCACGGCCTGACCATCGACGTGCCCGGAGGCGAGACCTACTCATGGCGAGGTTTCCCATCAACCAGCCTCCGCCGCGGTGACTGGAAACTGATCGAATTCCATGAAGACGACACGGTTGGTCTCTACAACCTCAAAGACGATCCCGGGGAGAAAAACAATCTGGCGGCATCAATGCCGGATCAAGTTGCCGAGCTGAGGGCCGAGCTGAATGACTGGCAGGCGGCCACCAACGCGCCTGTACCAACCGAGCCCAACCCGAAATGTGTTCTCGATGATAAAAAGGGAGTCGTCAAGTAACACCCTGTTCAGCAGTCGATAGAGCAATCTTCGGCGCGTGTGCCCTGCCGCTGGAGAAGAAACGCGGCATCGCAGCGTCGATGATTCACTCAACGAAATTCCCACCCAGCGAATCCTGACCCATGTTCAAACGAACGATGACCTTCATCGCGCTCAGCCTGCTTTGCCTGACGCATCTCTCTGCGAAAGAACCGCTCAAAGTCTACCTATTGGTTGGCCAATCCAACATGGAAGGCCATGCGAAAGTTTCAGTCCTCGATTATCTGGGGGAAGATCCAAAGACCGCTCCGTTACTGGCCGAGATGAAGAACCGGGACGGGACGCATCGCATGATCAAGGACGTTTGGATTTCTTATCTAACGGGACTGAACGGACGAATCGATGGCGAAAACCGCGAAGTCTTCGGTCAACTGACCGCCGGATACGGCAGCCAGGGTGGTCGTGACTATGATAAACCCGGCGAGAAAATCGGCCCGGAGTTGGCCTTCGGCATCACGATGCAAAAGGGACTCGATCAGCCGGTCCTGATCATCAAAACGGCCTGGGGTGGTCAGTCGCTGCACACGGATTTTCGCTCGCCAAGCTCTGGTCCCTACGTTCGGAGCGAGGATGACATCAAGCGCGAACGCTTCGCCACGCCGGAGCAGCAAGCCAATCTGAAGGCAAAGACCGGAGCGCGGTATCGGCAAATGATCGAGCACGTGCAGTTTGTGCTCAACGATATCAAACGTGTTTATCCGGATTACGATCCGGACCAAGGTTATGAACTCGCCGGTCTCGTCTGGTTCCAGGGGTTCAACGACATGGTTGGTCGCAATGTTTACCCCGAGGTAAAATCTGACGACCCCACCCCGCGGTTTGCGAAATACACCGAGTGGTTTGGAAATTTCATCCGGGATACCCGTCAGGACCTGTCAGCACCAAAGCTGCCTGTCGTGATCGGCGTGATGGGCGTCAGCGGGAATAATCCTAACGCAGGGAATCAGGCCTTTCGCGAAAGCCAGGCCGCGGTGGCAGACTTGCCCGAGTTCAAAGGGAACGTGTTCGTTGTCCAGACGGCACCGTTCTGGGACGAGCGGCTGGCCGTGATTGATGAAAAACGCGGGCAGCTTCGGCAGAAGGCTTACTTGTTGAGAACGAAGAATAAAAACCACGAAAACGCAGACGGCACGATGACGAAACAGGAGCAACAACAGGTCGTGTCGGATCTTGAGCAGGAACTTTTCAGCGAAGAGGATTATGCTCTGGAAAAGCGTGCCAAATCCAACGCCGGTTACCACTACCTTGGTTCCGCCAAAACCTTTTCCCTGATCGGCCAAGCGTTCGCCAAAGCACTGTTGGCGAATCAGGCTGAGTAAATTCTATGTTAACCCAGTTTCGTTTACCCTGGGCTTTGTTCTGAAACGGCTTCGCTGTAAAGAACATCTGCGCAGTCTCGCTTCTGCAATTCCTGTTTCGCTTCATCGTGCGGTTGCTCACGGTGATCAGGAGCGTGACGCAGCAGCAGCGCAGGCAGGAACACCAAGTCCGCAAACAGTGCGCTGCAAAAGGTCAGGATGCCCATCATCGCAAAGATACGATGGTCTCGCGAGTCGCTGGTCAATGCCACACTGAATCCGATCGCCAAGACAATCGTTGTCATGATCAAGGCAGTACCGACGCCCACGAACGCGTTGCGGATCGCTTGTCGGCGATCGGGCGTCTTATTCTGTTCCTCCTGATATCGAGTCAGGAAATGAATGGTGTCGTCGACGGCGAACCCCAAGCAAACCGTGAATGCACAAACACTTACGAGTTCCAAGTATTGGCCGCTTACCAGCAGCAAGAATCCCGTGGCGGCCAAGGGGAACAAGTTTGGAATGATCGAGATCAATCCGAGTCGCAGCGATCGATAGACAATCGTTAGCACGCCGAAAATGATCACCGTGGCCGTCCCCAGGCTATAGGCCAAATCCACGACGATGCGATACAGGTTTTTCCAACGCCAGACGGCGTTTCCGGTCAATTGCAGAGTGAACTTCGGATGCTGTGCTTGGATTGCTTCCAGACGCTGCTCGACTCGCTGAAATATCGAACCGTATTTGGCGATTCCCAAATCTTGCAATCGAAACGTGACTTTCGCAGACCGATGCTCGGGTGTGTAGTAGGCACGCTTCAGCGGCGGTGGCAACAGTTCCAGCAGCGACATGCGTGTTTCCGGATCCCCTTCACCCGGTAACGCATCCATCAAACTGGCGATCGAAAGCGGGTTACCGATCAGCGGTTCCTTGCTCAGAGCTGCCTCGGCGGCTCCCACCACCACAGCAATCTCACCGGCACCGTCTTCCACGTCCGCCAGCCAGCGAATATCGATTTCAGCGGTTTCCATGCCGCCGAACTGGCGATCAATGTGGGCCAGCGCTTGGGCCGCTTCACTGCCCGACGCCAAATTACTGGTCAACTTTTCATCCGGCCGCAACTGTAGCGTGCAGACGGCAAGAAACAAAGTTGTGATGATCGCAATCCAGCCGATCACGCGTGCATGATCCAGGACGAAATCAATGACGCCCGCAATCCGTTCCAAGTTCTGATCAATCAGATTGCGTCCGTGACCGGAATGAACGCGGCGACCAAGTGGACTGGAGCAGGCAAGCGGAATAATCGTGATCACGGAAATGAACGTCAGCATGATACCGATCACACAACAATACCCGAACTCGCGGACGATCTCGTGGTGCGCCAGCGCCAATGACCCGAATCCGATCGCCGTGGTTAACGACGTCAGCCAGCACGCCAAACCGACTTCGCGAATCGACAGCCGAGCGGCGTCCGTGGCCGACATTCCTGCGGCGCGATGACGACGGATTTGCACCATCATGTGGACGCCATCGGTGAACCCAACCATGCATAGCAGAACAGGAACAATCACCGAATTGAATGGATTGTCGTCAAAGCCCAGGTAGTGCAGCACACCCAACGTCCAAAACACGCCAGCCATGGGGGCAAGCGAGACAATGAACACGGATGACAGGCCGCGAAATAGTACCCACGCAATGACGAGTGCCAAGGAGTAACCGATGACTTGGTACTTGATTTCGTTTTCGCGACTACTGGCCGCGCGACTTAAGCGAATCGGCACGCTTCCGGTGACTGAGAAATCGATCGACACGCCAGGATGTTTCGCGACAGCCGCCGCGGCTGTGTCACGTAACTTGTCGGTACAGTCGCTGTCATCGGTTACAAACAACCAATCAAGCTCGACCATCAACAACAGTGTTTTGGCGTCTCGCGACAGCAATTGGCCCGCCACCAGTGGATGCTCGAGTGCCCGCTGCCTGGCTTGCTGGAACCGCAGCTCCGAGGCGTTCCCGCGCGGCAGAATCGGCTCCGGCAACCCAAAGATGTTCATCATCGGCGCCCGGTCCATCCACAGCACGCTGGTCACCATGGTCCAGTGACTCCAGAGCCGCGACCGCGTCGCGAATGGCCCCGGCTCCCGCAGGCGTGAAGAAATCATCGGACTCGGCCACCACAATCACGTCACCACTGGACACCCGCACGGGGGTGATGTTCCTTGGCGGTTCGCGCGACGGCTGCGTTTCTGTCGCTTCCGGCAATACGCTGTGGCTCTCGATCGCTGGTTCGGGCAAGATCAAGTACGGATCGTAGTGCCCGATGAAGGTGAACACCGTCATCGCGACGATCAAAAAAAGCGTCACCCAGCGATGGTCAATGACCCAGTCCGCCAGCAGGCCGAATCGACTAAACACAAAATCCGCCCCGATCCATCATCGCGGGTTCCGCATGACGCAGCCAGGGATTCCTGCAGAATCTCTTCATGGCTGATGACTCCGTCGCCATCGTGATCAAACCAGCCAAACATCCGAACGGAGTTGGGAAGTTCGCGATAAGTCAGCTTCCCATCCTTGTTCTTGTCGAATCGACGGACATAGTCGCGAGCGAACGCATCGGCTTCCTTGATATCCGCTTCAGGCGGCTGCCGCGGCAACTTCGCGTGTCACCTGCGCGGTGCTTTCCGCCGTCACCGGCCTGGCCACCGACAAGAACGTGACCGCCATCTCTTGCCACGTTTGATCGCCCCAAGTAACGAATTCACTCGGATCCGGGTTGGTAGGATTGTCGGCCGAGTTGTCAAACGTCGCTTCAAACTCCAGGTCACTGAAGTCTCGCAGTGGCAACGGATCGGTCAATTCGTAGCTGTGTTGCCAATTGAAATCGTAGGTCGGGACTTGCAAAAGAATTTCACTGCCCCCGGATGTCTTTCCCGTCAATTGAAACGATCGGCCACGCAGATGCATGTGAGGCATGATCGCCAATAAGATATCCGTTCTTGGGAAACCGGCCAACCTTGCCGCGGACCGTGTGCAGGGCAGTGTTGGGTGGTATCTCGAATTCCTGTTCGATCCCCGCAACGACGAACACTTCATGCGTTACCGACTCGGGTTCCGCAAAGACGATTCCAATACGAGTTTTGTCTGTCTGTGGCGTGCCGGTCGGTGTGTAATGCATTTGGAAGACAATTCGCGATCCGGCTGCAACGCGACGGGCGTACCCCGGCGGGAGTGTCGTAGAGAGTTGTCCGGGAACGTACGCCGCGAGCAATCCAAAACCGTCAAAGCCACTGCCGTCAGGGGGACGTAGTGAAGGCGATGCAATGGTGAACCACCGACGCGTTGCCGGGAATGACCTGCGCAGGCGCCGATCCACTTGTCTTCGTCGAACTCTGGATCGACGACAAAGTACTGGTATTCGACGACGCCGTCGGCAGGCACCTTGAAACGCATCCCGATGCATTTCAAAAACCATGTCGGGCTGTTTCGGCAATCGCCAACCGGTGACGTATTCTGGTTTCTTTGGCAGATCTTTCGCATCACCAAAGGGCGTCCCGGACAAGACCCAATGGCGGATCAGTTCTTTGTCCGACTCAGGCATCTGGCGAGCATTGGCAAAAGAACCGTGCTCGGGACTCGCGTGCCACGGCGGCATGCGTTTCTCATCGATCACTTCGACCATCATGTCGGCCCAGCCAACGATCTCGTCGTAGTCGTCCAACGCGAACGGACCGATTTCGCCGCTCCGATGGCACTCGACACAATGCTGCTGCAAAACGCGGGAAATCTGATCGCAATAAGTGATTTCAGACTGGTCTTGATGTGGCACGCTTTTCCGCGGCAAAGCGATCAAGCAGCCGACCGGTTGCGTTTGCGGAGTACGAACGTTTTCGCCTGCCAGCAGCTGTTCAATCGCGTCGCGAAGGTCATGTTGTGTCGCTTCGATTGCGAGCGATCCCCGGCTGGTATTGATCATCGATTCGACCGCGATACCGCACGTTCCCCACGTGGTCCACCACAACGACTTCGGGTGTTCGCGTCGCCTGGGCCGCGACCGCAACTGTCCGGTCGTAGTCCTTCGCGACTTGAAACTCAATTCCATGCTGGCGAACGTACGCTCGAAGATCATCCATGGAATCTTGAATGTTGCTGTTGACTCCGATGAAGCGAACGCCCTGCTTTTGAAACTCCTCCGACATTCGGTTCAGCCGGGGACCATAGATCCGAGCGAGCGGGCACTGCGTCCCGAGAAAACAAATCACGGTGAATTCGGCATCGTCATTGCCAAGCAACGTGATTGTTTCGTCGTCCGTCGTTGGAATTGAGAAATCGTCGACGGTGCCCAATAGCGATCCCGGTTCAGCGGCATCACTCCGCGGACAGTGGCATGCGATCAGCAGAAAACACAGGAAGACGAAAAAGTGTCGCAGCGGTCTGCGCATTGCCGGACCGAGAACTTCGGCTAGCATTCGAACATGTAGGTTTCGTCGTTGGTGTGTGCCTGGGTGCCAACGAGCGACGCGAGGCTGGGACCCGGATCGTCCGGGCCTAGGAATTGCGAGTTCAACGCAAAGAACGCGAAATCCGCGACGCGAGCCCGGCCCCGGCTACGCACCACTGCTACGCAGCGTGGACCGCGGACAGTCGCACGCGGCTGGCACTCCTTCCCGAGCCGGACGCTCTCCCTGTCCTGGCAAATCAAGGCAATCAGACTCCCGCCAGGACAGGTCCTGGCCGTACACGCGTCGACTCCACCAATTATGACGTTGGCCAGCAGAAAACGATAGTCGATCACGCTTAGTTGTCGGCAGCGATCAACGTGGCAATCTCGCCCGCAAGGCCATTAATGCTGCCTTTCCCGTCGGGATGAAGGCGTGTGCTGAGAAAGATGAAGATCAATTCCTTCTCGGGGTCAATCCAGAGAACCGTCCCGGTAAAGCCGCCGTGACCAAATGTCTGGTCGGAGAAGCTTTCGCCTCGATTCTTTGAATACGGCGAACGGTGATCCCATCCGTACGTCCGTGTGCCCCGCAGGATATCGCGAGGTTCGGTCATCAGCTTGAATGTTGCTCTGGAAAAGAGTGGTGAATCGGTTCCCAAGCCTGCCGCCAGAAGACCGCGGCCGTAGGTCACCAAGTCGGCCGCCGTCGAGAAGAGTCCCGCATGTCCAGCGACTCCGTCCAGCAAATAGGCCCGTGGATCATGAACTTGTCCTTTCATCCAGTCGCCGTCGCGCCGCTCGGTTGCCGCGGAGCGTTGTTGCAGTTGCTTTCCCGGGTTGAACGTCGTCTCCAGCATCCCGAGCGGCCGAAAAATCTCTTGCTCGGCAAATTGATCCAATGTGCGTCCACTGACGCGCTGAACGAGTTGTCCCAAAACGATGAAACCGACATCGGTGTACGCGAATTTTTCAGCTGCGTTTGGCAATCGGTTTCAGTTCGCAAATTCGACGCCAAGCCTCGGTTGGACCGTCCCGGTAGTCGCGCAGCGCGTTGTCGGGAATCAGTCCACCGATGTGCAACAAAAGATCGCTGACAAGGATTTCGTCTTTGCCGTGCAAACCGAATTCCGGCAAATACTTGCTAACCGGTGCGTTCACGTCGATCTTTCCGGCATCCACCAGTTTCATCACGGATGTCGCCGTCGCGACCGGCTTGGTGATCGAAGCGAGGTCGAACACCGTGTCCAATGTCATCGGCTCCGCGGTTGGCTTCGAGTTGTCGATCGCCAAACGCGCGGGCGTAGAGGATGTTCGTTCGATTGGCGACCACGACAACAGCGCCAGGCGTTTCGCCGGTCTCGATAGCCTGAACAACCAGAGCTTCAATGGCGGAGTATCCCGGCTTGGCAATGCTGGTGGCAACCAATTCCTCGGCCGCCGCCGCAGTTGCCAAGGCGGACACCAGCAGGCAGAAGGTCGTCACAATTCTCGTCATGAACATGGTTTCCGTCGGCCAGGATGTGTCCTGGCGGGGCTTTGGCGTATGCATTGTCGGACGCGGGGTCCGGCCTAGAACCGAGTGAAAGCCTGCATTCCTTGGGTGAGCACCCGTGGTGGCAGGGGTATTTTGCGGCACGCGGATGCCAGAACAAGTCCTGGCCTGCGTAGCACCTCCAGGCTACTACAGATCCAAAACGCGATCCATCTGCGCGGCGATCTCGGCCAAACGGTCGCGATCGCCGCCGCGGACTTCGGCTGTCGCCCAGCCCGTGTAGTTGATCTTGGCAAGTTCGGAACGGACCTTCGCCCACTCGATACTGCCCTCGCCCAGCGGCCGTCGAATGCCTTTCGCATACCCTCGCTCATCGCAACCGATAGATCGTATTCTTTGACGTCCAGCTTCTTGCGCGCGAGCCGATCACTTCCAACCAATGCTCGGGCCAGCCCCAACGGACGACGTTGCCGATGTCAAAGTAGATACCGACCATCGGACTATCGAATGCGTCAATGAACCGAGCCATTCCCATCGGTTCGATCAAATAAGAGGCCCAAACGTTTTCGCAGAGGATCATGATTCCGCTCTTCTCAGCGTGATCGACCGCCCGCTGAATGATCTCTTTCGTCTCCCGATCGTTTTGCAGGTAGCTGATCTTCTTGTTGTAACGCACCACATGCAAGACCGACGTGCCGCCCAGAAACTTTGCCTGGTCAATCGCACCGATGATGTCCGGGTTGCTGGAATGAATCACGCCGTGAATCGGCAAACCGGTTTTTTCGCTGGCCCGAGCGTATGATTTGACGATGTCCTGCTTGTTGGGATCCAACTGTGTTCTTGTTTCGATGCCATCGAACCCGAGATCTTTGACCAGCTTGAATTTGTCTTCGACGGCAGCGTCGCCGGCGACCATATGATACTTCACGGCCTTCTTGATCTTGCCGGTAAACTGCCCGGCACGGGTGGCGGAGTTGCGGCCTGCGAGTCAAGCCAGCGGCGGCGATCGAAGTGGTTCTGAAAAAAGTTCGTCGGTCCATGGTGTCTCCGTAGGGGTGCGAATATGACTCATTCTCCCTTGGGGAGAGTCGGGCTCTCAGGCCCGGAGAGGGCAATCCGGCTCTCGAAAGTATGACGTCCACCAAACACAGGAAAAACCTCCCTGGCCGCTCGCGTCCGACCCTCCCGCTACGCGGGCGTGCAGCTTACGCGAAGCGAATTCGTCAAAGTAGCCATCACGCTCCGTCGTGATGTAGCCCGACCGAGCGATTTTCCAATGTCCGGGACGTTGATCGAAGCCTGCGCTCTCGATGGAATGCGACTCGTTCGACCTGAATTTCTCGGAAACACAGCACATGGTCGCACCTACATCACGACGGAGCGTGATGGCTACTAAACGCTGCACGATCCTACGCGGGAGGGTGATTTGTTTACAACACGTGCTTACAGCGACCAGCCTTGGCGAGGTGTTCGCCGAATGAACGGATCCGCTTCGGGACAGCCGATGCATTTCATGGCCTTGGCATCCCAAGTGATCTTCTTGCCCACGCGGTAGGCAACGTTGCCCAGATGGTTGGCTTCGGTCAGCGGGCCGGCGTAGCTGAACGGGCTGCCCGTTTGGCCTTCGCCGCGACAGGCCAGCACCCACTCTTCATGATGTCCGGGCGAATCGGGAATGAAGGGCTCGGGAGGCTTGAAGTCGACGAACTTGTCTTCGGGTAACAAGACGTGCTTGCCGTAGTCCGATAACAACATGCCGTCGTTACCGATAAACAAGACTCCGTTTCCCCACTGCGGAATCTCGCCCCGTTCCCAAATCTCTGGCTTATGCGTCCCCTGATACCAAAACAGTTTCACCGCAGGCAGATCAGCACGCGGTCCGTAATGATACTCTGCCGTCATCGATGCGGGCGCGATCTCCGGATGGGGTGGGATTCCAAACGACTCGAACCGTTCGCGGGGCATCCAGCTTCAATGCCCAGAAGGGAAGGTCATTCCAGTGGCTGCCCAAGTCAGACATCGTGCCGTTGCCGAAATCCCACCAGCGATACCACTTCGGACCCGGAAAGTAGACGTTGTGGAAGGGCCGCTCGGGTGCGGGTCCCAGCCACAGATCCCAATCCAGATAGTCCGGTGGTGTCATTGCTTCCGTGGGACGATCGTCCACGTACAGACGGTCCTTGTGCTTCTCCGCCTCTTCCTTTGTCTGCAGGCCCCAGGCTCGTGAGACCCAGACGTGGGCTTCGTGAACCGGGCCGATCGCACCCGACTGAATCAATTCGACCACGCGATGGTAGTTGTCACTCGCATGGATCTGTGTTCCCATCTGAGTGACGACACCGGCTTTGGCAGCGGCCTCGGTGATTTCGCGGGTTTCATCAATGTTGTAGGCGAGCGGTTTTTCGCAGTAGACATGCTTGCCCAGTTGCAGTGCCGGCATCGTGGCAAACGCGTGGGTGTGTTCGGCCGTGCTGACCACGACCGCGTCGATCTCTTTGCCAACGGCATCGTACAGTTTGCGGAAGTCGCGAAACTTCTTTGCCTGCGGGTGTAATTCGCCGGCATTGTCCAAGAACCGCGAATCGACGTCGCAGATCGCATAAACATCCACCGATCCGGTGGCCGACATCGTCCTTAAATTGGCTCCGCCCCGACCGCCCACACCGATAAACGCGATCTTCAAGCGATCGGTGGCGGCGGCTTGGGCAACCGCTGGTAAGCTCAATGCTCCTGCCGCAGCCGAAGCTAGTCAATAAGAATCGGCGGCGATCCATTTTTGTTCGGTACATGAAGTCGCTCTGGAAAGGTATTGAGTTGGTGACATGATTGATCGATCCCTTATTGTATAGTCATCGGTATCGCCGGTCGTAGCGGAACTCGGAAGAGTTCCGGAGCACGGCGGGTCGCAATCCACGACTTATCCGGCTTTTTCTCGAATCTTCGCAGTGCTCGGAAGTCTTCCGACTTCCGCTACGAAAAACCTGGGAAACGGTACGGCAGGATGCCGCACCTACCTTTTGGGTCGAAAGGCGACCAATCGCGTCTCGTCCGTCGTCAGGCACGGACCGTCCATCAAGTCGATACAGTACGGAATCGCCGGGAAAGACAGCGTCCAAGCACTCAGCGATCGCTTTCGGCTTGCCCGGAAGATTGATGATCAAAGATTGCCGCGAAGCCCCGCTGTTTGCCGAGACAAAATCGCGGTGGGCACCTTCTCCAGCGATACCTTGCGCATCAGTTCGCCGAAGCCGGGCATCATGCGATCGCAGACCGACTCGGTCGCTTCCGGTGTCACGTCACGTTTGGCTGGTCCGGTCCCGCCGGTCGTGATCACCAGACAACAGTTTTCGATGTCACACAATTCGGACAATGTCGATTCGATGACTTGTTTGTCATCGGACACGACACGCGCCACCGGCTCCCACTCGCTGGTCAGCACATCGTCTCAAGTAATCGTGGATCGCCGGACCACCCAAGTCTTCGTACTCGCCACGGCTGGCGCGATCGGAGACGGTGACGATACCAATGCGAGCTTTCATCGCTGATCAACCTTGAGGATAGGAACAAACGTTTTGTAGGCGAGTTGCGTCCACAAGCCGGCACGCAGTTGCGGTCGAGCCTCAAGCAACTGGCCTAGGCCAGGATCTCTTTGACGACGCTGGCACCTTCGACCCCGGTCAACCTGGCATCCAGTCCTTGGTACTTGAACGTGAAACGTTCGTGTTGAATACCCAAAGTGTGCAAGATCGTTGCGTTCAAGTCGTTGATATGCACGGGATCCTGGACGATGTTGTAGCAATGATCGTCGGTCACGCCATAATCGAAGCCGTGTTTGAAGCCGCCGCCGGCAACCCAAGTGCTGAAGCAGCGACCATGATGATCGCGCCCGTGGTTGTCTTTGGTAAGCGTGCCTTGACTATAGATCGTTCGCCCGAACTCGCCGCCAAAGATCACGACCGTATCTTTCAACATCCCGCGTTGCTTTAGATCTTTGACCAAAGCAACCGCGGGTTGATCGACACTGTCGCAATTGCGTTTCAGGTCTTTGGGCAAATTGCCATGTTGATCCCAGCCGCGGTGAAAAAGTTGCACAAACGGGACACCACGCTCGGCCAGTCGACGCGCGAGAATACAGTTTGCCGCAAACGTGCCCGGTTTCTTTGCATCGGGACCGTACAAATCATAGGTGCCTTGCGTTTCCGAACTCGTGTCCATCAACTCGGGCACCGAAGTTTGCATGCGATACGCCATTTCGTACTGGGCGATGCGTGTTTGAATCTCCGGATCACCCACGTCGTCAAATCGTTCAGCGTTCAACTTGGCAATGCCATCGAGCATTTTGCGGCGAACATCGGCGCCGACGCCTTGGGGATTGGTCAAATACAGGACAGGATCATCGCCGCTGCGAAATTGAACACCTTGGTGCTTGGACGGCAAGAAACCGCTGCCCCATAACCGCGAAAAAAGTGCCTGGCCTGGTTTGGCGCCGACGGAGATCATCGTCACGTAAGCCGGCAAGTCCTCGTTGGGACTTCCCAGGCCATAGCTGAGCCACGCCCCCATGCTGGGACGCCCCAGTTGCTGCGTCCCAGTGTTGATGTAAGTCATCGCAGGATCGTGATTGATCGCTTCGGTGTTCATCGTGCGGATGATCGTCAAGTCATCGACGATCGACGCGGTGTGCGGCAAGCAATCGGTGTTGACCCACGTTCCGCGCTGGCCGTAACGATCGAACTTGAACATCGGCGCGACACAGGGAAACGACTTTTGCCCGCTGGTCATCCCCGTGATTCGTTGTCCCTGACGAATCGAATCGGGAAGTTCGGTGCCGTGAATCTTCTTGAGCTCCGGCTTGTAATCGAACATATCGATGTGACTGGGGCCGCCCGCCATGAACAGATAGATCACGCGTTTTGCGGTGGGACGAAAATGCGGCAGGTTCGGCAAGCCTGGATAGGACTTGTTGCCGCTGGACGCCGATGCGGACACGCCGCTGGCACGATCAGCACCCAACAAGGTCGCGAGTGCCGCGGCCCCCAAGCATCCCCGTCCGCGGGCCAATAGCTGGCGGCGCGTCATTTGTCGCTGGTAATCTTGCCAAGGATCCATTCGTGTTTCCTACTCTCTGACCAAAGTTTCGTCCAGGTTGAGCATGGTGCTGGCAACAATCGTCCAAGCCGCGTGCTCGGCGACATTCAGACTCTCGTCGCGTTTCGATTCACCGACCGACAGCAACGATTTCGCGCGTCGATCGTCCGCTTCGTAGTTCCGCAAAGCAGCTGAATAAACCTGCTTGAGTATCCGCCAATTCATTTTCCTTGGGTCGACGCGCCGTGGCCAATCGAAACGCGTGAGCGATGCGGCTGTCAGCGCGTCACCGCCTTCGCGAATGATTCGCTGGGCGAAGTGGCGCGAAGCCTCGACAAATTGGGTGTCGTTCAGCGTCACCAAGGCTTGCAGCGGCGTGTTCGTCCGCGGCCGCCGGATCGTGCATTTTTCGCGGGTCGGCGCGTCAAAGATTTGCATCGACGGCGGCGGCGCCGAGCGTTTCCAGTAGGTATACAAACTTCGTCGGTACAGCTTGTCGCCATGATCTTGAACAAATTTCGGGTTGCCGCCCAAACCGACTTCGGCCCATAGCCCCGGAGGCTGATACGGTTTCACTCCGGGGCCGCCAACCTGCTTGTTCAGCAGTCCGCTCAGAGCCAAGCGCAGTGTCCCGAATGAACTCGCCGTGCAATCGAAAGCGCGGCCCCCGGGCGAACAACAGGTTCGTCGGATCTCGCTGGTACAACTCCGCTGGGGCCGCCGAACTTTGCCGGTACGTTGACGACATCACGATCTGCTTCATCAACCGCTTGACATTCCAGCCACTGTCGCGGAAATCGATCGCCAAATAGTCAAGCAGTTGTGGATGCGTTGGAAATTCGCCTTGAGCACCGAAGTCTGCCGGCGTTGATACCAAACCTGAGCCGAAGAAGATTTGCCAATAGCGATTCACGGCGACGCGCGCGGTCAACGGATGGTCGTCGCTGAACAGCCAACGTGCCAAGCCGAGACGATTTCGTGGGCAGCGTCCGCAGCCATCGGCGGAAGGACGGACATGGTTTCCGGTTGGACCTTCGTCTCGCGTGGGCGAATCGTAGGCACCACGATGAAACACGAACGTCTCTCGCGGCTTGTCCATGTCTCCCATCACCATCACGGTCGTCAGCGGCTTTCTCAGCTCCGGTTCTTGCTTGCTTAACGATTCGATCTGTTCGGTAAGCGTCTTGTGGTCTTCGTCCTCCGACTGCAAATAGAATTCATGCAACGCTGTTCTTGCTCTGCGCTGCGCTTTTCAGGATCGATCGCCAAGCAGGGTCTGCAATCGAGGAGGCCTTGGCCAGCGCTTTGACTTCATCCACCTCCAAGCATCTGGCGAACATTTGGACTTCGTCAATCTCGCCTTTGAATCGCGAGCCTGGATGTCGACTGCCGATCAACAATGACTTGTCGGTCTTGATGGTCTCCGTCAACTGATCCTGTTCGATGTCCCAATCCCACGGCTCACCATCGACATAAATTTTGATGCCAGCGGCTTTGGACGAGCCGTCGTAAGTCACGAACACGTGCTGCCATTGGTCGGCTTTGAGTCGCTTGCTTCGAGTTGACTTTGATAGCGTTGGTCGGCCACGTATTGATGATGTGCACCGAGATCTTTCCATCGCCAACCAACACGTCGTAGCCTCGATAGGCACTGGCGTCATCCATGCGAGCCAACAGGGCGCCCGTCGGCACCCTTTTGCGGTTTGACCCAACCGCCGTACGAGAACGAATCGGTGCGTTCAAAATCGCCGACGTTTCCCAGGTCCACATAGTTGCCGCCGTCGAACTTCAAGCGCCCAATCGAATCGCGACTTCACCCACTCGACTTTGCCGTTGATCTTGCCTTTGCGATGCGACGTCGACCAGGTCGGAAACCGCTTTGTCTTTGCCTTCCCAGAGCGGGACGTGCAGCAATGGGTCGGACGGCTGCAAACGGTTCTGCTTGCGGTTTTGCCCGACTGCTGCCGAAACCAACCACTTCTCGAACGCGGGCTTGGATTCTTCGACTTCGCTTTTCCAAGCTGCCGTTTTGCCTCGGCAAGCTGCGACTGTACGATCGGCAGCTTCTTTTGTTTTTCGGGATCCGGGAACTTCGATCGTCGGCGTGGCGTTTCCTTTTCGCGTCTGCATTCCTTGATCGCTGCTGACGTTAAAGAAGGCGTACAACTTGTAGTACTCTTCTTGCGAAATCGGATCGTATTTGTGGTCGTGGCACTGTGCACATTCCATCGTCAGCCCCATCCAGACGGTGGAAGTTGTCTTGACGCGGTCGACGGTGTATTCGACGCGATACTCTTCGGCGATCGCGCCGCCTTCGTCCGTTGTCCCATTGTTGCGATTGAATCCGGCCAGGATCTTCTGCTGCAACGTTGTCTCGGGTACCAAATCACCGGCGAGTTGATAAAGCGAGAATCGATCGAACGGCATGTTGTTGTTGTAAGCTTCGATCACCGCATCGCGCCACGCCCACATGTCTCGCGGCCCGTCGGCATGGTAGACGCTTGTGTCTCCGTAGCGTGCCGCATCCAGCCACATCAGCGTCATGCGTTCGCCGTAGTGATGCGACTGTAAGAGCCGATCCACGAGCCTTTCGTAGGCGCTGGCTGATGGATCGTTGACGAATGCGTCGATCTCGCTCAACGTCGGCGGCAGACCCGTCAGGTCATACGTCAAGCGGCGAATCAACTTCTCACGCGACGCCTCAGGTCGCGGATTCAATCCTGCGGCCTCCAGTCTTGCGAGAATGTATTCGTCGATTGGCACGCGAGCCCAGTCTCGGTTGCGTACCTGCGGCCGTTTCGGCATCGTCGGTGGGATGAACGACCAATGCTGTGTCCAATTCGCACCCTCCTTGACCCAGCGCACGAGCATTTCTTTTTCCTCCGCGGTCAGTTCCTTGTGCGCGTCGGGCGGCGGCATCACGTCGGCGGGATCTGCCGAGACGATTCGCGTGATCAGGTCGCTGGCATCGGCATCGCCGGGAACGATCGCGAGTTTTGCTTCTTCTTCAAGATCAAGGCGCAGGTCGGCTTCGCGATGCTCCCGATCCGGGCCGTGGCAAAAGAAACACTTGTCAGACAGGATCGGACGGATGTCGCGGTCAAACCGCAACGGCTCGGCACGAGCCGAAGAAGCCGCGACCAACCATGTGAAGGAGAGAACGAGACGTGAGAGGAGGCGATCAGACATCTGGCTCGCAAGAACGGCGGTGCGAAAGGTGGGAGACCGTATCCTAGCAGAAATCGCCGCCTTTTTCCCAAGGAAATCGCTGCGCAGAGAATCGGGTTTGCAGTTTTGCAAACGTTTGCGAACATCAATCACTCTCCCCCCCGGGCATTGGTTTCTACACAAAATTCCAGACGTGGCTGACGAGAATCAGCGAGGATCGAATAGCCGCGAAGAGGGTTTGAATCGGCGGCGCACCTGGGGCTGCGATTGACTCGCTGCATCGGCAAAGAGACCCCAGGCTATCGGCTGCCGCTGCTGGGCAGCTCAATCTCCTTCATCCAAGACCAACACCCCGCGGGAGGGTGAAACGGGTGCATATCGCGGTTCGCAAAGTAGCCATCTCGCTCCGTCGAGATGTAGGTGCGACCGAACCGTTTTCCAAGGAAATCACGGTGGATCGTAGCTGGACCGCGACCAAGCGATCTGTTCGATACAAAAAAATCTGATGGTTCGCTACCCGGTCGGGCATCGTCACGGCGGAGCGTGACGGCTACTTTTTGTTGCCGCTGGCAAACCGCGATATGCACCCGGGTGAAACAGCTCGTTCCGGTACAACAACTTAAAAGTGAGACGATCTCCAAGCGGGAGCCTGAAATGCGGAAGTTGATTCCGGACGAGTTCTCAGCTAGCTGCCGGCCGCACCTTGTCTTGCCACTCTTGCGACTCAATCGCGACGTCGCTGTCATCTTGGTAGTGCGTGCGAAGTCGCTCCAACTCCACCTTCATCTCGGCGATCTGATCGGCGTACTGCGGATTGTTGTACTGGTTGGTCAATTCATCCGGATCCTTTTCCAGATCGTAGAATTCCCACTCGTCGAACTGGTAGAACCGCATCAGCTTGTAACGGTGCGTTCGCACGCCGTAGTGTCGCGGCACCATGTGGACGCTGGGATACTCGTAGTAGTGATAATAAATGCTCTTTCGCCAATCCGCCGGATGCTCGCCCTTCAACAGCGGCACCAGCGAAGCGCCCTGCATGTCGCTGGGGATCGCGGCGCCGGCCATGTCGAGAAACGTTTCGGCGTAGTCCAGATTCTGCACCAGGTCCTCGTTGTACGAACCGGCTTTGGTGACGCCGGGCCATTTGACGATCAATGGCATCTTGAGCGATTCGTCATACATCCATCGCTTGTCGTACCAGCCGTGGTCGCCGATGTAGAAACCTTGATCGGACGAATAGATCACGACCGTGTTGTCGGCGAGCCCCAGTTCCTCCAAGCGTCTCCATCAGGTGCCAACACTCTCGTCGACGCCCTTGACGCAGCGCAGGTAGTTCTTGGCGTAGCGCTGATACTTCCAGCGGACCAGATCGTCGGCCGGACAGATTCGCATCGTGAAACGCCTTGTCTCGGGGTCGCGTAGCGGCCACGCCAGGCTTTCAACTGCTGCTGGCGTCATCCGCTTCATGTTTTGCCAGGCTGATTTGTCGTACCGGCCGACCAGCGCGTTGCCGTCAAAGTCGGGAACGAGATCGACGAACAGGTCAAAGTTCAAATGCATGTGTCGATCGATTTCCAGTTCCTGGAATCGAGCCGGCGGGGCGTTGTCCTGCCATTTGTCGAACAGCGTGTTCGGTTCCGGCAGGTCGATATCGTCGTACAGATCCAGGTGTCGCAGCGCCGGCATCCAATTCCGGTGCGGTGCTTTGTGCTGGACCATCAACATGAACGGCTTGCCTTGCTGCGCGACCTTGCTTGAGCCACTCGACCGCCAGATCAGTGACGACGTCGGTGCAGTGCCCTTCGATCCGCTTTCGACCTTCCGGAGTGATCATGTCGGGGTTGTAGTAGAGCCCCTGTCCCGGCAGCACTTTCCAGTCGTCGTATCCCTGCGGCTTGCCCTTCAGGTGCGACTTGCCGTAGATCGCCGTCGTGTAACCAGCCTTCTGCAGCAACTTGGGAAACGTCTGCTGGTTCCAATCAAACGAGTTGCCATTGTTCATGAAGCCGTTCTTGTGGCTGTGCTTGCCGGTCTGAATCACAGCACGGCTGGGACCACAAATCGAATTCGTGCAGAAGCTGTTTCTGAACACGATCCCTTGTGATGCCAGCGACGTCGATATTGCGGTGTTGGATTGACGGTTTTAGCCAACCGTTGTAGGCACCGATCGCATGCGGCGCATGATCATCGCTAAAGATAAACAGAATATTGGGCCGTTCTGTGCTCGGATTCTGGGCGGCGAGAGTCGGAGCGGTCAGAGCGAAAACTGCGACGAGAAGTAACGAAAAGAGTATCGACTTGAGCTTTGTTCGCATGCTGTTCTTTCCATTCGGGTGCGGCGAGAGATGAAGCGTGAAAGCACATCTTAGCGTAGACCGCCGGCGGCCTGGAATTACGACTTTGATCAATCTGCCGACAAAAGCCACTTGTAGCTCCACACCGGATTGTCACAGTCAACGCATCGATCGCCATTATCCAACGTTGAGCCGTGACAAGATTGACAGTCCATGATCCCTGGAAGCCAGAACGCCTGGTTTTTTCTCAGTTTGGCGGCGTCGTCGCTGCGGCCGAACGCAATGGCGACGGCAATTTGAACGCCGAGCGGTAACAACCGGTAGAGCACCAAGGGTGCGCGACTCGCTTCCGGATAAACACGTTCCAGTACCTGTGAAAAATAAAGACGTCGGTCTTCATCGCTGAGTCGCCAGTACTGCGAGACACGATTCTGCACGGACTCGTTGTCAAAGGTGCTACCCAATCGCAATTGACCGAGCCACTTTCGCATCCAGTCCTCATCATCCACGTATTTTGAAGAGTGAGCGAAAAGCGTCGCTTCAACAATCTGCCAAATATCAATTTCGGTTTTCGCCTCGCGTTCGCTGTCGCCAAGCGAAAGCGGGACACTCATGGAATCGAGTCCGAAATAGCGTTCAACGTCATTGTGGATTCGTAGAAAAGCAAGTTCCCGAACTAGATTCAGCCCCGCGGAAATACTCTCGACGACATCCTCGCCATGCTCCGAGTTCTGAATCTCATTGAAATCTTCGGCAGCACGTTGATGACGTTCCGGGTGATGAGAAACTCTCATTTCACACTCCATGCGGCTGGTGATGTAGATTCGTCGAACGTCGAACCAGAGGACTCTAATTATAACCCGGGACAACGGCAAACGTTGACCCGAAACAGATGAAGACGCCGGGATTGTTCGCTCGGTCGGGGCGCGCATCCAACCCAATCGGAGAGATCGTGCGCAGTAACGGTCCTGGCATCCGTGGAAAAAAGGGAACCGTCAAACCGTGGCGATTACGCAATCGGTAACGAACCCAAACGGGGAGCAGCGCCTCGTCATACGGCAAGCCAGGTCGTGACAAAGCGTCATTGAAGTGACCGTGTTGACCACCGCATTTGCTCCTACTAAGGACCGCTGCGAACGCTTTTTTGGTGTCGCTGCCAGATGTTGGGCGGTTGCTGTCCGACCAAGGCTTCGTAGAATACGCAAGTTACTGCCGTGCTTTCATTGGCGAGTCAACGTCGGATACGATGCAGGCATGGCGGGCACTTCGAGTGATGCGTGGCTCAAATCGTTGGCAACGATGCTGACCCAATCGTCAACTACCTAATCTTTCATCGCCTTCAGATCCCCCGCGAGAATCATCATGCCCAACCGAAAGGGTTCCCAATTCGCAGGCTTGTCGGTCGCAATCGTCACGCCATTCAGGGACGGCCAAGTTGATTACGATCGCCTACGCGAGCAAATCGAGTTTCAGATCGATGCGGGCACCCGCTGCATTGTCCCTGTCGGCACCACAGGCGAATCACCGACGTTGTCGCACGATGAGCACGAGAGGGTCATCGCCGAAGTCATCCAGAGTGTGGCCGGGCGAGCCAAAGTGATGGCCGGCACCGGCAGCAACAGCACGGCGGAAGCGCTGCGTTTGACCCAGCGGGCAGCGGCGGAAGGTGCTGATGCCACCTTGCAAGTCGCCCCGTATTACAACAAGCCGACGCAAGAAGGTTTCTATCAACACTTCAAAGCGGTCGCCGAAGCGGTCGACATTCCGGTCTGCGTCTACAACATCCCGGGTCGATGCGGAAAAGAGATCGATGTCGAAACGATCCAACGCTTGGCCGACCTGCCTGGCATCACGATGGTCAAGGAAGCGACCGGAAAACTGGATCAATGCTCGGCAATCGTCGGATCGACGAATTTGACCGTGCTGAGCGGTGATGATTCGTTGACGTTGCCAATGATGAGTGTCGGTGCGGAAGGAGTTGTTTCGGTTGTTGGGAACGTGGTCCCAGCGGACATGATCATGCTGGTGCAGGCCGCGTCGGCGGGCGATTTTGAAACGGCAAGAGAGTGGCACCACAAGTTGTTCAAACTCTGTCAAAACATGTTGTCTTTGGCAACCAACCCGATACCGGTCAAAGCGGCGATGCAAATGTTGGGACGCGACACCGGCGAACTTCGTTTGCCCATGACACCCCTGGAAGAAGCGGCCGAAAGCAAGCTTCGCGAAACGCTGTTCCACTACGGAATCGTTAGCGCCGCGAGCGTCTGAGGTGTGAGCCGCTTTCGTTAAGTCGTTTATCGGTAAGAGTTGTTACTCTCCCCCTGGGAGAGTCGGCCTCTCGGGTCCGGAGAGGGGTCTTGTAACGGCCCTCCCCGGGGCCCGAGAGCCCTGTCCTGGGCTGATGAATTAAGTGAGCCGTGACGCGTGAGCGGCCGGGCATTGCGCATTGCCCGGTGCCTCACCCTCTTGCTGCGAATCGGTTAATTCATCAGCCTAGCCCGATCCTCTCGCTTTGCGGGAAGGGCGATTTGTAAACGCAAACGCTCATTGTGACTGAACTCAACAGCAGTACGATCTCCCGCGCAGCAGGGTGATGCACACCACACACTGGAGGACATGCGCTTGAGATTCTCGATCATCTTCGCTTTTTCGTTGTTAGCGGTGGCTGCATTCGGCGAACAGCCCGCACGACGTCTCGTTCCCGATTGGGCTTCCCGCGCGGTCTTCTACCAGATCTTTCCAGAGCGATTTCGCAATGGTGATCCGAGCAATGATCCGACGCTTGGATCGCTTGAGTATCCCGAATTCGTTGCCAAGACCTGGAGAATCTCGCCTTGGACCGGCGACTGGTACGCGCGTGACGATTGGGAAATGGCCTCTGGCGATGATTTCTACCAGCACGGCGTTTTTCATCGGCGTTATGGAGGTGATCTACAAGGTGTGCTCGACAAGCTGGATTATCTCTGCGATCTGGGAGTCAACACGTTGTATTTCAACCCGGTGTTCTACGCGCGTTCGCTGCACAAATACGACGGCAACTCCTTCCACCACATTGATCCGTATTTCGGTCCCGACCCGGAGGGCGATCTACGCCTGATAGCGACCGAGACAAGCGACCCGGCGACTTGGAAATGGACAGCCGCGGACAAACTATTCCTGGCGATGGTGAAAGCCGCGCACCGGCGAGAACTGCGGATTGTCATCGATGGCGTCTTCAACCACACGGGGCGTGATTTCTTTGCCTTTGCCGACCTGCGGGAGAAACAAGAACAGTCTGTCTACAAAGATTGGTACATCGTGAAGCGTTTTGATGATCCCGCGACGCCCGAGAGCGAATTCGCTTATCAAGGATGGTGGGATGTCGAGACGTTACCACTGTTTGCCGATAACGCCGGCGGCACCGATCTGCACCCTGGGCCGAAGCAGTATGTTTTCGATGCGACTCGTCGTTGGATGGATCCCGATGGTGATGGCGATCCGACGGACGGCATCGACGGCTGGCGATTGGATGTCGCCGGCGATGTGCCGATCGGCTTCTGGAGCGATTGGAACACGATGGTCCGAAAGCTCAATCCCGACGCCTACACGGTCGCAGAATTGTGGGGGAATGCTGCCGAGACCCTCGTGCAGGGTCGTTTTTCCGCCACGATGAATTACTACGGATTCGCGTTTCCGGTGAAAGCGTTCCTTGTCGACGGCAAGATCTCTGCGGAGAGATTTGCCCACGAATTATCGACACGACGAAGCGAATACCCCGCGGAAATGCGGCCGGCACTGCAGAATCTTTTGGATTCGCACGACACCGAGCGGATTGCCTCCATGATCGTCAACCGAAATCGCGAACAGGAATATCGCCGGGGGGAAAAGTACGATTACGACGTGGGGGCAACCGCTTCGCCGAGATATTTTGCGGACTACAACGTTCGTAAGCCCGATGCTGGTGAGCGACGACTCCAGCGAATGATTGCACTTTTTCAGTTCACCTACGTCGGTGCGCCCATGATTTACTACGGTACGGAAGCAGGCATGTGGGGCGCCGATGACCCGGACGACCGCAAACCGATGCTGTGGGCTGACTTGAAATATGACGATGAACGCGCGAGCCCCAATGACAAGCCCCTTCCGCACGACGAAGTCGAATTCGATCAAGGTCTCTTCGCGTACTACCGGCAACTGACCAAGCTCCGCAGCGACCACGCTTCTCTACGCGGCGACTCTTTCCAGGTTTTGCACGCAAGCGAGTCACCATCGACATTGGTGTTTGCGCGTGAGGGTGAAGGTGAGACAACTTTGGTCGTGTTGAATCGCGCCGCTGATCCGAAGAGAATCGCGATCGATGTCGAAACCCTCACGATGAAAGGACTGAAGCCCGTACTGGTTTCCTCAGGCCAATCGAAAGATCTCTCGATCAGTCTCACACCAGCGGCAATCCAAATTCAGATTCAAGGCCTGACCGGTGCGATCCTCGTGGGACAGAAATAGCGAACCGCGGTCTGCAGACGATTTCAGCACCTGTACTTCGAATATGACTCACTCTCCTGTCGAGCCCAAAAGGAATGACTGATGATGGTAAACCGTTGCAAAACTGAAACTTGAATCGTCACGCCGACAAAAAATGCCCGAGGATTCGCATCCCCGGGCTGCAATGTTTTTCCGTCAGCCAAGGCTGTAACTCACAGACCAAGGTCGCCGAACAAGGGCGTACTTAGATAACGTTCGCCCAAGCTGCACATGATGGTCACGATTCGCTTGCCCTTCATTTCGGGGCGCGCCGCGACTTGAGCTGCGGCCCACATGTTTGCCCCGCTGCTGATTCCGCCGACGATGCCTTCTTCCCTGGCGAGCCTTCGTCCCCATTCAAATGCATCTTCGTCGTCGACCAGAACAACGTCGTCAACAATCGACGTATCCAAGTTCTTCGGCACGAAACCAGCTCCGATTCCTTGGATCCGGTGTTTGCCGGGGTCGCCGCCACTGATCACTGGTGAATGCTTCGGTTCGACCGCGATCGCCTTGAAGTCCGGATTCAGCTTTTTGATAAAACGCGCGACTCCCGTAATCGTGCCTCCCGTCCCGACTCCGGCGACGATCGCGTCGATTTTCTGACCGCTGTCTTCCCAGATTTCTGGGCCCGTGGTCGCTTCATGGATCGCTGGATTGGCTGGGTTCTCGAATTGCTGAGGCATGAACGCGTCAGGTGTGCTGTCGACCAATTCCTGTGCCTTGTTGATTGCACCTTTCATGCCGTCCGCGGCTGGTGTCAGCACCAGATTGGCACCCATGGCTCGCAACAAGGCACGTCTCTCGACCGACATCGATTCGGGCATCGTCAGTGTCAACTTGTAGCCTTTGGCCGCACAAACGAAGGCCAGCGCGATCCCCGTGTTTCCGCTGGTCGGTTCCACGATGTGCGTCGACGAAGTGATCTTGCCGTCCTTTTCTCCGGCGCTGATCATGGCCACGCCGATCCGGTCTTTGACGCTATTGAGCGGCTGGAAGAACTCGCACTTGGCAAAAATGGTGGCTCCGCCTGCGGGGCCTAGCCGATTGATCTGGATCATCGGCGTATCGCCAATCGCTTCAGTAGCGTCGCAATATGTCTTTCCGCGGGGCATGTCAGACTCCTTTGTGAGTGCGATGGTTGAATAGCGGCGAGCAGGATTATGGAGCATCCGCAATTAGATTCCAAGGTCGGAACGGATCAGCACCGCATGGGCGGCCGACCGGGACGGCCTTCGGCCCACAAACCTCGCGACCGATCACGTTACAAAAAAACCTCGGCCGACTTTGGCAGAGGTTTCCCGTGGCGATCATGATTGTTACTCAGTGATCACTTTCCTTTGTGTTCGCTGTGGCACGCTTTGCAATTGGCGGCCGCCATGACTGCCTTGCCGGCGCCTGCTTTGCCATCGATCAAATCCTGACTCGTACTCACTAACTTTCCCGTCAATTTCTTCCAGCTATCTGCTTCGCCCTTCGGGGGCTTGTTCTTGCCGAGCGCGACAAGCCACTCGTGCAATTCTTTCTTCTCTTTTTCCGATCCCCCGTCCGCCACCTTGCTCAGGAAGTTCGGCTTGCCCTTCATTACCTTCTTCATCACATCCTTGATACTGTGTTGCGGTTCGTCATCATCGTCGGCCGCCGAAGCGAAGGGAAGACAAACAAACGCCACCAACAGGACCGATCCGGTCATCAACGCAATTAGCTTTTTCGACATGGGAACAACTCTCGTAAGTCAAACTGTGATCACGACGACTCGTCTTCCGACGACGAATCCACGGCAGAATGATATGACGGTCAACGACCTGCCGCCACAAAACTCGGTTCTTTCAGACCAGATTTTCCAAAAACAGCCTGCCAGCCACGTGCTCTCGGCCGCAGCACGCCAATTTTGCTGAATACTATCCTCAACAAGGCGAATGTCCGCCGGATCTTGGATCGAGTGCTGATGGCTCGTTCCCTTTTCCTGCTCCGAGCCGCGACCACATCGTCACGCCAGCTGGCTTGCCGTCATCTGGCTATGCAAATCGCCCCCACTCCATGCTTTGGAAATAGCGGCGTGCCATCGTCGTTGCCGCAATCGCGATGGCTGCAAGCACAGCTGCCGCGATCACCACTCGATACGTCGGCATAGTGGTCTGCACCGACATGCCGGCGGCAGCGATGCCGGCGACCAGCACGGAGATGCCGAAATAGAAACAGAAACACAGGATCGCGACGCCCCAGACACTGCGAATGACCAGCGCCCACATGATCGTCGCGTAACACACCAGCGTGACGCTGGCGACAAACAACCCGCTGACGAGCAGGCGAACCACCAGGTTTTGCGGCGCGAAGAAAGCCGCGTGCGAGATCACGAATATGATTGCGATGGCGACGGGCAACAGACGAATCAGATCTTGGCGGACACCTTGAAACAGGTCGTCGATCTGGCATGATCGCCGCGGTGGACGAGTCATCATGGCCGAAATGTACGGCATCCGCTGCCACCATTTCGCGCCCACAATCGACAACGACCAAAATGCAATGCCAGCGCAGAACAAACCCGCGTAACGCCGCACATCGATATCGCCAACGGATTCCGGAAGAAACAGCGAAACAACCACGGCTGCGAGGGCAATGAAGGCAAGCGTTGTGGAAACTTTGTCGTAGCGTGCGAACGGTTCGGTCGCAACGGATTCGGTCTCTTCAGAGGTTGCGACTTTTCCTCGGTTTTGCAGTTCGATGCCGACTCGCTGGATATCGTGCAAAGAGAGCATCACGGGACGCCCCGCTTCGATTCCGGCACGACATAGTCGGTTCATCGCCCTGGTCGTTCTGTAAACGACAATCGATGCAATCGCAAGGAACAAGATTGGAAGCATGCCCACGCGACTCATCAAGTACTCTTCGATCACGATCGGATGCGTGTACGTGAGTCCGATCAGGACAACCGCAACCGCGACACCGAGCAAACCTGACAAGCGTCGTCGACCAGGAGATTCACCAAACCTCAATTGTGTTTCCGCCTGTTCGCCAACGCCGACCACCAGGCACAACCCAACGATCGATGCGAACGGCAGCCAGTTCGCCCCATAGCAAGCCCCCCAAATCGTTAAACCGGCAACGATCAAGGCCACGATTCCCCAAAGCACCCGCTGATGCGCCGCTTGAAATTCGGGCGCAAGCTGGGCAGCCGGCAGCGACATTTGGCCTACGAAGTGCATTCCCAGAGAACCAAAAATCAGTGATGTCCAGACGCCGGCAATCAAGGCGTAGATTCGTGGCGGAAAGTACTTTGACGAACCGACATCGATCTTCGGAGTCAGGGCCTGCACCGCCGACAGTTTGTCAGGCGATTCCAGCGGAATGGCGATCCGGATTTGTTTTAGCGATCCGGAATGCTCCAATTCACTCAGTGCCTCCATCGCCCGCTGGTTTTCAGAGACATCGGGCAAGAACAACGTTTTCAGCGCGGGCAGCTTGGCGACTTCCGCCATCCGCTGCTTACTGACCCATTGATGTGAGCCCAGCGCGAGCGTTTCCAGCCGCGGTAATTCAAGCAATGGGGCGAGCGACACCGAATCGTTGGAGATGATCCCCAAATCCAGCACTTGCAACTGCTGCAATCTTGCCAGCGGCGACAGGTCCAGGTTTTCATCGTTGTAGGAAACCAAAAACCCAAGCCGTTTCAGCGTGCTGATTTCAGCCAATCGATCCACAACACTCTGCCCGACACCCCAACCGTGCGTACGAATCGCGTCAACGTCGCGCGGCAACACCAGGGCATTCATTCGTTGGTTGACGATTTGATGTTCCTGATCACCAATCCGTCGACTGCCACCCTGGGGACGCGGCAACACTTCATCCAACTGTTCATAGGCAAGTGCGCCCCAGTCAATTTCGACGGCGCCAGCGCCTGGTGCAGCGACGGCCTGTTGCAGCTGTTCCATCGTGCGAATCGGTTTGCTCGACTTGATCACGCCAACGTCAACACTCTCGTACTTGCTGGTTGAAACCATGCTGAAAAACATGCCAACGCCAAGCAGCGCGGTGAAGAACAACCATGTCATTGGCCGTGTTAACAGGGTCATCACAATCCAGAAACTACGCCTCATCGGACGACTCCTCATCATGAAGTTCCAAAAAGATCTCCTCCAGATTCAAGTCCTCGACCGCAACCTCGACGTCGTAACGCCGCCTTAATTGTTCGGCGACTTCATCGTTCCAGCGCTCGACCACCGCGGTTGCCACGTTGTCGGTGATCGACAAGCTGACGGCATCGGGAATTTGCAGGTCACTTGGCAAGCGATCAACCGCCCGCAGCCGCAAGCGTTTGACGCGATCTTTGATCTCGTCCAACTCGTCGAACCAGCGGATTTTTCCGCCACTGAGAATCGCGACGTGTGAGGCAACTCGTTCCAGATCCGATGTGATGTGAGTCGAAAAGAGAACGGTTTGTCTTTTCTCGGCCACGATTTCCAGCAGCGATTTCAAGAACTCGCGGCGGGCCAGCGGATCCAGACTGCTGACCGGTTCATCCAAAACCAACAGATCGGGTCCATTACCCAGCGCGGCCAGAATGGCGACTTTGTGCTGCTGTCCCGGCGAAAGCGAGCCAAAGGTCTGATTCAGAGGCACATCCCAGCGGTCAGCCAATTCATTGACCAGCACGTCATTCCAATGCGGATAAAAAGACCCGATGTATTTCAGCAAATGCTTCCCGCGCATCCAGGGATAGAGTTTCGGGTGCTGGTCGACGTAGCCAATCCGGGACTTGATTTCGTCCGAGAGATCCCAGACGTCTTCGCCGTCGATCTTGATCTGGCCTGCGCTCGGTTTCAGCAGTCCCAAGATACAGCGAATCAGCGTGCTTTTTCCGCTCCCATTGACGCCCAAGAGCCCCACGACCGCAGCGGATGGAATCGACCAGGAAAGGTCGTCCAAAATGCGGCGTTTACCAAACGACTTGACGATGTTGCTGATTTCGATGCGGGTCGCGGCCACGGCGTCATCGGCCGCTTGTGGATCTGATTCGACTTCGATCATTTCTTTGTCTCCCGAAGAACGGAATCGACAACAGCCGTGATTTGCCGATCGGTTAGTTTTAATTGCAGCCCGCGGTGGACTGCTTGCTCGACGAGCGGGCGCAGCTCCGCCTGACGATCCTTGACCGGCACGGTCGCCGATCCGTCATGCTGGGCGACGATCATGCCGCGACCACGGACGCGAGTCAGGATGCCATCGGATTCCAGGCGTGCGTACGCTTTGGACACCGTCATCATGTTGACCTCCAAGGCTTCGGCCAGGTTTCGAGTGCTGGGCAACGCGTCTCCCGGCACAGCCCGTCCACTGACGACCGCGGCCACGACCTGATCCATGATCTGCCGGTAAATCGGCACGCCAGAGGACGGATGGACGGTGAAGGAGAGTTCGCTCGGCTGCATAGGTGTATTACTATAGTAATGCACCTGGCTGCGGTCAAGCGTTTCTTGGAAGCTTTTTTCATGGAGCGGCAGCGCTTGCCGAAGTTCCCCGGTAACTGGGGTTCGTAACGCAATCGGCCCGTTTAGGTATCTTGCGGGGAAAACGCGAAACCCATCGCATCAAATTGGGGTTAGATCCCTCATCAACGCGGGGTCTTGCATGGACGGATCAAAGGGGCGGTACTCCTTTGGTAGCCATCGCCCCGCAAGTTTCGGTGTGGATACTGCGTTCCCCGAGACGTTGAACCCAACATGCTGGCCGCATCCGTGCGACTTGTCCCCCATCCCCAGAATTGAATGGAGCCCCCTGACATGTGTTTTCTGAATCGATTTGCCTTGGCGTCGGTCGTCGTGATCGCTTTCGCCGCTCAATCAATCGCACAGCCGCCCGAAGGTCGCGGCGACCGCGGCGAAAGTCCCCGCGGTGAACGCGGCCCCGGAGATCGTGGTCCCGGAGATCGTGGTCCTGGAGATCGTGGTCCTGGAGATCGTGGTCCTGGAGATCGTGGTCCTGGAGATCGTGGTCCTGGACGTTTCGGCGATCGTGGCCCTGGCGGTCCCGGAGGGCGCGGGCCCGACATGATGCGGATGCTGCCAGTCATGATCGCATTAGACGCCGACAAGGACGGCAAAATCTCCGCGGAAGAAATTAGCAATGCCGCGGTTGCCCTCCGCAAGCTGGACAAGAATAAGGACGGAGATCTGACGATCGAAGAACTGCGTCCCGACTTTGCTGCGATGGGTCGCGGTGGTCCTGGCGGACGGCCCGAAGGCGGACCTGGTGGACGTCCCGAGGGCGGTCCCGGACGGGCGGATCCCAAGGTGATGGTGGATCGCCTGATGCAGATGGACAAGAACGAGGACGGAAAACTTAGCAAGGACGAGTTGCCAGAGCGGATGCAGAATCTGGTGACGCGTGCGGACAGCAATGGCGATGGAAGTTTGTCGAAAGATGAAATCGCTGCCGCTGCAGAACAGATGAGTCGCCGCGGCGGACCGGGAGGTCCTGGAGGACGTGGCGCCGGTGGGCCGGAAGGTGGCCGCGGCGAACGAGGCGGCGATCGTCCCCGCCGACCCGAAGCCGAATAGGCATGTTCTAACCAACGTGGATAAGCTTCCACTTTGTCTCGCTACAGCAGGCACCGAACCGAGGTTCGGTGCCTGTTTTTTTATCTGCATTGCTCCACGGCGCCGCATTTGACAGGATCGGGGCGTTGAATCACAGTACCCCCCTTGTTCCCAACAGCAGGTTGTCTGGAGAGAAATGATTGAACGATACCACTGAGCCGCAAGAGAGCGAGCTAACCGCCGTGCCGGAGGTCGATCCAGCGGCAGATTTCGATCCAGATGAGTTTGATCACCTGACGACCGGGACGCTCGTGTCACGATCGGTCTTTGGCGGCGTCTTGATGGGGCTGGCGAATCTTGTTCCCGGCATCAGCGGCGGCACCATGCTGCTGGCCGCCGGGATTTATCCTCGGTTTATCGACGCGATCGCCGAAGTCACTCGTTTTCGGTTTCGCTATCGATCACTACTGACCCTGGCATGCGTTGTCGCCGCGGCGGGCGTTGCCATTTTACTGTTGGCAGGAACACTGAAGGATTTGGTGGTTGATCACCGCTGGGTGATGTACAGCATCTTTATCGGGCTGACGCTCGGCGGCTTACCCGTTGTCTGGAAGTTGGCAAAACCGGCCTCCAGGTCCTTGATCGTCGCCGCGGTCGTTGCTTTGATCGCCATGGTTGCCTTGGCGGGACTTCAGGCTGCCGGGGTGGTCGGCAATAACGGGTCCAATTCGGCGCTGCTGTTCGTCGCGGGACTTGCCGGGGCGAGTGCCATGATCCTGCCCGGCATCTCGGGCGGATACCTGCTGTTGTTGATGGGTCAGTACGTACCGATTCTGGCAGCGATCGACGAATTCAAGTCGGCGCTCAAATTGAGAGACATCAGCGCGGCAATGGAACCAGCTTTGTCGGTCGTGCTTCCTGTCGGTTTGGGCGTTGTCACGGGAGTGGTGGTTGTGGGCAACCTGCTGCAATGGTTCCTTCACCATCACCGCAAAGCGACGCTGGGTGTGCTGATTGGGCTACTGCTTGGTTCGACCGTTGGGCTTTGGCCGTTCCAACGACCCGTTCCGCCGCAGCTTGGTGACATGATCAAGGGTCAGGTCGTCACCGAGGAAACCGTGTCGGAGATCGAACCGGACGATTGGGCGGCACAGTATTTTCAACCAAGTCTCGATCAGGTCGCTGGATCGCTGGGGCTGATTGTCGTTGGCTTCGGACTGACCTTGGGAATCGCGCGGATTGGCGGCGAGGAAGAATGATCGCTGGAGATACACTTTGATTGAGACATTGATTCTTGCCGTCGTGCAAGGCATCGCGGAATTCTTGCCCGTCAGTTCGTCCGGACATCTGGTGATTCTGGGCGCGGCCATGGGCGAGCCACAGCGAGTCGGCCACTCTAGAGATCATTCTTCACGCTGGCACGCTTGGTTCGATCCTGGTTGTCTACTGGCGGCGGATTGTCGACTTGATGTTCAGTGATCGCCGCGTGATTCCCCTGCTGGTGATCGGAACCATTCCGGCGGCGGTCATCGGTTTGGCGATCAAAGCGAACTTCGAGGCGATTCTGAAGAACCCGATGTTGGCTGGGCTGATGCTGATTGTCACAGGCGGTTTCCTGTTGATCCTCGGTCATCTACGACCCCGCGATGGAGAATACCGATCGATGAGCATGATCGGGGCATTGGTGGTCGGCTGTTTTCAAGCGTTTGCGATTCTGCCAGGAATCAGTCGTAGCGGTTCGACGATCTTGGGCAGCCGTTTGATGGGCCTGAACAACGAGGACTCGGTGACCTTTTCCTTCCTGCTGGCCATTCCAGCGATCGCCGGTGCGTCCGTGCTGGCCTTGAAAGATGTGGTCGAGCAGTACCAGGCGGGAACGCCGATGGATCACTCGCCCATCGAGCTTGCGGCAGGTGCTTTGGTAGCATTTATCGTCGGAATTGTATCGCTTCGATGGCTGATCGTTTGGAGCCGCCAGGACAAGCTTCATTGGTTCGCGGCCTGGTGTATTCCCGTGGGAATTGCGACCATCGTCCTGTGTACACTGGGAAGTTTGGGTTAGTCTTGATGCCCGGAACCACCCACATTTCCTATGGACACGCGTTTAGCATGTGGTAGAATCGATGTCACTTTTTCGGCAATCCACATCTCTTCTCCCGCGTTCAGAAGGTTTCAGAATGGCTAGCGCCCAGCTTACCGAACGTCAGCAAAACGTTTACGACATGATTCGAGTGCTGATCGTTGAGCGCGGTTATGGACCGACCGTCCGGGAGATTGGTGAACACTTTGGAATCAAGAGTCCTAATGGCGTGATGTGTCACCTTCGCGCGCTTGAGCGGAAAGGATTGATTCGTCGCAGCCCCAACAAATCGCGAGCGATTGAATTGACACAATCCGCCGACCGGAATGGCAACAGCTTGCCGATGGCGGGCATGGTCGCAGCGGGCCCCACTGCGCTGGCCTTTGCTCAGAACAATCGGCTTGATTTCAGTGAGATGCTGTTCAAGGACGACCGCTTCATCTTGCGTGTTTCGGGCGACTCGATGATCGATGCTCACATCACCGATGGCGATTACGTTGTCGTGCAGAAGCAAGACACGGCTGAGCCGGGGCAGATGGTGGTCGCGGAAACGCCGAACGGTGATTCGACTTTAAAGTACTGGCATCCGGAAGGGGATCGTATTCGTCTACAACCGGCGAATGCGGCAATGGAGCCAATTTACGTCAAAGAAGCGAAAGTCGTCGGCGTTGCGGTTGGCGTTGTCCGATCGAGCATGTAGGCCCAGATCATTCGTACACGTGTGACTTGCAGGCCAGTATTCAGCTGGCCTGTTTCTTTTCCTCGGCAGCGTTCAGCTTGTTGTACAGTGTCTTGAGGCTGACGCCCAGTTCCTCGGCTGCCGCAGGTTTGTTTCCGTCATGGCGTTCGATGGCGCGATCGATCGCCAGCATTTCCATCTCCCGCAACGTCATCGGCCCGTTATCTCGGACCTCGCTGCGCAGTTGACGACGGCTGAAGTGTCGGGGCAGATGATCAGTATCGATCGGCATCGACGTCGCAGAGGATGGCGGCATGTTCGACCACGTTCGCCAGTTCACGGACATTACCCGGCCATTGATGAGCCTTCAGTTCGGCGATCGCTGCTTCCGTGAACAGTTGATCATCCGACCCATCGCTAGCGGTGGCGACGAAGCAGGTGGCTGGCCAAGGGTATCAGGTCCGACGGACGTTCGCGAAGAGCGGGCACTTGAATCTCAAACGCATTGATTCGGAACATCAGGTCTTCACGGAACTGTCCGTTCTCGACCATTTCTTCCAGGTTTCGGTGGGTCGCACAAACGACGCGGACATCGACATGCACGGTTTGATTGTCGCCCAAACGCCGAATGTCGCCGGTTTCCAGGACTCGCAGCAGTTTCGCCTGCATCGCCAGCGGTAATTCGCCGATTTCGTCCAAGAAGATGGTGCCGCCATCGGCGACCTCAAACAGGCCCACACGCGCCGAATCGGCGCCGGTGAAGGCACCTTTGCAATGCCCGAACAGCTCGCTTTCGATCAGATTTTCCGGCAACGCCCCGCAGTTGATCGCCACCATCGGTTGATCGGCCCGCAGGCTTGCCTCGTGAACCGCGCGTGCCACCAATTCTTTTCCGCAACCGGTCTCGCCGCGAATCAAGACGGTGCTATCGGTCGGGGCTACTTTGGAAACAAGTCGACGGACGACGTCCATAGCCGGTGCTGTGCCGATCAATTGTCGATCACCCTCGGCTTGGCGGAGGCGATGCTCCAGCGCAGCCAGTTGACGTTTGGTCTTACGCCGTTGCCCGACGCGACCGAGCATTTCAGCGAATTCGCTAAAGGGACACGGCTTGGTGATGTACTCAAACGCTTGATAGCGCACCGCAGCGATGGCGGTGTCTTGTGTCGGTCTACCCGTCATCACGACAGCTTCGATCTCCGGACGCAACTCCCGGGCGATCGCGATCACTTCGATGCCGGTCAAACCGGGCATGTTGATGTCGACAATCAGACAGTCGAAAGGCTCTTTCTCCAAGGCGGCAACTGCCGTCAGCCCGTCAGGACAGACGACGACCGAATGTCCCATCCGCTCCAATTCCGATCGCATGATTTCCTGCAAGTTGACTTCGTCATCCGCAAACAGGATTTTCATTGACAATTTTTCAGGCAATTTTTTTTGAGACATGATTCCATCCATGGTTGTCTTGATTGTGGTCGGCTTCGTCGTCGCAACAGGCTTCGCTGGGCAACACCATCTCCAGGCATGAGCCACAGTTTTCGCCATCGCTGGATGCGATCAGTGAACCATGATGCTGCGACACAATGCGATAAGTAATGCTAAGACCCAGCCCGGTCCCGGTGCCATCGCGGCGGCGCGTGAAGAAGGGCTCAAACAGATGCTGCAGAACGTGTTGGCTCATCCCACAGCCGTTATCTTCCACGCGGACAACGGCATGCCGTTCGTTTTTCTCCACGTAAACATCGACGGCTCCATCGGTATCCACGCTCTCCAATGCGTTCGTGACCAGGTTCAAAACCACTTGCCGTATCTCATGCGAATTGACGTGTGCGAACACCTCGTCCTGACAGTGAGTGCGGACCGTTTTGCAGCGATATTTGCCGACTTTGCCAACCATCGAGATCACGTCATGCACCAGTTCGCACATATTGGTGGACGCGCGGCGGACTTCACCTAGCCGGCTGAAGTCCAGCAAGCGTTTGGTAATGCCGCTGCAGCGAAACGCTTCCTCTTGAATTCGACGTAGATTCTTTTTCATCGCCAGTGACGATTCAGGGTCGTTGTCGGTGCACCCCATGGTCCATTCATCGACTTGACGTTCCAGCGATTCAGCACTCCAGGCGATACTTGCCAACGGATTGTTGATCTCGTGCGCGACGCCCGCTGCCAAGAATCCGACACTGGCCAGTTGCTCGTTCTGAATCACCTCGCGGGTCCGCTGGGTGACCAGTTGATCGAGTTCTGCGTTCATCGCTTTTTGGCGTTCGACGACATCCAGAAAGCGGTCACTCATGCCATTCATGGCTTGAGCCAGTTCGCTCAGCTCGTCATTTGTTCCCAGGTCGATCCGATGCTTGAATTGGCCGGCGGCGACCAATCGTGAGCCATCCAAGAGCGTACGGAACGGTTGCACGACCTGAGAAGTGAACACCCAGCACAGAGCGGCTAGCATCAAGACGGCAAACAGCAGGCAAAACCAAGCCAAATAGATCGATTTCTTGTACTGTCCGCGAATGTCTTCGCTGAATGCCGCGATTCCCTGCTCGACGGACTGAAGGTGCTCCTTGGTTTGCTCAGACAGCGAATCAATTTGACGTTGCACTCTGGGTGACTGCGTGCCCATCAACAGACTTCCAAGTTGATTCTCACCATCCAGAAGTTGAAAGGCCACGCGGATTTCCCCCAGGTTACGCTGCAGTTGAGCGATCTCGGAGGATTGCGTCGCCTCGCTTTCCGCGCGTTCCCTGATCTTGTCTTCGTAGTCTCGCAGTGCCAGATCAAATTCCGTGAAGGCGATCCGCAACCTGAACGGCCTGGTGTCGATATCATCTCCCAGCAAGCTGGTTTCGATCATTCCGGGGACACTGACCAGCGGTTCTTCGTCGTTGTAGAAACTGCGAATCTTTTCGGCCTGGTCGCTTAATTGGTAGGCGAAAGGAATCTCTTCGGCTCTTTGCGTCACCGCTTCGGCAAGGCGGCCATAGCGAAACAAGCCCCAGACACCGCCGAAGGCGAGCACGCAGAAGATTGCCGTCAATGGCAAAAGCGTCGCAATCAGTTTCGTTCGAATCGATTGTCTTCGTAACACGCAGCGCCCTCCCTAGCTCATCGCGTGAAACATCCGTGATTTTGTCGAAGGGTAAAGAACGAGGCGATTGCCGGCAAGACGAAACTACAAACTTTGGTTCCTTGCAAGCAAAAGCCGAGGGTCCGTGACCGTGGGGTGCCATGGCACTCTTACTCGTACTCACCATCTCCTCTCCGCACCACGCGAAGTAAAAGCCTTATTTGTTTCGGACCAATTTCAAGGGAGAAGGAAGGGTAACGAAAGCATGGCGAACGCGGCTAATGCCGTAGCGAGGCTAGCGAATCCCGTCCGGTATCGCAAGCACAAGTATATTGACATGCAGAGCAAAGTAAGACTGGAAACGACGGCCAAAACTAACCAACAGGACCCGAGCACTAAAGCGATGATTGCAAGCAGCGTGTATTCACCACCCCGCATGTAAATCCAGAAAAGCCAACCGATGCAACCGGCAACAAGTGACACAATCACCGTGGCGGTAGTCGTCCGAAGACGTGCAGCAAGTGCCGGCGGAATACAAGCGTGTGTCGACTCCGAATGCGTCGCCGATGGTTGAAAGTGATTCGGTTTAGATGCGTCCATGCGAGCTCTTGCAGCGTGTCGTCGAGAAGTGAGATTCCAGTCGGATAAAAGCGAAATAACGAAATGCGATCGATGGAGGCGCAGGAGGTGCATGCATAAATCGGGCGTTGAACTTTGTCGAAATTGGGTCGTCCCCTTGGGGTGGTTCCGATGTTGGCTCCCCCTCAGAACGAGTTTAACTCAAGTGGCTCTCGCCGTGCCATAGCAGCCGGGTGCAGTTGCAGCGGTTGTCATGATTCCGGCTCTGTTTCCGTTGCACTTTCTACCGACGCGGGAGTTGCGTATCCGTTCGTGAAAACGACCCACCGGTCCTTCAGGACGGCATTGTTATCCGTTTTCGGTCACGGGTCGGCGTCAAGAGACGTATCTGTTGCGGACGTGAAACGAGTCGTTATTGTGCCGTCGGATAGCATGAGTTCGTTGGGCGTTAGTTTGACCAGCTGGTATGTATCAGTTTGCATGCCGGTTTGATGTGCAACGAAGCACTTGATGCGACCTCTTGGGGCGTAGTAGTAGGTGAAGATGGAACCATCGCAAGTCCATTCAAAGTAGTTTACGCCAAGTTGCGGAGCTTGTGGATCATAGTATCGCCCAGTTCCATCAGGGCGAAACTGAAACATGTCGCCAGTGTCGGCCAACCACGTCCCGTAAAGGCCGCTTATGTTGGAGCCAGGCAAAGCGGCAAGGGACGCCTGTGTTGCTTTGTCCGCGCGATGCAGGAAGAAGAACGCAGCGGCAATAGTCGTGAAAACGGAAATGGTGAAGAAAGTGCGTTTCGTAGTCATTAGGGAATCGGAGAATGTGTCATGCATTTCAGTGAGATAGCGACACCGATCACGGTTCGCCGACGAAAGACTGTCCATCTCAAAACGCTCGACTTCGCCGCTCCCGTGCAGTACGCCCAACATGGGCGTGATCTTATGGGGTAAAAGTCCCCTGTACTTAGTTCCGGTTTCTTTCCAGGATTCAGTATACCAAATGAATTTCTAGCGAAAGACAGTACGAGGTGAGGGTAACTGCGGCGAGGTGACAGACCGTGGAGAGAAAGCCTGCAAACGTGAGCGTAAGTGTCGACCTGAACCACGCCGTCGACCGCGTTCCCGCCGAGACCTGCCAGGTTACGAACAGAAACTTCATACGAGGCCGACGACTCCAGGCGAGTTGACAAGCTGGAAGCTTATCCCACCTTTATCGTCGCTATTGAGCGGGCGCCATTTCAGCCGCGGGCACCGCATCGTCGACGGCAATGAAGTCGTGCGCGGTTATCCGGCTATCGCCCAACGTAAAGATCACGAACAGGCCGACAAACACAAACGAGCTGACAAAGACAATGATGTTGAACGGCTTTTCCTGGTAAAGGTGCATGAAAAACGCACCCACCAAGATCGCCTTGACCGTGGCAATCACCATCACGATGGCAACGTCCAGATTGCCAAAACTAAAGTTGGATTGCGCAACGGTGATGATGGTCAGGATGACCAGGATGAAAAACACCGCCAACAATACCGGTACGGGCATTGGATGAGCGAAATCGTAACCGTCTTCTGAGTGACCGTGAGCAGACATATCTTGCACCGAAATCTCGGATGTTTAACGAATCAGGTAAAGCAACGGGAACAGGTAAATCCAAATCAAGTCGACCAGGTGCCAGTAAAGACCGACGTAGTCAACAGGGCCGAAATACTGCGGGTTGAAGTCCTGGCGTATCGACCTCACCAACAACCAGACCAAGACAATGATTCCACCCAGGATGTGAATGGCGTGAACGCCGGTCATGCAGTAGTAGATACTGAAAAACACCCCAGCGCGACTCGGGGTGAGGACGTCTTCCGGAACGGTCTCCACCGTTGACGTGATCTTGTTGCTGTGAACAACCGCGCCAGTCGCCTCGGCTGTTTGCCGCTCGAGCGCGGCCAAGTCATCCTGCAAACCGGTGTTGGTACTGTCGGTCGCCAGCAGCTCCATCACCGCCAAGTCAGGATCGCCCGTCGCTTCGTCATCGACGGCGTCCTCTTCTGCCGCGTGACTGGCATGATCAACATCGGCATCTTCGTGCACGGCAGCGTGGCCATCATGCGACTCATGTGACTCGCCACTCTCCAAAACCCGCCCCAGTCCGACGCCGATAAAGAAGGAAAGACAAACGACGCTCAAAGGCTTGGCAATCGCCGCTGAAAACTTGTTTCCATTCATTAGCGAGACGATCAACCAAATCAAGACCGCCACCAACGCGATCGCGAACGGTGCGCAGATGAAGTACAGGCTGTTCTGGAGAAAGAACGCCGCGGATGGACTAAAACCGACCTGCTGAATCTGTTCCGAACTGGGGTGCGGATTGTTTGGATCGTAAAAGAAGAAACCAGCCGGCAGCAGGCCCATGCCCCACTTGTGCGAGTACTCGATCGCCTTGACGCCCAAGAAAACCATCGCACACGACAGCGTCGTAGCGAGCATGCCCGTCAACTTGTTGTGTTCTTCCGTCTGGGCACAGCGGACCGCCCATGCCATCGTCAGCGAACTGAACAGCAACACGCCCGTATTGATGGCGCCCAGTTTCGTGTTCAAAAACTGGCTGCAGCCCTCAAACACCTCGGGACGCAGCGATCGGAAAATTGCGTACGCGCAGAACATGCCGCCGAAGAACAGTACTTCTGTCGTCAGGAACAACCAAATTCCCAGTTTTCCGCTGTCAAACTGTTGTTCGGGTGTGTCGAAATGGTGCGCCAAAAATGGCGGATGCTCATGGTCGTGACCATGCTCGCCATGTGCGTGGTCCGAAGCGGCTTCGGTTGTGGCCATCGGTGTCAAGTCAGTTAGTGCGGAGGAAAGTAAACGGACCGATTGCACGTACAAGTGCAACCCTATCGAGCTTAGTGGTCATCGTGTGCCTGGGCGGGGACCTCTGCAGGTTCCTTGCTGGGAACGACTTCCCGTTCCGGTTCAAGCGTCACGTAACGCTCGTTGTCAGCGTCCCAGAACAGATCGCGAAACTCGTAGGGATCGCCAACGACTGGGGCTCGTTCAAAGTTATAAAACGGCGGCGGGCTGGTGCATCGCCATTCCAAAGTAGCACCGCCCCACGGATTCGCGGGAGCTTGCTTGCCGTTGATCAGCGATCGAATCAGCACGATCAACGCCACCAACAATCCGACGCCCAGTAAGCTTGCACCCCAGGTACTCATTTGGTGCAAATACGCAAACTCGGGATCGTACGTTGCATAGCGTCGCGGCATACCTCGACTGCCAAGCACAAACTGGGGAAGAAACGTCAGGTTAAAACCGAGGAAGATCAACAGGCATGAGATGCGGCCGCCCAGCTCGCTGTACATCTTGCCGAACATCTTGGGCCACCAATGGAACAGCCCGCCAAGAAATGCGACCAGCGTTCCACCCACCATCACGTAATGGAAATGGGCAACGACAAAGTACGTGTCGTGCAGATGCTGGTCGGTCGCCAGCGTTCCCAGGTGCAACCCAGTCAGACCACCAATCGTGAACAAGAAAATGAACGTGATGGCGTAGCACATCGGCGTGGTCAGGCTGATCGATCCCTTGTACATCGTCGCCAGCCAGTTGAACACTTTGATGGCGGACGGAATCGAAACCGTGAACGTCAACGCACTGAAAATAACCGCCGTCACGGGGCCCATCCCCGCGGTGAACATGTGATGGCCCCACACCAGGAAACCGAGCAGGGCAATCGCGATCGATGAGTAGGCGATGAAGCGGTAGCCAAAAATGTGCTTGTGGCTGTGAACGCTGATCAAGTCACTGATGATGCCGAAGGCGGGCAAAATCATGATGTACACAGCCGGGTGACTGTAGAACCAGAAGAAATGCTGGAACGTGACCGGATCGCCGTTGAACTCCGGATCAAAGATCCCAATGTGCATCACCCTTTCGGCGATCAACAGCAACAGGGTGATCCCCAAAACGGGAGTCGCCAACACCTGAATGATGCTGGTGGCGTAGGTCGCCCACAGGAACAGCGGCATGCGGAACCACGTCATTCCCGGCGGCCGCATGGTGTTGATCGTGACGATGAAATTCAACCCGGTAAAGATCGAACTGAAGCCCAGGATGAACGCCCCCATCGTCGCAAGGATCACCGACGATGTCGGCGTCGTGCTGTAGGGCGTGTAAAAGGTCCAGCCGGTATCCAATCCGCTGGCACAAAGGGCACCGATAAAGAAGACGGCACCAAACACCCAAAGATAGAAACTGCAGAAATTCAACCGGGGAAAGGCGACATCCTTGGCACCGAGCATGATCGGCACCAAAAAGTTACCCAGCGCCGCGGGCACACTGGGAATGATGAACAGGAACACCATGATCGCGCCGTGCAGCGTGAACACCTGGTTGTAGATATCGTTCCCCGACGCACCTTTGAACATCATCCCGTCGGGTTTGAACAAATGCCAGCGAAGTCGCCAATGCCAGCAGACCGGCAACGGTGAACGCTAACGTGACCCCGATCAGGTACATCACACCGATGCGTTTGTGATCCAGCGTGAAAGCCCAACTGAGGAATCCTTTGGAATTCGTCAGGTAGTTTTCACGCTGAGTCGGAAAACCTGGGTCGCTGATCTTCGCGCCGGAGGGTATCGATCCGGTAGACATGGTATTCAACCTCGTTTTACGCCAATGGCGTTTTCAATCTATCAATCAGTTCAATGGACAATCGCTGCGATCACAGCGTCAAATCTTCTGCTGGGGTTTCAGCCGCTTTGGACTCCTCCGCGTCGGCCGCTTTGGGTTCTGCGGCGTCGGCCGCTGTTGGCGTTGACGACTCAGTCTTTTCCTCTTTCGGTTGCTCTTCCTTGACGTTCTTGGACAACGTCTTCAAGAACGAGATCAACGGAGTCGATGTCGTCGTCACTCAGTTGGCCCTTGTAACTGGGCATGACCGGATTGTATCCCTTCGCGACTTTCTCCTTGGGATAGAGGATCGACTCGCGGACGTAGTTATCGTCGATCGGAACGGAGAGGCCGCTGACCAATTCACGAGTACCGCCGTAAGCATCTTTGTAGGTCGGCCCCGTTCGATTGGACCCGTCGATTGAATGACAACCTTGGCAACCGCGTTGCTGATACAACCGCTTGCCCCACTCTTCCATGGAGATATCACCGCGACTGCTGTATCTTCTTGATCCAGGCGTCCAGGTCTTCCTGGGTTTTGTGAACCACGACGGCCGTTTGCATCATGGAATGATCTTTGCCGCAATATTCGGCGCAGTACAAATCAAAAAACCGGTATCCGTCTGGCGTGAATTGCCAGCGGTCGTAGTCCCAGGGTTGACCTTTGTTCAACTCAGTCGCGTTCTTCAGCACCTCGGCGTCGACTTGCTCGTTGGCCACGGTGGGTTGGAACCACATGTAGTTGTACCGCCCTGGGACGACGTCTTTCTTGGCCCGAAAAGCGGGAATGTACAGACTGTGGATCACGTCGTCGCTGCGCATCGTCAACTTGGTGGGTTCATTGACCAAAATGTGTAGCTCGGGGTGGTAGGTGCCACTACCGTAACTCATCAGCCACGACCAGCTCTTGGCGTTCACAGCGACTTGATACGCTCCCTCTGGGGGCGTGCGTTGATCCAAGAATCCCTTCGCGCCCACGTAGAACATCCCGACCAACAAGATCGAGGGAAGAATCGACCAGGCCAATTCCAGCGGAGTGTTGTGCGAAACCTGACTTTCCGCCTGCATTCCCTTGGGCTTGTGATACCTCCAGGCAAAAAAGAACAGGCAGGCCACGATCGCGACAAAGAAGACCAAGCAGACCGCCGTGATGAAATTGAACAGCCAGTCACTGGTTTCTGCGAATGTCGACGCAGACTCGGGGAACCACGCGAACGGTTCTGCTTTGTCGCCGAGCAACATAAACGCGGGATTAATCATGACAAACGTCTTCGCTGAATGAATATGAATGGGTGTTAGTGATTGTTCGCCGGGTGTTCGTCCGAGTCGACCACGTTTTCTGCCGCGAGTGCTTCCTGCGACTGTTCTGCAAGCGGGTCGCGACGGCGCCCCACCCAGAATGGAAGCAAGCAAGCGAGCGTCACGCAGACCATCACCGCTCCGCTGACTCGCATGATCTTCCACGCGGCCGGTGTGTAGCTGTTGCTGGAGGGGTCGTAGCTGTAGCACCAGAGGATGAACTGATCGACGGGAGAACCAACCGATCCCTCGCCCGCTTCCACCAGCGCCATCTTCAACTGGTCCGGTGGAAAATCGACTTGCAGCGAGTAACGCGTGATCACACCCTCGGGGGAAATGAAGGCCAGCATGGCAGGGTGGTTGAACTGCTTGTTGGCTCGGTCGTACTTGTATCGGAATCCTAAAATGTCAGCCAATTTGGTGATGATCGGTTGTTTGGCCGTGCAGAAGGCCCAACCGGAACTCGCGGCGGGCTGATTCGGCATCGTGCCAACGTACTTCTCTTTGGTCTCGCGGATTCGCGACGTCGATTCACGCGGATCAATACTGACGGTCAGCACCTGGAAGTCCTGTCCGATTTTCAGACTCAGCTTGTCCAGCGACTGGGTCAATTGATTCAGCTGCACGTTACACAGCATGGGACAATCGCTGTAGTTCAACGTGATGATCGTCGGCTTTTTTCCATCGATGAAGTAGCCCGTCTTGACCCGTCGCCCCTGAGAATCGGTGAGCGGCAAATTCAAGGGGATTTTGGAGCCGAGGTTTTGATCGACCGTGATCCCTTGTCGCTCGAACGGCATTCCGCTGTTCAGCTGAACCGGTGCTCCCTCGCGCAGCTGATCTTGAGCGACAGCGCATCGCCAACCCAGGCCGACGACACCGAATGTCGCGACAATCAGAAATGCGAACACCACGCGGGCAGAACGCCCGAGGCAGCGATCATGCGTCATCAGCGTCACTTTTCTTTTCATCTGATTTGCTTGGCTTCTCATCAACATTATCGGAAACCATCAACTGCATCGCCCTGTCGATCGGGATCGTGATACTGCCGGTGTCTGGGTCGACTCCATAGCGGGAAATCTGCTCGGTTTGGTTCTCCAGATACTCATCTTGCCGGTGGTAGCTGCCTAGCACCGATTTGGACTCTTCCAGCGACTGTGCCAGCGCGTAGTACACCACTTGAACCGCCAAAGCGGTGACCGCCGTCACAACCACCGAGAGAATTCCCACGGTGAAAATGCGTTTCGTATTCAGATCGTCGTAGCTGGCCATCGTTTTTTTCGGTGTTTTTTGCTCGGATCGGCTTTAGGATCAACAGTTGCGGGTGTCCGCCATCAAATGTTCTCAAACGCTATCGATTCGCGGAGACGGGGATCTCGCACGGCGACCACGTGGGTCCCGCTAGCGACTCGCAGCACCAGCCCCGACATCAAGGTGACCATGCCCAACACCGTGACTGCACAGGCGAGGATTCCAATCGGGCCGCCGGCGTTCGCAAGCGAGCCCGGAGTGCCGCTGTGGGCTTCGGGCATGATCATCCAATAAACGTCAAAGTAATGCACGATCAAGATGTAGACCGACCATGCGAAGACCAGAACCGGCTTGCGGCGCACATGGCGGCTCATCGTTCCCAGGAATGGCAGCATCCAGTGTAGGAAGATCAGCATCAGGCCGACGATTCCCCAGGCACCCAACTGGCGGCGACAAATCCACTCGGTTTCCTCAGGGATATTGGCGTACCAAATCAACATGTACTGGCTGAATGAGATGTAAATCCAAAACAGGATGAAGCCAAAGATGTACTTGCCGAGATCGTGGTAGTGTTCCACCGTGATCTCATCGCGCATCGCCCCGTTCTTTTGCAGCAGATAGGCGCCCACGGCAATCGCACAGTGCGCCGAAAGCATGCTGCCAGCGAACAGGTAAACTCCGAACATCGTGGAGAACCACATCGGATCCATACTCATCACCCAATCAAACGCGGCGAACGACATGCTAAGTGACATCAACATGACGGCGGGGCCGCTCCAGTACTGCATCCGGTCGGTGATGTTCTTGTCACCGGTTTTATCTTGCCCCTCGCTGCCGCGGAAATAGTAGAACGCCAAGCAGATCCAAACCGCGAAGTAAACACAGGCCCGAACCACGAACCATTTCGAGTTCAGATACCCGGTTTTGGTTTCCCACATCTCGGCATCTAAGTGATTGACCGCCGCGTATTCGGGATTGTCCCAATCATACAGCGTGCCGTCACCGGACCAGAGCGTCACCAAGATCGGCAGAAACAGGATCGCCAGGGGAAAGACCATCACCATGATCAATTCGGCGATGCGTCGAACCACCACACTCCAGCCGGCACGGCACAGATGTTGGATCAAGACAAAAAACAGGCAACCCAGCGTGATCGTCAAGCAATAAGTGAATGCCGTCAGGTAAGCCGACATGGCAAATCGGGCACCATGATAATTTGCCAGTCCCCAACCAACCAACAACAGGATCAGGCCGATCCCACACAGCGGGAGGGTAAGTTTCGATAGCGACGGAGGCAACTTGAACGCGGGATCGTCCGGCGGTTTCGTTGCCACGGGTGCGTGTGCTGACATCTTGGGTTGAACTATTGCTGGTTGGAATTCTTTGAATGGGATGGTTGGCTCAAGCGACTACTGTTTAGCAGCCTCTGCTTGTTTCTTGCGTTCGGCCTCAGCCTGCTCCTGAAGTTGCTTGTCGATATCCGCTTTCAGCTCGCTAAGCTCCGCGCGTTGATCTTGGGGAACCAAATCAAGCGACGCATTCTGACTTTGTTGCAAGGCACGCACGTAAGCGACGATGGCCCAGCGGTCAGCTGTTTTGATTTGTCCGGAATAGCCTGGCATCTTGCGAATGCCGTTGCTGATCGTGCTGAACAGCTTGCCGTCGGGGTAGACGTCGCCGTACAAAACCGCTTGATGCAGCGACGCCGGCGGGATCCAGGTGGCGGCCAGGATTTTTTGGGATCGTCGATTCACCAAACCATTGCCCTTGCCGTCTCGCCCGTGACAGGTGGCACAGTAGATATTGAATTGCTCCTGACCCTTGGCGAGCGATTCGTCGGTGATCTCAAGCGGGTTTTCTTTCAGCCAGGGAGTCGTATCCATCACGCTCGGCGGCGGTTGGCCTTCGGCAGCGGGCGATTTTTCCGCAGCGTCCGGCTCTGGCTTCTCGTCGGCGGCCGGATCGTTCTGAGGATTCAAATAGTTACGGACAAGGCGCTCGGCCCGCGGTGCATCCTGTTGGGCCAGTTTATCCATCTGGATGCCCGTCAGAAAATCGAGGCCGTAGTCCATCTGGCCGCGTGCCACCGTACCGGCAACGTCTGGTCGCATCGCGCGGTTGTCAGCAAACAGGGAGGTGGTCTGTTGTGCGTCACGAGCCGGCGAATAATCCATGTCGGGAAAAATGTGAAATCGCGGCTTGTCGCTATGGGTGACTCGCATCTTGGCGACGATCAACGCGGGGATGATCGAGAGACCAATCATCGCCGCCCAGATGATGATGATCGGGCGGAATCTGTTTGGGGCTTTCGTCTTCGACAACATCATTGATGTACTCGCTGCCCGTCTCGGAAAACAGCTTGCGGACGCCCTCGGCATCAAACCGCTTGTCCTTGGCATCGATGAACAACAAAGAAGCGGTCGTCGGTCGCACGATCGAAACGTGGATCGGTGAACATCGGGTTGCTGAATCGGGGCAATCCGTTCAACGCCCACATGCCAAAGAAAGCACCGAAGGAGGCGAACAAAACCGTCAACTCAAACGTCACCGGGATGAATGCCGGCAACGAAATGAAGGGCTTGCCCGAGATGATGTACGGGTAATTGATCGCGTTCATCCAGATCTGCATCGCCAGCGCGAGCAGGGTGCCGGATCAAACCGCCCGCCAAGGCGATCCACGGCAACTTGGTGGGCTTGATTCCCAACGCCGTGTCGATGCCGTGAACGGCAAACGGTGCGAAGGCATCGGTTTTCGTGTAACCGGCGTCGCGGACGCGGCGGCAGGCAGCCAACAGCGAATCGACCGAGTCGTACTCGGCGAACGATCCCGTGGAATTTCTTTTCGGTACTAGTCTCTGACATAAATCCTAATGCTCGTCGTTATGAGCCATGTGATATTGCTTCGCGAGCGTTGACTTCGTTTCGGCCATGTTGATCACCGGCATCAGCCGCAGAACAACAAGAACAGCGTGAAGAACAAGCCGAACGATCCGATCAACATCGACCAGTCGACCCAGGTTGGCTTGAAGTAGGCCCACGCACTGGGCAAATAATCTCGTGACAGACTGGTACAAACGATCACGAACCGCTCGAACCACATGCCGATGTTCACGAAAATCGAAATCAGCACGATGATCCATGGAGTCGTCCGGACATTTCTTGATCCAGAACAACTGCGGACTGATCACGTTGCACGTGACCATGTCCAGTAAGCCCACCAGTAGGGACCGAAGGCCCGGTTGATGAAGGCAAATTTTTCCGCCGGTACTTGGCCGTACCAGGCGATGAAGAACTCCGTCGAATACGCCAGTCCGACAATCGATCCGGTCGCCAGGATGATCTTGCACATGTTGTCCAAGTGCCGAATCGTGATCAGCTTTTCCAGCCCCAACATCGTTCGGGCGGGCACCATCAAGCGTCAGCACCATCGCGAAACCGCTGAAGATCGCACCGGCGACAAAGTACGGTGGGAAGATCGTCGTGTGCCAACCGGGAACTTGGGAGACCGCGAAGTCAAACGAAACGATCGTATGCACCGAAAGCACCAGCGGTGCCGCCAAGGCAGCCAAAATCGCGTAAGCCTTTTCGTATCGCATCCAGTGACGCGAACTGCCCGACCAACCCAGCGACAGCAACCCGTAAGCCATCCGGCGATACTTGTTCTTGGAGCGATCGCGGAACGTCGCCAGGTCGGGAACCATGCCCATGTACCAGAACAACAGCGAAACCGTTCCATAGGTGCTGACCGCGAACACGTCCCACAGCAGCGGGCTGCGGAATTGCGGCCACATCCACAGGTTCAAACTGGGATACGGTGCCAGCCAAAACGCCAGCCAGGCACGACCGACGTGAATCCCCGGAAACGTCGCCGCACAGACGACGGCAAAAATCGTCATCGCCTCGGCGGCCCGGTTGATACTGGTTCGCCACTCTTGTCGGAACAGGAACAAAATCGCACTGATCAGTGTTCCCGCGTGACCAATACCGACCCAAAACACGAAGTTGACAATCGGCCAACCCCAGAACACTGGCGATCGGTTACCCCACACCCCGACACCCGTGTAGAACAGGTACAGGATGCAGAGACCCAGCCACTGCGGCAGAGGCAAACGAAACCAGAAAGCCGATGACCCAGCCTTTGCTGGGCGGACGTTCGGCAACCTGACACACCGCTTCGGTGATGTCGTGATAAGTCGGTATCGCCCAGCACCAGCGGGGCTCGCTGGCCCGGCTGCTCGACGGTGTTATCCAATCCGTTGGGAATGGCAAGTGACATAGGTTGGATCTATCGGTGGAAAAAAAATTGAATGCCGGGTTTGCGGCAGTCGAGCTCGATCGACTCGGTCAGCTTGACCGCTGTCGTTCAGCGTGCTTCGCGTACGTCGTCGTGTTCGTTTCTTTGTGCTCGTCGCTGCTGTGGTTTCTCGTCGCCGTGCTCTTCAGCGCCATGTTCGCCCTGGCCATGATCATCGCCATGACCTTCCTGGCCATGATCGTCGTCGTGACCGTGATGCGACTTTGATCGTTGCCAGGTCCTGCAGCTGGGCCTGCGTCATCAACCGCGGATGCGGATTGCGAACGCGAGCCAGGTACTCGGTTCGCGGCTTGACGTTCAGTTGCGCCAGCATGCCGTAGCTGCGAACATCAGCGTGCTTTTTGGAGACCGCAGAATCGGGATCGGCGACGTTGCCAAACTCGATCGCTTGCGCGGGGCAAGCCGATTGGCACGCGGTGACCACGTCGCCGTCGCGAACCGGTCGGCCATCGTCTTTGCGAGCTTCGATCTTGGCCTTCTCGACACGCTGGACACAGTACGTGCATTTCTCCATCACACCGCGGCCGCGAACGGTGACTTCGGGGTTCAGCACCAAGGCTTGCAGTTTGCGATTGGCCGACTCGATCGTACCCGGGATACGCATCGATGCCGTAGCCGACGCCGACATCTTCGTTGTAGTTGAAGTAGTTGAACCGGCGAACTTTGAACGGACAGTTGTTGGCACAGTAACGCGTGCCGATGCAACGGTTGTAGGCCATCGCGTTGATGCCTTCGTCGGTGTGAACCGTCGCGGCGACCGGGCAAACCTGTTCGCAAGGTGCCGTTTCGCAGTGCATGCAGGCCACCGGTTGCTGCACGATATCGGCGTTTTCCTCGTCGCCTTGGAAATACCGGTCGATTCGCAACCAGTGCATTTCGCGGCTGTTCATGACCTGTTCCTGGCCGACGATCGGCACGTTGTTTTCGCTTTGGCAAGCGATCACGCAGGCATTGCAGCCGGTGCACTTGGACAGATCGATCGACATTCCCCACTGCGGCAGGTAGTCAGTTCTCGGATCGGCTTCGATCGCGGCGATCGGCTCGGTCCATGGCGAACCCGAGTTGTTCTTGCCGACCTTCGGAACGATGCGGTTCCTTTGGGGCTTCGTCGGCGAAACGTCGGGAACCTTCTTGAGCAGTTCGGTCGTGCCTTCACGAATCAGCGAGAAGCTGCGCGTCTCGGTTTCGTCACGACCGAGTTCGTCGATCGCCCAGTGATCCTGGGTCGTCGCCAGTTCGTACTCGCGTCAGTTTGGGCGACCTTCGACCTGGTAAGCGATCAACATCGCATCGCTGGTGCGAATCGCTGAAACATCGATGCCGACCACATCGACATCCTTCGTCGGGGTCGCCGCCGACCGCACCGACTTTGGTGCGACCGTAACCGATCGCCACGGTGACCACGCCGGGTGCACAGCCGGGCATTTCGTAGACCGGCAGCTCGACTTTGGCGTCGCCGCGACGCAGTGCGACTTTCAAACCGTGAGTGATCCCGAGGGCCTTGGCCGTACCGGGACTCATGATCGCAGCGTTGTCCCAAATCAACTTGGTCAGCGTCTGCGGCAATTCCTGCAACCAGCCGTTGTTGGCAAAGCGACCGTCGTAAATGCCGTCGGCAGGCACAAAGATGACTTCGATGTCGTCCTGATCGAGTTCGTCGGCCGCGATCGCTACGGGCGCTTCCGATGGTCAACGGTGCCTTGGCATCTCCGCTGGGCGTCAGTTTCACGCCGTCGCTTTGATGTCGTCGGAATAACCATCGTGCAAGAGTTGTCGCCATTCGCGTTCGCTCAGTGACTGACCGCGTCAAGTCATCCGCGGTGCGGCGGACAATTTTCTGGCCATCGGTTTCGTCTTCGCCCAGCATGATCGCCAAGACTTCGATCGACACTACGTCCACCCAGCAGCGGCAAAATATGCGGCTGGCAAACACCGTAGTAGCCGTCGATCGTTGACCACGTCGCCCCACGATTCCAGTGGATGGGCACAGCGGCAGCGACCACGTGCACAGGCTTCCCGTCTCGTCGTCGTAATCACCCAGATAAATCGAATTTTCAACCTTGTCGATCGCGGCCGCGACATCGATGTCGCCGGGGGCCGTGACGACGGGATTGCCGCCAAGCACCAGCAGCGTATCGACTTCGCCGTCGATTGATTTTCTTGACCAATTCGTCCAAGCGAGATCGGTTGGCACCCAGATCGTTGTCGACGAGCGGCGTGAACGATTGCAGTTTGCCGAAGGAACCGAGTTTTTGGTTCAGTCGAATGCCGGCCGCGACGGCATCGGCGCCAAGCCTGTCTCCCACAACCACGACCACCTCGGAGCCGGCGTCGGCGATGTCGTGCGACAGCACATCCAGGAATCGTCTCCAGTCGATCCGCAGGCGACATGCTCCTCGTGCATCAAAGGCCACTTCCTCGCTCATCGTGATCGTGGGTCTCACCGCCGCTTGAGCTTTTCGACCGACGCTCCAGTTCGCTCAAAAACGCTGGCATCTGGCTGGGTCGCAACGCCAGCCGCGAATCGGCTGTCGCACCGGTGATCGTGTAACCGCCTTCGACCACGTACATACGGCTCATCTGTTCGCCGCATCGGATCACGCATTCTGCGAGAACGAACCCGCGTGTGTTGGTGACCGCGTTGGGATCCGACTGCCCAAGATGTCGGCTTGGATGGTGACGATCAGCTTGGCGTCCGCCAGGTTCAGCGACTTGCTTGGCGGGCTTGCCCAGCACTTGCTTGGTCGCCGTCCGCATCGTGTCTCCACGAACGCCGTCGTAGCGTGCGATCGTGGCTTTGGGCAAACGTTTCTTCAATTCGCTCAGCATTCGCACGATCGACGGCGACGACGTCGGCGGTGTCAACACAGCCAGCTTACCGCCTTTGTCATTCGCCTGCGGCCGCCTTGATGAAGGCTTTGCGATCGAACTCGTCCCAATCGACTTCCAGCCGGCGACCTTCTTCACCCTTGCGGAGCAAGAACCCTTCGTCGCCGCGTGCCCGATCGGGATCATACAAATCCAGGATCGATGCCTGAGAATAAACATCGGTTCCGCCGCCGCTGGGATGCTCGTTGTTCGGTTCGATTTTGATCGGTCGACCGTCAACGCAGGTGACCAACAAGTTGTAGACACGATCCGCCCACTCGTAGTTGGTTGCCCGGCTGTACGATTCGCCCGGGATCCGACCTTCGGGACGAATCACAAAGGGCGCGATTTGCTCTTCTGCATAACGGCATCCGCTGACACCAGCCAAGGTCAGCGACGCACCCATCAATTTCATCCAGCGACGTCGCGAAACGCCGTCCGGGAACTCCGACGCTGCGACCGGGAATTCTCGATCGACGTACTGGTCGAAGTCTTCGCTGCCTCGCAACTCAGAGAGGCTACGCCAGTATCGAGCACGTGGCTTGCTCTGGTTTTCGGTATCGGATGCGTTGCGGGTCATGTCCGGGTCGTGACTGCGAAAGGTGAGTAATCGGTTGTAGAAGAACAACACGTACGACGTGCTATCGATGACAAACGGCACAATGAACTTGTGGATGAATGTTCTTTTCTTTGCGAACTTCTTTGGCGAAAGCTGCTTGGTCCCAACCGGCTGGCGGTTCCCAGTCCAGTTTGGTGACGAACTCTTTCGGTCGCAGATGCGGATCCGGGTTGCGGTGACAAGTGATGCACCATGCCATCGAAAGCTGTTCGTGCTGATAGACGACTTCCATTTGGTCGATACGACCGTGACAGGTTTTGCAACTGACACCTGCGTTCACGTGGGCGGCATGATTGAAGTACACGAACTCGGGCAAGTTGTGCACTCGCGTCCAACCCACGCTCTTGCCCGACTTTCCAACTCTCGTGGATCGGCCCCAGCTTGGGACTCTCGGCGTGAACCGCCGCCAGCGCCGTGATGCCTTGATCGTTCGCCGGGCTGTGACAGTTGATGCACGTGGCGGTGGGCGGAACCGCCGCGTGGGCCGCCTCGAACACGGTGTTGTGGCAATACCGACAATCCATTTTCAACTGGCCGGCATGAATGGCATGACTGAAAGGAACGGGCTGCTCCGGTTGGTAGCCGATGTTGAGTGTCTCGGGGTCAGTAATCAGCCCTCCCATGGCGGCAGCAAAGACGCCACCGCCCACGATCGCAATACCGAGAATAGCCAGAAAGGGGTTGACCCATCGTGGGAATAAGAACCGTTGCATAATGGATGGCCTACGCGCAGCGGCCCGTTATTCGCACAGAAAATGGCAAGAGACTTACGTAGCTACCTTGCTCTTCGTTGGCAGATAGTATCGTGGTGACGTGTCACAACTGACAAGGGCCGCGACGAATCAAGCGACATTGTGCCGCGTAAATTAATCACTTCTTGAAATCACAACCGCTCGGTTGCGTCATCATGCCGCAGGCGCGGGCCCGGATATTGCACCCGCGTACGGTGGCGTCGAGCAAACATCAAATAATGGTGGGTCTGCATTCGCGAACAACGTTGCATGAGAAACAGAGCGTGATTTCAGTTTCGGACCGTTTGCGCTGACCCACCAAGGACCGACGCGAATTTGACCCACGCTACATGCAATATCCGCCGCTAGCGTCCGTTTATCCTTACCCAGTTTGACTCAATGGTCTCACATCCACCAATTTCCATCCTCGGTGACGGCGTGAACAGGACATCGCATCGAATCGAGCGCCGATGCGACTTCCTTGATCGCCCACTCGAGATCGTCGATTTCCAGCCGGTATTCGGGCCAACGCCACCCACTGGGCCACATTTGATGCGGCGCCGGCCAACAGGTCTGGGCCGTCGTCCGTTGCAATCGCGCGATCAACCGCGGGACATGGGGCAGATCGGTCTGGTCGCCATCCAAAGCCGGCAGCGGCGGCAGATACGCGGCCACCCAAGCTCGATCGGTCACCTGGATCACTTCCCCCGGGTCCGCCGCGCCGCCACCGGTTTGCCGCTCGATTGGTCGGCGCGGCGGGGGCATTGGCGACGATTGAGACCGAGGGTGATGCCGGATTCGCGGCGAAAGTTTGAATTCCATGTTCGCCGGCGAGTCGCTCACAGATCTCCTGTCGCGTCTGCAATTCGCCCCCCACCAATGCCAGCGATGGCAACCCGGCAGAAACATGATCGGCCAGGCGTCGCAGCGACCAACCAAAGCGGGGATCGCGAAAATGGGCCGCCACGTCGCAGGCGGGCTGCAACACGAATTGCCGGGCGGTGTAGCGGGGATGCGGCACGATCAGCCCCGAGCCGCCGCCCACCAATTCTCCATGCAGGACAACGTCCAGATCGATCGACCTCGCGTCCCAGCGACGACGGCGGTGCCGGCCCAGGTCGTGCTCGGTCTGTTGCAACAGTTCCAGGATTTCGCGGGCCGACGCGTTGGTCTCAAACGCGCCAATCGCGTTCAGAAACGGCTCTTGACCGCCCGGCCCACCGATCGCCGGCGTCTCAAAAAGACGGCTTGTCCGCAACGTGGAGCTCAGGAGGGACGAACCCGCGATCAACCGCGCCGCCGACGCAATCAGCCGATCTCGGTTACCAAGGTTGCTTCCGAAACTGACAATGCATTGTGCGGCCATGATCACAATCCTACGCGGCAAGCGGGACTTTGTGGGCTCGGCGAGCCCGACTCTGCGTTGGTTTGCAGGACCTTGCAAAACCCTCCCGTCGGTTGGTCTCTGCACATCTGTGTTGGGCTTGAATGAACGAGATTTAGCTGCAGAGCAGCGGCAGCAGATAGCCTGGGGGTGAACCGACCGAGCGTCAGCGGCGTGTCGATATAATCAGCCGCACGGCGTTAGCCGCGGTTTTCCCCGCCTTCTTATCAGCCGCCGAGCGTTAGCTCCGGTTTTCCGCGGTTTGGGAACCGGAGCTAACGCTCGGCGGCTGATAAAACCCGATAGTAGATGGCATTGGGCTAACGCGGCTTACGCCCATCGGCTAATCATGACAGTTCGCGAAACGACTAAATCGACAAGCCGCTGGCGAGTGTCGGTGTGACCCTGATTGCCAATCCAAAACCTTAATACTGCACGGCCTCCTGCGCGGGCGGGGCAGAGGGTACGATTGAATCTGGCGCTCGCCCAACGTCGACCGCCGATTCGTCGACCGCCGATTCCTCGATTCCTCGTCGAGCCCAAGTCTTTTGGACGAAGATCCCGATATTTCTGCCGAACATTCTCCGGACGATGTTTTCGTGGCGGCGGTCTTGTTCGAGTTGGCCTTGGGGGGGCTGGCGCTGATTCTCGGTTGGATGCTCGGCCCCGACGCACGGACGATGATCCCGGAGCCTGCACTGGAGGCGATTTGGCCAGTCGTGACGGGAATCCTGTACGGGGTGCTTGCCGCCATCCCCGTTTTGATCTTGATCGAAATCGTTCGTCGCATCCCCTGCGAACCCGTTCGGGAGTTAGAGCGACTGAGCGACGATGGAATGTTCAAGACGCTGCTGAGCCTGAGTTCGCTTGAGCTGATTCTGATCAGCATCTGTGCCGGCGTCGGCGAAGAACTGCTGTTTCGCGGCTGGCTGCTGTATTGGCTGGCAGGGTTCCAGGTTGGCGGTCCCGAGCCCACCACGTTTGAATTTGGCGCGGCCTTGGTCGCTTCCTCGATCGCGTTTGGTTTGGTTCACCCGATCACGAAACTGTACGTTGTCTTGGCCACACTGATGGGCTTGTACTTTGGTTTCCTGGTGCTGTGGACCGGCAACTTGCTGATTCCAATCGCAGCGCATGCTGCTTACGATGCCGCGCAATTGATCATCACCGGTCGGCGCGAAGCCGAGGAAATCGAATCAGCCTAGGCTTTCGATTGCCGCTTCGCCAAAAACCTCCCGGTGGGCGTTTCCTTCTCGTCGGCCAACTGCTCCGGCGTTCCTTCCGCCATGATGTAGCCGCCCTCGGTTCCCCCGACCGGCCCGAGTTCCATCAACCAATCACAGGCCGACAGCAAATCCAAGTTGTGTTCGATCACCAGCACCGTGTTGCCGGCATCCACCAATCGCTGCAAGACGGAAACCAGTCGCTCGACGTCGGCGAAGTGCAATCCAGTGGTCGGTTCATCAAGCAGATAAAGCGTGCTGCCCGTCGATGTCCGTGCCAGTTCGCTGCCAAGTTTGATTCGCTGCGCTTCGCCGCCGCTGAGTGTCGTGCTTGATTGTCCCAAATGGAGGTAACCAAGCCCGACCGCCTGCAACGAATGCAACAAACGTTGGATCTTCGGCACGTTCTCGAAAAACTCAGCTGCCTCGTCGACCGTCATGTCCAGCACGTCGGCGACACTCGCATTCTTGAACCGAACCTGCAACGTTTGCCGATTGAAGCGTCTGCCACCGCATCGCGTGCAGGTGACAAACAGATCGCTCAGAAAGTTCATTTCGATTCGTTCCACGCCATGGCCTTTGCACAATTCACAGCGTCCCGCGGTGGAATTGAAGCTGAATCGGCCAGCCGTAAAACCTCGTGTCTTCGCTTCACGCGTGGCCGCAAAGACCTTGCGGACTTCGTCCAGCACGCCCGCGTAGGTCGCCGGGCAACTGCGCGGACTGCGTCCAATCGGTGCTTGATCAATCGGGATCAATTTGTCGATGTGTTGGGCACCAACGATCTTGCCGAACCGTCCGGCCGCCGGGCCGACGAGCCCAAGCTGCTTCGCCAAAGCGGGATAGAGCGTATCGTTGATCAAGGAGCTCTTGCCACTGCCCGAAACGCCGGTGACACCGATCAGGCAACCGAGCGGGAACCTCGCCGTCACGCTTTTCAAGTTGTGTGTCGTCACATCGGTCAGCTGTCAGCCACTTGACCTTTGCGACGTCACGCCGTGAATCGGGAGTCGCACACGTGCGTTTTCCGCTCAGGTATTGGCCGGTCAGGCTGTGTCTTGTTTTTGGCGACTTGGTCGGGCGAGCCTGCGGCGATGATGTTGCCGCCGTCGCTGCCCGCGCCGGGACCGATGTCGATCAAGTAATCCGCCGACAGCATCGTTGCCTCGTCATGCTCGACGACAACCACCGTGTTTCCCATCTGCTGCAAGTCTCGCAGGCATTGAATCAAACGATCATGATCGGCGGGATGCAGACCGATCGACGGTTCATCCAGCACATAGCAGACGCCAACCAATCCGCTGCCGATGCTGGTCGCCAACCGGACCCGTTGCAGTTCGCCGCCGCTGAGTGTGTCGGCGGGACGGTCGAGTGTCAGGTAGCCAACGCCGACGCGATCCAGAAACGCAAGACGCCGAATCACCTCGCGACAAATCGGCTCGGCGATCGCCAAGTGCAACTCCGACAGCCCCGGCTTCGATGCTCGCCGACCCAGCTCGGCGCTCTGCTTGATCGGCATCGCCGTCAGCTCGATGAATCGGCATGCCACGAATCGTGACACTTCAAGGCCTCCGCCCGCAGTCGTCCTCCTTCGCATTCGGGACACGTCTCTCGGTCCGCGTCGTCGCCGATCTAGCCGATGCCGTCACAGCTGGGCAAGCACCGTAAGGGCTGTTGAAACTGAACGTCCGCGGTTCGATTTCTTCAAAACTTGTTCCGCACTCGCCGCAAGCCATGGCGGTGTTGAAGATCGACTCCTGCCAATCGTCACCGCGCTGGGGTCAGCGTCGAGATCAATCCTCCCGTCAAACGCAGGGCGAGAGCAAGCGACTCGCTCAGCCGTGACTCGATGCCCTCGCGGATCACCAGTCGATCGACCACCGCTTCGATCGTATGATTCTTGCGTGGTGCCAGTGGCGGCACGTCATCCAGCAGATACGTTTCGCCATCCACGCGAGCACGCAGCAAGCCCGCCACGCGGATCGAGTCCAAGACTTCGCGATGGGCACCGCGTCGACCGCGAACCAGCGGTGCCATCAGCACCAGTTTGCTGCCCGCGGGCAGCGCGGCCAGCGAGTCGCGAATCGACTCGGCCGATTGCTGAGAAATGGTTGACCCGCACTCGCTGCAGTGCGGAATCCCGATGCGGGCGTAAAGCAGACGCAGATAGTCGTAAATCTCCGTGATCGTGGCAACGGTGCTGCGAGCGCCGGTCGAACCAGGTTTTTGATCGATCGCCAACGTCGGCGCGAGACCTTCGATCGACTCCACATCGGGCCGCGGGATCTGGTCCAGGAACTGCCTGCGCGTAAGCCGACAAGCTGTCGATGTATTGCCGCTGACCCTTCGGCGAACAACGTGTCGAATGCCAGAGAACTCTTGCCGCTGCCGGAGACCCCGGTGATCACCGTCATCGCATCGCGAGGAATGTCAACGTCGACGCCGCGCAAATTATGCACCTGGGCACCGCGAATACGAATCTGCATGCGTTCGGCTTGCTTCTGGCTCGGTTTTGGCGGCACGGCAAAGGATGGTGTGGGAGATTCGTTGGACGCCCGCTAAGATTCTAGTGCTTTGTCACCGCTAGAGAGTGGGGTAAGCATCCTGCTTGCCAGTCGTTTTCGGACGGACGAGCTTCCGCAAGCTGCGAGGCGACGCCACCGGAACGGCAGCCCGAAATATCTGGCGATGTGATAAGGCTCTAAGGGGATTTCCAACGCCGCTGGCAGCAGGTGACGCACTTATGATTCATCAACGTCAATTTCAGGACATCGAGCACCTGTCGTTGGCGTCGTATGCGATGCACAGTCACGACACGGCAGGCCGGCTCTATCGCGAGGAGGACCACCCGTATCGTGGACCGTTCGCGCGCGATCGCGATCGGATTCTGCACAGCAGTGCGTTTCGCCGGCTGTCCGGCAAGATGCAGGTCTTTACCGGGCGAAATGGGAATCTACCATCGCACGCGTTTAACGCATACCTTCGAGGTGTCGTCGATTGCCCGCACGATGGCCCGGGTGCTGCAGGTTGAATGAAGACCTGACCGAAGCCCTCGCGCTTGATGCACGACATCGGTCATCCACCCTACGGGCACTGCGGCGAAGACGTGCTGAGCGAATGCATGCATGACGTGGGTGGGTTTTCGCACAACGAGTTCGCGCTGGTGATCGTTCAGGAACTGGAGCAACGTTACAGTCAGTTTCCCGGTCTTGAATCTTTCCGCAGAAACGCTCGGCGGCCAGGACGTTCGCGCCCACAAAGCGGAAGCGGCCGTCGGACGCGCTCCGCTGCTGGAAGTGCAATTGGTCGACGCTGCCGACTCGATCGCCTACGACTCTCACGATATCGACGACGCCTTGCAGATGGGATTGTTGTCGATCGATGAACTGGCGCGAGTTAGCGGTGGTTCGTCGTTCGCTGGACACGCGTACGCGAAAAACACGGACAGCTGCCCAGCGGACTGTTCAGGCAGTCGCTGGTGCACGAGTTGATCGATTTGCAGGTGAGCGATTTTTTGGTGGTCGCGGTTGAACAGCTTTCCGGCAGGTCGAAGCAATGGCGGCCGCCGAAGTCTGTGACGTCGGGTTGCGATTGCGGCATACGGCCGAAGTTGACGTCAAGAACGATCGAACTGGAATCGTTCTTGTTTGAAGCGGTCTATCGGCATCCTCGCTTGATTCCGGTTCGCGATGCCGCCACCAGCCGTTTGCGGGATCTTTTTGACGTGCTGCTATTGAATCACCCGAATCGATTGCCACTGCGGTTTCGCAAACGCAGCGAGACGGTCCCGGTCAAGAAAGTCATCGGCGAATACTTGGCGGGAATGACCGACTCATTTTGCGATGCGCAGTGGGAGGCTGCCGGAAAGTCCGAAACCGGGCCGCTGGGTGACTGGTAAAAAGCAGGTATTTTTCCCGATTCCTGGGTACGGCCACGATCGCCCTGTATGAATCATCACGATTGCACAGCGATGCGTGTTCAGATGACGACCGCTTTTGCACGTCCCCTTGGGAGTCTGTCTTTGGCTGACTTAAACTGGAGTCGATGATTCGGCAGCGTCCCATCGCGATCTTGGTTGGGCTCCCCGTTGCAAACTTACCAGCCGATTCCCATGGCACTCATTATTCTCCGCTGTATCTTCCTGCTCTGTGCAGGTGGGATCTCGGCATTGATCAATTCATCGCTGCAATTCGGCGATGCTTCCAGCGCGACCCCCTACCTGATCTTTCTTTGGGATCATGGCGTTCGCGATCGTCGTCGTCATTGCGGACATCTACGTCCCGCGGAAGCGAATCGATACGATCTCGGCCATTTACTTTGGTGTCCTGATCGGTGTTTTGCTGGCTTACATCTTCGAAGATCGCGATTGGGCCCAGCTTGCCCGGCCAGGAACAGGGCAGTCGCGTCGACACCTCGTTTCATCTCGTCGCCCAATTGGTGCTCTGCTACATCTGCACCAGTGTATTGCTGCAGACCAAAGACGACTTTCGCTTTCTGATTCCCTACGTCGAATTTGTCCGCGAAGTCAAAGGCTTTAAGCCGATGGTGTTGGACACCAGCGTGGTGATCGACGGTCGCATCGCCGATCTGGTCGGCACGGGTGTGATCGACAACCAGTTGATCATGCCGCGATTTGCCCTGAGCGAACTGCAGGCGATCGCCGACAGCAGCGACAAGCTGCGTCGCACACGCGGCCGACGTGGGCTGGACGTCTTGAATCGATTGCGTGCCGACGACAACGTCGACTTGATGATCTTTGACCGCGAGTTGCCGGAACTGGCCGGACAGACCGTCGATCTCAAACTCGTGCTGTTGGCAAAACACCTGGAAGGCAAAGTCGTGACCGGCGACTACAACCTGAACAAGGTCGCCAAGCTGCACAACGTCCCGGTGATCAACCTGAACGAGATCAGCAATGCGTTGCGTCCCGCTTATTTGCCCGATGAGACGTTTCGCATCAAAGTCATCAAACCGGGCGAAGGCCCCGAGCAAGGGATCGGCTACTTGGACGACGGCACGATGGTTGTCATCGAAGGCGCCCGCAACCGCATCGGTCAGGACTTGGAAGTCCGGGTCACCAGCACCTTGCAAACCAACGCTGGCAAAATGATCTTCACCAAGTACGACGCCTGATCGGGAACAAAAAGTAGCCGTCACGCTCCGCCGTGACGATGCCCGACCGGGTAGCGAACCATCAGCTTTTTGTGTGTCGGAGAGATCGTTTGGCCACGATCGAGCTACGATCAACCATGCTTTCATTGGAAAACGGTTCGGTCGCCCTACATCTCGACGGAGCGAGATGGCTACTTTGCGAACCGCTCACGCGTGATCGTGGTGAAAACCCAAACTTGACGCCGGGACTGCATTATTGCTAGTTCTCTACGCGTCATGATCCAAGCATTCCCGATTCCAGCCACGATTCTTGTCTTGTTAGCGGTTTGTCTAACCAGCCAGGACACTAACGCGGAGCCCCCGGTTCCTGCGGCGGTCGCTGCGCATTCGTCAGCAGCTGCCGCGCCGACCGCCAAGCCATGTGTGCTGCTCCGGAATCAAAACGTCTTGTTTGGTTCTGCACAACAACGAGGCGAATTCGTCGTCGTTCGCAAAGCCCGACGGAAGCGAAATTCAACTCGACCGAAAAGCAGTCGCTTGCTGGGGGAACTCGTTGCGCGGCTTGTATCGATATCGCGTCGATCACCGTCAATCGAACGGACTGCGGGCTCATCTGGATGAAGCTCGCTGGTGCATGCGATACGACTTGCACGATCTGGCGGCGAAAGAACTCGATGCCGTTTACAAGATCGATCCCGGCAATCCGACAGCCAACCAGTTGACGCGGCAACTTCGTCGTGCCTTGGAGCCCAAGACCGTCGGACCAGCGGAACCGACGAAATCGACCTTCCAGGCGTCCATCCAGCTGGCGTCACATCAACAAGCCGCAGCGATCGAGGAAACCTTCGACGCCGAAACATTGCAGCGCTTTGCGCAACACATCCAGCCACTGCTGCTGAACCGCTGCGGCAACTGTCATTCGGAAGATTCCGAGCGCAGCTGGAAGTTGGTGGTCCCGCCATTCGGGTCGCGAGCGTCAGCGAGAATGAGCCAAACGAACTTGTCCGCGACAATGAAATACGTCGACCCAGCGAATCCGCCGCAAAGTGAAATTCGCTTGCGAGCGATCGATGGCCACGCGGGCAAGTCCGCGACGTTGGGCCCCCGAGCGATTCTTCCGACCTCGCCCTGGACCTTTGGCTTCGCCTGACGCAAGCAAGCAATCGGCCCATAGACGCTCCGCAACCGCATGCGAATGCGGTTCCTGAAACGCCAACGCCCGCCGCCGGGAATGTGCAGCAAACGATGCATGTCGTCGATACCAAGGACGAAGGACCCAATCGGTCAAAAGGAATCAATCGTCTGCCGACCGTGACCAATCCCTTTGATCCGGAACTATTCAATCGCCGGTTTCACCGCGGCGCGTCGATACCCTAGTGCTTTGTCACATCTGAATCTTCGGGTTGCCGTTTTGGTGGCGTAAGCTTCCAGCTTGCGAATTCCGTACGAAAACAAATGGCAAGCAGGATGCTTACCCCACTTTTTCGCTGTGACAAAGGACTCGGATTCAGTCGCGAAATCGCAGCATCGCGTAGTTGCGTTTTCCTTTTCTGAGCACCATCACGGTCTCGCTTGCCAAATCAGCTTCGGTAAGCCTCCGGTTCATGTCAGCGACTCGCTGGTTGTTCACGTAGGCACCGCCATCCTTGATCGCCCGCCGTGCCTCGCTGCTGCTGTTTGCGACGCCCGCTTGTTGCAGGGCGTCCACAATCCACAGCCCTTCACCGGTCAACTGCGAACGCTGAACGTCACAACTGGGCACGTCGGCAAAGATCTCGTTCAGTTGCGCGTCGGTGGCGTCACCAATTTCTCCGCCAAACAAGATTTTCGTGGCTCGCTCCGCCGCTTCAACGCCTTCGTCACCATGCACGAAACGCGTCATCCATTCGGCCAAGCGTTTCTGTGCCGCAGCACGCCCTGGATCCGACGCGGTCTGCTCGGCCAGCGACTCGTATTCTTCTTTGTCGATCTCCGTTAGGTAAGCGATGCACCGCATCACGTCTGCGTCGTCGACCGTTCGCCAATATTGGAAAAACGCATAAGGACTCGTCCGCTCGCGATCCAACCAGACCGCTCCCGTTTCGGTCTTGCCCATCTTCTTGCCGTCACTGGTCAGCAGCAGCGGTGCCGTGATCCCGAACAATTGCTGACCCAACATGCGGCGTCCCAGATCGATGCCCGCCGTGATGTTACCCCACTGGTCGCTGCCACCGGCCTGAATCCGGCACTCGTGTTCACGACACAGGTAGACAAAGTCATACGCTTGCAGCAGCATGTAACTGAATTCGGTGTAACTCAGACCCGCTTCACTCTCCAAACGGGCCCGCACCGATTCCTTGCCCATCATCGCGCCGACGGGAAAGCTCTTGCCGACATCGCGGAGAAAATCGAGGTAGGAATATTTCTCCATCCACTGGAAGTTGTTCAGCAGGATCGCAGCGTTCTGGCCCGTCGAAATCGAGGAAGTGTCGCATTTGTGCGGCAACACCGTCGACGTTCGCTTGCAGATGTTCGCGCGACAGCAAGTTGCGTTCTTCGCTTTTGCCGCTGGGGTCGCCGATCATGCCGGTCGCGCCGCCGACCAACGCGATGGGACGATGTCCGGCCTTTTGAAACCGTCGCAACAACATCAATTGCATCATGCTGCCGACGTGCAGACTGGATGACGTCGGGTCAAATCCGATGTACACGCCTTGCTGTCCCGAGTCGAGCAGTTTGCTCAGGGCTTCTTCGTCGGTGGTCTGGTGAATCAAACCGCGCCAGTGAAGCTCGGTAAGCAGGTCGTTATCAGGCATGATCAACTTGTCGCGCGAGGATCGCTTCGGCCAAAAGTAAGTCTTCGGGAAGCGTGATTTTTAAATTGTCGGCAGAGCCTTTGACAATGGACACCGGATGCCCAAGTCCGTTCAATCAATTCTGCGTCGTCGGTTGCCGGTCGGCCACGATACTTTTCGTAAGCACGATTCAGGAGTTCTGGCTTGAAGACTTGTGGCGTCAGTGCGGTCCACAAATCTCGTCGGTCGACCGTCTCGCACTCGCTTCTGGCCGATGACACGTTTGATCGTGCCCGAAATGGGCGCGGCCAAGATCGCGGCTTGCGTCTGCGAGGCGACCGCGAAGACGGCGCGCAGATCGGCATCGGACACCAACGGTCTGGCGGCGTCGTGGACAGCAATCAGCGCGATCGCATCGTCGTCGGACAACCTGCTCCAGACCCGCTCGAACGCTGTCGGTTCGTTCGTCGCCGCCGTCAACCAATTCAATCTGCAACTGCTCGATCAGCGACGCAAATTCGCCCTCGAAGATGGCCCGATCGCGTTTAGCAACGGGCATCACGATGCGGCCAACCAGGCTGCATTGCCGCAACCTGGATGCAGCGTGATACCAGAGCGGTTTTCCGGCCAGAGTTGGCAAACAGTTTGTTTTGATGCGATCCGAAACGACGACCGCTGCCGGCAGCCGGCAAGATGACGGCGACCGATCCGGGGACGGCGGTGAGTGTTCGAGGTTCTTGCACGGGGCTGATGAACTTCTTGCACGGGGCTGATGAATGAGCGTCTTCTGGACGTGGCGGAGTCTTGTAGTCTTGTCGGGTTGCCGGGTGGCGTCTAGCGGCTGGGTTCACGACTTGTCCGTAGCAATACGCTTCCATCTCTATCGTTGCCGGCGTCGTGCTTCAGCGGCAACCAGGCGGCGTCTTGTTGGCTGCTGTCGACGCACTGTTGAATGAAAAACATGCCTTCGACGCCGTCGTACACATTCGGATAGACGGTGTCACGGCTGTTCGATCGTCTGTCCCTCGGCCCGCAGAACCATGGCATCGAACGCTGACGCGTAAACGTTGGCAAACGCTTCGAAGAAAGCTTCGGGATGACCGCTGGGCAAGCGGCACGCCGCGGCAGCCGATGCGTTCATGAACGGTGCGTTCGGGTCCCGGGTGTAGATCTGATGCGGTTTGCCGTTTTCGCGACAGATCAATTCATTGGGTTTTCTTGTCGCCAGCGCAATGACCCCTTGGTGCCATCGATTTCGATTTCCAAATCGTTTTCGCGGCCATGGCTCATCTGCGAAGCCGTCACCGTTCCCAGGCCACCGTTTTCGTAACGGATGACGGCGATGCCGTAATCATCCAACGGCGGCCTTCGACAAATGTCTTCAAACTGCAACTGACCGAATCGGGCAGCAGGCCTGTCATGTAGCGGCCCAAGTTATAGGCGTGCGTGGCGATGTCGCCGAACGCACCCGCTGCGCCGCTCTTGGCCGGGTCGGTACGCCAGGCCGCCTGCTTTGATCTCGTTCTCCAGCGGTGTCCGCAGCCAGCCTTGAATGTACTGCGAACGAATCGCATTGATCTCGCCCAATTCACCGCCCAGAATCATCTCGCGAGCCTGGCGGACCAACGGATAGCCGGTGTAGTTGTGGGTCAGGGCGAACACGACGTCGCTGTTGCTGACCGTTTCCAGCAGTGCTTCGGCTTGCGGCAAATCGAACGTCATCGGTTTGTCACAGACCACATTGAAGCCCGCTTCGACCGCCGCACGAGCGACTTCGTAGTGAGCGTGATTGGGCGTCGTGACGCTGACAAAATCGATTCGCTCGTCATCCGGCAACTTTGATCTCCGCGTCGAACATCGCCTCGTAGCTGCCGTAAGCCCGCGACTCGGGTCAATATCGTAGTCCGGTGCGGATGCCTTCGCTCGCTCGGGATCGCTGGAGAGTGCACCGGCGGTCACGATCGCTCGATTGTCCAAGCAGGCGGCGATCGAGTGGACGCGGCCAATAAACGATCCCTGGCCGCCGCCGACCAATCCCATGCGAAGCTTGCGATTCAGCGGTCCGTTGATGGCCATGGTGTTTTTCTTTGACTCACGGGCTGAGAAGTCGGAACTTGGTGAAAAGTCGTAGATTGGCTGAAAATCACTTTCGCGACAGTCGCAATCGTAAAGTTCATCGGCAGCGCGTACAATTACCGGAGGCCACGTCGTTTGCCGGTCTCAAAAATCGGTTTTCGGCGGGCGACATCCACTTTCCAAACTTTTCTCTTCCCGCGGAGCCACTTGACCATGTCTGATCCGTCCACCCCAGAACTTCCGCTGCTGCCCGATGATTCGTCGAGCCGATGAATCCCGCGGCAGCTTGTTGCCGGTTTGCTCGGCACGCTGACGAGTGGCTTACAGCGTAGGCTTTTTGTTGCTGGCCACGGTCGTCGCGACCGCGTCGGCGGGGTACTTCGCCGGCGACGTGCGACCAAGGCGACGACCAATGCTACCTGCCGCCGATCGATGCGACTGCGGCGGTGTCGAGCGAAAAGTTCTCGATGGCGACCGGTGTGATCAGTGATCGAGCCGAAGGTCTGTTCGTGCTGGATCACAACTCGGGACTACTTGCAATGCTGCGTGATCTATCCCGGCGTCGGTCGTTTCTTGGGACTGTTCACGACCAATGTCGCGAGGCACTGGCGACCGGCGGCAAAGGTGGCCGTTACATGATGGTCACCGGGCTTGCGGATTTCCCCAGTTCCAGCAGCAATCCTGCCGCTTCGTCGGTGATCTATGTTCTGGATACGGCGACCGGGAATTACGCTTGCTACGGCATTCCGTTTGACCGCGCTGAAAATGAACGCAAACCGTCCACAGCAAGGCGCCTTGGTGTTGATCAGTACCGGGACCGCCAATCCGGTCATCGATCGTGACGCTCTGAACTGACCTGGTAACCCAAATCGCTGGTCTGATATAAACGCTTCAACCGACGGCGTGCTCCGCGCCGTCGGTTTTCTTTCGCACACCCGTCGATCACGTAGACATCGATGTCCAAAGGATTGCCGAACCTTCAAGGAATGAATGAAGCGCAGCGGGAGGCTGTGGGCACGCTTTCGGGCCCGATGTTGGTGCTCGCCGGCGCCGGCACGGGCAAGACTGCGCGTGGTCACCTTTCGCATCGCCAATCTGATCCGCCATGGGACACCGCCCGATCGGATCTTGGCCGTCACGTTCACCAACAAAGCGGCTGGTGAAATGAAGCAGCGGATCGGCGAACTCTTGCGGAACCAAGGGGCGACGGCCGCGGAAGGGCAAGGGCGAAACGGCTCCGCAACCGACCGTCAGCACCTTTCATTCTCAATGCGTCCGCATCCTGCGTCGGCACGCCAAAGCGCTCGGCTACCCGGCCAAGTTTTCGATCTACGATCGCGGCGATCAAGAATCGCTGGCTCGCGGCGTTCTGCGCGAACTGCGGCTGCCGGGACCGCTGCGCTCGCACCGCCGACATTCTTGGACATCATCGGTCGCTGGAAGAACGCTTCGGTCCAACCCGAGCAGGCCGCCGCCGTCGCCGGCACCGACAAAGAGCACCTGGCGGCCGCCGGATACCGTCGCTACCAGAACGCCTTGACGGCCAGAGGCGCGATGGACTTTGACGACTTGTTGTTGCTGACCGAAACGCTATTCGACCAGCATCCGGCGATTCGGGACGAAGAGGCGGCGCAGTACGATCACGTCCTGGTCGACGAGTATCAAGACACCAACGGCAGCCAATATCGGATCACCCGACACTTGACGCTGCGGCATCGCAATCTGTGCGTCGTCGGTGATGACGACCAATCGATCTATGCGTGGCGAGGCGCCGATGTAACGCACATCTTGAATTTCACCAACGATTGGCCCGATGCCAAAGTCGTCTGTCTGGAAAGCAACTATCGCAGCACCGGCGCGATTCTGGAAATGGCCAATCGCTTGATCGAGTTCAACAGCAATCGCCACGACAAAGTGTTGCGGCCAAGTCGGCCGGAGGGCACCCGACCGAGAATTGTGCAGCACAAAGACGAAATCACCGAAGCGCAAATCGGTCGTCGCGGAAATTTCACACCTGATCGATCACGAACATGTCCAGCCGGGCGATATCGCCATTCTGTTTCGCACCAACGAACAACCGCGATTGTTTGAAACCGAACTTGCGCAAGGCCAAAGTGCCGTATGTGATGCTGGGCAGCCAGTCGTTTTTTGATCGCCGCGAAGTCCGCGATTTGATCGCCTACCTGAAATGGATCGATCAACCCGATGATGAAATCTCGCTGCTGCGAGTGATCAATACGCCGGCGCGAGGATTGAGCAACAAGACGGTCAAGTCGCTGGTGGATCGCGCCGTCCAAAAAGGTGTCTCCGTTTGGCAAACGATGCAAGACCCGGAGGTGGTGTCGACGTTGACACCGCGGCGCGCAACAGGGAATCCAAGAACTTGCGTCGCTGGCCAACGACGTGCGATTGTCGGCCGATGCGGAGTCCCTTTCATCGAGCTTCCAGGTCTTGATGAATCGGAGTGCGTATCCGGACGAGATCACGCGGCTGTACGATCAACCGGACGAACGCGAGTCCCGCGATGTCGTCCTTGGGCGAAATGGCCAACGCGATCAGCGCTACGAAGAGGGCGGAAAGTCACCGACGCTGACCGGTTTCCTGAGCGAGATCGCGTTGGCCGGTCGAGAACTCGGCAACGAGAAAGACAAGCTCGCGTTGCAGAACTCCGTCTGGCTGTTAACGATGCATGCAGCCAAAGGGCTGGAGTTCCCTGTCGTCTACATGGTTGGCATGGAAGAAGGCCTGTTGCCGCACAGCCGCAGCGTCAACAGCGGCACGGACGAAGACATCGCCGAAGAAAGGCGTTTGTGTTACGTCGGCATCACCCGTGCCCAAGAAAAGCTGACGATGTCGATGGCATTGACCCGGCGCAAGTGGGGCAAAGCCGAGACCGACGATCCCCAGTCAATTCTTGTACGAAGTGACTGGCCAAGCCGACAATCCCACCCGGTACCGCCCCAACAGCAAGCGTCGCCCGGCACGGTCGCCATCCTGACGACATCCCTTTTCTTCCGTAGGACGGCTCTCCCGAGCCGTCACGCCCACATCTTCATGCGTGCGAACATTCATTTTTCGCTATTCGACCGCGAAGCGGTCCAAGATAGTAGCCGTAGGTCGCGCAGTGCACCTACGGATCGTGTTCAGATCAACCTGAATCGAACCCTATAAGGGTGTCGCTGATCGGCGCGACAGCGCAGGTCTGCGACCCGCTTCGGGGTCGAAAACACGGAAAACGCGCACTCTCGCCGCATGTCGGATCAACGATATGAGCGAAGTATTGCCCGACATCGCTGAGTTCGATCCTCCGGTTCTTGGCCTGAACGTCGGCGGTTCCGAAGGCGTCAGCGGATCTTGGCTGATTCCATGCAACCGATAGCGGATCTTCCCACAAACGCGAAAACCGGTTGTCGATCCCGTCCGGCGTGGGCGGCCCTGACATATTGCTCGCGGATCTGCTGGGACGCGATGTATCCAGCGGGGCTTGTGAGGCAAGACGTGCGAAAACCGCCAACGCAACCAAGACCAAACTGGGCAAGACAAAGCCTGGAACGCCCGGCACAAGTGACTTTTGTTTGCCGTCGGTCATGATCGATACCCCAATGAAACAGCTACCTGAACGGAGTCCATGATAGTTACCGTCGATGCCGCCCGCGCTGGCGATCAGGGCAACGACCCGTCCAGCGACTATCGACGCCCATGATTCTGTCCGTTCATTTTTTGAATCTTCCCTTTGGACCGGCTCCGATTCGCGTCATTGGCGGGCAAACCCGATTTGTTGGCCGTCGATCGCTTGGTATGATTCTGCTTGACGTGAACCCGCAACAAAACGGCGAACCACGAATTGCACCGTCGACCGCGAGCCGAGTTGATGGATGTTGAAAGGCGTCTCGGCGCGATCCCGATGAGTTCAAACGTTCGGCAGACGAGAGTGCCAGCATGCAACCCGATACGATTTCAGTTCGCGTCGTTCATGAAACGGAGATTGACGCCGACACGGCGGACTTGACCGTCGTCGTTGAAGGCAGTTCCGTTTTTTCGGGATCCGAAGCGTTCAAGAAGGCCAAGGAACTACGGGCATTGATCGATGCTCTCAACGAAGCTGGAATCGACGAGAATCGAGTCAAACTGCGAAGCGTTGAAGTGAATTCCCAATCCTTTGCGATCATCAAGACCTCGTCGGCCAAATACGTTGTTTCGATCAAGACAGTCGCTGTGGAACAGCTCCCGGAAGTTCTTAGCACGGTGGCATCGCACAAAGGGGCGAAGCTTGCTCGGCTGACATGGAACTACGGCACGCTGAAGCCGACACGACGTCGCCTGCGACGCGAAGCACTCGCCGAGGCGTTGCAACAAGCTCGCGCCGATGCTGCCGAATTGGGCGTCAGAATACTTGGAATTCATCAGTTGACCGAAGACGTGCGGGGGAAGGACTACAACCCGGAATACATTGCCGGTGACAGTGCCGACTTCTTGGCGGTGCGCGGCCGTAGCAGCCCGCAAGACATCGGGTTTCACCTGGGTAACTCCACGACTGCCACTCTTGATCTTCGCGCCGAGTTCCGAGTCAGTTCCATTTCCGATGCCGAACAATCGCCCGCGCGGAGTCAGCGGCCGAGCCCGATTTCAATAGCGACTCATCACCGCCGGCCCAGTGATGGAAGTGCTGCTCAAGTTCCTGATGCCCGAAACCAAAGGTCGCACGATCGAAGAAATCAAGCGTTCATGGCTCAAGCATGAAACGAACGGGCCATCCAGCTCATGACAGGTTTCAAAACGATCAGTTCGGTTGCCGGATCACCATGCCGCTGTACCCCGGTGTCCGTCTTTGCCAATAGTTCTTACACGCAACAACAGAGAAAGGAAAGTCCATGAATCACCCCAACAAGATGACGCGACGCCGATTCGCAACGTCGGTTGCCACGGGCAGCGTGGCGGCCCTGACCTATCCTCACCTGGCAACCAGTCGTGCAGCGGCAGCCGACAGTGATCGGCCAAGGATCGCCTGCATCGGTGTGGGCTCGCGGGGGGCGGCGATCAGTCGCTCGGCGAAGAAATTCGGCGACATCGTTGCGGTCTGCGATGCTGACTTGGCGCACGCCGAGCAGTTTCGTCAATCAGCGGCGCCGGATGCGGAGGTCTACCAGGATTATCGCCGAGTGCTGGAACGCGAGGACGTGGACGTCGTGATTCAGGCAACGCCGGACCACTGGCATACGAAGATCAACATCGAAGCCTGTCTCGCCGGTAAGGACGTCTATGGCGAAAAGCCGCTGACGCTGACCATCGACGAAGGCAAGCAGCTCCGCGACGTGGTGACGAGAACCGGACGTGTCTTTCAAACGGGTACGCAATCAACGCAGTGACCCCCATTTTCAGACGGCGGTCGAACTGGTGCGAAACGGTCGTGTTGGCGAACTGCAGCAGGTGTGGGTCGCATTGCCGTTCTACACGACCAACGGCGGCCCGTTCGCGGAAGAAGCAATTCCGCAGACGCTCGACTGGGACCTCTATTTGGGTCAAGCACCGGAAGCACTACTACACGCATCACCGGGCTCACAAGATCTTTCGCTGGTGGTACGAATATGCGGGCGGCATTACGACGGACTGGGGCAATCATCATGTGGATATAGCCCACTGGGCGATGGACTGCGAACACACCGGGCCGGTCTCGGTCGACGCACGTGGACTGTTTCCCAACGACGGCAAGGCTGAGTGTTTCAACACGGCCGATCGTTTCTTCTCACGCATGAAATATGCCAGCGGAATTGACGTCTTGTTCTTTTCGGCGATGAACGATCGGCGTGTCTACGGTGAAGTTGCACCGCATGTCGACACGCCAACCGAGAAAGTGAACTGGTTGTTCGGCGACGATTGTCCGGATCAGGTCCGCACGTTTGACCGCAACGGCATCATGTTTATCGGGGATCAGGGACGCCTCTTTGTGAATCGTGGCGGCGTCTACGGCAAAGCGTTTGAAGATCTCTCGGACAATCCGCTGCCGGACGATGCTTGGAAAGTGCGACCGAGCCATGATCACATGAAGAACTTCTTTGACTGTGTGCGAACGCGGCAAACACCGGTCGCGCCGGTCGAGATCGAGCATCGGACCGTCACAGCGTGCCATTTGACGAATCTGTCGCTTCGTCTGGGCAGACCGCTCACGTGGGATCCGGACAAGGAAGAGATTGTCGGCGACGATGAAGCCAACGCCTGGCTGTCACGTGCACAACGTCAACCGTATGGGATCACATCGGCATGACCGCGTTGAAGGCCAGCCCGGGGAGTGTGCGGCGCGACCGATCCTGATTATTCTGCTCAACATCCTCAACAGAGACCCGCTTATGAAATCACTATTTCAGCTACTTGTACTGACGGCCGCGGTTTGTCTTTCCCCGCTTTCATTCGCGGCTGACGGCAAACTCAATGTGCTGCTGCTGTGCGTCGATGACCTGCGGCCGGAACTGGCTTGCTTTGGCGTCTCGTATATTCAATCGCCGAACATTGATCGTTTAGCCGCGGCTGGACGCGCGTTCCACCGTCACTACGTTCAGGCGCCGACTTGCGGTGCTTCCCGATACACCCTGTTGACGGGACGCTACGGAGGCGCCGGCAACAGTGCGTTGTTTCAGCGAGCGGCCAAGCTGAAGGCCGATCCCGAGTCCGTTCCGCCGAGCATGCCGGCTTGGTTTCGTAGACACGGCTATACGACGGTTTCGGTCGGCAAGGTTTCGCATCATCCCGGTGGCCGCGGAGGAAAAGACTGGGACGATGACGCTCAACCGGAAATGCCGAATTCCTGGGACCGGCACTTGTTGCCTACCGGCGCATGGCAACACCCGCGAGGTTGGATGCATGGTTTGGCCAACGGCGAAATTCGTGTCAATGCCGGCGAGATGGACGTTTTTCAATCGCTCGAAGGGCCGGATTCCATCTACCCGGACGGCGTTTCGACTGAGGAAGCTCTGCGGCAACTCGCCGGACTGAGCTCCGATTCTGAAAAACCGTTTTTCTTGGCGGTGGGAATCCTGCGGCCGCACCTGCCGTTTGGTTGTCCGGCGAAATACTTGCAGCCATACCTCGACGCGCAGCTTCCGCCGACGCCGCACCCAACCAAACCTGCGGGGCAGACAACTTGGCACAGATCAGGCGAATTCATGAAGTACAACCGTTGGAATCGAAATCCAAACGAGGATGCCGAATTCGCCCTGGAAGTTCGCAAGCACTACGCCGCTTGCGTCAGTTTCGCTGACGCGCAGGTCGGCCGAGTCATGGAGAAGCTGGAAGAAACCGGCAAGGCCAAGAACACCATCGTGATTCTTTGGGGCGACCACGGCTGGCATCTCGGCGAGCACGCGGTGTGGGGCAAGCACACGTTGTTCGAGGAATCATTGCGTTCGCCGCTGATTGTGTCTTATCCAGGCATCAAGAAACCGGGCCAAGCGACCAACTCAATGGTCGAATCTCTGGATCTATTTCCCACCCTATGCGATTTGGCGGGACTGCCGCAGCCCGATTTTGTTGACGGAGTTTCCTTGCGTCCGTTATTGGAAGAGCCTACTTCGCCCGGGCATCCAGCGATTTCCTATGGTGGACCTGCCAAAACAATTCGCACCGACCACTATCGTCTGATCGTTCACAAAGACGGCCATGCGGAATTGTACGATCATACGTCGGCGGAAAAGGAAACGAGAAATATTGCAGAGACGAATCCAGCGTTGGTGGAGGAATTGAAGACGCGTCTACAAGCACGATTGCAACTGCAATAACACGGATGACCAGTAAACAAATGCAATAATGATAGAAGGTTTCGCGATCGCTGCTGTTGTGCTGTCTCTCCCGAGCGTAAATTGGGACCAGCTATCGTCCACCCTTCTCGACAAGCGTCGTCGTTTCATGAAATCCTCCACCCAACCAGTCGCAACCGGCGCGGCCCTGTGGGGAGACTCTTCGGCCGGGGCAACATCTGCACGATACGGCCGCCAAGTGCCAAAGCCACTGCGCGGAGGCCACGAGAGTATGAGCCTGCAAACCACGGCGATGCCTGAGGGTTACTGCGAAGACGCAAGAATCAAAGATTACAGTTTGGTTGGCCGCGACACCGAATTGGCCATCCAGCGCGGACTGGCGGAGGCAGATTGGTATTGCTCGCCGGTGCCGAAGGATCAGTTGCGGAAACTGCTCGAGCGGAAGGATGGGCCGGCCATCAGGGATTGTCTGATCTATTTCGGGCTGATCGTGATTGCCGGTTACGCGACCTTCGCGTTGTGGGGAAGTGCATGGGCGCTGATTCCCATGATGATCTATGGCGTGCTCTGGGCATCGGCATCCGACGCCAGATGGCACGAGTCCAGTCATGGCACGGCATTCAAGACCGATTGGCTTAACAACCTGCTCTACGAGGTCGCATCGTTCATGGTGCTGCGCGAATCGGTGCCCTGGCGTTGGAGTCACACTCGCCACCACAGTGATACGATCATCGTGGGACGCGATCCAGAGATTGCCATCCCGCCCTCCAGCCTGATGTCGATGCTGCTCAAGTGCATCAACTTCAAGGCCTTTCGACGTTATCTCGTGAACATCGGCCTACACTGCGTGGGACGTGTCGACGCGGAAGAAGCGACTTTCATTCCGGAGTCGGAATACGCGAAGGTGTTTCTGCGTGCTCGCATTTACGTTGCGATCTATGCGGTCATTTTCGCGTTTTGCATCTACTATCAGACTTGGCTACCGTTGGTGTTTGTCCTCGGGCCGAACCTCTATGGTGCCTGGCTGATGCCGATTTACGGCTGGACACAGCACGCAGCACTTGCCGAAAACGTGCTCGATCACCGGCTGAACTGTCGGACCATCAAGCTGAATATCGTCCACCGCTTCCTCTATTGGAATATGAACTACCATCTGGAACATCACATGTTCCCCCTTGGTGCCGTATCACCAGTTGCCGAAGCTGTATGAACTGACCAAGGACGATTGCCCCCCAGCGTATCCGAGCCTGACCGCGGCTTACCGCGAAATCATTCCGGCAGTTCTGCGGCAGATCAAGGACCCGGGCTACTATGTGCGGCGCAAGTTGCCATCCACGGCACGTCCCGTCGGCACGGTACCGACCACACCGGCGATCACTGCCAAGGGTCGTGAAGTTGTGGACGGCTGGATCGAGATTTGTGATGCGGAAGTCCTCGGCAAGAACGACGTCATCCGCTTCGACCATGGTAGCCGGACTTACGCGGTCTATCGTACGACCGCGGATACGTATCACGCCACCGATGGCATCTGCACACACGGGAACACGCACCTCGCCGATGGCTTGGTGAAGGGCAAGATCATCGAATGTCCCAAGCACAACGGTCGTTTCGATATCACCGACGGCGCTCCGGTGCGTCCTCCCGTCTGCGTCGCGCTCAAGACGTATGACGTAAAAGTGGCCAACGGGAAACTCCACATCAACCTCGCTTCCGCCGGTGGCTGCGGACTCGCGGAAAAGACCTACAAGTTCAAGGTTGCGAGCAACAGCAACGTCGCCACCTTCATCAAAGAACTGGTCCTCGAGCCGGTCGACGACAGTGATTTCCCCGAGTATCAACCCGGTCAATACATCCAACTGGACATCCCAGCCTACGATCAAATCAAGTTCAGCGACTTCGACGTGCCGGAACCCTACGCCAGCGTTTGGAATGCGCATCACGTCTTCGATTACAAGTCCAGCAATCCAACCGAAACTCGCCGTAACTACTCATTGGCGACCGCACCCGGCGATAGCGGAAAGCAACTTCGCTTCAATGTTCGCATCGCGACGCCGCCGCGCGGCCAAGACTGTAATGCGGGCATCGGCTCCAGCTATGTGCATCACTTGAAACCGGGCGATACAGTCACCGCCATTGGCCCCTTCGGTGACTTCTTGATTAAAGACACCGACAAAGAAATCGTTTACTTGGGGGGCGGTGCAGGAATGGCACGCCGTTGCGTTCGCACATTTCGCATCTCTTTGAAACGCTGGGAACCATCCGCAAAGTGACTTATTGGTACGGCGCGCGGTCAGACAGGAAATCTTCTACGAGGATTATTTCCGAGAATTGGAGCAGCGATTCCCGAATTTTGCTTTTCAGCTCGCGCTCTCGGAGCCATTGCCCTCAGACAACTGGCGCGGGCACACTGGCTTGATTCATGACATCCTGCGGACACAGTACCTCGAGCGACATGCGGACCCTCGATCGATTGAGTATTATTTGTGCGGTCCGCCCATGATGATTCAGGCGGCACAAGTCATGCTGAAAAACGAATTCGGCATCAACTCGCAACAGATTGCCTTTGACGAATTTTAAATTTCATCATTTGAAGATCCCGTGACGAACAGAGTGCTAGTCGCCGAGTTCTCCGAACTCGGTAACCGCATTGACTGCCTCCCTAACATGCCGATCGGGATACTGCTTCCGAGTTCGGAGAACTCGGCGACAATGCCTCCTGAATGCACGGCGCCGGTGATCAAGGACGGTCAATACGTTCCTTTCTGCGTCTCCTCCAACGCCTTTTGTTTTGCTTTTCATCCATGATCGTTCGCGTATGGAAGAAAGTTTCCTCGCTGTACTTCCCCACCTGATCCCAGTTGTTCTTGTAGTAAGGGTTGTCGTATTCCCGGCGCAAGTCGCAGTCGAATCTCACCAGAAACGATCTGCGAGTGCGAGACTTCCGGTAGCCCCTTTCTCGCTCAACCTCGCTGATATGAGCCAGGCCCCACTTGATTCCCATTCCGTTTGAGTTGTCTAAGAAGACGTCCGGACAATAGGGGCCGGGCGCGTAGGGCGGAACACAAATGCTGGCCACCGGTCTGAAATCCATTCCGTTGGGTGCATACTGAACCGTGTTCTTTTCGGGGCCGTCTACCGTGACCAGCGCGACCAATCCCTCCTTCCAGGGAAAAACACACGTTTCATGGCCGGAATTCAACAGCGGATTGAGTTGATGCTTGATGAAGGGGCCTTCCGGTTTGTCTGCCAGGGCGACTCCCTGGGCTCGAACCAGCCCTTTCGCAACGTTGCCACCATGGAGAGGTTCCCCCTTGTAAAAGAGCCATACTTTTCCTTGGTAGATGATTGCGAATGGGTCATGAATGGCTCCACCGTCCCACTCGTCCTCGCCACCCAAAGGGACGACCGGATCCCCCGGCCTTTGTCCAAGGACCATCGGGAGCATCGGCCCACGCTAAGCTCACGTCACAGCGATCACCAAGGTCGCCTCGAAAGGGACCGGTGAAGGTCTGGTAATACAAATAGTATTTCCCTTTTGAAAACCAGGATGTCTGTCGTCGTCAGCGAGCGATCACCGTATTGGCCTTTGGGAGCCCTGGGCACGGCGACCCCCTGCTTCCTCCCAGTCAAATCCGTTGGTACTGGTTGCATAGTGAATCTCCGCCAGATCCCAGTCCAAGGCAGGGAACTTGTCGGTGCCGTTGTCGATCCCGACCGGGTCGCTGACCGTTTTTCTCTCTCCGCGTGTACCAGACGTAGTACTTGCCGTCGTGCTTGATCACCTTGCTTGGATCGCGGCGCGACGTCGCGGGTAGCTTCAATCCCAGTGATCCGTGAGTACTTGAAGTTCGTAAAGAACTCGTTGTCACGATCGTCGGCGGCCGGCCAGTCACGGTAGGCACACTGCATGAGCCAGGCTAAGCGGTCGCCCGGTCGGGCTGGTGGCGGTCGGACCACCGGCGGAATCACCGGCGGCGGAGTTTTTGCTTTCGACTTGTGGCTCGGTTTCGGGATTGGGCTCCGCTGCGTTGCCAACGGAGAGTAGCGTCATGCCCGGAATCAGCAGGAACAT